>NZ_JAKFZS010000052.1 GCF_021654285.1 Pseudoalteromonas luteoviolacea | reverse complement strand
GGCCCCATTACTGCCTCACGTAAACTCAATTAATTAAACAATTTAAAATTTTAAAAAAAATAGACTGAGCAAGCTTAAATCAACATCTAAATTCATTTATGCCCCTATCAGGTCAAACTTCATTCACTTGTTGTTTTCATAATTTTAAGCTACTACAAACTAATCACTAATAGGATTCTGAGTGCATATCAGGATTAGACCTCAGTAATGCGCAAGTTAGTTAAATCGCGGGGAACTCTTGAAAATGAAATGGTAACAATAGCCCTCTATTGAACGGTGATAATTTAGAGGGCTATCAGGTTTATTTGATGAGATACAAGTTTATCGTTGAATAACTTTACTTATAGCATTTAGAAATTTAGTTACGAACAATTTTATAATTCAACGTTACATTGCGATAAGGCAAAAAGCCCCTTAAGCCTATATGCCAAATACCTGCTTCTACATCATTAATAATACATTTCTCGTTACTACCCCATAGGTATGGACGACAATCAAACTTGTGAAACCTTGGCTTACGTTTATGTCTTAGGTATAAATCTGCTTCTCCTTGACCTTCAATTGTTACCTCCAGATTGTTGTAACCCTCTGGTACTTCAATAGAAGTGCGCTGCCACCAAAACCAACCGTAAATGTTATCAATTGTGCCTTCAATAACAGGGTAAGGGTCTTGCGTTTGTATGTCGATAACAATTGGATCATGATCTGATGAACGGTAGGCATGTTCGGCGTATAAAGACTGTTGATGCTTGTCTGATTTGTATTCAGTATTGTAATCGAGCGCAACAGGTTCATCTGCATTAATATGCCAATCCGCCACACCAACTACTTTTTGCGTCATAGAATCGCTTGCAAAAGCATGGTCAAGACTACCCAAACGGCCCTTGAAAACATAAGAATAGCTTGTAGCATCACCATTAATCTCATTACGTAAATTAACGTAGCCATTAGTTATCATCTGACTAATTGGGTCTTCCATGTTATAAGCATTAAAATCACCTAATATAACCGTATCTTCATCCGCAACAGACGTAGGATTGCTAGATAGCCACGCATGAAGCTCGTTAACAGCCGTAACACGTGTTTGGTTCCAGCAGCCTTGACCATCATTTTGATCTTGATCTAGACCTTCCGCCTTACTACAGCTTCCTTTAGAACGTAAATGCGCTACAACAACGTTGAATACATCTGTCGTAGATATATCCTCAAAGCTTTGCACGACGGGCGGTCTATTACCATAGTCAAACGGAACTGCGTCTGTAAATGCTGGCGTACCGACTTGCTTCACCTTGTTGGTACGGTAAATAATCCCTGACATGATGGCATCAGTACCCACATTATCAGTACCAAAATCAACGTAACCATAAGTGTTGTTGCTATCAGCATTAGTTAACACGTTTGCTAACTCTGCAATGGCTGAATTCTCGCCAAAACCATCATTTTCCAATTCTAGTAAACCAATAACATCTGCATCTAGCTTAATAATGGCAGAGATAAGTTTGGCTTTTTGGCGCTCAAATTCTTCAACCGAGTCTGCGCCGCGTTCAGTTGGGAATCCGCCACCTAAACCATCGCCATTAAAAAAGTTCAGAACATTCATACTCGCCAGCCTCAAGTTTCCTTGCTTTTCGATTTGAGGCGCGTCTGTTCTAGAATTATATGAGATGAAGTTCGGTGTAACCGTAGGATGAATGCGGTATTGCGAGAATCCATAACCCATTACACCTTCAATATTTGATACCTTATCTCCAAGACGCAGCGTATTGTATGCATCCAATTCTGGTGAAGGGTAGGGGATCACCTCTGGATTTTGTTGTGATGACCCGTCATCAAGTGTAATTTCTTTCGTTATATTTAGGCGCTCGATTTCATTAGCCGCTTCACCAGGCAGTGCTACTTGAGTGCCTTGGAATAAACGCTCAGAACCGAGTTTAACTTCACCGTATCGCTTTAAGCCATATGTATCGTTTACAACGAGTTCATTTGTGATGTTTACAAACATGCCCTCATAGGCTTCAAGGCCTAACTCAGCTGGAATCGTGATATCTGTGCTAGTCACCGCATCAGTGCCACAAAAAACAAAGCCAGTAACGCTACTGATTTGAGTTTGGCCATATGACTCTCTGACTGTGCCTGCAAGTTTCAATACTTGACCTTCGACGATAGAAAGATATTGATGAGCAACAAATATACCTTCTGACGTAAGCGGGTTATCATCCTGATCCAACGTCTCTTCTTGGATGAAGAAGCCCTTCATTTGGTCATCACCTACTAAAGAGGCTGTAACGATACCTTGTATCTCAACTTGTTCACCTACTAATGGGCTTTGTGCACCTTCACCCTGTATCGTAGAGATCAATGTGTTGTCTACATCACATTCAAGCGCTGGTGGCTCAGTTGGATCAGTCGAGTTATGCAACCCGATATTAGAAAAATCATCTTTAGGAAGCGCTTCCCACTGAACAGAAGGAACAAACTCGTCATCTGCTACTACATCGCCAGTCGCTACTGATGCAAAGCGGATCAGTGTTTTATCTTTTGTTGAAACACCTTGATCACTCCAAGAAGAGCCAGGATCAAAGCCTATCTGCCCAATGCTATCAACAGCAACACCATTGTTAGTCAAAACAATCGCATCGTCGCCATTAAACCAGCTGCCATCTTTTTGTTGTTGTGCTTTTACACGTAGTTCTTCACTCGCCCTTGCATGCACTAAAACATGTGTTTGCTTACCTGCGAGCATTCCTTCCAATGAAATACTCGTACCTGCTGTTGTATTACCATTGAAATAAAACTGCAAACGATAGTTACTTAAATCGACTTCAGTCTCATTGTTGTTATAGATTTCTATCGCTTTGTTATAGCTGCTGCCTTCAACATATTCAGATATGAGCACTTCGGCATGAGCAGGTATTAAGAAGCATGCAATCGCAGAAGCAATTAGGGATTTTTTGAACATAGTTATTTCCGTTTACCGTGTTTTTTAATGAATTATTTAGTAATTAAGGATGCAACTTTATATGAAAAATATTTCAATTGTAATATTAATGTGATTTTTTAATGTAAAATTTGATTTTATTGAAGCTGTTACTAAGCAATTAATTCAACTTAGCGTTGAGTTTTAATGATGGCTAACAAATAATGTCAACCGGTACCTGAAAAGTTATTTACAAAAAATCTGTCAGAACATACCTATTCTATACAACTCTATCTAATCTAATATTTCAGAATCATGAATAAAATGATTTATGATACCTTATAACAATTATTACACCTCAGTTATCGATTAAATTTTGACCTAAAAAGCTTTCTTACGTTAATGTCTAATAGTCAAACAATTTGACTAACTTAAAAGCTGCTGCAGAAAAGCGGTATCGATTCAATATGGATACAGCTTAGAAACAAGCTTTGAATAACAACTAATAGTAAGTATTAGTTGTACAACAACATGTAAAGTAAATTTGATATAAGGACGATTAAATGAAAACTAATCAATTGATTAAATTAGCATTATTACCTCTGGGGTTAATGACTAGTCAGCACGTGTATTCACATGAGTTAGGAGGTAATAATTCTATTGGTGACACTGAAATTATCAAACGTCTTGATCTAAATATTGATTGTAATGAAGATCCAACTGCACTTAGTCAAGCGGTGGAAAAAGCCTATTTAGCCAAATCAGTTCAATTTACAGTTTCTGGTGTATGTAATGGCCCGATTAGCATAGTGCAAAGCCATTTCGAAATTCAAAATGACGAAGGGCGTACAGGGTCAATTCGAGTTCGGCATAATCAAGAATATACTCAAAAAAGCGCCGTCTTAGTGGAAGCTAGTGATTTTGTGCTCAAAAATATCAATATTGATGTACCAAATCATATGTCTGCCGTTGAGTTGAAAGCAAATAGTTTGGTAAAATTTGACCACGTTACCACGAATGCAAAATCTGCTGAAGATGCTGCATTTTTGCAATTTTCGGTTACAGACAACAGCACTGCATACTTTAAAAATATGTCTGGTAACTCTATTGGCGTATACGGCAGCTCATATGTTGAATTTAACAAGCACACAGATCAAATGAGGCTAGAAATCTACGATACGTCTGCAGGGCAGTCGACTGATAGCAATCACTTTAAATCTGTTCAAGTGGCGGGGAATGGCTATTTTTTAGCTGACAATAAAAGTAACATCAGTCAATTGATGATTTGGAGTAAAGGCGCAGCAGAGATAAATAACAAAAGTCGAGCCGGTGAAATCATGATGGGCGGCCAAAGCCACTTTGCAGCCTACAAAGAGTCAACGATAGCTGGGCCATATTCACTCTGGGGCAATGTGGTTTTTGAACTCGAGCATTCAAAAGCATACAACTGGAAAGCGGTAGATAAGCCACTGTCTATCATTATAGGGAACAATGCGAACGTAAATGGTAAATTGTATCCGGGTTGGAGCTGGACAGGCCAAGCAAAATAAATAGAAGTAACATTTGAAAGAAGAGGCTCTCTCTTCTTTCATTAAGTATTCTCAAATCAAGTTAGCTCAAATAATCAATATAAATACAAAGTTTTGATTCATTGGTATCAAAAGCAGGGGATGAACAAACTACCGCATTGTGTTCTTGATCTTGCCAGTTTTTCCCCTTAACAAGGGCTATATCACCATTGCAAAGTGTATTAACATCACACTCTCTGGGTTCCTTTATTGCTGGCGCAAGCTGATTTTTTTCTAAAGGATGATATTTCACATACTCTTTTTCAATCCACCTCTCTCCAGAGCCACCTAGTGTCGACATCATTTTTACAACACCGTTTTGAAAATGAAAAGCTGGGCTCAATGAATAAGTGCATGGCAATATCCGCAGACCAATCTCTTTCGGCTCAAATAGCTCTTGAAACATCAACAGCATTAACTCGATATGTTCAAAAAGTAAATCACCATGCGTTGTAGCAGAAAATAAACTCTTCACCCGTTCAAACAACTCGCTCTCAATTGCACCCTGATACTGAAAATAGTTATCTGATGCCTTTTTAACATAATGAATTGCAGCATTACTTTTAGCCCAGTTTGCAGGGCTGCAAAAACAAGTTAAAGCCGTATCTGGCTCATAAATTTTTGAAAGGATGCTCGCGGAGTCATCAATGAGGTATTTAGTGCTTGTGGCAGGGACACTTACTTCTGAATTAACGCTCATAAAACCATATTGTTATGTGATAATGTAGCAACACTATCATTTTACTTAACCCAATTAAAGTGTTTACATAAAATAATTGAGAATAAGAATTAATTTTATTAGTAGGGGGCTTAAGATAGAAAAGGCCTTTAACCAACTACATATCAAAAGCCTAAAATTTCAAAAGCGAATTGAGCGCTAGTCAATCTTAAAATTATCCATCGTTCTTTGCAGCGTATCACTGTTCAACTTCATGTCCTCAAAAAGTGCTTTAAGCGCAATGGATGTTTCAAGTTCATCGTTAGCCGCTTCTAATACAGCCGATGTATTGGTCGAAATATCTTGTGCAACTGTTGACTGTTGCTGCGCAGCAGTTGCAACTGATGTGGTAAGTTGTTCAACATTATTACTGTGTTCACTAACTTGCATAGAAACAAGGCGTGTTTCCTCAACTTCGCTCATTATCTCGCTAGCAAGTTGAGTATTCTCTTTGATGGCGTTAACAACACTTTGACTGATTTCGTTTAAATTACTAAGTAGCGAAGATATTTGCTCTGACGACTCCTTACTGTTATTAGCAAGTCCACGTACTTCGTCTGCAACAACCGCAAAACCTCTTCCATGCTCACCAGCTCTCGCAGCCTCAATTGCAGCATTAAGCGCCAGTAAATTTGTTTGATCTGCAACACTTCGAATTGAATCTAAAATAGTGTTGATCTCAGCAACTTGCTTTTCCATTTTCGCAGCCATCTCGTTAACCATATCCATATGTTCAGATAGGGCATTCATGGCGTCTAAGTTTCGTTGATTGTCCTCAAGTAGTTTTTGTGATTCGTTATTTAATTGATCGCTTGCAGCCAAGGTGTCTGAAGCAGAACGTGCAATCTCTTCACTAGTTGCGGCCATTTCTTCAATCGCAGCAGCAATACTCGATGCCATTGATTGTGTGCGCTGAGCATCTTCGTTCACATGGCTTGCTGCCTTGTCCATTTTCTCACCTAAGTCTGTACCGACATTAATTGACTTTGAGAGCCCTAATAGTAGATCTTTGAATGCATATACTGTGTTATGAATAGACTCGGATATTTGTCCAAGCTCGTCACTGGTTTTCAATCGCACATCCAGGGTCAAATCACCTTCATTAGCAACTTTTTCTAAGATGCCAGTTAAATGGTACAACTCATGCTTGAGTGATGTGACCAAATGCATGTTTATGACTGCAATCACGCTCATTGCTAGGATGAACGATACCGTAATAAACCAGCTTTGACTAACAAGGTCACTTTTGACAGCAGTGCTGTGATCGACCGTTTTAAGCCATTGTTTGTCTAGAATCTTTTTTACCGCAACAATTTGGTTGGTTGCTTTTGGAAACCAATCACTACTCGACATCAGTGTAGAAAAATCTGGATTATCTTCTTCAATTAAATAATTAATGACTCTATCAAGCTCTCTGGCGCTGGAGTCAGACATGGCCCTTTGATATTCCTCAAGCTGCGCACCTTCTAAAGACGTCTCTAATTGCTCCTTCAAAATAGCAAGTTGAGTCTGGTAATAGGTTAGTTCACCTCTTATTTGCGAATTGATCCGCTGTTTAGCAAGTACGCCATTCACTTTCCCTCTAAGTTGTCCTTTACGCTCTTTACTTTTGGCGAGTAAAAATCCGATGGACAGTTTAGATGCCAGATCTCTATTACTAATATAAGCTTGCATACGCGTTGCTGTATCAATGGCTATCTGATTTAAATGGCTATAATACTTAAATGCATTTTTGCTATTTTGGTTGTCAACTTCACGCCTGATTGAAGGCTTTTCATTCAATTCTTTAAATAGAAAAGGGAGCCATTTTTTAACTTTTTCGTCATCCCTAAACTGCCCTGAGTATAAATCTCGCACGACTTTTTCTGCGTTGTCGGCTTTTGTACGTTGAGCTGACACAAGTCTTTTTTCGTCTGCGGTTGGATTACCCAAGTAACCTGCTGACAAACCACGCTCGACCGCATGATGGTGAGCAATCTTTTCTATAGCATCTAATAGTTTGATGTATTCAATATCTTGCGTTGTAGAGGTGTAATCATGCCAATACTGAGTTGCCACTTTTGCAAGTAAGATAAAAATAAAAAGAATCAGGGCGAGAGAGCTAATAACGGTCAGTTGTAAAATGGATAAGCGTTTTAGCAAATTCATTTATTTCTCCAGGGCGTAAACCTAATGCCAATCACTAAAAGGTGGCCAATAATTGTTCCTTACCCTAAAAGATAGTCAAAAAATCGCTAACGATATAAGTTTCTTCGTGAAAATATTCGTAAAACGATTCAAACCATTAAATAAAGCAGTAATCTTAAATCACATGTGTCTAAATGAGAGTCTAGTTAACAAAATAAATATCCTTCAAAAAGGATATGTGTGAGTAAATACACATACTTTGAACACAAAAAATTTCGTTAAGACAACTAAAAAAGATAAAAACGCTGTACTAAATCAAAGTACTAAGTTCTTAATCGTTAACTATCTACTTATTATCCTTAACATTTTGTTTAGGTGGTTGCTTCTTAAGTTTTGATTTATACCGATTCCCGTATATAAAGCAAATACAGATAAGGAGTATGATTAAAATTAGATATAAGCTGCCGCTGTCGACTGTCATCATCTTCATAAACCAGTAATATTTTACTTAAGTATAGCTGCGTCGTTTAATAATCTTGTCCAAACGACGCATATACCTTTCTACAAATATTGTTACGCAAACAAAGCAGGGCTCGCACCAAAGTTGTTTAAGTTTGGAAAAACTTGCGCAAGTTCAGAATCTGAAATCCCTAACCATTGACCTAATGCCGCGCCATACTGATCAACAGACATTGTTGGGATCAATCGGCCACTGCCCGCATCCAACTCATGATTCAGCTCAGCGGGAGGAATATCACCAAATACGGTACCACCATTGATTGCACCGCCCATTACAAAGTGATGCGCACCCCAACCATGATCTGTGCCGTCTCCATTAATTGCTAAGGTGCGTCCAAAATCAGATGCTGTGAATAAGGTTACATTATTGCTCAGCCCCATACTTTCCATCGCACTATTAAATGCACCAAGGGCGCCATCTAATGCACTTTGCAATTTAGGTAAACTCTGCGCTTGACCTGAATGCGTATCAAAACCACCCATCGACACAACAAAAATCTGTCTATTTGTCCCTAACTGCTCTCGCACAGACAATGTCCTAGCAACAGACTCTAGCTGACGGCCTAACCCAGTTTTGGGAAACTCTCCAACACTTGTTGTTTGAGATGAAATAGCTTGGTTAAACATTTTGTTTGCTTCAAAAGACTGACCAATTTTCGAAGCGAGGTCTTGTTCGAGTAAATTATTGGTTTGGTGACCTAGTGCGCTAAAGTGTGCGTCAACCGCGTCATTGCCTTCAAAGAACTCCAAAGCTTGTATTGTCGCAGCTTTGCCATCTGTTACATGATACGGAGTTGTATTCGTTCCAGTCAGTAGAAGCTCTCCACCAGCAGTGGTGACTGCAGAAAATGTATTAGATTTGGCACTCCCTTGGTTTATAAGCGCATCATAAAATTTTCCTGCCCAACCATACTGCGCACCTTCAGCTTTGCCAGACATCCACGTACTTTGCTGATCGTTGTGAGAAAACAATCGCGAAGGCAGATTGGCTGTCTCGTTCCGAATGCTGGTGGCATTCACGTTTTCTAGCAAAGGACCAACGTTGCCGACAACGGATAATTTGCCTTGCTGATAAAGCCCAGCAATCGACGGCATTTCTGGAGGCAAAGCAAATTGTCGAGAGCCAAACCTGCTTGGCGTGTTAATCGGTAGTAAAGCGCTTATTTCGCGTTTAGTGGCATACTGATTCAAAAGTGACTGCCTGATACTCGCCCACTTGTTATAACTTTGTGCGTCATAGGGGATAATGGTGTCGTGGTTGTCCATCCCGCCAAATAAAAACACACAAACCAATGCACGATATTCATTTGAGTCGACTTGAGTATTTGCCAATACTTGACCCATATTCATGATGGAAGAGGCAACAACACTTGCACTTGCTGTTTTAATAAAGTTTCGTCTGTTCATCGTTATTAGCCCTCTATTTTTGAACAAGATAATCAGGAGATGACATGACCATTAAAATGGACAAATGTACTCGATCTAGAAAGCCATCTTCTTCATCCTCTCCTATCGAGCCGATCACTTGCCGAATATTTTGTTGTGTTTGATCACTTAACTGATTCGCACATAGCAGAAGATTGAGTTGTTCGATGAGCGCAGTCGGATCATTTGCCACACTCAGTAGTGGTTCATAATTAGGTTTAAAACTTAATAATGCTTGTTCTAAATTAAGATCGGTACCTATTTCATCAAACTCTTCTTTAAGCTCTTCTAGGTCAGCTTCCTGTTGTTGAGCGGTAATAAAATACGTCATGAAGTTAATGTATCCCGGTATAGAGCTAGCATTGCTAATCTGATGCTCTGGCGAAACTAAGTCATTTGCAGCAGTGACACTGCCTGGTGCTTTATATCCAGGACGAAAAAAATTAAAGACACTAGGGGAGCGATAGGGGTGCTGAGCAAGGTCTGCGGTGGCGCTGGTGTCCCACAATTGCGGCACAAACTCCGGGGTAATATTCGTTAGTTCAAATGCCCGAGCCCACTGCGTAAATCTAAGAATAGGTTCACGAATTTTTCCACCTGTTTGTAGGTTAGGCACTCTTGCTTCTTGATCAAAAAGAATCGCAGCGAATGTCGCGCTAAGATCTCCACGTTGGTTTGCACCAACTTCGCGACCATCTGGCAAAGTAAAATTACCTGACTCAAACGCCGTCACGACACGCTGGACGTAATCAGGACTCGGATTAGATGTGATCAATCTTTGTATGAGCTGTTTAGTAACAAATGGTGCTAAATTTTGGTGATTAAAGATATGGTCTAGTGCCTGAGAGATTGATGTCGATGCATCTGTACCGGCTGCTATTGTATGCCCCAAAAATGATTTTTCTTTTTCAGAATGTGAATCTGCAAATACTGCCATTGGCACACTAAACCGTTTACCTAAAAATTCCTCAGGATCATCCTCATTTAAATTTAGACCAGTGAAAACACGCGCTAAACCAGTAATATCTGAATTATCATAAAGTTCAATCGTATTGCCATTTGAATCTAGTTGTTCACTGCCGTCTTTATTTAACGCAACAACACCTAATGTAAATAGCTGAAGTAGCTCTCGAGCATAGTTTTCATCAGGCATTCTTCCCGTTTCGTCATTACCTTTCTGACTCCCCATATAAGTCAAATAGTGACCCATTGCAGGAGAATAAGTTACGTGTTCTAATAACGTTCGATAATTTCCAAACGCATTATTAATAAGAATGTCTTGGTAGGCAGCAACTGCTTCTGGGACATCAGTTAAGACTTCACCACCGCCATTTGAAACAACTAAGATTTCAGATAACGCAAAGGCAGCACGCTGTCTTAGCTGATCAGGTGCAGCTATACTATTTCTCCAAAATGCAAAACTCGTTTGTTCAATGTAAAACAGATTAAAATCATCTTCAGGATCACTGGGGGCTTGCGCTTCAACACTTGGTAAAATCAAACTTGGTGTCACTTTGAGCTGGCTTAAATACCACTCTGAAGCGCTCTTGTTTTCCAATTCAGATAACAATGTAGGCGTAGCACCAAAAGTTGCTTGCTGCAAAAACCTCGAAACCTTCGATTGTGAAGAGAACGTTGTGTCCGTTAGCGTAGGGGTTTGATCAACATCACCATTGCCTGATGAATTGCCTAATGAATCAACATTATCATTTGGCTCTGCGACAACGTTGTTGTCATCATCGGGATTATTTGAGTTATTATTATTTACTTGGTTTGTTTGCTGGCTTTGATTGTTAGTAGTTGAGCTTTGTTCAGAACCACTTCCACCACAACCTGATAAGCAAATGATAATAAACGTAATTAATATCTCTTTTATTCTTATATATCGATTCATAACTTAGCCTATGTTCACTACATGATTAGACTAAGTTTAGAGTAAGTAGCAAATTTGTGTGTTACAACGCACATACATTTACCATACAAAATTGTATGGATCACAATTATGAGCTTGAAACCGGTATTTCTATATTAAAAACGGCACCAGTTTGATTTGGTAGCAAAGCCAATTTAGCATCATGTACATCACAAATCGCTTTAACGATACTCAGACCTAAGCCATTCCCCGGTTTAGACCTACTTACATCAGCGCGAAAAAAGCGCTCAAACACATGTGGTTGGTCATCTGAGTGAATGCCAGGCCCATCATCTCCAACTTGCAATAATGCACCACTCGTATGGCTTTGCAGTCTGATCCAAACATTCGCGTCTGCGCTACTATATTCAAGCGCATTTTCTAACAAATTACAGAGCAGTTGATTTAATAAATCAGTGTCGCCAAAGCAAATAACGTTATCAACAGTAGAGTGACTTAGCTTCCTGCCAGAATCTTCAAAAACTGGATCGTAACTAAGCGCTAGATCGTTAACCAGCTCTGATAAATTAAATAGCTCAAAGTTCTGTTTATGTTTACCTGATTCGATAGCACTAAGTCGAACAAGGTTATTAAATGTAGAAATGACAGCGTTAAGATCTTGGCTGGCTCTATTTATATGTAACTCAATCGCTTGGGTATCACCGTTATCCTGACGCATGCTTTGCAAACGATTTACAACTCTTGAGAGGGGGGTTTTCAAATCGTGAGCTATACCCGTGGACATCGTTTTAGTCGTGCCATGCAATGCGCTTATCTTGTCTAGCATTTCATTAGTGTAACTTGCAAGCTGCCTAAGCATTGCAGATTTAGATTCAACAGACAATCGTGATGAGTCCGGAGAGTTTGCAATAACATGCATTTGTTTTTTTATGTCTAGTAATGTTCGCTGGCTTCGAAAATTTGCAAAATAGCTAATTAAAAATGCCATAATGAATATTAAAAAAGAGCTTAACATGCCAACATTAATTAGCACATCTGATGCCAGTTCAGTCTCGTAACTCCTCGGCTGCGCTACCTTTAGCAGCAATGTACCCTCTAAGACTTTTGAATACGCTAAAACTTTAATTTCATGTCCATTATCAAAATCTAAATAACTCCATGTGGGTTTAGCTTCAAAGGGAATATCTACCTCACTACCTACCAAAAGCGTATTTCCTCGAGTAATAGAGAAAATGGCTTCATGATCAGATAACCTCTCAATACTCTGATTTTTGTTCCAAAAAGGTTTTGACTCTAAATCTAATTCCGTCAGCATACTTTGAAGACCATCATCGTCATAGAAAGATTGAACCTCTTCAATATAATCAACTAACTCATGTTGCTGTTCAGAAGAAAGGTTAGTCAGGTAAGATAATGAAACAATATAGAAAAGGGTAATAAAACCTGCTGAACTGGTAATACTAATAAGTAATGACCTTAAAAGTATTGTTCTCGAGAGTAAGTTATTCATCAGAGATAATGTATCCGCAGCCACGCACAGTTTTGATGAGTTCAAAACTAAACGGTTTATCAATTTTATTTCTTAGCCGACTTACATGAGTTTGAACCAAACTCGTTTTTGGATCAAAACTAAAACCCCAAACCTTTTCAAGTAACATTGTTTTAGTTACCAACTGACCAGGACTTTGCATGAGAAATTCAAGAATTTGATACTCTTTGGTATTTAACTCTATCTGTCGGCCTGCTCTTGTCACTCTTCGACTCGTTCTTTCTAACACCAAATCTCCCAGGCTCAATGATAGCTCAGTTTGTGAAATAGGTTTTCGTCTAGTTATGGCTTTAAGCCTTGCGTAGAGCTCTGAAAAATCAAATGGCTTTACCAAATAATCATCTGCACCTGCATTTAAGCCATTCACTCTGTCGACGGTCTCACCAAGCGCAGTAAGCATAAGTATCGGAGTAATAATACCGCTCGCTCTGAGCACTTTAACAGCATCTAGTCCGTCCATATTTGGCAGTAATCGATCGAATATGATTGCATCAAACTCTGTTGAGGATGCGACGAGCAAACCTTCTTGCGCAGTCGCAACATGTTTGACAAGCTCTCCGTGTTGCACCAATCCCTTTTCAATAAAAGCGGCAGTATCTAAATCATCTTCAACAAGCAGTATGTTCATTTATCTATCTTTTGATGCTTTTTACTAAGTTTAACGCATAGGCTTAGATTTCAGATATACAAATTTGTATGGTTTTGAGCTGTTATAGTGAACTTTAATGGCTTTGACTATCAGTATTAGGGAAAGAAACGATACAAAACGGCTTTTCTTTTCGAAATAATCGTCTGATAACAACTTAACAACGAACATGAAAACGCGAGATTAATAAAATAAGCTTCCAATTAATCAAAACGATCATGTCCCCTCGGGTAAGAAACGAAATTCATGTGGGAAAAGTGTACATCTTAAAACACAAAGAAGAACTTAACTTTGACCATCAAAACATCCACAGCTTTACATCAGCTAAAGACCAGAATCATAAATATAACCATATAAATCAGAATACTATATATAAAAAACCTGAATTTAAGTTGAAATTACAACCAACATATTTAGCCATTTTAAATTTCATAAGAATTACAAAAATCGATATAGCACAATAAATAGCAATAATTTGAAAAATATTAATCGGCGCCATTTATTAACACTTAAATATAACCTAAAAGTTACTTTTTCAAGGCTTTTAAGAATCAATATTGACCAGTTATTTTCCCTAACACTAGTATGAAAAAGCGCCGTTCAAGGCGTGCTATAAAATTAGTTAAAAGGAAATAAAAAATGAAAAAAACAATAAGGTCATTAACATTAATAGCGGGGGCCATGTTTGCAAGTTCAGCTTTTTCTGCAGAACTAGTTTGCGCTGTTTATTCCAAAAATGGGGGACCAATGTGGAAAACCGGCACTCCAAATTGTGAAGGCTATGACAGGACACATGGCTATACAACTAGAGGACGTTTTTACTTAAAAAATGTAACAAAACAGATCCATTCAGTTAAATGGTATGGTGTTGCTAAATGTAGTGGCGGCCAATCTTGTGATGTAACTGTATTTGCTTATGGTCCAAATAGAGCATGGGCACGTATTATGTATACTGATGGGACTTGGCAAGATACCAATGTTGCAAATGCACATTACGAAACGGGTCTATAAACTTAAACAATAATTAAGCACCCAACTCACACCCTTGTACCTAGGTATACACCTGGGTACAACCAAACATATCAATCAAAAAATTAAGATTTCACCTATCAAGACTTTAAAAAGTCAAAATAATAAAACTTACTTAACTAGTATGCGCATCTACCTATGTTACAAAGGGGCTAAAAAACAAGAGTCATGTAAATCATCGCTAAAAAAACGTAAACTAACGCATCGAAATTTTACATTACAATCAAAAGGTGGCATCTTCTTAAGAAATTCGTTTTTCATCATATTAAATTATTGGAACGTTCTAAATTAGAGTTCATCATGAATCATATTAAAAAAAGCAAGAATCATATCCTTTTACCACTCAGTTTAGCTGTGCTTACTGCATGTAGTTCGGGGAAAAATGAGTCTCAAATTTCAGTTGAAAAAGAAAAGAAAGCCAAATACGTCACTGATGTCGTAAATTATGTTAACCCATTAATAGGTACCAAAGGCCCGTATAATCACCGTCAAGCTGGTAACGTAACACCCGGTGCAGTGGTTCCCTTTGGTATGTTTAATTTTGGTCCAGAACATGCCTATACCGATGACTTAATGGCTGAGTCTGAAGGCATTTCGAAAAAAATACTTGAGGAAAAAAAGCGAGTACCGGTCTCACCAGGCGGGTATAACTATCAAGCAAGTCGCGTGAAAGGGTTTTCATTTACTCGATTATCAGGAACAGGGTGCCTAGGTGCATCAGGCGACATTCCTGTCATGCCATTCACAAAAGATATTACGTTTTCGCCTGCAACAGATCCAATCAACGCGTATTACAGCGCTGGATTTAGCCATGATGACGAGACCGCCATCCCTGGATATTACCAAGTCGGCCTTGATAACGGCGTTAATGTCAAATTAGCGGCAACGACTCGAACGGGCATTGCAAACTTTACTTTTGAGCAATCAGACAATGCAAAACTGTTGTTTAGAACCGCCTATTCGCAGCTTGGCAGCGGTGATGCTTATGCAAAAGTAGACGCCGAACGCGGTGAAATCACAGGTTATGTTACATCAGGTAATTTTTGCGGTTACCTTGGAGAGTATAATCAACGAGATTACTACACACTGCATTTTGTTGCGAAGCTTGATAAACCCATCACTGGCTCAGGTGCCTGGAAAGATAGTCAAGTTAAGCAAGGTGCTGATTCGTCGAAAGGCGGTATGGGCTATGGAGATAATGGCTGGCCAGACATTGGTAAAGGCTCTGGTGTATGGGTAGATCTTGGGATTAACAACGGTGATACAGTACAAATGCGCGTGGGGATCTCCTACGTTAGCTTGGACAATGCCAGAGAAAACCTAGCAAAAGAGCAGGGGAAACAGACATTTGCTCAACTAAAAGCCAACTCACAAACTGCCTGGGAAAATGAGCTGTCAAAAGTTAAAGTTGAGTCACAGGACACAAGTAAATTAAGAGTATTTTACACAGCGCTTTACCACAGCTTATTCCATCCAAATGTTTTTTCTGATGTAAACGGCGAGTACATGGGCTTTGACCAGAAGGTACATAGTATAAGTACCAACCAAACGGTACAATATGCGAACTTCTCTGGCTGGGACGTGTATCGCTCACAGCTTCAGCTTGTCACCTTACTAGACAAAACAAGAGGCAGCGATATAGCACAGTCACTATACAATCAGGCGAATCAATTTAATGGTATTTGGGATCGCTGGACACACAACGCCGGCCCAACTGGCGTCATGAGCGGTGACCCTTCAACAATTGCCATCGCAAATTTTGTTGCCTTCGGTGCCAAAGACTTTGATGTAAACGGTGCATACAATTCACTCAGAAAAGCGGCAATAATACCTACTGAGTTCGACTTGTCAGATGTAGGTTGCCCGGTATTCTGCCGTGGTCAAAAGCCGTCTTTGGATCAATGGCAGGAAATTGGTTACATTTCAGACCAGTCTAATAGCTGGGAGGGCGCTTCAGAAACACTAGAACAAGCATCGAGTTATTTTTCTTTGGCGCAATTGGCTAAACGCTTGGGTAAAGATGAAGACTCAAAACGATTTGTAGATGAAGCAGGTTATTGGAGAAACATTTATAATCCGAGCGCAACTGAAACATTGGGATATATTCAAGGTCGTAATCAAGACGGCAGCTGGAAAAGTGAATTTGATGCATTCTCAGGCCACTTATTCGTGGAAGGTAGTCCTGCTCAGTACTTATGGATGATACCACACGACGGTGCAGGGCTTGTTCAAATTCTCGGCGGTGAAACAGCCACGAGCCAGAGACTAGATGCACACTTCAAAAAGCCAGACGGATCTTGGGTACTTTATCGTGATTCAGCTGAATATGCCGATGTATCAAACCAACCTTCCATTTTGTCACCTTGGATGTACCTTCATACGGGCGATGCATATAAAACACAGCAAACTGTTCGCGAGACAATGAAGCAATTATGGCTTGATGCACCAGATGGGATCCCAGGGCAAGACGATTTGGGTCAAATGTCATCTTGGTACGTATTTAGTAGTTTAGGTATTTATCCAAAATACCCTGGACGTGCCGATTTAGTGCTATCAAGCCCGCAGTTTACATCTGCAAAAATTGGTAATTTAACCATTCGTGCGCCAGAAGCATCAAACGATAATATCTACATCAACTCGCTACGTGTGAATGGTAAACCTAGCTTAAATAGCTGGATTAACGAAGCATATATAAATAAGTCTGTCACATTAGACTTTACACTGAGCGACGTACCTAATAAAAGCTTTGGTCAGGCTATCGAGAATAGACCACCAAGTTACTCTCCTTCAAAAGGTTAATAACAACATAGTTCCCCTTCAGAGGCAGTAACTAGCTGCCTCTTTTCAACCATTCAAAAGTAAATCACTCTGATTAGCTACTTTTTACTGCTTCTATAATTAGCCGAAAAGGGCAAGTGTTACTATATAAGCTAACATAAATCTGTCATGTATTGGATTGCTGCTATATTTAAAATTAACAATGATAGCGTTTAAGCGGCAAGGACAGCATGGACAGTAACACTCCCCACATAATTACTGATCTCAACTTACACATTAGATTTGTCAGTCAAGCTGCAACTGAACTGTTAAACAAGAAGAAACTTACAGGCTTAGACCTTAAAGAAATATTCGAAATTGAAACCGTAACTGATGATCTGTCAATTGGCTCATATCAGTCTCATCGCATTATTTTGAACCGTTATAACTGTCAAGATGGCTATTGCTTTTTACTACAAGAGCAAAAAAACAATACCGAACATTTAGGCTTTTTAGTGGATGCAATCAGTAGTTCAAACATTGGGGTCTGGCACTACAACATCGAAACAAAAACGATATACCTTTCAGATATTTCAAAGCGAATACTGGGGATCTCCCCAAACATTAAACTTACTTGGCGAAAGTTATTATCACTTGTTCACTGTGATGATCGGGCATTATTTCCACTTTTCTTCGAAAACCATGTTCAATTTGGTGTGCCATTACAATTTGAGTTTAGGCTTAAGCTATCAGGTCAACAGTTTTGGTTTGGACTAAAAGGAAGTTGCATTCATAAGTCAAACGGGCAATGGATCAATGGCACATTACAAGACTGTACCGTTGAGAAAACAACTGTCATCGCTCTAAACGATGCAGATGAAAGCAAACAGCTTGCCATAGAAGCAGGAAAAATTGGCACCTGGCGAGCAACGAAATCAGGACATCAGTGGCTTTGGAAATGGGATATGTTGGCAAACACCATTTTCAAACTTTCTCCAGAGGACATTGGGGATTTAAATAAGTGGGTTGAATTGCTCCATCCAGAAGACAAGCCACGCGTTCAAGCCGCCCTAGAAGATAGCCTGCGGACGGGTGTTGAATTTAAACAACACTATCGAAGCATTCTCAAAAGCGGTGAAGTTATTTACGTCTTCGCCCAAGGCCGCGTAGGTAAAAACTATAAAGGAGAATATTGTCGTATAGACGGCGTTTGTGTCGACCAAACTGAGATTCACACAACACAATTAGCGCTTAAAAAATTGAATTCAGAGCTAGAGACCAGAGTAAATGATAGAACAGCCGAGTTACATAATACGCTCCAAAAAGCTGAGCAAGCAAATCGAATAAAATCTGAATTTTTATCCATGATAAGTCATGAGTTACGAACTCCACTCAATGGCATTATTGGTGCTTTAGATTTGCTCTCTCACTGCCCTCTCTCTAGTGAGCCTAAAGACTTAGTCGAAACAGCGTCGACTTCTGCAAACCACTTAATTACCATTTTGAATGACTTACTCGATTTAAATAAAATTGAAGCCGGCAAACTTGAGCTTGAAACCGTCAAATTTAATTTGTCTTCTGTTATCTCAAACCTAGTTAACACATTCAGTGCAACAGCCAAAGAAAAAGGCATTGAACTTAGTATTTTTGAATCGCCTGCTGACTCTCTCATTTTAAAAGGAGATGAAAGTCGATTTTTGCAAATTTTACTCAATATTTTGAGTAACGCTGTTAAGTTCACACACTGCGACTCAGTCCCAATCAAGAAAATTAATGTTGAGACGCATATCAACAAACTTAATATCTACCAAAGCGAAATCAGTGTAAGTGTGTCTGATACTGGTGTTGGCATGAGCAGTGATACAATTCAGAAACTATTTACGCCATTTACACAAGCGGAGAAATCAACCACGAGAAAGTTTGGAGGAACAGGCTTAGGCCTATCAATTTGTGGCAAACTTATCGATCTAATGGGTGGAAAAATTTGTGTCGAAAGCAAGCTTGGTGTTGGCAGTAAATTTACGGTAACTGCCCCTTTTTGGCTTGAACTAACAGAGAATAATATCGAAGATAAAAGTCCACTCAATTGCTATATAATTGGTAAACTATCAGATAAAAACCAGCATATACTCACATTGCTGCAATCAGCCTTTCACACCAACATAATAAATCTAGAAAACAACCACATGTCTAGTGCAGACGTATCACATAACGTAGTACTTACAAACGATTTAGACATGTTTTTAGAGCATATCGAGACGCTTTGTGCAATCAACAAGGTTATTGTCTATTCTGACAGTTCACTGGTTGAGCTAATTGCGTTATCAGCACCATTTTTAGCAGTATTTGCCAACCAGCCTATCACGCTCAGACTCTTAGAAAAACAAATTAATGCCCAGCAGCAAGACCAACTTCTGATTGAAGACTTTTCCTTAGATTTTGATACTGATGACTCTATCGAAGCCTCTATAATTGAGGAAGATAATCCGTCGGCAGCAGAATACGACATACATGACATTCTCTTAGTAGAGGACAACCCATTCAATCAAAAGCTAATAAAGAGCCAACTAGCTAAATTGGGTCTATCTTGTGATGTTGCCAACAACGGCGCTGAAGGGTTCAACTTTTGGCATAGTGGTACATATAGGCTCATCTTAACTGACTGTCATATGCCTAAAGTTGACGGGTATGAAATGACTAAACAGATAAGAACTGAAGAAGCAAAAACAGATCAGCCGCCAGTCCCAATAATCGCAGTAACTGGGGCTGTGATGCAGGGAGAAAGGGACTTATGCACCTCGATAGGTATGAATGACTTTTTATGTAAACCCATCAGGCTAAACGACATAAAATCTATTATGGAGCGTTGGTATGAACACTCAACTTAATGAATTAAAAACACTAAATAAAAATACCATTATTGAATTGGTTGGCAATGAACCAGCTAAGATCACCAAGTTCCACGTCGAGTTTTTAAAGCAAGCGTCTGTCGTACTAAAGGGCATAGTTAAATCTTTTAACATCAGCGACTTTAAAGAGTTAAAAAGCCAAGCGCATTACCTTAAAACGTCAGCACGAGCAGTTGGCGCAGAACGTTGCGCGTATTTTCTCGAAACCATTGAAAACTATAGTTTAGATCAGAACAAGCCTGCGATTAAACAAGTCATTATCAAATTAAATGGCGAGTTTGGGGAAATTAAAAAGGAGCTGAGCCATGGCAAGTAACAACCGGATAGCTAAACGACACCCATCGGTTTTACTTTTGGCCCACAGAGAAGACGATGTACAGGGGGTAGCTGAACTCATTGCAGAGCAAACCGATGATTTTAGATGCTTAATAGTCAGAAAAACTGCTTTAGATGATATACAACAGCTAGCACCGAAAGTTCTTTTATTTGCACTATCTGACGTCAAAAAAAGTATCTGCTTATATAATTTGTTAATTAAAGAAAATAGACTGATTAAGAACCACTATAGTGTTTTGCTTTGCAGCAATAAAGAATCAGGAGTTGCTTTTAAATGCTGTTTAAAAAACCTATTTGATAGCTATTTTGTGTACCAACCACTATATGAAAAATTTAGATTACAACTGATTGTCTACGATGGACTCAAGCAATTTGCAAATACAGATACATATATTGAGTCATTAGACGCTATTGTTCAGAATCAAAACGAAGAGTTAAACGACCTGATAGAAACTGGCTTAGGTTATAAAACATCTCTTGTGGATGAAATTAATAAACATAAAGAAGAGGTCAATTCCATCAACCAAAATATACTGGCACAACTACCTGACAGTATGCATAAACAACTAATGTCAGAGCTTAATGAGTCACATATTCAGCCACTTTTAAATGCCCTAGAGTCTTCAATATCAGAAAAACTCATGGGCTTGGTTGACGGACTTAAACAGTCGCAAAACTTGAACTCACAACTGATAAGTCAATTGCAACAACCCTTGCAGTCAAGACAGTCTATCCAAAATGAAGTGACAACAAGTAATAACTTTCTAAACAACGGATCAAGCCCTCAACACTCAATTTTACTAGTCGAGGACAATCACATATATCGAGAAATGATAAGTGACGTTTTGAGTAATGTAGGCTACGAAATTGAACAAGTGGATGATGGGCTAGCAGCGATAAAAAAAATCAAACTTACACAATATGATTTGATAGTTATGGACTTATTTTTACCAAATTTAGACGGACTAAATACCACCAAACATATTAGAAATGTCGGAAAGAATATAAAAACACCAGTTATCGCGCTAACAGGCAATAAAAACAAACAACTAGTGAAGAAGTGGGCTGAACATGGGTTGGATGGCTACATTTTAAAGCCGTCAACCAAGCAAGAAATTTTAGCTGTTGTGAATAAGGCCATCGGACATCAGCTTTAGAATAGATCATGCGCTCTAAAGACTAGTAGATTTTGAAAATATAAATCATTGAAGGCTTTTAATACGATGAACTTTGCTCCGCAGAGCCAATGGATAGCCTTTTATTCTTCAATGTCCTGACGTCCGCTACCTTACGATTAGGTAGCTCGTCAACCAAAAGCGATCTCCTAAAGCCTAGTAAATAAAATGCTTACTTTTTCCAAGTGAAATTTACCATTGATGGGCAAAATTTAAAAAAATTTTTATAAAAATAATCAGCGCCCTAAAAGAAATAAAATATAAAATAAGATTTAAAATCAAAGTATTAAAAAAACAATTTCAACCTAGTACTTTTAAACGTATTCTTTGCGATTGAGTTTTATTCATTTATCTTCTTGTAATAAGTTACAAAGCAATGCTATTAATATTAATAGGCTTGCAACAAGCTTTATCAATGTAAGCTGTATATATGGCTAAACAACTATTTTAGATAAGGAAATAGACAATGAAACTTGCAATTAAAAAGCAACAACTAAAGCAGTTAAGTAAAGATAAAAACCTAGACGCAAACGCAACACCAAATGTTGCTGGTGCAGGTTACACGCTTCGTTGCCCACCGCGTGAATCTGAGACAGGCAATAGATACTGGGCTTGCCAGTGCTAAAACATATTTAGCGTCTAAGGGAGACACTACGTCTCCCATATGAATGTCACACCATTTAAAATCACTAATGACTTAACTTTTTTCAACCTACCTTCAATCCATAGCTAACTATTTTGGTCAAATTATTACTTTACTGTAAATATCGTCCGATAGGACCAGAAAAGCCATAGTTGTATGACCATAAAGTCAATTTGTCATGACCAGCTTTATCAGCACATACGACCAGGTTAGAAACATTAGTATAACAAGTTTAGATGAGGTTATAAGGTTGTTCGATGGCTGGTTGTTCGAAATTTATTTAGGTGCTCTATTACTATTTTTAGTTCTGGAGAGTTGCCTCTATTACTGCGATCGAAAAGAGTCATCTCAATCTCTATCTGATGGATTTTTCAGTATTACGTCTGATGAAGTCTATAAATAGGCCAGACTCTTCCATCGTTGAGTTGATAATGCCAATCTCTCAGGCTCGATTAACCATAATATTGAAACTGACGCTTAAAAATGCAGCGACATTAGGGGACAACGTTAACTTTGAAGGGAAAGGTGCATATCATGGATTTGGCTATCAAATCCTTATATGATGACCCGAGTCTTTTGCACGAAGGTGTACTGCAAGTGGCCGACCATGCATCTGCAAACACAAGTGTGCATAGCATACGACACATGACTGGTAGAATGGTGACAGGAATTGTACTTGCACCTCCTCGAATTCTTGCTGGCGTGGGCGATGTACCCTACGGAATTGAACAAGGACGAACAAGTGTACAACAGCTTTTGAGTGATGATGCTTATGGTAATTAGAGTATGGTATTACTGGGTGATAATTGGTGTATCTAGGGTTGTTTTTAGGTATTCTTTCTAGCTTCTGCAGAAACGGTGCTGTTATTTATATTTCAATTATCTGTTGGATAGTATTAATGCTAGGCTACCCAAGGAATAAAGCCTACTGGAGAGTCTCTATTTTCTGGGTCTGTACTGGTTTATCTCCATCCGTATGGGGCACTTTTCTATTGGTGACGTAAGAAACGAATAGAATAAACATGACATATATAGACACTCCCTTTAAGTCATGTAGAGTAAGTCTATCGGGGCAGTTTTTATTGCCTCGTTATCGTTATTTTATTCCCTACTAGACGCATTTTGATGATTAACCACGTGCAATAAAGTGTTGCTTTGAATATATCCGGGCTTAACTGTTATTCAGCGTCCCTTATGAGCTACGAGTCTACACATCCTAAATTTAAAAAACCTAATCGGTTTAAATACCGTGCCTTTATTTAGATTAATGCATGATCAAAAAGCTTTATCATGGAGCAATGTTACCCGAATTCAACATGCATTGAGCAATTTTGAGTGGTTTGTTTCTGCTTTGAAAGATGCTGAGGTGCAGTTATGTTATAAATAC
>NZ_JAKFZS010000051.1 GCF_021654285.1 Pseudoalteromonas luteoviolacea | reverse complement strand
AACTTATTTGTAGTAGCTCATATCTAATCTGACATTTATAACTTATTAATTCGATCAAATCGTACAGTTGATTAGGTCTGCTATGAGCGAAAAGCAGATTGTCGTTCTAGCTCGTTTTTAGACATAAACGTGTTAGAGATGAGGGGCAGCCTTTGCCAGATAAAGTCGCTCACAACGCTTAGCTAACAGGCAAAATTAAATAAGCTAAAATCGAGCGAAGCGACGAGCTTATTTAATTTTGTCCTAGTTGAGCGCCTTGTTAGAAGCAAATTACACCATTACAACTTTTCTGAAAATCTCAGACCTTGTTACTCTAGCTTTTCGATTGTTAGTTCCAGCATACATGTAGCCGTAATACACACCAAAATCGTTATCTTTTGTATGCTTGTTTTGCAGTATATTTTCTTCAAATGTTTCTAAGTTCTTTTTAAAATCAGGTGAGATGCTATTAGCCATACAAATTTCTACTATTAGCGTAAAGAAGTTAGATTTTCTGAACCAAATTGAATCGATATTGAGATCCAAAGATTTTACAATTGAAATTGCATTTAAAACCACTGATTTTATTTTATGGTGATTTGGATATTCTTCGTTAAATTCAGCAACACATTTCTCAAGTTCACTATCTCTGTGATAGTAACCACCGCGTTCCAGCGTAGACATAACTTGAAGGAAGAAGTGCACATCTGCCATACGTGTAAATTCGGAGTCGTGGAAAACTCCAAATTCTTCAAGCTCTATATCGCTAGCCAATTCTTTTGCGGTTTGAATGAATTTCCCATCATAGATAGCATTTTGAATCTCAATATCTGACAATTTAAACTTAGTTAAGTTTATTCTTCTAAATATCTCCCTAACTAAAGATTCTTCAACTTTACCAATATCTCGCACGACAATTTGATATGAGAGAAATTCTTCACGTTCACCTTCATCTAAATCGTCAAACTTTTTAACAATACTCAACGGTTTATCAAATGAGTCTTCAATGTAATTTTTTATAGTAGTGAGTCGTTGCTGGCCATCTATAACTTTTTGGCTTGTTCTAAGCTTCTTTGTATCTGTTTTCCCTTGGCACACATATATTTCTGGAAATGGAAAGCCATTTAAGATGGTGTCTAAAAACTGCTCTTGATGCTCATGCGTCCATACAAACTTCCGCTGAAAATCAGGAGACAAATCAAGCTTACCATCTTCTATTTTTTCATAAATATCAGCAATTGTTGGATTTGTTACTGATGGTTTCATTTGATATGCCATTATTTATTCCTTAATTTTCGACTATTTCTAACATCAATCAAGCCGCTCACAATATAATCTTCAAGGTGTTCATAGCTCTGAAAAACACCTGCATTTACTTTATAATTACCAACTTCAGATTTTCCATATGATAAGCTTTGAAAAAAGTTAAACCAATCATTTTTAAAGGTTTTCATTTGGAAAGAAATGGGGAGTTTGTCTGGCCTTATCCAACCTAAGGCTACATATTCTAGAAACTGGTGATACATTTCTAATTCACTTTCTCGAACAACAGCTCTCGCCTTACGAAATGACATTTGGTATTTGGAAATATCCCTCATGATATTTTCAAATAAATTCGGTGATATTATTGCCACATCAATGTCAGAGTCATAATCAAACTCCTTAAGCTTGAAAGGGCTAAAACCTAATTTTCCAGATCCGGTGATATAAATTTCGTGAAAAGGTATGTTGAACTTCTGGGCTATTCTTTTCCTGAATTCATAAAAGTCATCATCTCTTCCATTAAATACATGAGGAGTTCCATGAAGAACAAACTTACGACAAAAATCATACTGCTTCTCAATCGTATCTTGTTCTTTTAATTGCTCCATAAAACTTTCGAGATGCACTACTTCTCCTTTTGCTTCTAACGCCGTTGTAACCGGCACATAATAGTTGGCTAAAATTTGTGAGGCACGAACAAAGCCAACTGTTATTTGTCCGCGTTGACGACCTTGTTAGGTATTCATATACACGATTGCGCCAAATAAAATTATTGCTGATGCAAAGAAAATAGCAGTACTTATTGTGCTTTTCTTTTCTTGATAGGACAGCTCAAGTTCATGGACTGTTATTCCATTTGGTACTGTTTTATGAGCCTTAACAGCTGCACCCTTTTGTCCGTTTTCAGGCATTTCAATACTAACAATTAAAAACGAGCCTTCTTTATGTAATTCCTTGTCGTATCCCTCTATATTTTTTAGCGGCAAAAAACCTTGCCTTTCTGCGCCGAAGTCTACAAATGCTGCCTCTAATGTAGGTTCGACTCTAGTTATTATTGCCTTAAAAAAGCTACCTTTTTTGAATAACTCTACAGAATTCAATTTTACTCCCTGAATACCTAACATTTTTATCTACGACAAATGTCGCATAACAACGGCGTAATGTCTGCAGCATAACAACAGCCATTTATATACGTACATTAATACCCTCAACCATAACAATAAGTTAAGCCGATGTCACCAAATTAGAAATGGTTAAAATACGTCACTTGTCGCATAACAGTGATATGTGACAAATACTGATAACTGTATATATACATATAAATAAAACAAAATGGGGTTATGTGTAAAACCATGCTCATCTGTATAAAGAAAGATATGTATCCAAAGGCTCTTCAACTACCCAGCACTTAAGAGTACCTTCAATTGATAAACCTAATGGGTTGAGAGGAGTACATATTCTGTCAAGAGGCACTAGAGAACTTTCGATCTGATATTCAAAAGTGTAATCGTCTGTTTGATATATAAATTTATTCCCTCGCAAGCTACCTAACTCGTCATCGTGCGGCATAAAATAACGGGTGACTATATGAACTTCGTCGTCGTTTTCTTCAACTGACTGCGAAACAACATGGGCATGCCCTTCATAACATTCAAATATTAGCTCTGTAAATTCATATTCTTTGATAACATCAGTCACATTGATGGGACGAAAATAAATGTACGGATGACAAAGTACATTTTCATTAGTTCTAAAAACAACACTTAGTTCGTCATGAGACACTTTCTCATATAAACTTTTCTTGAAGACTAAATGTTGGTCAAAGTATATAACTTTGCACAAAACATCATTCATTAATGCAACCTCTCTTTAACTTATTGACAAATTCAAACTAGATTTTACACATGACGCCCGCAACACCGGGCAGTTTGGAGCACAGCGGAAAATTGCTCCGTTTGATTGCGCTTGTTAGCAGTTTTTACTCTGCTTTTGACAATGTTATTTCTCGATCTAGTACTGAGAAATCCCAAGAACCAAAGTTCTCTCGGAATTTGAACCCGTCTAAATCTTCTTCCCAAACTACATTAGAATTCCTTTCAGACCAAGTAACACCATATTGCAAAGCATTACCTTCAGGTGTACAGAGTAGTTTTTTTTCAGCTCCACTGTTAAAAGTCTTTGAGGTTGTTATAGTACTGTTCGCCTTACAATCAACTATAAAATATACATAAGCTCCAAGACTATAATCTTCATGTTTATATGCATAGATAACATATTTATCTTTTACATAAGTCTTGCGAAGATAGGTTTTTTTAGCTTTTTCATCATATCTTATTTGAATACGACCATATTTGTCATACCACTCCCAATCAGCTGAAGTCCCATATTTCAGTTCTGCTTTTAATTTCTCTGCTCTTTCATATTGTTCATAACCTAAAAACGAACCTATTCCTACAATCATTAATAGAGCAAGCCACCCTATAAATTTTAATATTTTAATTAATACTGACTTCATGAACTCTGAGTACTCTGAAACTGCTAACAATTTAATATCGACCCATTGGGTCGTTTTTCTACCGAGCCAAGGATCATTCTTATCATTGTACCAGTTCTATCAAAATAACTAACTTGTTGCTAAAGATATATTTTTTATCAATATAGAAATTATGGAAAAAATAAAAACGACCCAATGGTTCGTTTTCTTGACTATAGGAGAAACACAGAATAACTGGACATAAGAACAGTGCTTTTGAAATAATTTTCTAATGGCCGCTTCTCGCCCAGAGGCACTACTCTAAACACGTTTTGGGGCAGAAACGAGTAAATCATTGCTCTGGTTTATTGGTTTTTGAAACCCTAATCTCATCTAGGGCGCTATCAAATCCGTTAGCAAAGTTCCATTTAAAGCTTTCACGTATTTCATTACGCAGTTGCTGCTTCTTATCGTCTTCATCTTCTTTACTCGCCTCGATTTGCAGCGCTAAATCATCTAAAGACACAGCATCAGCGCCAGTAGTCTCGCCCTGCCACTGCTGCCATACATCACTTCTTTGTGACGCATTCGTCTGTTGCAACATATTAACTGCATCATTGACGAACTCGAGTCCTTGCTGGCTATGCAATTTGAACATATCACCCATCATGGCTGTGCGCTGCGTATCAGAATCTGTATTGTAGGTGTAATAAAGTTTAACCACGTTTTCATCATCAATATCACTGCCCTCCTTTGCATGATAAAAAGACGTAAACGCTAATTTGTCTGACTGAGTGCCAAAAAAGCTAAATAGCGCATCCGTGTGCGCATGTTCTTCACTTAATAATGTAAATAGATTTTCTTTGTCCTTGTCAGACACCAGCGCGGCCATATCCAAAATACCGCGTGTCGCCAAATAGCTTCTTCCCTCTATACCCTGTTTCAACTGGGCAAGTTCATCCATTGAGAACGCTTGAGCCGCATGGGTTAAATCTTCTATCATCTTTGCACCAAGCGGTTCTTGTGTGATAAACGCATGTGTAGGGTGCGCCTGATCAGGTTTATATAAACGCTTATCTTCTGTAGTGCCCCACATAACTCCAACAGGGTAGCGGTTGCTAAGTGCCCTAGCAGCTAACTCTTGTTCTCCTAAATCAAATACAGACTTGGTTAAATCCAGGGTCACTGCCAATTTATCATCTGATAAAGCGCTGAGATTGTTAATATAATCACTGACTGGCTCTTGGCCGCTCTGCTGCTGAGACACATATTGCTTTGACAGTGCAAAGGCGCTGTCTATCACTGTTTCAATTTGCTGGTCAGTGAGTTTATCAGCCAACGTTAAAAATGACTCATCCACAGGCAAGTAACGCAGCTTAGTTTGATGTGAGGATGACATTCTCTCAAAGATTGCCATAAATTCCTCCACCTGCGCTTGTGATGACAAACCACTATAACTTGTCACCTCACCGGATTCATTGCGCTGTGCGCCTCCAGATAAATCCGCGGCACCTTGAATAAACGCAGGTTTGCTTAAAAGTGGATGGCGATTGATAGCTTGCTTTGACAAAGACACCGTGTCCACACTCACAGCGCTATTGTGTGGTTTGTCTAAAGAAGAGGTCACTGGTACAGAGGCGTAACTCAATACACCATTTGCAGACGATACTTTCATAATAATCCTTATTATTCAATCATCTTAGAGTATCGGCAAGCGGCTAGAATACTTAATAGAAAATCGTAACGTTTACATTAGTTTCGCTGTACAGGTGCTTCAACTTGCTCACTGAGTACAGCTGACCACTTATGTTTTATCCTCGTCATGGTGCCGTTTTCTGTGATCCGCTGCCTGCCCAAATCAAACTGTTTTAAAAGTTTTTTTGCCATTGGGTTGCCGTATGACGCAGCGATAAACTCTTTATTGCTATCAAACATGGGGAGTTTGACAATTTCATTCTCTAAATTATGTTGCTGCAATACAATATCCCAGACCCCTTCGTATCCAGCAAAGCCATGCACACGTTTACTTTTTAACATTTCAAAGCCCTGAAAGATTTCACCAACATCATACTTTTTAATGTCCGTTGCTTGAGCCCATTTAGCACCGTAATTAAAGCCACGCATTTGTGCAATGGTTTTACCATCAAACGTAGCGAGCGAGTCCCACTCAATAGGTTGCTCTTTTAACACATATATACGGTAATAAACTGTATTAACATACTCTTTTGAATATCGATATATCTTAAGGCGTTCTTCGCTGATGCTAACGGGGAATATCAAATCAACACGGCCATTATCGAGATAAGTCAGTGCTCTGGCCCAGGGCACAACCCATAGCTCCACGGTATAACCCATTTCATGAAAACTCTCACGGACGACATCCCACGCAAAGCCTTTAAATACAGGGCTGTCTTCACCCGGTGC
Source organism: Pseudoalteromonas luteoviolacea (assembly GCF_021654285.1). Taxonomy (GTDB): domain Bacteria; phylum Pseudomonadota; class Gammaproteobacteria; order Enterobacterales; family Alteromonadaceae; genus Pseudoalteromonas; species Pseudoalteromonas luteoviolacea_J. The sequence continues at coordinate 19,363 of NZ_JAKFZS010000051.1, read as the reverse complement.
TACTCGCACAACATGCGTATCACCATTATCTAAAAAACCAAATGGCGCATAATCAGGTAAGGTAATAACCGAAACAGTCTTAAGCGCAGCATGGCAAGCAAAACCAACGGTTAAACATACAACTGTCAATGCTCGCAACAATAGGACCATTTTGCCGCCTAAATAAATCGCTCTTATAAAAAGCTTAGTTAAGTTCGCCATGTATGACAAAACAAATATCGACAGAATAAGCGTCTTTTAAAGTTATAAAATACAGCCTTTAGTATTAAATTAACCTTTAAAAACCCTTCATTATGTACTAGTTATATCTAGGCCTTGTACACTAGTTCAGGCAAAGCTTGATCTTAAGCCTCTCTCACGCACAACAATAATAAAACTTAATGGGGATACAATGCGGTTGAAAATGTATATTTTTACACTGACTCTGATAATAAATTCGTCGCTCGCCATTGCGACAGCACATGTCGATTATCGATTGCCAACTCATGTCCAGCTAAAGCACCAGTCAGTAAACTTACAAATCGACCCCAGTAACCGCACTTTTTCAGGCTCGACTGAACTCAACCTGATACTCGAAATACCCACTAAATCGCTCGCATATCACAGTAAAGGCCTTGATATCACACAAGTCTCACTTATTTATCAAGGTAAAAAGTGGCCACTCAATATAACAAAGCCAAATCAGTACGAAATTGTCACCCATGCATTACCCATAGAAATCAAAGGCGATGCAACGCTTAAAATAAAATACCGAGCTGCAATATCTGACCATGTGGAGGGATTGTATCGAGTTCAAAATGACAAAGGTCAAGTGTATTTACTATCACAGTTCCAATCGATGGAAGCGCGCAGAGTATTTCCAACACTGGATGAACCAGATAAAAAAGCGACATTTAGCTTTAACGTTACAGCACCAAAATCATATACGGTACTTCACAATACCCAAGCAAGCTCTGTCACGTACGAGGGTGATACAAAAGTCACTCAGTTCAATAAAACTCCAAAAATGAATACCGATATCCTTGCACTGGCAGTCGGTCAATTTGCACAGCAGAAACTAACTAAAAGCAATCTCAACGCCATGGTATACAGCCCTGTGAGTCATAAAGCTATGTTGCCTCCTTATTTTGATAAAGTTGTCGTAGATTCCGTCTCCTTTATCGAAGATTATTTACAAAGCCCCTTCCCTTTCCAAAGGCTCGACTTTGTAATAGGCAATTTTGGTGGCATTGCAGCGATGGAAAATCTCGGTTTAGTGGCATTAAATGAAAATCAAGTCCCCACTTCAGATGCAACTTTGCGTGCACATTGTCAGTTTAAAAAGCTCATTGCCCATGAAATCGCCCATAGTTGGTTTGGCAACGACATAACCATGGCATGGTACGATGATTATTGGCTTAATGAATCTTTTACTGAGTTTATCGCCGCGAAGGTGGTTAAGAGCCTCTATCCAGACACTGCTTCTTGCACACATGTGCCGCAAGCAAGGGCATTCAATGACGATAACCAGCATGCAATTCCACTGATTTTTGATGTTAAAACACGTGAAGATACAGTGGCATATGGTCAACTTTATTACACCAAAGGCCGCGCTATTTTAGAAATGCTTGAACAAGCTTATGGCGCTGAAGCACTGCAACAGCGTTTACAACTTTACGTGAAAAAATTTGCCGGTAAAAATGTCAGTACGGACCAGTTTTTAGCCCTATTACCCGAGACTAAACTACAAAACATGATCACCAGTTTCACCCAAAACACCGGCTACCCACTGGTAACCATTTCCAAAAGAGGTGATCATTATGTATTAGCACAAAACGATTTATTAGATAGAAACGATATGCTCTGGACAGTTCCAGTATCACTAAAGTTATGGGATGGAAAACAAGTCTCCACACAAAAGCTGATATTAGAAGGCGCTGAACTTAAGATTACCCTCCCCGCCAACGTCCAAAGCATATTCCTAGATACAAATGGTGCTGGCTATTTTCGTTATATTGATGGTACAGGGCTTAAAGAGTTTCCTTTTGACAAGCTCAGTCCATCCGAGCAGGCCTCCTATCGGGATAATCAACAATCTATGGCAATCAGTGGCCACATTGAATACATGGCGTATATTGACAGTGTGGTGCGGGAATTAAACCAACTGCCACTAGACTCAGAACAGGCCAATACACTCATCAACGAATTGCACTACGTATTTATTGACCATATACAGCTTGGCCATCAACAGCCATTCGCTCGCTATTTAAGTGCACAGATCACGCACCAACCAGACTGGGAGACTCTGCTTAAAAAGCCATATGGTGGAGACGTATTACAGTTTTTTGGCCTTTACTTAAAAGCACCTGATGCAATAAAAACAGCAAAAGAGTATTACTACAGGCCAAATAGTCAGCAGCACCCGCATTTAGATAAAATGATTGCCGTGCTTGCAAGCAGCACAACCAATGCTCAGTACCAACAGTTAGTCACACAGTTTAAGCAAATGCCCAGTCAGGTAAAAGACAGCATGTTACCAGCACTGGGATATGTGAATAATGCCGAGAAAGTGAAACTGTACTATGACTTACTTCTTAGCGATGCGACAAAAGGCATGGTCATCGACGTGAACTTTCAATATCCGGCTTTCAATCCTGCTCTCAGAGTCATTGCTGCCGATTTAATCGCAAAAAGAAAAGATAAAATCATTGCTCGAATTACGCCGGCTTCATTACAGTGGTTTCCATATAGCTTCATTACATCCTGCTCTAAGGCGCAGCAGCAGGCTGTCAGCAAGTTATTTAATACTTGGTTGCACATTGAGGGACTCGAAGAAAAGCTGAACGTCGTCATGCATAATATTGAGCAATGCACCAAACGCTCAAAAAAGATAAGCCAGAGCATTGCATCAATACACTAAATACAAAGAGCTGAATTCAGCTCTTTTTATTTATCCAAAAGTGCGCGCTTTTTGATAGGCAGCCCGTGCTTGAACACGAGTTAAATAAGCTTGAATATGGGGTCGATTTTCCAGTAGCTTTAAGCTGCCTGCTATTTCTAGTGAAATCGTCATCATGATATCTGCAGCACTAAACTCATCACCTGCAAAATACGCTCGCTTAGCCAAGGTCTCATCAATGTAACCAAGATCTAAACTCAATTCTTTCGCAATATATCCATCTAATGGCGCGTCACCCGAACGAGTTTCCATTTGCATCAACAAGTAGGTGATCACTGGCAGCCCGAGCGAGCCTTCTGCAAAATGCAGCCACTCTAAGTACGCATAGTAAGTATCGTCGTCTTTAGCGGGACGAAGCAAACCTTCATTATTTTGATCTAGAATGTACTCCAATACGGCACCTGACTCACACAATACGTGACCATTATGTTCAATCACAGGGGCTTTATTTAGTGGGTGTACTTCACCTAAACTAGGCGGTGCTAACTTGGTACTTTCATCTCTTTGATGATGCACAACCTCAAAAGGCATTTTGAGCTCTTCAAGCAACCAAATAACCCGTGTCGAGCGAGACTCATTCAAATGGTGAACGGTAATCATTACTTAGCTCCTTACCCAGTCAGTTTATTCACAAGTAACTCGCCGACTGCGTGCGCACTGGCCGGGTTTTGCCCTGTGATCACTCTCTCGTCTTCTATTGTAAAGCTCTGCCAAGGCTGTACTTTATTAAACTGCGCCGCCAATCTTGTTAGTGACTCTTCTAACAAAAATGGAATGTCGTTAATGGTGCCAAAATCGACTTCTTCTTCTCGCGTGAATGACGTGACTTTTTTGTCTGCCAGTAACGCTTTGCCATTACTTAACGTGATAGGCAATAAAGCCGCCGGCCCATGACATACCGCCGCAATCAAACCACCCGATTCATAGTGTTTTGCTGCCAAACTACTCATAGTTGTGTCTGTGGCTAAATCGCTTAACAAACCAAAACCACCTGGGTAAAAAATAGCGTCATAATCATCTATGTTTACGTCAATAATCGGTTGCGTATTGTCAACTTTTTGCATGAATGCCGTATCTGCCAGAATATCACTATTTACTTGGTCACCTTCTGCATCTGTGCCGTATAACGGCGCTTTACCGCCTTTGAGTGACACAATATCAAACTCAATGTGATTGGCATTGAGCACTGCAACAACGTGAGTGAGTTCAGGAGCATACGTTCCGTTAGGCTGATCAGTATCTCCTAACGTGGCATGATTAGTGACTGGGATCAGAACTTTTTTCATCTCTACTGTCCTTTGGCTTAAGTTATCTTGATTAGTACTGTATATTTTTTCCAAATAAATGATAATTAGCTAAATCAGTGAAACTCTTTTGCTATTTAGCAAAAATAGTTCTCTCATTTATCAAATTTAAACTTAAGAGTAGGCGTTTTTTTAATGGATAGCTTTGATGGTGTTTTTGAATTTGTAGCGGTTGCTGAAAGCGGCGGGTTCTCATCAGCTGCAAAAGTACTAAATTGCAGCACCAGCCATATCAGTCGACAAATTTCTCGACTCGAGCAACGTGTAGGCTGTAGCCTGTTTGCCAGAACAACAAGACAAATCAACCTCACAGAAAATGGCGTCTTTTATTATCAGCAATGCAAGCAGCTGATCACTGGCTTGCAACAAGCCAATGAGCAACTCGCACAGCAACAATTTAATTTAAGCGGCACTTTACGCGTCAGTGCCGCAGGCGGTTTTGCTGAAAATTACATCGCCCCTGCACTGATGGCATTTGCCAAGCTTCACCCTGAACTGTCCATCGAAATCGACTTTAACAGCCGTATGGTTAATTTTGTTGAAGATGGCATCGACTTCGCCATTCGCTATGGTGAGCTCCATGACTCAAATTTAATTGCTCGCAAGCTCATCAGCCGCTCAATGATGGCTGTGGCAAGCCCCGAATACTTAGCCAAAAACGGGACACCCAGTCACCCGTCTGAGCTTAAACACCATAACTGTATTATTGCTAATAACGATACATGGTCATTTTTAGTGGATGGCACAAAGCAAGGGTACAAGGTAAAGGGAAACTGGCGCAGCAACAATGCGAACGTTGTAGTGTCTGCTTGCATGCAAGGGCTTGGTATCGCCTATATGCCAGAACGTACTTTTGACAGCGCCATTGAGGCAGGGCAACTGACGCCTATTTTAAAGCCATTTTGGAGTTCGGGCGCAACGAGTTGGATTGTATATCAAAACCGTCAATTTCAGCCGCTACGTGCGCGTTTGGCCATCGACTATTTACTGCAACATTTTCAAGACTTTTGATCAACCATGCTCTAATTAAGCTGTTATAAAGTGTAATGTTTTTTCTTGGCACTCAGGATTACTATCAAAGACGATATTAACCCATACTCATCACGTATCAAGCGTGTTTAAGGAGAAAGTCGATGTGTACTCGAGTGCTAAATAACCTCAATCGCAAGTACATTGCAACAGCTAGAAACATGGACTGGATGTTCCCTTTACCTACTAGCTTATTTACCTTTGATAAAGGCCTAAACAAAATAGGCATGCCCATTTCTGATAACAAAAAAGATAACGAAAAAGCGCTAAAATGGTGCTCAAAATATGCCAGTGTCGTTGCTATGGTCGGTGACGAGCAAAGTGGCTGGGCGTCTTCTGATGGCATGAACTCTATGGGTCTGGCCGCAAACGTACTCTACGATTGCAATGCCACCTATGCGAAAGACCAGCCTTGCAAAGAAGGACAACTGAGCGTGCTGCGTTGGGTGCAATATGTTTTAGATAATTTCGTTTTTGTAAAAGAAGTTGTCAGCGAATTCGAGCAACAAAAAATTGAGTTGGTGTCAGCAGATGTGCCAAACAGTGACGGCAAACCTGCAACATTACACCTATCTGTATCGGATGTAACAGGTAACTCTGCCATCATCGAAGTGTACAACGGTCAGTTTTACATTCACAGCAAAGATGACTATGTCGTGATGACCAACGACCCAAGTTATGACCAGCAATTAAAAATTGATGCATATTGGAAGTGGCAATGGTCAGATGAAAATATTGCCGCCAGTCACACCATACCGGGTGGACCATTTTCTGCGGACAGATTTGAACGCGCATTATTCTATATTAGCCATATGAATGCCCCGACCAGCCATGACGAAGCTCTAGCTCAAGCAAAATCAGTTGTGGCGAATGCCTGTGTACCGCTTGGGTATAATGTGCAAATGACTGAAAGCCCAAACATTTCCAATACGCTTTGGACAACGTTAGTCAATCACAGCGAGCAAAAATATTACTTTAGTAATGCTCGCACCGCCAATACCATTTGGGTAGACCTACATACATTTGATTTTAATGAGCCAGTAAAGCGTTTAGATATGGTCACCATCAGCTCAGACAATCAGGTCATCAATAATAGCTATGAAGGTCAAGTCAACGAGCTACTTACACCTGTGCTCGACCCATACAGCCCCAACTTATTCATCCCAGATGAGATATGCCGTATTGGTGCCTAACTCATATGCGCTCAGCATCGGATCCAACCGATGCTGAGTAACAGCCGCTCTCCTTTCTCTACCCTAGACACAGAATGTATACAGCGATCAGGTCGAAACAGCTTTACTCTGTCAGATTCATAAAGTGGCGACTGACACACAAACTCGCCACCTTTGTTAGCTTTTTTCAATACGAGATTCAATCTAAAGTGACGGCCTGAAGAGACTTCATCAACATGCTTAGGCACTTCACAGCCTTCTGGGAACTTAAGTAAATAAACATCAAACTTAACAGGCCAATGTGCGCCCATAAGCAGCATTTTATGATAGCCAGATTTTTGTCGACCAACTTGCCACTTGAATAGCTGCTTTAACATTATTTACTCCTTGCAGGTTAATCCAGAAAGTACAACATAAATTACCCTAAAAGACAGGGCTTGAGAAGCTTGAAATGTACAGCAAACGAGAAGGTAGATAGAGAAAAAGAGCCCATCTAACAATGGGCTCCAAACAATAAATTTAGAACGAATAAGTGACTCTTGCACCGATTTCACGAGGATCGCCTAAATCCACACGAGAATCGCCATTAGACGCTTGTATCTGGCCCCAATCTCTATAGTGCTTATCAAGCGCGTTTTTCGCATACGCTTCAAACTTCAGGTCATCCATTTGATAACCAGCATTGACACTCATCAATGTAATCGCTTTCACTTTATTGGTATTTGCCGCGTCCGCATATACATCGCCGGTGTAACTTACATTCGTCGTAAAGAAGTAGCCACTTTGTGCAAAATATCTCATGCCAACCACAGCAGTGTGCTCTGGCGCATTGGCAAATTGATTACCTGATAAGTCATCACCACGGACATTTAATTCTTTGTATTTAGTTTTCGAAATCGAGCCACCTAAGAAGATGTCTAGCTCATCCGTCACTGCATAATCAAATGATACCTCTACCCCAGATAGCTCAGAAGCACCGGCATTGACTACCATTTGGAATGCGTCATTACTGGTGTTTGGCTCTGGCACAGACACTTGTTGGTCTTCCCAATCGGCATAATACATGTTTGCATTAAGCACACCGTCACCATCTAGCACAACTGCACGTACTGCAAATTCGTAATTCCAAAGCTCTTCAGAATCGAATTCATTGATACCATTGAGCAGTAACATCTCGGTACCGCCAGAACGATAGCTCTTCTTCACAAAGAAGCTCGTAGACACATCATCATTCCAGCTGTAAGTTACGCCAGCATGCGGCAGAAAATTTGAAAAATCCGTCTCTGCAACAGAGCGCGGTGTATTTGTTGCAAGCGCACTTAATTGAACATTCGCAAGCGTAATCACTTGGTTCAATGTCATACCAGTACCTGGCAACTCAAAACTGCCTCGCGGATCGCCCTCTACAAAAGTATCTGCTAAACCAGCATCAGACTTTGCAGTGTTTTGAGAGATAACCGTTTGCGTTTCTTTGTCATAACGCGCACCAACCGTGAACATCCAATTGTCATCAAACTTATATTCCCATTCGGTAAAAATGGCTTGGTTCTCTATTTCAACGTCACTTTGACCATCTGAATAAAGATCCCAATGCTGTGGAAAAATACCTTCAGCCAAGAATAACTGTGGATTCGGTTGAGTCAGTAAACCACTTAACGCCCCCGTTGCTGGCATCTTAGTAACGCTTGACTCAAAAATATTGAACAGGCTGACAAGATCAAAATGATTATCCGAAATATTGCGACGAATACCGTCTACTTTACTGATGTAAATACCAGTACTACCTCTAAGATTATCACCCGTATAGTTAAATCTTAGCTCTTGAGAGAAGTTTTTATCTTCATCGTTACGCGTGATAATGCCACCAAACTCTTCAACTGTTTGCTTCGTTTGGTCAATGTCATCAATGCGGATCCGCTTACTATTTTGATAAGCGCTGATACTGTTCAAATCCCACTCGTCATTAATGTTGTAATCAACTTTAAACGATAAGATATCTGCTTCAATATCATGGCGAGACGCTTCGTTACTGGTCGAGATACGCGCTTTTGCATCATAGTCATGATCGTTTACACGCCACTCACCAAAACCGCTGTCAGTACGCTGATAACTTAAGATCATGCGTAGATCGTCATTTGGCTCAATCAATAACTTAGCGCGGATTGACTGATCTTCATCATAGCCATAATCATCTTCGCCACGTGTTACGTTTTCAATGAAGCCATCAGCGCTAGAATCTTCAATCGCGACTCTCAGTGCGACAACATTATCAATGATATTGACGTTTGCAACGCCTTTAAGTTCTTGTCTACCATAATTACCAAAGCCGACACTCACAACACCTTCATTGGCATAAACAGGATCTTTGGAATTAATAACAACGGCACCTGCCAAAGCATTTCGACCAATATTGGTAGATTGCGGCCCGCGCAAAACTTCAACCTGCTCGATGTCCCACAATTGGCTTGCACCTTCGCCTTTTGCCCAACCGGACAAAGTTACCCCATCGAAAACAACAGAGGCTAGCTCTGCACGATTTGGTTGTGTAGGTGAGCCACTATTTACACCACGGATAGTAAAACTGAACGCGTCACCGACAACACCCGGTGTTAACTGAAATACATCAGATACATCCGTTAAGTTGTTTTTTTCGATTGCAACATCAGTAAATACTGCAACACTTTCTTTCGTGTCTTGTAGTGAGTTTTGTATCTTCTGACCTGTTACAGTGACCACTTCGATTTTAGATGACTGCTGAGATTCAGTATGATTATGTGCGAGCGTAGAAGCAGAAAAAAGCCCAGCAAGACAAGCTGCTATGGCCGTTTTTTTCAGGGTTGAAGTCATGATAGTTCCAATATAATAATTGTTGTTAAGAAAAGCGCGCAAGTATTGTATTGAAAACCACACAAATAGCAATAACAATAATTATCATTAACAACACAATTATCATACCTAACATTAATGTTCTCGGCTAATATTCAACCACCGATGTTAAAACCTGGTTCCCAAATTAAATACAGTCCTTTTTTAATCCCACTAAACTGAATAAAAATTTAGCCTTATTTCACGCAATTAAATTCGGAGAAATAAATTAAGATCTTCGTTGGTAATTCGATAATATGATGCATATGCTTGTTTACATCAGTTAAGTCGACCTACTTAATTAACCTTTTATTGTAAGTCCCACAGTACAGCACATGTGTTTAACTACATGAACCATGTTGTGACGCTTCTTTTGCTCTTAAGGTCTGTGAGTCAATGACTAAACGTGAGGATTCTTAATCACAAAGCCGCGTTCAGTCCCTGAGATAAAGCCTACTTTTTCATATACCCCGTGGGCGGCAGTTCGAGTTTCACCAGACAACAACATGACTTTATAACACCCTTGCTGCCAAGCCAGCTCAACAGCAGCCTCTATGACCTTTTCACTCAGTCCTCTGCGCCGAAATTGCGCCCCAGTAATAACATGCTCAATAACGGCAAACGGCCGCACACCATTAGTTAGTGTCGTTACTATCGCCAGCTGGCAGGTGGATGCTATCTCACCGTCTAATTCAGCAACAATAAAGTGGTTATTTTCATCATGCTCAATGATTTTCCAACCTGATATTAAAGCATCATGAGACGCTTCTGGATCATGAGGCCTGAGCTCTTTAAACAGCTTTACTAAACCAGTTAAGTCAGATTGCGTTGCCACGCGGATAATCGCCATTTTACTCACTCCTTTTAAGTCGTCTCAATTGCCTTATTAATCTGCATTTTATAGTGTCATAAGTTGCAAGCGATTGACTACTCTAATACCACTATCTCATTTTTACTGGACGCCAAGTGTGAAAATAACACATCGCCAGTTTTGGGATTGAAATCTGAGAATATATCGATATTTCTTGGCCCTTCATACAGCACAGTTTTTACTTGAGTTTGCATATTAACCTGCCAAATTTTGCCATTTCTTGAAGCAGCAAAAATCAGCTCACCTTGCACATCGAGAAGTTGATTTAAACCTAATGTTGCCGTATCAATCAGCGAGCTCAAATCAGAACCATGATTCACATAAATGTTGCCATTTTCATTGAGTATATAAAGCTGCTTCTGACTACCAACTCGAGCACTGTTCACTTTATTAGCTGTAAACAAGCTATATTCATGGCTACTGTAATCATACAAAACCAGTTTAAACGCGTCATTCACGACCGCTTTTAGTAACACGCGGTTTTCACTCAGCGCCTGATAAACGTCAACAATTTCAAACGGGGTCGCAATACTTGTATGCTCTCCGTTTAAATCCAATAAATGCAACGAATGTCCCGCTGCGGCAATGATTACACTGGCGTTTTGTGACCAAACAAAATCTTGTAAATAGTGGTTTTTAGTAAACTGACTAAGCTGTAAAGGCATGACGTCTGATGCTCGCTCTTTTGCCGCCAGCCATACTTGCCTCGACCCACTGCGATCAGAGATAAATGCAATATGCTCCCCATTTGGTTGCAACTTCGCACTAAACTCGTTTTGAGTACTGCGCGCAAAGCTTGTTGGCTCAGAATGATGAATATTGCCAAACCCAAGGTCGTAATCAAACGCCCCCATAGAGGCGACTAAAGTATGGCCATTAGGGTGAAACTTGGGTGTGTAAATATGCTCGGCCATTGGCAGGGTGTAAGCATGAAACCGCCCCTTCATATCAACTTTGTACAAACCGTTATTTGCAGCGGTGATCAGTGACTCTTCACTCGGATGCCAACTCAGCTGCCAAAACTTAGCGTATTTGTGTTGGGGGTTTGGCTCAAGTTCAATGCGATTTTGTGCCTGTGTCTCCATGTCTATCGTAACCAAGCTAAATCGATTGATGGCATCGCGCTCTGATATCGCAATCTTATTTTGCATATATCCATAATCAAGAAAATAAAGCGTTTTATCTTCCGGCTTGTAAAGAACGCTTACCTTATTATCTTTTAACGACAAGATACCAACGTGTTCTTCCTCAGTTCCTCTATTAATAAATGCAATTTTGTCATCTGCTATCCATACTGGAGAATCATAATCGTTACCATCACAGGCTAGCAAACGCCGAGATTGCTGCGCTTGTGTTTTCGCCACTGAAAACGACAATGCACGAAGTTCACTACAGCCGGTCAACTGCTGCGTTTGCTGGCACGCTGCAACACTTGAAAAAACCACTTGCTGACCATCTGGCGACCAACTTGGCGCACCGTAGTAACCAACTTCTTTGGTTAATCGGTACTCTCGATTGGTTTTTCGGTCTTTCGCCCATAGTTCATTCTGACAACCACCTAAATGACGTTGAAAAATAATATAGCGGCCATCGGGTGAAAAGCTGGGTTTGATCTCTCTGTAGTCTGTTGCGGTTATCGCCTCAAGCTTATTGATCCTAAGCACACGCTCTGCGTTATTCATCGGTGGCATTAACTGCCAAGTAAGTAGACTAACAACCAATAAAATCGCGACTCCCAACCCCCATTTTTTGAACGAAGATCCAGCTGTGCTTTCTGATAGGGCTTGTTTGCTTGGACACGCATTCATTAATAAGTCGTTTTTTACGGCTCGTTTAGTCCATTGCACACTTGGTATTAGACTATAACCAATTTTTGGGTGAGTCATAATTAAGGCTTGCGTTTTGACATCATCATTGAGTACTTTGCGTAACTGTGCAATACAGCGTTGGATGGCATTTGGGCCAACAACCATGTTTGGCCATATCTGCGCTAAAAATTGCTCATGTGTGACAACCTCGCCTTGATGCTCTGCCAAAAGAGCCAACACTTGCAAGACTTTTGGCTCGACACTATGTACTTTGCCGTCAACACGAATTTGAGAGCGGTACATATCTACGTGGAACTCATTAATGTAAAACTCTTTCAAAGCAAGGCTCTCTCTAACTCAATCATATCCCTAACCGCTAGCCAACCTGATCCCAATGCGGCCCAATACCGACCATTTTTTAACACGCTTGTACCTCTATGTCATCATTTTTGCGCCATAAATTCTTAACCGAATAATCAATAACCCCATGATAAAAATATAAATATTTTTCCACAGCAAAGCATCAGCCTCCCTTCATTGCACTGTTAAACATCATATTGAAAATAGTGGCAACGAGATAACATAGAGGACACATCTTTGAGAAATACATTCTTCAAACTGGCAATGATGGCATCACTCGTGATCGCACCTTGGGTCAAAGCACATGCTAATTACTCACACAAAAAACTAAGCGACAATGTACATATTTTGACAAAACATTGGAAAACCATGAATTTAGGATTTGGCGTCGTCGTAGGCAAAGATGGATTGTTATTGATCAACAGCATGGTTGCCTATGATGTGAAAAACTTTGAAGCTGAGCTAGAAAAGATATCCCCTTTACCCGTTAAATACGTTATCAACAGTAACTATGATGGTAACAATACCCAACTAAATAAACACTTTGCAGACAAAGGGGCCACCATTATCTCGCACAAAGCGTTGAAATATCGCGATGTTTACACCCAAATGCTCATTGGAGATGAGTTTAGTATGTATTTTGGCGGGCAAAATATACGGACGATCAAAAGTGAGGGGCATTCGTATGGCCAGATAAATATTCTACTAGAGGAAGCTAATGTCTTGTTTACCGCCGATAGTTTTAGGCATGATTGGCTCACTTATCTAGGTCCTAAAGGTTTAAATGGTCACATAAATGGCCTGCAAAAAACACTCAATTTCATCGACGAAAACACGGTTATCGTTCCCGGTGGCACCTATAAAAGCGAGCAGCTTTTTAACAAGGAACATTTTGTGGAGCAAATACAGTACAGTCATGCCCTCAAAAGCTTAGTGACCGAGTTAGTAAATCAGGGATTAACCCCTGAAAAAATCGCACAACACAAGCAAATTACTTCGTTTTTTAAGACCCACTTTCCTAACCGAGCATTTAACCCGATCCATCGAATTCGTGCCATCACACACTTTATACAAACGACTCCGTACGAGCTGAATAAACACGATAAAAGTGCCTTACTTGGTTTTTACAACACTCAGCAAGGACACATTTTTGAACTCATTCCTCAAGGAGAGACCATCATTGCAAGAAGTGAAAATCACTTTATTTTCAGCCTCAAAGCAATATCACAAAACACACTCAGGTTATTAGATGGTGAGGAAGGCGAAACATTTCAAATCGTGCGTAATGAAATGGGAAAGATCACCGCCTTAAAACCCGAGCTAAACGACAGCTGGAAAAGTAAGTATATCGGCGAACAAGCTTGGATTAAGAGCAACAAATAGTATTTATTTGAACACCCAATTCCCAGGTAAGCTTATTTAAGCTTACCTAAACAACCTAATATATTGTTCTGCAAATCTACTCGTCTACGCTGCGTATATAATCCTGCTGCTTTTGTCCCCAATCACACAGCATATCAATAATTGGCCTAAGTTCGTCTGACAATGGCGTGCTTTGATACTCTACTCGTGGAGGCACTTCCGGATAAACAGTGCGAGTCACCAAACCATCACTTTCAAGCTCTCTTAATTGTTGAGTCAGCATCTTTTGCGTTATCTTTGGGATCCGCTTTCTCAGCTCTCCAAATCTCAATATACTATCACGTAAATGGTATAAAATAATCACCTTCCACTTACCTCCAATCACGTTCATTACAGAAGTCATAGGGCATGCCTGTGAATTATTTTCAAATTCTTCTTTTTCTAACCCATTGTTTTTAGACATAAGTTACCTCCAAGGAACTAGCTTACAAATTTGTGCTTACTTGAACCCAGCAGCACCACAGCCCTATAGTATACAAAAGTAACTAACACATAGTAAGCATACTTTTAGCTCTAAATGATATATAGCAAGAGTAATAGCTTACAAACTGAATATGTGTCACATCTTATTTAAACTGGAAATCACGATCATGAAACATCTTCTTTTTTCACTAGGCTCTTTATTTTTGGCAAGCACAGTCAATGCTTACACTCCTGAGTTTATTTACAAACCAGCTTCGGCACTTGAGCTTTCACTACCAAACCAGAAGGTGACAGGCACACATAGAGACCGCTTTGTAAAACCTTATGAAGTTCAACGCTTAACTAAAAATATTTATTGGATATCAGTTGCCAATTATAACGTCACGGCTGTTGTTGGGAACAAGAGTGTCATGTTAATAGACGCGCCCCATGGGACGGGCAAAAACTTGCTTCAAGCTATTAAATCTTTCACAGATAAACCTTTAAGCACCATTGTTTACTCGCATGCTCACGCTGATCATGTTGGTGACTCTCATGTGATCGCGAAGCAACTCGCACCAAAACAATTAAATATATTAAGCTCAACAGAAGTAAAGAACGCATTAGAAACGCATAAAGTTACTTTACCGTTAAAAGTGACACACACTTTCGATAATACCCTTAAGTTTGAAGGTCATACGATTCAAGTGCATGACAATTTTAATGGCCATACACCTGACAATACTGTCTTTATTTTAGAAGAACACGGCCGTAAAGTGATTCATGCCATCGACCTTGTTCATCCAGATCAACTCGAATTTAGAAGTTTTTCAAATGTAGAAGATGCCATTGCCTATAAAAATGATATAGACACATTAATGGCTCTAGATTGGGATGTGATGGTGACTGGCCACAGTAATCTAGGTTACAAAGCGGATGTGCAATTTGTACAAGACTATATCATCGATGTGCAAAACTTTATCCGTCAGGGACTAGAAAAAACAGATTTTTCCAAACACTTTAAAGGCGAATCACCTTTCACATGGTATGCAGGATACACCAATGAAATTATAGATTTTGCCCATAAGAAAATGGCTGAGAAGTATCGTAAAGGCCGAGAGGAAGAATTTGATATTGTGGCTTATTCACACGTTAGAGTGATGTTTTGGGCTATGTTTGCAAGAGCTTTGTAATACATCTGTGTTTAAAAGATAGAGGTCGACACTTTGCCTCTATCTTTTTCGACGACCCCAGTACTGTTAACACTTCTGGCCCATCAAGCCTTCACCTCGTATAACTCCAGTGGTAACCCATCAGGGTCTTGGAAAAAGGTAAAGCGCTGATGTGTATATTCATCCACTCTAACTGGCTCAGTTAGAACATTATGTGCATGTAAATGCGCAATCACAGCATCTATGTCTTCAACTTGAAATGCCAAATGGCGCAGCCCTGCGGCCTCAGGTCGGCTGGGTCGTTTAGGTGGACTAGGAAATGAAAACAGCTCTATTTGACGAGCATCGGGTAATACAAGGTCCAATTTATAAGAGTCTCTTTGTTCACGATAGTTTTCAGCCAGTACTTTGCAGCCAAGTACCTCTGTGTAAAAAGCCTTAGAAACTGCATAGTCAGTGCAAATAATTGCTATATGATGAATACCCTTAAGCATACTTAACCACCACTAAAAATTTAATATCTGTCATAAAGGGGGGACAACAAACTAGGTTACGTCTAACAAGAAAGTTGCTTTAGATTATAAATGAGTTAAACGTTACTTTCAGGTAAAAGTACATATGGGAGTAATCACGCTACTTTAATAAACCTAAAAGTTAACTCCAACATCTGCCCTCCTCGCTCTCTACAACTACGTATCCCATCGCGATAAAAAAGCTAAAAATCAATTAAAGTACATTTAAGGATAGCTATACCAATAAATATATTAATAAAAAACAGATGAAATTATGACATGCCATAGAATTAAAATGATATAAAAAATAGAAAAATAAAAACGGCAATATATTGATAAGATGAGATATAAAAATAAAAATCCGTTTAAAAAAGATAAAATATCGCTTTTAAAAAAGCGCATTTTTAATCAATAAATTCCAATCGAATAAAAAATAACATTTTACACTCCCATCAATGTATGTAACAAAATAAATCAAAAAGGAGGTCTATTTTACCTGAAGTATTTACACTACCCGCTCACAATTAAAGGAGATAAAATGTTAAAAAAACTAATAACAACAAGCATGCTACTAGCACTTGGCTCAGTAACACTCCCCTTGTATGCGCACACTAGTTCAACAGATAGTGTCAGCTCATCGCAACACATGTATAAAGACTATTCCGTCTATTTTGCCAATGAAGAGCAAAGGATTGAGTATGCAAGAAAATACCATGGGCAAATTGTCGATACCTTACACAACGCGCTTATTGTTTCGCTCAGCGAAAAAGAGTTTTTATCCGCTCGCTCCTCCGGCGCCATCATTTTAGAACACACGCCACCTCAACCGATAAACCGTGCAGCAAAAGCATTGGTTAAAGCCAGTCAAAATACACCAACCCCGACCCAAGTATCTGGGATCCCTGATTTTCCGTGTTATCCAACGCTTGAAGAAACATATGAACTTGCCGAACAACTCGCTGAAAAATATCCAAACTTTGTCGAGTTAAAGCATATCGGACAGTCATGGAAAAAAGAACAAGGTCTGGGCGGCCACGACCTCACAGTACTGGTGATCAAAAATAAAAAAAGAAACAAAAATAAAAAGCTCCCCACCATGTACATGCAGGGCGCTCTGCATGCCAGAGAATATACGGCAGGTGCAACAACCATCAAGTTTGCACAGCACCTCTTAGAAAATAGACGCACACACCCAGACATCAAGTGGATTTTAAACCAGCGTGAAATCCATATTTTACTTATAGCCAACCCTGACGGCCGAAAATATGCAGAGCTTGGTAAACGTTGGCGAAAGAACACCAACACCGCCTATTGCGCCACGAACGAAGAGCAAATAGGCGCAGACTTAAATCGTAATTTCGACTTTGCTTGGAACTCAACACCCTATTCCTCAGATGAACAATGCTCCAATACATACCAAGGTCCAGTAGCAGCATCAGAACCAGAGACACAAGTTATACAAAGCTATATCAACAGTATTTTTGAAGATAATCGTGGAGAGCTAGATACAGATGCGGCACCGCTGGATACCGCTGGGCTATTTTTAGATATTCATAGTTATGGCGGTATGATCATGTGGCCATGGTCACACTTGCGCACTCCTGCACCCAACTCAGCGGGTTTATCCATGTTAGGACATCGACTGGCTGCCTATAATGGCTATGAGGCGTTTCAGGTCGGCAACCGCTTTCATGTTGGCGGTTCTGCCGGAGGCTATGCCTATGGCCAATTAGGTGTTGCATCTTTTACCTATGAATTAGGAAGCGAGTTTTTTGAGCACTGTGGCAACTTTGAAGGTGAAATCTTCCCCAACACATTAAAGTCCCTGATCTACGCAGCAAAAGTTGCAAAAGCGCCTTATAAAATATCTGGCGGACCTCAAATACTTGATTATAAATTAGAAGGAGCCGGCAATGTGGCAGTACCACCAGGTACCCCGATCACTTTAACCGCAGGGATTTATGATGACTTTTTTGGTTACTCATTTTATGCACCGTTGCCACCAAGCCAAGCTATCAAAAAAGTTAAACTGATAATTAAAAAGCAAGGCGAAGGCGTTGTACAAAGGCTTAAACTCCCTGCTGCCGATGGTATTTATGACTCACCGCAAGAACGGTTAAACTACGCACTCGATACAAGTGACTGGGATGATGGTCGTTACACTTTAATACTTAAAGCTCAAGATGTTACCGGCCAATGGGGTGTTAAATCTGCGAAATACTTGACGATTGACGATGACGCAAGTGCACAAAATCAAGCGCCAGTTGCCGATTTTACACCGACTTGCACTTATGGTACTTGCCAATTTGACGCATCAAAAAGTACTGATGATAAACCCGGCTTAAAGTACCGTTGGTTTATTGGCGCTGAAACATCCCGTGAAGAGTACTCAGGTGAAAAGATAGAATATGTTCATGAACTGGCAGGCACTTATTACGTCACGCTTGTGGTAGAAGATGCCAATGATATCTCAGCCGTGAAACATGCTGTATTCGACTTGGATGGTAAAAATTTGCCAATTGCCAACTTTGCTTATCAGTGCAGCGGCCTCACGTGTGAATTTGATTCATCTGGTGCTTCAGATCCTGACGGTCACATTGTTGAAAGATTATGGCGCTTCGGTATCGATGCTAACTATATACCGGGTAATGTGAAGGAGACCTTTACCTTCCCAGCAGCAGGGCAATACAGGGTGGCATTTGTAGTTCGAGACAATGACGGGCTATACAATGAAACCTTTCAATTTATCACCGTAAATTAAAACAACGATATAATGCTCAGCAACCAGATGCTGCTGAGCATTATAATATCGGTCATTACTTGGCCAACATCATTTCTTTAGCCACAATCGCAGCGGAATACATAAACATCGTAGAGACAATACGCTCATCTTTAATCACTGCTTTTTTATCTTTCATCGTGGTTTTGTTTTGTGCAATCGCACCATTTTTATTTAATTGCTCTTCAACTAAGAATGGCAATAAGGTCCCTTGCTTTGCCCAGCTTTTACGTCGCTCAGTCGAATTTGGAAAGCCCCAACTTTTTTACCTTTAATCATAAACTCACCTGAAGACAACTTTACATTTGAAAATGCACCAGCACCATGTCCCGCTGAGCCAACAATGCCACCCGCCTCATAAATATCGGCGATGATTTTTTGCAAATCTTTATTGCTTGCTACGTCAAATAATGGGCCGTAGCCACCACCTATATACACACCCCAATATTGGCTTGGGTCAATTTGAGATGGATTCAAAGTATTATTGGTTTTTTCAGTAAAGCCTTCATATTTCATGGTATAGGCACTGATACCGTAAGCTTCCATTTGAAACTCGACTTTACCGCCTTTTGGGGAGACAAAATCAACATCAACTCCATGACTTACAAAAACATGATATGGCGGTGCCACTTCCCATAAATTGTTTCTTGCATCGCTTTTATCGGGATCTCCCATATGCACCAAATTAGACGTGATAATCAGTACCTTTTTTCTATCGTCAGCCAATAA
>NZ_JAKFZS010000050.1 GCF_021654285.1 Pseudoalteromonas luteoviolacea | reverse complement strand
CCTGACCTGACCTGACCTGACCTGACCTGACCTGACCTGACCTGACCTGACCTGACCTGAAGAGAATGCTCCGATAGAATCTATAAATTAAAGCTAATATTAGATAGGTACAGGGTTAGTTGAGTTAATTTTGCTAAGGCAGGGACTTTAGAGTAAAAAAAAACCAGTCATAATGACTGGTTTTTTAACTTTTTAAAGATTTTCAAGTCGTTATTCAACAGCTTGTGGTGAAGCCATTTGGGCACTTGCGCGTGCTGTTGGTGATTTAGAGCCAACTCCAAGGCCACTTGATTTAATTACCGCTCTTAGTTCATCTGGCATTGCCTGAGGTACTGCCACATCTGATAAAGTTTCAGAAGAGCTTGCCTTAGTCATTGGTGAAGCAGATGTATTGCTATAACGAACACGGTTCTGAACTACAGCAACAGGTGCAGGCTCGACAACAGGTGCAGGCTCGACAACAGGTGCAGGCTCGACAACAGGTGCAGGCTCGACAACAGGTGCAGGCTCGACAACAGGTGCAGGCTCGGCAACAGGTGCAGGCTCGGCAACAGGTGCAGGCTCGGCAACAGGTGCAGGCTCGGCGACAGGTGCAGGCTCGGCGACAGGTGCAGGCTCGGCGACAGGTGCAGGTTCGGCAACAGGTGCAGGCTCAGCAACAGGTGCAGGCTCAGCAACAGGTGCAGGCTCAGCAACAGGTGCTTGTTCAGCAACAGGTGCTTGTTCAGCAACAGGTGCTTGTTCAGCAACAGGTGCTTGTTCAGCAACAGGTGCTTGCTCAGCAACAGGTGCTTGTTCAGCAACAGGTGCTTGTTCAGCAACAGGTGCTTGTTCAGCAACAGGTGCTTGTTCAGCAACAGGTGCTTGTTCAGCAACAGGTGCTTGCTCAGCAACAGGTGCTTGCTCAGCAACAGGTGCTTGCTCAGCAACAGGTGCTTGCTCAGCAACAGGTGCTTGCTCAGTTGATTGAGACTGGTTTGAGCGCATCTGTGCTTCAAACTCGGCTGCAGCTTGATCCGCAACAGGAACAAATGCCGGTTCAGATTGACGATTCGCTGATTCTCCACGTTTACGTCTTTGACCTGCCGCTCTTAGGTGGCGAGGTGAACGTCTTGAACGCGTCTTAGCTTCTCGCTTGTCTGCATCGGCTTCTTCATTTTGTTCTGCCTGTTCAGCATTGAAAGTAGTTACTTCTGTGTCTTCAGTCACAGGCGTTACCACTTCAGAGTTTTGCGCTTTGGCAGGCTCTGAGTTTACATTCGACTCTGCAGCCGCTTTAACGTCCTCAACTACGACAGGTTCGTTTACAGGCTTTTCAACTATGTCACGTTTCACTGGCTCTGCTGGAGCTGGCGTCTCAACTGCCTGCACTTGCTCTTGAGTTGCATCGACTTTATTTTCGACACGCACTTTTTTGCGCAAATTACGACGTTGACGGCGTTGCTTAACAGGCTTTTCTTTCTGTTCTTGCTGAGTTTCTTGTTGCTGATTCTCGTTAGTCGCATTTTTCGCTTTATCGGAATCTGAACGTTTACGATTGTTCTGGCGGCGGCGTTTATTACGATTCTCAGAGCGCTCTTGATTGTCCGAGCGTTCTTTATCCTCACCCTTGCCAAAATTATCGTTCGTTGTGTTTGAATCTTTTTGTGCATCACCTCGGCCGCGACCTTTTCTACGCTGGTTACGGCGGCGGTTGTCCGGCTTACCACGACGCTTAGGTTGCTGCTTTTTCTCATCTTCTTTAGGTTGCTCTTCTTCAGAGGAAAACAGTCCTTTAAGCCAGTTACTCACTCGTGTTAGTAACCCCGCTTTTTGTTCAGCTACTGGTTGCTCTTTTTTAGGTGCAGTCGCTTTTGGTGCGCTCGGTTGTGAAGCGGGTGCAGGTGCTGTTGGCATAACAACGCCTTTGAGTACAGGCTCTTCTTTTGGTGTAGCCTGAGTCATCTGCACTTCAACAATATCTGCTTCTGGCTCAGCAACCTGCTCATAGCTTGCTAGCTCAGGCACGTCGTCTTTTCTCAAGCGCACAACTTCGTAGTGAGGTGTTTCTAAGTGCTGGTTTGGGATAATGACAACGTGACAATTATGTCTTTTCTCGATGCGTTGTACCGCACGGCGCTTTTCATTCAATAAGAAAGAGCCAACTTTGACAGGTACTTGTGCGTTTACCTGAGCTGTATTTTCTTTAATTGCCTCTTCTTCAATCAAACGTAAGATCGACAGCGCGATAGATTCGTTCGAGCGAATTGTGCCTTGTCCATTACAGCGTGGGCATGAGTGTTGACTCGCTTCGCCAAGAGATGGACGCAAGCGTTGGCGAGACATCTCAAGAAGACCAAACCTTGATATCTTACCAATTTGAACGCGTGCTCTGTCTGCTCTTACTGCTTCTTTTAAGCGGTTTTCAACTTCACGCTGATGACGAGGAGGAGTCATGTCGATGAAATCAATCACAATCAGACCACCGAGATCTCGTAGTCTCAACTGTCTTGCAATTTCATCAGCCGCTTCTAAATTTGTATTCAGCGCTGTTTCTTCAATATCACCGCCTTTTGTCGCCTTAGACGAGTTGATATCAATTGAAGTCAAAGCTTCAGTTGGGTCTATGACAATCGAACCACCAGAAGGCAAACGTACTTCACGTTGGAATGCAGACTCAATTTGACTTTCAATTTGGTAATGCGTGAATAGAGGTACATCGTTTTTGTATAGTTTCACGCGGTTAATGAAGTCAGGTCTAAAGCGCTCGATGTGTGCTCTGGCTTCATCAAACACTTTTTGCTTATCGATGAGAATTTCACCGATATCGCGGCGCAGATAATCACGAATAGCTCTAAAAATAACGTTACTTTCTTGATGGATCAAAAAAGGTGCTTTTCGGCTATCGGCGGCTTCTTGAATAGCTTGCCAGTGCACAAGTAGTGCTTTCAAATCATATTCAAGCTCTTCAAATGACTTGCCAACGCCCGCTGTGCGAACGATAAGTCCCATGCCCTTAGGTAGTTTAAGGCGGCTTAACGCTTCTTTAAGCTCGATGCGCTCGTCACCTTCAATACGACGTGAAATGCCACCTGCGCGAGGGTTGTTAGGCATTAAAACAAGGTAGCTACCTGCAACGCTAATGAAAGTTGTCAGTGCAGCGCCTTTTTGTCCACGTTCTTCTTTATCTACTTGAACAATAACTTCTTGACCTTCTTTAATAACGTCTTTGATATTTGGACGTCCATTAAATGTGTAGCCATCAGGGAAGTATGTTTTAGCGATTTCTTTAAGGGGAAGGAAGCCGTGACGCTCTGCGCCATAATCGACAAAAGCAGCTTCAAGAGAGGGTTCAATTCGGGTTATTTTGCCTTTATAAATATTGGCTTTCTTTTGTTCGTGACCAGGGCTCTCTATATCTAAATCGTATAGACGCTGGCCATCAACCAGTGCAACGCGCATTTCTTCTTGCTGCGTTGCATTGATTAGCATGCGTTTCATATTTTTATATACTCTATTTACTATATTTACCGTCCGATAGTTACATTACATCGAAGGGTAAATTTTTACTCATACTATTCTTGTGTACCATTGCAGGCAGTTTAAATGTTCCTGTTACTAATGCAGTCTCACGACTGGGGAGAAGGGAACTTAGTCTGTTTTAACACTTACAGCCTGATTTATCTCAAAGGCGGGTTAAAAAATAGCGTTCATTTTGCCTACAGAACTCGCTCGGGTTAAACATACCCACAAATTTACACAAGACACGATAGTTTTGCTTTTACATTACTTGTACGTCGCGTCTGGCGATTAAAAGATGAACTGTTACACGCTTCACCTTATGCCAATTACACGTAATAATTGTCTTAGGTCGGAGATAAAAGCTTTGGAAATCTTAGCTCTGATCTGTATGATCCTCCACCCAAGATGTGCATCACGACAGTTTATTTGCGATAAAAAGCAGTGCTCGCAAAATTTGCGAGTCGATTATCCCACTAATAACTGTGTGATAGCAACTAAATTATTACTCAAATCAGTGATTAGGCAATGTCAGAAAAGAATGGTTTACAAGTTACCTTTGTAACTATCACCGAAGATCAGTTAGGTCAGCGTATTGATAACTTTTTAGTTACGCACTTAAAAGGTGTACCAAAAAGTGCTGTCTATAAAATTTTGAGAAAAGGCGAAGTACGCGTAAATAAAAAGCGTGTAAAGCCAGTATACAAACTACAAATTGATGATGTAGTTCGGATCCCGCCTATTAAAACAGCGGAAAAAACCGAGTTTGTACCAAAAAACTTAGATCGTGTAGCTGGGCTTGAAGACTGCATAATATATGAAGATAAATACTTGATAGTTATAAATAAGCCTTCAGGTATGGCAGTGCATGGTGGGAGTGGTTTAAGCTATGGGTTAATAGAAGCCATTCGTGCGTTAAGGCCTCAAGAGAAGTCACTGGAACTGGTACATCGTCTAGATAGAGATACTTCGGGTTGTTTATTAATTTCTAAACGTCGAGCAGTGTTAAAAGGATTGCACGAACAGTTAAGAGAAAAAACCATGGAGAAGAACTATTGGGCACTGGTTGCTGGAGAATGGTCTTCAAAACATAAAAACGTCACTGAACCTTTGAGAAAAAACACGCTTAAATCGGGCGAGCGCGTGGTTCGTGTAGATCAAGATGAAGGTAAGGCGTCACATACTCGTTTTCGTGTCCTCGAAAGATTTAATGGCGCGACATTAGTACAAGCATCTCCTGTAACTGGACGCACGCATCAGATCCGTGTTCACACTCAGTGTAAAGGACATCCAATTGCGTGTGATGACAAATATGGTGACCAAGCTTTTGATGCGCAAATGCGCAGTAAAGGGTTAGGTCGTTTATTCCTGCATGCAAGAGAACTTCGTTTTTTACATCCTAAAACTGAGACTACGTTGCACGTTGAAGCGCCGCTTGATGATGCGCTTACCTCATGTATCAAAACATTAAGAGAAGATAATGGATTATAAACTGGTCATTTTTGATTGGGACGGTACTGTGATGGACACAGTGCCAAAAATTGTAAATACAATTAATAAAGTAGCTGATACATTTGGGTTTCCCAGAGAAACTCAAGAAAAAACTCAAAGTATTATTGGTCTATCTTTACAGACTGCGCTGGAAACATTGTTTCCTGCGCAGACTCATCGCAGCGCCGAGTTAGCAGAAGCATACAAAACTATTTATCGTGATGTAGACCAAACACCCACCGAGTTGTTTAAAGGGGTTGAAGATGTACTGCAGTTTCTTTCTAATCACAATATCAAGTTAGCGGTTGCAACGGGTAAGAGTCGACCAGGCTTAGACAGGCTACTATTAGAGTCAGGGCTAGGTGGTTATTTCGATGTAACGCGCACGGCTGACGAAGCTGAGTCTAAACCAAGCCCAGATATGGTCCAGCAAATTTTGAGTGAACTAGATATTGCACCAGAGCAGGCTGTAATGATAGGTGATACAACGATAGACATGGACATGGCAAGAAACGCTGGGGTCGCTGCAATAGGAGTGACGTTTGGTGTGGCAAATCGAAATGAACTGGCACAATATAGTCCAGTTCACATTATCGATGAATTTAAACAATTACTGACTTGCTTGGCTTAATACGTCTACACCAAATTCAGCCAATATTTTTGTCAGTTCAATTAATGGAAGACCTATTAATGTATTTGGGTCTTCTCCTTCCAGTTTTTCAAACAAGCAAATTCCCAGACCTTCACTTTTAAAACTGCCAGCGCAATTGTATGGCTGTTCAAGATCTAAATAATTTGAGATTTGTGTTTCGGTTAACTCCCTAAAATAGACCTTAAATGGGACAACTTTAGTGATTGATCTTTGCTCTTCAATACAGAAAACGCTTAGTCCTGTATAAAAAGTAACACATTGCCCACTAAATAGAGAAAGTTGTTTTATCGCATTTTCTTTTGTATGCGGTTTCCCTAGTACTTTATTGTTGAATACAGCGACTTGATCAGAGCCTATAGATAAACCGTCAGAAAAGTGTTTTGATGCTTTTTGTGCTTTATTTTCACTTAAACGGTGCACTAACGATTGCGGTGATTCTCCCTCTAGAGAGGACTCGTCTATGTCTGGTGAGAAAGAAGCGAATGGTAAAGCAATTTTTTTTAAAATTTGCTGCCTAAAAGGTGAGCTTGAGGCTAATATAATAGGTGTTTTCATCAGGCTATTTGTGTCTGAATTGAGTAATTGACTCAAGGATAAGCCTTAGTCAGCGAAAAACAATAGGAAAGTTTATTTTTACTTTGACTAAACCACTAACAATCTATATGATGCAGCCCCTATGCAAAAGGTGAAAATTCCCATCACTCTTGATCCCGGCAGGGCAGCACAACGTCGAGCTACTTATGACGGCATTGTGTCGCTTGAAGAACTTTCTCGACTGCAGCAAGTTGTGCAGGATCAGGTAGGTGAAATAGCGGTAACTATTCATTGCGATATTGATCAGCAAGGTTTGGTTGTGATCCGAGGCTCAGCTCGAACACAAGTAACTTTGGTGTGTCAACGTTGTAATGATGAATTAGGGTTGGATTTGGCTCAAGACTTTGCGTATTCGCCAGTCGGATTAGGTGCAGAGTCGGATGATCTTCCTGAAAGCTACGATGTGGTGGAATTAGATGAAGAAGGCGAAATTAATCTTCGACAATTAATTGAAGATGAATTGATTTTGGCGATTCCTATAGTTCCTATGCATGACGAAGCTTCATGTTCGTTTTCAAACAAGCCTGTGAGCTTTGGCGAAATCGAAGCAGAAGATAGTAAACCAAATCCATTTGAAATTTTAAAACAACTTAAGAAAGATTCTTAGGAGAAGGCTAATGGCGGTACAAAAAAGCAAAGTGACTCGTTCACGTCGTGGCATGCGTCGTTCACACGATGCAATCAGCGGACCAGCTTTAACTGTAGACCAAGTTTCAGGTGAGACTCATCGTCGTCACCACGTAACTGCAGATGGTTACTACAAAGGCGTTAAAGTAATTTCTAACTAAGAGATTGCTTTATGCTGACCAATCTAACCATTGCGTTAGATATGATGGGGGGCGATTACGGCCCCCGTTCATCTATTCCTGCTGCAATTCTAGCAGTTGAAAAATACCCAAATCTCACTTTATTACTTTGTGGTAATGAAGCTGTTTTACGTCAAGCTCTCAGCCAAGAAAAAAAATTAAATCATCCTCGGCTGATAATTAAGCATTGTGACGAAGTCGTTACTAATAATTGCGAACCCGCACATGCGCTGAGAAATAAGCGCAATTCCTCAATGCGTATTTCACTTGATCTTGTTAAATCGGGACAAGCACAAGCATGCGTTAGCTCTGGCAATACTGGCGCGTTATTGTCTATGGCGCATTATGTCTTAAAAATGCTGCCTGGTATCAAGCGACCTGCATTAATCACATCCATGCCGACCGAAAAAAAACAACCGGTATACTTACTCGATTTAGGGGCTAATGTACTTTGCGACCCTGAAACACTATTTCAATTTGCCATTATGGGCTCCATTGTTGCTGGTGAATCGCTAAATAAAGAAAACCCAAAAGTGAGTTTGCTAAATATCGGTGCGGAAGATATCAAAGGCCATGAAGGTATTAAGCAAGCCGCCAAATTAATGGGCGAGTGTAGCTACATTAATTATCAAGGGTATTGTGAAGGAAGCGATATTTTCTCTGGTAAGTCAGATGTAATTGTCTGTGAAGGGTTTGTTGGTAACATTGCTTTAAAAACTTGCGAGGGAATTGCTAAGTTAATCATGCTAAAATTCACGAAAGCCTTGAAAAAGCACTTTTTCTATAAGGTGCTTGCGTTTTTATTACGCCCAGTGATAAAAAAACTCTATAAAAAGGTGAACCCCGACCAGTATAACGGTGCAAGTCTGGTAGGATTGCGTGGTATTGTCGTAAAAAGTCATGGAAATGCTTCGAATAAGGCATTTTTAGCAGCGATCGATGAAGCTGTTAGAGAGGTTAATCGACGCATTCCCGAAAAGATACAAACAGCTTTTGAAAAAATGTCTGATGTGGAAGAAACGTCTATAAGCTAGCAAGTACGACACTTTTTTAGCACATTTCGCGTCCATTTAAATAAAGTTGTTTTTATATAATCATTTTTAGTCAAACGTCTTCAGTAAGTGTAATCAGTTTATTCTATTTCACTCATTGACGGCGGACGAATTTAAGACGAGTAAAAGAGCATCTTATGTCACAAAAAATTGCTTTACTTTTCCCAGGTCAAGGCTCACAGAGCGTTGGCATGCTATCAGAGTTGCTAGAATCTTCTGAGGTTGCAAAAAACACTTTTACAGAGGCATCAGAAGCGCTTGGATATGATCTTCAAGATTTGGTATTGAATGGTCCTGAAGAAGAGTTAAATAAAACACATAAAACTCAGCCAGCGCTATTAACAGCAAGCGTTGCGATTTTCCGTCATTGGCAAACCAAAAATCTTGATGTTGAGCTAGTATTAGCAGGCCATAGTTTAGGTGAATATTCTGCGTTGGTATGTGCAGGTGTTATTGAACTAGCAGAAGCAGTCAAGCTAGTTGAAAAGCGTGGCTTATACATGCAAGAAGCTGTGCCTGCAGGTACGGGCTCGATGGCAGCTATTATCGGTTTAGATGATGATGTTATTGCTAAAGTGTGCGAAGAGTCTGCGCAAGGCCAAGTCGTTTCACCTGTAAACTATAACTCACCGGGCCAAGTTGTTATTGCTGGACATAAAGAAGCGGTTGAGCGTGCAAGTGAAGCATGTAAAGAAGCTGGAGCAAAACGCGCGTTACCTCTTTCTGTTAGCGTGCCGTCTCATTGTGAGTTAATGAAGCCTGCGGCTGAGCGTTTGGCGGCAGATTTAGAAAGCTTGGCTTTTGCTGAGCCTAAATATCAGGTAATCAACAACGTCGATGTTGCAGTGGCACAAAATGCAGCAGAGATAAAAGATGCTTTGATTAGACAGCTATTTAGTCCAGTACGTTGGACCGAAACTGTGCAACAACTGGCAGCGCAGGAAATTACTCAAGCCTATGAGTTTGGTCCTGGTAAAGTGCTGACAGGTCTGGCAAAGAGAATCGATAAATCAGTTAAATGTGCTGCTGCTAACGATTTAGCATCAGTTGAAAGTGCAGAATAATTAGAGAAGAACAATGTCAAATATTTTTGATTTGAAAGATAAAATTGTATTAGTAACCGGCGCAAGCCGTGGTATTGGTAAATCAGTAGCGCAAACGCTTGTAGCACAGGGTGCAACAGTACTTGGAACAGCAACAAGTGACTCTGGTGCTGAAAAGATCAGTGAGTACCTAGGCGAAAACGGTAAAGGCTATAAATTAAATGTCACTGACGTTGAATCTATTGATGCGGTTTTAAAGCAAATTAAAGCTGATTTCGGTGATATAGATGTACTAGTTAACAACGCGGGTATTACGCGTGATAACTTACTTATGCGCATGAAGGAAGATGAGTGGACTGATATTATTGACACTAACCTAAGTGCAATTTATCGTTTATCTAAAGCTGTATTGCGTCCAATGATGAAGAAAAAATCAGGTCGTATTATTAATATCGGCTCAGTTGTTGGCACTATGGGTAACGCTGGCCAAGCTAACTATGCTGCAGCTAAAGCGGGTGTGATTGGTTTTTCTAAGTCACTAGCACGTGAGGTAGCATCACGTGGTATCACTGTAAACGTGATTGCACCTGGTTTTATCAAAACTGATATGACAGATGAGTTAACTGAAGATCAAAAGGCAGCAACACTTGCAAATGTACCTGCAGGTCGTCTGGGTCAGCCTGAGGAGATTGCAGCAGCAGTTGCATACCTAGCTTCAGATGCTGCAGCTTATATTTCTGGTGAAACACTGCACGTAAACGGTGCGATGTATATGGTGTAAAGATTACAAAATAATTTAAATTTTTGTGATCTTGCCGCAAACAAGCTTGAATTTGCCCTGAAAATAGGCGATAAAGAGTAAAAAAAATGAGTAACAGGTTTGACCAGACAAAAAAGTCTTAGTCAATCCTTGAATCAATACATGATGCGCCGTAAACTACGCCGCAATCTGAAATTAACGCAAAAGCGTTTTAATAAAGGAAAGAAGAATGAGCGACATCCAAGAACGCGTAAAAAAAATCATCGTTGAGCAACTAGGTGTTAAAGAGGAAGAAGTAAAATCTGAAGCTTCTTTCGTTGACGACCTAGGTGCAGACTCTCTTGACACTGTTGAGCTAGTAATGGCTCTAGAAGAAGAGTTCGACACTGAGATCCCTGATGAAGAAGCTGAGAAAATCACTACTGTTCAGGCAGCGATCGACTACGTTACTGCTCACGCTGAGTAATTAACGGATCTGAAGGGCAGCACTCGCTGCCCTCATTCATTCTACCCCCGCAAAATTTCAAATCCCTTTTTGGAGGAAACCGTGGCTAAACGTCGAGTCGTAGTAACTGGCTTAGGTATGTTGACGCCGCTAGGTAATGATGTTCAGTCAACCTGGCAAGGCCTATTAGAAGGTCGTAGTGGCATTTCAAACATCACGCATTTTGATACATCAAGTTTTGGAACTAAGTTTGCTGGCTTAGTCAATGATTTTGATGCGACAGAATACATGTCCAAAAAAGACACAAAAAAAATGGACTTGTTTATTCAATATGGCATTGCAGCTGGTGTCCAAGCATTAAAGGATTCAGGTTTAGAAATCACTGAGCAGAATGCCGCCCGTGTTGGTGTTGCAGTCGGTTCAGGGATTGGTGGATTAACTCTGATTGAAGAGAATCACCATAAGTTGATCGCCAGTGGTCCACGCAAGTTATCACCTTTCTACGTACCATCTACCATTATCAACATGATCTCAGGACATTTGTCTATCATGCATGGTTTAAGAGGTCCGAATATTTCAATTGTAACTGCGTGTACAACAGGTCTTCACAACATTGGTCATGCAGCGCGTATGATTGCCTATGGCGACGCAGATGCGATGGTAGCAGGTGGTGCTGAAAAGGCATCTACACCAATCGGTATGGGTGGCTTTAGCGCGGCACGTGCATTGTCTACTCGTAATGATGACCCTCAAGCTGCATCTCGTCCTTGGGATAAAGACAGAGATGGCTTTGTTTTAGCTGACGGTGCAGGTGTGATTGTGCTTGAAGAGTATGAGCACGCTAAAGCTCGCGGTGCGAAAATCTATGCAGAGCTAGTTGGCTTTGGGATGAGTGGTGACGCTTACCACATGACATCGCCGCCAGAAGATGGTTCAGGTGCAGCTCTTGCGATGGAAAATGCACTGAATGACGCTGGTGTGAATGCGGACCAGATTGGCTATATCAACGCACATGGTACGTCAACACCAGCTGGTGACATCGCAGAAACATCTGCAGTTAAGTCTATTTTTGGTAATGCAGCGAAAGACGTAATGGTAAGCTCATCTAAATCAATGATGGGTCACTTGCTTGGCGCTGCTGGGTCTGTAGAGTCAATCATCAGTATCTTGTCACTGGTTGATCAAAAGGTATCACCTACGATTAACCTTGATAACCCAGATGAAGGCTGTGATTTGGATTATGTACCTCATACAGCACGTGATGCGAAGTTAGAATATACGCTTTGTAATTCATTTGGTTTTGGTGGCACTAACGGCTCACTATTATTTAAAAAGATTTAAGTCTGTTTAAAATTAGAAAAAGCCTGGCAATGCCAGGCTTTTTTTATTGGAGAAATATATGGAAATCAGTCATCGGGATCGGGGTTTAAACTATGGTGATGGTTTTTTTACCACCATTAAAGTTGAAAATGAGGCACTTCAACTATGGCCTTATCACCTCCAAAGGTTAAAGCAATGTCAGCAAGTGCTCCGTTTCCCTGAGCTTGATGAGCAAGCCTTGTTAGATGCCTGTCAAAATGCGATTAAAGGTTGTCGTTTAGGGGTACTTAAGCTTCTGATCACACGCGGCGAAGGTGGAAGAGGGTATGCTTTACCCGAACAAGTTGACTTGACGGTGATTGTCTCTAAAAGTGAGTTTCCTAATCACTATGCTCATTGGCAGGCGCAAGGTGTTTCATTGTCAGTCAGTAATGTAAAATTAGGCCATCAACCTTTACTGGCTGGATTAAAGACGCTCAATCGTATAGAGCAAGTTTTGATCAAAGAAGATGCCTTGGGACTATCTGGCGATGATGTGCTAGTGCTGGATTTACAGGATAATGTGATTGAATGCTCTGCAAGTAATATTATCATAGTAAAAAACGGGCAACTTATTACACCTAACTTAGCATTGTGCGGCATTAGAGGGGTCTACCTTAGTCTGTTGTCAGATCATCATGACATTGCCGTTAAAACGCTTTTGATGAAAGACTTAATGGATGCAGATGCGGTTTTCATGTGCAATAGTTTAATGGGATTAGTACCAGTAAAATCGATAGACAAAAAAAACTTTAACCTGCAAACTGCACTTGAATTAAAAACGAAAATAGAAACTTCTTTATGATCCGAGTGTTGTTGTGGGCCGCTACGTTGATTTTTGTCATCGCCGTTTATAGTGGCTACCGTTTTCTTGAGCCGATCCGCAGTGAAATGCTTAATATGTCTGATGATTATGTAGAGATCTCACAAGGCGAAACATTCACAAGCTTATGTACAAAATGGCAGTCTCAGCAAGTGCTCAAGAGCTGTTTACCCTATAAACTGTATAGCAAGTTATATCCAAACAAGTTTACCTTGAAGGCGGGTGTGTATAACTTGCAGGGGTTATCGGTATTATCTGCGATTGAAAGGCTACACAACGGCGATAAAGCGGATTTTACTTTTACGATTATTGAAGGTGATACCTACAACACAGTACTGAAAAACCTTAAAAAAAGTGCTTTTTTAGTATTTGATATTGTAGAAGGGGATGGCTCAAACTTTAAACAGTATGATAATCATCACCCAGAAGGGTGGTTGTACCCTGATACATATCACTATGAAGGCGGTACCCGGGCCTCAGCACTGATTGCTCGCTCACATCAAAAAATGAAGCGAGTGCTTGC
The DNA here is from genome assembly GCF_021654285.1 of Pseudoalteromonas luteoviolacea. GTDB lineage: Bacteria > Pseudomonadota > Gammaproteobacteria > Enterobacterales > Alteromonadaceae > Pseudoalteromonas > Pseudoalteromonas luteoviolacea_J. Next base: position 12,643 of record NZ_JAKFZS010000050.1, on the reverse strand, counting down.
AGATACCTGGGCCAAGCGCAGTGACAATTTACCTCTGAAAAACAAGTATGAAGCGCTCATATTAGCGTCGATAATTGAAAAAGAGTCGGGTGAAGAGGCTGAGCGAGATATTATTTCTTCTGTGTTTCACAACCGCTTAAATAAAGGAATGCGACTGCAAACTGATCCAACAGTTATTTACGGATTAGGAGAGCGTTTTAAAGGAGATATTACCCGTTCACATCTTAAAGAGTATACACCGTATAATACGTATCGAATTGAACGGTTTCCTCCTACCCCTATCGCTATGCCATCACACGATGCACTGTTAGCTGCTGTGCAGCCCGCGCAAACGAATTATTTTTATTTTGTATCTAAAGGCAATGGCGCACATCACTTTTCTCAATCTTTGAAGGAACATAACCGAGCGGTGCGAAAATATATACTAAATCAATAGCACTCATTGATATATGTACATATAAAAGATGCTGATTGAGATAGGCTGCATGATAGTGCAGCCTACTATATTTGAGGGGTTACTGCTTGCTAAACTCAACCGTTAATGTTTGGTTTGCTGTTAAGTTGCTAAATGTATACTGGTCAACTGCGCCTAAATTGACGCCGTTGAGTGTCACACTTTTAACCTGTGCACCTGGCGCTGCATTAAAGAAGAAGGTTTGTGCTTTATCTGGCGCAATTAAAGTGTCTCCATAAATGTCGCCTACCGGTGTTACAGAGCCTAAGTGGCTTACTTTAGTTGCTTGATCCCTAGTAATTAGTTTCCATGGGTCGTAATCTGGACTCTGTGAGCCAGGCATAGAATCGGCATACCATTTCGCCTCGTAATATTTGCCCTCGTGGTATACCTGATCGCCTCTTTGATAGATATTGCCTTGGATATAAGTCGGGCTCGCACCAATGCTTCTGACTGTGACAACTTTACCGTCAGTTAATGGCGTTGGGTTACGCATCCACTCTATGATGTCTTTAAATGGGACAATGCGGACAACGGGCTGACCATTTACTTTAATGCTTAGTGCATATTGGATAAATTCTTCGATCGCTTGCTGACGCTCTAAATAGGTTGTTGCACGGTCACCTTGATCGTAAGCTGGTGCATAGATATGGGCATGTGCGCCGTATAGCAATGGTGAGCGGTTTCCTTCAAGCCTTAGATGTAAATTATGTTTAAGCATCTCAAGTACGGCATTTTTGCTCATATTTGTGCTCACCCACATATTGGTGTCGAAGCCGACCATTTTGCCGCCTTCAGGCTTTTCAAATACATTAGATGGCAGCTGCCAAAGCCCTGGGTAATTACCTACATCAGGCTTGCCAACACGCTTGGTTGGTGTGCCATTGTTTAATGTGTATGGCCATGCGTTATTGGTGCCATTGAATTGGCTATCCCAGCCTTCTTCAATACTGGTATCGTACACAAAATTCCCTTTTACTAAGGCAGAGAACAAGGCGTTATTATGGTTCAAGTAAGGTGTTCTAAAACCGATAATTTCACTGGCTGGTACGCCAGGGCCTGCAGCATTGTTTGCACCATTGGTCACTTCACTTGGATCGTAAGGTTTACTCAGCCAAGTTTGTGTAATACTGAGTTCGTTGGTCCACTCTTGCTCACTGAAATTACCTGTGTCAGGGCCTCCGTCTCGGTGACTAAAAGTATGGTTACCTACTTCATGGCCATCTACATAAGCATCACGCCACGCATGTTTAATGCCCACTTCATCTCCAGCTTCTTTCACAATGTATGACGGAGTATGGAAAAACGTAAATCTGACCGGTGCGCCGTCAAATGTAGCTGGATTGTTTGCGCCGATATCATTTTGAAGGTGGCGGGTATAATTACTTATCCAATCCATGCCTTCTTTAGAGCCATTGTCATCAAAACCAATCGAAATAAATAACGGCACTTGTACAGGTCTTAAATTAGCAGGAGGCATCTGACTCCACGGCTGATTGTCTGAATAATCATATTGATTTGACTGAGACTGTAATGAAACGTTTTCAAGCTCATGTGTGCTAGTTTGTGCAACAGCACAAAAGCTGATTAAAACACTGAGTGACAGCGCTGACATTTTAAACTTCATGGTAGTTCCTTACTTAAAGTTTTGCATATTGGGATGCCTTCATTGTACATAAAAAAGAGTCAAAAATAGGGGCTGCAAGTAGGCCAGTTGATATGGATTTGACCTGCCTCAATTAAGTAATTCAATTGGATAAAAGTATAAAAAACATTGATTTAAAATATGATGTGAGTTTGATTTTTGTGCTGGATAAGCTTTTCATTACAACGTGATTATTCATTATTTTTAAATATTCAAAAACACTGAAATGTACTGAAAAATGAGGTGTGAACACAGGGTTATATTTGGGTGCATTTAGGGTAAACTTAGGGTTAAATTAGTTGTGTGTATTTCGTATTCGATCTGACTATGAAAGCGTATTACTATTTACGGAACACGGGCTTTTTTGACTAAACAATTACAGCTATAAGTGACATACAAATTGAACTTATGTAGATTACATGAGGATTTAAAATACTGTGATGATCCGTTGCTGAGTATTTTAAAAATAAAATGACAACACACCTTGGGGAATAAAAATGAAAAAGGTCAGTATGCTAGCAGCAGGTGTGCTTTTAGCAATTTCGGGATGTGCAAAAGAAACAACATCTTATCAAAACAATAATGCAGTGATCACCCAAGAAGTTGTAAACAGGGCCGATGTTGATGCAGTTGTCGATCAATATACTAAAGCATTTATAAATCATCAGCCAGCGATGGCGACCTCCTTAAAGTTAGATAGTGATCAGTATGGTACGTATGAAAACCGACTCCCGGATTATTCTGTAGCAGGCATGCAAGCCATGCAGATTGACATGACCCATGCGGCACAGCAGCTCAAGCAACTTCAATCAGCATCACTGAATAACAAAGATCGCTTACATGTGCAGGTTAATGAGGTCATAGCCCGTTATTACGCTGGAGACAGTGTTTTTGCAGCAGGGTACATTGACACTTGGGGTGGGCATTTGCCTTACATTGTGAACCAGATTTCAGGTCCTTTGATGGACATACCAGGCGTATTACAAAACCAGCATGAAGTGAATAATGCATCTGATGCTGAAGCGTATGTAGCGCGCTTGTCTGCCTTTGCTACTATGGTAAACCAAGTCAATGAAAAAGTGTTGAGCGATGCAAAGCGCGGTGTGATCCTACCTAAACCATTGTTTCCGAATACACTATCTTACTTAACCAAATATACTCAGCCGAAAGCTGCTGAACATGTATTAGTCACGTCATTTGCCCAAAAACTTGCCAATGCACCAACTGTCTCAGATACGCAAATGCAAGACTTGATTTTATCTGCCACACAAGTGCTTGAGCAGCAAGTTTACCCTGCTTTTGAACGCGTCACGACGACGATGAAATCGCTTGAAAAACAAGCTTCAGAACAAGTTGGTATTTGGTCACAGCCTAATGGTGAGGCATTTTATCAGCATGCAATCACTTATTTGGCCGATTCAGATATGACTGCTCAGCAGATCCATGATATTGGCCTTGCAGAAGTGGATCGTATTACACAAAGAATGGACGCGATCCTCAAGACCAACGGTTATACCAAAGGTTCTGTTAGCGAGCGAATGAAGCAACTTAATGAAGAGCCAAGGTTTTTGTTTGAAGACAGTGATGAGGGTAGGCAAGCCTTGCTTGATTTCTTGGAAGGCGAAATTGAGACCATTAATGAAAAAGCCCCTCAGTATTTTTCGACTTTACCGCCGCAAAAAGTCGAAGTAAAACGTATCCCTGTTGAAGTTGAGGCCGGCGCGCCGGGCGGCTATTATTATGGTCCGTCTTTAGATGGTAGTCGTCCGGGGGTTTTTGCTATTAACCTTAAAGATATGAAGGCTGTACCTAGTTTTGGCTTAAAGACGTTAACATATCATGAGGCGGTGCCGGGTCATCATTTCCAAATTGCTTTAAACATGCTGCAAACAGACATCGGTTTGATGAGACAAAATGCGTCATTTAATGGCTATATTGAAGGATGGGCGCTGTATTCTGAATTACTGGCTTATGAAATGGGCATGTATGAAGGAGACCCGTTTGGTGATTTAGGAAGATTGCAAGCGGAAGCATACCGTGCAGCAAGGCTTGTAGTCGATACCGGTCTACACTATAAAAAGTGGTCTCGTCAGCAAGCGATTGAATACTTTGCAGAGGCAACTGGAACAGCAATGAGTGATGTGGTACCTGCTATCGATCGCTACATTGCATGGCCGGGTCAAGCATTAGGGTACAAACTTGGGATGTTAAAGTTTGAGGCGTTGAGAAAAGATGCACAACAGGCGCTTGGTAGTAAATTTGATATGACTGCTTTTCACGATGAAATTTTACTCAAAGGCGCACGCCCGTTGGCCTTGGTAGAGCAAGATATCGCCAAGTGGGTAGAAAAAAGGAAAGCGATGTAAAACGCATTATTGAGAAAAGGGCCTTGGGCCCTTTTTTTGTGGGTACATATTGGTACATTTAAAAATGAGGTGATACGTAATTAAAGTCATGAGGTCCATACACTAAGAAAGAAAACATCATGGAGACTCAAATGATGACAAAACTCATAACAACGCATATTTACCCCTTGATTGCCACATTCATGCTCACTGCATGTGGTGGCAGCCACAATTCAAATACTGATCTGGCTGCTGCAAAAAACACTCTAAGCACGCCAGAACATACTAGATCGAGCCTAAAAGCAATAAACTACCAAACACTCATAGACGGTTTGGTATCAGATAATGTGCACGGCATTATTTTACATGTCTCAACCCCTGAAGATGTTTTTACAGGCAGTAGCGGGATCGCTGACTTGGCAACTCAAGCACCACTTGAAGCGGGGGCCATTTATCATTTGGCGAGCACGGGCAAAGTATTTACCGCATTACTGGCTGTTAAGCTAGATCAGCAAGGTTTACTTGATTTAGATGCGACCATCGACACTTGGTTGCCAGAGAGGCTCACCCAACAGATCTTATTCTCAGAGCAAATTACTTTAAGGCAGCTACTGAATCATAGTAGTGGAATTTATAATTACTCGGATCGTGATAGTGCAGATGCATATGTTGAGTTTGTGCTGTCAAACTATGAAAATAGCATTTCAAATGAGGATTTACTTGAGTTTGCACTGGGAAAGCCTGCCTATTTTAAGCCGGGGGAAGGGGTTGAATACTCAAATAGTAACTATGTGCTTGCTGGTATGATTTTAGATAAGGTATTGGGACAACCGAACGCATATGCAATGCGCGATAAAATTATCGATAGGTTAGAGCTCACCCAAACCTTTTCAGTGGGGGTTGAGGCAGATTTAGCGGGCGTTACGCCAGGCTATGAACTACAAGATGGTAACTACGTGGATACTTGGCCTATTCTGCGACACGTAACCGCAGCATCAACACCAGTGGCCTCCACAGTGGCTGATTTATCAAAATTAATGTCTCATATCTTCCATGATGATGCGTGGTTGTCACAAAATGAGCGCAATGAATTGATTGGCCAGCAGAGTCTGGTTAGGGAGTCTGAGGAATTGGAGTATGTATTAGGGTTGTTTAAACAGCAGATACATGGTTACACAGTGTTTCACCATAGTGGCGCAAATCATGGCTATATCTCTAACAACTTATATATTCCTGAGCTCAAGACCAGTATTGTGTATTTTCTAAATTGCGGTTTAAGTGCGCCATGCCAAGATGCTTTTTATGACATTGAGGCAGCGATTTTGGATAATATCGGTAATCTGCCCTAGCAAGTAGATGCGCGGCTAAATCGCCGCGCAAAAGAGATTAATCCTCGATACCTCTGAACTTTAAGAACTCAGTATAAGTGCCTTTAAAGTCTGTGACCTTGTTGTCTTTGATTTCAAGGATACGTGTTGCTAAAGAGTCAACGAATACACGGTCATGAGAAACGAAGAACAGCGTACCTTTGTACTGCTCAAGTGCGGTATTCAATGATTCAATCGACTCCATATCCATGTGGTTAGTCGGCTCATCCATTAATAAAATATTTGGTTTATGCATCATAAGCTTACCAAGTAGCATTCGGCCTTGCTCACCACCTGACAGGACTTTAACCGATTTCTTGATACTATCTTGAGAGAACAGCATACGACCTAAGAAGCTACGTAATACTTGCTCATCATCACCTTCTTGTCGCCATTGGCCCATCCACTCCATCAGATCCATGTCTTTTTCGAAATCTTCAGCATGATCTTGGGCGTAGTAACCAATATTACTGTTTTCAGACCACTTAAATGCACCATCGCGAGGCTGTAATTGACCTGCTAATGTATTTAGCAAAGTTGTTTTACCAACGCCGTTTTCACCAATGATGGCGATTCTTTCACCTACTTCAAAAATGCCACTAAAGCCACTGAATAAATCTTCTTCAAAGCCTTGAGAAAGGTTTTCAATTTCAAGTGCGTTTCTAAATAGTTCTTTAGATTGTTCAAAACGAATAAATGGGTTTTGACGGCTCGATGCCTTAACTTGCTCTAGCTGAATTTTATCAATTTGCTTAGCACGAGATGTTGCTTGTTTTGCTTTTGAGGCATTTGCAGAGAATCGTGCCACGAAAGTTTGTAATTCAGCAATTTGTGCTTTTTTCTTCGCGTTATCTGCCAGTAAGCGCTCTCTTACTTGTGAAGCAGCGGTCATGTATTCGTCGTAATTACCTGGGTAAAGACGCAGTTCGCCGTAGTCTAGGTCAGCCATATGTGTACACACACTGTTTAAGAAGTGTCTGTCGTGCGAGATGATGATCATCGTGCAGTTGCGCTCGTTTAAGGTATGCTCAAGCCAGCGGATGGTGTCGATATCCAAGTTGTTGGTTGGTTCGTCTAGTAGCATGATATGCGGGTCAGCAAATAGGACTTGTGCAAGAAGCACTCGAAGCTTCCAACCAGGGGCGACTTCGCTCATCAAACCAAAGTGCTGTTCAGTTGGGATACCCACAGCTAGGAGAAGTTCGCCAGCTTTAGACTCTGCCATATAGCCGTCCATTTCCGCGAATTTAACTTCAAGATCGGCAACAATCATGCCTTCTTCTTCACTCATTTCAGGGAGAGAGTAAATTCTGTCACGCTCTTGTTTTACTTCCCACAGCTCTTTATAACCCATGATAACAGTGTCGATCACTGTGTATTCTTCATAGGCAAATTGGTCCTGATTAAGCTTGGCTACTCGCTCTTGTGGATCGTAACTTACATTACCACCAGTAGGCTCTAACTCGCCGCTAAGAATTTTCATGAAGGTTGATTTACCACAGCCATTTGCACCGATCAGGCCGTAGCGATTACCTTCGCCAAATTTGACGGAGATATTTTCAAAAAGCGGCTTAGAGCCAAATTGTTGTGTGATATTCGCTGTAGAAATCAAAATCTCATACCTTAAAAAGTTTAAATCGGCGCCACGTTACCCGCTGAAGGCTACAACTGCAAGTGCTGAACCATATAAATGTGTGATTTCGACAATTCGATGCGGTGAAAACTATGGCATTGTTCAGATTCATTCAATTTTAGTGTCAAACTCGCCAATATGCAGATTGTTGACTATAAGTTTAATTACGTAGACATAAAATGATCATTACAATATGCAATTAACCGTTTCGGCTCGTGTAATGAGTGGGTTTACGGCAGTTGTAGTTTTAGCTTGCATTATTTACATAGTAGCGCTGACAGGGAACATAACTATCGGTGGATCTGTTCAGAAGGTTTCCAAACAAAGCGTACCTACGCTGATCTCTGGCAATAATATGTTGCAGTCTGTTTTGTTATCCAGATTGTCTCTTACACAACTCGATCAAGCAATGTCGCTTGGTGCAGTAAACGCAATTCGTACTGAGTACGATACGCAAAGAAAAATAAATGAAAGTGCGCTGAGTCAGCTATCTGAGCTGACCAAATCAGAACTTACATTAAGCACACCATTTGATAATTCAAGAAAGCTAAACGCACTCTTTTTTCAACGGGCAGATCAAGCATTTGGTAATGCAATCAGTGGAATTAAGTTAAAAGAGAAAACATCAGAATTGGCCAGCGAGTTTGCAGATATGGGTGATGAAACACTTAGCCTAGCTTACGATCTGGATGGTATATCTGATGACCAAAGCATATCAGATACGGTAAATGCGCTTATAGAAAATGTTGAGTCGCTTGTTGATGAAGTAAATGCGGGGTTGGCCTCGAGTATCACGTTTGAAATCATGAATGTGACCAGTGTCGCCAAAGAGTCGATAGCGGAAATGGAAGGTCAGTTAGTAGCATTGAAGCAATCACCTGATGTGGCCAATAGCCAGTCGCTGGCTGATATGGAGAGCAACTTTACACAGTTTAAAGAAGCGGTTGTGGGCTCAGATAACGCGCTCAAATCAAGGATAGAGACATTAAATGAGAAAAAACGTCTAAAAACGCTAATCGAAGAAGCCTCTATTACGGCGAACAAACTGCAAACACAGCTCAAGGAGCTCAATATGCGTATTGTTGGGTCAACGGAAGAGGCGCAACAAGCGGCTGAAGATGCGATTGCAGAAAGCCAACAAGTCACCACGGCACTGACGGTGGTCACGATAGTATTGTCTGTGATGATTGCATATTTTGTTATTAACAGTGTGCGCAAGCCTTTACATTCAATTATTGATTCAATTAACCAAGCTGCACAAGGCGATTTAACGGTGCAACTGACTGGCTTTAAACAAGACGAGTTTGGCCAACTTGCTACAAATATACAAAAGTTGATCACCACGCTTGCGTCAACCCTAAGAGATGTCACCAGCAACACCCAGTTGCTTGCATCGACTGCCGAGCAGACCAACATCATAGCGGAGCAAAGTTGTAGTAGTGCAACGCAACAGAGTGAGCAAATGAGCGCAATGAGCAACTCTATCTCTGAGATGAAGGAGACAGTGAGCTCCGTTACCGACAGCATACATCGCACTTTGGAGCAAGTGCAGCAAGCGAGCTCTGAGGCAGCATCAGGGGAAAGCCTGCTCGTAACGAATGTGCAAAATATTAAAGGGCTAGAGTCATCCATTGAGACTTCAGCTAATGCTATTAATCAACTCAGTAATGAGCTTGAAAATATCAATACTGTCCTTGCAGTGATCAGGAGCATTGCAGAGCAAACTAACTTATTAGCATTAAATGCGGCCATAGAAGCAGCTAGGGCCGGAGAGCAGGGGCGTGGTTTTGCTGTTGTAGCAGATGAAGTAAGAACATTGGCGAGCCGCTCACAAGATGCTACCGAAGAAATTGAGAAAGCTATTGCGGGTTTGCAAGATGGCGCCAAGGGAGCTGTGGATACCATGTCTAACTCACAGCGTGAAACGCATACATGTGTGAGCGGTATCGAAGCTGTACAAGGCACGCTAGGTTCGATAGTAACCAGTGTTGAAACTATCAAAGATATGAGCCAGCAGATAGCCGCGGCTTCTGAGCAACAGAGTCTAGCTGCGGTGAGTCAATTTGAAAATGTGCAGCATATGCATGACATCACCAATCTCAGTTCAAATCACGCACAAGAAAACAAACAGGCAAGTCAGCAACTGGCAGAAATGGCCGAAACGCTTAGGCTGATGATGAGCCAATTTAAAACTTAGGAGATGAAAATGAAATTACTTTTAGCAATTGGGGCGGTATCACTGGTTTTAAGTGCCATGCCAGTAGAGGTAAAGGCCGGAACATGTGAAATTAAGTACCTCAGAACCGCATGTCCAGGTAAAGAAAAAATCAGTTATAAAAAATGTAAGGGCAAGCAGCGCTGCTCTAAATTTAAAGAAGCCGCCACAGCAGCAGAGTGTGGAGAAATGGCTTTAAAATCGTGCCGCAATAAGCGCTTAACTATTACTGAGTCTAAAGTGATAGCCGCATTATTTGACGGGCAGCAAATTAAAGCGAGTAATGGCAGTGAAGACTTTTGTACGGTATATGAAAAAGCGTCTGAAGAATTCAACAAGTGCGGTGGGTAATATACTTTATCGCTTGAACCTTTTCTTTTAGGCATATAGCTAAGCTACATGCCTGAACTTTTTCTTTATGAAATAGGTGTTGTTTTCACTGTTGATAGCTGGTGGAATTTCTCCACTAACGTGCTTTTTAATCCTGCGTATGGGGTCAGCTCTTCTTTGACCAAGGTATTGCTAATTAAGCGTTGCTTCGGATTGTCTCAAAGTAAAAAATTAGCCATAATCACCTCAGTTTGATTTTTTATTTAAGAGCAACTAATTAGTTGATTTAGCGGCTAGAATAGGTGTTACAGCCAAACATGTTGTTAGAAGTTAGCTCATAAATAGTGTTAGATAAGGCCAGAAAATGTGTGAGCTATTAGGTATTTCTCGCACATAGCTATTTAACCATCCAAACCTGTCAAAAAACCTCATTTTCGCCTACAAATTACTATGATTAGTGTCATATCTGTACAATAATGTCAGTGTTAATCGATAACTAACCCTGACATTAACCGCGACACATGTGCGTGTTATGGTTACGGAGTATCAGCTATGATGTTTACGGACAAATCAATCAAGTCACTCAAAGCGAAAGACAAGCATTATGTCGTCACAGAAAATATAGTGACGCGCGGAGAAGGGCGCTTGCAATTACGCGTGCTCAAATCTGGCGCTAAATCGTGGCGAGTTTTGTACTATTTTAATAAAGCGCCAAAAACGCTGACTATCGGCTCTTACCCTTCCATGTCTTTAAAAGAGGCTCGCGAAGAGCATAGTAAAATTGCAGCGCAATTACGCAATAAGAAAGACCCTAAAGCCGTAATTGAAATTGAAAAAACAGAGCACGAACAAAAGTCATCACTCAGAACATTTCAGCAGCTACTTATCGACTTTGACGTTTATATTGAAAACAAATGGGCTGAATCAACAATCAGACGTACGAAACTATTAATTGCGCGTAACATAACTAAGTTTATTGATCCTCAGCTTTTAGCCTGTCAGTTTACAGTTGATGATGCAAGAGAGCTGATTTACCGTGTTTATAATCGTGGTGCTCATGAACAAGCGCGCTTAACAAGAAGCACATTGATGAGCATTTTGAAGTTTGCGATTGATTTTGATAACTCACCTGAGCGATTCAAAAAGCACAACATCTACGACATTAAATCAAACTTCATTCGGGATATTAATGTTGAAGTCACAAAAAATAAAGGCCAGCGTTGGCTGACTGAGGACGAAATCAGACGCGTGTGGTTTGCTAATGATTTACCATATATGACGCAAAAGTACTTACAACTCGCTATCTGTTTAGCGGGGCAGCGTGTAGAAGAGGTGTATAAGTCGATTGAATCTGAGTACGATTTTGACGAAATGGTTTTTACCATCCCAGTTGATAGAGTAAAGATAAAATCGCGCGGTGATCATTTAGTGCCCATTGAGCCGCTAACAGAAACAATCGTAAAAGAGCTGTTGTTACAGCGTGGCTCTAAAAATCAGCTATTCCCACATCGTGACCGTAATGACGATTTCGCTCACATATCAACGTTGCGCATGGCCACATTGCGGTGGTGCGATAAACATAACATTCCACGTTTTGCGCCGCGCGATATTCGCAGAACTTGTAAAACTTTGATGGGTAAAGCAGGTATCAGCAAAGAAAATAGAGATTACTTGCAGCAACATAATCAATCAGACGTGTCATCGTTACACTATGACCGTTATGACTACATGCGAGAAAAGCGCGAGGCTATGGCGAAATGGCATTGCTACTTAAAAACTATCCTGAAACTTTAAATAGCCTTTCGAAAGTCGGCATGTGCAACACTTGGCGTACAGGGCAAAATTGACCTATCCACAGAAAAAGTGGATAGGGTGTGTTTAACCTTGTTTGAGTAACAATCAATATTCCAACATAGCGCGTTTTAGCGTGAGCTAAAGATTGTTTTACTGGCAATCTGTATTGGCTTCCTTTAGTGCCAGCTTATGCGCTTTGTACCATTGCCTAAAATAAGCATTCATTGCTGAGCGGTACTTCAAGTACGCGGGATAGTCCTCCGCTTTTAGGCGCTTCACATAATTTGAGCGCCACAAGTTCGTATATTCATTTTGCTTTTGAATTACTGCTTGTCGTTGTTTTTCCGGCAGCGCATTGAGCCGCTTCAATCTAAGTTGATAGCGCTTTTTTTCATAAAGCGGATCTGCTGCTTGTCTGGCCTTGTGTCGTTTTTTGTTGTGGTCAGGATCAAGTTCTATCAATTTGTAGTAGCTGCGCCTGCCGTTTTGTCGGCGTTGTTCTTTTTGACAGACATCTGAGCACGTATTACGTTTTACACCCCAGTCGTCGTTATCAATAGGCGCGCCGCAGATAACACAAGGGCCGCGTCGACAGGTTTTGCAAGCAGGTTTTTGACCTTTCAATAATGAAGCCTGATCAACGTCCAGTGTTTTTCCGCAAACACATTCACACAGCCAAACTTTTACATTATTTCGACCATGCTTTACTGTGCCAGCTAAGTGAAGCACTGTAAGTGCATGAAATTTACATCCTGTGTAATCAACTTCTAAGCCTGCCATGGTTTATTCAATTCATCTTATTTTTCGAAAAGTCACGCCCAATAATCATCTTTTGAATATTGATCTGTCAAGCTGTTAAA
>NZ_JAKFZS010000005.1 GCF_021654285.1 Pseudoalteromonas luteoviolacea | reverse complement strand
GAGCTGAAGTGAACGGCATTAGAGCTGAGCTCGCTTTTTTATTTCCAAATAAGACTAGTAAATAGGGGTTTCTAATTCCACGACTTCAACCATAAACGATAAGCGCTTGCCCTTTCGGTTGACTTCAAATTCTAACACTGTCCCCGGCTCTGTATTGCCAATCGTACGAAGCGTTTGCTGTGGGTTGGTAATGGCTTTACCAGCCACTTTGGTGACAATATCCCCATCTTTCATACCGACTTGCCAAGCTGGGCCCAGCGGGTCTAAATCATTAATGCGTAGCCCCATAATGGGCGTGTATACGTCAGTGATTATTTGGCCTTTGTTATCAACTGCGGTGCCTTTAAAGCCGAGGTAGCCTCGAATGACACGGCCATCTTCTATGATTTTAGTCATTACATCTTTGGCTAAGCGGTAAGGAACAGCAAATGAGATCCCCTCAATATCAATATTATAGCGGCTGGTAAACTGCGCCGAGGTGATCCCTACTAAAGTACCATTTGAATTGACCAATGCACCACCTGAATTACCCACATTCACAGCAGCATCAGTTTGCAATAAGCTGTTATATTGGCTTTCAGTCAGCGCTTGCTTTCCAGTCGCACTGATGATCCCTTGGGTAATGGTTTGACCCAAATTAAGTGGATTACCAATAGCGAGTACAACATCACCAATACGAGGTAATAGATTATCATCCATTGGAATAACCGGGAGGTGATTGTCTTCCACTTTGATGACTGCAAGATCTGTGATGGTATCAAAGCCTATTAATATACCGTAATACTGCCTACCGTCAGGTAATAATACGATAATTTGGTCAGCGCTGTTAATGACATGGTAGTTCGTTAAAAGATAGCCATCAGCACTCATAATCACGCCAGAGCCGAGCTCTTGGATGCGATTTTGCCTTTTAAAGCGGGGAACGGAGCTAAAGCTTTCGGAAAAAATAGTGACCACAGCAGGTGCTGCGCGACTAACGCCATTGGCAAAGCTCATTTGCTCTAACGTATAAGGTACATTGAGGTTGGCCGCTCTTTCTTTTAATTCTGGCTTTAACCAGAGAATTAAAAATGCGATACCAAGCCCAATCATGACTGGCGCGAGGATAAATCTAATAAATTGCAACACGGTTTATTATTATACATCGTTTATCTTGTGATAAACCTATGATGACACAAAACAACGCAGCGGCAAGAGCCGCTGCGTAATTCTGAGTTTTTTTTTGTACTATTTATTGAATTAAATAGAAAACAGAATCTCTGCCTCGCTTAATACCCAATACAATATTACCTTGAATATCGTCAATTAGCCGCTTCATGTCACGAACTGTGGTGACGCGTTGACGATTCACCTGCATGATCACATCTCCTTCTTGCAGTCCGACACGGGCTGCAGGTGAGCGCTCTTCTACGCTGACGACCACGATACCTTGATTACCGTTTCGCTCATTACTTTCAAGTACGGCACCTTGCAAGCTTGGGTGAATACGGTCAGCTTGCGCTTGTCGCTCGTTTTGACCTTGCAGTTTTACATCAAGTGTACGCTTCTTACCATCACGGTAAATGCCGACTTTAATTTCTCGTCCTTCACCGAGCGTTGCAATTTTCCCTCGTAATTCGTCAATGCTTTCCACATTGTCGCCATCGATACTGATGATCACATCGTTCGCCTTTACGCCTGCTTCTGCTGCCGCTGAGTCTTTAGTTACTTCTTGGATAAACACACCTTGTTTAACATCAAAGCCCTGTGCTTCAGCAAGTCCGGCGTTAAGTGTGCGGCCAACAATACCCAGTGAGCCACGTCTTACTTGCCCGTATTCAATGATTTGATCAACGAGGTTCTTCATCATATTGGACGGTATAGCGAAGCCGATCCCAACATTACCGCCAGACGCTCCTAAAATGGCTGTATTGATGCCAATCAGTTCACCTTTTAAGTTGACTAGCGCGCCACCTGAATTACCTTGGTTGATGGCCGCATCTGTTTGAATAAAGTCTTCGTAGCCTTCGATATTTAAACCACTACGCCCTAGCGCGCTGACAATACCAGAGGTGACGGTATGACTTAAGCCAAATGGGTTGCCTATGGCAACAGAGAAGTCACCAACACGTAATTTATCTGAATTGGCGAGTTTCACTTCTGTGAGGTTGTCATTGTCGATTTGTAATAATGCAATGTCAGACTCTTTATCTGCACCGATCAGCTTTGCTTTAAATTCTCTGCCGTCTTCTAGCGTGACAAGGATATTGTCAGCTTCATCTATGACATGGTTATTTGTGACTACATAGCCTTCATCGGCATCAATGATCACCCCTGAACCTAATCCACTGAAAGGACGTTTTTGAGTACGAGGGGGGGGATTACCAAAGAAAAAATCAAATGGGTCAACACGGCGGCGCACTTCTTTAGCGCCAGAAACTTGAATACTCACGACCCCCGGGGTTACGCGTTCTAACATTGGAGCCAGTGTGGGGAGTTGTTGACCGTCAACCGCAACCGGTAGCCTTGCTTCTGCACTTTGTGGTGCTAAAAGCAAGCTTGAAGAAAAAAGCGCTGCGGATAATAAAGTTAATTTTAATTTCATAGTCTGGAAATTCTCCTAAATAACAGCGTTAAACACATCATTTGGTGAACTTAAAACAGTTGTTTTCGTTCAAAATGATATGAGTTAGTTTTGTGAGCGGGGAGTACCCGCTCAGTTATTTGGTAGTTATTTCTACAGACTATGGGGTCAAAAAAAAGTTCATCAAGAAGTTTTTAATTGCTCGCTTTTTGCTCGTTCATCATTGAATAAACCGCTTTCTCCTTCTGCATAATCAGCAGGAGGTGCATTGTGAACAGATTCTGAATTTCGTCTTTTTTCAGGCCTTGCGCGCAAAGAAGCTTGAAGCTGCTCTGTGGTTTCTTTTGAGAAGAAAGGTTCATTTGATTGACTGCGCTTTTCTTCTAGTAACAGTTGATTTGTATCTTCAACATGTTGAAGCAGTTGGCTGTAATTGTCGTGCATTTTACCCACTAGCTTTTTAGTATTGGCTAAGTGGTCTGCCACATCTTGCCTGTATTGCTCTAAGTTTTGCTCTGCTTGTTGTGCTTGCTGTTCTAACTCTTCATGCTTGAACTGCTTTTTGGTAAAGAGTGAACCTAAGAAGAATGCACTGATCGCTACGATGATTAATAAGCCCAACCATGCAATTGTTGTCATATTTACTCCTGTGTAAGGTGAGTGACACCTGTTACTTTTACTAAAATACTCTCAATCGATAGGTTAAATATACGCTGAGAATGGATGCGTGTTAATATATTGGGCAAAGAAAACTGCTCAGTTTAATAAAAAATATGATGACGCCTTGGGAAAAGTATCAAGAAGACCTTAAAAGAGATGACTTTCAGTACGACAGTGCACAAGAAAACGCGGTCAAGCACTTACAGCGTTTATATGATGATTTAATCGCACAACCTCCTGAGCCCAAAGGCTTCTTTGCAAAGCTGTTTGCAAAGAAGCAAGTGGAGCCGGTGAAAGGACTCTATTTTTGGGGCGGAGTAGGTCGTGGAAAAACGTATTTAGTGGATACTTTTTACGAGGCGTTGCCGAGCGATAGAAAAATGCGCGTACACTTTCACCGCTTTATGCATCGTGTGCATGATGAGCTTAAAAAGCTTAAAGAAGTGAAAAATCCTTTGAATGTGGTCGCTGATATTTTTAAAGCTGAAACGGATATCATCTGCTTCGATGAATTTTTTGTCCAAGACATTACGGATGCCATGCTACTTGGCGGATTAATGGAAGCCTTGTTTGAGCGCGGGATTGTGTTGGTGGCAACATCTAACATTGTGCCTGATGAATTATATCGAAATGGTTTGCAGCGCGCACGCTTCTTGCCAGCGATTGCATTGGTGAAAGCGAACACTGAAATTGTAAATGTTGACTCGGGTATTGATTATCGTCTGCGTACATTAGAATCAGCAGAAATCTTCCATAGTCCGCTCGATGCACAAGCGGATGCTAACTTATTTGAGTACTTTGATAAGCTGTCACCAGAGCCGGGTAGACTTGATGCTGAAATAGAGATCGAAGGACGTATGATTAAAACGCGCAAGGTATCTGATTGCATTGCGATGTTTGATTTTACCCAATTATGTGAAACGGCCCGCTCACAAGTGGACTATATGGAAATTAGCCGTTTATATAACACGGTTATCCTATCGAATGTAAAGCAAATGGGACAATCTAACGACGATGCGGCAAGGCGATTTATCGCGTTAGTTGATGAGTTTTATGAGCGCAATGTCACCTTGATCATATCTTCTGAAGCGCCTATCGACGAAATCTATACAGAGGGGACATTAAACTTTGAATTTAGACGGTGTATCAGTCGCTTACAAGAGATGCAGTCATTAGAGTATCTATCCAGAGAACACTTAGCTTAGTAAAATCACATTTCTGGCGGAAAAATCGGCCATACGCTGGTTTTTCCCAACTACCCTTGCTATAATCCGCGGCCTGCCACGTTGCGTTCTATAGCCCTCGTCGGCTTAGCCACCGACTTGAGCGGCAAAAAAGTCTTAAACTCGAAGGGGTTGAAGCACCATTAGTAGAGCGGTAGTCCTCTGACTACCTGTGGTTTTAACTGAAAACTTTGGATTTTATAAATGAAAACGTTTGTTGCTAAACCAGAAACTGTAAAACGTGACTGGTACGTAGTTGACGCTGAAGGTAAAACTTTAGGTCGTATTGCTACTGAAATCGCTGCTCGCCTACGCGGTAAGCACAAGGCTGAGTACACTCCACATGTTGACACTGGTGATTACATCATCGTTATCAACGCTGAAAAAGTTACTGTAACTGGTAACAAAGCTCAGCAAAAAATGTACTACGCTCACTCTGGTTACCCAGGTGGTCTTAAGTCTGTTAACTTCGAAAAACTTCAAGCTAAAAAGCCTGAAATGATCATCGAAAAAGCAGTTAAAGGCATGTTACCTCGCGGTCCTCTAGGTCGTGAAATGTTCCGTAAACTTAAAGTTTACGCTGGTAACGAGCACAACCATGCGGCACAACAGCCTCAGGTTCTAGACATTTAAGGAGCACTATCATGGCAAATCAATACTACGGTACAGGTCGTCGTAAAAGTTCAAGTGCTCGCGTATTCTTACGCCCAGGCACTGGCAACATCGTAATTAATCAACGTTCTATCGAAGAATACTTCGGTCGCGAAACTTCTCGTATGGTTGTTCGTCAGCCACTAGAGCTAGTTGAGCTATCTGAGAAGTTTGACCTTTACATCACTGTTGAAGGTGGTGGTATGACTGGTCAAGCTGGCGCAATCCGCCACGGTATCACTCGTGCACTAATGGAGTTTGACGAGTCACTACGTCCTACTCTACGTAAAGCTGGCTTCGTTACTCGTGACGCTCGTCGCGTTGAACGTAAGAAAGTTGGTCTTAAGAAAGCACGTAAGAAGACACAGTTCTCAAAACGTTAATTTATTACGTTTCAGAATGTCAAAAACCCAGCCTTGTGCTGGGTTTTTTGTTTGTAGTGCCGGTTATTAATATCCCTATTAAAACACATTGAAATACGCCAACCTCACATTCAATAACTTTCAGTAAACTCTAAAAGTTGCTCACTTTGTACGCTTATTGACCATTTCTTTTGCTACACTTGCAGGGCAAGTAAATTATTCGCGATATCGTCTGATTAAATTTTCATTCATCTGGACAGAGGTTGATCTTGGTCAGGAAATCATTGCGAAAGACGTCATATCATGACCTGTCGTTTCTAGTATTGGCTGTTTATTGAAGCGCTTAGCACTTTATATGGTCATAATTAGAATAGTAATAACCGTGTTTTTTACATGGTTTTTGCTAATGATCGCGTCTATTTTGAAATATCTTAAAATTAACCTGCTGTAACTGATGTTCTCAATATAGCAAGTGTTGAGGATCATAGTGGAGATAAGTGGATGAGCAATGCGCCTGTTGACAACAGCCGACGCCGTTTTTTAACTATCGCTACCTCTGTCGTAGGTGGTGTTGGTGCGGCTGGAGCTGCTGTTCCTTTTATTGCGTCTTGGAATCCGAGTGAGCGTGCTAAATCTGCAGGGGCTCCTGTAGAAGTGGACATAAGCAAACTTGAGCCTGGACAATTAATTCGTGTTGAGTGGCGAGGTAAACCTGTATGGGTTATCTATCGTACACCAAAAATGTTAGAACAAATGAAGCAACACGAAGATCAACTTCGTGACCCCAATTCTGACGAAGCACAGCAGCTGGAATCAGCGAAAAATAGCTATCGCTCTCAGCGAGAAGAGATTTTTGTTGCTGTTGGGATCTGTACCCACCTTGGTTGCTCTCCAACATTCATGAATGGTGGATTCGGTGAAAAAGTGGAAGGGACCGCAGATGGATTTTTCTGCCCGTGCCATGGCTCCAAATTTGATATGGCGGGTCGCGTTTTTCAAAATGTACCTGCACCTTTGAATTTGGAAGTGCCGCCATACACTTTCCTAGATGAGACCACGATTTTAGTGGGTGAAGAAGAGGAGATGGCTTAATGGCGACTAATTACGAACAACCTAATCAAACTGCAGGCGAGACGAATAAACGCTCAGGTGGTGCTATTAGCTCTGTCGTCGACTGGATCAATGATCGCATTCCGATGACGCGCGTTTGGAATATGCATATTGCGCAATATCCCGCGCCGAAAAACTTCAACTTCTGGTATCTATTTGGCTCTTTAGCTATTTTGGTGTTGGTTAATCAAATTGTGACGGGTATTTGGTTAACGATGAATTTTGTTCCTTCTGCTGAGGGGGCATTTGCTTCTGTTGAATACATCATGCGTGATGTTGAGTATGGTTGGTTATTAAGATATCTCCATTCGACAGGCGCATCAGCATTCTTCGTGGTAGTTTATCTGCATATGTTCAGAGGCATGATCTATGGCTCATATCAAAAGCCCAGAGAGTTACTGTGGTTATTTGGTATGTTGATATTCTTGGCCCTGATGGCTGAAGCATTTATGGGCTACTTGTTACCTTGGGGTCAAATGTCGTTTTGGGGTGCACAGGTAATCATTTCCTTATTTGGTGCCATTCCTGTTATCGGAGAAGATTTAACACTTTGGATCCGAGGTGACTATGTTATTTCAGGCGCTACGCTGAATCGTTTCTTTGCGCTGCATGTCATCGCATTGCCATTAGTGTTGGTGATCCTTGTGTTCTTGCACATTGTTGCACTGCATGAAGTAGGCTCAAATAACCCTGACGGTATTGAAATTAAACGTAAAAAAGGCTCTGTGGCGGAAGAAGACAAGCCTAACTTTAAATTCCATGAATACTACACCAGTAAAAAAGACGTTGTGGATGCCATTCCTTTCCATCCTTATTACACAGTAAAAGACATTTTAGGTGTGGCAGGATTCTTAATTTTATTCTGTTGGGTGGTGTTCTTCATGCCTGAGATGAATGGTTTCTTCTTAGAAGCGCCTAATTTTGAAGCTGCTAATCCGCTTAAAACACCTGAGCATATCTTCCCTGTTTGGTATTTTACGCCTTTCTATGCGATTTTACGCGCTATTCCTGATAAACTAGCGGGCGTAGTGGCTATGGGTGCCTCGATAGTCGTTCTGGCATTATTGCCATGGCTTGACCGAGGAAAAGTGCGCTCAATTCGTTATCGTAGCAAATGGCATAAGTTGAACATTGCACAATTTGTGGTTACCTTCTTGATCTTAGGTTGGGCTGGGGCGACACCGCAAACGGTATTTTCAACTATTTTGTCGCAGATTTGTACCGTGACGTATTTCATGTTCTTTGTGTTGTTATATGTTTATTCAAAGAATGAAGTGACCAAGCCACTACCAACGAGGTTGACGAAATGATGAAAAAGCTATTAATCGGTTTATTCGCATTGTTGCCAACCTTAACAATGGCAGCAGGTCCATCAGTGCCACTAATGGACGCTAATATTGACTTGAGGGATAATGCATCCTTACAGCGTGGCGCTAAATTGTTTATGAATTACTGTTTAGGTTGTCACCAGATGCAATACCAGCGTTATGAACGTACTTTTCGTGACATTGGGATCCCTGTTGAAATAGGTAAAGAGACACTCATCTTTGATGACTCTAAAGTAGGCTCGCATATCTTAAACTCTATGTCGAAAGAGGATGCAGCTAAGTGGTTTGGTGCGGCACCGCCAGATTTAACCTTGATATCTCGAGTTAAATCACCAGATTATATATACACATACTTAAAGTCATTTTATAAAGATGAATCTCGTCCTTTTGGTGTGAATAATATCGTATTCCCATTGGTGGGGATGCCTCATGTTCTTCAAGAACTACAGGGCTTGCCAATGCCAATTACCGAAGAAGTAGTTGAAAATGGCGAGACGGTAACCAAAATTGTGGGTGTCGAAACTGACGGCTCCGGTGAGATGAGTGACGATGAATATGACCAAGCGGCAAGAGATCTCACTAACTTTTTAGCGTATGTGGGTGAACCTTCTCGATTAGAATCTGAGGCAATAGGTATCAAAGTGCTCGGATTCTTGGTAATCTTCTTCATCTTAGCTTTCTTGTTGAAGAAAGAGTACTGGAGAGACGTTCATTAATTTGAACACTCAATGGTGATTATAGGTAATAGGGGCGCATGCCCCTATTGCTGTTTAAAGTGATTTGATTACTTTGTGATTAATTTATGGAGGTAGGCATGGCCGTAGCTGCCAATAAGCGCCCAGTTATGACTCTTTTTTCTGGTGCAAACTGTATGTATAGCCATCAGGTTCGTATCGTTTTAGCAGAAAAAGGTGTAAGTGTTGATATTCATCTGGCTGAAAAGGACAACTTGCCAGAAGCGCTACACGAAATTAACCCATATGGTACAGTTCCGACGTTAATCGATCGTGAGCTTGGCTTATATCAAGCTAATATCATTATGGAATATTTGGATGAGCGTTTCCCGCATCCACCACTGATGCCAGTTTACCCAGTTATGCGTGGACGCAGCCGCTTGATGATGCACCGCATTGAAAGCGATTGGTATAGCCTTGCTGAGAAAATCATGTCAGGCAATGACGTTGATAATGCGCGTAAAGAGTTAACTGAAGCACTTCTTGCTGTGGCACCTATCTTTGGTGAAGCGCCTTACTTCATGAGTGAAGAGTTTAGCTTGGTTGATTGCTTTATGGCTCCGCTATTGTGGCGTTTGCCTCAATTAGGTATTGAGCTTTCAGGCAGCGGTGCAAGTGAGCTAAAAGATTACATGCTACGTTTATTCGAGCGTGAGTCTTTCCAGGCGTCTTTGACTGATATTGAGCGCGAGATCCGCAGCTAATGACATCTAATCGACCTTATTTACTAAGGGCGTTCTATGAGTGGATCGTGGACAATCAGTGCACGCCACACATAGTTGTCAATGCCAACTTTCCTCACGTACAAGTGCCAGTCCAGTTTGTTCAGGACGGTCAGATTGTCTTGAATGTGAGCCCAAGTGCGGCAAATAACTTCACTATGGATAATGATGCATTGAGCTTCAGTGCGCGTTTTTCCGGCCAGCCAATGCAGGTGTATGTGCCTGTTGACGCAGTACTGGCGATTTATGCCAGAGAAAATGGTGAAGGGACAATTTTCTCTGAATCGACTATCGAAGAGGATTACGAAGAAGAATCGTATGATGCTGATGATGAGTTGGCCCCAGAGGTTGAACAGCAGCCTGATAGCGCTGTAGAGCAAACACCTTCACAAGAAGGTAAGCCTAAAAAAGGCGCTCATTTACGCGTTATCAAGTAGAAAAAAACCTGCATCAGCAGGTTTTTTTATGTTTGAGCTCACTACAGGTATTCAAAAGCCTTAATGACTTTTTCCACTCCATGGATGTTACGTGCGATTTCGACTGCTTTTTCTGCTTCAGCAGGGGCGACCATTCCCATTAAAAAGACTTCGGCGTTTTCTGTCACAACCTTAATATTGGTGCCATTGACGTTATCATTTGCCAGCAGCTGTGTTTTCACTTTTGAAGTCAGCCATGTATCGTGACCTTTGGTCGACAGGCCTATATTGCTGCCAATGCGAATTTGATTGAAGAGCTTTTTGACACCAATCACCGATTTCACCGCGTTATGCGCTTGCGTTTTCATCTCTATATTGGCCACTTGTCCTGTCAATAAAACAGTGCCATTGACGCTCACAACATTGATGTTGGCATGCTTTGCTAGTCTTTGAATTTTTTTAAGCTCAATCGTCGCTTTAATTTCTATGCTATTGTCGTCTATTTGTGAGCCGATAGTGCGTCGGTCATTTGCTGCCGATACCGCGCCTGCAGTCCCGGCGACGACCGCCGCTGCACAGCCTTGAAGTAGAGACAAAACAGCAATTAACAAGATGGGTTTTAACAGCATATTAGGCATCCTGAGGGAATAAAATATTGTCAATAAGTTGGCTTAAGCAATGCACTGTGAACATGTGAGACTCTAAAATTCGACTGGCGCGTTTACTAGGTACCCTGATCTCAACATCACTTGGGCCTAACAAACCAGTTAATTCTCCACCATCGTTACCTGTCAGCGCGATGACTTTAAGATCTTTGGTCAATGCAGATTCAACAGCGCTTATGACTTCTTTTTCATTGCCGTTAAGTGCAATGGCAAAAAGTAAATCACCTTCTTGGGCGATTGCTCTTATTTGACGGGAAAATAACTCAGTTTGCGTACTCATTGATTGTCCGCTGAGGTTAATACTGGCTTGACTCAATGTCAGTGCTGGCAAACATGGTCGCTCAGTTTCATAAAAATTGATAAGTAAACTGGCAAAGTGTTCAGCAAGCATATGGCTGCTTGGCTCACCACAGCAGATCAACTTATTACCATTGATCAATGTTTGAGAGATAACATAGGCAGCTGTTTCCAGCTGCTCAGGCAGTGCCTCTCCCGCTGCTATTTGCGCTTGAATACTTTCGGTAAAGATGGCTTTGATTGATTCTTGCATATTAAAAAACGTTCTTTATCCAATGTATCGCATGTGGGGAATTCCCCTGTATTGCAACAAAGTCTACGCGCAGCGCTATATTATGCAAAGTAAAATCTTGCATGTATTGATATATGCTACGCCTTAAACGTTGCTGTTTTTGTTGTGAAAGTGTATTGAGTGCGCCGCCAAATTTAAGGCTTTTACGGTATTTCACTTCAACAAATACCCAAGTGTGGGCATCTTTCATGATTAAATCAATTTCTCCATGTCGACACAAGTAATTACGAGCTATTGGTGTCAACCCTTGCTTTTGCAGATAGTGCTCCGCAACCTCTTCAAAGTACGACCCTTTTTCCCTGGTGCTGTTAAAAATCCCTTTTAGCATATTGTTATCCTTTGAGGCTAAGTGTAATGTGATTGCTTGTATTTACTCTACTTGTTGCATAAATAACGGCGTAGGCGGTCTCTCATCTAGACTTACTAGTCGAATGCTGTTTTTATGGTATTGACCCCAGCTTAGCTTTCTATGTATCTGATTGGCTTCTTTGATACTGAGTGCGCCGGTTAATCCATCAAACTCTTTGCCTGGTATTCTACTTAATTGCTTGAGCTCAGGGATTAAGTTGAGCGCATCATGGGCCATGGCAAATAAGCGTTGCTCAATATCTGCTTGCTCCGGCCAGAGTCTCGAATACGTGTCTCGCAAGTTTCGTTGATTCACAACGTCGGGGAGCATCCATGGCAGCTCAGTAAAGTAGAGCCCTTCTAAATCCCCTTTGTCTGTTTTATCAATTTGCTTACTATAACTCCGAGAGCTTGCGTACAGTGGGATACGCTCTGCAAATGTACTGACGTTAACATCTAAATATGGCTTGAGTAATCGTGTCTCAATGGCGTCCCCAAGAATGTAGATCGCATCGATATCTCGTCTTGATCGTGTTTCACTTTCTACTTCACTGCGAAATAGGCTTTTGACCTCTTTTATTCGGGCTTTAGAGCGATCCACTTCCAGTAGCTCAGTGATCACTTCGACCATATCTTCGCTATTACTATAAAACCCGGCTTCAGGTTGGGTTTTGCTGAAGTTTTGCCATTGAGTATTGAAATGCGCAATTAAGCGCTGCCCTGAGGGGGTATTGGGCGCGAGCAACATGGGTTTTTGGAAGCCTTTTGCTAAAAAGTGCACCATGGCTTGCTCGACTTCATGCTCAGGGTTTAGCGCGAAGTAATAGTGTTCAGTATGGATCCGTTGTGCTTCATCTGGGTTTACCTCATTGAGAAAAATAGCTGCAGACTGAGCGATAAATGGACTTGATTTAACCTTAACAATATTGCTTTTCAAGAGCGGGCCAATGACAAAGTCGGCTTGGCTTTTTTGTAATTCTCGTTCTATAAGCTCCGCGCTGTCCATTTCGTCAATAAAGTAAACTTCTTCAATTTGACTCTTATCCATGGCGGCCAAAAAACCATTTTTTAATGCCGATCCTAGGCGTTCACTGCTTCCTGATTGAGGCAGTAAAATGGCTAACTTAGTTGCTTGGTAAGGCGCAAGGTTGATAGTGGATTTCACCTCATTGGGGATAATAAAACCACCAGGGTGGTTTTTATAGCGTCTTTGCCAGTTGTTCATTGCTTGGTGTAATTGCACCGTGGAGCCTAAATATACTTGATGATATTTAGCGAGCTTTACCCAACCTTGTTGAATGACTGAACCACGATCAAAACGCTCTAGGGCATAGGATGATAGTTGCTGTAATGCCGTCCATATATCTTGATTTAAGCCGGTGATGTTGAGTTTGTTTTGTTGCGCGGTATCCGCGCTTTTAAAGTAATGAACGAGGGCTTTTTTGGGTAAGCTCTGAGAGGCAAAAATACTGCCTTTGAGGTATTGATGCCACCCTTTGTGCTCTGCAAGGGTAAGCTGATCACTGATATTCGTTAAGATAGTGTGTGCGCTTTCATACTTTCCTTGCTCCTTTTGTGCAAAGGCAATATAGAGCTTATTTTGTACATGATCGACGCTGGCTTTTGATTCTAACTCAAAGCAGATCTGCTCCAGCATAGGCCAATTGCGCTCGTTGATCGCAGCTTCTCGTGCACCGTAAAGTACTTGTATTCTATTTGCGCCATGCTTTGAGAGTGCAAGTGCATACAGTGTACTTGCATCCATATTCTCAGTCGATTGCACGGTTGGTGCTTGAGTCTGCGGATTTGTTGCTGGTTGTACGTTTTTAGGGGTTGTGCCACAGGCCGATAAACCGGACAATACAGCCACTATTAGACTTATTTTTTTCAGTTGCACGCGTATACCTTCACTCATCACCTTGTATGTGAATATCTTACTGACTGATCTTGGAGAGCTCAATGACAAAAGCTGACACCTTAGACAAAATTGGCACCCTGCACATCGTTGCTACACCAATTGGCAATTTAGATGACATTAGTGAACGGGCGCTGAAAACCTTAGCTGACGTAGATCTTATTGCAGCAGAAGATACACGCCATACAGGCAAACTATTGAGTCACTTTAATATTAAAGCAAAAACCTTTGCTTTGCATGATCATAACGAAAAACAAAAAGCCCAACAAATATTAGATTGGTTGAATGAAGGCAAAGATATTGCGTTGGTCTCTGATGCAGGCACTCCTTTGATCAGCGATCCCGGTTATGCTGTGGTGAATTTGTGCCGAGAAGCTGGCGCAAAAGTGACACCGGTCCCAGGCGCGTGTGCTGCGATTGCTGCGGTGAGCTGCTCGGGATTGCCAACCGATAAGTTTCAATTTATTGGCTTTACGCCAGCAAAAAGCCAAGCAAGACAGCAGTTTTTCAAAGAGGCGTTTGAGTCTGGGATCACCAGCATTATGTATGAAAGCACGCATCGCATTATGGCGAGTCTGGATGATCTTGCCAGCGCGCTTGGAGAACAGCAGCAAGTGGTGTTTGCCAAAGAACTCACCAAGACATATGAAACGTTTTTTAGCGGTGAAGTGTCTGAGCTAATTGCGTTTTTAACGGATGAGCCAGAGCGTCAGCGCGGTGAATTGGTACTTATCTTACCGGGTAAGGGCAAAGAAACTGCGGCAATCACGCCTGAAGCACAAAAGTTAATTTCGCTTTTGGAAGATGAAATGCCGCTAAAAAAAGCCTGCGGTGTGGCTGCAGAGTATTTTGGTCTTAAAAAGAATGCTTTATACAAAGCGATTATTGCACAAAGAGAAGAATAGCAAAAAATCCGCTGTGCTTTAGGCTAGAAACAGGTATAATGCGCCGCGAGTTGGCCGGATAATCGCTGCTTGTGACGAAAATGATCAAGGGGAGGAAAGTCCGGGCTCCACAGGGCAGGGTGCCAGCTAACGGCTGGGGGGTGAAAGCCCACGACAAGTGCAGCAGAGAGAAGACCGCCAACCTCGGTTGGTAAGGGTGAAAGGGTGCGGTAAGAGCGCACCGGGCCGCTGGTAACAGTCGGTTGCAAGGTAAACTCCACCCGGAGCAAGACCAAATAGGGTTCCTTATGGTGTGGCCCACATCGGAACCGGGTAGGTTGCTTGAGCCTAAGAGCGATTTTAGGCCTAGACGAATGATTATCACCTCGCAAGAGGGACAGAACCCGGCTTATAGGCCGACTCACTAATTTTAGTAGCCGCTTGAGTCTTCAAGCGGCTTTCTAATCTTAAAAGCACTACTTTTCATTTCTGTGCACACAGCTGCACTCAAATTCCACTTTATAAATACCACGCTTGCAATCAATTCATTCCAAACTTGAGTTTTCGCTTTTACGTTCTTCTTGTTTGCTTTTCAGATATTTAAAGGTGCTGCCTCATTTCGTCATTAAGGTATTTAGCTGTTTTACTTCTCATACTTTTACTGTTTTTATATTTTAAATAATGATGTTTTGCGCATATTTTAATCCATTCCATATTCTTGGCACAATTGCATGTCATAAACCCTAAATTGAACTGTATCTGTAAATTAATAGGGGGTATTAATATTATGATGCGGACTCAACTGTGCCTAGCCTTGCTGACTTTGGGGGCGACTGCCCCCAATAGTGCGCAGGCCGCCATGGCACCATTAACAATACATGTTGATGAAAATACCAAAACGAACACCACCATAGGTCGGGTGAGTTTTGTTGATGGCGTATCTGATAAAACGGTGCGCTTGGAAGTCGGTAAAACGGACATTAAAAACTGGGTAACCAATGGTGAAGCTTTTGAGCCCATCTCATTTGCCTCAAGTTTTACACAAGCGCCGATTGTTTTTGGTCAGATCCAATCCAATAGTGGCTATGCAGTAGAGTATGAAGTCAGTACTTACTCTTACTCTGGTCTCACGAGCAAAAACAACAATAGATTGTTGATGCGCCACCGCTTAGATAACGTGAGTGCGCAGGGCTTTGAGGCCGTACTTGAATCTGAGCTTGATAAAAAAGGCACCAGTGTTATTCAAAGCTTTACCAATACCGGTGAGGGCGAAACGCTTGGCTGGATAGCATTTGCTGAGCCCATCTCAGCGCTTTGGAATGACAAGCCATTTGAAGTTTCAAGTACAGGCACTACAGTGACACATCAGGTGCATGGTCACGCATTGAGTGCGCCTATTACAGAAACCCCAACGATTTTAACCTCCTTAGCATCCTACAATGGCACATCTCAAAGCGGTGTGGCGATTGATGAAGTCTCTGCAAACCGTGTGAAAGTGCACATTGATAACATAGATGATGACGCCCATGCAGCTGAAAACGTCAATGTCTTCGCACTGCAAGGCTCTGGCTTTTTATTTACAGAAAGCTTGGCGATTGTGGGTGAAACGGGCGTCATCAAAGTCGCTGATTCAGGCAGTGATGCGCCATTTTCAATCACTTTTTCGAAATCTTATAATAACCCAGTTGTATTCGTTCAAGCGGTCGGGATCGACAAAGACATTGTTGATGCGGCGGTACGCTTCAATTTCGTTGCGCCTATGATGCTGCAAGGATATTTGCATGGCGATAACGAAAGTGTGGTACCAAATCGCTTTGGTGAGTTTGAACTGCATTATCAAATCTTTGAGGCGGGTCGTTGGGATATACCACTGGAACACTATAGCTATGAAATCGTCTCTGGTAACGATGCGGGTGTGTTTTCAATTGATGCAATCAAAGGTGACATTAAAGTTGCTGATCAAACGCAATTAGATTTTGAGCTAGGTAATAACCAGTATTCATTGACAGTTCGTGCAACAGATGGCGCGGGTAATGATTATGACACGCTAGTTACGATTAATGTTACTGACATTAATGATTCTTTGAACAACAATGCGCAATCCATTGATGGTCTAGCAGCGGATGACTGGGCTGGTTGGTCAGTAGCCCCAGCAGGGGATGTAAACGGTGACGGTTTTGACGATATCATTGTCGGCTCTCCTCAAGCAGATGTTTATCGAAATGATGGCACCTTTATGTACGAAGATAATGGTGCAGCTTACGTTCTTTTCAGTGATGCAACGGGCACATTCCCATCCCTAACGGAAGTGATCGGTGGTACTCGTGGCTTTGGGATCATGGGAGCTGAGTCTGGCGACAACGCAGGTTTTGCTGTTGCTGGAGGCGTTGATATTAACGGTGACGGATTATCAGATGTAGTAGTTGGTGCGCCTTACGCGGGGACCAATGGCGACTACTCTGGTTCAGCGTATGTTGTATTTGGTAAAACTGGTACTAACTATGTTCCATTGTCTGATATGAATGCTGGCGGGAGCGATTACGGTTTTGCTATTCATGGTGCTTACACTGAAGACTATGTTGGTGGTACGTTAGTTGTCGGCGATGTGAATGGTGATGGTCTCGGTGACATTGTTATCGGAGAAACAGTCACGCGTTTTTTAGCTGGGACTGGTTCATTTGAATTAAGAGACTTGCTAGAAGATGGTACCGCAGATCCTAACTTGGCCTATGTTGTTTACGGTAAAAAAGACAATAACGTGGTTCAGTTAGCCAATGTTGCGACAGACTACAACACACAAGGTTTTGCGATCACTCGCCCAAGCAGACGGTTATTCAGTGGATGGCACTATGGTGCACAAGTATTGCCCTCCGGTGATTTTAACAGTGACGGCTTAACGGACTTTATCGTGAGCCACGGTTTGTATGTTGATACATCCGGCACCAGTTATGTGGCGTACGGCCGTATTGGTGGTGAATCAATTAAGTACAACAGCATCAAATCGAGTGGAAATGGCATTAAAATCATCCCTGAAGCAAGCGGCAACTATGGTTTTAACTTTGGCCGTGCAAGTTTAAATACACTGCCTTCCTTTACCACTTCTCACGTAGGTGACGTGAATGCCGATGGTGTTGACGACATCGCCTTGTTACTGACAGATACAGGGTGTTGCTCTGCCATTGATCATCCGCGTGCATATATTTTATTCGGTGGTATAAATGTCGCCGATGAAATTAACTTAGCGGATATTGCACAAGGCAACGGTGGTTTTGTTATTCATAACGATGCGTCCAACATCGATCACAGTGATTTGCAGGTTATTTTGGGCTCCATAGGTGGGGCAGGCGACTTAAATGGAGATGGTTTTGACGATATCATTATTGGCGACCCGTTTGCAGAAGATAACAAAGGTCGTGTGTATGCCGTGTATGGGCGTGCAGGTACAGATCCTGTTTACTTAAGCGAAATCATTGAGACAAAACAAGGTTTCTACTCTGAAGGTAACGGGGGCGAGCAGTTAGGTCAGTTCATCGCCAGCGCCGGTGACATCAATGGCGACGGTATCAAAGATATTCAATTTGGTACGCCTTCTGCTGATAAAAACAATTTAGGCAATACCGGTGCAGTGTATGTATTAAACGGCGACGGTAATTTGGTGACACTTTGGGGCACTGTGGGTGACGATACAGTCGCAGGTGCAGCAACGGCAGATAATATCGCAACTGGAACCGGTGATGATGTTATTCGCACCAATGGGGGGGCTGATGCGGTGTATGCAGGTCCCGGTGAAGATACCATTTATATTTCTGATAATACGTTTACCCGTATCGATGGGGGCGGTAATACAGATACGTTAATCTTTGATGGGGCAGGTATTAACCTCAATCTCGCAGCGCAAGCATC
Source organism: Pseudoalteromonas luteoviolacea (assembly GCF_021654285.1). Taxonomy (GTDB): domain Bacteria; phylum Pseudomonadota; class Gammaproteobacteria; order Enterobacterales; family Alteromonadaceae; genus Pseudoalteromonas; species Pseudoalteromonas luteoviolacea_J. The sequence continues at coordinate 272,658 of NZ_JAKFZS010000005.1, read as the reverse complement.
TCGCGTTCGTAACGTAGAAGTGTTTGATATTCGAGGTTCAGGTGCAAACTCAATCACACTGAATAAAAGTGTCAGCAGCAACTCAAACTTGCGCATTTTAGGTGATGATGATGACTACATTGGTGCGGCGAACAACCAGTGGGTTGATTCAGGCACAACGCAAGTTATCGACAATATCACTTATAAAGTGTTTACAGTCGGTGCTGCAACCATGTTAGTGCAAGATGGTGTGAGTATTGCGGTTAACAATACACCGACTATTGAAGCACAATCTTTCACTGTGAGTGAAGCTTCTGCAAGCGGTACTGAGATTGGTACTATTTTGGCTGACCCTAATGATGTCGGCGATTTTGTTACCTTTCAAATTCTAAGTGGCAACACAGATGGTGACTTAGTGCTAAATGCACAAACGGGTGTATTGAGCATCAGTCCTGACATTTCTCGATTAGACTTTGAGAACACTGCAACGTACAACTTAGAAGTTATCGTTTATGACCAATACAATACAACGGATGTGGCAAACATTACCGTTGATGTATTAGACATGGAAGCCATGACCATTAGCTTTTCCGGTGACGCAAGTGGTGAAGGCAGCTATTGGGGTAACAATACCGTGCTTGAATTACTCGGTATGAGTTCACCTGATTGGGCGTCAACTGAAACTAAAATGACGTGGGATATTCCGGAGACTGAAACTCCATCTGAAGCAACTATCTTCAGAGTTTTAGCACACGGTAAAATTCATTACGTTGGTGGTTTAGATTTATTTGGCGGTTGGGTTGAAGCTGATATTCCACTCACAATGGACTTGAAGTACCCTGATGAGATTCAAGTGGGTCAACCAGTTAATCTAACTACGCAATTTAAAGTAGATTCAAACGCTAACTTCATGGCGTCATCGCCTGGGGTGCAAGTTTCTGCGGAATTAATTATTGAAGATCTATTAGTACAATATCAATCAGATGTTTTTGAAAAGCTAAACGATAAAACTGAAATAGAGTACGGCTCATATGAAAAAACTGTTGGTTCAGAGTCATTTGGTATTTATGGTGACAACTGTGCCAATGCGCTTAATCGAGCTGCGTGCTACGAATTAGAAGACGGTGTTGAAGTTTACGATTTAACTCGTGAGCTGACGGATGACGAAATTGCTACCCTCATTGCAGAACACCACTATGAGTTATCGCTAGCAACGACTATTGCGCACGCAAGACAAGTGAGTTCAAACCTGACGTACGACACCAGCATGGTTGACGGCGACTACCTTGTCGATGTGGTTTATGCTCACCTAGGTGCGACTGATGGGTTTGAAATCATCAGCACAAATCACTCAGATCCATTGGCATCGATCACACCTTTCATTCGTGCTGAAACGACAGACGAAGAGATTGCGCTGTATATCAAAAACCTAACTCGCGATACGTTAGCTGCGGACATAAAGCCCACCGCTAGAAAAGCCGTTGAGAAAGCCATTAACTTAGAAGTAGATAAACTACGCTTCCTTGCTGGTCATGACTTAATAGATTGGGTATCTGAAGAAGTATACTGGGGGTCAAACTGGACCAAATGGCATGCTAAAGCTGGCATGGAAGCGGTCGAGGGGACCTCTGAACAATGTATTGACGATTTTTATGCTCCAGTGGGCGAAGATTTATATCGTAGTTATAAGTTCAGCACCTTAGATACTTTTGTGAGTATTACGTTGGATTTATTCCAAGACTTTGAGTTGAACGTTGAACCTTCAGCAATTTTAGTGTTAGAAGATGGCACAGAAATTTATTTTGACCCAGAAGACGACATCGTATTCACGCCTGAGCTTACGCATGACGTTAATAACGATGGCATGATCGACGCGACATTAACGGTGGATGTTGAATCTAAGTTTGTGAACAACAGTAAGATGAAAGCATCATATAAAATGCCGTTTAAATTCTTAGAGTTTTCTTACAACGTGCAAGAAGCTGTATGTACTGATGCACAAACTTACTTCATGGGTAAGCAAGGCATACAGTACGAGAAAGGCTCTTATGGTCCAATGATGGACAGTGAGTGGGTGTTCGAGTTCTCTGATACGGATTTTGGTGGTCCAACAGAAGTTACCCTTGCAGACAACTCATATACAACACACCTGTCGTTTGACTTATGTAATACCAATGGCGTGTGCGGCGAGCCGGTATTGTCTTACAATAATAATGTGCCTGTTGCCTCGGATGTCACAGTAACGGGTGAGTTTATTGGTAAATCGACAGTATCTGCGACTTATGCTTACTCGGATCCAGATGGGGATATCGAAGAAGCGACACGTTTCCAATGGTATCGCTCTGCAACTGGTAATGAGACTGATGCACAAGTGATTGAGGGTGAGCTTTATCAATCGTATACCTTGTCATTAGACGATATTGATAACTATGTGGCATTTTGTGTGACACCTGATGATGGCACAGATCTTGGCAGCCCTGTATGTTCTGAGTGGGCCTATGTAGAAAGCCCGTTCCACAAAGATCTATCAATTATGAACGGTTTCGGTCAATCTATTGTCTTTGACGGCACGGATCAGAGCATGGTTCAAACTCTGAATACAGGCTTCAATCCGAATAGCTCTTATACAATTGAAGCTTGGGTGAAAGTGAATGCATTGAATCCCGATGATAATTCAAACTTAATAACCTTTACCGAAAGCGACAACAAGTCAAAAGCTGCAATCAGAATATTCTCTGATGGTCGCTTACGTATTAAAGCAACGAACAGCACATTTAAATCGACAGAAACAATTAATGTTGGTCAATGGCAACACTATGCCATCAGCTATGATCAGCCGACACAGCAGCTATCCGTGTATTTAGATGGTGAATTGATCATCTCTGAAGTAGACGCTGCTGACTCAAGTAATGTGTATTTTGTATGGGGTTCAGGCAACGATGGTGTAAGCAAAAAGCTAAATGGTCAAATTGATGAGATCCGCATTTGGAACCAAGCGCTACCTCAACAGACGATTGCGGCTAATCGTGCATTAAGTGCGTCGTTAAATGATTCAAGGCTTGTGTCTTATTACAATTTCGATACGGTGGTTGATGCTCAAGTAGCCGATCTGGTGGGTCAAAGTACCATGACGTTAGTTAACGAGCCAACGTTAGAAAAATACGACTCGTACTTAACACTTGATGGCAATGGAGATTATATCGAGATTGCTGATGCCAGTGACGGTTCGATAGATTTTGCTGGTGACAACTTTACGGCCTCAGCGTGGATCTATTTAGAGCCAGGTTCAAATGGGTCAAACCGTAATATTTTTGCGAAAAAAATCTCTGCAGCCCCGGGTTACAAAGGCTGGAGCTTAAGTGTTAACAGCGCTAATAAATTGCAATATCACCATGATGCTGTCAATGACGGCAAGAAGACCTACGCGGCAGGCTCGTTTAAAACGGGTCGTTGGTATCATGTTGCAGTGGTCGCCGATTGGGAAGGTGGCAAGGTGAGGTTGTATATTAACGGCAATGAAGTCGCCAGTTCTGGTAACGGCTTAGGTAATAAACGTAACTTGAGCAACCATAAACCACTTCGTATAGGAGCATATAGCCATACAAATACGACCTCAAACACCTTTAAAGGTCACATTGACGATGTCGCTATATGGACGCGCGCTTTGTCTGAAGATGAGCTCACCGTGTGTAAAGATGACATGGTGTTGGGCTGTGAACAAGACATGTTGATATATTATGACTTTGAACAGGAAGCCCATAAGAATAAAGCAGTCGATAGATACAACGGCACTATTTTTGGTGCGGCTGAAGTCAATCATGGTCTGGATGTAAAGTTTACCACGACGGAGTATGCTTCGTTTGTAGGCAAGCTTCCAGGTGGATCAGGTATCACATTTGGGCTCGCTGATGCGCCAGCTTATGGTGAGGTGGTCATCAATGAGTATTCAGGCGAATTTACCTATACGCCAAATGGTAGCGCAAATGGCGCAAGTGATTCATTTAGCTATGTCGTTTACGATAACAACAATGGATACAGTCTCAAGCAGGTTGTGACCATTGAGTTTGAATAAATTTACTGGTATTTAACAGTTTAAAGCCGTGATACCAAAAAGTGTCGCGGCTTTTTTAATTGTGTCGCAGTTAACGTTTCCAATTTTTATACTTTTCTTTTTTCTATTTTCGAATTTGGCGCTATCAAGCGGTCGTGTTGGCAGCTATTTTTAATCACTGTAAAAAATGCGTTTAACTGTTTTCTATTTTGCACTAGGTAGTGTGTTTATAATTCTTAATAATTTAATTTCAATCATTTATAACAAATAGAAGCGTCATCAATGTGACGTATTTTTGAAATAAAAAAGTCATTTTTTGACCGTAGACTTGCCGCTGCTCACAATTGAATAAATTTTAGGAACAAACAATGAAAATGAAGTTCATCGCGCTTGCGGTATCTGCCGCTTTGCTCAGTGGTTGTAATGGAGATGATACAAAAACAGTCGAAGTCATCAAAGAAGTTGAGGTCATAAAAGAAGTACCGACGGAAGTGATTAAGGAAGTTGAAATTATAAAGGAAGTGCCAAAAAACCTTGAAGTGATTAAAGAAGTCGAGGTGATAAAAGAAATAGAGGTCATTAAAGAGGTTGAGGTGATAAAGGAAGTCGCGCCGACACCCGTTACCTCGGTGAAAAATATCATTCTCATGATCGGTGATGGCATGGGTCCTCAGCAAGTCGGTTTACTTGAGGAGTACGCTCAACGCGCACCTAACTCAGTATACAAAAATAAAAATAACCAGACTGCACTGTCTAAATTCGCGAATGCTGGCCATATGGGCTTGTCTCTGAATGCACCACATGGACCATCAGGTAGTTTGGTAACTGACTCCGCTTGCTCTGCAACTCAACTGGCAACAGGTATTTCAGCAGGCTCTGAAATGATAGGCTTAGATACTCAGGGCAATAAAGTTGCGACCATCTTAGAACAAGCGAAAGCGATGGGCAAAGCAACTGGGTTGGTGTCAGATACTCGTATTACACATGCGACACCTGCTGCTTTTGCTTCACACCAACCGCACCGCTCTTATGAAGACAAAATTGCTGAAGAGCTTATTTCATCTGGTAATGTAGACGTGATGCTTTCGGGTGGAGCACGTGTTTTCTTACCGCAAGATGTTGCATCAAATGAAGCGGTTCAAAAGCAGCTTGCCGAGCTTGGGATGCCCAGCGGCGTTTATAAAAAGTCTAAGCGTAGTGACAATGAGAACCTAGTTGTTGAAGCAAAAGATCAACACGGCTATGCATTGGCATTTGATAAAACCCAATTGATGGATGTAGAAGGCGATAAGTTATTGGGTTTATTTGCAAACTCGGGTATGGCTGATGGTATTGCATACAGAAAATGTCAGCAGGACAACAGCTGTACGCAGCCTTCATTAAAAGAGATGACAGTCAAAGCGCTTGATGTGTTATCTAAAGATGAAGACGGCTTCTTCTTGATGATCGAAGGGGGTCAAATTGATTGGGCTGGCCACGCGAATGACGCAGGCTGGATGCTAAATGAATTACTTAAATTTGATGAAGCAGTTGAAGCTGTTCATGAGTGGGTTAAAGACCGCAACGATACGTTAGTAGTTGTAACCGCTGACCACGAGACGGGGAGTTTTGGTTTTAGTTATTCAAATCACAATACGCCAGAGGCGGTTGCATTACCAGGTGATGGAATGGGTGATGCTCTGTATAAACCAAAATTTAATTTTGGTGCATTAAGTCTACTCGATACGCTTTACAACCAGGAAGGCACGTTCTACGACATCATGGGTGATGTAGATGGCAGTTACAACTTTGCGAATAGCAGTGCAGAGCAGTGGCAAACGGCCATTACTAAGCATACGCCATATACAGTCACGCTTGAGCAAGCCGCAACGATTCACGAGTCTCATGAAACAAATGACGATGGCCACCCATTGCCGCATTTTGAGGATTTTTCGGATTTTTATGTGTATGGAACGGAAGACTTTACAGGTAAGATTGCGCGCGTTGTCGCAACACAGCAAAATGTAGTGTGGGGGACAGGCACGCACACTGCTGCACCTGTACCAGTTTACGCATTTGGACCTGCAGGTGTCACTCAGCAATTTTCAACACTTCAACATCATGTCGATATTGCCAATAAGATGATGACCGCCCTAGGTGTCAACGAGTAACATATTCAACCCAAACGACTAAAGCCATCCAAGTTGATGGCTTTTTTTGTTTAATGTCCTTGGGCTGTGAGATAGTCAATAAAGTCAGCTTTTGGCAGCGGTTTACTGTAAAAATAACCTTGGCCAAAATCACAACCCGCTTGCTTTAACAGCTCATGCTGCGTAGCGCTCTCAATCCCTTCAGCAATGACTTTTAACCCGAGTTGATGTGCCATTAAGATCATGGTTTCACATAATACGAGGTCATTTTGGTTGTGCTCTATGCCATCCACAAAGCGCTTATCTATTTTTATGAACTCAGTATCCATTTGCTTCAGATATGCAAGTGACGAATAGCCTGTACCAAAATCATCTAAAGCAATAGCAAACCCTTGCTGAATAAGCTTGGTTAAGCGTTTTTGACTACGCCCTTCCCCTTGCATCATTAAACCTTCGGTGATTTCGAGCACTAACATATCTGGCGTCAATTGATGTTTGGCAAGTTGCTGTTGCCACGCCAGTAAAGTGGTGTGCTTGGCACTAAATTGAATGGGTGAGACGTTGATACTCAGCTGTATTGGTTGATTTAAATCTCGAGTTTGCTGAAGTACATGCACTGCTTGATCAAAAGCTAGTTCACCTAGCTGGTGGATCAGCTGAGTTTCTTCTGCCAAAGGAATAAACTCAGCAGGGCTGATCATGCCTTTATCCGGATGCTGCCAACGGATCAGCGCTTCTGCTTTGGTGATTTGTTTTGTTTGCATCGAGACAATCGGTTGAAAATACATTTCAAATTGATTTTGCGTTAATGCATGGCGCATGTCCTTGAGTAACAATATACGTTGCTCAGCTTGCTCTCTAAGTTCGGTATTAAATAGCGTAAAGCCATTTCTACCCAATTGCTTGGCCTTATACATGGCTTGATCGGCTGCTTTAAGTAATTGCTCTGTGTTTTCACCATCTTCCGGTGCCAAGGCAATACCAATACTGGCGGCAATATGGCACACCTCATCTTCTAACGTAAATGGGTCTTTAAGTGCATCAAGTACTTGTTGTGCAAAGTGCGTGGCAGCATGGCGATCTGCGCAGCGATCGTAGATCAAGACAAATTCATCACCGCCAATACGGGTTAATCGCGCGCTTGCTTCGGTTTGCTTTTTTAAACGCTTGGCAATTTGCTTTAGCAGTAAATCGCCATAATAGTGGCCTAATGTATCGTTGATGTCTTTAAAATGATCTATGTCTAGTAATAAAACGGCGAACGCGTGATTGGTTAAACCAAATAACGTAATTAGTTGTTTCTTTAAACTGGTACGATTAGGCAGGTCTGTCAGCTCATCAAAATGACTTTGTCGCCAAAGCTGCTCATCTTTTTGTTTTTTGTCTGTGATGTCTGCAAAGATCCCCACACGACGATACGGCTCTTCATGTTCGTCATAAACCGTATCTATGGTGAGCCACTCGGTATACAACTCGCCATTTTTACGTTTATTGATAATCTCACCTTGCCACTTACCCGTGGTGATAATTGATTGCCACAGTTGATCGTAAAAACTGGCATCGTGTTTACCTGAACTGAGTACTGAGGTCGTTTTACCAATGACTTCATGTTGCTCAAATCCGGTCACTTTGGTGAATGCGGGGTTGGTATCTAAAATATAACCTTGGGCATCGGTAATGACCATGCATTCACTACTGTTGTTATATGTCATGGCTGCAAGGTTTAGGGCTTCTTCTTGTTGTTTCTTTTGGCTGATATCACGCATAATGAGTATGGCTTCACCATTATGTTCAATGCGTTTGATACGGATTTCGTAGACTTTTTGTTGATTATTGTCTTTGTGAATATACTCAAAGTAAGTGCTTGGTTGAGTTCGCAACATGGCCAATGCTGCTTTGATGCGAATATTAATATGCGTTGGGAAAATGTCTTGCAGCTTGTCTTTGCCATTGACTCTATCACCATGCTTATCCAAAATTTGCGCACTTTTGTTAAGCCTAAGATAATTGTCAGGTAGTGCTTGGATAAGGGTACTTAGTTCTGCGTGTTTATTGTGTGCGTTTGTTTCTGCGTGAAGTCTTACAGCTGCCATTTGGTCAAAGTGCGCAGCAAGCTCTGCAAGTTCTTTGGGCATGTCTGTGGCTTCTAATTTTTCAACCTTACCATTTGCGAGCGCACCAATGGCACGACTAAAGTTTCTTAAAGGAACAAGCAAGGTGCGGTTTAATTGTGTTCGGGCAAGCCAGCTCAGCATGAATATTGTCAATAAGAAAAGTAGGGTGACCATGAAAAATTGGCTGTTGACTTCATGCAGCGCATCATCAAATGGAAAGTCAAAATAAATGTTGAGCTCTGATTGTGGAGATTGTAAAGGGAGCCTGAAATAGACATGGTGGAGGCCGTTTTCATCTGTAAGGGTTTGCACTGTATGAAGCTGAAGATCATTTGGCCAGTCATCACTTACTGAACGCCCTAGAGGCTTTTTTGAGTACGGGTATTCGGCAACGATTTGTGCATAATTGTCAGCGACCATAACACGAGTACCAATCGGCAAAGGTAAGTGAGACAGTGACTCACTCCAGTTGGTTAATCTACGTACGGCAAAAATCACCACTTCTAATTGATCATTTTTATAAACTGGTTGCGCAAAATTGAGTGTTTCAGTGTATACACTTCTATCTTGTTGATATTCACCAATACTAAATGCGCCCGTCGTAATTGCTTGTAAAAAGTATGCGCGATCAGCAATGCTGATTGGCGCTTTCAGCGGGTGCAATGAGCAAAAAACTTCTCCACTTGGTGTCGCTAAGCCAAAATTGGCGAACTCTTGATTTATTAATAGCGCATGTTTTAGTAACGTGGGGCACCCTTGTTGTTGCGTATCTAACAGTGCTGAATTCTTAGCCAGGTTTTGGAGCAATTGCTGAGCAGCAGTAATATTTACGCGCTGTAAAGTCGCGATTTGGTTCGCAAAAAATAGCGCATCTTGCTCTTTGCTATGTAGAATATCTGAACGTTGAACGACCAACAGTGCGAGTACAGCGAGAAACCCTGGTATAGACAGCACGAGCATCAGTCTAAAAAAACGTTGTTTTATTGATGAATAAAGAATAATAACGTCTCAATTTGTAAATACATGCATATGATAACCGCGACTTTGTAAATCACCAAATAACAGTGTGACTTATCTATTTTAAGCTGCGATTAATATCTGTTTTACGTACTTTTATTTGAGTTTTTGGCTTGGTATTTTTCATTCTTAGCATGATGATTTTGGACAAATTTAATATTAATTTTTACTTTATTCCACACTGCCCCCACTTTTTACCACTTGATTTTAAAACTTCTTTGAAACCCTGATTTTTTCTGGATTTTAGCGTGCTTTCTGAAGGTGTCATAGCTTGACAAAACAGCTTGTCAAGCCCTAGACTTGTCAATTGTGGTAGAATGTGGGTTAAAGTGGATCAAATTGGATCAAAATGTACATTTCTTAGCTTGTGAGGTAGCAGCGATATGTTTCGCGGCGCGAACCTAATAAGCCTCGATGATAAAGGGCGCTTTTCGATACCTACTAAGTATCGAGAATGCTTGCTGTCTGAAGAAATGGGCACCGTTATTTGTACCATTGCGATAAATGAACCTTGTCTTTGGGTATACCCATTATCTGAATGGCAGGACATTGAGGCCCGATTACAAAAGTTATCAAATACAAATCCTCGAGTGAGACGGTGGCAAAGAATGCTGTTAGGGCATGCTACTGAATATCAATTGGATAAAAACGGTCGTATTTTATTAGCACCTGCATTACGCAGTTATGCAAATTTAGGCAAGAAGCTAATGCTTGTTGGCCTACTAAATAAGTTTGAGATCTGGGATGAAGCACGTTGGAATGAGCAAATGCGTCTCGATACAGAGATTGAGCGCAGTGGCGACGTGGAAGAAAGCTCAGATCTTGATGGTTTTTCTTTATAGAGTACAGGTGTAGCTCACAATTATGAGTTCAGAATTAGAACATATTTCAGTGTTAATGGATGAAACGCTTGATGCACTGGATATCAAGTCCAATGGTATTTATATTGATGGCACTTTTGGCCGAGGTGGTCACTCGGGCCAAATTCTGAAGCGCTTGGGAGAGTCAGGGCAATTACAAGCCATTGATCAAGATCCACAAGCGATCAAAGCTGCGCAAAAGTTTGCTCAAGATAGTCGATTTTCAATTGCACATAATCGTTTTTCTAATATCGCGCAAGTCGCTCAAGAGGCTGAGCTAACAGGCAAGGTTGATGGTATTTTACTTGATATTGGCGTCTCATCACCACAGTTGGATGATGCCGGTCGTGGCTTTAGCTTTATGAAAGATGGTCCGTTAGATATGCGGATGAACCCTGAAGCAGGACGCAGTGCTGCTCAGTGGTTAGCTGAGGCTGAACTAGAAGATATGGTTTTTGTGATTAAAAAGTATGGCGAAGAGAAATTCGCTAGACGCATCGCGCACAAAATCATTGAGACGCGGGCAGAAACTGACATCACAACGACGAAACAACTCGCAGATCTTATTGATGAAGCTGTACCAGTTAAAGATAAACACAAGCACCCAGCTACTCGCACATTTCAAGCCATTCGCATTTATATCAATAGCGAGTTAGAAGAAATTCAAACTGCTTTGTCAGCTTCTTTAGATGTCCTTAAACCGGGCGGTCGTCTCGTTGTAATTTCCTTCCACTCACTTGAAGATAGGATTGTTAAGCAATTTATTAAAAAGCAAAGTAAGGGAGAGGCGATTCCGAGAGGCTTACCATTAACGGACGATCAAATAAATAAAGATTTAACCTTAAAAGCCATTGGCAAAGCGATTAAGCCTAGTGATGACGAAATTAAACGTAACCCTAGGGCACGAAGCTCTGTATTGCGTATAGCCGAGAAGCTCTAAATGGCAAAGCCTGCGCAACGTCAACCTCAGCTTTTTCTGGAAATTTGCCAAGTACTCTTGGCAAACAAATTGACGTTTTTATTGTTGGTGAGTGTATTTGTATCGGCGCTGATCGTTGTTCAAATTACGCACTCTACGAGACAGCAATTAATTTTGCAGGACAAGTTATTACAACAAAGAGATGAGCTAGACCTAGAGTGGCGCTATCTATTGGTAGAAGAAGAGTTTTACTCACAACACGCAAGAATTGAAGAAATCGCGAAAACACAGTTAAAAATGTTGCGTCCTACTAGTAAAGAAGAGCAGGTTATTGAGTTGCCATGAAGAACAAAAATAAACCATCGCAAAATTTAATCGCGTGGCGCTTTGTCCTTGTATGCGTGATGTTGGTGTCTGTGTTTGTCGCTTTAATTGCCAGAGCCGCCTACCTACAGGTGATTGAGCCTGATAAAGCCCGAGAGGAAAATGCTAAGCGCACGGTTCGCAAAGAAACGCTGCATGTTCAACGTGGCATGATCTACGATCGCAATGGCAAAGAGCTTGCCGTGAGTGTCCCAGTTGTGAGCGTTTATGCGGATCCTTATGCATTAGAAAAAGCATTAAAGAAGCGAGTTTTGCGGCAAGCGAGAAAAAATCGCGAAGATCATGTTGCACTTGCAGATAATGAAACTGCGCTTAAAGTGCGTACTCAAGCGCTTTATCAAGCGCAGGCGCGTTGGCGTGAGCTGTCTGATGTATTACAACTGCCCACTGAGCAAGTGAATCGCAAATTGCGGGGCAATGCTAAACGGAGATTTGTTTATTTGAAACGGCAGGTAACGCCAGCTGTTGCAAAATACATTCGCCAAATGCGCTTACCTGGGATCCATCTGCTTGATGAGTCGAAACGTTTTTACCCAAGTGGTGAGATTGCCGCCCATGTGTTGGGCGTAACGAATATTGATGGTATTGGTATTGAAGGTATTGAGAAACGCTTTGACTCTGCTTTAACGGGAACAGAAGGTTTGCGAACAATACGTAAAGATGCGCAGGGTCGCGAGGTACAGGTTCTTTCAGAAGAAGAACGTGTTGAGCCAGAAGATATTCACCTCAGTATTGATCATCGTATTCAAACCATCGCTTATGTCGCTTTAAAATCTGCAGTATTAACATATCAAGCCACCTCCGGCTCAGCAATGGTGGTGGATGTACATACTGGTGAAATACTCGCTATGGTGAATAGTCCGAGCTTTAATCCAAATGATATGAGTACAGCGGCGCCTTATAAGCGCAGAAATCGCGCGATCACAGATTTATTTGAGCCAGGCTCAACACTCAAGCCACTGGCAATTTTGGCAGGACTTGAATATGGCGCCATAACAGCAGATGAAACGATTGATACGTTCCCTGGGTGGATGCGACTCGGTGGGAGCCTGGTAAAAGATACGCGCAACCATGGCGAAATGTCACTACGTGAAATCCTCAAAGTGTCGAGCAATATGGGTGTGGCAAAGATCAGTCAAAAGCTACCGAAAGATTACTTTGTTGGCATGTACCAAAAAGCAGGATTTGGTGAAGACACCGGCACCATGATGATTGGCGAAAGTTCAGGCTTGTTTTATCCAAACAGACGCTGGTCTGACTTTGAGATAGCCACCTTGTCATACGGCTATGCGGTGTCAGCAAGTACCGCTCAGATTGCGAGGCTATATGCGACCATTGGTGCAGGTGGTATTTCTAGGCCACTTACAATATTAAAGCAAGACGAGCCCCAGCCGGGTGAGCGTATTTTCAAAGAGGAAGATACAAAAGCAGTGATTGCCATGATGGAGTCTATTTTTGAAAAAGGCGGCACGGCATCGATGATTAAGGTGGATGGTTATCGTGCTGCGGGCAAAACGGGTACATCAGAAAAAGCCATTGCTGGTGGGTATGGCGATGAATATGTCGGTTATTTTGCTGGAGTTGCGCCTGTGAGTGATCCACGTTTGGCTGTGGTTGTGATGGTGAATGAACCCGGTGGTGATGTCTATTATGGTGGGCAAACGGCGGGTCCGGTATTTGCTGAAATCGTCTCTAATTCATTACGTATGTTAAATGTCGCACCTGATAAAGATCGTGTGGCATATGTTTCAGGAAAAAATGATGATGCGTGACTTAACTGAAGTACTCAAAAATTTTGGGGTAGTGAGTCCACAAATATTTGTAAACGCATTGCGTTTAGATAGCCGAGAGGTGTCCGAAGGAGATTGCTTTATTGCTATTTCAGGACATCAGTTAGATGGCACGAAATTTATATCAATGGCCGTCGAGCAAGGTGCTGCCTGCGTGTTAGTTGATGAGCAAGCCGTTGTTGATGCGGTATCAGTCCCTATCATACGCATTGCGCAGTTGAAGAAAAACCTAGCTCGTATTGCCGCGCAGTTTTACCAAATGCCAAGTACGACTATGTCAGTTGTCGGGGTAACTGGCACGAATGGCAAGTCGACGACGACGGCAATGATCGCGAGTTTAGCAGCACATTGTGGCACACCCAGTGCTGTGATAGGCACCTTGGGTTATGGCGCGCCAGATGCGTTAACGCCGTTGAATAATACAACACCTTCAGCTGTGTTATTGCAACAAATATTCAGTGAGTTACAGACTGATTTTAATCAAGTTGCGATGGAAGTATCCTCTCATGGGATTGTCCAAAGTAGAACTGAACAAGTCGATTTTGACGTCGCAGTGTTTACTAACCTAAGTCGTGATCACTTAGATTATCACGGTGATATGGCCAGTTACGCGAAAGCGAAAAAACGCCTTTTTACGGAGAGTTCTGCAAAATACAAAGTGCTCAATATAGATGATGTGTATGCTCAGCAATGGTTGGGTGAGCTTGAGTTAGACGAGTGCGTAGTATATGGGCAAAAACCTGAGTCACATACTTATCGGCACTATGTTTTTTTTCACCAAGTGGTGTGCGACCAAAATGGTATTTCTCTAAAGCTTGATACTTCTTGGGGCGATGCAGAGATCACTACAAACTTGTACGGGCTATTTAATGTTTACAATTTAGCTGCTGCGATTGCCGCGTTATTGGTACAAAACTACCAACTGGTGCAACTGCAAACAGCTGTGGCAAAGTTAGAGCCTGTGGATGGTCGCATGCAAGCATTCAGATCATCAGGGTTTCCAACTTGTATTGTAGATTATGCACATACTCCAGAAGCGTTAGAGCTGGCACTTAAAGCATTGCAACAACATGTACCCGGTAAAGTAAGTTGTGTATTTGGTTGTGGTGGCGACCGTGATAAAGGTAAACGGCCTTTGATGGCAAAAGCAGCAGAGCAATTTGCTGACACTCTAGTTATAACCAGTGATAACCCTCGCAGTGAAGATCCAAACACAATAATAGATGACATTAAGGCTGGGCTCAGTGAACCTGAGTATGCTGTGTCACAACCTGATAGGGAGCAAGCCATTCGATATGCGATCAAACACGCCGATCAAAACAGCGTAGTGCTGATCGCGGGTAAAGGGCATGAAGACTATCAAATTATAGGAAATCAAACATTGAGCTTTTGTGATAGGAGCTTGGTGAAATCAATTTTACAGGGGGAAAGTGCATGATCAAGATGAATTTTTCTTGGCTTGCAGAAGTACTTGAGGCCCCTTTTAGTGGGCAGAACTTGGCTGTTGCCAACATCAATACAGATACAAGAACAATAACCGACAATGAGGTTTTTTTAGCGCTTAAAGGTGCTAATTTCGATGGTCATAACTTTGTTGCGCAAGCAAAGCAAAAAGGAGCCATTGCCGCAATTGTTTCAGAGCCTGTCGATGTGGATATCGTGCAATTTGTTGTTGCGGACACACGCATTGCGCTAGGGCAGTTGGGGCAAGCGGTCATGCAGCATGTTGCCCCAAAAACAGTGGCGATCACCGGCAGTGTAGGCAAAACCACGGTAAAAGAGATGACCGCAGCTATTTTATCTAGACGCGGTAAAGTGCTAGCTACCAAAGGGAACTTCAATAATGACATTGGTGTGCCTTTAACATTACTGCGTTTATCAGAAGATGACGAATATGCGGTAATTGAATTGGGTGCAAACCACATTGGTGAAATTGCTTACACCAGCGGTTTAACGAAACCTGATGTCGCTGTTGTATGCAACGTAGCCCCGTCTCATTTAGAGGGGTTTGGCTCTATTGAAGGTATTGGCCAAGCAAAAGGCGAAATCTTTGGGGGGCTTAAAGATCAGGGTGTGGCGATTATAAACTGTGATAGCGAATTTGCGCCTATGTGGGAAGCGAGTTTGGGCCAGCAGTCTGTAAAACGCTTTTCAATGCAAGATAAGCTGGATGTGTGGGCAGAAGACATTCAGTTAGATGAATTCGGTTGCGCTGAGTTTACGCTTTGCACTGAGAAAGCAACTCAGCAAGTGAAATTGGCGTTACCTGGTAAGCACAACGTGATGAATGCCGTGATTGCTGCGTCACTGACTTTACCATTTGGCACTTCGTTGCAAGATATCGCTATTGCATTGAAGGATATGCCAGTTGTTAAAGGGCGTGTCAATGTGATTGATGTGTCCAGTGCATTGCGTGTGGTGGATGATACTTACAATGCCAATGTTCGCTCAGTGAAAGCTGCAATTGAATTATTAAAAGACATGCCTGGTACTCGCGTATTAGCGCTAGGTGACATGGCTGAGTTGGGTGAAGAAGCAAGGGCTTACCATCAAGAAGTGGGAGAATTTGCCCAGCAGCAAGGTATTGATGCAGTGTTCACTTTAGGGGTATTGAGTCGCTATGCAAGTGAAGTATTTGAGCAGCCTAATCGTCACTTTTCAACACGTGAACATATGCTTGAGGTACTTTCCCAATTCATTGAAAACGAGGCAGGTCAATGCACTTTGCTTGTAAAAGGATCGCGTAGTGCCCGTATGGAGCTATTGGTCGCTGATCTTATTTCAGCGCATACAAACTCAGAACATGGGGACAGATAATGTTAGTTTGGTTAGCAGAGTATTTAACGCAATACTACAGTGGTTTTAATGTCTTTTCCTATTTGACCGTACGCGCCATTTTAGGGATTTTGACTGCCTTACTTATCTCGCTGTATTTTGGTCCAAAGCTTATTCGTGCTTTGCAACGCATGCAAATTGGGCAAACTGTGCGTGATGATGGTCCAGAATCACACTTATCTAAATCTGGCACGCCAACCATGGGCGGCCTACTTATTTTGGCGGCGATCTTCGTCAGTTCGTTGATGTGGGGCGATCTAAGTAACAAGTATGTGTGGGTAACCTTATTTGTTATCGGCTCTTTGGGTATTGTCGGGTTCGTTGATGATTACAGGAAAGTGATACGTAAAGATAGTAAAGGATTAATTGCTCGATGGAAGTATTTTTGGCAATCGGTTATTGCCATTTCGGTCGCGGCATTCTTATATTCAACCACCACATCACCTGAAGAAACGTCTTTGGTTGTGCCTTTTTTCAAAGATGTATTGCCACAGCTTGGGCTTTTTTACCTCGTTATGAGCTATTTTGTGATAGTGGGTACGTCTAACGCAGTGAATTTGACCGATGGCTTAGATGGATTGGCCATTGTACCGACTATTTTAGTTGCAGCAGCACTGGCGATCATTGCCTATTTAACGGGTAATGTGAACTTCTCAAATTATCTCCACATTCCTCATTTACCATTGGCGAGCGAACTCGTTGTTGTGTGTACTGCCATTGTGGGCGCAGGACTTGGGTTTTTATGGTTTAACACCTATCCAGCTCAAGTTTTCATGGGCGATGTTGGTTCGTTAGCTCTAGGTGGTGCGCTTGGGATCATAGCAATTTTAGTTCGACAGGAGTTGGTGTTGGTGATTATGGGTGGTGTATTTGTAATGGAAGCGCTATCTGTGATTTTGCAAGTAGGGTCGTATAAGCTTCGAGGGCAACGTATTTTTAGAATGGCGCCAATACATCACCATTATGAACTTAAAGGTTGGCCAGAGCCACGTGTTATTGTGCGCTTTTGGATCATTTCTTTCATCTTAGTATTAGCTGGTTTGGCGACGTTAAAGATAAGATAAATGAGTTATTTAGATTCGTTGAAGCAAAAAACAGTGACAGTGCTTGGGCTCGGTATATCGGGCTTGGGTACCGTACGCTTTTTACTACAGCATGACATTGTGCCAAAAGTCGTGGATACACGTGCTGTGCCGCCGGGCGCCGATTGGCTAGCACATAATGCCCCTGATTGTGAGGCGGTGTTTGGCCCGCTCGCAGAGGGTGCTTTAGTTGAAACCGATGTGATTGTAATTAGTCCTGGGATCCCGCTATATGATAGGTATGTCGCAGAAGCAATTACACATGGTGCAGAAGTCATCGGTGATGTTGAGCTGTTTGCTCGTTTAAACTCAACACCGGTAGTTGCGGTAACAGGCTCAAACGGTAAATCAACGGTCGTCAGTCTTGCTCATGCAGTATGTCAATCTGCAGGGTTAAAAGTTGGCTTGGGTGGCAATATTGGTACTTCGGTATTAGAGCTGCTTGAGCGTGATCTTGATGTGATCATATTAGAGCTTTCTAGTTTTCAACTCGAAACAACCGATAGCCTGAAGTGTACCAGTGCGATGATCCTGAATATCACAGAAGATCATATGGATAGATATCCTGATTTTGATGCTTATTGTGCGGCGAAAAAGCGTATCTATCAGCAAACAGAGTGCTTAGTTTACAACCGAGAAGATGAAAAAACGTTTCTGCCACATGCACATGCAGTGAGCGTTGGGTTGGGCAGTGCGGATTACTGTCTCACAGACACGCCACAGGGTTCTTTTTTTAACGTGTATGGTCAACCGACTTTAGCTGTTGAGCATTTGGCTCTGTCAGGAAAGCATAATCAATTTAATGCGCTGGCAGTCATGGCGCTATTGTCCCCATTTAAAATCAGTCTCCAAGCCTTTAAGGATGCGTTTTCAAGCTTCACAGGTTTGTCGCATCGCTGTCAGTTAGTGGCAGAGGTTGCTGGGGTTAAATATTTTAATGATTCAAAAGCGACCAATGTCGGTGCCACGGTGAGTGCACTTGAAAGTCTATATGCTGATGCCAACAAGATTATTTTGATTGTAGGCGGAGACGCTAAAGGCGCTGATGTGAGTCCACTCGGCCTGCCAATCCAAAAGTACTGTAGAGCAATTTATTGCTTTGGCAAAGACGGTGCTTTGTTCTCGTCTATGCACACGCACAGTCATCTTGTTACGTCTTTACATGAGGCTGTGATTGGCGCAAGTCAGTTGGCGCAAGCTGGCGATATTGTGCTCCTAGCACCAGCTTGTGCAAGCATCGATATGTATCCAAATTACATGGCTCGCGGTGATGAGTTTTGCAAGTTGGTTGAGGAGCTATAAATGATTGCGACCATCAACCTGAAAGGCATTTTTGAGTTTAAAAAATCAGATACTTTATTTGATTTACCTTTACTTTACGCCATGTTATGTCTCATCGGAGTTGGGTTTGTGATGGTCACAAGTGCCTCTATGCCCGTTGCTGAGCGCTTATTTGATAACCCTTATCACATCATAGTGCGACACGGCATGTTCTTGTTTATGGGGATGATCTTATTTTGGTTAAGCACCTCCGTCTCCATGCTGTGGTGGAAACGTTTTAACCCGTATTTGTTATTGCTCGGTGTATTGATGTTGATCTTGGTATTGATCATCGGCCGCGAAGCAAATGGAGCAAGACGATGGATCCCGGTTGGCCCCGTCGGTATACAAGCTGCAGAAGTCGCAAAATTGTTTTTTATCAGTTACATCGCAGGCTACTTAGTACGTAAGCGTGACGAAGTACAAGAAAATATTAAAGGTTTTGCAAAGCCTATCGTGGTGTTTGCTGTGTATGCTTTTCTTATTTTAATGCAGCCTGATTTGGGCACTGTGGTTGTTATTTTTGTGACTACCGTTGGCTTGCTATTTCTTGCTGGTGCAAAGCTTTGGCAGTTTTTTGTGCTGATGCTAACCGGTGTGTTTTTAGTGATCATGCTGATTATCTTTGAACCTTATCGTATGGCTAGGGTTGTTGGTTTTCTAGAGCCTTGGAAAGATCCTTTTGGCAAAGGTTATCAACTTGTTCAGTCTTTGATGGCCTATGGTCAAGGCGGATGGTTTGGCCAAGGCTTAGGTAACAGTGTGCAAAAGCTACAGTATCTGCCAGAAGCGCACAATGATTTCATTTTTGCCGTGATAGCTGAAGAGCTTGGTTTCATGGGGGTTGTTTGTGTGCTGTTAATGTTAGGGACCTTGGTTTTTAGAGCCCTTATCATCGGTCAGCAAGCACTGAAATCACAAAAAGAATATGAAGGCTATTTGGCGTTAGGAATTGGTATTTGGTTTGCGTTTCAAACCTTGGTTAATGTGGGAGCCAGTGCGGGTATGCTGCCGACAAAAGGGCTGACATTACCCTTTGTTTCTTACGGCGGATCAAGTTTGCTGGTGATGACTATCGCCGCTGGGCTATTACAGCGTATAGATTTTGAAACCAAAATGTCGACAAGGCAAGCAACATCGAGAGGCAGTAAGCGATGAGCAAGCGATTATTAGTAGCGGCTGGCGGCACTGGTGGACATATTTTCCCAGGTATTGCTGTTGCACAAAAATTAAAACAACTGGGCTGGGAAGTTTCTTGGGTTGGTACTGAAGATAGAATGGAATCACAAGTAGTGCCAAAACACGGCATTGCTATTGATTATATAAAAGTAAAAGGACTAAGAGGTAATGGCATCAAACGCCTCTTAAAAGCACCTTTGATGATACTCAAAGCTATTTATGCTGCGAGACAAATTATTAAAACTCAAAAGCCTGATGCAGTGCTTGCAATGGGTGGGTATGTTACTGGTCCTGTTGGCATTGCAGCAAAAATGTCGGGCGTGCCGCTCATCATTCACGAACAAAATGCAGTGGCAGGCTTGAGCAATCGCTTGCTAGCAAAGCTTGCAAGCCGTGTTTTGTGTGCATTTAACGGCGCGTTTGCTGGCAAGCAATATGATGTGGTGGGTAATCCAATTAGAGAGTCTGTCGCACAGATTAAAGTTAAGCCTATTACACAGCAAATAAATTGCTTAGTGGTAGGCGGCTCTCTGGGGGCGAAGGCTTTGAATGAAGCACTGCCAAGTGTATTTTCATCATTGAGTCAGTCGACTGGCAGAGCACTGTCTGTTTGGCATCAAAGTGGCAAAGGCAATGGAGAGTCGGTGACTCAAAGTTATGCGCAAGGTGAATTTACATATAAAGTCACTGAGTTTATCGAAAATATGGACCAAGCCTATGAATGGGCTGATATGATAATCTGCCGCGCTGGTGCTTTAACCGTCAGTGAAGTGGCTGCAGCAGGAAAAATGGCGGTGTTTGTGCCCTTGCCTCATGCTGTCGATGATCATCAGACATTAAATGCGCAGGCGCTAGTTGATGAACAAGCGGCACTCATTATGCCGCAACAAGAATTAAATAAGACAAGTATGGTGACACTGTTAAAGCCATATTTTGACGAACCACACTTAATTGAAGAAAAAGCGAAGCGGGCTAAATCGTGCGCACAGCTCAATGCGACTAAGTCTGTGGCCGAAATCATTGAACAAGTTACAAGTTGAAGAGAAAGTTGTGAAAGAGAATAAATATCGCCGGGCTATGAGACGCATCAATACTATCCACTTCATTGGAATTGGTGGTGCGGGTATGGGCGGTATAGCAGAAGTATTAGCCTATGAAGGCTACCGGATCACTGGGTCTGACATCGCACAAAATGCGATGACTGAGCGTTTATTAAAAGTCGGGGCTGAGATTTTCATTGGTCATGATGCTGCTAATGTCACTGATGCTGATGTGGTAGTGGTTTCAAGCGCAATTGATACGACAAACCCAGAGATTGTTGCAGCACAACAAGCACGTATCCCTGTTGTAAGACGTGCAGAGATGCTAGCAGAGTTGATGCGTTTTAGACACGGTATTGCGGTTGCTGGCACACATGGTAAAACGACGACGACGAGCTTGATTGCAAGTATTTTTGCAGAGGCAAAGCTTGATCCGACATTCATCATTGGTGGATTACTTAATAGTGCAGGTAGTAACGCCAAAGTCGGAAGCAGTGATGTGCTAATTGCTGAAGCAGATGAAAGTGATGCATCGTTTCTCCATTTGCAACCGATGGCTTCAGTGATCACAAATATTGAAGCTGACCATATGGATACGTATGGCGGTGACTTTGAAAAGCTTAAAGATACCTATATCGACTTCATACATAATCTGCCTTTTTATGGGTTAGCAGTGGTATGCATTGACTCGCCTGTGGTGAGGGAGTTATTACCTCGATTTGCAAGGCCAACCATTACCTATGGTGAAAGCGAAGATGCTGATTATCGCATGGTTGATTATGTACAGCATGTAGAAAGTTGTCGTTTTACTGTGATACATAAATCGGGCTCTAGCATAGACATTACATTGAATATGCCGGGCAAGCACAATGCATTGAATGCAACCGCAGCTATCGCGATTGCAAAAGATCATGATATTGAAAATACGGCGATACAAGTTGCATTAAAAGAGTTTGCTGGAATAGGGCGTCGTTTTCAGCACTATGGCACGTTTAATAATGACTCAGGGGAAGTCATGCTGGTGGATGATTATGGACATCATCCATCAGAAGTTGCAGTCACCATTCAAGCTGCGCGTGCAGGGTGGCCAGATAAAAGATTAGTTATGTTGTACCAACCACATAGGTATACACGAACGAGAGATTTGTATGAAGAGTTCGTGAAAGTGCTTAGTGAAGTTGATCAATTGATTTTATTGGACGTTTACTCAGCTGGTGAGTTGCCGATTGTAGGGGCTGATAGTAAAGCCTTATGTCGAAGTTTAAGACAGCGTGGAATTGAGCCGATCCATGTCGCAGAACATGCTGAATTGCAGGGCGTTTTAGGCGATGTGATTAAGGACAAAGATTTAGTGATAACTCAAGGTGCTGGTAACATTGGTCAGATTGTTAAGCAATTAGCTGCAACTGAGTTATCAAAGCAAAAGTTAAAAGCGGAGAATCAATGAGCAAATTTGGTAAAGTAGCCGTTTTACTTGGTGGTAATTCAGCAGAGCGTGAAGTGTCTTTAGCATCGGGAAAGGCAGTTGTAGATGCACTTAAAAACCAAGGGGTTGATGTGATTGCATTTGATCCGGCTCAGCGCAGTATTTCTGAACTTACCTCACTGAATGTGAAACGTGTATTTATTGCTTTGCATGGTCGGGGGGGAGAAGATGGCACAGTGCAAGGCGCACTGGAGTTTATGGGGATCCCTTATACTGGCAGTGGTGTGTTAGGCAGTGCTCTGGCGATGGATAAAATTCGCTGTAAGCATCTATTTGAGTCCGCCAAACTCAGTACGGCAAAATATGCTGTTGTAGATAAACACAGTGGTTTTGATGCCAAAGCAATTATCAATGAGCTTGGTGAGGTTATGGTAAAACCAAGCCATGAAGGTTCTAGTGTTGGTATGGCAAAAGCACATGATGAAAGCTCTTTGATTGCAGCATTGAATGATGCTTTTAAGTTCGACAACCAAGTGCTGGTTGAGCAATGGATTGAAGGACGTGAATTTACGGTCAGTATTTTTGACGGACAAGCACTGCCCGTGATCGAAATGCGCACACCGCGCGGATTCTACGATTATCAGGCCAAGTATAAAGAAAATACAACAGAGTATATTTGCCCAGCTGAGTTAACACCTGCCTATACTGAACAGCTCCAAGTGATGTCTTTACATGCATTTGAACTGGTTGGTGCAAGCGGCTGGGGGCGAGTTGATGCAATGCAAGATGCAAATGGCCAATTCTATTTGTTGGAAGTAAATACGGTACCTGGTATGACAGAAACATCTTTGGTACCTAAAGCGGCTCAATCACAAGGCATTAACTTTGAGCAGTTAGTCGTTCGCATTTTGGAGCAAACGTTATAATATGCGCGCGAATATGAAAAAAGCGTTTACTGCGTTAAAAAGCCTGAATTGGCCACGCGCATTAGGAGTGAGCTTTTTTCTAGGCGTTGTATTGATGTTAGTGCAGAGTGTTTATTGGGTAAGTGATTGGCTGGTTGAACACAGAGATGCACAAATTAAGACATTAACTGTGTTAGGAGATCCTCTTTATACCGAGGAGAAAGACATTGTTAATGCGATAAAAAAAACGGATTTAACCAGCTTTTTCCAATTGAATGTAAAAGCTGTTCAAGCTGCTGTGAGAGACTTGCCTTGGGTTGCAAGTGTATCTGTACGCAAACAGTGGCCTGATACAATACAAGTTTATGTGGTAGAACATAAACCGGTTGCTTATTGGAATAGTGATTCCCTGTTAAATACAAATGGTACACTATTCGAAGCAGACAGTAATAAACTGTCTGCGAGTTTACCTCAGCTGTATGGACCCGAGGGAAGCGAAGGAGAAGCTTGGGAAACATTTTTACAATTAAAAGAGATGCTAGCAGTTAATTCATTTGAGTTAACCAGTTTAGCTTTGTCTGAGCGCTTTGCTTGGCAGTTGTGGTTAAAAAATGGCATCAAGCTGAATTTAGGTAGAGAAGAAAAAGCCAAAAGAGTGCAAAGATTCATAGATGTGTATCCGTTGTTAAAAAGACCTGACGGAGCACTGCTTGATGTGATTGATTTGCGTTATGATACAGGGCTGGCGGTGAGCTGGAGATACCCTCAGGTACAAGAGAAAAAAGATAAGAGTAAAGCATGACCAAGTCAGCAGAAAGAAACTTAGTGATAGGGCTTGATGTCGGCACTGCAAAAGTAGTGGCTACCGTCGGTGAGATCACATCTGATAATCAATTAAGTATTGTTGGCGTTGGCAACCAAGTTGCACACGGTATGGATAAAGGTGGTGTGAATGACCTTAATCTGGTATCTGACTCAATTAAGCGAGCGATTGATGAAGCTGAGTTAATGGCCGATTGCAGGATCAGTTCAGTGTATTTGGGAATATCTGGTAAACATATTCAGTGTCAGAATGAGAGTGGCGTTGTCGCGATTAACAATGCAGAAGTGACAGATGATGATATTGCTAACGTGATCCACATTGCACGCTCTGTACCAATATCTGCAGAGCGTAAAATGCTGCATTCTCTACCTCAAGAATACAGCATTGATATGCAAGAAGGGATTAAAAACCCACTCGGTATGAGCGGTGTAAGAATGGAAGCCAAAGCACATATCATTACTTGTTCAAATGATATGGCCAAGAACATAGAGAAGTGTGTTGAGCGATGCGGTTTAGAAGTTGATCAACTTACTTTTACAGCTTTGGCGTCCTGTTATTCGGTTTTAACTGAGGATGAAAAAGAGCTGGGTGCTGCCGTGGTTGATATCGGTGGTGGTACCATGGATATTGCGATTTATGTCAATGGCGCATTACGCCATACCGCGGTGATCCCAGTTGCTGGCAATCAGGTTACTGGTGATATTGCAAAAATTTTTAGAACACCGCTCTCACATGCAGAGTCTTTGAAGGTACAATACGCATTTGCTAGCAGTCAAATGGCCAGTGTTGAAGAAACCATTGAAGTACCGAGTGTGGGGGGAAGACCTTCACGCATCATGTCGCGACATACATTGTCGGAAGTGGTTGAACCAAGATTTAGAGAGCTATTTGAATTAGTTCAAGAAGAAATTCGCCGTTCAGGGTTTGAAGACCAAATTGCGGCTGGGGTTGTCATGACAGGTGGCAGCGCCAAAATGAAAGGGGCACTGGAAGTGGCTGAAGACATATTTCAGATGCCTGTAAGGATAGGTAAACCTGTCGGGATCACGGGATTAACAGATTATGTTGATGATCCGGCATATGCAACAGCGGTAGGTTTGTTACAATATGGCCGAACGCTGCAAGCCAAAAATGCACAAAAGGCGAAGGTAGATGCCGAAGATGGTTGGTGGAGCCGAGTAACTAAATGGTTCCAAGGTGAGTTTTAAAGCTCAAGTCGGAGAGTGAAGATGTTTGATATTATGGAGCAACACGGCGAAGAAGCCGTAATAAAAGTAATTGGTGTTGGCGGCGGCGGCGGTAACGCTGTTGAGCACATGGTAAAACAAGAAATTGAAGGTGTGCGCTTCATCGTCGCGAATACTGACGCACAAGCACTGAGAAAGTCATCAGCGGATGTAACAGTACAGCTAGGTACGCAAATTACACAAGGCTTAGGTGCAGGTGCGAATCCAGAAGTGGGTAAGAGTGCAGCTGAAGAAGATGTTGAAACAATCAAGGCAAGCCTTGAAGGTGCAGACATGGTCTTTATCGCAGCAGGTATGGGTGGCGGTACAGGTACTGGTGCTGCGCCTGTTGTTGCGCGTGTTGCGAAAGAGCTGGGTATTTTGACTGTTGCTGTTGTGACGCGTCCATTTGACTTGGAAGGTAAAAAGCGTATGGCAGCGGCCGATCATGGCATTGGTGAGTTGTCTGAAATTGTAGACTCGCTTATTACAATTCCTAACAACAAGTTACTGAAAGTACTTGGCAAAGGCACTACATTATTAGACGCATTTGCAAAAGCGAATGATGTTCTGTACGGCGCGGTACAAGGTATTGCAGAATTAATTACGCGTTCAGGTCTGATTAATGTGGACTTTGCTGATGTAAGAACAGTGATGTCAGCCATGGGCACTGCGATGATGGGTACGGCTGCGGCATCAGGCCCTGATAGAGCGCAAGAAGCTGCAGAGGCCGCAATCTCAAGCCCATTACTTGAAGATGTTGACCTGACCGGCGCTAAAGGGATCCTTGTTAATATCACAGCGGGTATGGACATCACTATCGAAGAATTTGAAGTGGTAGGTAATCACGTTAAAGCACTGGCATCTGAAAATGCGACAGTTGTAGTTGGTGCAGTGATTGACCCTGAAATGAGTGATGAGTTACGAGTGACCGTTGTTGCAACAGGCCTAGGTGGCGATCGTAAACCACAATTTGGCATAGTTGATAAAGGTATTCAAGGTCTAGCTGGACAAGCCGCTACAGGCACGCATGGTCCAAGCCACACGAATGAAGACTTTGTACCAAGTTTTGGTGGCGCAGGAAATAAACCTGTAGAAGCACAACCAACTAACGATACCGCTGCTGGGTTTAATGTTGATACCAACACCGCTTCGGTAAAAGAAACGATTAAAACGGCTGAGCAACCAAAAGAATCTGGTGAGAAAGAAAAAGGTGATTATTTCGATATTCCAGCATTTTTGAGAAAACAGTCAGATTAGGATAAATATTGACCGATTGGCATGGGGTGTTAATTATGATACACTCCGCGGTCTATTAACTTAAAGTGGGCGAATATATGATTAAACAACGTACAATTGCTGAAGTTGTTAAAGCCACAGGTGTAGGTTTACACAAAGGTGAAAAGGTCACGATCACTCTCCGACCTGCGAGCGCAAATACGGGTATCGTGTTTCGTCGCGTAGATCTAGACCCTGTTGTCGATTTTGAGACAACCCCTGAAGCTGTGGGTGATACGCAATTATGTACTTGTTTAACGAACAAAGATGGTGTTCGTCTATCTACAACTGAGCATTTAATTGCGGCAGTTGCAGCCTTAGGTATCGATAATTTGATTGTTGAGCTCGATAGCGCCGAAGTACCAATTATGGATGGTAGTGCATTACCATTCATCTATTTGTTGCAAAAAGGCGGTATTGCCGAGCTAAACGTTGCCAAGCGTTTTATCCGTATTAAAGAGACGGTACGTGTTGAAGAAGGCGATAAGTGGGCTGAAATTGAACCATATGATGGTTTTCATATCGACTTTGAAATCGCTTTTGATCACCCAGCTATCAATGCCAGTCGCCAGCGTATTGGCTTAGACATTACAGCACAAAGCTTTACTGAAGAAATTAGCCGTGCACGTACTTTTGGTTTTATGAAAGACATTGAGTACATGCATGCGAATAATCTAGCACTTGGCGGTAGCATGGATAATGCGGTTGTGCTGGATGACTTCAAAGTGTTAAACCCTAATGGTTTACGTTATAAAGATGAGTTTGTTAAGCATAAGATTTTGGATTGTGTGGGCGACTTGTTTATGACGGGTCATAACATTTTGGGTAAAGTCACGTGTTATAAATCAGGTCATGGTTTGAATAATAAACTACTGCGTGAAGTAATGGCCAATGAGCACGCTTGGGAATGGGTGACCTTTGATGAACCTGTTACCATGCCAGCGCCAGGTCTTGAAGCTGGTCAACAGGTTACAGCAGGATAAGAAATGACGCGAAAGCGTCATTTTTTTGTCTAATTGATAGTTTAAAGCCTCTACTTTTTTGCATGTCTAGCCAATTTTAACAGCCTTTCTTTTAACCCATCTGGCGCTGATTCCGCGAGCATCGTTAATTGCTCAGCTGTCGATTCACTGAGTTTATGTTGCTTCTCTGGTTTTGATTGTGGGCTCTTTTGACGTTGGGACAAACGTTGCTGGGCTTCTGGGTTGGTGGTGATTTTTACCTGACTGCAATCGTGAAATCCCGATTGTCTAAATTCGGAGAGGATTTCCATTTTCAAATAACCCAGTCGAGTTGCAAGCGTTGCAGAAGCTGCTTCGATACATAAAGTACCTTGGTGGTAATTTGATACTCGGCATTTTTTGCTTAAAATGGGCCCGAGTGCCTTGTTCAACGGGGCTTGCAGCGCGGCAATATCTTGTGCTTTTTCCACGTAGTTAGATAGTTTGTTTGACCATTTCGGCGCAAGCTCAGAAAGTGATTTAGGATCAAATCTATTTTTCGCCATGTTGGGACTCCATAAAGACGGCCAGAGTAACCACGTTTGATCACGTTATTACTTTCATAAATACTATTTTAGCACTGCATACAGTCTACCTTATTTTTTGTATTTGGTATTGCCTCACCAGCTGTAAACTCGGTCGAAACTGTCAAGAAAAGCACTGGTTATACATTCTACTTGAAGTTTCCCTGTGTTATCCCCATATCTGCATAATTACCAAACAATACCGTCATATCCGATGGGTAATATTTAAGTGATCATATGCGTTATTACGTGTATTCTTGAAACGCCTTTGCGACAGACATGTTATTAAATAGGAACAGTTTTCGCTTAGGTGGTTTGCAGATGCGCATAGTCTGGTATGATAGGTAGAAAATTAACTCGGCACACAGCACAAATTCGACTTTGTCGCCAACAGGACTTAGTAAGCCTTTTGGGAATACGCGAATGCACGGGGCTTACAAACATAAGATTGAAATGGTTTAAACATGATAACTAAAATTTTTACCAAGATTTTTGGTAGCCGTAACGACCGGATGATCAAAAATTTACGCAAAACGGTCGCTTTAGTTAATGCTTTAGAAGAGCAGTATAGCAAGCTATCTGATGAAGAACTAAAAGCAAAAACAGCAGAGTTTAGACAAAGATTTGAGCAAGGAACCAGCTTAGACGAATTACTTCCTGAAGCATTCGCTACAGTTCGTGAGGCCTCAAAACGCGTCTTTGAAATGCGTCATTTTGACGTGCAGATGATAGGTGGTATGGTGCTGCATCAAGGCCGTATTTCTGAGATGCGTACAGGTGAAGGTAAAACGCTTACTGCGACCTTGCCTGCATATCTGAATGGCTTAACAGGTAAAGGTGTTCATGTCATTACCGTAAACGATTATCTAGCTAAGCGTGATGCTGAAAACAATCGCCCACTATTTGAATTTTTAGGCTTGAGTGTTGGGTGTAACATCCCAGGCATGATGCCAGCACAAAAGAAAGAAGCTTACGCAGCGGATATCACTTACGGCACAAATAACGAGTTTGGATTCGACTACTTACGTGACAATATGGCGTTTAGTATCGAAGAGCGTGTGCAACGTCCATTACACTATGCGGTTGTGGATGAAGTTGACTCAATCTTAATTGACGAAGCAAGAACGCCGTTGATTATTTCAGGCCCAGCAGAAGATAGCTCTGAGCTATACACACAGATCAATAAAATCGTCCCTGAACTTGTTCAACAAGAAAAAGAAGACGAAGAAGGTGTAGAAGGCGACGGTGACTACACGATTGATGAGAAGTCAAAGCAAGCGCACCTAACAGAGCGCGGTCAAGTGAATGTTGAAGAGCTGCTCATCAAGCATGGTCTAATTGAAGAAGACGATTCATTATACTCAGCAGGTAATATTACGCTTTTGAGCCATGTCTATGCGGCATTGCGAGCGCATAAGCTGTATCAAAAAGACGTTGATTACGTTGTTAAAGACAATGAAGTTATCATCGTAGATGAGCATACCGGTCGTACAATGGAAGGGCGTCGTTGGTCTGAAGGTTTGCACCAAGCTGTAGAAGCAAAAGAAGGTGTTCGCATTCAAAACGAAAACCAAACACTGGCTTCAATTACATTCCAGAACTACTTCCGTCTTTATGACAAACTATCAGGTATGACGGGTACTGCTGATACTGAAGCGTTTGAGTTCCAGTCAATCTACGGTCTTGATACTGTTGTTATTCCAACTAATAAGCCAATGATCCGTGACGATCGTGCAGACTTGGTTTATCTAACACAAGAAGAGAAGTTTGAAGCAATTCTGACAGACATCAGAGATTGTCAGAAGCGTGGTCAGCCTGTATTGGTTGGTACTATCTCGATTGAAAGTTCTGAGTACTTATCTCACTTCTTACGTAAAGAAAAAATTGAACACAACGTACTGAACGCTAAGTTCCATGCGCAAGAAGCTGATATTATCGCAGATGCAGGTTTGCCAGGTAATGTGACGATTGCAACCAATATGGCAGGTCGTGGTACAGATATCGTACTCGGCGGTAACTGGCAGAACGATATTGCAAAAATCGACAACCCAACAGACGCGCAAATCGAGCAAGCGAAAGCGAAATGGAAAGAGCTTCATGACAAGGTACTTGAGGCGGGTGGTCTGCATATCATTGGTACAGAGCGACATGAATCTCGCCGTATTGATAACCAGCTGCGCGGTCGTTCTGGCCGTCAAGGTGATGCAGGTTCGAGCCGATTCTACTTGTCTATGGATGATGCGTTGATGCGTATTTTCGCAGGTGAGCGCATGACGACAATGATGCGCAAACTTGGTATGCAACGTGGTGAAGCGATTGAGCACCCGTGGGTAAACCGTGCGATTGAAAACGCACAGCGTAAAGTTGAAGCGCGTAACTTCGATATTCGTAAGCAGTTGCTTGAATATGATGATGTTGCTAACGATCAGCGTCGAGTCGTATACGAGCAGCGTAATGAGCTGCTTGAAGAAGGGGATATTTCAGAAACTGTGAATGCGATCCGTAGCGATGTGCTCAACGGCACGATTGATCGCTTTATTCCACCGCAAAGCTTGGCAGAGATGTGGGATATTCCAGGTCTTGAAGAGCGTTTGAAGTCTGATCTATTGTTAGATTTACCAATTGCTAAGTGGCTTGAAGACGATAGTAAACTATACGAAGAATCACTACGCGAACGTATTGTTGAAGAAGCTGAAAAGGCATACAAGCAAAAAGAAGAGCAAGTCGGTGTTGAAGTCCTTCGTCACTTCGAAAAAGCCGTTATGCTACAAAGCCTAGATCAGCATTGGAAAGATCACTTAGCTGCGATGGATCACCTACGTCAAGGTATTCACCTGCGCGGTTATGCACAAAAGAACCCTAAGCAAGAGTACAAGCGCGAGTCATTTGAACTGTTTTCTAACATGTTAGAGACGTTGAAAGTGGATGTGGTTGGTGTATTAAGCAAAGTTCAAGTGCGTGCTGAAGAAGACGTTGAAAAAGTTGAAGAACAACATCGTCGCAGTGAGCAAATGCCAAGGCAGTATCAGCATGAAGAAGCTGAAACAGTCGGTGGTGAAGCGCCTCAAGGTGCTGCAATTGCCGCAAGAGCTGAGCCTAAGGTAGGTCGTAACGAGCCATGTCCTTGTGGATCTGGTAAAAAATATAAGCAGTGCTGTGGCAAATTAAGCTAATTAGTACGCACGCTATTTATTAAAAAGCGACCTTAGGTCGCTTTTTTTATGGGATGCAAAGATGAGTAAAAAAGTAGTTAATGTAGCTGTTGGTGTCATAGTGAAACAGGATCAGTACTTTGTTTGTAAGCGAAGTGATGAGCAGCACCAAGGTGGCCTTTGGGAGTTTCCTGGTGGAAAGGTGGAAGCTGATGAGAGTGTAGAACAAGCATTAGCAAGAGAGTTGGCTGAAGAAATTGGAATTAATGTGACAGACTCTACACATTTGCTGACGATTGAGCATGATTATGGTGATAAGCAAGTACGCTTAGTTGTCCATACAGTGGAAGATTTTACTGGAGAGGCAAAAGGGCTTGAAGGCCAACCTGGCCTGTGGGTAGATTTTGAGCAACTTCGTACACTTGATTTTCCTGCTGCTAATGTGGCTATTATTGATGCGTTATCTGTACAAAAATAACCCGTTACAATTGTTTTCTTGCTTTAGATTCTAATCTAATGTGCTGCGAGGTATGATTCATATATGTATTAAAAGGAGCCGACATATATGCGCAAGACATTCGCAGCAATTGGTGTAGCTTTGGCACTTGGCCTTGCTGGCTGCAGTGAGCAGCCAAAAACTGAGAACACGAGCAAAGTTGTACAGCAACAAGTATTAAGTTCAGGCATTGAGCTTGATAACATTGACCAATCAATTCGTCCTCAAGATGACTTCTATCGCCATGTGAATGGAAAATGGTTTGAAAAAACTGAGATACCTGCTGACAAGTCAAATTATGGCTCTTTTACTGAGCTTCATGAAAAATCTCAAGCTGCGCTTAAAGTGATTTTAGAAAAAGCCGCAAAAGACACCTCTGCTTCCCCTGATAGCGATGAATATAAACTAGGTGCATTCTATAAAAGCTATACAGATGAGCTAGCCAGAGAGGAAATTGGCGTTGCAGCAATGGATCAATATTTAGCACCTATCAAAGCGCTAACCAATAAATCTCAGTTACCTGGGCTGATTGCTAAATTACAACTTCAAGGCGGCACAACTCCCTTTGCTTGGTACGTCTATAACGATGCTAAAAACTCGACGGAAAATGCTCTGTATTTGTACCAATCTGGATTAGGTTTACCAGATCGAGAGTTTTACCTCAAAGATACTGAAAAATTTAAAAATAATCGAGATGCTTATCAAGTCTATATCACTGATATGCTGTTTGAATTTGGGTATGATGAAAGAGGAGCAAAAAAGGCTGCAGAAGACATACTCGCGCTTGAGACACAGATCGCTCAAGCGCAATGGACTCGTGTAGATAGTCGGGATGCATCTAAAACTTACAATAAGCTCACTGTAAGTAATTTGAATAAGCAAATGGCTGGATTTGATATATCAGAGTACTTTGCAGCTTTAGGTGTTGATGTCGAAGATATCATCGTATCTCAGCCGTCGTATTTTACACAGCTTTCTAACATTGTGAATAACACGGATATTGATGCATGGCGTGCCTACCTCACATTCCATTTGGTAAGTAATTATGCTGAGCTACTTGAGCGTAAAATCGTCGATCTTCATTTTGGCTTTTATGGTAAAACGTTACGCGGACTTGAAGCACAATCCCCTATGTGGAAAAAAGCAGCGGATGCGAGCAACGATGTGTTAGGCGAACTGTTGGGCAAAATCTATGTTAAAGAGCATTTTCCACCAGAAGCAAAAGCGCGCATGAGCAAAATGGTCGATAACTTGATCTTAGGCTTTGATAAGTCGATTGATGACCTAGAGTGGATGAGTGCCCAGACGAAAACGGCCGCTAAAGCTAAATTAAACAAATTCACACCTAAGATTGGCTACCCTGATCAGTGGCGTGATTACTCCGCACTTGAAATCAATGCGGATGATTTAGTGGGTAACTATATTAGGTACAATGAATGGTCCCATCGTTTAATGATCGAAGATTTGGGCAAGCCCGTAGATCGTTCAAGGTGGTACATGACGCCGCAAACAGTAAACGCTTACTATAATCCAGTAAATAATGAAATTGTATTCCCAGCTGCAATCTTGCAGCCGCCATTCTTTAATTTAGATGCCGATGACGCGGTTAACTATGGTGCGATTGGGGCTGTCATAGGGCATGAAATTGGTCATGGGTTTGATGACCAAGGGGCTAAATATGATGGTGATGGCAATCTGCGTAATTGGTGGACAGAGAGTGACTTATCGCAGTTTGAAGCAAGAGGCAAACAGCTAATTAACCAGTTTAATGGCTTCAAGCCATTTGATGATGTACATGTCAATGGTGAGCTCACATTGGGCGAAAATATTGGTGATTTAGGTGGTCTAACCGTTGCTTATAAAGCATATAAGTTATCACTGGGTGGTGAAGATGCCCCTGTAATAGATGGATACACAGGTTCGCAGCGTTTCTTTATGGGATGGGGGCAAATTTGGCGTCGCGAGTACCGCGAAGAAGAGTTGCGAAATCGATTGATGACTGACTCGCATTCGCCAAGTGAGTATCGCGTGATTGGTATTTTATCCAACATGCCACAATTCCACCAAGCCTTTGATGTCAAAGAAGGGGACGGAATGTATAAAAAGCCAGAAGAAAGAGTGAAGATTTGGTAACACTCAATTAAATGGACTAGACCCGCTATGAGTTAATCTTGAGCGGGTTTTTTTGTGGAATAAACGGGCTTTTTTAAAATTTGATAGC
Source organism: Pseudoalteromonas luteoviolacea (assembly GCF_021654285.1). Taxonomy (GTDB): domain Bacteria; phylum Pseudomonadota; class Gammaproteobacteria; order Enterobacterales; family Alteromonadaceae; genus Pseudoalteromonas; species Pseudoalteromonas luteoviolacea_J. Next base: position 238,907 of record NZ_JAKFZS010000005.1, on the reverse strand, counting down.
GCTGTCATTTTTTCTTCTATATGATGAAAAGCTAACAATAAGTTGGTTAATGCTATTTATTTGAGCCACATATCTCCTAACGCTGCGCAATATCATAAATCGTATAATTCAGATTGCGCACCGCTTGAGAAAAGCTTTTGCTAAAATGTGGTTTCAAGGAATAGCCTTTAGGAGCTAATATGAATCTACGAAAAAATATGCTTGCGCATATGTTTGCAACGACGCTGGTCACTGCCTCGTGGGGCGCCAGTGCAGTGCTTTCTCAACCTCAGCTAGACGCCTTTGCTAAAGATACACACCTCACTTTTGCAGTAGAAAATAACTTCCATGGTGCTGCTGGTAGTTTCATTGGCTCTATGTCATTAAAAAACAATTCTAATGTTGCTTTACCTAAGGGTGAAAGTGATTGGCAGATCTACATACATTCTGTTCGAAAAATTAAAACATTAGCTTCTGCTGGTTTACGCATAGAGCATGTTAATGGCGATTTACATCGCTTTGTCCCAACCCCTGAATTTGCCGGATTAGCTGCAAACGAATCGCTGAAAATTGAGTTTGAAGCGGCGGCATGGATTGCAGCATATACAGATTTTATGCCTCGAGCATTTATCGTATCGGGTCAATCACTCCCAGTGATTTTTGCAAATACAGATACTGAAGATATGTTGTCATTTGTGGCACCGATTGAGCGCGAAAATCAGCTTAAAAGGCACAATGAGCCATTAGATTACTCACCTTTGGCGAACGCTGCTTGGCGATATGAGCACAATGCACATACTGTAAAAGTCGACAAAGAGGCGGCGCTAAAACGCATTATTCCTAAACCGCAAAATGTAGACTTTAATCGTGGCGTCGCACAGTTGGATAATAAATGGCAGATTCGCTTTGCTGGGCGTTTGAAATCTGAAGTTTCTGTTTTCCAAGAAGACTTAAGCGAATTTGGTCTAACATTGGATGCAAAAGCAGATCATATTACAGCAGGTAAAGCCCCGACGGTTTTCTTAAAAGTTGAAGAGAACGAAGGGCGCTATACACGCCAATCGGGTAGCTACAAACTAGAAGTTGACGACGATAAAATAGAGATTATTGGTGCTGATAACGCGGGTGTTTTCTATGGAATACAGAGCTTATTAGCGCTGTTGACGAAAATGCAAGATGGCAGTGTAGAAGCACCTAACGTTGAAATTGACGATACACCGAGATACGGTTGGCGTGGTATGCATTATGACAATGCACGAAACTACCATGGTAAAGAAGCCTTGTTTAAGCTCGTCGAGCAAATGGCGCGTTATAAGTTGAATAAATTCCACTGGCACTTCTCAGATGATGAGGGCTGGCGTTTAGAGATCCCTGGCTTGCCTGAGCTATCGGAAATTGGTGGATATCGCTGCTTTGATTTAGAAGAACGCACGTGTTTGTTAACTCAGTTGGGTACAGGTCCATTTAAGTCTGGTTCAGGCAATGGCTACTTATCACGTGAAGACTTTGTTGAGCTACTTAAATTTGCTAAAGCCAGACACATAGATATCATTCCGGAAATTGAAGGTCCGGGTCATGCTCGCGCAGCCATCAAAGCGATGGAAGCCAGATATCACAGATTAATGGAGCAAGGCAAAGAAGCAGAAGCACGTGCTTTCTTATTAAGTGATCCTGAAGATAAATCAGAATATTTGACAGTACAAAACTACACAGACAATTCATTCAATGTCTGTATGGACTCGACGTATGCGTTTGTCGAAAAGGTTACTTATGAACTGCAAGGTATGTATCGGGAAGCAGGCACACGCTTAGAAAATCTGCATTTTGGCGGTGATGAAGTCGGGGCAGGTTCTTGGACGAAATCGCCTGCATGTGATGCGCTATTTAAAGAGGCGAACAATGGCATCGCAGGACCTGCGGATCTGAAGCCTTACTTCACGCAGCGCATTGCGAAAATCTTTGCTAAACGTGGGATCGCACCAGGTGCTTGGGAAGATGGCCTGATGTATGACCGCGTGAACCCGTTTAAACGTGATGAGTTCCCGAATCAAGTATTTACCGCTAACGTATGGGATAACATTTGGGAGTGGGGAGTAGCAGACAGAGCTTACCGTTTGGCTAATGATGGTTATCAGGTCGTGCTATCTCACGGTACACATTTATACTTTGACCATCCATACGAAGCACATCCAGCTGAACGTGGCTATTATTGGGCTGCAAGATATACAGATACTAAAAAAGCATTTAGCTATATGCCAGATGATGTCTATGCTAATGCAGACTTTACACGTAATGGCGAGGCGATAGACAATTTAGAAGCGCTTGTTGGTCGACCGTTACCAAAGCTCGAAAAACCTGAAAATATCTTGGGTATGCAAGGGCAGGTATGGACTGAGACGATCCGTACTGAAGATCAGGTAATGGCAATGATGTTCCCGCGTGTCTTGACCGTCGCTGAGCGTGCTTGGCATAAAGCAAGCTGGGAAGGTGAGCAGCCAAATGAAAAAGCACGCGCTGCTGACTGGCAAGAGTTTTCAGCGGCACTGGCGTTGAAAGAGCTTGGTAGGCTAGTTACAGATGGTGTGAATGTGAACTTGCCTGTACCAGGCGCAGTAATTAAAGATGGTCTGCTACTAGCTAACAGTGCATTTTCATTTTTGACGATTGAAGTGAGCCTTGATAACGGTAACTCCTGGCAGACTTATTCAGGTCCGATGACAGTGACTAACTCATCAGATGTGCGTCTAAGAACCACATTAGACGGTAAAAAGTACAGCCGTATTACAGGTTTAGAGTAAACTTACTGATAACTAAAAATTAAAAAAGGGGCGTATGCCCCTTTTTTAAATCCAGTTTAGTATAATTTCTAACTAGAAATACGTGTAAAATTAACGTAAAGTTAAATGTCAGCGCTGTCATTTTTGGCGGGCATGACGATTAGATGGTGATATATAAATCGAAAGCACCGTCAAAAAACAATAAACTTTTAACAACGAGTAAAAATTTATGGAAGCCACTGTGTCGAATTCAACACCTCGAAGCAACGCCATACCTTTGGCCATAGTTGCTGCTATGTTTTTTATTTTGGGTTTTGTGACTTGGTTAAATGGGTCACTGATGCCTTACTTGCAGCAGTTATTTGATCTTAGTTCAGTTCAAGCTTCATTAGTTTTGTTTTCTTTTTATATTTCGGTGACGATTACAGCAATCCCGTCGGCAAAAGTTATCAAGAAAATTGGTTACAAAAATGGTATGGCATTATCTGTTGCCATGATGATGGGTAGTGCTTTGTTGTACATTCCTGCAGCGAAAGCACAGCTTTTCATCTTGTTTATTATTGCACAATTCACCATGGGTATTGCTCAAACGTTACTACAGACGGCAGTGAACCCATATATCGTTAGATTAGGCCCTGAAGAGTCAGCTGCGGCACGAGTCAGTTTGATGGGGATCCTAAATAAAACGGCAGGTGTTATCGCGCCAATCGTATTTACTGCATTAGTATTAGGTGGTTTTACTGAAGTTTCTGAGACTGCACTAACGCAAACAGAAAAAGATGCGATGGCTCAGAACCTAATATTACCATACCTTGGGTTAGCAGCCTTTATTGGCCTATTTGCATTAGCAATTAAATTTTCACCACTACCTGAAATTACTGAAGAAGAAGAGTCTGGAGCAAAAGGTACTGTTAGAGAAGCGCTTGCTCATCCAAATTTAGCTTTGGGTGTTGTTGCACTATTTTTATATGTTGCTGTAGAAGTAATCGCAGGGGATACTATAGGCTCATTTGCGCTTGCTTTTGGTATGGATAATTACACGGTCATGACCTCATATACAATGGGCTTTATGGTATTTGGTTATGTCTTAGGTATTTTACTGATCCCTCGAGTTATATCTCAACAAACAGCGTTAGCATCTTCGGCTATTTTGGGGATGGTACTGTCTTTTGCGATTGCATTTTCAAATCCAGAAAGTACAATCAATGTAATATTTGCAGGTGAAATGCCGTTAGCAGTACTATTTTTAGCAATCTGTGGTTTGGCAAATGCCATTATGTGGCCTGCAATCTGGCCTCTTGCACTGTCAGGACTCGGTAAATTGACTAGCGTTGGTTCTGGTCTGCTTGTTATGGGTATTGCTGGCGGTGCGTTTGGTCCTTTATTCCTTGGTTTAGCTAAGGGCCCTGAAGCGACAGTTGCTTCAAGTCAAAGTGCGTATTTAATTTTATTTCCTTGTTACATCTTCATTCTTTTCTATGCATTGAAAGGTCACAAGATGAAAAGCTGGAAATAAGTAAACAGAATTTCTATTTATAAGTAGAAATAATCCCGTGTGTAATGCCACCTAATTTAGGTGGCATTTTTTGTGCGGCTAAATAAACCAGCGACTTTATGGCACAGATGGACAATGTGTCTCCAAGCAGCAATCTATTGGTCGCCCTAATTGTAAACCGAATAAAATGATCAAAAGTAAATAATACTATTCCGCCTAAATATCTGATCTCATATAGAGCATATAAAATGACAGACTAAATAACGCTTAACCCAAGCATATCTGAACAGCTTTTGGTGCTTTCTCGAAAAGAGCCCAACGCACGTAAACGCATGTAATTACTTGCCGTGTCATTATTTTATGAAGGTAATAGCAGAACCAACATTGCAAAACGCCTTAATACACCACGGAGTAGTGTTAATAAATGAGTCTCTAGTTACTTAGAGCATGGGCTTGATGGCTTAGATAATAAGCTTATTCAAGGACGTACATCTAGACTACCACAGCCTCAGCTTGAGCAACTGTCTGAATTTATTAAGCGCACAATCACGGAGCTTCAAGGCTGCCGTCTAACCGGTGAGGACATTGTGTATTACATTAGCAGTGAATTTGGTGTTCATTACCACTTAAATCATGTCTATAAAATACGAAAGCAGCTTGGTTTTAGTTGGATCACAAGTCGTTCAAAACACCCTAAGCAGCCATTACAAAGCCAAGAAGCTTTTAAAAAACTTCCAACTGGAAACGAACCTTCACACATCGGGACACTAACCTCTTGAGCGTATCGATGTATGGTTTCAGGATGTAGCTCGATTTGACCAGAAAAACCCGACTACACGCATTTGGGCTGATACAGGTACTCGATCAAGGATTGTGAAACTACAACAACAGTTTGAATACGGGTATTTATTTGGTGCAGTATGTCCTGCCACGGGCCAAACAGAAGCATTAGTAAGTCCATTCGTAAATAAAGAAGCGATGACGCAGCACATGCGTTAAATATCACAAGTTACACCAATTGGTAGGCATGCAGTAGTGATAATGGATGGCGGAGGCTGTCATACACATGATACTGCTTTATAATTCAGCAGCTTAACGCTAATAAAACTTCCCGCTTATTCACCTGAGCTAAATCCAATAGAGTATTTTCGGGCTATGTAGAAATAGTTGAGGAAGTTTCAAAAGCTTGGGATCAATTTATTTCAATACCGGGTCGAGTTAAGAAAATGTGCAGTCGTGAATGGATAAAGCTGATTTCGTCTTTATGCGGGATGGCATAACACAATTTAGAATGTATAAAAATATAAAATTTTATGTGAACTTAAAAAGTACAGGAACGTATAAAAGAACACGAATAAGAAGGAGATGGGGCGACTGATGGGGCTCGAACCCACGACAACCGGAATCACAATCCAGGGCTCTACCAACTGAGCTACAGCCGCCACAATGTTTCGTGTAACACCTCTTGGGTGTGGCGCGCATATTACAGGGTTTTACTGATAATGCAAAGCTTTTTTTATTTTTTTGTCTATTTTAGTCTGTTTGGGGAAAATCTCCACAAAATGTCTAATATTTATACCTGTTGTAAAGAATTATACTGATAACTCTCTGAAACAGGACACTTTATGGACATCATACTCGATTGGTTCAATAACAATTCAGATTTAATCGTGCACTATGCACTGCAAGCTGTGCTCGCCTTATTTATTTTCTTAATCGGGCTTAAGGTAACGCGCTTTCTCTCAAACTTAACAGAAAAGGCAATTTGTAACCGCAAAGTAGATAAAGCAGTGGGGGTGTTCCTTGCTAATATAGTGTATGCGTTAGGTTTTGTTGCAACATTGCTCATGGCATTATCTCAAGTGGGTGTTGAGACAACGTCATTCATTGCTATTTTAGGTGCAGCAGGTCTCGCTGTTGGATTAGCATTGCAAGGGTCGCTGTCTAATTTTGCTTCGGGCGTGTTAATCATTATACTGCGCCCTTTTAAGTCTGGTGATTATATAGATGCAGGCGGAAAATCAGGCAGTGTCCGTAAAATAGAGATATTTTCAACCGAACTGATTACGCCAGACAATAAAGTTATTATAATACCCAATTCCTCTATTATGTCTGGGGCGATAGTAAACTATTCGCGTGAAAAAACGAGACGGATTGATCTTGTTATTGGTGTTGGTTATGAATCTGATCTGAAAAACGCCAAGGCAGTACTTGAAAACGTTTTGAATAATGAAGCTCGCATTTTGAAAGAACCCACATATACAGTGGCGGTATTAGAGTTAGGGGACTCTAGTGTGAACTTTGCTGTCAGACCATGGGTGAATACGAGTGACTATTGGCCCACTTACTTTGACTTACTTGAAAACATAAAAATTGCATTGGATGATGCAAATATAAATATTCCGTATCCGCAAATGGATGTGCACTTACAAAAAACTGAAAAATAAGGTTGATTTTATAATGAAATTTAAACTGTTCTCTTTGTGTGCATTGATGACTATGTCGTCTCAGCTTGCTGCAGAAGAAAATGATAGTGGTAATACACTTCCAGAAGAAAAAGAATGGGACATCACCAGTGAGGTAGGTGCGATTATCACAAGCGGTAATACGGAAACAACGACTTTAAAAGGTGAAATCAAAGCAAAACATCATCTCGATAATTGGCGTAATGAATACAAAATCGATGGTATTTTCAAAGAAGATGAAATCGAAAATGATGACGGTGAAAAAGTTAAAGAGCGTACGAATGAAAAGTATTCTTTATCTGTGCAAGGAAATTACAAGCTAGTAGAAGATCACAGCCATTTGTTTATTTTTGGTTCTTATGACTCTGATTATTTTGGTGCATATAGAAGCGAATCTGTGTTCTCGGTAGGTTATGGTTTGCGAGTGGTAAGTCGTCCTAATATGTATCTAGACTTTGAAATTGGCCCAGGTATCAAGCGTTTTGAATATCAGGAAAGCAGCACTGAAGTGACGAGCGATGGTCAACCTTTAGCTGGTGCAACAGAAAGTGAAGCGATTGGTGTTGCAAAGATCGACTACGAATGGACTATCTCTGACAATGCTAAATTTACACAAATAGTCGCAGTGGAATATGGTGATACAAATACTAAGTCAGAGTCAGAAACTGCGTTGATGACCAAAGTGAATGGCTCATTGCAAATGAAAGTTGCCTATAAAATTACTCATAACTCAGAAGTTGACGACGGCAAGGAAAATACAGACACTGAAACGTCATTGACACTCGTTTACAGTTTTTAACGAATTGAATTGTTTGTTCACAAAGTTATGACAAAAAAAAGGGCCTAGGCCCTTTTTCTATTTCATAGTTATCGTGTAGAATGTGCAATCTTTTTTTGGTTATTGACTAACGGGATACTGACACTGATGTATTTTAAGCATGTTTTAGCAATAGTATTATTGGGCTTCAGTGCTTTAGCTAGCGCCTTTACACCTACTACGCAGCAAATAGAACAGTTTAAAAAGTTGCCTAAATCTCAACAAGAAACTTTAGCCAAACAATATGGCATTGATTTATCAAGTATTGGTGTTCAGAATAATAATGAACCGCAGCCGAAAATCAATGAAAAGAGCATATTGCCACGGGAAGATATTTCACTAGAAAATAACCCGGACCCTTTAAAGCCGGAAGAAAAAATATTAAAGCCATATGGCTATGAATTGTTTGCGGGAGAGCCAACCAGTTTTGCCCCGACAGAACAGCTCTCAGTTCCTAACGACTATATTATTTCTAATGGTGATAGCTTGTCTGTAAGCCTTTATGGTAAAGAAACGGCTACACATTTGATCACTGTTGATAGAGAAGGTCGATTAAACATTCCGAAATTCTCCCCTGTTTATGTCGCTGGTTTGACGTACGGCGAACTGAAGGAGTTAATTGATAAAAAGATTTCAACAGAGGCTATAGGCCTAAAGGTTTTTGTATCAATATCAGAACTAAGAAGCTTAAGGGTTTTAGTCGTCGGTGAAGCTCATAAGCCTGGTAGTTATTCACTTTCTCCTCTCTCTACTGTCACTCATGCCTTATTCGCAAGTGGTGGCTTATCAGAGATAGCTTCGTTGAGAAACATCAAAGTGAAAAGAAGAGGCAAGGTCATTTCTGAGCTTGACCTATATGACTTGTTGCTGAAAGGGGATAGTTCTGGAGATGTAACACTGCAATCTGGAGATGTTGTATTTATCCCTTCTGTAGGTCCTCAGGTATCCGTAGACGGATTTGTAAAACGCCCCGCTATTTTTGAGTTGAAAGACGGTGAGACAGCTAAATCTTTAGTCAATATGTTTGGTGGATTTAAAGAAAACGCTTTTCTTGAGCAAGTCGAAGTGAAGCGTGTTATTGAACATAGCAAAAAGTCAGTTATATCGGTCGATTTTACTCAAGATAAGACAGCTTACACTCCGCAAGGTGGAGACTACCTCAAGGTGAAAAGTGTCAATAGTGAGGTCATTGACTCTGTAACGCTGATCGGTGCAGTTTCACGACCAGGTTATTATGAGTGGAAAAGTGGTCTCACATTTGATCAATTGGTTAGTAATACAAAAACTGACTTGCTTCCTCAAGCTGATGTAGATTACGCGCTTATAGTGAGAGAAATTGCAGCGACCAATGAAATTGAAGTTATACAGTTTTCGATAATTGATGCATTGAAAACTAAAAATGTATTTCTGAATAAAAATGATGAGGTTTTTGTATTTAGTCGCTTCAATGACCTAGAAAAAGAAGAAGCTGCACTTAAAAACTTAGCCCTCACAGAAACAGAACAAGAACTTCAAGAAAAAGTTAAGTTGTGGCACTTGTATGAGCGAAGACAGTTTGATCAAAAGGTGTTATTTGACATCGCTCTCAACGAGGCTTTGCTGGAGGAAAGCGAAGATGAAGCCGAAATTAAAGTTGAAGAGGAAATTACACCAACTGCTTTCGGAAGAGAGAGTTTACTTGCTCCAATTCTAGCTCAATTAGAATATCAAGCTACTGTTGGTAATTCTAAAGCTACGTTTGAAGTGGATGGCCAAGTTAGATTCCCTGGGGTATTTCCTTTAGCAAAAGGCCTTGATGTAAATGCAGCCATTACAGCTGCCGGGGGGCTACTTGAATCTGCTTATGTAGATTTCGCAGAAGTTACCCGAGTGTCTCCATCAGGAGATGTAACTTATATTAAAGTAACAGATATTGACAAAGAGCAATCTTCAGAAATCGTGTTATTGCAGGGCCGAGATACATTAAATATTTTAATGCAGCCCAATTGGCAAGAGAGTTATAAAATACATTTGAAAGGAGAAGTTGTTTTTCCTGGAACTTATACGATCAAACGCGGTGATACCCTGCAAGAAGTGCTTGCTAGAGCTGGCGGTATAACAGGGTTCGCTGAACCTAAGGCTGCTATTTTTACTCGTGAGGCGATTAAAGAGCAAGAACAGAAACAGCTCAAAAGGTTATCTGAAGAGTTAAGAAAAGACATTGCGTCAAAGAGCTTTCAAAAGTCAATTGGCTCAAATACATCATTAACTTATGAAGAAACTAACAAATTACTGAAAGATCTTGCCAGTGTAGAGGCATTGGGTCGACTTGTCATTGATTTGCCAAGTATTCTTGACGACCGAACTGCCTTAAGTTTACAAGATGGTGATACTTTGTATGTACCTGGCCGTCAAGACTCAATTTCAATCATTGGTGAAGTAAATTACAGCTCATCTCACTTATTTAGAGAAGGAACTTCAATTGAGGACTATATCAATTTAAGTGGCGGTATGAGAGACCGAGCCGATGAAGATAAAGTTTATGTTATAAAGGCCAACGGTGCAGTATTTATACCAAATAGAAGCAGTTGGTTTGCGGTCAATAATACAGTTCAGCTTGAAGCTGGAGATACCATTGTCGTTCCAATGGATGCAGCGCATCTTGATAGTTTAACACTTTGGAGTACAGCAACACAGATTTTCTATCAGTTGGGTGTTGGTGTAGCGGCGATATCGGGAATTTAGTAATGCAGAATTATCAGTGCTTCTCTGTTTTATGTTCAATTTATCGAGGTGAAAAGGCAGAGTATTTAAATGAAGCGTTTGAGAGCTTTCATGCTCAAACTTTGCCAGCCACAGAGATTATAGTTGTACATGACGGTCCTCTGACGGATGAGTTGTATGATGCACTAAAAATGTGGAAGCAAAAGCTACCAATAAAAGAAGTTGTCTTAGAGCAGAACGTCGGATTAGGAGAAGCTTTAAATCAAGGTCTTAAAGCATGCAGCTATGAGCTAGTTGCTCGATTCGATACTGATGACATTAATACTCCAGATCGTTTTGAAAAACAAATAGAGTTTATGCAAAACAATCCAGATGTTGATTTGGTCACCTCAAATATAAGTGAGTTTCAAACGGAAGTTGGAGATATATCTTCATTTAGAACTGTTCCTTGTTCGAATAATGAAATCATTAAACTTGCAAAGTATAGAAATCCAATAAATCACGTTGCAGTTATTTTTAAAAAGAGCGCAGTCTTAGAGGTCGGCAGCTATAAAGACCTTTATTTCATGGAAGACTATTATTTGTGGATTAGAATGATGGGGGCAGGTAAACAGTTAGCTAGTATTAATGAGAGTTTGGTGCATGTCAGAATTGGGAATGGTATGCACAAAAAGAGAAAAGGCATTAAATATGCTGGCTCAGAATACAAACTTTTTAAGATTAAACTTAAATACGGCATAACTGGTTACCTAAATGGCGCTTTTATATTTTGTTTGAGACTTCTACCAAGGCTGCTACCAAGCTCAGTACTTAAAGTTGTTTATAATCGTTTAAGACGTAAGGATTAAAAATGGCTCAAAACAACGATAAGATTAAAGAATTTGATTACAGTAATACAAATGACCAAATTGGGTTATTAATGACGTTTAAACTACTGTGGTCTAAAAAGTTGGTTATTTTTATATTCTCAACAGCAGTAACGTTGATTGGTTTTTTGTTTGCTAGCAATTTACCTGATGTGTATAGATCATCTGTGTTAGTTGCTCCGGCGGAGTCGAATGCGAGTAAGGTTGGGGCTTTAAATAGCCAACTGGGGGGCATTGCGTCCTTAACTGGTTTATCGCTTGGTCCTCAAGGTATAAGTAAGTCAGACTTAGCACTTCAAATCTTGAAAAGCAGGGTTTTCATAGACGAATTTATCGAAAAGAATGATCTAACTACTATTTTGCTCGCTGTTGAAGGTTGGGATGAGAATGAAGGGTATATTTATAATGAAAAAATATATGATGCCGCTTCTCAAACATGGTTGGTCGAGAATACACAAGAAATAAAGTCGATGGCTTTTAATAAGTTTATTGAGGATCAACTGGTAATCAACCAAGACAGGGGCTCTAAATTTATCAGAATTTCAATGAGTCATTATTCTCCGGTAATCGCGCAGTTAGTTCTTGATAAGCTTATAAACGATATAAATGAAACTATTCGAGTTATGGACACTGTTGCGGCTACAAACTCAATTTCTTATCTAGAAAGTACTTTGAAAACAACTCATGTTGATGAGATGAAAAAGATTCTATTTGGACTTATAGAGAAAGAGTTTCAGAAAAAAATGTTGGCTGATGTGCAGAAAGAATATGTATTTCAAGTTATTGATCCTGCGATCGTTCCATTATACCCAACTTGGCCTAAGAAAGTATTGATCCTTCTTCTTTCTTTTGTATTGGGCATGTTGTTTATTTGTTCTTATTTAATTATAGCATCTTCAATGAGTAAGGATTCTTATAAGAGTGCGTGAGAAATTTATGATAGAAACCTTACCAGACCATTCCAAGGCTAAGCCTGTTAAAGTGAGAAAGAGGTTAAAATCTCAATCTCAAGCTTTAAAGCAAAAGTCAATTTATGTATTTTGTCCGCAAGATAAAGTCGCTTTTCTAGAAAAACTGTTCCAGAAATATGACTTTGATGCTGAATTTAACAACTATGATTTAGATTGTTTTGGTAAAAAAGTTGTTTGTCACTATGGCCTTGAATATTTAGATGAAGATTCAAGAGAGTTTTTGGTGAGGGCAACTGAGTTTGGTGCTTGGGTTGAACCTTTGATAAGTTATTTAGATGAGCGTTTGGGCTACACTGAGGTTCAACTTTTAGGTAGTAACTATTTCTTACATCAAAAAGCATTTTCGATTTTATCGGAACGAAGAAATCTAAACTTAAAAAGAACATTCGATATATTTAGCGCACTAATTATATTATTGCTAACTTTGCCTATTATGTTGATAACTGCGTTGATTATTAAGCTTGAAAGTCCAGGAAGGATATTGTACAAGCAGAAAAGGGTAGGTTTATACAATGAAGAATTTGAAGTAGTTAAATTTCGTTCTATGCGCTCTGATGCTGAAGCCAACGGCGCTCAGTGGGCAAAAAAAAATGATGCGAGAGTAACCAAAGTAGGTAAATTCATTCGTAAAACAAGAATAGATGAATTGCCTCAGTTAATAAATGTATTGAAAGGTGAAATGTCACTTGTCGGTCCTAGGCCTGAACGGGATGTTTTTGTAACCGAGTTAGAGAAAGAAATACCTTACTATAGATTCAGGCATGCTGTAAAACCGGGCGTTACAGGCTTAGCTCAAGTAAGTTACCCTTATGGTGCGTCAGTTGAGGATGCTATATGGAAGCATAAATACGATGTTTATTATATTAAACATTACTCAGCATTGCTTGACATTAAAATTGTTTTTAAGACTATATCTACGGTTCTTTTAGGCAAAGGCAATTAAAATTGTATATATGTGTTGACATAGTCATTTGATATGTATTCTTTATATTTATTGATATTTGGCTGTCTAGCAGTGCTTTCACTGTGTGAAGTAAAAAGAGTAGATTTTTCTGTAAAGAAAGTTCTATTATTTTACACGGTATCTTTTTTGATCCTCTTCGCGGGTTTACGTGGTCCTGGTGTTGGACAAGATGATCTTGCATATATAGAGGCTTATGACTATGTGCCACATATTGGCTATTGGCTTACAGGGGAGTTCCAATATCGTTTTACTGACCTCTGGATGGAACCAGGTTTTGTCTTTTATTCTGCAGTCTTAAAGCTTTTTTCTTCGTCTTTTATACTCTTATTTTTGGGAGTGGCGTTGTTGTCCGTTGGCTTGTCTTGCAAACAATACAGTGTATTGTCGCCTTATTTTTTTATGACGGTTATGCTGTTCTTTGTGCACACATTTTTGTATCGAGACATTAATCAGATCCGCTCGGCTGTAGCTGCTGCGATAGGGTTATTTCTAATTATTCCGCTCGCGAACAGGCAATTCTTAAAAGGGTTTATAATAATCTGTGCTGCAGGTATTTTTCATATGGCAGCCTTGAGTTATTTAGCCCTCTTTTTTGCATCCTTTTTTAAAGTAACTAAAAAGAGATTAATTGCATTTGTGGGGTCGGGGGTTGCTTTAGGAGCTATAGGAATATCTAATCTTTTGATGTCTGTTCTTCCTAATATGGGAGTAATTACAAGTAAACTTAATCACTACTCAGTAGATAGTATGGTTAGCACAACGAGTTTATTCGATATAACAAATATTAAAAATTTAGCTATTTTTATATTACTGATATCCCTATGGGAAAAACTAGAGTATAAAGTCCCTTACTTCAAAACACTTATGTTGTTTTTAGGATTTGCAACTTTTTGGAGGCTTGCTTTTTCTGATTTCGGAGCAATTGGAGGGCGAATCGCTACTTTTTATGGGGTTGTTGAAGTTGTTTTAATTCCATGTGTTTTGCTTGCTTTTCGAGAAAAGCTTTTACCTGCGCTAATAATAGTTTTATATGCTGCATTAACACTGTACCTTAACTTATTTATTAAAACGGGCAGTTCACCTTATAACCTGTCATTTTCTCTTTTTGGATTGTAATGAAAAAAATACTATATGTTGTTAGCACTTTATCTAAGTGCGGACCGACAAACCAACTGTTGAATATAGTTAAAAACTTAAATTCTGATAAGTTTTTTGGTCATGTTTTAACTCTTTCTGATGAGCCCGTTGATTCTTTAAAACCCTTATTTGATGCGCACGACATAAAGGTTACTTCTTTATCACTGACAAGATTACAAGGGCTTTTTTCAGCAAAGAAACAACTAAAAGAGTTTATATCTGAATTTAACCCTGATTTGATCCATAGTCAGGGATTTAGGGCTGACAGGCTGGTCTCATCACTAACTTTAACACATGGTAAGTTTAAGGTTTGTACTATTCGAAATTTTCCACAATTAGATCTATGCATGGAGTATGGAAAAATATATGGTGGAATTTTAGCGGCTTTGCATTTTCGTAGTATGCGTAACTTTAATTATGTTGTAGGTGTCTCTGAAGCAGTAACTGAGAATATTAGGACTCAAATGGGGCTAGAGAATCTCGTTACAATACAAAACGGGGTTGATACTGATAGGTTTAAAAAGCTCTCAGGGCAAACAAGAGACCAAGTTCGCCATCAACTCGGAATTCAAACTTCTGACAAGGTTTTTATTTCATCAGGTCCACTCATTAATCGTAAAAACCCGGAATTGTTAGTTAAGGCATTTTTAAAACGTAGCGCTCATGAGCACTTAGTACTGATAGGTGATGGAGAATTGCGAACAAAATTGCTCCAATTGGCTGACGGTAGAGCTAATATACATTTATTAGGTGCCGTTGATGATGTAAACATGTATTTGAACTGCGCTGATTACTATATTTCCGCGTCGTCTGCTGAAGGGCTTCCAAACGCCGTTATTGAAGCTATGGCTTGTGGGCTACCGTCGGTATTATCTCAGATAGAGCCTCATGAAGAAGTTGTAAAATTTGATAAAAGTTCTTCGAGTACTTTTGAACTTAATTGTAGTGATGCGTTAGATAAAGCAATTGATGGCATTATGGGGAGAGACTATACTACCTCTTCAAATGCATCTTTGGAGATAGTTAATAAACACCTCACTGCGATAGTAATGTCAAATAAGTACCAGTCCCTTTATCACAAAAACCTTAAGGACTCTTAAGCTATATGCTTTATTCAACTGCGACACTTAAAGATTAGCGTGGTGAGCTTTAGCACTTTGATGAGGTTACATTTTTCTAGAGAGCAATTTCTCATCAAATGGGACTTAATAAATTAATTGCTTCTTCAGTGGAAAAGCAAAGTTTGAACGTGGTAAAATTCCCAGTTTGCTGCCTTACCCTCTACATGTAGAGCATGTGGTACAGATAGGACAATAAAGAGAGTTAGTTATGCACAATATTTTAATCGTTGGGGGTGGGAGTTCTGCCCATACCGCAGCGCCATTGTTGGCGATGAAAGGTCACTCTGTGTCTATACTTACAAGTCGACCAAATGACTGGAATAAAGAGGTTCTGTCTAAGTACATTACTGAGTCTGGAGAGGAAATTCAAAGGTTTTCAGCTCAACTTGATAAAGTTTCAAATTCGTACGAAGAGCTAGTTCCTGATTCAGAAATCATTTTATTGTGTATACCTGTTTATCAATATCCAGATGCTCTTGAGAAAGTAATTAAAAATGCGGGCTCTAAAAAAATATTTGTAGGTACGGTGTATGGTCAAGGTGGTTTTAACTGGATGGTTGACTACTATGCCCGGAAGTATAATAAAGAGAATGTAACTCCATTTGCGATTGGTTTGATCCCTTGGGTGTGTCGAATCGAAAAGTATGGTCATATAGGAGTTACATATGGCGCGAAAGTTAATAATGTAATCTCGATTCAAGACGAGAATGACTTTAATTATTTGAATGGCTCTTTTTTACCTGATCTTTGTGAAAATCATTTTAAACAAGGTGCTTTTCATTATTGTAATAATTTCATATCTTCAACACTTTCAGTTGATAACCAAATAATTCACACTTCTAGAATGTATGGTCTTTCCCTATCATCAGGTGGAGCTTGGGGAAAAGAGTCAGATGTTCCATTATTCTATAAAGACTATGATCAGCGATCGGCAGATTTACTTCAGTCATTAGATGCCGACTATGAGTTGATTCGTGAACATATTCGAACTTTATCTACCAAGTTGAACTTCTCATTTATGTTAGATTACTTAGCTCTAGAGAGATTCTCTTACGGTGCTAGTACACCTGATATTTTAAGTTCTTTCAAGAACTCTCCAACTCTTGGGGCCATAAAGACGCCTGTTATCCAAAGAGGTGAGAAAGTGCTTATTGATGATACCCACCGCTTCTTCTTCGACGATATATACTTTGGATTAGTATTGGCTAAGTGGATAGCACTAGAAGCTGATATAAAAACACCAACAATTGACAGTATATTACTTTGGGCGCAGGGAATTCTTGGTGATGTAATTTTAGATGAGCAGGGGCGCTTGAACCCTAACCTTAATATCAATGGTATACCAACTCGTTGGAATATTAACACAATCACAGAACTTCTGAATTAATATTATGAAAGTTGCAATATGTTGCTATCCAGGTTTAGAACTGGATAAAATGATCTCGGCGTGCTCTGATTTTAAATTGGAATATGAAGTTATAGATTTGTTGAGTAATAAATGGTTAGAGCTTGTTAATAGGTCATTTGATCTATTTTTGATTCGTCCTCCATGCAATTATGACGAGCA
The DNA here is from genome assembly GCF_021654285.1 of Pseudoalteromonas luteoviolacea. Taxonomy (GTDB): domain Bacteria; phylum Pseudomonadota; class Gammaproteobacteria; order Enterobacterales; family Alteromonadaceae; genus Pseudoalteromonas; species Pseudoalteromonas luteoviolacea_J. Next base: position 222,045 of record NZ_JAKFZS010000005.1, on the reverse strand, counting down.
CAAAGCTATATTTGACGAAAGAGTGTACTTTATTAGTCAAGTTCTCAATAAAAAAACATATCCCAAGTTTAATGAATTGTATGTATATGAGAACAAAAGGAATATGGCTACATGGCTAGAGTATCTGGGCTACAATTTTCCAGCGACAAATGTGTTTGCACAAAAGCATGATGCATTATCTTTTATCGAGCAGGCTACTTTTCCCATTGTATCTAAAGCAAACACTGGAGCAGGCGGTAGTGCGGTTAAAATTATCAAAAACCGACGTACAGCTAAAAGGCTAGTTAATAAAGTTTTTGGAAAACTAAACCCAGAATTTGCACTTGGTAATATACCTTGGGGCTCTAAAAATAATATTCCGTTCCCTCGAGTTTCAAGGGCTCAAAGACACTATGTATTATTCCAAGAGTTTTTAGATATTGAGCTAGAGTGGCGAATAATTAGGGTTGGTGATAGTTATTTTGGTCATCAAAAACTTATAGGAAGTAATGGTTTTGCCAGTGGTTCGGACTTAGTTGGTTGGGTACAACCCCCTATTGAGCTCTTAGATATGACACGAGAGCTAACTGATAGAATGGACTGCACCAGTATGGCCGTTGATATACTCAAAACTACAGACGGCAAGTTTTATATAAACGAATTACAATCAATCTTCGGGTCTGTTTTACCATCTCAAATGTATATTGATGATGTACCTGGAAAGTATATTTACGATTCTTGTAAACGTGAGTATGTATTTGTTGAAGGTGAGTATTGTCAAAATGCATGTTGGAATCTGAGATTAGAGTGTGTTATCAACGAGCAAGGGAGTAAAGCATCATGATAAAAGATGTAATAGTTGTTGAATGCGATTTAGGTGGACCACATTCAGGTGCTGCACTTGGCTGTAGGGCTCTTTTAGCTGAGTTGGGTGATAAAGTAAACGTAGTTGATTCTATTAATGTTGCAGCACTTCCTGTCAGACAGAGTAAATTAAAGAAAGCTCACTATCTGGGGGAAATTAATGAATGTATTGATAGGCTATCGTCATCAATTTTTCATTTTTATCAGAATAATGACAGTCAATTAAAAGTGATAGCAGGTGATCACAGTACGGCATCAGGCTCTCTTGCGGGGCTGAAAAAGGCATTCCCAGATAAGAGAATAGGCGTGGTCTGGATTGATGCACATGCTGATATACATTCACCATATACTACGCCAAGTGGTAATGTGCATGGCATGCCTGTTGCTGCAGCTGCGTGTAAAGACCATTTACATCGAGCTCGAAACGAATTAGATGAACAAACAGTTGAACTTTGGAATAACACGAAAGCACTTTGTGGTGAGTCTATTGCATTGAAAGACTTAGTTTATGTTGGAATAAGGGATTTAGAGCAAGAAGAGTGGGATATCGTTAAAGAAGAAAATATTAAATATTTTCAGGTAGCAGATTTGAATGAACAGGGTTCTAAGAGAATTGCTCATCAATGTTTAGAATATCTGGACGATTGTGATCTTTTATATGTTTCTTTTGATATCGACTCACTAGACGCTAAATTGGTTCCTGGAACGGGTACTCCAGTTGGTGACGGACTAAGTGTAGAGCAGGCTCAAGAGTTGCTTAGTGTTTTATTTAGTTCGGAAAAGTTGAAAATGTTTGAAGTTGTTGAAATAAACCCTTTATTAGACAATAAAAATGAGACTGCTAAGCGTGTCGCAAGTACGTTAATTGGTGCTTTCTAGTATTAGTAATCGCGATGCTATTTAAAAAAGAAATAATTAAAAACTTCCTGAACTTTGGTGTCATTGATTTTATTGGCTTATTAGTACCAGTGCTAATAATGCCGATATTGACAAGGACTCTAGGGGCGGATGCATATGGAATATATCTTTTAATTTTTTCTATTTTATTTTTCGGCCACACAATAATTGATTATGGAACACAATATACATCAGTCCGTGAGGTGGCCAATAATAAGCAAGATTTTGACTTAGTAAAAAAGGTTTTTTTAGAGACACAAAGTATAAGAGTTATATTCTCTCTTGTTTATTGCTTGATTTGTATCTGTTATGCAGCAGCTTTTTTAGCTGAAGATGTCTATAGGTTAATCTTATATGCTGCACCGTTATACTTAGTTGGTTATGCGCTAATACCTACTTGGTATTTTCAAGCTCAAAGTAATATGGGGCTAATTACTAAAGTATCTTTTCTAATTAAGCTAGTACATGTGCTTGTAGTAGTACTTTTTGTTAGAGAACAAACAGATTTATTTTTAACTACAATGAGCATGGGCGTTCCAATGTTTATTGGAGGCATAGTTCTACTGATAGTGTGCTCTAAAAGTGAAAAATTAGATGTTAGAATAACTTTAAATGTCATTCCTCGAGTTAAGTCTGGAGTTCATGTCTTTATTGGCTTATTAGCACCAAATCTATATAACTCTATCCCAACAATTTTTTTGGGCACCAGCTTTCCGCCAGATCAATTTGCTAAGTTTGCAATTGCTTCTAGATTATGCCAAGTCGTTGTTACGTTGCAAAATGTTTTATCAAAAGCTTTATATCCTGTGCTTGCTAGGTTACAGGGTTCTAAAGTTAAAGGTATGTTACAGGCAAATACATTGATAAGCATTCCGCCATTAGCTGTCATTTCTTTGTTTGGTGAAGAGTTACTCGGTTTTCTTTTAGGGCCTGAGTTCGCTAAATCAAATGAGTACTTAGTTATTTTGACCGTTGGTGTTTTTTTTATAGGATTAGCTAATGCGGTTAGCCAAGGATACTTCTTACCCAAGGGCTTAGACGCTTTGTACAAAAACATTTCTTTAAGGGTGTCGTTGTTATCTGGGTTAGTTACTTTGTTCCTAGTTAGTGAATACGGTTTGTTCGGCGGTGCATTATCAATCACCATTGCTCGATTTTTATTTTTTGCTGACTTCAGTTTTACCTATTACTTCAAATTAATGCCGAAGCACTCTATCAAATAAACTTGGGAAGTCACCTTGAAGGGGGTTGCTTAGCTTTGAGCACTTTTTTAGCATTTGTGTTGAAAAAGTCTGAAAATCAAACTGTAACTTCCCCTATAAACTGAAACAGTCCATAAGTAGAATTTCTATCAATATAAGAAGGAAGTTTTATGATGCGAAAAAGTAAGTTCACCGAGACATGGGTAGTCGGCATGACCAAATAAGCTGATTCAGGTGTGCCTGTACTGGAAATATGCCGTAAACATGGTGGGATGGAAGCATCTCACATTAAACGTTTAAAAGAGCTTGAAGATGAAAATCGCAAGCTAAAAGACATGTTTGCGATTCTCAGTTTAAAACATTCAATGCTTGAGGAAATCATCTCAAAAAAGCTGTGAAAACAAGCAGGCGCAGAGCTTGGGTCGAACACTTAAGAGCACGGTTTGAGGTAAACGTAGCATTGACTTGTGATGTAGCGGGTTTAGGGCGAAGCGTTTATTACTATAAATGCAAACGACTATCGGATGATGATGTAATTGATACTTTGTTAGCGCTTGTTGAGCGGCACCCTAGGTGGGGCACGCCAAAGCTGTGTAAACGACTTAGGCATCAAGGCAAAGTGTGGAATAAAAAGCGCGTTGAGCGAGTTTATAACATGCTTAAATTTAACCTTAGACAAAAAGGAAGCGCCGAGTGCCAACACGGACACCAAAGCCGTTAAGCGCACCGAGCAATCATAATGACTCGTAGTCGATGGATTTTATGAGCGATGCGCTAAACTACGGACATCGCTTTAGAGCTCTGAGTATACTGGATGATCACAACCGCCAAGCATTAGCGATTGAGTCGATATAAGCCTCACGGCTGACGCGTTATTCGGGGGTTGGAGCGGGCCGTTGCATGGCGTGGAAAACCCAAATAAATTCGAGTGGATAATGGCCCTGAATTTACATCGAGTGCTCCGGAAAATTGGGCTGCTGAAAAATGCATAAAACTTGAGTTTATCAAACCAAGTAGTCCATATCAGAATGGTTTTGTTGGGCGACTTAATCGCAGTTGTCGATAAGAAGTATTGGATTTATATTTGTTTATGTCATTTCAGCAGGTTCTTGATATTACAAATGAGTGGCTAGATATTTATGAACGGCCTCACGATGTATCATGAGCTCAAACTCCAATGAACTATCTTGAGGCGGTATAATTCTACTAATGAGCTGTACTAAAGCTGGGAGAGTTACATACTGCTCATGTAATTGTCTGAGTTTAAGATGAAATTAAGCCCATAGTCAGAAAGGTTTTTTCTTTACCTGATATATAGATTATATGGGCTTTTGTCTTTTGAATAGCTGTATTTTTAGTTGATTACAGTCTTAATATTGTTTGCTACAATTCCGTCTGGAAGCTGGCGCTAGTGTTAGTTGAACAAATTGAAAATTAGGTTTTTAAGAATGAAAATTACGGTCGTTGGTACTGGTTACGTTGGTTTATCTAATGCAATGTTGCTGGCCCAAAAGAATAAAGTTGTCGCATTGGATATAGACGAAGAAAAAGTTGCTCTTCTACACAGTGGTAAGTCACCAATTGTTGATGATGACATAGAATTATTCTTACAGCGTGATGACCTTGATTTTGAAGCGACTACAGATAAGTCATCAGCCTTAGCGGATGCTACCTTTGTTGTAATTGCTACGCCTACCGATTATGACCCACAAACAAATTATTTTAATACACAATCAGTTGAAGCCGTAATTGGTGATGTTTTATCTCACAACCCAAGTGCTACAATGGTTATCAAGTCTACAGTGCCGGTTGGTTTTACTGAAGAGATAAAGCAAAAATATAATACAGACAAAATAATATTTTCCCCTGAGTTTCTTCGAGAGGGGAAAGCTTTGCATGATAATTTAAATCCTTCTAGAATTATCGTAGGGGATATATCGGAGCAGGCTAAAACATTTGCACAGCTTCTTGTTGATGGTGCAGCTAAAGAAAATATTGACGTTTTGTTGACACATGCGACAGAAGCTGAGGCGATAAAATTATTTTCTAATACATATTTAGCTATGCGAGTTGCCTATTTTAATGAATTAGATACCTATGCCGAATCGCATGGCTTAAACACGAAGCAGATCATTGAAGGGGTCAGCTTAGATCCGAGAATAGGGACTCATTATAATAATCCATCATTTGGCTATGGCGGGTATTGCCTACCGAAAGATACGAAACAGCTTTTAGCAAATTATCAAGACGTACCTAACAATATGATCCGTGCAATCGTAGACGCGAATACAACACGCAAAGATTTCGTTGCTGATGCAATTATTGCTAAGAGACCAAAGGTAGTTGGTGTATACAGGCTAGTTATGAAGTCTGGTTCTGATAATTTCCGAGCTTCAGCTATTCAAGGGGTCATAAAGCGCATTAAAGCAAAAGGTATTGAGGTAATCATTTATGAACCAACATACTCAGAAAAAGAGTTTTTCTACTCTAAAGTGACTCAATCCATTGAAGAGTTAAAAGCAAAATCTGATGTTATCATTTCAAATAGAATGTCAGATGAACTGAGTGATGTAGCCGAAAAGGTTTATACAAGAGATATCTTTGGGTGTGATTAATATGAGTACAACAACAGTGAAATATTTGGTTACAGGTGCAGCAGGCTTCATTGGTGCAGAAGTATGCAAAAAGCTATTGGCTAAAGGCAATCAGGTCGTTGGTATTGATAATATCAATGATTATTATGATGTAAACTTAAAAAAGGAGCGCTTGAAACAAATACCGACGGAAAGCTTTTCTTTTGTACAGCTTGATATAAGTAGCAGAAGTGATGTTGAACAGTTGTTTCAATCTGAAAATTTTGATTATGTGATCCATTTGGCTGCGCAGGCTGGTGTGCGCTATTCCATAGAAAATCCTCATGCATATGCAGACAGTAATTTACTCGGTCATTTAAACATATTAGAGGGATGTAGAAGTGCGAAAGTTAAGCATTTCGTTTACGCTTCGTCTAGCTCTGTGTACGGCTTAAATGAAAAGACCCCATTTGAAACATCAGATTCAGTTGATCACCCTGTTTCTTTATACGCAGCTACGAAAAAATCAAATGAATTGATGTCCCACAGTTATTCACACTTATATAGTATCCCAACAACTGGACTAAGATTCTTTACAGTGTATGGACCATGGGGAAGGCCTGATATGGCCCCATTTATCTTCACCAAGAAAATATTAGGCGGTGAGGTAATTGATGTGAACAACAATGGGGACATGTGGCGTGACTTTACTTATATTGATGATATTGTTGAAGGTATAATACGGGTAGTAGATGTCATTCCTTCACGAGATAAGGATTGGACAGTTGAAAGCGGTAGTCCAGCAACCAGCTCAGCTCCTTATGCAGTCTATAATATAGGCCATGGTAGCCCAGTAAATCTTATGGATTTTATAAAGGCAATTGAATCAGAATTAGGTATAGAAGCGAATAAAAACTTCAGGGAAATGCAACCAGGAGATGTCTATAAAACTTATGCTGACACGACGGACTTGTTTGAGGCTACTGGCTATAAACCTAAAGTTGGTCTTTCTGAGGGCGTAAAAAACTTAGTCTCTTGGTATAAAGATTTTTACGAGATCGACTAGGTAGTGCTGATTTATACTCATGTCTATTTTTTGAATGCCGCCTCTATGGCGGTATCCAACTTTAACTTTGGCAATTCCCATTGTTTATTTCTATAACCACAACTCTTTGCATTCAAATTTAGCTTTACGATAATCAACAATTTAATGAGAAGCATTTCTTTAGGCCTTGTTGACGCTTGATCTCTCCCAGTTATCAAGGCCGTTATAGAAGGCGACATAGCTTTAAGAGATGCAATTTTTAAGTATTATGCCTATTGTACAAATTTTGAGAAAAGCTTGCTGAATGAATCTGAAAAATTATTCGAGTGTTAAGTAAGCTTACGTTGGTGACTATCGAACAAGGTACTTTGTCGCCAGTTATGAAGCTAAACGAGCTGATTCCACTGTTTTCAATTTATCTGCAAATAATAAGAGAGTGCTGGGCGAAAGTGTTGGCTACTATGTAAATTATTGTGTAAAAGTGCTTTTTAGATTTATTTAATACAAAAATATGAAGATATTAAGCTTCATCGTACAGATAAATTGGCCTCCCATTGTTTATATTGTATAATGGCTCGAGTTTAAGGAAATACTACTTCAAAGCATTGGAAGGCTTAGTCTATGTAATTTTTATGTTCTCTCCTGTGTAAGCTAATTAAATTTTTGAGCAAGAAACTTAGGTAAAAATCGTTACTTCAAGAAGTTGTTAAATTGCAGTTTTTTGTTGCCTTTTTTGAAGTAATTGCACGAACGTTTTTTGTTCTTTTATTTTAATGTCATAGTTCCTTTTTTGGAGAAAACTGTTGTTTGTTAGTTGTTTAGGTTTTTATTTTAGGTGGCTAATAAGATGGTAATTAGCTCACAGTAGCGTTCGAAGCTATTGCAATAAATCTTTAGTAAAACTCATGTAACATTAACGCAATGTAAACTTGCGAACTCGACCATTGCATGATTTAATGGATGTCGTTATGGATAAGTGACGAGCTTTATATTACCTGTACTTGTAATGGGTATAAGTGATTGGAAATTAGTTAAAATAGATAAGATAAAAGATTTTAGGAAGAACGAATGGCGCAATGCTTTAAAAAGCTCATTGCCGCGTCAATTACATCGACGTGTATTTTTGCAATGAGTGGCTGCACAATTATTCCTGGCGGTCATCTAGAAGGGATAAATTCAGAAGAACAAAGTGCTAATCTAGAACAGGAGCTTTCAAAGGTTAATATTCAACTTATTAGCCCTGCATTGATTGCAGACAAAAAAAAACGTAACTTAAAATCGCAAGCTCAATTCTCTACTAGCACCTCTCAATTATCAGATTACGAATACCGTCTCGGTATTGGTGATGTTATTTCAATAGGTGTTTGGGATCACCCTGAACTGACGATTCCTGCTGCTGTTCAAAGGACAGCTGAATTTGATGGTTTCAGAGTACAAGCTGACGGTACAATCACATATGCTTATGCTCCAAAGGTGGAGGCTGCTGGAAAAACAGTTAGTGAACTCCATTCCGAAATTGTCAAACGTCTAAGCCGCGTCATTGAAGACCCTCAGGTTGATATAAAAATTGTCGCTTATAAAAGCCAAAAGGCTTATGTAACGGGAGAGGTTAACAAGCCTGGTATTTATGCAATCACAGAAATCCCCCTAACTTTAATTGATGCCATAAATTTAGCGGGTGGTTTAACTGATAGAGCTGATTGGAAAACCGTAGCATTTACGTCAGACGAAAAAACAGAAGTTATCTATCTTGATGAGTTTTACTCCGCGGGAGATATTTCTCAGAATCGTGTTTTGAAAAGTGGTGATATTGTTCATGTAAGCCGTAATGACAGACGCAATGTCTATGTTATGGGAGACGTAATGCGTGCAGGCAAGGTTGGGATCAACCGCTATGGCTTGAGCTTGGCTGAGGCGCTTGCAGATTCAGGTGGGATCAACGAGCGCTCTGCAGATCCTAATGGAATATTTGTCCTTAGGAAAAGAAATTTAGAAAAAGATGGTATTATTGCTGATGTATACCAGTTACACGCTAAAAATATGACATCAATGATACTGGCCGAGCAGTTTAAATTAGAACCGCAAGATATTATTTACGTAACAAGTGCACCTATATCACGTTGGAATAAGGTACTGAGTTTATTACTTCCTTCAATCACTACGATTGATAGTATTCAAGATATTCAGAACCAGTAGGTGGATTTATGTTTGACAGTATTTTAGTTGTTTGTGCCGGTAATATTTGTCGCAGCCCAACGGCAGAGTACATACTTAAATCTAGATTGATGGATAAAAAAATAAACGTTTCATCTGCTGGTCTTACAGCACTAGAGGGAAAATCTGCAGACGCAACCGCTAGCTTATTAGCAAGTCAAAATGGAATTGATATGAGCCCTCATAAAGGACGTCAAATTAATTCGAATCTTGTTGCGCAAAATGCAGTTATCTTAGTTATGGAAAATCGCCACCTTGAAGATTTACATAATAGATACCCCCAAGCGCGCGGGAAAGCTTTCTTGCTTGGGAAGTGGCTGGGAGATAAAGAAATTCCAGATCCTTACCGTCAAAGTAAAGAAGCTTTTGAGCACGTATTTGATTTAATAGATAGCGCTTGTAGCGCTTGGCAAAAGTACCTATAAGGAACTGAGAATATATGAATGCTCAGCCGAATATGATTTCATCGAATAATAAAACGTCAGAGAAAGAAAGTAACGAACTGGATCTTCTACTCCTTTTGGGGATTTTATTGGATCGTAAGTGGTTTATTTTATTCTTTACACTATTATTCACGTCGGTGGGGGTCACTTACGCTATTTTTAGTACGCCGATATATCAAGCTACTTCGATGTTACAGTTAGAAGAAAAGGGACGAACGCTCCCTGGATTTGATGAGATGTCTGGTATGCTAGAAGCCTCTGCTGGATCTGTGACTGAAATAGCACTTTTAAAGTCTCGAAGAGTACTCGGGGAGACTGTTGATGTATTGCAATTAAATACCGAAGCCTTGCCAGTGAAGTTTCCTTTTATTGGTGACAGATATTACCGTAACTTTAAACCATCGTTTGAAGGAGAAGTTGCAGCACCAAAGTTTGGTCTTGATTCCTATGCTTGGGGGGGCGAACAGATAAACGTACATCGACTTGATGTACCAAGTGCTTATGTAGGGGCCACTTTTACACTGATTGCTAGAGCTGATAATCAATTCGTCCTTCTATTGCCAGATGGCTCAGAGGTATTAGCTGGCAAAGTGGGTGAGGAGGTTGAAGGGAATGGTTTCAAAATAGCGATTGAAAAGCTTTATGCTCGTTCTGGTACTGAATTCACTATTCGCAGGTTAGATAGATTAGGCGCTATTTTAGCATTACAAAGAGCGATAGTTGCAGCTGAGCGTGGTACTGACTCGGGCATTTTGAACCTGAGCCTAGAGCATGCCGATCCTGAACATGCAAAAAGAGTTCTTAATAAAGTTGCTGATATATATGTAAAACGTAACGTAGAGAGAAGCAGTGCTGAAGCTCAAAAGTCTCTAGAATTTCTTCGAGTGCAGCTTCCTGTGGTGAAAAAGGAACTTGAACAAGCAGAAAGTCGTTTTAACAGTTATAAGGTTGAGCAACAGTCAGTTGATATTAGTTTGGAAACTCAGGCAGTATTGGCACAAATAGTTAAGCTCGATACAAAATTACAAGAGTTAGATCTTGAAAGGTTGGAACTATCTAGAAAATTTAAAGAAGAACATCCAAGCTATCAAGGTGTTTTGCAGCAAATTGATGTTGTAAAACAGCAAAGAAATGTTCTTTCGTTACAAGTTCAATCACTCCCAGAAACGCAGCAAGAGCTATTACGTTTAACTCGTGATGTCGAAGTAAATAATGAAATTTACACTCTGCTTTTAGCCAAGACACAAGAACTAGATATTGTTCGAGCAGGTACTGTTGGTAACGTGCGTGTAATTGATTCTGCAGAGGTGAATATTTCAGCACCAGTGAAACCACAAAAAGCATTTATTGTATTACTAACGACCCTTTTAGGGCTGATAATTTCATCGGTAATTGTTTTGGTCCGTAGAGCACTGAACAAAGGTATCGAAGATGCGGCTCAAATCGAGGCGTTAGGCTTGCCCGTATACGCCAGTGTCCCTTTCTCTGAATATCAGGAAAAACTTACAGGCTTCTCGAAAGCACGTAAAGGTAAAGTGAATAAACCTAAATCACTGTTAGCAGTTGATAACCCAGCAGATCTATCTATTGAAGCATTACGAAGTTTGAGAACTAGTTTACATTTTGCAATGATGGAAGCGAAAAATAACGTTATTGCGATTTCTGGTCCAAGCCCAGGTGTTGGTAAGTCTTTTATCTCGGTAAATTTAGCGATTGTTTTAGCGCAAAGTGATAAGAAAATTATCATCATTGATGCGGATATGCGTAAAGGGTACTTACACACTCAATTCTCTATGAAGTGGGGCCTTGGCTTGAGCGATCTTTTATCTGGTAAAAATACTTTAGAAGAGGTTGTTAAGCCTACTGAGGTAGCTGGTTTAGATGTTATTACCAGAGGTCAAGTACCACCAAACCCTTCTGAACTGTTAATGCATGAGAATTTCAACAAAATGATCGAGAAACTTTCAGCTGAATACGATTTTGTTTTAGTTGATACACCACCTATTTTGGCTGTAACCGATCCAGCTATTGTTAGTGCTCATGCTGGCACAACGTTGTTGGTGACACGTTTTGGCCAAAACCATGTTAAAGAGCTCGAAATAACAAAGAATAGATTTGATCAGAATGGCATCAATGTAAAAGGTGTTGTATTTAATGGTGTATTACGTAAATCAAGTAATGCCTATGGCTACTATGGGTATTACAATTACGAGTACAAGTCAGATAAATGATCACGTACATAATGTCTGCATAACTTTATGATTAAATAAGTATGTTGACGGTATAGTGTGTTATATAGCAACAGCACATAACACACTACTTCCACTAGCTTATGAAAAGCATGCTCAGACAGATATGGCTTTATATGCCCTTATTTTAATAATTTATGAATAATATAACGTACTTGGGAAGTTAAAATGCACGATGTAATAAAGGAAGCAAAAATTGCAGTCATCGGTTTAGGTTATGTAGGCTTACCATTGGCAGTAGAATTTGGTAAAAAATTTCCAACCATTGGATTCGACATCAATGAAGCTCGTGTACAGAAATTACTAGATGGCCACGATGATACACTGGAAGTGAGTGATGAAGAGCTGAAAACAGCAACTAATTTACATTACTCATTTAATGTCAATGACTTAAAGTCTTGCAACGTGTACATAGTAACCGTTCCCACACCAATTGACAGGCATAAACAACCTGATTTAACACCTTTGGTTAAAGCAAGCGAAATGCTTGGCTCTGTTATTTCAAAAGGTGACACCATTATATATGAGTCAACGGTTTATCCGGGGGCGACGGAAGAAGACTGTATCCCTGTGGTAGAAAAATTCTCAGGGTTGAAATTTAATACAGATTTTTTTGCCGGTTACTCACCTGAACGTATAAATCCAGGTGATAAAGAACACCGCGTTACCAATATCTTAAAGGTGACCAGTGGTTCTACACCTGAAATTGCTGAGTATGTTGACCAACTTTATAAATCAGTTATCACTGCAGGTACGCATAAAGCGTCAAGTATCAAAGTGGCTGAAGCCGCTAAAGTCATAGAGAATACGCAGCGAGACGTGAATATCGCATTAATCAATGAGTTGTCCGTTATTTTTAACAGATTGGACATAGATACATTGGAAGTGCTAGAGGCCGCAGGCACTAAGTGGAACTTTCTACCATTTAGACCTGGTCTAGTGGGTGGCCACTGTATTGGCGTTGATCCTTATTACCTTACACATAAAGCTCAAGCTGTAGGCTACCACCCAGAGATGATTTTGGCAGGTAGAAGGCTAAATGACGGCATGGCTCAATTTGCAGTTTCTCAACTAATTAAGAGAATGTTAAAAAAACGTATTCAGGTTGAGGGAGCAAGAGTGCTCGTTATGGGACTGTCTTTTAAAGAAAACTGTCCTGACCTTCGAAATACAAAAGTAGTCGATTTAGTTTCCGAGCTTGAAGAATATAATGCTTCTGTCGATGTAGTAGACCCTTGGTGTTGTTCTGATGAAGCGTTTGAAGAATATGGTTTAAAGTTAACTGATGAGCCTGAATTGGAAAGCTATGACGCGATCATTCTAGCGGTCGGTCACAAACAGTTTAAGCAACTTGGTGCTGAAAACATTCGTGCATATGGAAAACAAGAACACGTACTTTATGATTTAAAATACGTACTTGATAAAGATGCAGTTGATATGCGCCTATAAAAAAATGGTTGATAACCAAATTAATGCTCTATGGATTTTCGAGGAAAACACGTGACACGTTACGATCAAATAAAAGAACAATTGCTAGCTGAACCGAAAACTTGGTTAATTACAGGCGTAGCAGGGTTTATAGGTTCTAATTTATTAGAGACGCTGCTTAAATTAGAGCAGAAAGTGGTTGGGTTGGATAATTTTGCGACTGGCCACCAACGTAACTTGGATGAGGTAAAAGGGCTTGTTTCTGATGCACAGTGGAGCAACTTTACCTTTATAGAAGGCGATATTCGTAATTATGAAGATTGCGCATCTGCTGTTGGAGGAATTGATTATGTGCTTCATCAAGCGGCACTAGGCTCAGTTCCTCGTTCAATCGCCGATCCACTGACTACTAATGCAAGTAATATTACTGGTTTTATCAATATGCTACAGGCAGCGAAGGAAGCGAAAGTACAAAGCTTTACTTACGCGGCGAGCAGTTCGACGTATGGTGATCATCCAGCTTTACCTAAAGTAGAAGAGAACATTGGTAATCCTCTATCCCCTTATGCGGTAACAAAGTATGTGAACGAGTTATATGCGAGTGTATTTGCAAGAACATATGGCTTCAAAACAATTGGCTTGAGATACTTTAATGTATTTGGTAAACGTCAAGATCCTAATGGGGCTTATGCAGCCGTTATTCCTAAATGGACAGCTGCGATGATCGAGGGTAAAGAAGTATTCATCAATGGTGACGGTGAAACGAGCCGCGATTTCTGCTTTATAGAAAATACAGTTCAGATGAATATCCTCGCTGCGACTGCAAAAGAAGAAGCGAAGGATAACGTTTATAATGTTGCCGTAGGCGATCGTACAACGTTAAATCAGCTTTATGGTGCTATTTCGGAAGCACTGAATGAGAATGGTATTGAAGTTAATGGAGAACCGACGTATCGAGACTTTAGAGCTGGCGATGTTCGTCATTCTCAGGCTAATGTTGATAAAGCTAATAATTTACTTGGGTATGAACCGCAGTATCGTATTTTAGAAGGGATCAGCAAGGCGATGCCTTGGTACAAGGAGTTTTTATCTTGAAGCGCAGAATACTGTTAACAGGTGGTGCAGGTTTTATCGGCTCAGCTGTAGTTAGACATATAATTAATGATACGCAAGACAGCGTGATTAATGTAGACAAGTTGACCTATGCTGGAAACTTAGACTCTGTAATTGATGTTTCTGAGAGTGAAAGATATCAGTTCGAACAGGTTGATATTTGTGACAGAGCTGAATTAAACAAACTGTTTGAAAGACATCGTCCAACCGCTGTTATGCATCTAGCAGCTGAGTCACATGTAGATCGCTCAATTGATGGGCCGTCTGAGTTTATTCAAACGAACATCATAGGTACATATAATTTACTTGAAGCTGCAAAAGCGTACTATCTGACATTATCGCCTCAAGAGCAATCAGAATTCAGATTTCATCATATTTCTACAGATGAAGTCTATGGTGACCTTGAAGGGACTGATGCGCTCTTTACAGAGGATACATCATATGCACCTAGCTCCCCATATTCTGCTTCGAAGGCATCAAGCGATCACCTTGTCAGGGCATGGCAAAGAACTTATGGGTTACCAACAGTCATTACTAATTGTTCTAACAATTATGGTCCTTACCATTTCCCAGAGAAGCTTATTCCGCACATGATCCTCAATGCGTTAGATGGGAAAGCCTTGCCTGTCTATGGAAATGGTCAACAAATACGTGATTGGCTTTATGTAGAGGATCACGCAAGAGCACTTTATGAAGTTGTTACACAAGGTGTTGTCGGTGAGACTTACAATATTGGTGGCCATAATGAGAAGGCAAACCTAGACGTTGTTCATTATATTTGCGAACTGCTAGAAGAATTTGTCCCATCAAAACCAGATGGGGTTACAAACTATAAAGATCTCATCACTTTTGTAAAAGATAGACCGGGTCATGACGTTAGATATGCAATTGATGCCTCCAAAATCGATAGGGAGCTAGGCTGGACGCCGGCAGAGACATTTGAGTCTGGAATGAGAAAAACAGTCCTCTGGTATTTAGAAAATCAGTCATGGTGGCAACGTGTATTAGATGGCAGCTACAGCTTAGAAAGAATAGGAAATAAATAATATGAAAGGGATTATCTTAGCTGGCGGTTCAGGTACACGCTTGTACCCGATCACTGAAGGTATTTCTAAGCAACTACTACCTGTTTATGATAAACCGATGATCTATTATCCGCTGTCAGTTTTAATGCTTGCAGGTATAAGAGAAGTTTTGATTATTACAACCCCAGAAGATAAAGACAGCTTTCAAAGATTATTGGGTGACGGCACACAGTTTGGAGTCTCACTGTCTTATGCTGTGCAACCTAGCCCAGATGGACTAGCTCAAGCATTTATCATTGGTGAAGATTTTATCGGTGACGACAGTGTTTGTTTAGTGTTAGGGGATAATATTTTTTGGGGGCAAGGCTTTTCGCCTAAGCTTGTCAATGCCGCACAAAGAGAGGGAGGAGCAACTGTATTTGGATATAAAGTACATGATCCTGAACGCTTTGGTGTTGTCGAGTTTGACAGTGAGCAAAAAGCAATCTCTATCGAGGAAAAACCATCTCAGCCAAAGTCAAACTTTGCTGTAACTGGGTTATATTTCTATGACAATAAAGTTGTTTCTATTGCTAAATCAGTGGAGCCTTCTGAGCGTGGTGAGTTAGAAATAACCTCTATTAACCAAAAGTACTTAGAGCTGGGCGAGCTTAATGTAGAACTTCTTGGTCGAGGCTTTGCTTGGTTAGATACTGGCACTCATGATAGCTTGCTTGAAGCTGCAATGTTTGTTGAAACTATTGAAAAACGCCAGGGTTTTAAGGTTGCTTGTTTAGAAGAAATTGCTTTGAATCAAGGTTGGATATCTGAAGATTTAGTACAAGAAAGAGCTCAATTAATGTCAAAAAATAGCTACGGCAAGTATCTTGATGCTTTAGTAAATGGGAAAAGGTAATGAGTTTTGTTCGGGAAATTGAGTTAGCATCTCTTGGCGATTCTAGAGGGGAATTGGTTGTACTAGAAGAGAACAAAAATATTCCTTTTGATATAAAGAGAGTGTACTACATATATGGAGTAGACCCGAAGATACCTAGAGGGTTCCACGCTCATAAGGAAACTAAGCAAGTTGCAATTTGCTTAAGTGGACAATGCACTATGTTGATGGATGACGGCAAAAATAAAGTTAATGTACTCATGAATAGCCCTAAACAAGGGGTATTAATTGATGTTATGCAGTGGCATGAAATGCATGATTTCAGTGAGGACTGTATCTTAATGGTATTGGCAAGTGACTTATATAATGAGTCTGACTATATCCGTGACTACAACACTTTCAAAAACTTAATGGATGAAAAACATGTTTAAAAAACCCTTGATAATTGGAGCCGGTACAATGGCTTCAGGTGTGGCAGCTTTGTTTCTAAGCGAAGGGAGTAATGTCACTGCCATAGTAAGAAAAGTATCCAAGTTTGATGAAGTACAGTCCAGTATTGATAAGCAAGTAGCAAAAATAAAAAGAAGAGCTGCTAAGCAGGGCAAAGAATTACCAGAAAGTGGTGTACTTACCTTGATCGCAGATGTAACTGAGTGTGATGGTACGTATGATTTTATTTTTGAGGCAATAACTGAAGATACTGCAAGCAAAATAAGTGTACAGGAGAAGTATCAAAGCTGTGCTGGTCCAGATTCCATTTGGGCAACCAACACATCTAGTTTGTCCATCACTGAATTGGCATCGAACTATAAGTTTAAGTCTAATTTTGTTGGCGTACATTTTTTCAATCCCGTCGCTAGTATGGAGCTTGTTGAGTTGATCCCTGGGCTGTCTACCAGTGAAGAAACGAAACAAAAAGTTTTACAGTTAATTGAAAGCTTAAATAAGACAGCTGTATTAGTGGAAGACAGTCCTGGTTTTATTGTCAATAGGTTATTGATACCAATGATTAATGAAGCTGTTACTTTATTTGAAAGTGGTGTTGCGACTAAGGAAGAAATTGATTTGGCAATGAAGTTGGGCGCTCATCACCCAATGGGGCCTTTGGCACTTGCTGATCTTATTGGCAATGACGTTTGTTTATCTATTATGCAGTCCCTTTATCAGTCCACGAATGACCCTAAATACAGGCCAGCATATTTGCTCAAAAAGATGGTTTATGACGGTAGGCTAGGCAGAAAAAGTAACGAAGGGTTTTACGAGTACTGATTAAGGTGAATAATATGTTTATACATGAAACTGCAATAGTCAGCCCTAAAGCAAAGCTTGGTGCTAATGTTACAGTAGGGCCATTTTCTATCATCCACGATAATGTTGAGTTGGGCGATGATTGTCATATAGAAGCATACTGCGAATTAGGGAAAGAAAATGGTAATACAGGGTCTTCCCCGCTGAAAATAGGGCGAAATAGTTTAATTCGAAGTCATTCTGTATTTTATGCCGCATCGACGATTGGTGATAATCTTCAAACTGGTCACAGAGTAACCGTTAGAGAGCACTCACAAATTGGTACTGATTTTCAGTTAGGCACTTTGGGTGATATACAAGGCTTTTGCGAAATTGGTGATTATGTAAAGTGTCACAGCAACGTCCATATAGGACACCATAGCAAAGTAGGAAACTTTGTTTGGATATTCCCGTATGTTGTCTTGACTAATGATCCACACCCTCCGAGTGAAGTGCAACAAGGTGTAACCATTGGAGATTACGCTGTAATCGCTACGATGTCGGTTATTTTACCGGGTATACAGGTCGAGCCAGATACACTTGTTGGTGCGGGAAGTATTGTCGGTAAAGATGTACCGACAGGCCGAGTATTTGTGGGAAATCCTGCAAAAGACGTCTGTGCAATTGAAAAA
This sequence comes from Pseudoalteromonas luteoviolacea, assembly GCF_021654285.1. Classification (GTDB taxonomy): domain Bacteria; phylum Pseudomonadota; class Gammaproteobacteria; order Enterobacterales; family Alteromonadaceae; genus Pseudoalteromonas; species Pseudoalteromonas luteoviolacea_J. Next base: position 204,220 of record NZ_JAKFZS010000005.1, on the reverse strand, counting down.
ATCAAATTAAAAACAGCAGATGGTGGACAGGCATATCCGTGGAGAAGACATTTTCATAGAGGGTATCCAGACAACGTAGTTGAAAATTGGAAGTTTGAGTTTTCTGGGAATGACAATGATTAAGTTTTTGGATTTAAAAGAAATCAACGCACAGTATGAGTCAGAGCTAAAGGCGGCTTGTGCAAGAGTAATTGATTCCGGTTGGTATATTTTAGGCAGTGAAGTTACTGCGTTTGAAGAGAGCTTTGCTAAATACTGTGGTACTGAATATGCCATTGGTGTAGCAAATGGACTTGATGCGTTAACTTTGACTTTAAGGGCATGGAAAGAGCTTGGCAAATTGAAAGATGGTGATGGGGTAATTGTACCTGCAAATACCTATATTGCTTCAATACTCGCTATAACAGAAAACAACTTGATGCCTGTCCTGGTTGAACCTGATGAGCAGTCATATAACCTCAGCAAAAGTAATATTCTTGCTGCGATGAATGACAATGTTAAAGCAATTTTGCCTGTTCATTTGTACGGTCGAATTTCGCCTATGAGTGAAATTATGAAGATTGCTGATGAGTTTAACTTGTTGGTTTTAGAAGATTGTGCTCAATCCCATGGAGCCGAACTTTCTGAAAAGAAATGCGGTAATTGGGGGCATGCAGGCGCTTTTAGCTTTTATCCTGGTAAGAATCTTGGCGCATTAGGTGATGCCGGTGCAATTACAACAAACGATACAGAATTAGCTGAAACTATTATTGCATTGAGAAATTATGGTTCCCATAAGAAGTATGAGAATATATATCAAGGCGTTAATAGTCGATTGGATGAAATTCAAGCTGCGATGCTTAGTGTCAAACTAAAATACCTTGATAGTGAGACAGAAGCGCGTCGTTTAGTTGCAAGAAAGTATCGAACTGAGATAAATTCAGAGTTTATCTCTTTATCTGGTGATGTCTCATCAGAAAGCGAGCATGCTTATCATTTGTTTGTGATAGAAACCCCCTACAGGGAGCGTTTTGAAGCGCATCTAAAGCAGTATGGAATACAGTATGTTATTCATTACCCGATCCCACCACACCATCAAAAAGCTTACAGCACCTTAATGGGTGATGTATCACTGCCGTTAACCGAAAACATTCATAATAATATCTTGAGCTTACCTATTAGCCCAGTTATGTCAGAGGAAGAAGTTAATCAAGTCATTACAGCTTGTAACTCTTTTCGGTTAGAAGAATAAATGAATTTGCTTAAAACAAGCTTACTCAATGGGGTTGCTGTAATTATCAAAATTGCAACTCTATTGGGTATAAATAAAGTGTTAGCTATTTACTTAGGCCCTTCGGGGTATGCTTTAATTGGTCAGTTCCAAAATGCTGTGCAGATGTTGACGACATTTGCCAGTGGAGCTCTCAATACTGGTGTTACAAAGTATACTGCGCAGCACTATGACGATGAAGCCACTCAAATCAGAGTGTGGAGTACAGCGGGAACGTTTTCGATAGGTCTTACTACGCTTTTTTCGTTGTTAATATTTATCTTTAATCAAGAGTTAGCTTCCTACTTTTTAAAAGATGAGTCGCTTTCTAATGTATTTTCATGGTTTGCGATAGCGTTAGTTTTCTTTGTGATTAATGCGTTGCTGCTAGCTATCTTAAATGGAAAGAAAGAAATCCCTTCGTATGTGCTCGCAAATATTATAGGCAGCTTAGCGTCTTTAGTATTTACTTGTTTGCTCACCTACTATTGGGGAACTGTTGGTGCATTGATTTCACTGGCTACGTACCAATCAATTTCATGCTTAGCCACAATTATTATTATTTCACAAAAAACATGGTTTAAGCTGAGGTATTTAGTTCAGGGGGTGGATTGGAATCATTTACAAAACCTGTCAAAATTTACCTTGATGGCACTGACCAGTGCGTTATGTGTACCACTTAGCCATATACTTGTGAGGGGCTTTATTGGCGACTCATTAGGTATGGAGGCTGCAGGATACTGGGAAGCTTTATTTAGATTCAGTAATGCTTATTTAATGTTAGTCACCATGACTTTAGGCGTCTATTATTTACCGCGATTATCGGAATTAAAAGAAAATATTCAAATTAGAAAAGAAGTACTGAGTGGTTATCTGTTTATTTTACCGATGGCTATTGTCGCTAGCTTTGTTATTTTTCTAATTGGTGACTCTTTAATTACCTTACTCTTTAGTGAAGAGTTTACTCCTGTCGCACAGCTCCTACCTTGGCAGTTGGTTGGTGATGTTATTAAAATTGCCAGTTGGTTACTCGGTTATGTATTAACGGCAAGAGCTTTTTTTAAAGCATTTATGGCATCTGAAATTATTTTCTCTCTATTGTTTGTGGTTTTAGTAAAGGTGTTTGTAAGTGATTATGGTTTAGAGGGAGCTGCTATTGCTTATGCTGCCAACTACCTCTTGCATTTCTGCTTTTTATTTTATTATTTAAAACGCAAGGATATTTTGTGATTAGTAGAATTAGGTCACTTAAGAGCTTAGGTGTTCGTTACGCAACAGGTCAACTCTTTATAAGAGTGAGTTGCGCATTTAGGTGTAGCTTGTATAGGCTTTTTTACTCAAACAACAAGCCTATTTTAAATAATGTTAAGGTATTTCAACCAACCCAGTTTGTAGGAAAGGGGGCAATTCAGCTTAATAGTGTATCGTTAGGGTGCTGGCCTTCTCCATATTTATTGACTGGGTGCGGTTACATAGAGGCCAGAAACATAGGGGCAAGTATTGAGATAGACGCGGGCTCTCAATTAAATAATAACTTTGTGATCATCGCTGACAAATCCTCGGTTCGTATTGGGAAAAGGTGCCAAGTAGGGCCTAACTTCTTTGTTACTGACTCTGATTTTCATGGGCTTGATAAAGCGCATAGAAACACGAATGATTATGGATATGGTGATGTTGAGATTGGCGATGACGTTTTTATAGGCTCGAATGTGCAAGTCTTAAAGAATGTAACTATTGGCAGTGGTTCAGTAATAGCAAGTGGCTCAATAGTCACACAGGACGTTATGGAAAATGCCTTATATGCAGGTATACCTGCAAAATTTATTAAAAGCTTAAATGGGGCTAACTTTCCGGCTAAAGAGGAATAATAGATGAGTGAGAAGCTAGTTACAGTAGTAGTGCCTTGCTATAACCATCAGGATTATGTTGAAGATTGCATTCAGAGCATCATAGAACAAAGCTATCAAAATATTGAACTCATTATTATTGATGATGGTTCGAAAGATGATTCAGTTAAAAAAATTCAATCTTTTGAGCAAGTTTGCAATGAACGTTTTGTACGCTTTCATTTTATTCATAGGCCAAATAAAGGGGCATGTGCAACACTAAATGAAGGTATTTCATTAGCTACAGGTGATTATATTGCGCTATTTGCATCAGATGATGCAATGCTACCAGGACGAATCGCGTCTCAAGTTGCTATTATGCATCGTGATCTAAATATCAAAGCAGTATTTGGGGCTGTAAAGAATATTGACGATAATGGAACTTTAATAGGTAAGACTAATGTCGCAGAGACTGTGTATGACTATGAAGACATTCTATTGAATCGAGCTAAGCTATTAGCTCCGACAATGTTAATTGATTCTGTAGCTCTTAAAGAAGTGAGTCCTATTCCAGAGGATGTTGTAATCGAAGACAGGTACATACAGTTGTCGATTACAGAAAAGTATGGGAAGTGTATTTTCAGTAGTAAAGAGTTTTATGCCTATTATAGACGTCATGGCAGCAATACTTCTTCTAATATAGATAAATTGTTTGAAAAGAATGTTGAATTAATTAACCGTTTTGAGTGTGATAAAAAATTAAAACGCCAAGCAATTGCAAATAACTTGCTGGGGTATGCAATTTCAATGGCTTTGAATAATAAAACTAAGGCGTTTAAAGCATTATTCAGAGCACTGAAATATGATGTTGGTGTTGTTGTAAATAAAAAGTTATATCATGGTTTTTTTAATATACTAGTTAAATAAGCTGATTTAATCTATCTAATATTAAGGAATTTTTGTGCAAACCATTTCTTTGTCAATCGTTACGCCTACTTATAACAGGGCGCATATATTGTCAGATTCACTGAGCTCGTCATTGAAACTTGTTGAGCAAGGTTATGCTCAGGAAATTATATTAGTCGATGACTGTTCGTCAGATGATACCATTGAAAATGTAAAGCTAAGTTATGAAAAGGAAATTGCAAGCGGCGTTATTAAGCTTGTCGAGCTCCCAGAAAATTTGGGTGTAACTGGGGCTAAAAATGTAGGTGTAGAAAACGCCTCTGGAGAGTGGGTTGCTTTCATGGACTCAGATGATATTTTCTTGGCCGGCAGTGGAGAGCTATTGGCTGCAGAGTTGAATAGGTTAAATAAGATGGATCTTATATTTTTCCGCTGTTCTGATTTAGAAAGCAAGGAGTTAATAGGTGCACCAGAATCTGAGAAAGAAATCGATATTCGACGTTTACTTAACCGTGGAACTCCAGGTGAATGTCTACCTGTAATGAAGAGAAAAGCAGCGCAGAAATTTCCATATAATGTATCACTTAGGGGGTGTGAAAGTTTAGCTTATTTACAGCTCGCCTCGCAGAAATATAAAGTTTTTTTGAGTGATAAGATTATTCGAGGGTATGACTCTAGTGGCGATGACCGATTAAGTACCCGTAAAGCAATAAAGAGTCGTTCGGATAAGCTGATTAAATATCATTACAAGAGATTAAAATTTGTAAAGCATGCATCTTTGACTACTTTCATCGGAGTCTTTGTTAGAATTTTATATTATTCTGGAATTAGGCTAATTAGATGAGGTTGTTAACATTTGATAAAAATGGGCTTTTTTTCTCAGTTGTGGCCTTTTTCCTGTTTGCCTGTAACTCTACTGGTTTTGATTTTTACTCCCATAGTGTCTCTTACTATTTTTATGATTCAATAATCAATAGTTCGGACTTGCTGTTTGGGCATGTTGTACTGCCTAGGTATTTAATGTTGAGTTATCTGTATGAAATTACCTCTCGAGTAGGCATACCTGTGGGGTGGATTTCAGCGATGCTTATTACGTATCCAATATATAATGTTGCGAAAATTTTATTTAAATCTTCTCAACATAATAATGGTGATAAATGCTCTGTGTATGTATGTGTGCTGATAGGCTCCTCTTTTTTATTGGCATTTTTTTATTCTGGATTATCATTGGTACTGCTGTGGTTTCTATCTTATTTAGTTACTAAGAAAAAAGTGTTTTTAATAGGTGGGCTTCTACACCCAGTCGGTATTATTATATTTTTATTCGGATTGTTATTTCTCAAAAAAGACTTCTTGAGATTTGTATTCATGCTCACACTTACTTTGATGCTGTTTTATGTCTCAAGCAAGTTTAATTTATTGACTGCTGCTTCCTATGAAAATTTTCGTTATGAATTGACCCTAGATTCTTTGAGTACAACCTTAAGCCTTGTTTTTGAGAAAAAACAAACAGAGTTAATGGGGCTAGTTGTGATTCTATTATTGAGTTTTTTTGCAAAAGCAAAGTTTTTGGCGAGTATTAATGTTCTGGCCCGTGTTTATATTCATAAGAACTTATTGAAATCGAGTTCTATTTTTCTGTGTGTACTATTCTTTTTTGCTATGATTGGTAGTCCAACTTTGATAAATAGCTTTCTTCATTTCAGCTATAACGATGTGATATACGCTGCTTGGTTTGATTGGGGAGCAAAAGATCTCAGAGTTGAACATTGGGAACTTTATATGCGAAGGTACCAGCCACTTTAGGAGTGTTTATTTTGAAAAAGGTAATGCATGTCATCACTAATTTTTCTGAATTAGGTGGTGCTGAGAGTATGCTAATTAGAGTGCTGAATAGCTCTCCAAAAGACCAAAATATAAAAGTCATTTCATTAATGCAAATCACTCCTGATATGCAGAGGCGCCTTCCTGAGCATATTCAATCGACTGCACTTGGAGCTTCTGGGCCGTTGAGTATGCTTATGACAAGCTTAAAGTTAATCAGAGAACTTTCAAATGTAGATACAGTATTTTCTTGGATGTACCATGCAAATTTTGTAACTGCACTTTCTAAAGTAATTTCATTTAAACGTTTTCATTTATGTTGGGGAGTAAGGCATTCATTAGATGATTACGCCTCAGAGTCTGTAAGCACAAAGGTAGCAATTAGAGCTGGTAAACTGTTAGGTAAAGTACCTGATAAGGTTGTATATTGTGCTCAAAGAGCATTAAAACAGCATGTCCAATTTGGCTATTCCCCACAAAAAACAGCTGTATATATTCCTAATGGTTATTATTTTTCTGATTTTGAGACTAAATATTTCAGCGGTGAAAAGTTAGTTATTGGTGGGGCAGGCCGATTTCATGAAGCAAAGGACTTCAATACTTTTTTTCGTATAGCTGCCCAGTTACAAAGTACGCACTCCAATATTGAATTTGCGATTGTTGGCCGCGGCATGGACAGCCAAAACAAGATATTAAATAGATGGATTGATGAATTAAACATAGATAGAAACCGATTCAATTTAAGAGGCCCAACCGATGATATGGCCTCATTTTATAAAGAATGTGATTTCTTTTTATTATCGTCTATCACGGAGGGGTTCCCTAATGTATTGGCTGAGGCTGCGTCTCATGGGTGTATCTGTTTTTCGACCGATGTGGGAGATGCGAGGCTCATTGTCAACGATACAAACAGGGTCTTTTTACCAAAGGAGGTTAATAAGGGCGTGTCAATCATTGCTAATCACTTGCTTCTCAGCGCGGATGAACTCACAGAAGTTTCTTTAAAATCAGCTGAAGAAGTGAGAAGTAGGTATTCTATTCAAAAGGTTACAAAAGAATTTATGTCAGTAGGAAATGTCTAGTGTGTGGATTAGCTGGAGGTGTTTCGGCTTTAGGTGCTGAAACGTTACATATCGAAGTTGAAAAAATGTCCCAAGCTATAGTGCATAGAGGGCCTGATCAAAGTGGTGTTTGGTATGATGGTAAGGTAGCACTTGCGCACAGAAGATTATCAATTATGGATCTTTCTGATGCTGGCAAGCAGCCCATGGCATCCCATAATGATAGGTATATTATTGCTTACAATGGCGAAGTTTATAATTTTTCCGAATTAAAAAGAGAGCTGGATGCTCAATTTGATATACAGTGGTGCGGTCACTCTGATACTGAAATTATTTTAGAGGCAATCTCACACTGGGGTTTAGAAGTGTCTTTGCAGAAGTTTAATGGAATGTTCGCTTTTGCTTTATGGGATACACAAGAATCTAAGTTGTATCTCGCTAGAGATAGATTTGGTGAAAAACCTTTGTACTATTATTGGGACGAGAAGCAGTTCTTTTTTGCGTCTGAAATCACTTGTTTTGAGCAGCTTCCTCATTTAAACCTTTCAGTGAATCAATGTGCCATTTCAAAGCAACTCCAAACTGGATATATTCCTGCCCCGTATTCAATTTATACCTCAATTTCAAAGGTGATGCCTGGGTGTTATATAGAGTTTTCGCCTTCAGGTAGTATGGAAAAGCGACAATATTGGTCCTCGCGAAGTGCAATTTTAAATGCAAAGAGCAACGCCTATAAGTCAACGGAAGAAGGCTTATCCCATTTGGAGGAAGTGCTTTCAAATGCGGTTAAGCTCAGAATGCATGCAGATGTCCCGCTTGGAGCTTTCTTATCTGGTGGTGTTGACTCCAGTCTTGTAACTGCACTTATGCAAAAAAACTCATCTGAGCCCATTAATACCTTCTCTATAGGGTTTGATGTAGAAGGGTATAATGAGGCCGACTTTGCAAAAATGGTTGCAGAGCATTTGGGAACTCGTCACCATGAAAGGTACCTTACACAACAAGATGCTTTAGATGTCATTCCTAAGCTTGGTGAGATGTTTGATGAGCCATTTGCTGATGCATCTCAAATCCCTATGTATCTAGTAAGCAAAGTTGCAAAAGAAAAAGTGACGGTTTGTTTAAGTGGTGATGGTGGAGATGAGTTCTTTTGTGGTTACAAACGTTACCAAGCCGCTGAGGCGATGTGGAATAAGATTGGTAAAGTACCTTGCAGGAAAACCATTGCTGCAATGTTAAAAACGCTACCTCCTTCAATGCTAGAGTATGCATTTTTCTTTCTGAAACCTTATGCGGAGAAGTTTGGGCGTAAGGGGCATTTAGGCTTAAAAATTAAAAAGTTTGCAGATTGGATAACGGCGCAAAGTGTCGATGAACTCTATCAGTTAAGTATGAAGCATTGGGCAGACGCGAGTGTCATGCGTAATAGCAGTCACTTTTTTACTGATGTATCACAGATGTGGGGCGAAGAAGAGGGTCTGGCTCCTGCTGAACGAATGATGGCGTATGATACGGAGCAGTATTTGCCTGGGGATATCTTAACCAAGGTGGATAGAGCTGCGATGCAGGTTTCTCTCGAAGGTCGTATACCTCTATTAGACCCTAATGTTTTTGATGCAGCTTGGCGATTTAAATTGTCTGATAAACATCGTTCTGGAGATGCGAAATGGCCCCTGAAGCAAGTGCTACATAAATATGTTCCTAAAGAAGCGTTTGATAGGCCAAAGCTTGGTTTTGGCGTGCCAATTCATTTGTGGCTGAAATCGGAGCTTAAAGAGTGGGCTGGGGACCTTTTGTCCAGAGAAATGTTATTGAAGCATGGCATATTTAATCCAGATACCGTGATATCTGCATTTGAGAATCATATCGTTGGTAAACAAAATAACGCATCAGCATTGTGGGGAGTTTTGATGTCACAGGCTTGGTTTGATGCAAAACAAGATAGAGTAGGCAGAATAAAGTGAAGATAATAGTAATTGGTACCTTACCCTCTTCGCTATACAATTTTAGAGGTGACTTACTCCGCAAAATGGTGGCTGAGGGACATGACGTAATTGCCATGGCTTCTGATGCAAGTCAGGAAGATATATCGAAAATCGAGCAGTTGGGTGTAAGTTATCTTGATTACGACGTTCAAAGAAGTGGTTTAAACCCATTGAAAGATATCCGGACATTTGTCCAGTTGAATAAGGTGATTAAGCTGCATAATCCGCACATAATTATGTCGTACACTATCAAACCTGTTATATGGGGAGGAATTGCTGCGAGAGTTAATGGTGTTGAAGGATTTAATGCACTAATAACCGGCCTCGGTTTTGCCTTTCAGGAAGGAGGCTTCAAGAGACGGTTATTAACTTCAATGGTTAAAAAGCTTTACAGGTTTTCCCTTAAAAAAGCACAAAGTGTCATTTTTCAAAATGAAGATAATCGAACAACGTTTATCGAGAACAACATTGTTGATGAAAGTAAATGCTATCGGGTGAATGGATCAGGGGTTAACTTGTCCCACTATCAAAAATGTGCGTTACCAAAACCTCCAAGCTTTTTACTTATTGCTCGTTTATTGGGAGAAAAAGGAATTAGGGAGTATTTTCATGCTGCAGAACAGGTAAAACGTACTCATCCTGAGGCTGTGTTTGGTTTAGTTGGCCCTGTTGACCCTTCTCCTGATGGTATTTCTGAAGAGGAAGTTTCAACTTGGCATAACAAAGGGGTAATAGATTACAAAGGCGCGACGAGTGATGTTAGACAATTTATTGCGCAGTGTAACACCTTTGTGCTGCCTTCATATCATGAAGGTATGCCGAGAACCGTGCTTGAAGCTATGGCGATGTCCAGGCCCATACTGACGACTAATGTACCTGGATGCAAAGAAACGGTTGTAAATGGAGAAAATGGATTCTTGGTACCAAAAGGTAACGTCAATGAATTAGCGGATCGAATGAGTTGGCTAATTGATAACGCCGATAAGCTTGAAGAGATGGGTGAAAAAAGCTATCAGATGGCACTAGATAAATTTGATGTTAAAAAAGTCAATGACGATTTGTTTGAAATAATGGAGCTGAAAAGGTGAAGCGACTATTTGACTTCTTTTGTTCTGCTTTTGGCTTAATGGTTTTGTCACCGGTGATCTTGCTGGTTGCAATATTGATAAGGTTAAAACTTGGTGGACCAATCTTGTTCACTCAATCTCGCCCTGGGTTAAATGGGAAGATATTTAAAATGATGAAGTTCCGAACTATGTTAGATGCGCAAGATAAAGATGGGAATTTATTGCCTGATGAGCAGCGTATGACACCGTTTGGTACATTGTTAAGAGCTACTAGCTTAGATGAATTACCGGGGCTTTTGAATGTTTTAAAAGGAGATATGAGCCTTGTAGGCCCTCGTCCTTTACTTGTTCAATATCTTCCTCTTTACAGTGAAGAGCAAGCGCGTAGGCATAACGTCAGGCCAGGTATAACAGGTTGGGCACAAGTTAACGGACGTAACGCCATTAGTTGGGAAGAGAAGTTCACTCTTGATATTTGGTATGTAGATAACCAAAGTTTAATGTTAGATTTTAAAATATTACTGCTGACGGTGAAAAAAGTATTTGTTCGAGAGGGGATCAGTGCAGATGGACATGTCACGATTGAGCCGTTTAAAGGGAATGTGAATGAGCGATCTCCAAAATAAAAGCCGGTTGGCTGTGTTAGGAGCCAGTGGACATGGCAAAGTCGTTGCTGAGATTGCAGAACTGAATGGATACGAAGTTATCTTCTACGATGATGCTTACCCAGATAAACAGACATTGGCTCACTGGTCAATTGAGGGCAACAGTGACGCGTTAAAAAAGTGCTTGGATGAAGTAGATGGTGTCGCAATTGGTATTGGCAATAACTTAATTCGTCAATCAAAATATGACTTTTTTAAAGAGCTTGGAGCGGCGTTTCCCGTTTTGATCCATCCGAACGCAATTGTGAGTAAGTATGCTCAATTAGGTGAAGCAACGGTAGTTATGGCCGGTGCATCAATTAATCCTTTTGCATTAGTTGGAACAGGCTGTATTATCAACACAAAAAGTGTTGTTGAGCATGATTGTCAAGTTGGGAGCTTTGTTCATATTTGTCCCAACAGCAGTATTGCAGGGCATTGTGAGGTCGGTGATCTGGCATGGTTTGGAATTGGTAGCAATGCAATTCAACAAATATCAGTAGGCAAAAATAGTATTGTTGGTGCAGGTTCTGTCATTATTAGGGATGTTCCTGAAAATGTAACAGTTGTAGGTAGCCCCGCAAAAGTGATTAGGAAATAAAATGTTAAATACAAATTTGTCACCTTGGCCTAGTTTTTCAGAAGAAGAAATTAATGCTGTACAAGGTGTACTTTTATCGAACAAAGTAAACTATTGGACAGGCACTGAAGGTCGTAATTTTGAGAAAGAGTTTGCACAATGGGTAAATTGCGAGTATGCCGTCGCATTGGCAAACGGCACACTGGCTCTAGATCTAGCCCTTGAAGCGCTTGGCATCGGTCAAGGTGATGATGTGATTACGACGCCGAGGACATTTTTAGCGTCAGCTTCTAGTATTGTAACTCGTGGCGCAAATCCAGTGTTTGCGGATGTGGATTTAAATTCTCAAGCAATTACGGCCAAGTCTATCGAGGCTGTACTTACCCCCAGCACCAAGGCTGTTATTGTCGTTCACTTAGCTGGTATGCCCGCTGAAATGGATGAAATCATGGCATTAAGTGAAAAACATGACTTTTACGTAATCGAAGACTGTGCGCAGGCACATGGCGCAAAGTATAAAGGTCGCTCTGTAGGCACAATTGGCCACATTGGAGCTTGGTCCTTTTGCCAAGATAAAATCATGACAACAGGTGGTGAAGGAGGCATGGTGACGACTAACTCAAAAGAGTTGTGGTCAAAAATGTGGAGCTATAAAGATCATGGTAAGAGCTATGATGCTGTTTACAATAAAGCCCACCCGCCAGGGTTTAGATGGTTGCATGAAACTTTCGGTACAAATTGGCGAATGACAGAAATGCAAGCTACTATTGGTCGTATCCAATTGACAAAAATGAGTAGCTGGACTCAAAAACGTCAACAAAACGCATCTGCAATTGACGAAGCAGTAAAGGGTTTTAATGTTGTTCGCACTGTTAAAGTCAATGATTACATTGAACATGCACAATATAAGCATTACCTTTTTGTGGAACCTTCAAACCTTGCTTCTGGCTGGACTAGAGACCGTATCGTTGAAGAAATAATGAAACAGGGGATACCTTGTTTTCAAGGGTCATGTTCTGAAGTTTATCTTGAAAAAGCTTTTGATAACACTAGTTGGCGCCCTGCTGACAGGCTTGCGAATGCTGTTGAGTTGGGAGAAACATCTTTGATGTTTTTGGTGCATCCGACTCTTACTCAAGAAGAGATCGATAAAACAGTCCAAGCGATCACCGACGTTTTGTCATTGGCAGAAAAATAAACTGGTATAGGCTTGCCCTTTGGCAGGACAAGCCTCTGTATTTGTCATTTTAGTGTCATCAACAAGAAATGACAGTGATTATTTTAACGTGTTATAGTCAGCGGCTATGGCCATTATAATATTTTAAGCAATCGGATATTGTTTAGCTCAAGGATCTACAGTGGATAGTTTTTTTAGCTCATTATTGAATTCTTCCCGCTCAAAGAAGCGATTGTTCACACTATTGATTGACTCTACCTTCATTATTAGTGCTTTTTGGTTAGCTCTGATAGTCCGCTTGGATAGTTTTCAACCACTATTTGAGTTTAATAATTGGCTACTCTTGTCATTTGTATTGCCTGTCAGCCTATTTGTTTTTGCATACCTAGGTCTTTACAGAGCTGTATTGAGGTATGTGGGAACTCATGCTGTTGGTGCTATTGTAATTGGCACCATCATTAGTACTGTTATGCTTGTCGTCGCCTCCTTTTTTACTCATGTGAGTATACCGAGAACAATGCCGTTGATATATGCATGGTTGTTAATACTCTCTGTGGGGGGGTCTCGAATTGTTGTTCGAGCTATGGTAGGACGTATAGCTACTATGAATAAAACACCAGTAGTAATTTATGGCGCAGGATCAGCTGGAAGACAGTTAGCCACTGCATTAAGAGCGGGTGAGGATTATTATGTCAGTGGATTTATAGATGATGATGAATCTAAGCACGGTGCAATTTTGCAAGGGGTTCCTGTGGTGGCGTTCAAAGGTATTTATAAGCTAATCGAACGAAATCAGGTTGAAAAAGTATTACTAGCTATGCCAAGTGCCAGTAGATCAAGAAGAAAAGAAATACTTGCTCACCTAGAAAAGCTCTCTGTAGAAGTAATGACAATCCCTGGCATGGTTGATGTGGTTGAGGGCAATGCAACACTGGACGAGATCAAGGATGTTGAGATTGAGGATCTGTTAGGCAGAGACCCAGTCGACCCTAAACTCGAGTTAATGGATGCGAATATCAAGAACAAAGCAGTGATGGTAACTGGAGCTGGTGGTTCAATCGGTTCAGAGTTATGTCGACAAATTATTAAGCATGAGCCTGCAAAGTTGGTGCTTTTTGAACTCACAGAATTTGCTTTATATTCAATTGAGAAAGAACTGAGTGAAGTCATCAATGCTAGAGGCTTGAATATTGAGTTGGTTCCTATTATGGGTTCTGTTCAACATATTAACAGGTTAGAGACATGTATGATTGCGTTTGGTGTGAATACGGTTTATCACGCCGCAGCTTATAAGCATGTACCTTTGGTAGAGCACAATGTTGTTGAAGGTGTGAGAAATAATGTTTTTGGCACATATTACTCAGCTAAAGCAGCTATCAATGCTAACGTTGAGACATTTGTACTCATTTCGACAGATAAAGCTGTGCGCCCTACAAATGTGATGGGGGCGACTAAACGCATGGCAGAATTGTGCCTTCAAGGGCTTGCTCAAGATAAAGATAAAGGAAAGCATCGTACGCGCTTTTGCATGGTACGCTTTGGTAATGTACTAGGCTCCTCGGGTTCAGTTGTGCCTTTATTTCGCCGTCAAATCAAAGACGGGGGTCCAATTACTCTAACACACCCTGATATTACAAGGTACTTCATGACTATCCCTGAAGCCGCTCAATTAGTTATTCAAGCTGGTGCAATGGGGAAGGGGGGAGATGTTTTTGTCTTAGATATGGGGGAGTCAATAAAAATTAAAGACCTTGCGACTAAGATGGTGCATTTATCCGGTTTAGAAGTTAAGAGCGAAGGTAATCCACACGGTGATATAGAAATACAATGTACAGGCCTTCGACCTGGAGAGAAGCTTTATGAAGAGCTATTGATTGGTGATAATGTAGAGAAGACCAATCATGAAAGAATAATGACGGCGAATGAAGTGATGCTTCCTTTACCTGAATTAAAAGTATTTTTAGAGGCATTAGATAAGGAATGCCATGTATTCAATCATGAGATGATCAGACAGCTTTTATTGGATGCGCCAACTGGGTTTAATCCAACAGATGGTATTTGTGATCTAGTTTGGAATGCAAAACAGTTGCAGTTAGAGCTGTTACAAGATGAAAAAGTAATTCGCTTTAATTAGTTAGCTGTCAGGAAAAAATAATAGCAAATAGAGATGTACATGGCTAAATCAAAAATTTTGTTAGTAAGCGGCTGCGCTTTGTTTTCTAACGTTATGTATGCAGAGCAACTAGATACGAGTATTGCTTTTGCAGGTTACACCGGGTTATTAAATACGCCAAACGCAGAAGTTTTAAATTCAGGTGACCTTAATATAGGGTACAACACACAGCTTGATTACAATACACTTGAGTATCAAAAAGGACACAATTTTGTGTTCTCTGCTGGCTTGTGGGAAGGCCTTGAAGTTAATGGCATGATCGCATCTACAACGATGCATGACTGGACTTTTTTTAACGGTTATCAGACTCGGGATTTGTCTTTTAATCTAAAATACCAAATACCATTGATCCCAAAAGATTGGTTCAATCTTGCAGTGGGGGCGAGGGATGTTGGTGGAGCTGGAAACAAATATGAAAGATACTATGTTGTTGCTTCTAAAGAATGGCATAGTTTTCGATTTTCGGCTGGTGTAGCCACATCAGAAAGTGCTCGAGGAGACATGGATGGAGAGTTTTTAGGGATAGAGTGGCAGCCAGTACCTTGGTTTACCCTACTTGCAGAATATGACGGCGAGGCACAAAGTGCTGGCGCAAGAGTTTCATTACCTAAAGAGTGGATTTACAACCTCGGTGATTTAAGTTTGACAGGTAAAGTAACCAGTAGTTCTGACTATTCTGAGGAAGATATGTACTGGGGGGTTAATTTTAGCTTTCCAATTTCCCAGCAAAACAAGCGTGACTATAAAAAGATTGAAGCGGCGCCATACCTTCCAAAGCAAGCGCTAAGTTCTAGCCAAAAATTGTTGACTCGTGATGATAAAGCTAGTCATCAGCAACAGGCGCAGACGTCACGACGTCTAACGTCGAATGAACAAAAAGCGGCATCTTATAGCTCACGTGATATGAACGCAGACATACGCAAATTAAGAAATGTATTGATTGCTGATGGATTTGAAAACCTTCGAGTGGCGTTTAATAAAGCTGGACATGTCGTTGTAAAATTTGAAAATAGCGTTTTCAATCGAAATGACATAGATGCATTAGGTCTGGTTTTAGGAAGGATTAGTACTGTTATTAAATCACCTCATGGTGGTTTTACTGTGCAAATGACAGAGCACAGTCTTCCTATGATCGCGGTCAGTGGAGAGCTAAATTCCTACCGAGATTTTATTGCTACTGGGACGCCTCCTCATTTAAAAGTTTCTCTCGGAGAGATGGATCCTGTTGGGGGCTTGATATGGGTAGGTACAGAGGTTTCTAATGCAATGTATTATAAGCCAAGGCTAGAACTTAGCCCTAAATTACATTCCACGTATGCGACGGAATTAGGCGTATACGATTTTTCTTTAGGGTTGGAAGCCACACTGACAATACCCACATGGCAAGGAGCAGGGTTTAGTTTCTCGGCACAAACCGAAGTTGCCCACACCGATGATTTTGACTCTAAAGGTGTGTTTAGAGAAAGAGCGGTCCAAAGTGGTTTAAATCGAGCTGTTTTTTACCAAGCACTGGATCTTCCATACGGGTTTTATAACCTAACACAGATAGGTTTTTATAACGAATTTCATGACTATACAGCCATTACAAATGAAACTGCGTGGGTGAGCCCCGAAGGTCGGCATAAGATTTACAATAATTATGGTCTATTTGATTATAAAGATTTTAGCGCAGACAGAGACTATCACGTAGTAGGTTATACTTATCAGTGGGTGGAGCAAGATATTTCTTTCCATGTTTCTGCCGGTGAATTTTGGAGACGTGACAGTGGTGTGAAAGTCGAAACTAAGTTCTGGTTTGGAGATAGTTATATTTCTATTTTCGGATATGATACGGATGCGAAAGTAGCTGGTATTTCATTTAGTATTCCACTTACACCTAGAAAAGATATGAACGTCAGTAAGTATGGACAAATTAAGGGGAACAAAGCCTGGAGTCACTCTGTACAAACGAGGATCTCGGAATCTCATAATGCTTTAGTATATCAAAAAGCATATATTCCAAGTTCTCCACAGAGTTTACAGGGCACTTTCTTTAATCAAGACCGTCTATCTGTAGATTATATTTATGACAACCTAGCGCGAATGAAAGAGGCGTTTGAAACATATAAATAACCTTCTTTAGTCATTATGCTTCTGAGTTGGCACTATTTGCCAGCTCGGAAGGTTAATATTATGTTGGTATTCTTAATTAGAAACTTCCAGTCCGATTGATTTTTTAACTGCCTCAGTACTAAAGCAATTCGTTAATGGAACTATGCTGCAACAAATGTAACTCCCTTAGCTTTTATACAGCTCATTAGTAGAATTATGCAGCCTCAAGATAGCTCATTGGAGTTTGAGCTCATGGTTCATCGTGAAGCCGTTCATAATTATAAATATCTAACCATTCATCTGTAATGTCACGAACTTGCTGCAGTGATTCAAACAGATATAAATCCAATACCTCTTATCGACAGCTGCGATTAAATCGCTCAACAAAACCGTTTTGATATGGACTACCTGGTTTAATAAACTCAAGTTTTATGCATTTTTCAGCAGCCCAATTTTCCAGAGCATTCGATGTAAATTCAGGACCATTATCCACTCGAATTTATTTGGGTTTTCCGCGCCATGCAATGACCCGTTCCAACACTCGAATAACGCGTTCTGCTGTCAGGCTTGTATCGACCTCAATTGCTAAGGCTTGGCGGTTGTATTCATCCAGCACATTCAGTGTTCTAAAGCGATGTCCGTAACTAGGCGCATTGCTCATAAAATCCATCGACCACGAGTCATTATGTTTGCTCGGTTCGCTTAACGGCTTTGGTGTGCGTGTTGGCACACGGCGTTTCCTTTTTCGTCTAAGGTTAGGTTTAAGCAGGTTATACACTCGCTCAACGCGCTTTTTATTCCATACTTTGCTTGATTGATGCCAAAGCCGTTTAAACAGCTTTGGCATGCCCCACCTAGGGTGTCGCTCAACAAGCGCTAACAAAGCATCAATCACATCATCATCCGATGGTCGCTTACATTTATAGTAATAAACGCTTGGACCTAAACCCGCTGCGTCACAAGCAAATGCTACGCTAACCTCAAACCGTGCTCTTAAGTGTTCGACCCAAGCTCTGCGCCTGCTTTTTTTCACAGCTTTTTTTGAGATGATTTCCTCAAGCATTGAATGTTTTAAACTGAGAGTCGCAAACATGTCTTTTAGCTTGCGATTTTCATCTTCAAGCTCTTTTAAACGCTTCACATCAGAGGCGTCCATCCCACCATATTTAGAACGTCACTTATCAAATGTACTTTGACCAACACCATGTTTACGACATATTTCTGGTACAAGCACACCCGATTCAGCTTCTTTGATCATGCCGACTATCTGTGTTTCAGTGAACTTACTTTTTCGCATCGTAAAATTTCCTTCTTATATTGATAGAAATTCTACTTATGGACTGTTTCAGTTTATGGGGGAGTTACATGTAGTTTTAACTTATCTATATAGCAAAGAACTCTTCGGTAAGTTTTTTGCTGCCAAGAATTGTTTTTATCAAAATGTCGTATTTTATCGAGTGTTGTTTAGAATGCGGAATGTGCAAAAATACTAAGTAGAAAAGCGAATATGGGAGTTTTTAGAGGCGTAAAAAATAAAAAAGCTGCGATATACGCAGCTTTAAATTCAGTTTACTTTAATTAACTACCAGAGCCAGTAACAACCTGAACTGAACAGTTATCACGAGCAACGTTGAATGATGGGTTATCACCACCAGCAACGAAATCAGCTACTGTTAGAGAAGCACTGCCTACATCAACACCCACTGGAATTACAGAGATTTGATAAGTTGCTTCATTCTGCAGACCTGTAAGAGAGTATGTACCCGCAGATGTTTCAGTTGCAATAAGAGGTGCTTTGCCTGCTTGGTTATAGCGTACTAATGCGCCTGTAAAGTTCAGTGTATCATCAGGAGTATCTGAGTTGCTACATGTGTACGTTAAGGCAAATGTTTGGTCTGTATAAGTTACTTGTGGTGCAAGGTTTAACGTAATTTCACCACATAAGCTAACACCAGACGCAGAACCCCAAGAGTTACCATTATCATCTACGACCGCTATATCAACTGTCGAAGTTGCAGTAATACCTGCATTTTTAGCTGCGTCAGCACTGAAAAGAGTACCGTTTGACTGCTTAATTTTCTCAATGATTTTTAGAGTATTAGAAGCAATTCTTAAGTTCAAGCCTGATGCTGGTACTTCAGTACCTGTGAACGCGAAGGATACTGGAGTCGAACACGCTGCTACAGCCTCTACAGGTACGAAACTTGAAAAGTTCGAAGTTTCAAATTTTGCAGGGAAACTGTTGTTGCTTAACTCACCTAAGGTAGCATCACTACCCAAGTCTGACCAAACACCTGTTACTTCGTTATAAGTGAATACGTCAAATGAGTCACCTTGAGCAAGGCCAGCTTTAAAATCGCTAGCAATGTTTGCTGTTAGTTCAACAGGGGCTGATAGTTTCTTAACAGCCGTACCACCAGCGTCAATGTTAACAGTTACAACGGCTGCAGGGACTAATACTTGACCTGCACCAGCAGTGCCGTTATTAAGACCTGCTGGGATAAGGTCAGCTGCGTTTACATCACCAGCTCCCGTATCTGCTGCTGCAACAGCAATAGTAACTTCACCTGATACTGGGTTACCATCTGCGTCTTGAAGTTCTATATCAGTTGGAATGCTGATGTTCTCTTCTGCAACTGCTTCTGCAAGTTTACCACCAGTAGATGTACCGGTAACAGTTTTAACTATACCTTCAGCACTGATCAGCTTAACCGCGACATCAATTACGTCCTGATCGCCAGATATATCAACTACTGCACTGTTTTGAATATAATTTTCGGCATTTACTACGACGACAAAGTCATCTACAGTAACACCATCAGCCAATTTAAATGTGAAGCTGCCTGTGTCTGATTGTGTATCAGCTTCTGTTAAAGCTGAACCATCTAAGGCTGTAACACCTGTAAATGCCTCACCATCTGCTAAAAAGCTGATTGAAGAAGAAACGACGTTATCATTAGCATTGTCGGTAACGATCAATGAAATGTATGAAGATAGTGCTGGTGGGGTATCAGGTGTAGGAATTTTTACTGTATCACCACCTGGATCTGGCGGAGTGACTACAACATCGTTGTCGTTATCGCTGAAACAACCTGTTAAACCAACTGTTAAACCCAATGCGAGGGCAAGTTTAGTTAGCTTCAAATTTTTATTTCCCATGATTTTTACCTTTTCCTTTAAATACAAGTAAACTGAGAGTTATAACCAATTGGTGCAGATGTAAGAAAGCCTTGCCCTGCATGCAAATTAGTGAATTAGAGAATAAGCGTACATTAAATGTTCGTCAAGTGAACAGACCTAACTTTATCCAAAAATTCACGTTTAATAATAACACACTGATCTAGAATTGGGATCTGAACGCTACAATGTTAATAAAATAATAATATATCAAATTTAGAGCTGAGAAAAACTGTCTACAAAATCGTTCAGTGCGTTCAAGTCAACAGGCTTCAAACCTGCATTTGTTCTCTCTATTAAGCCCTTTTGTACAAGCTCACTCACAACGCGTCGGTAAGCTCGTTCGGTTGTTGCAAATCGTTCAGCTTCTGCACTGACAGTTGAATAGGCGCGAAGCAGAGTAGAATGTTTATCTTCGGCTCTTAGTAAGCAGTCTTTGGCGATATTGTAGCTCAATGGTAATAGTAATTTATCAAGATTTATTTTTTGGTTCTCGGTAAATTTAGCGGCAATAGTCTGAGCGGTATACAGGCTTAGGTCTGGTTGCTCTAATAGCAATTGTCGCCAGTGCTTTAGCTCGATCAAGTTATATTGCACATCACTTAAACAGGTAACAGTGTATATACAGGGTTGATTATTGAGTGCTTCTATTTCGCCGATTAAAGTGTTGTTACAGTCTAACTGCCCAAGAAGTAAGCGTCTTCCATTACCGACATCGTAACTGAAAGAAACAGTACCACTTCTGACTAAGATCAATTTACTAAGCGGTTCATCTTGATGGATTAAGATTTCTTTTTTTCTATGTTGAAAACTATTACCCGCAAAACTGAGTAGTTGCTCGACCAAAGTGGTTGAAAAGTGATATTGGAACATCTGGTTAGCTCTCGGACAATTGTCCTATTTATTAAATTAGTATAAAGATAGCATGAACTGAGTTATTCAAAGCTATACACGTGACTTATTTTAAGACTTTATTCTCGCTTATCCTTAACTAAGTGAATTAATTACTCTGCAGTATGGGTGTTGGCTAAACTATTCATAACTATACTGATTTATCTAGTAAGTGTGTAGAAAACTAACTTGCGCATATGCAGTTTAGGCTTAAATGAAGCCTGTAATTATCCTTAAAATGACTTGAATATCGTTTTAACCGTCAATGCTAACCTAACTGGGAGGAGAGAACAAATGACTTGGGAATATTTAGGCTACCTGGCTTCTGTCTTTTTAGTTGTGTCTCTTATGATGACTAACGTCACCAAGCTACGCTGGTTTAATTTAGCTGGTTGTATTTGCTTTACCATTTACGGCACTATGATCAGTGCATGGCCTGTTGTATTGACCAATGGATTACTCGCATTGGTGAATATTTATCATCTGCTTAAGCTAGCTAAATCAAAAGACTAATTGCGTTTATACTTTAGCTCTCCCGCGATCCATGTCTGTTCAACTTGAATGTTGAATAGCTGATCGTTGTCGATTTCAAAGTAATCGCGATCAATTAAAATAAAGTCAGCCCACTTTCCGTGTTCCAAGCTTCCTAGTTTGAATTCTTGAAAAGCAGCATAAGCTGCATCTAGGGTAAATGCTTGCAATGCTTGTTGTTTGCTTAGCCGCTCACCTGTTCGCCATCCTCCTTCGGGGTGCTGTGATTTATCCATTCGCGTTACAGCTGCGTATAAACCGTCAAATGGATTAGCCAGTTCGACGGGAAAATCAGAACCAGCCGCAACTTTAATCCCTTGCTTGAGGAAAGTTTGCCATGCATAAGCGCCTTCGAGTTGAGACTCCCTTAGGCGCTTTTGTGCCATATGCATATCTGAGGTTGCGTGCACAGGCTGCATTGAGGGGATGATTTTTAATTGTTTGAAACGAGCGATATCAGCAACATCAACGATTTGGGCGTGTTCGATACGATTTCTAAGTAGTTTACCGCCAGTATCTTTAAATACATTTTGATAGCTATCCAAAACGATGCGATTCGCACGATCTCCAATGGCATGTGTATGCGCACTGAAGCCATGTTTTACGCTTAATCGAATCAATGACTCCAGTGCTGGTTGTTGCTCAAGCATTAAACCTTTGTGCCCTGGTCTGTCTTTATAATCTTTTAACAGGGCTGCGCCACGGCTACCTAGCGCGCCATCCGCATAGATTTTAACACTGCGTATAGTTAGATAATCGGTTTGCTCTTTAACAATGCCTGCTTTGAGCATTTCTTTTAGATGAGGATCGGATGCGCTGAGCATGGCATAAATTCTTAGAGGCATAGCATGTCGTTGCGATCTTGTTTTATATAGCTGCCACGTTGCCTTATCAATACCTGCGTCATGTACTGATGTGATCCCTAAACTCAGTAAGTGCGCGGATGCTTTGTCTAATGCTTTGTTGAGTTGAACGTTTGAGGGTTTGGGGATTTTTTGTAAGATAAGCTGTTCAGCCTTATCGATAAACACACCACTAGGCTGCATATTGGCTAAACGAAGGATCTCGCCACCTTCTGGGGACTGCGTGTGTTGGCTGATACTTGCCAGTTGCATTGCTTTTGAGTTTACCCAAATCGCATGTCCGTCTACTCGGGTTAATACGACAGGGCGATCGGCAACATATTTATCTAGGTCTGCTGCTGTTGGGAAAGTATTTGGTGTCCATTTAGTTTGATCCCAACCTCGGCCAATTATCCATCCTGAAGGATTGCCTTTGGCATAGCGATTAAGTCGCTCTCCAACTTCAGAGATCGACTTTGTGCTGCGAAGATTCAGCCGAGATAAATTGTCACCTAGACCAATGACATGCCCATGTGCATCAATGAGACCAGGTAACATGGTTAAGCCTTTACCATCTATGGTTGTAGATTGGGGGTATTGCTTGATGGTATCTTTATCGCCAGTCTTTACGACTTTACCATCTTTGATGACGAGCGTACTAAATTGAGTAATTTCACCGGCGCGGTTGGGGGTGTAGCCATTCACATTGTGGATCACGGTAAACTGCGCGTGGCTCCAGTGGCTTACTAGACATAAGCAAAGTAAGAGTAGTTTTTTCACAGCAATACCTTTGTTGTTATATTTTATAAGCCCTATAAATGAATTATTTTCTACTTTATATCAAGTATAAAGAATTAATTTGTTAAAGAGTAAGTTATACACGTTTTGAAAGGTGTGAGGTTAGTTCACTCTTCTTTGTCGGCTTTTATTGCAATTTTGATGGCAATGATCACAATCGCAAACATTAAAAATGGTAATGCTGCGAGACTATACTCCGCCCAGTGATTATTTTGGTAGCTTGGCTGCAAGATAAAATGCCCCCCAATGCATAATGCGATGCTGATCAACAGCAGTGGAAGCATTATCAACTCCTTTTTGTAATTTGGCTTTTTCATAGTCACCTCCTCGAATAGCAGTATACATCTCGTTTGTATAAGTAGAGCTTGATATTGATCATAATCCACATGTGAGTTATTTGAAATGTCTCATGTAATGAGGAAAAAGGCATTGAAATAAATTCCATTAGGCTGTTTGTTTAGTATTCAACTCGGCATGTGCATGTTATAAAAATACTCTGTTTTGAGAAGTGTGGATGTAAGTAGATGACTAATCGTAAAGTCATTGTTGTTAAGTTGGGCACTAGTGTGCTAACAGCCGGAGGTACACTGTTAAATAAACCTCGGTTAGTCGAATTGGCAAGTCAGTGTGTCGAGTTAAAAAAGGTGGGGTGGCAGGTTATTCTTGTTTCAAGTGGCGCGGTTGCAGCTGGACGTTCTGCGTTACTTAAAGACATTGGCAATTCAATTGCGGAAAAACAAATGCTAGCCGCGATAGGGCAGGGGCAATTAATTCACTTATGGCAAAGTTTGTTCTCGATTTTTGATGTCTCCGTTGCGCAGCTATTGTTGACCCGAGCTGATGTGGAAGATCGCGCGCGGTATTTAAATGCTAGAGATACATTAACGCAATTGCTACGTCATGATGTGGTGCCAATTATTAATGAGAACGATGCCGTGGCAACCAGCGAAATTAAAGTAGGAGATAACGACAATTTATCTGCAATGGTGGCGATTTTGGCCAATGCAGATAGGCTTTTACTCCTCACTGATCAGTCGGGCTTATTTACAGCCGATCCAAGACAAAACCCCGATGCGCGTCTCATTGAAACAGTGGGAGAAATAGATGAGCACATCATAGCACTTGCTGGTGGTGCGGGTACCTCGCTGGGCACAGGTGGCATGGCGACAAAATTACAAGCTGCTCAAATTGCACAGCGTGCGGGGATTGAAACCGTAATAGCCAAAGGTAGCGAGCCTAATGTCATTGTTAATATTCATTCTGGTTTAGCGAAAAGTACGAAGTTTATTCGTTTTGATGCGCCGTTGGATGGGCGAAAAAAATGGTTGTTATCAGGTCCTAGGTGCAGTGGTGCGCTGATCTGTGATGCTGGTGCCATTAATGCGGTTTGCTCACAGGGGGCAAGTCTGTTGGCAAAAGGGATAACAGATGTGAGCGGGCAATTTCAACGTGGTGATTTGATTGAGCTTAAGAGCATTCAGGGTAAAGTGATTGCGAAAGGACTAGTGGCCTTTGACAGCCAGGAGCTTGAACAGATCAAAGGGTTACATAGCGCACAGATCAACGAAGTACTGGGCTATCAAGGTGCAAATGTGGTTATTCATAGAGATGACCTTGTCTTATTTGAGCACGTTGCAACCTAACTAAGAGGGACTAAGCTATACTGTGAGAGGGTTTTTGGAGACTTCAGTGTGGATATATCGCCATGCGGACATGAATTTGCGATTAGCTTGTTGCAGATACGCAGTGAAAATGACTTGTATAAGCGTATTCAGACAATCCTCACTGAACTGCTTCCAGATATACCCATGGCCATGTACCTCGCCCCAAGTTTATCTGACAAAGAGCGCTTAAAGCTCTTAGCTTTGTCATCCTCTAAAACACCGCCAGATTTGGAGTATTTATTAGCGCGGGCAGAGACACTTAAGCACCAGCATATTTTGTGTGGTGACAACCACCTGTGCATTGTATTGAGAAGTAACAAAGCCATTATGGGCTTATTATGGATTGGAGAGAGACTACCCACTGCACGCAGTTATCTGATTGCCCATTTGATCAATGTTTTTTATCACCAACTCAATACCCTTGCTCTGGGCCGTATAGATCCGTTGACTCAATTATTAAATCGGCAGACATTTGATGACAAAGTAATTGAGATCATCACAGGTGAAGGGTTTGTCATTAAGCGGGAGCAGCAAGGGATTCGGAAATGGTACTTAGCATTGTTTGATATTGATCACTTTAAAATTGTAAATGACAATTTTGGTCATGTTATTGGCGATGAAGTGCTGTTGCTGGTTGCACAGCAGCTTAAAGATAACTTCCGTGCAGAAGATTTTGTTTTTCGCTATGGCGGTGAAGAGTTTGCTGTATTGTTTCAAGCCCATGACAGAAGCGAAGCCAGATCTCTGCTCAATCGTGTGCGCAAAGTCATCTCCGCATTTAACTTTCCTCAAGTTAAAAAGCTCACCATCAGTATTGGTTACACAGTTTTAGAAGAAATTGCTCAAGTGTCAGAGTTGGTTCACGAGGCTGATCTGGCACTTTATTACGCTAAGAAGCATGGCCGGGATCAGGTTGTGGATTTTGAAGAATTAGGGATCGCCGGGCAAGCAAAGGCGGAAACAGACATTGAACTTTTTTAAGCCACTCTAAAGAGAAATTCAGCCGTATTTGGTTTGATTTTCCGGTTACGAAATATACTTTTATAGGAACTTTTGCGCGTATGTTGCGCAGCTTTATGGTATTCTAGCGCCGATTTTGACTGGGAGAATATTCATGAAACTGATCCGTTGGTTGCTTGGCCGTCTTATCTTATTATTCGACTTTGTTTTTACACCAAGAAGTAAAAAACGCTCGGCGCAAGCACAGCTGCAACTCGACACCATTACGCAAAACCTAAAACTATATCAGTTTAAGGCTTGCCCTTTTTGCGTCAAAGTGAGACGTGTTGCAAAACGTGAAGGCTTAAAGCTTGAAACTCGTGATGCAAAAAGCAATGCAGCATACCGCCAAGAGTTACTCGAACAGGGCGGAAAGGTCAAAGTGCCTTGCCTGAGAATTGAAGATCAAGGGCAAGTAACTTGGCTTTATGAATCCAGTGACATTGTGAGCTATTTACAAGGGCTAGAGCGCTCAGCTTAACGCACAGTCAATGATGCTAGCTATTTTCCCTATGCTGAGGCTGTGCTAGCATTCCATTTATTATTTTTAGTAACGAATTTAAGAGACATATCATGACAATCCGTACACGTGTTGCGCCCTCTCCGACAGGTGATCCGCATTTAGGTACTGCTTATATAGCGCTATTTAACTACTGCTTTGCTAAGCAACAAGGTGGTGAATTTGTATTGCGTATCGAAGATACCGATCAGGTTAGAAGCACGCCAGAATCTGAGCAGGCTATCATGGATAGCTTACGTTGGTTAGGTCTTAACTGGGACCACGGTCCGGATGTAGGCGGTGAGTTTGGTCCATACCGTCAGTCAGAGCGCACAGAGTTATATCAAAAGTTTGCTCATCAGCTAGTGGAAGAAGGCAAAGCGTTTTACTGTTTTGCAACCGCGGAAGAGCTTGATCAAATGCGTGAAGAACAAATGGCTGAAGGTCTTCGCCCTAAATATGATGGTCGTGGTCTACGTTTAAGCAAAGAAGAAATTCAAGCAAATTTAGACGTAGGTAAACCTTACGTTATCCGCATGACTATTCCTGAGGAAGGCACGTTTAAGTTTAACGATTACCTTCGTGGTGAGATTGAGATCCCTTGGGAAAACGTAGACATGCAAGTGCTGTTGAAAGCGGATGGTTTTCCAACTTACTTCATGGCGAACGTTGTGGATGATCACCACATGCAGATCAGCCACATTTTCCGAGGTGAAGAGTGGATCAACTCTGCGCCTAAGCTGTTAAAGCTGTATGAAGATCTTGGTTGGGAAGCGCCTGTATTAGGTCACTTACCTCTACTACGCAACCCAGATAAATCAAAACTGTCAAAGCGTAAGAACCCGACTTCTATCAACTATTACAAAGAAATGGGCTTCTTACCTGAAGCTGTGCTTAACTACTTAGGCCGCATGGGTTGGTCAATGCCTGATGAGCGTGAAAAGTTCACATTGGCTGAGATGATCGAACATTTTGATATGAAACGTGTATCACTGGGTGGACCGGTATTCGATGTTGATAAGTTAAGCTGGTTAAACGGTTTGTGGATCCGTGAAAACTTATCTGATGAAGAATTGATCCAGCGCTTTGTTGATTGGAAATTCAATGCGCAGACACTTTCTCGAGTGCTGCCTGAAGCAAAAGCACGTATTAATACGTTATCAGATCTGGTCGATCTTGCTGGTCACTTTGTTGGTGGCATACCAAGTTATGACCCAGCGTTATTAACTGCTGGTAAGGCAGATGATACGGTGATCACCCAAGCACTTCAATTCTTTATTTGGGAATTGGAAAAGCTTCGAAGCTGGAATAAGTCTGAGATTTTTGCGATTGCGAAAAGTGTTGCGACGTTCCATGAATTAAAGATCAAAGAATTCTTGGAGCCGATCTTTGTCGCGATCACCGGTAAGACTTCGTCAACATCTGTTGTGGATGCGATGGAAGTACTGGGCTCAGATCTCTCTCGTGCACGTCTACGTGTGGCGCTTAACCACATCGGCGTGTCAAAGAAACAGGCTAAAAAGCTAGAAAAGGCATACCGAGAGTATCCAACAATCGGCTAACCTGTGATGCATGGTAAGTGTCTTACTTACCATGCACTTCTGTGACCATCAGCTGGTCAAGCAGTTGCTTGAGCTCGATGAGTTTTTCTACTGGCATCTCAGTTTGCTTTAGCATTTGAGAGGGGATACAAGCACATAAACTCTCTAAGCTTTTACCTTGCTCAGTCAGATACACATAACACTGTCTTTCATCTTCACTATCCCTTTGACGTGTCACTAATCCGTTTTGCTCTAACCTTTTTAACAATGGGGTTAGCGTATTACTCTTGAGCTGCGCACGCTCCCCAATGTCTTTGACTAACATGCCATCTTTTTGCCATAAGATCAGCAGCACAATGTACTGTGGGTAGGTTAAGTTATGCTGTTTCAGCATGGGCTGATACAAGCGTGTAATGTGTCTTGAGGCTGCATATAAGCTAAAGCAAAGCTGATTGTCTAAGTTTAATTCAGGGTGCTTGTCGCTCATGAAGTGTGTCCAAGGGCGTTGATGATATCTGCTTTAATTTTTTCAGGCTTCGTGGTGGGCGCATAACGTTTAAGTGGTTGCCCATCTTTGCCAATTAAAAACTTGGTAAAGTTCCACTTGATGTTGTTGGTTAATATCCCAGGCAGTGCTGATTTGAGATATTGATAAAGCGGATGTGCCTGAGAGCCATTGACTTCAATTTTTTCCATCATGGTAAAGTCGACGCCGTAATTGATTAAGCAGCCTTGTTGGATCTCTGATGCACTGCCTGGTTCCTGTTTCCCAAATTGATTGCATGGGAAACCAATGATTTCAAGCCCTTCACCGTGAAGTTCTTTATGAAGCTGTTGAAGCCCTTCATATTGCGGCGTCAAACCGCATTGACTCGCCGTATTCACGACAAGTACTACTTTCCCTTTTAAATTTGAAAAGTCATAGGCTTGGCCTTGTAGGGTATTGGCAGTAAATTCGTAAAGCATTTATATCTCCAGTGATTTAATCGTGCGCGATTTAAATGTTAGGGTAAACTTACGGTGTTAGCAATAGAAAAGATCACTTTATGTGTGTAAGTAAAAAGTCGATCAGGAGCCGAACACGCAGTGGCATTAAGTCTTTTCGGGGATAAACCAGCCAACTGGCATTATCATTGACCTGATGCTCGTCAAGTAATGACACGAGCTCGCCACTTGCTAGACTTTGCTCGGCAATGTCTTCAGCTAGATGGGCGATCCCAAGACCTGAACGGCAAGCATGCAGGATCGCTTGTGGGTTGTTACTTCGCCAGTTACCAGAGACTTTGATCTCATCGATGCCGTTATCGCCAATGAATCGCCAGCGATTGGAAATCGCAATCAGGCAATTATGTTGGGACAAGTCTTGTGGAGATTTTAAAGGAGGCGCTTTTGCTAAATAGTCAGGGCTTGCTAATAACTTCATGTAGCGTGTACTGAGCTTACGGGCGATGAGTCTGGAGTCTTGCAGGCGTCCAAAGCGAATCGCTAAATCAAAGCCATCTTCGACTAAATCGACATTGCGTGCATTGAAATCAAGATGCACGTCGACCTCTGGATAAAGTTGGCAAAACTGAACAATGACAGGGGCAACTCGATTTGCAACGAAGTCGCCTGCCCCAGTTATTCTGATCGGTCCTTTGGGGGTGTGCTGGACGCCTTGTAGCTCATTATTGGCATCTAGTAATGCGTGTTGAATGTCTTTCAATTTGGCTGCATAGGCGAGTCCTTCTTCAGTCAGCTTTATACTGCGAGTCGTGCGCTGCAGTAATACCGTTCCCAATCTGGACTCTAACTGCTGTATCTGACGACTCACATGGGAGGTGGACACATCCAAAGCATTGGCTGCTTTGCTAAAACTACCGTGCTCCACAACTGCTAAAAAAATATCTAACCCTTGCCACATATCATGTATCACCTGTGCAAATATGAGGGTGAATAATACTCCATTATTGCAACTGAGCAAAAGTGAATTGTCTTTTGAATAATGATCTTCGTTATGCATACCATTAAACTGTCTCGCAATTAAATAACATACCGTCATTACAGGAGCAGTTATGCTTAACTTTAATTTTTACAACCCGACTGAGATCTTCTTTGGTGAAGGACAGGTAGCTGAAATAACCAAGGCTATTCCGAGTGAAGCAAAAGTATTGGTGGTTTATGGTGGGGGCAGCATCCATAAAAATGGTATTTATGAGCAAGTCAGTGCCGCTTTAAGTGAATTTAACTGGGGTGAGTTTGCTGGTATTGAGCCTAATCCGACTTATCAAACTTGCATGCAAGCAGTGGAAAAAATTAAGGCTGAAGAGTTTAACTATATTCTTGCAGTGGGTGGCGGTTCAGTGATAGATGGCAGTAAATTCATCGCTGCGGCTGCCAACTTTGAAGGCGAGCCATGGGATATCCTGAGCAAAGGCGCAGAAGTCAAATCTGCATTGCCAATTGGTGTGGTATTAACGCTACCTGCAACGGGATCAGAATCAAACAGCTTTAGCGTAGTGTCAAATAGCGACACACATGACAAACTGCCGTTTGCTTCAATCCTTGTCCAACCTAAATTTGCAGTACTTGATCCAAAAGTGATGGAAACGCTTCCAACGAGACAATTAACTAATGGCGTTGTTGATGCATTTGTTCACACCATGGAGCAATACCTGACATACCCTGTTGATGCGAAGGTACAAGATCGATTCGCTGAGGGTCTATTGATGACATTGATGGAAGAGGGTCCAAAGCTGCTGTCAGATGACGTGGATTATAAAGTACGCGCCAATGTGATGTGGTCGGCAACTATGGCGCTTAATGGTCTCATTGGTGCGGGCGTACCACAGGATTGGGCAACGCATATGATTGGCCATGAGATCACAGCGGTTTACGGTTTGGATCATGCACAGACGCTCGCCATAATTTTACCAAGAATGATGTCAGAGCAAACAGAGCACAAACGAGAGAAACTACTACAATATGCAGAGCGTGTTTTAGGACTGGACATATCAGATGAAGCGCAAGCAATCGCATCGGCAATTGAAATGACAGAGCAGTTTTTCCACCGCGTTGATATGAAAACACGCTTAAGTGATTATGGTGTTGGTGAAGAGGCGGTGGATAAGATCACGGCTCAATTAGAGCGCCATGGTATGACAGCGCTGGGTGAACAACAGGCTGTTACACTGGATAAAAGCCGCCAGATCATTATGGCGAGCTTGTAAGCGATTAGACTGAGTTGGGCGTCATATCGACGTCCCAATTCACAATGGTAATCTTTATTCCCCTACCTTTTGTCCTGCCGCAAAATTTCTGCGTTTTATAACGCAAAACCATCGTTTTTGTTTATGCCCTCAGGTACTCTTTGCAATCACACAAAAATAATAGGGGCAATTATGATCAAAGTGTGGGACGGATTTATTCGAGGGTTTCACTGGCTACTCGTCATTGGCATTGCTGCTTTATATGTATCGGGAGAGGAAGGTTGGCTTGATCTGCACTTCGTGACTGGGTATGTGTTATTAGCATTGATGATCACGCGAGTGGTATGGGGTGTATTTGGTAGCGACACCGCCAAGCTAAAAACATTATTTCATCATCCAAAAGCGGTGGTTAAAGCACTTAAAAGTAAACGCGCGCACATTGGGCATAACCCAGCAGGCAGCATTATGGTGCTGTTTTTCTTTGTGGTTATTTTTGTCCAACTGATATCTGGGTTAATGACTACGGATGATATTTTGATGGATGGACCGCTTGTGAGTTATGTAAGTTACGATTGGGTAGAGCTTGCGGGTAGCATTCACAAGACCAATATTGATATTTTATTGGTCGGTATAAGTGTGCATCTCATTGCTATTTTACTGTACCGCATTAAAGGCATTAATCTGCTACGAACTTTGCTGACAGGAAAAATGACGTCATCGGATAATGCGCCAACTATTAAAAACGGTTTGTGGGCTTATGTATTATTTATTTTAGCAGCGAGTGGTATTTTGGTGTTATGGGGAGGAGAGCCTCTCACTGCGCTGTTGTAGTTTTAGCATTGCCCTTCGTCTTGCAGTGATATGCTTTTGAGATACCTGTTTTCTGATATCACAGATAAAAAATGCAGATGACATCAAAAGTTACAACATTTAGCATAGAGATATGACCTCTCTGTGCTTATTTTCTGCTAATATAGCGCGATTTTCATGCAAGAAAGAAGTTAACTATGCTTACACCCTACTACCAACAAGAAACCAATAAACTCGTGATCAACCGTGAACAAGGCAGTCAATTTGCAAAGCAGGTGGCTGATGACTTTAACCCTTTGCACGATATTGATGCAAAGAAATTCTGTGTTCCTGGTGACTTACTGTTTTCATTGGTCCTTGATAAGTATGGTGTGAGTGAAAACATGCACTTTACCTTTGCGGGTATGGTTGATGAAACATCAGTGTTAGAGTTTCCTGAAGGCAGTGACGAGTTTGACATTGTTTCAAATGAAAAAACCATGTTGTCTGTAAAGCGTTCAGGCCAAAGCAAGCAATGCACTCAGCTTGTAGAGAGCCTAATTAAAAATTATGTTGCCTTCTCTGGCAAAGCTTTTCCACATGTGATCATTCCGCTGATGGGTCAGCAAGAGGTGATGATCAATCCAGCGCGCCCTATGGTGATCTATGAGTCAATGTCTATTCATTTGGACACACTGGACATTGAAGAGGTAACACTGGAAGCTGCAACACCTGAATTTAGCTATGAGGGGAAACGCGGAAAGATCATTCTGCGCTTTGAGCTACTAAGTCAAGGTGAAAAAGTTGGCTTTGGCGAAAAACATATGCTTGTATCTGGTATTAAAGAATACTGCCAGCAGGCAATCGATGATTTGATTACCTACTACAATGAGCGAAAAGTCACATTAAAGTAAGCGAAGAGCCAGCAATTAGCTGGCTTTTTCTTTAGTAAAGCAACACTTTTCGATTAAATCCAAAATCACATTTTGACTTGGTATGATCTTATCCATATCTAAGTGCTCGTCCGGCTGGTGGGCTTGGTTAATTGAGCCCGGGCCCATGACAATGGTTTCACAGCCTAACTGTTGCAAGAAGGGCGCTTCGGTGCAGTAATTCACTGCAATAGCTTTTTGCTTCGAGAGTTTTTCAGCTAACTTCACAAGCCCAGAATCTGTACGTCCACTAAAAGCAGGTATTGGGTCATGAAGCGCAATGACATCGACACAGCCAGGAAGTTGTTCATTAATCGGCTTGAGTGCATTTAATAGCATCTGCTCAAGTTCAATGATGCTCAGACCTGGCAATGGTCTAATATCAATGTGAAGTTCACAGCAGCCACAAATCCGATTGGCATTGTCGCCACCATGAATATGACCTAGGTTCAAAGTTGGGTACGGTACAGCGAAGTGCTCAATTGAATATTTATTCTTTAATTCTTCTTTTAAATGTAACAATCTTGAGATCACTTGTTGCATAACTTCGATGGCATTGAGGCCTCTGTCTGGATCAGAACTATGTCCTGAGCGTCCTGTGACTCGGATAGCGCTACTCATATGACCTTTGTGTGCAAACACGGGCACCATGTCTGTGGGCTCACCGATCACACAGTATTTTGGTTTTAGGGAAGTGTGCTGGGCAACTTGCTGTGCGCCTGCCATGGTGGTTTCTTCATCTGCTGTAGCGAGGATCATTAAAGGCGCATTCTGGTATTTGCGATCAAGCTGCGATATAGCCGTAATCACAAATGCAAAAAAACCCTTCATATCAATGCTACCAAGCCCAAATAACTTATTGTCTTTTTCAGTTAACTCAAAGGGGTCTGAATGCCAACGAGCGTCGTCAAAAGGTACCGTATCTGTATGGCCTGCGAGCATTAACCCGCCGTGACTTTTACTGCTATCGAGGGGCTCTCTTCGGGCTAATAAATTGTATTTCCCGGGCGCGTGTGTGAGCTCGGTGATCTCAACTTCAAATTCGAGATCGCGACACCAGTTAGCGAGTACATCGATAACTGCTTTGTTACTCAGATCTAACGACTCATCAATAGCGCTGATTGATGGCTTAGCAATGAGGGTTTTATACATGTCGAGAAAATCTGGTACTGACATAATACTCCAAAATATTTATTCAAAGATGTTGCATAAAAATTTATATGTGTTTAGTATGAATATCAATTCATTTTTAAAGAATAATTATTTTAGGGGTGGCGATGCGAAGAACATGACATCTATAGCAAGTGTGACTCCCCAATCAACTAACTTAAGAAGAGTTATCGATGTTAAATGTTTCTATTATTGGCGCCAGTGGATATAGTGGTGCAGAATTAGCCAAATTACTAGCAAATCATCCTGAATTTAATTTGATCAGCTGTTATGTATCTGAGCAAAGCTTGGACAAGGGTAAGTTGCTGAGCGCTTTATATCCAGAACACAGTGGTTTACTGGATATTGAATTATCCCCCCTCACAGAAAAAGCATTCGCGCAAATTGCTGCGCAGTCGGATTATGTTTGCCTTTGTACTGATCATAAAGTGAGTGTATCTCTGGCCCCTAAATTTCTCGAACTAGGGTTAAAAGTTTTTGACTTGTCAGGGGGCTTTCGCCTAGCCGATGCGTCTCAATATCAAGCATTTTATGGATTTGAACATCCACATCAAGCACTGCTAGATCAAGCTCAATATGGCTTGGCCGAGTGGTACTCTGCTGCGATTAAAGATGCACAGTTGGTTGCTGTTGCTGGGTGTTATCCAACTGCAGCGTTAAATGCATTAAAACCACTTAAAAATGCTGGGTTACTCACTGAATCGCCTATTATTATCAATGCGGTTTCTGGTGTTACAGGCGCGGGCAGAAAAGCCTCTTTGACTACGCAGTTTTGTGAAGTGTCTTTATCTCCTTATGGTTTGTTTAACCATCGCCATGGCCCTGAAATTACTCAGTATTTGGATCATCCAGTTCTATTTACACCCCATTTAGGCAATTTTGCACGTGGGATCTTGGAAACTATTTATGTGCAGTTGAAAGAGGGCGTGACACCCCATGAGGTTGAAGCGGCTTATCAATGCCTTGCCGATGAACCTCTTATTCGCCTAAAAGGCAGTAACATGCCATCTATTAAAGGGGCGGCGAATACCCCGTTTATAGATATAGGTTGGCAGCAGCAAGATCAGCAGTTAATCGTGGTTGTCGCAATTGATAATTTACTGAAAGGCGCAGCGGGCCAAGCACTTCAATGTATGAATATTGTCAGCGAGCTTTCACCTACTTTGGGGCTGAAAGGATGAATCAAGTAGCAAAAAAAACTTGGGTTATAAAAGTGGGTGGGGCGGTACTGAATACCGAGCAAGCTGCGCTTTCGCTATTTCAGGTTTTACACGCGTTAAGCAAAGAGCAAGACAAGCAGTTTGTACTTGTGCATGGTGGTGGAGCATTGGTTGATCGTTGGCTAGAAGATGCAGGTTTTGCAACAGCTAAACATCAAGGCTTGCGGATAAGCCCTAAAGAGCAACTTCCGTACATAATCGGTGCTTTGGCGGGGTGTGCTAATAAACAGCTTATGTCACAAGCTATTGTTGCGGGTCTCAAGCCTGTTGGCACTTGCTTGTATGAGGCGGGATTTTTAGCTAAGCAAAAACTCAAGGCGCTCGGGCAGGTCGGTACTTGTGTTGCTAAGGAAGAGCTTGGGCTTTTAGATAACTTATTAGCGCTTGGGCGTATTCCTTTAGTGAGTTCTGTTGGTATAGGCCAAGACGGTGGCTTGTATAACATCAATGCAGATGAGGCTGCTGCTGCTATAGCGCAAAATATTGCCGCTGAATTGGTGTTTATGACCGATGTAGAAGCGGTGTTAGATGCTCAAAAACAGCCTCTACATTCGTTGAGTGCAGCGCAAATCGATCAGTTAATACAACAGAAGGTGATTGTGGGCGGGATGGAGGTCAAAGTTAAGACCAGTCTTCACGCTGCCCAACATTTACGACGTGGTGTGTATATCTCAAGTTGGCAAAAGCCAGAAAATTTAATTGCCTTATTAAAAGGCGACCATGTTGGCACAAAAATTTTACCTTAGGATATAACATGACTCAGTCATTCATTACAGGTCTAGAGTTCGACCAAGCTGCACTTTTAAAGCTATTCAATCTTGCGCACCAAATTAAAGCACAGCCACACGATTTTGCGCAGGCTTTGGCTGGAAAATCGATAGTCACTTTATTTGAAAAACCAAGCTTACGGACCCGTTTATCATTTGATATTGGGATCAATAAACTCGGTGGTCATGCTGTTTATTTAGATCAGCAAAATGGTGCGATGGGTAGTCGCGAGTCGGTAAAAGACTTTGCACTGAATATGTCCACTTGGGCTGATGGTATTGTGGCCCGGGTTAATCAACATAGTACGCTGTTAACGCTCGCAGAGTTTGCCAATGTACCTGTAGTGAATAGCTTGTGTGATCTTTATCACCCATGTCAGGCTTTGGCTGATTTTATGACATTGCAAGAGGTGTATGGTGATGTGAGTGGATTGAAATTGGCATATCTCGGTGAGGGAAATAACGTGACTCACTCACTGATGTTATTAGCTGCAAGTTTAGGGACTGACTTTGTGGCAGTGTGCCCAAAAGGCCACTCGCCAGATGCACAAATAGTTAAGCAGGCGGAGCAGATCGCTGCGGTTAATGGCGCCAATATTTTGATCAGTGACCGAGTTGAAGCCGCAACAGGGACAAATGTGTTGTACACGGATACTTGGGTGTCAATGGGCTGTAATGTGTCATTGGAACAAGCCAAAGACACGTTTATGCCATATCAAATTAACAGTGAACTGTTAAAACAAACAGGGGCACAAACCGTATTACATTGCCAACCTGCGCATAGGGAATACGAAATTACCTCTGCCGTCATGGATGGCGAAAATTCAAAAATTATTCAACAAGCTGAGAACCGGATGCATGCCCAGAATGCGCTACTGGTCACTTTGCTAAGCAATCAATTCTAAAAGGGTTAATAAATAATGAGTGAAGTAAAAAAGGTTGTTTTGGCGTATTCTGGCGGGTTAGACACGTCTGCCATCGTACCATGGTTAAAAGAAAACTACGGTTGTGAAGTAGTCGCCTTCGTTGCAGATGTTGGCCAAGGTGAAGAAGAGCTCGCAGGTGTAGAAGAAAAAGCCATCGCTTCTGGTGCCAGTGAATGTTATGTCGTTGACTTAAAAGAAGAGTTGGTGAGTGAATATATTTACCCGACATTGCAAACCGGTGCTATTTATGAAGGTACGTACTTACTAGGGACGTCAATGGCACGTCCTATTATTGCCAAAGCGCAAGTGGAAGTAGCACGTAAAGTCGGTGCTGATGCGCTATCTCATGGCTGTACGGGTAAAGGTAACGATCAGGTTCGTTTTGAGTCCTGTTTTGCTGCATTAGCACCTGATCTACAAGTGATTGCGCCATGGCGAGAGTGGACGCTATCTAGTCGTGAGTCATTACTGGATTACCTTGCGCAAAGAGACATTCCTTGTGCTGCATCCGCAACAAAAATATATAGCCGTGATGCTAACATTTGGCATATTTCTCACGAAGGTGGAGAGCTTGAAAACCCTTGGAATCAGCCGAGCGATCAAGTCTGGACTTGGACAGCGACGCCAGAGCAAGCGCCTGATAAACCTGAGTTTGTTTCTGTTTTGGTTGAGCAAGGTAAAGTTGTTGCTGTCAATGGTGAACGATATAGTCCATACCAATGTTTAGTGACACTCAATGATATTGCTGCCAAACATGGTGTTGGTCGCGTTGATATCGTGGAAAATCGCCTTGTCGGGATGAAGTCTCGTGGCTGCTATGAAACACCAGGTGGCACAGTGATCATGGCTGCGCTGCAAGCAATTGACGAATTGGTGCTAGATAAATCAAGCCGCAAGTGGAAAGAAACGTATGCCAGCGAGTTTTCTCATCTAGTCTACGATGGTCGTTGGTTTACGCCATTAAAAGACTCTATTCTGGCTGCTGCACAGGCATTAGCTGACTGCGCAACGGGTGAAGTGGTACTAAAACTATATAAAGGACAAGTCGTTGCAGTTCAAAAGCAATCCGTGAATAGCCTATATAGCGAAGATTTTGCTACATTTGGTGAAGATGATGTGTATGAGCAGTCTCACGCTGAAGGGTTTATTCGTTTGTTCTCGCTTTCAAGCCGGATTGCGGCTTTGAATAAGCAAAAACAGTCCTAGTGAGTAAAGGAGTTATACGTTATGGCACTATGGGGCGGGCGATTTTCTTCAGGTCCAGATCAAGTATTTAAGCAATTTAATGATTCATTACCTTATGATTATCAGTTGGTTGAGCAAGATATTGTCGGTTCGATTGCATGGGCCGGTGCACTTGAGCAAGTCGGAGTTTTGACAAAAGAAGAGTGTGGTCAGCTTGTCGTTGCTCTAAACTCGCTGCTAGAGGAGTCTGTGCAAGATAGGGCGTCGATAGCAAGCAGTGGCTATGAAGATATCCATTCTTATGTAGAAGCAAAACTGATAGAAAAAGTGGGAGATTTAGGTAAAAAACTACATACGGGCCGTAGTCGCAACGATCAGGTTGCTACTGACTTTCGTTTGTGGTCACGTCAAACAGCTGAGCAAATTGTCACGGCAATTAAGTCACTACAATGTGCGCTTGTGCAATTGGCTGAGCGAGAGTTAGAGACTATTTTACCTGGATATACCCATTTGCAGCGTGCGCAACCTGTGCTGTTTAGCCATTGGTGCATGGCGTATGTAGAGATGTTAACCAGAGATGTTTCACGTTTGAGTGATGCCATTGTTCGTCTTAACGAATGTCCATTAGGATCAGGCGCATTGGCTGGTACGGCTTACGCCATTGATAGAGAACACCTAGCGACACAGTTGGGGTTTAAAAGTGCGACGCGTAATAGTTTAGACGCTGTTTCAGATAGAGATTTTGTAGTAGAGCTACTAAGCTGTGCGTCTATTTCAATGATGCACCTTTCGCGTCTTGCTGAAGATATGATCTTTTATAACAGTGGAGAATCAGGTTTTATTGAATTAGCAGACAATGTGACGTCTGGTTCATCCTTAATGCCGCAGAAGAAAAACCCAGATGCATTGGAGTTAATTCGAGGCAAAACAGGACGTGTTTTTGGCGCATTTAGTGCCATGATGATGACACTCAAAGCACTACCTTTGGCCTATAACAAAGATATGCAAGAAGATAAAGAAGGTCTTTTTGATGCCCTACCAACGTGGATCGCATGTATTCATATGGCGGAGTCTTGTATTAAAGGGGTAAAAGTGAATGCTGAAGCGACCTTAAAAGCTGCACAAGGTGGGCATGCTAATGCAACTGAGCTTGCAGATTATCTTGTTGCTAAGGGGGTTCCTTTTAGAGAAGGGCATCACATTGTTGGACAATTAGTACAAATTGCCATTGAGCAGGGCAAGAATTTAGAAGAGCTTGCTTTGGATGAGTTTAAACTGATATGCCCAAAAATTGACAGTGATGTCTATCCGCGGTTAGAAATTGCCGCTTGCATTGCCGCAAGGCAAGCATTGGGTGGCGCTTCTTTGCCGCAAGTGACGGATGCAATTAATCATTTCAAAGGTGCAATCGACAAATAAGTATCTTATATCCTGAATTGAGAGAGGTATTTTTTATACCTCGCTCAAAAAAATTGTGTTTACATGATTTTTTCACTGTTGCGTACGTTAACCTTTTTTTGTCCCTTTTATATGCTTTATTTTCTGTGCTACTAAGCTGCATGTTCATTTCTTTCATATCTTTTTAATCTCAAGGAGTTACATAAGGTTATGATTTAACTTATGTTTGTATCCATTTTTGGGAACGTACGTTTGTGAATTCTTTATTTGGTCTTTTGTTAATAAAATAAAGAGTTGTAAATTCTGTTGTTATTCATATGATTATAGTTTCAATAAATGAAATAATTTTATTGTTTATATAAAAAACAATAGGTTAATTGTTGTGCGCATTGGTTTGTCGTAAATTTTTTGTTTTATTTTTGTTTTAAATTGGCCTGCTTGTTGCTTATATATGAGTTCTAGAGTTTTAGCTTTTCATTTTGTTGTGATAGCTGAAATGAATAAATTCATATAGAGGGAAAGCAATGTTTAACTTAACTATTGAAAATTTTGACTCATCTAAAAAGTCTGGAAAAACAAAGACAACTTCTGTTAATGTAATTACATCTTTAGAAAACTTGAAAGCAGTTTCTGGTGGGCGTGCTAGCGGTAATTATCCAAAAAGGCGCTTTTCATATACTCAACGTAGATAATGGCATTTGATTATTTCGGATTAAGTATCGGAGCCCTTGTGATTTGGGGCTTTTTTATGGCCAGTTTACTTCATGTATCTTTTTACATACTGGCCGTTAATAAAAATGTGCAAGCTTTAGCGTGCGCATCCATTTTAGCTGTTTCATATAGTTTGAGTGATTTAACTACTCCTGCAAATTTTGAGTCTTTCGATTTTGTCATCTACTTTCTTTACGACGTCGTGACGCTAGCTGCGATAGTTCTTGCCAAATACCTTTTATTCAGAAATGCACAAAAGCATTCATGTTATGTTTACTGCTGTACTGGGTTAGCCATTAATGCCGTGTTGTTTCTAGCTATGTTTATCGACTCCCATTTACTTGGTACAAAAGAACCGTGGGCGCTATGGTACTTCTATTCATCGACAGTGAACATTGTCGATTTAATTATGGTGAGTGTTGTGATCCTTAATCGAGACTTTTTAGGCTTGCAATTAATGACTCGCAAGCTCTTGAATGAAAAGCCATAGGTTAGGTTGTGGCTACTATTACTGTGGACTTAATAGCAGCACAAATGATTTTAGTATCGGTATTCCCAACTTAACCCTAACGATTGATGAGTATCGTCTTGTTGTTTTGTTTCATCTTTCCAGATTGTTAAACTTGTTTTAAATAGACCTTTCCATAGCGCTTGCTGATAGCCTACCTCAATCAGAGAGCGATCTAGTTCCATGGACTCAAATTCAGTGAGTTTTAGTTTTGCATAAGCTCCAGAACCTTCAATTTGGAAATAATCGGCCGCTAAAGTGATACTTTTAGCTTGTGGGCCAATACCGGCGCCAAGCCATTGCCCATATTCTTTATAGTCGGAGCCTTTACCAAAATGCTGAAAGTTACACTGAAAACTAGCCGATTCGGCTAAGCAATCTGTTGTTGTATCACTGTATTCAATAAAGCCTTTAATTCTATAGTCTTCTTTTGACCAATAGGTTTCTATACCTGCACTAAATAATGCTTCATCAGGCATAACACCGGTATCATTGTCCCCACTATATTCAGCATAAACAGCAAAAGGTAGCTGGTTAATAACTGATGAGTATTTAAAATCTATACTGGTAATACGTCGCTTCTTTACTTCTGTCGTGGTGTCGAGTTGAGCAAAGATAAAGTCACTACCAGTTGTTGCAAAGCCAAGCTCTAGACCTTTGATAGGAGTCGATGAAAAGCGTGCGCCCCAAAAGTCACCTTCTTTATCATGGGGTTTTTGTTTGGCTGCAATCGCGGTGATTTGCCAAGGCCCAATAAATGATAAAAACTGTGGGCCACTGTAATTTGTATTTGCGCGGCTCAATCGCACTGCTTTCATTGGTGTGGCATTATTTGATAAGAGCAAAGCAGTTTCATTACCTGGCCCCCACCAATAATCTAATCG
The DNA here is from genome assembly GCF_021654285.1 of Pseudoalteromonas luteoviolacea. GTDB lineage: Bacteria > Pseudomonadota > Gammaproteobacteria > Enterobacterales > Alteromonadaceae > Pseudoalteromonas > Pseudoalteromonas luteoviolacea_J. The sequence goes on along the minus strand of NZ_JAKFZS010000005.1, from coordinate 163,017 downwards.
TTCGGCACTAAGCGACCAATCCCCTAATAGTATTGCGAGGTGGCTACCATGGTGATTAACATATTTTCCATCTACAGCGTCGTCAGCATAGTTAACTTGAACACGTGCACTCACATTACTGCCGGTGATCTGTCCAAAAGTTGTTAACCCAGATTTTTCTCTTGGGTTTTCGCCCATTCCTGAGTTGCTTTGAGGATGCTCTGTGAAATGCGCCTTGATGCCTGAACTAGTCTCTTGCTTTGCATGATTTAAAGCATGACGCAAATGACTGACTGCAAAAGCGGTTTCATTATTTAGTTGAGTGGAGTCTATTTGTTGTAGATCCGAGGCAATACCTTGCCATAATAATGGATATTGATTTACAGGACGATTGATAAGGCCGTAACTTACCAATAAGTCTATAGAATGTTTTAATAGGTTATCTTCTGCAGTTACCCATGGGCTTGCGTAGCTATGAAAGGACATTGCACACAGGCTGACAGCAAAAATTTTCTTTAATTTCATTTATGTAACTTCTCCAATAGCGCCTTTGCAACAAGAGGATCGACAAATTCACTGACATCACCGTGATGCAGTGCGACTTCTTTTACTAAGGTTGAAGAAATGAAAGAGTTCCTTTCTGAAGGTGTGAGGAAAACACTTTCTAATTCTGGGTATAGCCTACGATTCATGTTAGCAAGTTGAAATTCATAGTCGAAGTCAGATACCGCTCGAATGCCCCTGATTAACACATTAGCACCTTGCGCTTTGGCTAAGTCAACGAGCAGGCCTGAAAAACCAATGACCTTCACATTAGGTATTTCGCTTAGGACTTGTTTGGCCAATTCAACACGCTCATCAAGCGTAAAACAAGGCTGTTTAGTTGGGTTATGAGCAATAGCGAGCACAACCGTATCAAACATTTTTGCAGCGCGCTTGATGAGGTCAGAATGGCCATTGGTTAAGGGGTCAAATGTACCAGGGTATAGAGCAATAACTTTCATGGGATTGTTGCAACACAAAAAATTTTTGCTATGTTAGCAAGCTTCTGGAGCAAATTCACTGGTCTGCTTTCAAATTTGCTCATTTAACCTTGTATATGTTTAGTGCTATTTTCAATTAACCAAGTGGCCGTAGCCATTACTTTAATTAAGCGTGTAAAGAGAGTTGGATATGAATACCAAGGAAAAAATAATTCGTACGAGTATTGCCTTGTTTAACCTACATGGCGAGCGAGCGATTACCACTAATCATATTGCATCAAATATGGGGATAAGCCCAGGAAATTTGTATTATCACTTTAAAAACAAAGAAGATATCATCAGGCATATTTTTTCTCTTTACAGTGAGCATTTAAGCACACACTTTAAACCATTGAGTATTGAGCACGAGCCACTTGAGCAGTTGACACAGTATTTAGACTCTTTGTTTGAACTGATGTGGCGTTATCATTTCTTTTACGACAACCTCACGGATATTTTGGCGCGTGATAAAGGCTTAAAAAAGGATTACATTGAATTTCAGTCTCAATTGTTCGAACAGGTAAAAGCTGTGGTCATTGGCCTACGAAGTGCTGGCGTGATTGATATTGAAGATTATGATGTAGATGAGCTTGCGCATATGCTTAAAATGGTTGTGAGCTTCTGGACGCCTTATGTTAAAGCAAGAAGATTAACAGGGGTGTTGGAGCAGAAAGATATTTACAATGGCATCGTTAAGGTATTGATGTTATTTAAGCCTTATGCAACCCAAATGAGCAGTGAAAAAATCGCACAGCTGCGTGATTATTATCAAGAACAAGCAGATACTAGCTTACCGAGTATTGCATAATCGGCTATCTATCAAGCTGCCAGTTATGGCTGGCGGCTAGCCTTATTATTTATTCAAGTTGCCAATCACCCTGATTATTTCCTAGTCTTTAATAAGTTTGCTATAATCCCGCGCCTTAAAATGATTCAACGTCTTATGCGTTTATAGTTTCACACCAGCGAGTAACTTCATATGCTTAAATTTATCGTCAAGCTGCACCCTGAGATCGTCATTAAAAGTAAATCAGTACGCAAGCGTTTTACTAAAATCTTAGAAAAGAATATCAAGCTTTTGCTAGGTCGAGTTGATGAAAAGGTTTTTGTGAAAAACAATTGGGATAACATTACGGTTGTTAGTCAGCTCAGCGATGATAAAACACGATTAGCACTCATTGATGGCCTTAAACGTGTGCCGGGTGTGACGCTATTTTTAGAAGTACAAGAAGTCAGCTTTGAAACGCTTGATGATATTTATCAACATACTTTGCCGCTGGTGCGTGAGCAAATTGAAAACAAGACGTTTTGTGTACGAGTGAAACGCCAAGGTACACATGATTTTACTTCAAGCGATGTTGAGCGTTACGTCGGTGGTGGTTTAAATCAAAATGTCGAAACGGCGAGTGTTAAGCTCACTCGCCCCGAAGAAACCGTAAAAATTGAAATTAAGAATCAGTTTGCCTATATCGTACGTGCACAATACCGAGGATTAGGTGGTTTCCCTTTACCAACACAAGAAGATGTTCTGTCTTTAATGTCAGGTGGGTTTGATTCTGGTGTTGCCAGTTATCAAATGATCAGAAAAGGGGCTCGCACGCATTTCTTATTCTTTAATCTTGGTGGTGCTGCGCATGAAATTGGTGTAAAGCAAGTAAGTCATTACCTTTGGCAGCAATACAGTTCAACGCACAAGGTGAAGTTCATCACCGTTGACTTTGAACCTGTTGTTGCGGAAATACTCGAGAATGTAGAAAACAGCCAAATGGGTGTGATCTTAAAACGTATGATGATGCGTGCAGGCAGTGCAGTTGCTCAAAAGTTAGGTATTCAAGCATTAGTAACGGGTGAAAGCATCGGTCAAGTGTCGAGTCAGACTCTGGCCAATTTAAGTGTGATTGACCGTGTGACTGAAACTTTGATTTTAAGGCCGCTTATCCAAAACGATAAAGAAGAGATCATCCGCATTGCACGTGAAATTGGTACTTGTGAAATGGCAGAAGCAATGCCTGAGTACTGTGGTGTTATCTCTAAAAAGCCGACAGTTAAAGCGGTACTGGAAAAAATTGAAGCTGAAGAAGCGAATTTCGACTTTGATGTGTTAGATACAGTAGTTGATAATGCGGTGATTAAAGATATTCGTGACATTGAGGTGGAAGCGAAAGAAGAAGTCAAAGAAGCTGAAAATGTGAAAGAGCTTCCTGAAAACGCCGTCGTAGTTGATATTCGCTCGCCTGAAGAAGAGGATGCCGATCCTCTGGAAATTGAAGGTATTGAAGTTATCCACCTGCCATTTTTCCGTTTAGCGACCAAGTTTGGCGACTTACCTCAAGATAAAGATTATTACTTGTATTGTAGTAAAGGGGTCATGAGTCAGTTACAAGCACTCATTTTACATGAAAATGGCTTTACTAAAGTCAAAGTTTATCGCCCATAAATAAGAGCAGGTTTAAACCTGCTCTTTTTGTTTTATTTGCTGCCAAAGATGCTCATTTTGGGGAGCTTGGCAGCCATGCTTTTTTGCCTGGGTGACAACAAACCCGCAAATTGCATCTATTTCAGAGCGCCTGTTTAGTTTGATATCTTGTGCCATGGATGAGGTGTTTGTTGCGGTCAATGTCATGACATGATAGGCACGTGTTAGCTCTTCACTCAATTGTAATTCAACGCCTTCTAACCTTGCGATTTCACATGTCTCATTAAGTAAGTTCAACACTTTGCGTGCATATTTGGGGGCTCTTAAAGCGCCGTTTTGACATTGGTGTAATGCCGTTAACGGGTTGATAGCAATGTTGACGCATAACTTTTTCCACCTGATCAAATTAATATCGTCGACCACTTCGAATGGGTCAAAATGCGTTGCAAACCACGTTTGATACAGTGTATTCAGTCGTTTTTTTGCGATCTGGTTACACGCGCCAAGTTGCGAGAGGCCATGTCCTTTAAATATCACTGAATTTGGGGTTGGTTTCATGCCTCCCATGGAAGTACTGAAGAAAAAGAGCGCATGTTTTGGTGCGAGCTGTGTTTGAATACTCTGAAGATCATGCATACCGTTGTGGCTGAGAATGAGATTTGCATTATCACTTAAGTGGGGGGTTATGTCAGAGATAGCTTGTTCAACTTGGTATGCCTTGACGGGAATAATGCAGGTATGAATTTTTTCACTGAGCTGATCTAAAGTAGTCACTTTTATATCAAGGTGAGTTTGCTCTTCACCTTGAATAAACAAAAACGCTTGGTAGGATAAATTACGCGTGATAAGTGTGACAGAATGCTCTTTTGCAAGCTTTTCTGCCAGTAATAGTCCAACAGCACCGCAACCAAGTATATAGACCTGACTCATGATGCTGCTCGTCTCTGCTTATATTTATCAAACAGCCAGATAGCGATAAAATAGCTCATTGCGCCGCTGACATCCGCAATAAAGTCGCCAAGGGAAGCCTGTCTATATGGCAGCGTAGATTGCATCCATTCAACCGCAGCGCCATAGCTTGTCAGTAAAATCATATGGAACCAGATCTTAAATTTAAACGCTCGATGCGAAAAAAACGCCAACGCGAAAAATACCCCAAAGTGCACCACCTTATCTAGGTGTGCAATCCTAATAGTATGATTGTTAACTTCTTTTGCAAATAGGTATGTTACGACGATCAAAAATAACAGTAGTAATGCTCGGTATAATTTTCTTGTCACATGCACTCCAACTTCAATGTGATGAAAAATCAGTATAACACCGAAATATTAAAAGTGGCTTAATAGTAAATGCTTGAATACTCATGGGCATACAAGAACATATTCAATGATCAGATGAAGCCATATGCATATGCAAAAAAGTATATCGTATTGCTGTTGAGCATTGTTATAATTGCCTACAAATTTGTTTTGAGGAGAGAGCAATGCCTTCTTTTGATATTGTATCTGAAATAGAAATGACGGAAGCGAAAAACACCGTTGATAATGCTAACCGTGAATTGGAAACGCGCTATGACTTTAGAGGTGTTGAAGCATCTATTGAGCTGAAAGACGAAGTTATCCAATTAAAGTCTGAATCTGAACAGCAGGTCATGCAGTTATTTGATATGGTTGTTGGTAAAGCGGCAAAACGCGGTCTAGATGTAGGGTGTTTTGAATTAAAAGACGTTGAGCGCAGTGGTAAAACGTTTGCTCGTAAAGTGGCTTTAAAGCAAGGTATTGATAAGGATATGGCTAAGAAAGTCGTAAAGCTTATCAAGGATTCAAAGCTCAAAGTACAAGCGGCTATTCAAGGCGAAGAAGTACGTGTTACTGGTAAAAAACGTGATGATTTGCAAGAAGTTATGCAGCTAATTCGCACATCTGATCTGGGTCAACCATTCCAGTTCAAAAACTTCAGAGACTAATCGGTCTTTAAGTACTGGGGTTCCAGATCAATAAATGGTACTGGAACTCTGGACGTCCATTGACAATCCCCCCTTTAATCTCAGACAATACGCGCGGAATTTCGAGGTGCCAAACAACGCTGGTGGACAGCGGGTATATTGGATAATCGGGAAGTTGGTGCGCAAAATTTGAATTTGGCAATCCCAACACTGCCCCCGCAACGGTAAAACTATAGTGATGTGGTTGAGTCCGGAGACCGGCCTTGAATTTGACTCATTTGATGAACTTTGTGCGGTGGGTACAAAGTAGGGGATCTTCATGTTAAAAATATCTGCGCTAAGTGCTGCTGTATTAGCAGCGGTTTCATTTCACACATCTGCGACTCAAGAAATAGAGCGTATTACCGTTACAGCAAATAAAATTGAGCAGTCGCAAAAAGACGTACTAGCGTCTGTATCGGTGATTGAGCGTACAGACATTGAACGCAGTGGCGCTCGCGACCTTGTTACGCTGCTATCTCAGCAAGCTGGTATTCAAATTAATTCTAATGGTGGCTTTGGCCATAATGCAGGTTTGACTTTAAGAGGTGGCAGCTCAAAGCATACTCTGGTGCTTATTGATGGAAATCGAGTGGGCTCTGCAACTCTAGGCTATAAGTCAATTGCAAAAGTACCTTTGCAAAGCATTGAACGTGTTGAAATATTGAAAGGCTCTCGAGCAGCAATTTATGGCTCTGATGCGATGGCTGGCGTGATCAACATCATTACGCGTCGTGCGGAGCATACAACTGCAGATATTACCCTTGGCAGTAATAGTTATCGCAATGCTCAAGTAGCTACTTCGTTCAAGAGTGACGCGTTGACAGTATTAGCAAATTTGGGTTACGAAGAGACTGATAACTTTGACGTTCTGCAAGGAACACAGCCTGATTCTGATGGCCATGATAACACCAGTTATGGGCTCAGAGCTGAGTACCAAATTACCCCTGAGAGTAAAGCATTTGCGGCTTTTCAAGGCAGTGAAGGGGATACGAGCTACGATAGCCGCTTCGGCTCTAGTAATGCGACTGCGTATGAAGATAAGTTCAACAATCAATTTTTAAGCATCGGTTTTGAGATGCAGCTGGATAATGTATCACATGCACTTACAGCAACAAAATCGCAAGACGAATCAGTTGATGTGAGTGAGTTTGGTGCCAGCAAAACTGTGACTAAACGCAATATATTCAACTACGATGGCCATATTGATGTTCAAGAAAACTGGGTTGTTTTGGGCGGTGTAAATGCAACAGAAGATGATGTATCTGCATCAACTTCTACCTATGTGCAGAGTCAGCGTGATACGTTAGGCGTATTTGTAGGTACTGTTTACGAATACGACCAAGCTTTGATAGAGGGAACAGTACGTTATGACGACGATGATCAGTTTGGCAGTGAAGTGACGCATAGTTTAGCATTGGGATATAAAGTACATCGCGATGCCACATTTAGACTAGCTCATAACACTGGCTATAAAGCACCTACTTTTAATGATCTATATTTTCCTTCATCTGGAAACCCGGCACTATTACCGGAAGAGTCAGATAACTTTGAGCTTGGCTTAAAGGCATCATTGGCTGACACGGTAATCGACTTTGCTATTTATCAAACGGATTTCACGAATAAGATAGTGTGGCGACCAAATGCTAGCGGCAATTGGGGGCCTGATAATGTCGAGAATGCACAGCATCAAGGTTTGGAGCTTAGTATTTCAAATACATTGCTATATGGTATTGAGTCAGACTTTAATTTCGCATTTGTAAATGCGAAAGATAAGACCAATGGTAAGCCACTTCCTCAGGTTGCCAAGAGCACTGTCAATTGGCAACTCGCTAAACAATGGGACGACTTTGAAGTGATCACCGAGCTGCAGTTCCGTGGTCGCCGTGACAGCACGGCAGCTTTACCTACTGGCGAAGCATTTAGATTAAACTCATATACCTTGGTGAACTTAGCGGCGAATTATAATTTATCTGATGCACTGAAGTTATCTGCGCGAATAGAAAACTTACTCGACAAAGAGTATGGTGCGGTTGCATCCAGCCTTGTAATGAATGAGCAAAGCGAAGTGACAGGCGTGAATTATTACAATACACCTGAAAGACGTTTCTTTGTTAATTTACAATATCGCTTTTAAGCTGTAAAAAAGGTGAGCGAGTGCTCACCTTTTTTATTCTAAGTAGGCGCTAAATCGCTGCTCAAACTTCGCCACTTTGGGCGCAATCATAATGCTGCAATAGCCTTGATTGGGATTCTCATCGAAGTAGTTTTGATGATACTGTTCTGCATCATAAAACGTTTCGATTTCACTCAGCTCCGTGACAATAGCATCTTGTAGTTGAGGTTGAAGCTTTGTTATATAAGCTTGAGCCAGCTGCAATTGCTCATCAGAATGATAAAAAATCACGCTGCGGTACTGGGTACCAATGTCATTACCCTGACGATTAAGTTGTGTGGGATCGTGCAGTGTAAAAAACATCTCAAGTAGTTTTTCAAATGACACCACATCAGGGTCAAACGCCAACTGTACCACTTCAGCATGGCCGCTAGCACCTGAGCAAATTTCTTTATATGTCGGATTGAGCGTACTGCCACCGCTGTAGCCAGATGTCACTTGCGTGACACCTTTTACTCTGCGAAATGCGGCATCGATACACCAAAAGCACCCACCACCAAACGTGGCCAGTTGTGATTGACTCATTATTCAATTCCTTCGTTTTGCTCACGATGAGGATACGTTTGTTGCTGTTTGTCGAGCTCAACAGCAGTATGCTCAGGTGAGCGGGTTCGCTTAGCAAGTATGCCATAGGCTGTTGGAATAACAAACAAGGTAAGAATAGTTGCTAGACTGACTCCTGCAAATACTACAACGCCAATCACCATTCTGCTTTCCGCACCTGGACCCGTTGCCAATACCAGGGGAATGGCACTCATTACTGTAGTCAATGAAGTCATGATGATTGGGCGTAAACGCTGAGTTGCGGCGCTAATAATCGCTTGCTCAAATGCCATGCCTTTATCCCGTAATTGGTTGGCAAATTCCACAATCAAAATACCATTTTTAGCACTGAGCCCTATCAACATGACGATGCCAATTTGGCTGTAAATGTTGATCGAACTGTCACTGAAGTATAAGCCTAGCATGGCCCCAATTAAACCAAGCGGCACGGTTAGCATGATCACAAATGGGTGCACAAAGCTTTCAAATTGCGCAGCCAAGACTAAGAAGGTGACGGTTAAAGCAAGAATAAAGACATATGTCATTGCAGATGCGCCCTCATAAAAGAGCTGTGACTCGCCTTTATAATCAATTGCGCCATCGGTGTGATTTTCCTCGCTGGCCACGGTATTCAGGAAATCCAGTGCTTGCTCTAGCGTATAGCCCTCAGCCAAATTAGCCGAAATAGTGATTGCTCGCATACGGTTGTAGCGATTTAATCGGGCGGCTGTCGCTTCTTCTTTTATTGTAATAAGGCTGTCTAATGGAATAAGTTGCCCCGTACGAGAGGTGACATACACATTATTGATATCTGTGGGAGCAGCAAAGTCAGCCTTGGTGCCTTTGAGGATAACATCATACTCTTCGCCTCTGTCGATAAAAGTGGTGACTCGACGCTGGCCCAACATGGTTTCTAATGTACGGCCGATGTCGCTGGTCGACACACCTAAATCAGCAGCTTTAAGTTTGTCTATGCTGATTAAAAACTGAGGGAACGTTTCTTTATAATCATGATCGAGTCTGATTAATCCTGGATTACTGCGAGCACGTTCAAAAATACGGTCGCGCCAAGCTGCGAGCTCTTGATAATCATTACCTTGTAATACAAATTCAATGGGTCGAGATGAACCTCCACCACCAATGCCTCTGCGCATGATGGCAAATGCTCTTACGTCGGTCACCTGTTGCATTTTACCGCTGATCTCAGACATGACTTGCCAAGTAGAGCGCTTTCGTTCATCCCAGTCTGGCATGCCAACAATGGCAACACCCCCCATACTCCCCCAACCAGGAACGCGGATCAGTACGCGGCTGAGTTCATTATTTTCAACATATGGCATGAGATGCTGCTCAATTTGTGCCATATTTGCCGCGTTATTTTCATAACTAGCCCCCTCAGGGCCACTCATCATAAGGAAGAAGGTACCGCGATCTTCTTTGGGCGTGAGCTCCGATGGGATCTGTTTAAACAAGCCATAGCTGGCAGCCAGCGACAGGATGAGCACTAAAATCAAGCCATAGCGGCTGTTTACGTTGCGTCTTAATACGTTTTGATAGCGCAGCTCTAACCGACCAAATTGGTGATTCATCCACTTCGAGAAACGCCCCTCTTGCTCTTGTTTGAGCACTTTTGAGCACAGAGCTGGTGACAAGGTCAGTGCGGTAATACTTGAGAAAATAACGGCTGCACTAACCGCAAGGGCAAACTCCGTAAATAGCGCACCGATGCGTCCATCCATAAAGATCAATGGCACAAACACAGAGACTAGGACGAGCGTTGTTGCGATGATGGCAAAGCCGACTTCTCTGGCTCCTCGATATGCTGCAAGTAGCCTTGGTTCTCCTTGTTCAATGCGTCGGTGAATGTTTTCTAGCATCACGATGGCATCATCTACAACTAGGCCGATGGCCAATACGAGTGCAAGTAATGTGAGCAGGTTAATGGAATACCCCATGGCCAATAAAAACATAAAAGTTGCTATGAGTGCCACAGGCACAGTGACCGCGGGGATAAGCGTTGCCCGAATGTTTCCTAAAAAGATAAAGATGATGAGAACTACTAAGCCCATGGCGATAGCGAGTGTGCGATAAACTTCAGAAATTGATTCACGGATGAAAATAGACGAGTCGTAACTGTCCTCTATTTTTGTTCCTTCAGGTAAGTTTCGCTTTATCGAAATAAGTTCTTTACGAACATTATCAACCACGTCTAACGTATTCGCTTTGGCCTGTTTAACGATACCAAGGCCTATCATGTTTTTACCATTGCCACGGAACGTGCTCTCTTCATCTTGTGCTTCTAACGACACCTTGGCGACTTCACCAAGGCGAACTAGATAGCCGTTATCACCGCGCTTGATAACCAGTTCTGAAAAGTCGCGTTGCGAGGTATAACTCCGGGCAATACGAACAGCGAAATCACGATCTAAAGATTCGATTTCCCCAGCAGGTAATTCAACATTTTCGCGACGTAAAACATTTTCAATATCACCGCTGGTTACGCCTCTGGCTGCCATAGCTTGGCGGTCAAGCCATATCTTCATTGCATAGCGACGTTCGCCACCGATTTGTACCCGTGATACCCCATCAACCACAGCCAAGCGATCAACCACGTAGCGCTGAGCATAATCAGACAGCTGTAGCGTATCCATTGAGGTACTGTTTAAAACAAACCACGCAATGGCATTTTCATCATCACTCGATTTAGAAACTTCCGGCGGTCGAACTTGCTCGGGTAATCGGTCTAATGCCCGTGAAACACGTTCTCGGACATCATTGGCGGCAGCATCAATATCCCTGTCGACGTTAAATTCGATGGTAATGTTTGAGCGGCCATTGCGGCTTGAAGAATTAATACTTTTAATGCCCTCAATACCTGAAATGCGATTTTCTAGTACTTGAGTGATTTTGGCCTCAACCACCGCGGCTGATGCGCCAGTGTAATCTGTGCTGACATTGACAATCGGGGTTTCTATATCCGGATACTCACGCAGCGGTAACATAGTAAATGCAACAATCCCGAAGGTAAGTAATAGTAAATTGATTACAATAGCAAAAATTGGCCTTTTTACGGCTGTATCGGTGATCTTCACTGCTTACCCCTTTACAGATACTTGGCTGCCACTGCGTATTTTGGTCGTACCTTCAGTGACGACCAGTTCGCCAGAATTTAGCCCTGTCACAGCAACCCAACCTGGAAAGCGATTGAGTAAGGTAATTTGTTGTTGCTGCACTTTATTATCTTTGACGACATAGACAAAATGCTTGTCTTGCCTCGGGATCAGGCTCTTTTCCGGCACCATTAAAGCATCGAGCTGTTGTAATTGTACTGCGACATTTAAGAGCATGCCGGGGCGCAATAAGTGCTCACTGTTGTCAAAGCTGGCAGTGACTTGGATACTACGAGTCGACTCATCAATACGTGGATCAATATGAGAGATCTGCCCCATAAACTGTTGTGCTTTGTAGGCATCGCTGGTCACGCTGGCTTTCATTCCCAGTACGATTTTTGCTAAGTATTTTTCTGGTAATTGGAAATCAACTTTAATGGTACCAATATCATCAAGTGTCGTAAGCGGGGTGTTGTCTTTTACATAACTGCCTATCGACACTAAGCGTTTACCAAGCACACCATCAAAAGGCGCGTGTATGCTCATTTCAGATAATTTTAGTTTGGTGGTTTGCAGTTGCGTTTTTAGCGCATCAACTGAAGAACGCTGGGCATCTAACTGTGAGCGTGCCGCTGATTGTGTTTTTGCTAGCTCGGTAAGTCGCGAGAGTTGTCTTTGTTGTTCTGCTAGATTGATCGTCAACTCTTTGACTGCCAGTAACTCTTCTTTATTGTTAAGTTGAGCCAGCTTTTGGCCCTGTGATACGGTTTGACCATCAATAAACAAAATGTCGCTGATGTAATCGCTATGCGAACTCGTAATATCTATTGCTTGGTTTGCTCGAGCTGAGCCGATGGCTTGTGCTGTAATGGCACGGTTTTCGGTGATAACTTCATGAACAGATACTTCCACTGCTCGGTTTGGACGGTTTGATTGCTCTCCTTGTGACGCGGGAAAATAGAGATAGCCGCACAATGCGATTAGCATTAAAATAAGAGTAGGAAAAAGGGCTTTGCCCGACTGATTTGCACGCATAATTTCATCTCACTATTTGTAGATGGTTAGTGTACAAAAATTCTTATGAGAGAAAATCACGGATATCTTGTATATTTGTGTATTAAACGAAAATATAACAGAACTTATTACTGTGTACCTAAAAGGTTACTGAAATGGGTAAAATAAAACCCTGTAAAAGGTGCTTACAATTAAGAAAGTTATTCTTATGGCTAATCGCCATGCTGATATTTTATTGGTGGTTTTATTATGCATAAAGTGTCGTTGCGTGCGTCAGCTAACCGCCACAGCATAGAGTTTATGCTCGCTGGTGGAATTTGCTTAGGGGTGATTATTTTATTTGTGACATTGCGCGCTACGCCACCGACAATTTTAGAGCTAGCCTTAGCAGCAGCAGCTATCTGCTCGATATTACTTGGATTTTTAAAGAGTCAGCAACCATACTACAGCATTGAATTGAGTACTTTAGCTCTGAATTATGTGCATAAATTTGGGGTTTTGCATGTCACACACCGAAATTTTCATTCAAGTGGTGTCCCTTTTGTGACTCAAGGAGTTGAAAACCTTGAGTTAAATGCTGTAGGTATTAAACTAAACAATATTGATGAGTTTTTAGTAGAACTTACCCCACGTTTGGCTGGGAAGTTACTCATAGAACAACGGCATATTTTTTTACAAGCTGTTAAAATACATTGCGCAAATGGCAATTGTCCATCAGAATGGCTGATTGAAGAAACCTGTTATGAATCGCCACAGGGGCGCTCATATACAGGCTTAATGGCCATGTTTGCAAACCGGATGCAAAACCTGAAGACGGTAACAGGGTACGACTTGATATTACCTGCGAATGTTTTAGATAGGGATATATGGCAATTTGCTACTATTTTAAACCACTGGAAATTGAATCCAGAAAAGGTGGTCAAAGATTTGCATGAGCAAATAGCCACCGCTAGATGAAGTAACAGGATATATACATGAGCTTCGATAAAGCCTTTATTAAAAGTGGTCGTAATACCATCATCCATAAAGATAAAAAGCTCGATTTAGTGATCGTAAACGGGGAAGCCCATCCGAGGATTAAAGTAACTGCTACTGGTTTGATACCGTTTAAAGAAGAGTTACCTAGAAATCGCCGGGAAGCTAAAGAGCGTTATTTAGAGGTGGTGCAAATATCCAGTCCGGATGTGTTCAGTGAAGTGAAGCGACTGCTGTTTATTCAGTCATTAGATGGTCGCGAATACAAGGTGGATTACAGTAAAATCGGTACTAAGTTATTTGTTCGTATACATCAAGATAGCTACCTCTAACATGACTCGGAGGTAGTCAGTTAGGAGTTGTAATGCTAAAAAAATCGCTTTCCGTTGCGGCCATCTCAGTGTTAGTGAGTGGGTGTGGTGGTTCAGGTGGCTCAGATGAAGAAGTTGTCAGAGCCAGTATTAATGCAGGACAAGATGTCACTGTTATCGAAAAAAACGAATTTACACTCAAAGCGATGGCCTCCCCAACTGGAGGAACATTTAACTGGCAGGTGACCTCCGGGCCATCAATTGACGGTTTCCCACAAACCGGAGAAGAGCTGACGGTTACCGCGCCGGATGTGAAAGGGGATAGCACCGCTGTGCTGAAAGTAGATTACCTTTCACCTTCTGGTGAACTGGTTTCTGACACACTCAATGTTAATATTACCTCTAATAACCAACTGCCAGTTGCTAAGGTAACGCAAACAGGCCCAGCAACATTACCTTCAAAATATTTAGACACGGTCGTTTTATCCGCTGTAGACTCAACTGATCCGGATGATAATGGCCAAGTTGTTGGGTATAAATGGGAACTGATATCAGGCCCGAGCAATATTGTCGTAGAAGACAGTGGCAGCATGACATTGAGCTTTGTACACCCGCTACTGGCCGATACTCAAACAGCAGTTTGGCGTTTAACGGTCACTGATGATGAAGGCGGAAGCACAACAACTGATTTTAGCGTGGCATTAGCTAAAAATGATAAAGTAGTACTGGCAAACGCAGGCGAAGATCAGGAAGTATTAGAATTCGATACCGTCACCTTAGATGCATCTAAAAGCGTGACTGTTGATGGTCAATACACGTGTACATGGCAGCAATCGAGCGCCGGCGACGCGATTGCTTTAGCCGATAGCAGTGCATGTAAAACAACTTTCCAAGCTCCAGATAAAGACGGTAAAACCTTTGCGACTTTTAAAGTGACAGTGACTGACTCAGCTAACCGAAGCGGAGATGATGAGGTACGCATTGATATCTTGCCAAAACCATTGAGTAAGCTTAATGACAGTGGCTCAAGTGCTTGTTATAACAACTCAGAAAAAATTAATTGTGCAAATACTGAGTTTCCACGACAAGATGCAGAGCTAGGTAGAGACAGTGTTGCTGCGCTTATCTCCAAAGAGGGATCCGGTGATCTTGCATTTGACTTCACTAAACTCGATGCGGATGGGAAAGAGCTGAGTAATGATGCCTCGAGCTTTAGCTGTGTGCGAGACAATATTACTGGCCTAGTTTGGGAAGTAAAAGAAGCAACTGCAGGCACATTACCCAATACTTCAACTCGCAACGCACAAAATCACTATACTTGGGCTCTAAACCCTGAAGGTACAGAATTCATTGGCAGTGAGTACCCTGTAATAAACCCTGCACCTTGCCCCCACATTAGCGATACATACCGGTGTGGTGTGCAAGCTTTTATCAATCGTGTAAATAGTGAATCGGGAGGCTACTGTGGCGGTAATACCTGGAGGCTACCAAGTTATACCGAGTTAATGAGTATAGCTGACTTTGGTCGTGTGGGAGTCCATGTCCTCGACCCTGCTTTTTTCCCAAATATGCCAGCCCCTTCATTACAAGGTCATTTGTACTACTGGACTAGCCAAACAGCGGTTGGCGGGACCAATGGCGTAGACGCTAACCTAACCAGAGCGTACGTGGTTGATATGGAAACAGGTAATGATATCCCACGGGCCAAAGCACAAACTGCATATGTGAGATTAGTACGAGGTGATAGCAATGAAAATTAAATTAATGGTGTTAGCCTCGATTTTTAGCCCTATGGCACTTGCTCAGCAATGCGCTGAGACCGGGTCTGTTCCGCTTTCAACACCTGAGGAGCGTTTTGTCATCAACTCAGATGGTACCGTTTGTGATACCAAAACTGACATTATGTGGCAACGTTGCACATTTGGGTTTGTGTATAACGCAGAAACTGAAAGTTGCGATAACAAAGAGCAGCAGCTCAGCTGGCAGCAGGCGCTCACTGCTGCGAATAACAGCAGATTAGGGGGACATGATGACTGGCAGCTACCTAACGTCAAAGAGTTGGCAACAATAGTTGAGCGCAGTTGCGAAGACCCAGCGATCAATGAAACGGTTTTTCTTGGTAACCATAGCGGTAATTACTGGACTAGCACCACAAATGTTAAAGACATATCTCGTGCTTGGACTTATCAATTTGCAGATGGTTTGAATGATAGCACCAGTGGTAAAACATCAGACGCTTTTGTGCGATTAATGCGATATACATTTTGCCCTACAGTAGAGTAGTACATAAATTTGCAAGCTTTGCTTGTACTTGACTCTCATATTAAAAAAATAAGTTTGGTTAAAAAATAAAATTTGCTACCCTCATGCTATTAAGTATGGGGGTAGTATGAAGTTATCTGTAGCTAGCGCTAAATCTGTTGTTTTCACATTATTGCTTGGGACATCTCTGGTTACTCAGGCTGATGACAAATGTGATGTTGAGTTAGGGCACGGTTTAATTATCACAGACTCTGTGATCCGAATACTAGATAACGGTCAAACTCGCGTACAAATTAATAATGATAATCAGCTACTTGTACGCGGTATGTGGGTTGAGCTCAACGAGCAAGAAACACAAGTGCTTCAAGAATACGCTAAAGGGATCCGTGACACCGTACCTGAGTTAGTTAACTTGGCAACCGATGGGGTGAATTTAGGACTAAGCGCAATCGAGCAAGTTGTAGAAGGCATGTCTGATAGCAACCCTGAAGTGCTTAAAACACAGCTGCAATATGTAGAACGTGCGTTAATGGATAAGTTTAAGCGCGGCGAAGATTTTTATTATATAGCACCCCAATCCCTCTCAAAGATTGATGATTTTTTCACCAAAGAGATCAGTGGCAAAATTCACTCAGCAGTGCACGGCTCTCTGGGGGCAATTCTCGTTTCAGTTGGCGACGCATTCAAATCTAGAGAAGGGAATATCGAAAGCCGCTTTTCTGATATGGGCCAGCGAATGGAGATCATCTCTAAAGAGATAGATAAGTCTTTACAACAAAAAGCTGCGCAACTTGAAGTGAAAGCCAATGAGTACTGTGAATGCCTCAACACACTAGATGAGACGGAAAAACGCCTACAAGTGATTGTCCCAAGCTTGGCTGCGTTCGATCTGGTACAGATCCGCTCTTAAACCGTCAGTTGATAGACTCGCTTCGCGTTTTCAAAGCTAAGTTGCTGCCACACACTGCCATCAAGGTGCTGAACAAGCTCATAATAGTGTTGCCACTGGGCTTGATAATCACGTTTTATTAGACAAACTGGATGATTAGATGCCAGCATGACACGCTCGGGTCCAAAATAAGTTAATAGCTCACTGAGCTGATCCTGTGCGCTCACCGGTGTTTCTAACAACTCATGTCCTGAAAACTTAATAAAGCAGTTTTTTAATTGAGACAGCAACCCAATACTCTCTTGCCACTCACAGCCCTCCGCCATGAAACCAGCATGGTTGATCACTAAAGTAGCTGCTGGTAGCTCTTTATAGATTTCATATATATGGCGGCTTATCGCAGTGTTATGTACTTCAAATTGTGCTTCAAAGTGTATGTTTAGATCCGCTAAATAGTGGAGGTTTTGCTTTGTATTTTTGCATAGTAGTCGCTGAGCATCATCGCCTTCAGTAATGTCTCTAATCGCAATTAGACTTGGATGCTGAAGCTTTTCCAAAGCGGCACGAAATTGTGTCGGTGAACTATCAATTTGGGCATAAGCGACGGCTTTGTAGGGGAGCGGTGGCACAATATCGGCCAGCCAGTGTAGCTCATTGATTGGATGATTATTATCGAACCCAGCTTCCACATGCACGCAGGCGGCGACCTTAAATGTTACAACATCCTGTATAGCCGTCGGCAAATGGTTTTGTTGGATCAAGTCTAAGTTAGGCCAAGCTGGTGGATTGTGTTTCAACCAGTGATAATCTCCCTTTTCAAGATCAAAAAAGTGCAAATGTGGGTCGATAATCTTCATTAGCGTGCCGTGTAACCACCGTCAATTGTTTGCAAGCTGCCTGTAATAAACGCGGCATCGTTACTGAGTAAAAAGGCCACGAGTGCAGCGACTTCATTGGGCTGCCCTAGCCTGCCTAAAGGCTGTAGGGCCGCTTCTTCAGCGACTATTTCCGTTTTGTCAGCGCCACTTTTTGCACAATACTTATCAATGGCATTGTGAAACAGAGGTGTTTCTATGGTGCCTGGACATACCGCATTGGCGCGTATGTTGTACTGTGCGTAGTCTAAAGCTGTGGTTTTCGCCATAGAAGCGAGGGCGTGCTTTGTAAGATTGTAAGCAAAAGAGTTGGGTTTCCCTATATGCGCCTGATCTGATGATATCAGCACAATTTTACCGTCATTTTGCTTTTTCATGACAGGCAACACTGCCTGTATTGAGGCATAAGCGCCTTTAACATTGAGCGCGAACAAAGCATCCAAAGTTGCTTCATCGGTGTGCTCGATAGTTGCACTCAGGTGCTTGCCTGCATTTGAAACCAAGGCGTCTACACGTCCTGTTTCTGCTATGATAGTCGTTATCGTCTCTTTGACTTGGTCAACTTGGCTGACATCACAGTGGCGGTACTCACCAAGGTCACTGTGGGCAATGTCGAGGTTAAAAACACGATAATTTTGGTTTAGCAGCTTTTCAACAATGGCTTTACCAATGCCAAAGCTGCCACCAGTGATGATGGCAACAGGTTGCATAATTGTTCCTTAGTGGTCGTGACCGCAGCCGCCAGCGCCATGCACATGGCCATGGGACAGCTCTTCTGCTGTAGCTGCTCTCACGTTGATGACTTCCACGTCAAAAGTCAGTGTTTTACCTGCGAATGGGTGGTTTAAATCACAATCTGCATTAAAGCGGCCTACTTTTACGATGGTCACTTGATGACGACCTTGGTTAGAGTCAACAATTGCACTCATACCAGGTTTCCAAACTTTGTTATTTCCTAAACCTTGCAAATGTTTGATTGGAATACGTTGCACTAGACCTTCTTGATATTCACCGTAGCTGTCTTTTGGCTCTAATGTCACTGAAAACTTGTCCCCAGCAGTTTTGCCATCTAAGGCCGCTTCTAAGCCCGGAAGCATGCCTTCTTGACCATGCAAGTAGCTCAGCGGTTCGCCATTTGTGCTGGTTTCAATTTGCTCAGAACCTTCAGTTAGCGTGTAATGGAACTCAACCGCTGTGTCTTTTGTAATTTGCATATGTATTCTTCTATCTCTTGAATGTGGCCTTCTATTCTACGTCAGGGCCTAGTCTAGGGGCAAGTTTGGTTCGGTAGTACTTGGTGCCTCTTTAAGTTGAGTTGCTCCTTCTAGCACATCTAGGTAACTAGGGGCGTTTTGCTGTTCATTAGGTTGTGCTTGTTTTGTTGTTGGGAGATGTAAAATCAATACTTTACCGGGAGATAAAATACTGGCTGATTGTAGATTATTCCAATCCAGTAAGTCTTTCAAAGGCACTTGATAGTGCTGGCTTAAATCCCATAAGGAATCACCAGAGACGATTGTGTGATGGTGTTCAATCGTGGCTTGCTTTGGCGTGACCTGTTGCTCCAAATAGGGGCTGATCTGATAGTCTACGGTTAATGTTCTATTGATATTAGCTTGATTGATCAAAAGCTTTTCACCAACTCGGATCAGGTTATTCTGCTTATTATTAAGCTGTTTGATTTTCTTCACTGAGGTACCAAATTGACGCGCGATACCATAGAGGGTGTCATTAAGCTTAACCTGATAACTGCGGCTAAACTGCTCGCGATAAAATGGACTTTGCATCAATGCTTGCTCAGTGAGCGGTACTAATAATTTATACGGACCTTGCTCTGGACTTTGATGCCTTAAATAGCCAGTGTTGAGATCGTGCAGCTGTTGCTTATCGATATCGAGTAGCTGCGCTAAGACGCCAAAGTTAAAAGCTTGTCCAACATCTAATATGGTTGTTGTGGCTTGGTTGGCAAGTGCTGGTCGTTTGAACCCTGTTTCAGGGTGTTTGAGTAGGTAACTTAACGCCAGTAATTTAGGGATATAATCGGCGGTTTCTTTTGGTAGCTTAAGGTGCCAATAGTGGGTACTTTTACCCGCTTTTTTGTTGCGCTTAATTGCTGCTTTTACGCGCCCTTCACCCGTGTTGTAGGCTGCTATGGCATGAAGCCAGTTACCATTAAAGGTCTTATGTAAATATGACAGGTAGGAGAGTGCGGCATCAGTAGATGCCAACACATCGCGCCTGCCATCGTACCAGTCGTTGCTTTGCAAGCCAAAATGATAAGCGGTTGCATCTACGAGTTGCCAGACGCCCACTGCACTTTGCTTTGACACGGCATGAGGGCGAAAATCGCTTTCTACAAAAGGCAACAGAGCTAAGTCTAGGGGCAAGCCGCGCTGCTCTATTTTTTTGACGATATGGTACAAGTAAGCTGAGGAGCGTTGATTGACTGTGAGTAAGTATTCGGGTTGTGATAAATACCAATCCACTCGTGCTTTTACACGCGAATGCGGCGTTTGCTCAAAGCGCAAATTATGGGCAATATGTTCCCATATATCAGATGTTTTATAGGGCTTTGGCTCGGGCTCTGGTTGTATTGGGATTGTCACAGCCTGAGGGGCTGGTGTGGGTTCTTTTTGTGTTAGTAAATCCTTAAGTACATCTTGAAGATCTGCACTTTGCGTGGGTGTTTGCTTACATCCTAAGGTGCTTAAAAAGGCAATGCAACAGCAAAGGATGGCATAAAATTTTTTACGATTCATAGGCGCTTAGTACTGGGCAACACTAGTGGCTATCGACAGGCGAATTAGCGTAGTTCATGTTAGCTACTATACCTTCTGATGGTTATTTGTTCAAAAGCTAGCGTGCTTTTTTTGTTTTTCAGCTTGCTCAAAGTATGCATCAAACTGCTCGGCTGAGATGCCATTTTGCAGATAGTCTTGACGCAATTTTGCAATCTGCAATTGCGTATCTGGGGCATTTAATAATGATAAAAAGCGCAAAGGCAAATGAAGTTGTGCTCGCTTGTAGGGTTTGCCAAAGCCTGGGAGTATCCATTTAACTTGCGAATTTTTTTCAAGAGTATACAAAGTGTGCTGCCACCTTGAACTGTTAGTTTGTGCAACATAGGGCAAGAGGTTCACTGTGTGTCCGCCAAATAATGCTTGATTACTTTGGCTATAAACATGAAGTGCTGTGCCTTTAAAACCTTGGATGGGGCTTAATAAGAGCGGATAGTTACCTAGTTCGATAGACGTTACTTTGGTTATTTGCTCAATGTGTGGAATAGGCATTGATTGCCAACGAGATATGCGTTGCTTGGCTTGTTGTAGTTTAGCGATCCACATGAGCTGCTCTGACTCTGGCGCTTTGGCAATGCGTTGTTCACTGAGTAAAACGCTTTGCTTAAAGCCAAGCAATTTTTGCTCTACTTCGTCTTTAATGATGGCACTCAGTGGGCGCGTACTGGAGGAGGTATCTTTAACGGTATAAATCGTCGATTCTGGAAATGCACTTTTTAATAGCACGAGGCCAGACAACTGTTTGGGGTCTAAGTTTGTGACCACAATATAGCAAAGAGGGGTGGTTAAATTAGACCGTATCTGTGCAATTAATAATTCCAGAGCAACAAAGTCACCATGGCTATCAATCAGAGCCGCACATTTTTGTCCACGAATAAGTGCTTGGTTAGGGAGAAGATAACGGGCTTCTTTTACCGGTTCAATAATCGTCGTATATTGATCTACCGTGTGCCAATTCGCAGCGTAAGTGAGCGGGGAGAGTAGACTTAACAAAAAAAGGCTAACAGCGAGCCAAATTGACATGCTATTTAGCCTCAAGGTGTTCGCTAATGCGTGCAATGAGCTGATCCCCTTTAGTCGTCGCAACTTGGTGCTCCTGCTCTAATGCTTGGAAATCATGACATAAATGCAAAGCGGCCATTAATAAAGCATTTTGGTCAGTGCGAACTGTATCTCTGCGCTTCATTTCATCAACACGAGAATTGAGCAACTCAACTGCATTTATGAGGGCTTGTTCTTGTCCTTCAGCACAGGAAAACTGGTGGCTTTTACCTAGTAAGGTAACCGCCACCTGGCTTACTTTATCTGTCATTAGCTCGCCTGATGAGCGCTCTGCAGTTTATCAAGCAAGCTGCTTAGTGTTGTACTTGTTTCTTTTTGCTTCTCTTCTCGTTCTAGAAGTTCAAGCTGTAAAGTTTCATTTTCGTCAACTAATTTACCATTTTGCTCTTTAAGCTGAACAATTTGCTGCTCTAGCTGCTCATTTTTACCAATTAGCTGATCGATCAGTTGTTCGAGTTGTGGAAGAATATCGTTCATTTTAAATGCGCTCTTATCACTGTGTTTTGTCATGCAAATGTAAAGCAAAGTGGGCTTTATTACCAGTATTTGCGCAGCTTTATACTGATTTTTGCGCCGTTTTAAGAGATAATTCTGGTAACTTCTTATTTTGTTCATTTGTTATTCATTAAAGCGGTCGGATTTTGGCCGTTTGGAATTGAGACGAATTCGCAAAAAGTCACTATAGTCAGCGAATAAGGGCCAATATGCTCAGTTATAGACATTCTTTCCATGCTGGTAATCCAGCAGATGTTATCAAGCACTTAGTTTTAGCAGAAGTGCTGTCCTACATGACGCGTAAGGATAAGCCGTTCGACTATATAGATACGCATTCGGGAGCTGGACTGTTTGAGTTGGCGTCGAGCGATGCGCAAAAAACGCAAGAATTTGAAGACGGTATAGGTCGCCTTATGCAATATGCTGGTGACAATGACGCGATCATTCGTTACATCGAGATGGTAAAAGGGTTTAATGATAAAAAATTGGCTTTCTATCCAGGCTCGCCAAAGGTAGCTGAACAGTACCTACGTAAGCAAGATAAAGGTTGGTTCTTTGAATTGCACCCACAAGATTTACCGTTACTGCAAAAAAACACGGCACATAAGCGCTCTTTAAGAGTAAAAGGTGAAGATGGCTTCAAGGGGTTACTTGGATTAGTACCGCCTTTATCTCGTCGAGCAGTGGTGTTGATGGATCCGCCTTATGAAATCAAAACTGATTATCAAAAAGCGGTAAAAACAATCTTAAAAGCACATAAAAGCTTTACTTCCGGCACCTATATGATTTGGTACCCTGTGGTTGACAGAGCACGCATTGAGCAGATGGAAGCTGAATTAATCGCGTCTGGTGTGCGCAATATTCAATTATTTGAATTAGCGACCTCTGCGGATACTGAGGAGCGTGGTATGACAGCATCTGGCATGATAGTGATCAACCCACCGTACGTGCTGAAAAACATCATGGATGCTGTTTTACCAGAGCTGGTCAAAGAACTCGCCGCTGAAGATGGCTTTTTCCGCAGTATTGAGCTCGTTGCTGAATAATCAAATCTAGACATCAACCTGATCTTCATTAAGTTCAGGTTGGATTTTATTTGCTCCGCTGGCGAAGTTCTCATATGCTGAAGCTATGGATGCCAGTAATGCGTGCAAGAGTGAAGGATGTTAATGAGTAGTGAAACTGCCAAGGTCAAAAAAAGCGCCGTTCAGTATATCGCCCGCCAAGCTATCTTTAATAGCGAACTGCAAGTACATGCCTATGAGTTGCTATATCGTGATTCGCACAACAATGTGTTCCCAAGTGGGGTAAGTGATGGTTTGGCCACCGGGCGTTTGTTCTTTAATTCACTGCTTTTTATTGGTCTGGATAGATTGGCCGCTGGTGCATTGGCATTTGTAAACTTTTCAGATGAAACGCTCATTCAGGAGCTGCCCAAACTATTAAGTCCGCAGGGGTTAGTAGTTGAAATTGTCGAGCGCTCACAAGACATTGAAAGCCTGACCACAACGGTTAATAAACTGCAAAAGGTAGGGTATCGATTTGCATTAGATGATTATGACGGTGACCCTAGATGGCAGCCATTATTAGAGCTGGTTGACTTCGTTAAACTAGAAGTAGAGCTACCCATAATCAAAACGACGATGATGGTGAAAAAACTTAAACGCCAGTATCCGCACTTACAAATTGTTGTCGAACGCATAGAAACTCAAGAAGAGTATAATTTCATTCGTGCTGCTGGTGCGGATTATTTTCAGGGCTTTTTCTTTGCAAGACCTGAGATGCTTAACCATGGCAATGTAGAGCCCTCGAAACTCGCTGTCTTCGATTTACTGCGTTGCACGGCAAAGAAGTCGCTTTGCTTCAAAGAAGTACAAGCGCGTGTGTCAAAGGATTTAAGTTTGACTGCGCGAGTTCTTAGACTAGCCAACGCCAAAGCGGGTGAAGATCGCCTAGAGATCCGCTCTATTTCACAAGCTGTGGTGTATTTGGGTGAAGACGCTATTCGTCAATTTGTTAAAGTGCTTGCGCTGAGTGAACTTGGGGCTGATAAACCGACTGAGTTAACCAAACTAGGGCTCAATCGAGCCAAGTTTTTAGAGCTATTTTTAGCCCCTGGCGGCGAGGAAATGGCAGAGCAGGGTTATCTAATCGGGTTGATGTCGGTCCTAGATGCCATTTTGGATGTTGAGCTTTCTGTGGTGGTAGATGAGTTCTCACTTGACCCCGATTTAAGTAGTGCATTGTTAAGTTACAAAGGCTTAATTGGCGGTGCCTTGCGTCTGGCGATAGAGGTAGAGCGCAACAACTTAACTGAAGCCGAGCTGATTTTAAATGCCATTCGCCCAGCTTCAGAAATACAGGTGTTATTTGATTTGATCATTCAAAGCCGTGCCTATGGAGATGAAATGTTTGCGGTGGCACGGGATGACTTAGACGACTAGCACTGCCTTTTCATTGTTGTGACTATGGCGTTGGTTGATTATATACACTCAATATGTGGCGATATTGAGAGATAATACTAAGTTTTTCCAGTAGGCTTGCTCTTGTTCTAGATCTGCAGCAAACAACGAATGCTGCTCAAACCAAGTTTGCTCAAACATCAATTCAACCGTTTGATTGGTCACCACCATGGTATATTCTGGCACAAGGTTTTTTTGTCGCTTTTGGTGAAATAAAATTGCTAAGCGCAATAGTGTGAGTAATTTGGCAAATTGCGGCTGTGATTCAACTTCTATCAGGGCATTGAGGTCGACATTTTTGATCTTTTTGCGATGAAAGCGGATCAGCGCGCCAAGCAGTGTTTGTTGCTCTTGGGTAAAGCCAGGTAATTGACTATTGCTGACAACATAAGCACTGTGTTTGTGTATGCCTGAGGAATTAATCGCGATACCCACTTCATGCAATTGCACAGCCCAGCGCAGTATTTCTAAATCTAAGCTTTCTAGTTGCCAAGGTGCTTTGGCCGCGTCAAATAGCCGCTTAATGGTTTGGCATATATTGGCGGCATGTTCGGTATCGACAGCATAGTGATCTGCAAATGACGCTATGGTGCGGGCGCGAATATCAAACTCATCGTTTTGCGCCAGTTCATGCAACAGTCCTTCTCGTAACGAGTGGTCACAATATATGATTTCGGTCATATTAAGCTGATTAAACGCACCAATCAGTACTGCTAGTCCACCAGCAATACTAGATTTTCTCTCTGGTGGCAGTGATTTAAGGTCTACGTGTTCTAACTTTTGTGCAGCAATAAAGTGGGCTTGGATCTGAAATAAAGAGGACAAACTGAGTGTTTTACTGGCAAATAACTCTTCATTGATTGCGACTAAGGTTTTAATGGTCCCCGATGTGCCAAGACAAGTTTGCCAACCCATTTTTTGATAGCTTGCAGCGATGGCTTCAATATTTTGCTCAGCTTCAATCGTTGCTTTTTGAAAGCGTTTTTCTGTCAACTTACCATCATCGAAATAGCGTTTGCTCATGGTTACACAACCAATATCTCGACTGGTAAGCAGTTTATGATGATGGTGTTTACCGATGATCAATTCTGTACTGCCACCACCGATATCGATCACCAGTCGATTACCGTCATCATGTATATAATTCGCAACGCCTTGGTATATTAATCGGGCTTCTTCTTGACCAGAGATCACGTTAATTTTATAAGGAAAAACGTGCTTTGCTTGCTTTAAGAAATGACGCAAGTTTTGACATTTTCTTAGCGTATATGTTGCAGCGACTTCGACGTGCTTTTTTTCATAGCCTTTAAGCGTCGCCGCAAATTGGGCCAGCACATGCAGTGCCCGTTCAATGGCGTCATCATCAAGGTGGTTATTTTCATCGAGCCCCGCTGCTAAATAGACTCGTTGCTTTTCTTTGTGCAGTATTTGTAATCGACCATCTACCTCCCTTGCAACCACTAAATGAAAACTGTTTGAGCCTAAATCAACGGCTGCAAAAGAAGGGTATGTTGTCATATTAAGTCCTACTGCTTTCCCATTTTTTAATGTGATCATAGATGGCGATTTGTGAGCGGATCTTCTTTTTATTACCGCGATTCACATAGTTATTTTTTTGCTCACTATCTATTAAGCGCGCTTTTACACGGTCTCGAAATTGTAGCTCTAACGTGTCAATGATCAACTGTTTCAGTGATTCATCATAGATGGGCACGCCTACTTCAACGCGATGATCTAGATTGCGGGTCATCCAATCTGCGGATGAAATATACACCTGTGGATTGCCGTCATTTTCAAAAACCATGACTCGCGGGTGCTCTAAGAATCTATCGACAATGCTGATCACGCGAATGTTGTCGCTGAACCCTGCAAGGCCGGGAACTAGGGCACACATGCCGCGAATGATCATGCGGATTTTAACCCCTTCCATCGCCGCACTGTAAAGCTTTTCAATAAGTTCTTTATCGACCAGATTATTTACCTTGACGGTGATACGTGCAACTTTACCTTCGCGTACATTTTTGACTTCTTGATCTATGAGCGAGTATATTTTTTCCCGCGCATTGAGCGGTGAGATCATAAGATGCTTAAAAGTAAATGGGCGATAGCTCGTTTCGATGAATTTAAAGACATCATCGCATTCATTGCAGATATCGGGGTGCTTTGTAAACAAGCTGAAATCAGTATAGATCCGCGCTGTTTTTTCGTGGAAGTTGCCTGTACCTATGTGTGCATATTTGACAATTTGCCCCTTCTCTTTGCGGTGGATCACACACAGCTTACTATGCACCTTAAGGGCCGGTAACCCGACCATCACTTTGATGCCATACTCACTGAGCATTTTCGCCCACTCAATGTTGTTTTGCTCGTCAAAGCGCGCTTTGAGCTCAACCATCACAGTGACTTTTTTGCCATTTTTCGCAGCGTTGATCAGGGATGCGATTAGCTGTGAACGACTGGCTACTCGGTAAATATTGATCTTAATCTGAGTGACTTTGGGATCAAATGCGGCTTGGCGAACATATTCCAGCATATGATTGAAAGTGTGATATGGATAATAAAGCAATATATCTTGCTCAGAGATCGCCTTGAAAGCGCTGTCATGTTTATCAAATGCGCTGCTTTTTAAGGGCGGTAAAGGCTTGTTTTCTAAATATCCTCTGCCGACATTGGGGAAGGCGATAAAGTCTCTAAAGTTACGATAGCTGCCTCCGGGAATAAGTGCGTCTTGATGTGTTACGCCCAAGCGTTTTTTCATCACCTTCATGATGGAGTCCGGCATGGCTTCGTCATAGGTAAGACGAACAGGCTCAGCATATAAGCGCTGTTTGAGCCCTTTCGACATTTTGTCTAGCAGACCTTCTTCTAATTCATCATCTAAGTTGTATTCGGCGTCGCGAGTGAGCTTTATTTCGTACCCCTCGATGTGATCAAACGATAAAAAGTTACTAAACACCTCACGTAAATGATACCTAACGACATCATCAAGCAACATCAGGGTTTTTTGTCTGCGGGTTTTTTCTGGCGGTAAGATCACAAAGCGATCTAACCTGTCAGTGGGCAACTCTAGCAGTGCATGATGATGTTTGTCGTTGTCGTTACGCATTTCGACAAATAAGTAGGTCATGGTATCGTTGATTAAGTCTGAGTAGTCTCTATTTTCAGTAAGCAAAATCGGCGAAAGGTGCTGTAAAACCTGATCATTAAAATAATCCCGCAGCCACTGTTTGTGGAAGTCTGAGAGCGCTTCAGGCTGCTTGACATGAATGTTATGGGCATTCAAATCATTGAATATTTGCTTATGGATATGATTAAACTTTTTTCCTAAAGAGAGTACTTTTTTTTGTATTTGATTGAGCAGCGCTTCGTTTTCTTCGAAGTGGGCATCAGGTAGGTTACTCAGCAGGATACGGCGTTTTACATCGGCAACACGCACGCGAAAAAACTCATCAAGGTTATTTGAAAAGATCCCTAAAAAACGGATGCGTTCAATGATGGGGTTGTTTTTATCTTTGGCCTCTTGCAAGACTCGCTCATTAAATGACAGCCAGCTAAGCTCTTTTGCAAAAAAGCTGATTGCTTTGGGGTCGCTAGATAGTGCGTGCATTTTACATTCCATAGTAACGATAGCTTATTCTAGAGTATGTCCAGAATGTGACACTTATATGACGGCGGGTACAACCAAGTAAAGAAGTGAAGATATGGCAGTGGTTAAACCTGTCTGCCATATGAGTGTAGAATATATTTGATTTGTTAGTATGTTTAAAATCAAAAATTAGTCGGGTTCAACATCCACAATGAGGTCACTGGTGATGGCTTCTAATGCGTCCACAACATGCTCTTTATCCATGCCTGGAGGTAGGCTGACAGTGGCAAATGCACTGAAAATTGGTAGCCCCCAGTTAGGTGCGCTTTGCTGTCTAGAATTCAGGTGCGTAATGTTTGCGCCTTTGTGACGAATGACGGTAGAAAGCTCTTGGATAATGCCTGGACGATCATTGCCCGTGATAACCAAGTTGAGTTTTTCTATTTGAGTTTCTGGCTTGCTGTGCACGCCGTGTTCAATGCGGACCTCAAGCTCTGGTAATGTATGAAGTGCATCTTGTAATGCTTGTAAATGCTCTTCTGCAACTTCTACGAGTACGATACCTGCAAATTGACCAGCTAAATGGCTTAAGTTACTGGTCGCCCAGTTACCATGGTGCTGTAAAATTGTGGCAGATATTTCTTCTACGAGACCAGGTCGGTCCTTACCTATAAGTGTTAATACTAACTGCTTCATATCACATGTCTCTTATTATTAAATGCCTTTATGGCGGTGGTGGAAAAGCGATTAATCGCCCTTTAAGGCTAGTAAAAGTCAGAGATATTTCCAATCAGATACGGCTTGCTTTGTAAACAAATGCAAATGAAAACGCAATGCATTCGAAAGAGGATTTGCGCGGGCGTAATAAAAGTTAAAAAAAGGAACAAATTCATCATGGCTGATGTAACATAACTGTCATCTTGATGAAATATAATGCGCCGCAACTTGATAATAAAAAGGTGTTTTGATGACTTCCAATCCGCAAAAACCGTCCTTCAAAACGGATAGAAGCCGTCTCTTTAAAGACCGCTTTGCCCAATTTGGCATTACCTCGGGTGGGGTGATGGTATTGGTTGCTTTGCTTCTGATCTTCTTTTACTTACTTTATGTTGTACAGCCGATATTTGAATCGGCAAGTGTGACTAAACGCACGGAATTAGCTCTTCAAAGTAATAAAACGTATTACGGATTAGGCATGGAAGAGCAAACTGAAATTGCTTACCTACTTGATAGTGCAGGGCAAGTTGATTTTTATCAAATCAAAGGCGATAAGTCTGGTGAACAGCTGAGCTCTCTAACTGTTGAGTTAGACGGGCAAGTTAACAGCTTTGCACAGAGCGCACCTTTTTTAGGTATATATGCCTATGGCTTAGATAATGGTCAAGTCCAGTTAGTTAAACCGAGTTTTCTGATCTCATTCCCCGGTAATGAGCGTGTGATGAAGCCGCGCTTGAGTTATCCGCTAGATGGCGTTCAGCTGGTCGTTGATGAGCAAGGTCAAGCTATCAAGCAATTTGCTTTCAGTCATTATGAAGATAAAACCGCCGTGATCGCGCAAACTGAAGATAAGCGCGTTATCTTTGCCTCGTTTAGTGCAGAGGAGAATATGTTCTCTGGCGAAATAGAGTGGGCGGTTGAGCGCAGCTTATTGCCGATTGAAGGGCGTATTGATGAAATGTTGATATCGCCAGACACCACCCGTGTATTAATTCGCTCGGCAAACCAGATTTACGTATTTGATACGCGTTTTGCCGATGAGGTAGAGCAGATTCAGTTGCTTGCAGCGAACGAAGAAAACGCCAATCTGGTTAATATGAGCTTATTGGCTGGTGCCAACTCATTGATGATCAGTAATGACAATGGTGAAGTATCGCAGTGGTTTGAAGTCAATACGGATGACGGGCGTCAGTTTGCCAAGATCCGCGCATTTGAAAGTATCGCAGGTGCACAAGTCGATATCTTCAGTGAGTTTTATCGCCGTACTTTCTTTACCACGACCAATACTGGTGAGTTAGGGCTTTATTATACAACAAGTGAAGCGCACCTTTGGCAAGGTAAAGTCACTGATGGGGCGATTGAGCATTTCGCAGTATCACCTCGTTCCAATGCAGCGTTGTTGTTATCTGACAAGACTTTGAGCGTAGTTGAGCTTCACAATGAGCACCCAGAAGTAACTTGGTCCGCACTGTGGCAAGAAGTGTGGTACGAAGGTTACCCTGAGCCTGCATATACTTGGCAGTCAACCTCAGCAAGTGATGACTTTGAGTCTAAATTCTCCTTGGTGCCAATCTCATTTGGTACGATCAAAGCGGCTATGTATGCGATGTTATTTGCAGTACCAATTGCGCTGTCAGCAGCCATTTATACCGCTTATTTCATGTCGCCGGAGCTGCGTCGAGTGGTCAAGCCTACAGTAGAGATCATGGAAGCTTTACCGACCGTGATCTTGGGTTTCTTAGCTGGCCTTTGGTTAGCGCCATTGATTGAAGCGCATTTACCGGCCATCGTTGCATTGTTGATATTGTTGCCGATTTCTATCCTTGCGACGGCATTTGGCTGGACTAAATTGCCGAAGAAAATCCGTCACTTACTGCCAGATGGCTGGCATTCAATATTACTTATCCCTGTTGTGCTTTTCATCGGTTGGTTGTCTTTTGCAATCAGTGACAGCATTGAAGTTTGGATGTTTGGCGGCAATGTTCGTCAGTATCTAACCAATGAATTAGGCCTCACGTTCGACCAACGCAACTCTTTGGTTGTGGGTATTGCGATGGGCTTTGCGGTGATTCCAACTATTTTCTCTATTGCTGAAGACGCAGTATTCAGTGTGCCAAAACATTTATCAAACGGCTCCTTAGCACTGGGCGCAACACAGTGGCAGACACTGGTTCGTGTGGTTCTATTGACGGCTAGCCCAGGTATTTTCTCAGCGGTTATGATGGGCTTAGGTCGTGCTGTGGGTGAGACTATGATTGTACTGATGGCAACAGGTAATACGCCAATTATGGATTGGAGTATCTTCCAAGGTATGCGTACGCTTGCCGCAAACATTGCTGTGGAAATGCCGGAGTCAGAAGTGGGTAGTTCTCACTACCGAATTTTATTCTTAGCCGCTTTTGTACTGTTTATTTTTACATTTATCTTTAACACGGTTGCTGAATTTGTTCGCCAGCAGTTACGTGATAAATACAGCTCGATGTAATGGAGTAATGACATGGTAAGACAATGGTTTAAGTCAGGATCTCCGTGGATCTGGATGACAGGTGGTGCAGTCAGCATCAGTTTAATCTCGGTGATTGGCCTATTGGCAATGATCGCGTGGAAAGGGTTGAGCTTCTTTTGGCCAACAGAAGTTGTGCAGTTTGAGCTTGAAGGCTCAGTTGCGAAGCAAACCGTTATCGGTGAAATCTATGACCGTGAAATGGTGCCTAAAGAGCGTTTAGTAGCTGCTGGGTATGATTTATCGGATTATCAAGACGAGTATGTAGAGCGTCTTCTAGTTAAAACAGGTAACCGTGAATTTGTTGAGCTAGATTTCCGTTGGATTTTAACAACGGATATTCAAAGCCAATCAGTGCCAGAAGAGATGGCAGTTTTTGAGCGTAGTAAAAATGGTAACTTTTATGGTTATGTCGTTCGCGTCATCGAAGATGGTCAGGTGGTTTCGCAAAACTCAATTGCGCGCTTAGAAGAGTTAGTCGAACGCGCCGTAGATTTAAATGAAGAAGCATTAGATCTTCAAAATGGCGATATTGGCCATATTAACTATGAGCTTGAAAGATTGCGCTTAAAGGAGCGTGGTTATCAACTTGATAATGAGCTAACAGCTGAAATTAAAGCAGACTTAGAAGCGCAGCGTGCACAGCTGCGTGAAGACTACAAAGTGTTTGAAAAGCGTTTGTTTGAGCTGCGCGGTGATGCAAAGCGTGACTATGTCGTCGTTCGTGATATGCGTGGCGAAGAAGTTACTTTACCACTTTATCAAGTTCTGGATGTGTGGTTCCCAAATAATATGGGGTTCTTTGCAAAAGTTGGTCATTACTTCTCACAAACGGGTAAATTTATCAGTGATGACCCACGTGAAGCGAATACCGAGGGCGGTGTCTTCCCTGCGATCTTCGGTACTGTTTTCATGGTGATGTTGATGGCGGTGATTGTTACTCCATTTGGTGTGGTAGCAGCTATTTATTTACACGAGTATGCAGCGAAAAACGCCGTGACTAAGATGATCCGTATTGCGGTAATTAACTTGGCAGGTGTACCTTCTATTGTCTACGGTGTATTTGGCTTAGGTTTCTTTGTGTATATGCTTGGTGGCTCTATTGACCAATTGTTTTACCCAGAAGCTGCGCCAAGTCCAGTATTTGGTACGCCAGGGGTAATTTGGTCAGCACTGACACTGGCTATTTTGACATTACCTGTTGTGATTGTGTCCACAGAGGAAGGTTTGTCACGTATTCCAAGTTCAGTTCGTCACGGTTCATTGGCACTGGGGGCAACAAAAGCGGAGACGCTATGGCGTATTATTGTGCCAATGGCCAGTCCTGCTATCATGACCGGTTTAATTTTAGCAGTTGCGCGCGCAGCGGGTGAGGTTGCACCTCTGATGCTAGTGGGCGTAGTAAAAATGGCACCGACTTTACCACTTGATGGCAACTTCCCTTATATTCATTTAGATCGTAAGTTTATGCACTTAGGTTTCCATATCTATGATGTTGGTTTCCAAAGTCCAAATGTTGAGGCGGCACGCCCATTGGTATATGCGACAGCATTCTTACTTGTTACGGTGATCATTGCGCTAAATATTACGGCGATTGGCATTCGTAACCACTTACGCGAAAAATTCAGAGCTCTAGAGCACTAATAGTACAGATTTGAAATAGGTATCCTTTTATGATTACAGTAGCGCCACAAGTAAATAACGCAGATGCTAATACTAAGTTAGATCTTGCCAACTTGAGCCCAGAGCAAACCGCTTTAGAGATCAAAGACCTTGACCTTTACTATGGTGATAAGCAAGCTCTGAGTAAAATCAACATGTTGATCCCAAAGGGTCAAGTAACCGCGTTCATCGGCCCATCAGGTTGTGGTAAGTCAACGTTATTGCGTTGTATCAACCGCATGAATGACTTAGTCGATACATGCCGCATTGAGGGTGAAATTAACCTTCAAGGGCAAAATATCTATGATAAAAGCGTTGATGTTGCGGCACTGCGACGCAACGTGGGTATGGTATTCCAAAGACCTAACCCTTTCCCTAAGTCTATTTATGAAAATGTCGTTTACGGCCTTCGCCTGCAAGGTATTAAAGACAAGCGTAAACTTGATGAAGTTGTAGAGCGTTCACTGCGCGGTGCGGCACTTTGGGATGAAGTGAAAGACCGTCTACATGACAGTGCATTTGGTCTTTCTGGTGGTCAGCAGCAGCGTCTAGTTATAGCACGCTCCATCGCCATTGAGCCTGAAGTATTACTGCTGGACGAGCCAACCTCGGCACTTGACCCGATTTCAACACTGGTTATCGAAGAACTCATCAATGATTTAAAAGATAAGTATACTGTTGTTATTGTTACGCATAACATGCAACAAGCTGCACGTGTATCTGATCAAACTGCGTTCATGTATATGGGCGAGCTCATTGAGTATTCAGATACCAATACACTATTTACAACACCGACGAAGAAGAAGACTGAAGATTACATCACAGGTCGTTACGGCTAATTTATGACAGTGTGGTTGCCCACATACTGGGCAACTTGTTGGGGTTGTTATCAAAGGTAGGGTTTTAGATGGAACACAATATTAATAAGCATATCTCTGGCCGCTTTAATGAAGAGCTAGAAAACGTAAGAAATCATGTATTAAGTATGGGTGGACTGGTTGAGCAGCAACTTAACCTTGCACTGGATGCCGTAAGCACTAGTGATGCGGACAAAGCGCGTAAAGTCAGTGAAAATGATTACAAAGTCAATGCGATGGAAGTAAACATTGATGAAGAGTGTACGCGTATTATTGCTAAAAGACAGCCAGCAGCCAGTGACTTGAGATTGGTTGTCGCGATTGCTAAAACGATTGCGGACTTGGAGCGTATTGGTGACGAAGCGGAACGTATCGCCAAAGTCGCACTTGATTCATTTACTAAAGATCAGCAGCACCTGTTGGTAAATGTAGAAAACATGGGTCGCCTAGTGTCTAAAATGCTGCATGATGTGCTGGACTCTTTTGCACGAATGGATGCACAGCGTGCATTTGAAGTGCATAAAGAAGATGCCAAAGTAGATAGAGAATATGAAGCGCTTACTCGCCAAATTATGACTTATATGATGGAAGACCCGCGTTCTATTCCAAAAATTATGGACCTAGTTTGGTCGGTACGTTCACTAGAGCGTATTGGCGATCGCTGTCAAAACATCGCTGAATATGTCATTTATTTTGTCAACGGTAAAGATATTCGCCATACCTCTCAAGAAGATATCGAAAAGAGTTTATAGGTTTATAAGGGATTAGTCGGAATAAATTGGACGATTAATCCCAAGTTCACGATAAAAATCGTTCACAATTTCGGTTAATGCTGTAAACTTGGCCTTTGCACATGCATATAATTATGATTTAAGGGTCAGTTATGCCTAGTAATGCGTTTTTAGGAGTCTTTGCAAAATCTCCTATAAAGCCGATTGAAGAGCACATCAAGATAGTGCATCAAGCCAGTGAAAGCTTGATCCCGTTCTTTGAACATGTCTTCAAAGGGGAGTGGACTGAAGCGGATGCACTTCGCGTTAATATTCGTAACCTAGAACGTGAAGCAGATTCGCTTAAGCGAGAAGTACGTCTTCAGCTGCCTCGCGGCCTATTTATGCCAGTTGAACGGACTGATTTACTGGAACTTATTACCCATCAAGATAAAATCGCCAATAAAGCCAAAGACATCGCTGGTCGAGTCGTTGGCCGTGAAATGGTGATCCCCGAATCGATTCAAAAAGAGTTTGTTGCATACCTATCTCGTTGTGTTGATGCAACGAAACAAGCCTCTAAAGCGATTAACGAGCTGGATGAGCTGTTAGAAACAGGCTTTAGAGGTCGTGAGGTTGTATTAGTCGAGAAAATGTTGAGTGAGCTTGATGCCATTGAACAAGATACTGATGACATGCAAATTAGAATTCGCCAAGAACTTCGTCAAGTTGAAGCTGATCTTAACCCGGTAGATGTGATGTTTTTATACAAGATCATCGAGTGGGTAGGGGAATTAGCTGATATCGCGGAGCGTGTTGGTGCTCGCCTCGAGGTAATGTTAGCACGCTGATTTATCAGCGATAGTTTATAAAGAAGTACACCGTTGTTACTCTCAAAGCCTAGACTAGAGAGCGGCGGTGTTGTGTTTGTTTAATAACTATTTATATGTGTTCTCATAATCAAGAGTGTGACGAGATAAGCGTATAAATACATAATCAGTGTTTAAAAAACACTAAAGGTTTTTCAATGGATATCATTGCTTCTCATGGCTCGATGTTAGTACTCATCGCAGCGGCAGTTGGTTTCTTTATGGCTTATGGTATTGGTGCAAACGATGTTGCAAACGCCATGGGTACTTCAGTAGGGTCAAAAGCCCTTACAATCAAGCAGGCAATCATCATTGCGATGATTTTTGAATTTGCTGGTGCCTACCTAGCAGGTGGTGAAGTAACGTCGACGATCCGTAAAGGGATCATTGATGCAGCCCCGTTTGCTGACATCCCTGAATTAATGGTGTTAGGTATGATCTCGGCACTATTCGCTGCAGGTACTTGGCTGTTATTAGCGTCAGCACTGGGCTGGCCGGTATCTACAACGCATTCCATTATTGGTGCAATCATTGGTTTTGCTTTGGTTGCTGTAGGTAGCGAAGCTATTCAGTGGGGCAAAGTTGCTGGTATCGTAGGTAGCTGGGTCGTAACGCCTGCAATCTCAGGCTTCATTGCTTACCTTATCTTTATGAGTGCGCAAAAGCTGATCTTTGATACAGATAAACCGCTTACTAATGCAAAGCGCTTTGTGCCTTTCTACATGGGTCTAGCTGGCTTCGTAATGTCTTTGGTTACGATCAAAAAGGGTTTAAAGCACATCGGTATTAACCTAGGTACTGTTGAAGGCTATGCGCTTGCGATTGGTATTGCAGTATTGATTGGTTTAATTGGTAAAGTGTTTATTGCACGTATGAAGATGGATCCAAATGCAGATAAGCAGATGCAGTTCAATAATGTTGAGAAAGTATTTGCTGTATTAATGGTTCTAACAGCGTGTTGTATGGCTTTTGCACACGGTTCAAACGATGTAGCAAACGCGATTGGTCCATTAGCAGCGGTTGTAAATATTGTAGAAAACAACGGTGAAATGGCGAAAAAAGCTGAGCTTGCTTGGTGGATCTTACCACTAGGTGGTTTAGGCATCGTAGTTGGTCTTGCCGTATTAGGTAAAAAAGTAATTAAAACCATTGGTGAAGGTATTACGCACCTTACACCAAGCCGTGGTTTTGCTGCTGAACTTGCAGCGGCGTCAACGGTTGTTATCGCTTCAGGTACTGGTTTGCCTATTTCGACGACACAAACATTAGTAGGTGCCGTTTTAGGTGTTGGTATGGCACGTGGAATAGCAGCACTTAATATGGG
Source organism: Pseudoalteromonas luteoviolacea (assembly GCF_021654285.1). Classification (GTDB taxonomy): domain Bacteria; phylum Pseudomonadota; class Gammaproteobacteria; order Enterobacterales; family Alteromonadaceae; genus Pseudoalteromonas; species Pseudoalteromonas luteoviolacea_J. Next base: position 126,416 of record NZ_JAKFZS010000005.1, on the reverse strand, counting down.
TGTGATCAGAAACATTGTGGTTTCTTGGGTAATCACATTGCCAGTCGGTGCAGCCCTTGCTATTGTTATATTCTATATTTTGAGAAGCGCGTTCGGCGTTTAACAAAAAAACAGACTTTTAGCTTGAAAAGATCTCAGCGCCATTGGTGTTGGGGTCTTTTTATTTATGGGTATATCAGTGAATAACTTACCAAGTATAAAACAATTACAATATCTGATTGCTGTGCATCAGCAGCAGCACTTCGGTCGTGCTGCAGAGGCATGTTTTGTGGGTCAATCTACACTCAGTAGTGCGATCCAAAATTTGGAAGAAACGCTTGGCTGTCAGCTGATTGAGCGTGAAAATCGCAGCTTGATGTTTACGGACGTGGGTGAAGAAGTTGTCGCGCGAGCGAAGAAAATCATTGATGATTCAATTAGCGTTGTTGAGTTAACGAAAAGTTTTAAAAACCCATTGTCTGGCAAGCTTGTATTGGGGTTAATCCCGACGATTGCGAGCTTTATTGCTGCGCCCTTGTACCAGTACTGCCAAGAGGTTTTCCCAAACCTTCAACTCGTATTGGTCGAGGATACCAGTGATAGGCTACTCGATAAGTTGGAGCATGGCCAAATTGATATGGGCATATTGGCGCTGCCATACAGAACCGATAAATTCCATACGCAGATTTTGACTAAGGATCATTTCTCTTTGGTTCATCATCAAGGCTATGCGATCCCTGAAGTGCTAGAGGATTTTAATTTGCTGCCTAAAGACAGTGTGTTTTTACTAGAGCGTGAGCATTGTATGACAGGACATGCATTGAGTGCATGTAATCTGACTCGCAGTGAATGTATTAACCCGTTTGAAGCTGCGAATCTGCATACGCTGCTGAGTATGGTTGAATACCAAAATGGCGTGACTTTTTTACCTCAAATGGCGCTCAATGCGGGTATTTTAGAGGGGAAGCCTATGGTAACGCTAGCGCCTCAAGCGGATGCATACCGTGAAATAGGTCTTTTGTGGCGCAAGACCACAGGTAGAATTCGCGACTTTAGGTTGTTTAGTAATGAAGTGGGTGAGTTTATTAAAAAGCAGTGCCAATAGCACTGCTTTTGTGTAGCATGAAATCATTGCTTAAGTCGAAGTGAGCTTGCTCTGTGACATAATATTGGGTAAAAATAATAAGTATACCCATACAACTAGGTTAAAGTACGGCACAAATCCTAATACCGTGAATAGCTTAGTTGGATACCCTTTTTGTTTGGCGCAGCGGTAACATTGTAGTGTGATCAAACAATGCACCAGTGATAGAAACAGAATAAACTGAAACATACTTATCTCCCCGAATTCCATTACGAGATGTGCTCAAATCCATTGCATGTCTTCTACTTATATGTATATAAGTTAAAAAAGAAGACATTCATTGCGAGCTTTTATTATAGTTGAGTTTTTAATCGACTGCAGCGACTTTTTTCCCCGTTTTGATTAGCATGCTGTTTTTAGGGATAAAATAGTTTCTAATTGATGCTTAAGTTGCTCGATTGGGAGTGGCTTTGAAATGAAGTAACCTTGGCCATAGTCGACCCCAATTTTGTTTAACTCATCAAAAATTTCTTTAGTTTCAACATATTCTGCAACAGAGCACTTATCTAGCGAATGACTGATATCATTGACTGCTTTGACCAGAGCGAGGTCAATCGGGTCGTTTAACATGTCACGCACGAATGAACCATCTATTTTGACGTGCTGTGCTGGCAGTTGTTTTAAGTAACTGAAGGTACTGAAACCGGTACCAAAATCGTCAATTGAAAAGTGACATCCTAGTTGGTTAAGTTGCTTGATCATTGACTGGGTTGCACTGAGGTTATTGATACTCGCAGACTCAGTGATCTCAAAAATAATGCAGTGTGCAGGCACTTGAAAATCTCGCAGGCAAGCTTGTATATGTGGCATGAGTCGTTCATCGAGAAATGATTGAGCAGAGAGGTTGACTGACAGTTGGTGTAGTTCAGGGTAATTGGCTACTGCTCGAATACTTTCCCTAATCACAGACTGATCCATTAAAAATGTATCATTGAGTAGTTCAAGTGCGGGTATAAATTGATTTGGATAAACCAAATTACCATCAATCTCAAGACGCAGCAGTGCCTCGAAATACGCGATCTGATTGTTTTTAAAATCCCAGATCGGCTGATAGTGAAGTTCAAACTGATTTTTTTTAAGTGCTTCTCGAACACTATGACCCCACTCTAAGCCTGTTTGTAAGGTATTATTTTTAGCATCTTCTTTGGTATAACAATGAACTAGGTTTCGCCCAAGGTTTTTCGCGATATAAAGTGCGATGTCAGATTGCTTCAGGCATTCACTTGGATCGCAATTGCTTGGTGAAATTAAAGTTAAACCAATTGAGCAACTGATTGTGTAGCTGGCTTCTTCAGAGTGAAATTGGTGATTTTCAATGGCGCTACAAATACCCTCTGCGATCATATGGGCATCAAGTAAGCGGGTATTTTTGAGTAAAATCGCAAACTCATCGCCGCCTATACGGAAAATAAGATGTTCTTGGGCAATATGAGCGCGAAATAGTTGAGCAACCTCTTGGAGTACAATATCACCTTGCTGATGGCCTTTACTGTCATTAATGATCTTAAAATGGTCTAAATCAATGTAGATTAATGCATGCTCTGTATCGAGATTTTGCATGGCCTCTTTGCAGAAATGGTTTAGCTGTTGGTCAAAGTAATAACGGTTATGCAGGCCTGTAAGCGTATCATGCAATGCTAAATGGCGTAATTGTAATTCAGCTTCTTTTCGTTCATGTATATTATCAATGGTCGCCGTGATCGAGGCGCTATTTGTTTGATTTTTAATGAGTTGAAAACGACACTCTACCCAAATTGCAGCGCCTGATTGGTGTGTTAATTGTAATTCGACGTTGGATGCGTGTGGACCGTTGAGTACATCTGCTATGGCCGTATTTAAAGCTGCAAGGTGATCTGGGTGCACATACTCTCTGAGCTTTGTGGCCAAAGTTGATTTAAGTTTGCGTCCAGTGAGGTGCTCCCAAGCCGGGTTAATAAAGCGTATGCACCCAGTGGCGTCTAATTCAAGTACAACGGTGTTTAGATGTAAAAGAATACGTTGGTGCGCAGAGAAGAGCTCTTTATAACTTTGCTCTCTACGGCTGAGCTGCTCAACTTTGTTGGCAAACTCAGCATAGCTCACCATAAAGTCTTCACGTCTTGCAGCATGATCACAGACCTTGCTTAATAGAGACAAATTATAGGGGGCTCTAATAAAATCAGTTACGCCCAAAAGCAGCAATTGCTCAGCATAATCGGCATTTCGACTATCAATGATAGTTACAATCGCTTGACTCGGCTTATGTTGGAGAATATTCGCCACCAGCTCTTTGGTGCTTTCTGCCCGGGTAGATGTTGCATCGAGTAATACAATGGAGTAATCGTTTTGTAAAAACTCGGAGAGCGCAGCATTTTCGGTTGATACTGTATTACAGCTAAAACTTAAAGCAAGGTGATCGCTGATATTTGCAGCTTTTTTGCTATTGGGTTCTAACAGAAGTAAATTCAGTCGGCTGCTTTTTTCTAAGTGAGTCGACAGAACATTGGCCAGAACTTGCGGCAGTACGTCATGCCTTTCTAACGGCAGCACTGCATCGATGCTGTAACTTCTAGCCGTGGTCTCAGCTATGCGTTCACAATAGGTAGGAGGGATCAGAACAATAGGCGTGTTTTTTGGGGTCTTGAGTAACCCTGAACGGATCATTCGAGAGAACCGCCAGCCATCAATTTTACCTACGTTCAGTCCGCTGATGACCAGATCAACTGCTTGCTTTTTTAGCAGTTGTAAAGCAGCTTGTGTGTCGCTTTGCTCTATTATTTGAAATACATTTAGCTTTTGTAACGTTCTTATTACGGTTTGACGCTCACCATGATCGGCATTGACAAGTAGTAGAGTAAGCTGTTTAGCCATGGCGTTACGACCCCAAACCCATGTTTTAAGTTTTTAAATGTTGCCCATGAATACTTATTTGCATGTTTTATATTGCTTTTTTGGCAGTATAGAAAGCGGACTTCGGATATCTTGAAAAGAACTAATACATGCAAAACTGTTAGTAGAGTAAAGCTATTTATCACAACTGACAAGAGGTGAAAAAGTATGAATAGATCATGCTTGTTGCTTGATTTCGTCATCTTGCAGCACTAGACTTGCCGCCTAATTGCACGATATGAGGTTTTATATGCGCGTTGCTGACTTTAACTTTGAACTTCCTGATGAATTAATTGCCCGTCACCCTAAAGCCGAGCGTACCAGTAGTCGCCTGTTAACACTTAATGGAAATAACGGCGAATTAGAACATAAGATCTTTAAAGATATTATTGATCTGATTGAGCCTGAAGACTTAATTATTTTCAATAATACCAAGGTGATCCCTGCTCGTATGTTTGGGCAAAAGTCCACAGGTGGCAAGGTAGAAGTTTTGGTTGAGCGCATTGTAGATGAACATCGAGTACTTGCGCATGTTCGTTCAAGTAAATCTCCCAAGCCAGGCGCAGAGTTGATTTTAGAAGACAAAGCGCATGCTACTATGGTTGCACGCCATGGCGAGCTCTTTGAATTAGAGTTTAAAGGCGAGCACTCAGTTCTGACGATCCTAGATGAAATCGGCCACATGCCATTACCGCCTTATATCGACCGACCTGACGAAGAAGGTGACAAAGAGCGCTATCAGACCGTATATGGAGAAAAGCCAGGGGCGGTTGCTGCACCTACAGCGGGTCTGCACTTTGACGATAATTTAATGGCGCAGCTTAAAGACAAGGGGGTAGAGATGGCCTTTGTGACCTTGCATGTTGGCGCCGGTACTTTTCAGCCTGTCCGTGTTGATGACGTCAATGATCACCACATGCACTCTGAATATATTGAAGTACCTGATGACGTTGTGGATGCTGTGGCTAAGTGTAAAAGTCGTGGTGGCCGTGTTATCGCCGTTGGTACAACGTCGGTACGCTCTTTAGAGTCGGCCGCAAAGGTACATGGTGGAGAGTTAAAGACTTTCTATGGCGACACGGACATTTTTATTTACCCTGGCTACCAGTTCAATGTGGTCGATGTGATGATCACTAACTTTCACTTGCCAGAATCGACCTTGATTATGCTAGTGAGTGCCTTTTCAGGGCAAGAGCACATCATGAATGCGTACCATGAGGCGATTGCACAAAAATATCGCTTCTTTAGTTATGGTGATGCTATGTTTTTGACTAAAAAACAGTAATATAGAATTTACAAACCGGCCAAGTGCCGGTTTTTTTATATTTACAACCAACGCTTTTTGATTTGTGACTTTATTTATCCCTTTTTAGCCCCAATATTAGAATTGCTCGGGCTTTATTGGTAGAATCTGGCAGTTTACATGGCCTGTTTATTAGTAGGGGTCATTGGTTGAGTTTTGTTGGACTGTTTTTCCGACGCGAGGTAGTTATGAAATTTGAATTAGATTGTACGCATGGCAAGGCACGTCGCGGGCGTTTAGTATTTGATCGTGGTGTAGTTGAAACACCTGCATTTATGCCTGTAGGCACTTACGGCACAGTAAAAGGTATGACGCCAGATGAGCTAAAAGACACTGGTGCACATATTTGTTTAGGTAACACTTTTCACTTGATGCTGCGCCCTGGTACTGAAATCATAAAGCAGCACGGTGATTTGCATGATTTCATGAACTGGGATAAGCCAATTTTGACTGATTCAGGCGGTTTCCAGGTGTTCAGCCTAGGTGCAATGCGTAAGATTTCTGAAGAAGGCGTGCTGTTTAAGTCTCCCGTGAACGGTGAGAAGATCATGTTGTCTCCAGAAAAAGCAATGGAAGTACAGCGTGACTTGGGCTCAGATATCGTCATGATTTTTGACGAGTGTACCCCATACCCTGCAACGGAAAAAGAAGCGAAAGATTCAATGGAGCTATCACTTCGTTGGGCAAAACGTTCTAAAGAAGCACATGGTGATAACCCATCTGCTTTGTTTGGTATTATTCAAGGCGGTATGTACCCTGAATTGCGTGCTGAATCGCAAAAAGGGCTAGAAGACATCGGCTTTGATGGCTATGCCTTAGGTGGTTTATCAGTGGGCGAGCCAAAAGAAGAGATGGTTAAGATCCTTGACCACTGTGCGTATAAAATGCCAGAACAAAAGCCTCGTTACTTAATGGGCGTGGGCAAACCAGAAGACTTGGTTGAAGCTGTTCGTCGTGGTATTGATATGTTTGACTGTGTTATGCCCACGCGTAACGCGCGAAATGGACACTTGTTTGTTACCGATGGTGTGATTAAAATCCGTAACGCTGTTCATAAAACAGATACAAGTCCGCTTGATGCGGAGTGTGATTGTCACACATGTAAAAATTACTCACGTGCGTACCTGCATCACCTAGATAAGTGTAATGAAATTTTAGGTGCGCGTTTAAATACTATCCACAACTTACGTTACTATCAGCGTTTGATGGAAGGTATGAGAAATGCCCTGACTGAAGGGACATTTGATGAGTTTGTCGCTGACTTTTATGAGCGCAGAGGGCTGCCAGTGCCGCCACTTGCTGATGTAGAAGCAGAATAAAGTTTTATATAAAAATTAAATGAGGAAGAGCAATGAGCTTATTTATTTCTAGTGCCCAAGCAAGCACAGCGGCAGCCGCGCCAGCTGGTGGTGGTATGGAAATGCTTATCATGTTGGCTATTTTCGGTTTGGTATTTTATTTCTTAATTTACCGTCCGCAGGCCAAACGTGTGAAAGAGCACAAAGATCTAATGGGTGCACTTGGTAAAGGCGATGAAGTCTTAACGTCAGGTGGTCTAGTTGGTAAAGTTTCGAAGGTTGCAGAAGACAAAGATTTCGTGGTAATTGCCCTGAATGATCAAGTTGAAGTAACTGTACAGAAGTCAGCAGTGGCAGCCGTTTTACCTAAGGGTACAATGAAGTCGCTATAACAATAACAAAGGGATAATCCAGTGCTAAACAAGTATCCAATGTGGAAATACTTGCTTGTGCTCGCTGTTTTGGCCGTTGGCATTCTTTATGCCACCCCTAATATGTATGGTCGGGATCCGGCCATACAGATTTCAGGTAAGAAAGGGGCCAGCGCCGATTTAAGCGTACTTGATCAAGCAAATAAAACACTTCAAGACAATAATCTACCTATCAAATCTGCTGTCCTAGAAGAAGGGCAAGTTCTCATTCGCTTTAAGAATGTAGAAGATCAGCTTAAAGCACAGGATATCCTGCGTGGCGCACTGAGCGAAGACTACATTTCGGCTATTAACATGTCTCCAGCACAACCAGACTGGCTCAAGAACATTGGTGCAAATCCAATGAAGTTGGGTTTGGATCTCAGTGGTGGTGTTCACTTCACAATGGAAGTAGACATGGCAACGGCATTAGGCAAAGCCCGTGAGCAAATGGAGCAAGATTATAAGAGCGATTTGCGCGGCGAAAAACTTCGTTATCGTACTATCCGTGAAGTTGCAAATAGCGACCGCGTTCAGGTGGTGATGCGCTCTATTGAAGACAAAAAGGCCGCTGAACGCTTTTTGAAAAAGCGCTACCCCGGCAATGTTTTTGTTAACGACAGCAGTAACGAACTGGCGTTTTTCTCTAGTTTAAGTGATTTGAAAGTTCGTGAATTACGCGACTATGCTATCAAGCAAAATGAAACCATTATTCGTAACCGTATTAACCAGTTAGGTGTTGCTGAGCCAAACGTACAAAGACAGGGTTCTGAGCGTATTATCGTGCAACTACCTGGTGTACAAGATACGGCGCGCGCTAAAGAGATCCTAGGTGCAACCGCGACACTCGAGTTCCGTGAAGTCGATGATAGGGCAGATACACGTACTGCTACACAGGGCCGAGTGCCGGCTGGCAGTGAAGTGCTATATCACAAAGACGGTTACCCTGTTGTACTGAAAAAGCGAGTGGTCCTTGAAGGTGTTCACATTACAGGTGCACAATCTGGTATGGATGAATATCAACGTCCTCAGGTAAGCATTAACCTTGATAGCAAAGGTGGCGCGAAGATGAATGCCTTTACCAAACGTGCGATTGGTAAGAGCATGGCCACGGTATTTATCGAGTATAAACCTTCTGGCAAAAAAGATGAGAATGGCAAAGCACTACCGCCTATTAAGGTGGAAGAAATCATTAACGTCGCGACGATCCAATCTCGTTTAAACAATTCATTCCGTATTACTGGTATTGATAATCCAGCTGAAGCCCACAATTTGAGCTTACTACTCAGAGCGGGTGCATTGGTTGCGCCAATTCAAATCGTAGAAGAGCGTACTGTTGGACCAAGCTTAGGCCAAGAGAACATTGAAGCGGGTATGACAGCTGTGGTATTAGGTTTTGCATTTGTGCTTGGTTTCATGCTGATGTACTACAAGGGTTTCGGTATTGTTGCAAACTTAGCACTTGCGGCTAACTTAGTGATGATCGTCGGTGTGATGTCTATGATCAGTGGTGCAACCCTAACCTTACCTGGTATTGCGGGTATCGTATTAACCGTCGGTATGGCCGTTGATGCGAACGTACTAATCTTTGAACGTATTCGTGAAGAGCTAGCTGATGGCAGAAGTCCACAGCAGGCTGTTCATTACGGTTATGACAGCGCATTCAGCACGATTTTTGATGCCAATATTACCACGTTAATTGCAGCGGTTATCTTGTTCTCAGTGGGTACAGGCCCAATTGCTGGTTTCGCAGTGACGCTTGCGATTGGTATTTTAACCTCAATGTTTACAGCGATCATTGGTACTCGTGCCGTGATCAATGCCTTCATCGGCGGTAAACGCATCACGAAACTGTCGATATAGGAGCGAGCATGCAATTATTAAAATTATCGAGCACTATTCGCTTTATGTCGGCAAGAAAGTTGTCGATGGCATTTTCAGCGGTCTTGATTTTGGCTTCTATCGCGTCATTTATGGTGAAAGGTTTAAACTTTGGTTTGGACTTTACTGGCGGTACCGCGGTTGAAGTAGGCTTCTCACAACCAGCTGACTTACCTAAAATCCGTAAAGTGTTGGCTGAAAATGGCTTTGCAGATGCGGCTGTGACCTTATTTGGCTCAAGCCAAGAGGTATTGGTTCGCATTGCACCACGTGAAGATGTCAAAGCAGAAACCATTGGTAACCAACTTATCGATGCACTAAAGCTGGCAGATAGCAGTGTTGAGATGCGCCGAATTGAGTTTGTTGGCCCAAGTGTTGGTGAAGACTTAAAAGAGCAGGGTGGTCTTGCGATGCTGACTGCACTTTTATGTATCTTGGTGTATGTGGCATTTCGATTTGAATGGCGCTTTGCAGTAGGCGCGGTTGCGGCACTTTTCCACGATGTGATCTTAACAATGGGCCTGTTTTCGCTACTTGGACTTGAGTTTGACTTAACGATTTTAGCGGCAATCTTAGCGGTAATAGGTTACTCACTGAATGACACCATTGTTGTATCTGACAGGATCCGTGAAAACTTCCGTAAAGTGCGTATTGATGACACCTTAGAAATCATCAATATTTCACTCACGCAAACGATGAACCGTACACTTGTTACCTCTATTACAACCATACTTGTATTGATCGCTCTGTTTGTATGGGGTGGCCAAACAATTCATGGCTTCGCGACGGCGTTGTTATTTGGTGTATTCATTGGTACCTATTCATCAGTGTATGTTGCGAGCTCTGTTGCGGTGGCAATGGGTGTGAGCAAAGAGGATCTGATCCCAGTTGAAGTTGAAAAAGAAGGTGCGGATTTAGACGCAATGCCTTAATAAATGCCTATGCAGTTATGCTTGTTAGCTGACTGTTAGGGTAAAATTCAATTTTCGATCTGAATCAAGAAGGCCACATTTATTGTGGCCTTTTCTGTTTCAAAATGATGACAAGGCTGTATAATGAGAATTGTTATCAATAATAATGAATTTGAGGATTATATGTATAAACAGCTAGGAATTGCATGCGCAGCTTTAGCGCTATTTGCATGTTCAGAACAACCAAGCACACAAGCGGCCAAGACTGAAGTACAAGCACCTGCAAACGACAATGCACTAGGCCAATATAAAACTCAGGCAACTTCACTGTTAGCAAACATCAGAGAACACAAATCTGCGACAGATCTTGAACAGGAATCTGCAAACCTAGTCGCTACCTCGCGCGATTTATTAGCTGATTTTGTGACTAAGTATCCACAGTGTAAAGATTACTTAGATGCGCTTGATAAAGCTGCTGACATTATTCCTACGCTGCCTCTAGAAGAGATTGAATCTGGTTACCATGAAGATGGTAAATTACCTGAGTACAGCGATCCTGTTTGTTATCATGCGAAAGACCTATTAGTGCACCCAGCAACAGTGCAGGCGATTGCTAAACTTGGTTTCACTGAGAAAACGCATTATGAAGATGCAGAACTTGAAATTGTTGAAGTTATTGCGCATTTTGGCCAAGTTGAGATGGCATTAAAATAATCTCATAATGAGATGAAAACACCGTTTTCATCTCACCCTTCTTATTTTCGGTCTACTTACTCTCTTCATATTTATCCCCAATATTGGTAAATACCATTGGATTGCAATCTAACTGTCATAAATCTTTGATATTTTGCTCGATTATTAAACACTTGAATTGAGTTTGGTTGTTTCAGTGGACCCTTTAAACGTCATATTGGATGACATTCTGCGAAATGAAGCTGTATATCCAATGTTTCAACCCATTTTTGATATTGCAAAAGAGCAGATACTTGGCTTTGAAGCATTGAGTCGCGGTAGTGTAAACAATGAGTTAGCGCAACCTGATAAGATGTTTGCGGCGGCCAGTAAGTATGACCGACTATCTGAACTTGAGCTGCTTTGTCGTAAAAAAGCCATCGCCCAGTTTGCTGCATTAAACTTGCCGGGCAAACTATTTTTAAATGTGAGCCCTAAAGCCTTGCTCGACCCTCATCACCCAAAAGGGGAGACGTTGCACCTGATTGAAGAAGCAGGCTTAAATAGCAGCCGTGTGGTAATTGAGGTGACAGAGCAAGATAAAGTGGATGATGGTTTTCTGTTGCTAAAAACCATATCGCATTATCGTCAGTTGGGCTTTCAAATTGCGATAGATGACTTAGGCGCGGGTTACTCTGGGCTAAAGCAGTGGTCGGAACTTTGTCCTGATTTTGTCAAAGTAGATCGTTATTTTATTGATTACTGCGATCAAAGCATCGTGAAAAGAGAGTTTCTTAAGTCCATCATTGAGCTTGCTAAAGCAACCAATACAGCTGTGATTGCTGAAGGTATAGAGCGTGATGAAGAATTAAAATTGCTCAAAAAAATGGGGATAGTAAACGCGCAAGGGTTTTTATTGGCAAGACCTAGCGCTGAGTCTAACGATTTAGCGATTGATCCTCGTGATATACTCAATGCGCAATTTCAATCAGAACCTGCTGCGAGTCAATTCGAACAGTCCATGGCCATTGGCTGGCTGGCTCACGATGTGCCTGCGATTCATATGAGTACGCAGTGTATAGATGCCCACCGTCGTTTTGAACAGAATAAAGGCCTGACAAGTCTCGCAGTGCTCAATGATGCGCGACAGCCTGTCGGGCTATTACATAGGGATCAGCTTACAGAGGTCTTTGCGGCACCTTATGGTCACGCATTATTTGATAAAAAGCCTGTCGTTAAATTGATGGATAAACAGCCTCTGATCGTTGATGAACAACAGCAGTTAGATTTTGTCAGTCAGCTCATTACTGAAAATGAATTTGATATTAGGCGACATATTGTTATCACTAAAGAAGGTGAGTATATAGGCTTGGCGCCTCTTCGGGATATTTTAAAACATATTACTGAAGATAAAATCCGCCATGCGCAGCATGCAAACCCGCTCACTATGTTACCGGGCAATGTCGCCATTAATGAGGCCATAGAACAGCGTCTTCGTGCTAAGCACCGTTTTTCATTGGCTTATATTGATTTAAACCACTTCAAACAGTTTAACGATTTGTATGGCTATGCCAGTGGAGATAGTGTCATTAAATTGCTAGCTGATGTCACTCTGCAGGTATGTCAGCACAGTCAGTGCTTTGTCGGGCACATTGGTGGAGATGACTTTATGGTGGTGTTTGATCAAGCCGATGCTGAGTCGCTTTGCCATCAGATCATTGAGCAGTTTGAAGCGCGTTCTAAATCTCTATTTACGCCTGAGCATGTTGCAGCTGGTGGCTACTGGGCTACTAATCGAGAAGGGCAAAAGCAATTTGTACCGTTACTGACTTTATCTATTGGTCTTGTGAGCCCTGATGTAGAGTCCTGTAAAAATAGTCACCAGGTAGCGGCTTTGGCAACAGATGCTAAAAAAGAAGCTAAGCGTTATCGCAATAGTTATTTATTTGTCTGTAATCGTCGAAAGCCGAGTGCGCCAATGGTGAGGCTTGAAACAGCAGTTAATCATCTTTAATGCAATTACACAGTACGACTTTTGAGATTATAAGCAAAGAGTGGAATAATCTGTGCGAATGATACGGTGAATTTAATTTTCGTGAACAAACTTATTGCTTCAAGGCGATATATTATGAAATATATATACTTAAGGCGAAGGGAAATTCTCGCTTATGTTATATATAGTAATTTATACCGTCGTAGTTACTGAGTAACTTAATAGGTTTGGGGAAGATGATGATCAGACAGTTTATTGGCTTTTGCTTACTATCTTTGGCTTGTACGAGTGCAGCACAGGATGTAAAAGAAACAATTTATGTCGCTAAAGAGCAGCGTCCACTTTATGATCGCGACCTATTTCTGTATGAGTTGTTACAGCAAGCTTTGAAAGCAGCTGAATACGACGTAAACATTGAGCATGTCAAAGTACATCCTCATCAGCAGCGCACTCTAATGGCTTTAAGTAAAGGGCTAGTTGATTTGCACTGGAGCATGACAAGCCCAGCAAGAGAAAAGCTGGCAATAGCAGTCAAATTTCCATTATTTGATGGCCTAATCGGTAAGCGCGTTCTCATTATTCATAAAGCACAATATAAGCGCTTTAAACGTATTACAGAGTTAGCGCAGCTGAGCAGGTTCACTGCGGTGCAAGGGCATGATTGGCCAGATACAAAAATCCTTTCAAGCAATGGCTTGAGCGTTAAACCCATTGTAAATTATCAAGCCATGTTTGATATGGTCTTACACAAGAAGGCGGATTATTTCCCTCGCTCTATCGTTGAGGCACAATCTGAGTTACTCAATCAAAATAACCCTGCACTCATGATAGTGCCGGATTACTATTTGTCTTATCCTGCTCGTTTTTACTTTTTCGTGAACAAGGATAAAGCTGAGCTTGCTAAAAACCTTGAAATAGGTTTGAAAAAGTTGAAGCACAGTGGTGCTTACAATGCATTACTGCAGCGTTACTTTGATCTAAACATGCTATCTAACAGTCATATGCTGCCTTTAACAAACCCTTTTCATTAATATATCAGCGCCGGATAGAAGGCACTTTAAAATCATAGGCTTCTTTATAGGTCAAAAAAGTGAGTACAACGAGTACACCGCAAAATATTGAATAATTTAAGTAACCTGTCACATCGAACGCATAATAAAAGAAAGTCATATCGTAGCCTTTACCGTTGCGTATATAATTTTCGATTAATGCGAAAAAACTAATTGCAGCGCTGATTAAGCATAGCCAGGGTAAAATGCTATCAGCAAAGGTGTAGCGTATTTTGTGTTTGGGAAACAATCGCTTTGAAATCTCAACTCGGTATGTCAAAGGTACTAAAATTATGAGTTCCTTAAACAAATGCACGCCATAGATGAGGCTATTTTGTATTAATCTGTCACCTGGTGTAGATACTAAGCTAATTAACCCAGTTGTAAAAATAATGTTTTCAAATAAAACTGGGATCATCGCAATGAATGAAATTGAACATATGTTAACGTCTCTTAGTCTGTGCCCTATCAAAAATACTAAAGAAATAATTGATATATAAGCCAAAAAAAAGAAGTAGGTCGCGTCTTGAATAATAAAGATCACTACTACCATAACTACATAAGGCAGTAGTAGATCTTTGAATGCAAACTGTTTTGCCATAAATAATGCTTAACTTAAAAACTAATTAAGAGTTTTTGATGGGCGATGCTGCCCTATGGTTTGAATGTACAACAAGCATCTCTTGTCGGGTTTTTCGCCCTTCTGAAAAAGGGTCCGCTGGACCTAATAAACCTGAACCGCCCGCAATTAAACGGCATTGTTTGTTAGCAATCATCTTCATAGTGATTATCCTTATTTCATTATCGTCTAGTCAGCTAAATGAATGTTAAACATTCTTTAGTTTCCAATGGCAACAGGCACAACGCAAGCCTTACTGCTTTACCAGAAGAAGCGTCACAAAGCCTAATAAAAAAGAAGTGTTTCTTGGTGTTACCCTCACACTTAATGGTCGATTTTATATGGGTGACTCATTGAATTTAACACCAAATAATTTGGAGTTAAACATTTTTTTACAAAAAAATAAGATGCTAAATTCAGGCCAGTTTGTGTAAAAAATTACCCAAAATAGAAAAGGTAGAATGTCCCCATTCTATTTTGTAAAATTGATTAATGATAATCTTGTGATATTACAACTTAAATTTCGCCATTTCGCTTTCTAACTGTGTCGCTTGTGCTTTAATGCTGTCTGTTGCTGTGTGTGCTTGTTGCGAGACACTGGCTGTTTGAGAAGCTGTGTCGGAGATGATCACGACTCGTTTGGCGGTATCTTCGCCTGCGGTTAGCTGCTCTTTTGCTGCCAATGCTATTTGGTCACTCATTTGAGAAATAGCACTTAATGAAGTGGCGACACTACGTAACGCTTCACTTGCTTCCGATGACATAGTCACTGTCTTTTCACTGGTGGCGATACTTAGAGCAACGGATGACTTTGCTTCTTGGGTAGCTGATTGTAAATTACCTATCATGGTATGAATTTCTTCGGTGCTCGACTGAGTTCTTTGCGCCAGTTGGCGTACTTCATCAGCTACGACGGCAAAACCTCGACCTTGTTCTCCAGCTCGAGCGGCTTCAATGGCGGCGTTTAGAGCAAGTAGGTTGGTTTGCTCTGCAATACTTTGTATGACACTCAGTACGTTTGCAATGTTGTTAACCTCTTCATCGAGCGCTTGAATATTGTTTCCAGCACTGTCTATCTGTTGCTCTAAAAGGGCGATTGCTTCGGTGGCATTGGAGGTCAGCCTATCTGCATTTTGTCCTTGGTTTTCGGCTTCCTGAACTGAGAATGCGGCTTGTTCTGCATGTTCCACGACAGTTTGGGCTGACGCGGTGAGCTCGGTAATAGCCGAAGCGACCATCTGTGTTTCTTCACTGAGACTTAAAGTTAAGCTTTCTAAGTCATTGGACCGTGCCTCACCATCAAAGCTCTGTTCTTTTAATTTGTCACTGACGACCATTAATCCGCTCACAACGCCCTTTAAACCATCTTGCATATAATGCATGGCTGCCATGATGCTGTAATCTTTGGCATTTGAGGTGTCAATTCGCGAAGTTAAATTACCGTGGGACACTTGCCTTACGATATCGAGCACATCATTGAGTTCTGCGCCAAGCTTATTGGAGAGGGATAGGCCATAACGTGCAACGGTAAAAGTGAGTGCAATCGCAATGATCAATGAGAGGGTTAGTAACCAGCTTGCTGTTTCCCAATATCTTTCATCTACTTCTTTGTAGCTGATCCCGGTGCCAACGTACCAACCAAATAGAGACGTTTTCTGTACAACAGAGGTGAGATCTACAACTTCACCATTTCGTTCAGAGTTCCAGTGGTATGTAATAATTCGATTGGTGTTATTTCCTACTTTGCGCTCTACCAGTCTGCCAATACTGTTACCGCTGGCGTCTTTGAAATCATTGAAGCTTGTACCGTGTAATTGAGGGTCATGAGGTGCGGCAACAAAGTTTAGTTGCTCATCAACAACATAGACATATTCAGAGTCGTGATACTTGTTTTCTCTTAATATTTGGGCTGCAAGTTTTTTGGCTTCTTGCTCGGTTAAGTCGCCCGACCTGACAAAGTTTTCAAATTGCTCAACGATGTTGACTGTACTTTTCATCAATTGATTAATGCGTGCAATGTTATCTGTTTCGCTCGCATGGCGAAGTGATTGTAGCCCAAGCACAGCAACAGAAATTAAGGCGATAAAAATTGCTGCTGCGAAAAAGATTATTTTTAGTCGTAAAGTCAGGGTCGAAAACACAATATGCACCTTAGCAGAGTCAGTTAAAAGTTGATGGCACTCCTACCTTTATGATTTATCATGTTTGAGCGCGCTATGTAAGTAGGGCTTAACCGTATATAAGTAAAAATTAGATGATTTTTACTCATATGACGACTTTATTGCGGCCTATTTTGCATTGATTATGTCAACTTCTTGCTGAGTCAATGGGCGATATTCACCCTGTGCCAGATTGGTGTCCAATGTGATGCCACTTATTTTTTCTCTATGCAATTCAACTACATGGTTTTCAACGGCTGCGAGCATACGCTTAACTTGATGGTATTTTCCTTCGCAGATCGACAACCGTAACGCATATTTATCAATCGCTTCTGCCTGTGCTGGACGGGTCAGTTGCTTTTCATTATGTAAAGCGACGCCATGGCGTAGTTTTTCTAAAGATTCTTCGGTAATTATTTCTTTTGTTTCAACAAGGTAAGTCTTGAATTTTTGTTTTTTTGGGGAGGTGATTTGATGTGACCAGTCGCCATCATTGGTGATTAATACCAGCCCTGTTGTATCTATGTCTAGCCTACCCGCGACATGAAAATCTTTTAAGTTCGGCTCATTAAGCAAGTCAAAAACAGTGGGGTGCAATTCATCGTGATTAGCACACACATAACCTTGAGGTTTATTGAGCATGAAATACCTTTTACCTAGATACTTCAGTTGCTTACCACTTACTTCGATTAGGTCATCAGCACCTATTTGCACGTCACTTTTTTTTGTCACAATGCCATTTATTGCCACTTCTCCTTTTTTAATGAGTATTTTTACTTTGCTGCGAGGCAGTTCATTTATGTGGCTGACAAATTTATCTATACGACATGGAAATTTCATTTATTTACTCTTGTTAAACGGGTCCAAATACTTACGTATTATGAATGATTTAATTTTTGCGATAAATAGCAGGATCTAAATCATACGGATGAACGCTTAAACTTACCGATTCAGGCAATAAACTTTCTAGTGTGCTAAGTAACTTTTCGCTGAGTATTTGTTTTTGCGCTTGTGTTCTACCGACCAATAAGTGGACTTGAATGTGAACAAAGTCCAGCTTGCCACTGCCAAGAATACATTCAGCAAATGCAATTCGACGTGTCTTTATGGTTTGCTCATCAAACAAGTTAGTTTCTATGGTGCTTTGATGTATAGATTGGGTTAAATGTGTAAGGTCACACTGCAGCGAAGCTGAGTGTTCGATAATGATATGTGGCATAGTCTGTTTTAATTGCTTATGAAGGGTGACTATAATAAGTGGCTTCTGCAGCTTATCCAAGTCAGAAATCAAATCTAAACAAAGCTGATGGCTAAAGCCAGACAAGGTTTAATGCTATTTAATCATCTGCTTACCTTGCTTTAACTTAATGTGACTTGGTAAGGTGTTGAGTAATGATTATCTGGTCGTGTCGATTGAATATATGTTATCAATTTTTAAACCCAAACCATTATTAGAATCTGAAGAGTCGCAATCTTTGGTCGAGCTGTTTCTATGGGCGGCTGAGCATTTTGATAGTGAGTATTTTTTAAAAAATACTCAGATTGTGCAGCCAACAGAGCAGTATTTTCCCGATCGTGTCACAAGCGTCGATGAAATGGCTCAGTCCGTTTTTCAGCGAGTCAGAAGCTACGCAGGTTTAACACAGTGGCCGATAGCCTTAACGTCACCGCAAATGATGTCAATGCAGCAGACATTTCCTCGTTTTTCGTTGTCAGGCGGGTTGCGAGGAGAGGAAGTGGCATTAGTCAATAAACCAAGCTTACCAGTGCACGTCTCGTATAATCCAAACCAAATCAATCAACCACAAGATCTTGTGGCAAGTATGGCGGGAAGTATGGCGTTAATACTCATTCACCAAGTTGGTAAAGTACCGCCAGGCGGTCAGCAAAACTTACCGGTAGCAGCGGATGTACTGGCGATATTTATGGGGTTTGGCACCATGATATGTAATACCGCCTATCATTTTAGAGGTGGATGCGGGTCGTGCTATAACCCGTATGCCAACCGTCAGGCAGCACTTAATGAACAGGAAAGTATATTTTTGCATGCGTTAGTATGTCACTTTAAAGGCGACGAACAGGGCGGAAAGCATCTGAAGCCTCATTTAAAGGGCATGTTCAAAAAAGCGCAAAAGCAACTAAAAAAAATATTACAGACCTCTGCGGATCCTATGCTGTTAGCCCTTGAGGATCGCAGCCGTGCTTGAGTATCTAGATGAGTTTTTAATTATTGCTGTTGCACACTTTTTTGCAGTGGCAAGCCCAGGGCCTGATTTTGCGATTGTGTTAAAGCAAAGTGTACAGCAAGGGCGAAGAAATGCGCTTTATACCAGTGCAGGCGTCGGTTTAGGGATTTTTGTACATGTTTCATACTGCTTGTTGGGGGTGGCACTTGTGCTGTCAAAATCTCCAGATTTATTTAGTTTATTCAAGTATGCTGCGGGTGCCTATTTAGCATACATGGGAGTGCAAGCCCTTAGAGCACAAAAAAATGTTGAGCCAATGGAATCTATCCAAGGGGCGAGAGATAGTGAGTCTGACTTTAAAGCTCTAAGACGAGGGTTTTTAGTGAACGCCCTTAACCCAAAAGCAACGCTATTCTTCCTTTCATTATTTACACTCATGATTGATCCAGAAACACCACAGGCTGTACAAATTTTTTACGGTTTGTATATGGCTTTGGCAACTTGGGTTTGGTTTTCGTTATTGTCCGTGTTTTTATCCAAATCTCGAGTAAGAAGTTTTTTCCATCGTGCCGGACACTGGTTTGATCGTGGGATTGGTGTTGTTTTAATCTTGCTGGCTATGCGCGTTGTTTTATAGGGGGAGAAATGGGTAATGACGAGTATTTATATTTTGCATACGGCTCAAATTTGTCGTCTCTAAGGCTCAAGCAGAGGCTACCTCACGTTAAGCTAAAAGGAATTGCCACACTACAAGGATATCAGCTTACTTTTGATATGCTCAGTACTGATGGCTCTGCGAAGTGTAATATCATCAAAAGTACTGAGCAGAGCGTGGTTTATGGCGCGGTATATGTCTTGAGCCATGCGCAAATATCTCATTTAGATGATATCGAAGGGTCGCGTTATGACCGTGCTCAATTCAACGTATTGATGGGAAAAGGCAGCCATGCCTGCGTGCATTGTTACGTTGCGAATACATTCATAAATAAAGAGCTCCCTTTCGATTGGTATACGCATCACGTCCTTGTTGGGGCACAAGAGCACGGGTTTCCAAGCGACTATATTGAAATGATAAAGATGCAAAAAAGCACCGCAGATGCGGATATAAAGAAACAAGTATTAGAATTAAATATATATAAATAAGGCAATATGGATATGAGAAAAGCTCTTTGGCGCACGTTATGCTGTGCAACGACCTTGATAATGGGTAGCAACGCTGTTGCTTTGACGGCGCCTCAGTTGTCTGAGGTTGAGAAATCAGTTCAACAGGCTATGGATAGTTTTGAAATTCCTGGGCTGGCAATTGGGATAGTGCATGACGGCAAAGTGGTTTTAGCAAAGGGATATGGGATCAGACAGTACGGTAAGAGTGACATCGTTGATGAACATACCCTGTTTGGGATCGCATCTAACAGTAAAGCATTCACGGCCACAGCACTTGGGATGCTGGTCGAGGAAGGTAAATTGAATTGGGACGATCCGGTAACAAAGCATTTGCCTGAATTTCAGCTTTATAGCCAAGCGTTGACAGAGCAGATGACGATTCGTGATTTGTTGAGTCATCGCAGCGGCCTAGCATTAGGCGCTGGGGATCTAATGATCTGGCCTGATACCGACAAATCAATAAAAGAAATTTTAGCAGGGCTAAAACATATCAAACCTGTCGCGCCTGTACGCACTGAGTATCACTATAACAATTTGATGTTTGTGGTCGCCGGGGAAGTCGTTGCCAGAGTAAGTGGTGTTAGTTGGCACGAGTTTATTGAAACACGGATTTTTCCACTGGTGGGTATTAACAACTCTTACGCGTCTTTCTCTCGCATTGATAAAGGCAATACAAACTTTGCAACTGGCACAATTAAGTATGACGAACAGTTAGAAGAGTTTGTCGGTGATTATTTGGAAGATTTTCGCGGGGCAGGTGCCATCTCCTCTAATGTCACAGATATGACAAAATGGTTGCAAACACAGGTAAACAAAGGAAAAACCCCGACTAGCAAGCAATTAATAAACCCTGAAACACACCAGTACTTGTGGCACCCGCAGATAATGAGGATACCTAATGAGTCGGATCGTGTTGCGTTTAAACAAGATTTTAAAGGATATGCACTAGGCTGGGCGGTTGAAAGCTATTTTGGTTATAAGCGCGTGGGTCATATGGGTGGAATTTTAGGTATGGGTTCACAAGTTGCTATGATCCCAGAAAAAGGTTTGGGTGTGGTTATACTCTCTAACCAGCATGCTTACCCTGCAATTAGAGCAATCACCAATGAGGTGTTTGAACAGGCACTTGATTTAGAACCCAGAGATTGGGTATTAGATAGTTATCAGGAGTTTAAGCAAAAGCGCGCATCATTATACGCTAATATGGGCCCGAAAAAGGTGGCTACGAAAACAGCGAGCCTGCCACTTAGCGACTACACAGGTACTCTTCGTAGTCCGTGGTATGGTGATGTCATTGTGGAGGAAATTGCAGGCCAGCTTCATATCGATTTTACCCATACAAAACTTTTGAAAGGGACATTGCATCATCACGATGGCAATACATTTGTGGTTAAGTGGCATGAAAAGCTGCTTGAGGCAGATGCCTATATCCATTTTAAGTTGAATGACAAGCAGCAAGTACAAAGCGCTGATATGGAGTGGGTTAACCCTAAGATTACGGACTTTAGTTTTGATTTTCATAATTTAGATTTAAGGGCGGTACCGTAATCTTATAAAGCAAGTTTAGGGGCGTTAAATATCACACCAAAGTATCAAGGTACGCTAATGTCTACTTTGATACACTGTTAATTCAGAATTTTAAGGACAGCGATATGCGTACAGCGATTATATCTCACCCACTTTGCCGCAGACATAAAATGACGGCAGAACACCCTGAGTGCGCAGAGCGTTTAGACGCTATTGCAGATCGTATTTTAGCGTCTGGGTTGGATATTGCTGTCACGCACTTGATGGCCCCTAAAGCAGAGGTGTCTCATTATGCTTTAGCTCATAATGAGGCACATGTTGAGCGTGTTTTAAACTCTATCCCTGAGCAAGGGCTGGTGGATTTAGATGGTGATACCTGGCTATGCAAAGACTCGTTAAAAGCCATAGAGCGAGCAGTGGGGGCAGGGATAATGGCCGTTGATGAAGTGCTAGAAGGCCGTCATGATGCCGCTTTTTGCTCAGTGAGACCGCCAGGCCATCATGCATATGAAGATCAGTCTGCGGGGTTTTGTGTCTTTAATAATGTCGCAATAGCCACTAAATATGCACAAAGTAAAGGTGTTAAACGCATCGCTATTTTGGACATTGATGTACATCATGGAGATGGCACTCAGGCAATCGTTAAATCAGATCCCAATGTGCTCTTTTGTTCGCTATTTCAATATCCGTTTTACCCTAATACTGAAATAGAAAATACGGATACAGTTGTTAACTCTCCTCTACCAGCTGCCAGCGATGGTACCGATCTGCGTGCGTTATACACCCAGCAGTGGCAGCCTAAACTGCGTGACTTTCAACCTGAGCTCATTATTATAAGCGCAGGCTTTGATGCGCATTTAGAAGATGATATGGGCGGGCTTAAATTTGTTGAAAACGATTATGCTTGGCTTACTTTGCAGATTGCGCAATTGAGTAAAGAGCTTGACTGCCTCGGTATCATCTCTTATTTGGAAGGGGGATATGAGCTGTCCTCACTCGGTCGCAGTGTTGAAACACATGTGAGAACCCTTGCCGAATACTAGCGGTCTACACAGTTTCTCTCATTAAACTAAATACCTGTTCTAGCTCTGTAATTTGTATTTTTGCAGTGCAGCACTGTCCTTCCTCAGCTAATTTTTGTTGCACTAATAGCGTTAAAAACTCATAACTAAGCGGGGCTTTTCCCTGTCCATTTAACCCTGAAAAACGGCCCTCGAAATCTATACATGTTGCTGTTTTAGTTTGGGTTTCAGACAGGTAATAGAGACTTTCTTGTAAATCTTCTTCGCACTCAATGTACTCTATACTTTGGTCGAATATCAGCACTAATGGGTATGATTTAATCGTCATTATTTGTTCTCAGTCAAAGTTAGCGAAAGACAGCTTAGTATACTCAAGATGGTAGTTAGAATGCGAGGAAAGTGCTTATGATAGGTGACTCACGTCAGCTGAAAATTAAAGACGTGTTTTCGACTAGCTTATTATCATGTGATGAATCAACCAGTTTATATGATGCATTAGTAAAAATGCGTCAGCACAATGTCAGCTCGATCTTTGTTACGCATCAGGGTTGTATTGTGGGCATATGGACTGAGTCTGATTGCGTGAAACTAGATCTAAAGCGTATTCACCTTTCCCAGCTGCCAATTAGGCAGGTCATGACCTCACCCGTTCATGATATTTTGCTTGATATGACACTTAGCGAAGCAACCATCAAATTACATCAACTTGGGATCAGGCATTTACTGGTTAAAGACTACAATAATGAGCCTTCGGGCGTTGTCTCTTTATCCGATATTGTTCGTAACCAAGGCTTGGATCATTATCTGCACTTTCGCCCCATAGAAGATCACTTTGACAGCGATGTGAGTGTGCTAGACAGTTGTCAGTGTGTTAGTGAGGCGATTGAAGTCATGCGACATAAACGAGCAACAGCGGTATTGGTCTATCACGAACAGTTGAAAGAGTATGGCATTATTACCCAGCGTGATATTGCGTATGCGATTTTAGAGCCGCACTGGCAACAGCCATGCTGGGAGTTAGCAAGCTTTCCTATGCTGTCTATGACGCCGGATGAAAGTCTATTTGATGCATATAGAAAGATGACTGCGAAATCGATACGTCACCTTGTTGTACGTGATAAATCTACCACCCAAGTTGTTGGTTTATTAGCACTAAAAAATGTCCTTACTGAAATAGAAACAGCGTACTGTAGTGAGTTAGAAAATGTACTAGCACAGCGAGATATTGCCCTTCGTAAATCTGAGAAAAACCTCTACCTTGCTAATAGAATAATCGACGCTTCATTGGATGGCATTATGATCACCCGCAGCAGCGGCGAAATCATTCAAATCAATCCCGCATTTAGTGCATTAACCGGCTATCAGGATTATGAGGTGATAGGTAAGAAGCCTAGCATTTTGAGTTCAGGTATGCACGACGAGGGCTACTACAACACAATGTGGGCGGCGTTAAAAGAAAAAGGGGTTTGGCAAGGCGAGATCTGCAATAAGAAAAAAACGGGAGATATTTATGTTGAGTGGCTCACAATCATAGAAATTAACGACCCTTATAGTGATGAAATCCTCTATGCAGCAATATTCAGTGATATTACTGAGCGAAAGAATGCAGAAGAAAAAATTGCGCGTTTAGCCTATTTTGATGAACTAACTGGACTACCAAATCGCCGATTATTTTATGACAGGCTCTCCATGGCATTGGCATCAGCGCATCGCGACCAGCATAAAATCAGTGTTATGTTTATTGATTTAGACCGCTTCAAAGAAGTGAATGATACGCTCGGACACAGCGCTGGGGATAAACTGCTAATGCAAGTGAGTGAGCGGATCAAAAGTATTCTAAAAGAAGGAGATACCCTTGCTCGACTCGGTGGAGATGAGTTTGTTGTACTTCTAACTGAAGTGGCTGATATGGACTCTGTTGTGTCCTTTGCTGACAAGCTGTTATTGCAATTTAATAAGTCTTTTAATCTGGGAAATATTTCAGTCGCTGCGACAGCATCACTGGGGGCATCTATGTATCCAGACGATGGCTCAGACAGTGAAAGCTTACTGAAGCACGCCGATGTAGCCATGTATCGCTCTAAAGAGCTGGGGCGGAATTCATTTCAAATGTATAAAGCGTCTATGAATGCACGTTCGCTTGAGCGCTTATCCATGCAGAGCCGCTTTCAAAGTGCACTTGAAAATGGCGAGTTTGAGCTTTATTTTCAGCCACTAAAGTGTCTTGTTAGCGGCCGTGTAACGAGTTTGGAGTGCTTATTAAGATGGCATGATCCTAACCTTGGCATGATTTCCCCCGCACAGTTCATCCCATTGGCAGAGGAGCTGGGTTTAATTGTTAAGTTAGATGAGTGGGTTATCGATAGGGCATGTGCTCAGCTGGCACATTGGCGAAAGATGAATATTGATGTTAGGCATTTAGCGATTAATGTTTCTGCGCAGCATTTAACACAGGGCGATCTTGTTACTACATTGCACAATGCCCTGAGTAAGTATGAGTTAGAGGGAAACCAAATTGAGCTGGAGCTCACTGAAGGCTGTTTTATTAGTAACTTTCAATGTGCCAAGGATGTGCTTAGCAGTGTCAAAAAAATGGGAGTAAGCATTGCATTGGATGATTTTGGCACGGGTTATTCGGCGTTAAGTTATCTTACTAAGTTACCGATAGATATTTTAAAAATTGATCCTAGCTTTATCGCAAAAATCCCTGATGAGTATGGCAATAGTGAAATTGTCAGCGCGATTGTGGCAATGGCCAAAGCATTGAAATTACATGTGGTGGCAGAAGGGGTAGAGAAGCAAGAGCAAATGCGCTTTTTACAAAAGTTAGGCTGCCATGCTATGCAGGGGTACTTGTATTGCAAGCCGCTTTCACAAGCGGCTTGGTGTGAGTTCTATCAAGCAGAGAAATTGATTTCGTAGGAAGTAAACTTACGAATATTAATGACGCCTTTTTCAAAAATGAGGTATTGCCCTTTAATGCCTTTTAATACACCGCTCACGGTCGGCTCTTTATCAAAGTTAAAGGAGCTAATTTTTGTTGGGTAGTCCTCAACAGGGAAGGTAAGGTCTACAACCTCTTCATCTAAACGTTCAATGGCCGTTGCACCAAATAGCTCAGCCAGCTCGTCGAGCTTTTCTTGGATCTGAGGAATTAATTCTTGTGCACTTTGCTTGAGGTCTACTTCAGGATTAATGCCTTTTAGCATGTTTCGCCAATTAGTTTTATCTGCAATGAAATTGGCCAGGGCAACTTCCACTAGCCCAGACTGGAGGCGTGTTTGTACTTTAAAAATTGGTAATGCCTGGGTCGCGCCTTGATCGATCCAGCGAGTTGGGATCTGTGTATGGCGTGTGATGCCGACTTTGAGGCCAGATGTATTGGCTAAATAGACATAATGAGGGATCATACAATTGGCCTCTCCCCACTCTGGCTCTCGGCATGTGCCTTGATCATAGTGACATGTTTCAGGCTTCATGATGCACATATCGCAGCTAGCAAGCTTTTTCATACACACAAAGCAGTGGCCCTGAGAATAGCTTTTTTTGGTTTTTTTACCACAACTGCAGCAATAGATATTACCCGTAAAAGTTAAGGTAATTTCTTTGTCAAAATAGTCATTGAGATTAACCAGCTCGTCGCCAATTGGCAGCTGATATTGAATTGGATTGGTAAGGCTGGCTTTTAGTTTACTTAACGTGCCCTGCATCTTTACGCCCCTAAAGATGATACAAAAGGAGATCCTAGCAAGTCAGTTGGAAAATACCAATGGTAAATTGAAAAAAATTAGATATTTCAATAGTTTGAAATTGATATTGGTTTTTGTTTTTATTTGCGTTTTGGTATCGTAAATAAAAAACGGCTCATAGAGAGCCGTTTTAGTATATTCATCTAATTAAAGATCACTGCTCACGAGCTATAGCACGATAAGCGATGTCTGTGCGGTATTCTACACCGTCCCAGTTAATGTCTTTAACCAGTGCATAAGCACGTTTTTGTGCTTCTGTTACAGTATGGCCTAGCGCTGTAGCACATAAAACACGTCCACCCGCTGTCACGACATCATCCCCTTGCTGCTTAGTGCCTGCATGGAATACTTTTTCACCTTCAGAGTAATTAACCTGAAGACCTGAAATTGCATCGCCTTTTGGATAGCTAGCTGGGTAGCCTTTTGCAGCTAGTACAACACCAACAGCGGCTCTAGGATCAAATTGAATTTCAGTTTGATCTAGCTCTTGGCGGTTTGCCGCCTCAATCAGTGACACAAGGTCTGATTGTAGACGCAGCATGATTGGCTGTGTTTCAGGATCACCAAAACGGCAGTTATATTCAATAACCTTAGGTGTGCCATCGGCTGTGATCATCAAGCCCGCATA
Source organism: Pseudoalteromonas luteoviolacea (assembly GCF_021654285.1). GTDB lineage: Bacteria > Pseudomonadota > Gammaproteobacteria > Enterobacterales > Alteromonadaceae > Pseudoalteromonas > Pseudoalteromonas luteoviolacea_J. The sequence goes on along the minus strand of NZ_JAKFZS010000005.1, from coordinate 99,854 downwards.
CAAGAAGCCAGTGTAAGGGTGGCCTTCAGCTGCCATACCTTGTACTGTTGGATAAATCACTTCATTCATAATACGGTCGTGAATGTCTTTTGTCACAACTGGAGCTGGAGAATATGCACCCATACCGCCTGTATTTGGACCTTGATCGCCATTATATGCACGTTTGTGATCTTGGCTGGTGGCAAAAGGTAGCACGTTTTTACCGTCAACCATGACGATAAATGACGCTTCTTCACCTTCTAAGAACTCTTCAATCACCACTCGGCTGCCTGCATCGCCAAATGCGTTACCTGCAAGCATGTCACGGATTGCTTCTTCCGCTTCCGCTTCGGTCATCGCGACGATAACGCCTTTACCTGCTGCTAGCCCATCTGCTTTAACAACAATCGGTGCGCCTTGCTCTTTGACATAAGCAATCGCAGGCTCAATGTCAGTAAACGTTTGGTAAGCCGCTGTTGGGATCTGATGCCTTGCTAAAAAGTCTTTGGTAAATGACTTTGAACCTTCTAGCTGTGCTGCTGCTTGAGTCGGGCCAAAAATAGCCAAATCTTCAGAGCGGAAGCGATCCACAACGCCTATTACTAGTGGTGCTTCAGGGCCAACGATAGTGAGCTCAACTTTGTTTTCTTTAGCAAATGCAACCAATGCATCTAAATCTTCAACGCCAATTGCAACGTTTTCTAACTTTGGTTCTAAAGCCGTACCAGCGTTACCTGGTGCTACAAATACAGTTTTTACTGATGGGTTTTGAGCGGCTTTGAACGCAAGCGCGTGTTCACGGCCGCCGCTGCCAATGACAAGTACATTCATGGCAAAGTATCCTATTAAATCTTTTTAAACTTTAAAGTCATACGGTCGCTTTCCCCAATCGCCTTGTACTGCGCTGACTTTTCGTCACCTAGCGCAAGTCTTGGCGGCAGTGACCACACACCACGCGGGTGGTTTGCACTGTCTAATGGGTTAGCGTTGATTTCACTACTTGCTACCAATTCAAAGCCTGCTTTTTTTGCCATTTCGATGACATAGCTTTGCTTCATATAACCTGAACGCTTCTGATCTTCAGTATCGCGGTGCTCTGGCAAACGGTGCTCAACTACGCCTAAAATACCACCTGGCTTAAGTGCTGTATGGAATGCTTTGAAAGACTTAAGCACGCCTTCATCACCTGGACGCATGTACCAGTTATGAACATTACGGAAGGTTAATACCATATCTGCAGATCCCGCAGGTGCGATATCATGATGCGTTAATGCTGAAAACTCAGTCATTTTAATTTCGCTGTAACGTGTGTCACTTGAAATTTTGTCGTTAAACGCAGCTAAAGATCTTTTGTAATATTCAACGTCAGAATCTGCTGGAAAGTGTGCTGCATACAAAGTGCCTTGGCCTTTTACTGTTGGCGCTAGGATTTCAGTATACCAACCGCCACCAGGTGCGATTTCAACAACGGTCATATTTGGTTTTAGACCAAAAAACTCCAATGTCTGGACTGGATTACGGTATTTATCACGGGCACGATTACTCTCTGCGCGTTCGCTGCTTTGCACCGCTTTGGCAATGCTTGCATTTGAGCTGCTAGAGCCTGTTGTGCTGCTACACCCTGCGATTGCAGTGACGATACCTGCTGTGATTAATGCTTTAATACCTAGTTTCATTATTCAGTTCCTTCAAGGTTATTGTGATTGTCTTTTGGTCAGAATACTTGAATTTGGTGCAAACAAAAAGCGCGAAACGTTAAACGTTTCGCGCTAATCGATTAGTGACGGAAATGGCGCATTCCGGTAAAGACCATTGCCATGCCTGCTTCATCAGCAGCAGCAATGACTTCTTCATCGCGCATTGAGCCACCTGGCTGAATAACCGCTGTGATACCAGCTTCAGCGGCTGCATCGATACCGTCACGGAACGGGAAGAATGCATCAGAGGCCATGACAGAGCCTTTAACTTCAAGGTTTTCGTCTGCAGCTTTGATACCTGCGATTTTCGCTGAGTATACGCGGCTCATTTGGCCTGCGCCTACACCAATAGTCATGCCATCACGAGCATACACAATCGCATTTGATTTAACGAACTTAGCAACTTTCCAGCAGAACAATAGATCTTTTAGCTCTTGTTCAGTAGGCTGGCGCTTAGAGACAACCGTTAAGTCGCCAAGTGTGACCATACCTTGGTCGCGGTCTTGGATAAGCACGCCACCATTTACGCGCTTGATATCAACGCCAGTAGATTTCGCTTCCCACTGACCACACTCTAGAAGACGTACGTTTTTCTTTTCAGAGACAATGTCAGCAGCTTCTGCTGAAATGCTTGGTGCAATGATGACTTCCACAAATTGACGTTCAATGATGGCTTTTGCCGTTTCAACATCCAGTTCGCGGTTGAAAGCAATGATGCCACCAAACGCAGAAGTTGGGTCCGTTTTAAACGCTCTGTCATAAGCACTTAAAATATCTTTGTCTTCTGCCACACCACACGGGTTTGCATGTTTGACGATAACACATGCCGGTGCTTCAAAGCTTTTCACACACTCAAGGGCTGCATCTGTATCAGCGATATTGTTGTATGAAAGTGCTTTACCTTGTAATTGCTTCGCAGTTGCAACAGAGGCTTCTTCAATGTTGTTTTCTACATAAAAAGCGGCGTCTTGGTGTGAGTTTTCACCATAGCGCATATCTTGCTTTTTCGTAAACTGCATATTAATTGTGCGTGGGAACTTAGTTTCTTCCGCCGCTTCTTCGGTGTAATCAGCGACAAGCTTACCAAAGTAGTTTGCGATCATGCCGTCATATTGTGCTGTGTGCTCATAGGCTGCAATTGCAAGATCAAAACGTGTTTTATACGTTGTTGAACCATCGTTGTCTTTAATCTCTGCAAGTACGCGGTCATAGTCACTGGCATTAACTACAATGGTGACGTCTTTGTGGTTTTTAGCCGCTGCGCGAACCATAGTTGGGCCACCGATGTCGATATTTTCAATCGCATCTTCTAGGCTGCAGTCAGCTTTTGCAACAGTTTGTGCAAAGGGGTATAAGTTAACTACAACCATATCAATAGCAGAGATGTTGTTGTCTGCCATAACGTTTTCATCTTGGCCACGACGCCCCAAGATCCCACCGTGTACTTTCGGGTGGAGAGTTTTCACGCGACCATCCATGATCTCTGGGTGGCCTGTGTAGTCAGATACTTCCGTTACCTGAATGCCGTTGTCGGCTAGGAGTTTACAAGTACCGCCTGTAGAAAGAAGTTCAACGCCTGACTCAGCAAGAGCACGGGCAAACTCAACGATACCAGTTTTATCTGACACGCTTAAAAGTGCGCGACGAATAGGACGATGTATATCCATGATGGTTTTGATTTCCTCAATGATTAGTTAAGGGCTAGCTTAGAAAGGCTGTATTTTAGCTCAACTAGGATGAGAAAACGATGGAAATGATGTTAACGAGATTGAGAAATACTGAACTTTATGCGCCAATTTGGCTTTTAGAGGACATTATGCCTTAATTTGTGTGTTTAGATGGGGTAGGTGATTGGTTATTGAGAAAGTGAAGGTGGATGAAAACGTCCTAAAAAAGGACGCTTTCAAAATCAGTACAGATTAGTTCATGCCGTACTTTTTAAGCTTCTTACGAAGAGTACCACGGTTGATACCTAGTAAGATCGCAGCGCGAGTCTGGTTGCCGCGTGTGTACGTCATTACTTCTTCTAGTAAAGGTGCTTCAAGCTCTGATAATACTAGCTCATATACATCTTGCACGTCTTGACCATTTAACTGCTTTAAGTAGTGGTGGACAGCTTTTTTAACTGCATCGCGTAGTGGTTGCGGTTTCTCTTGTGACTGAACATGAGCGTTAGTGATAAAAGGAGAAGTCACATTTTGTTCAAACATCTTTATGTCTCTTTCTTAGTTAGCTGCTAGTGTTTCAAAATAGTTTTCTAATGCCTCGATTTGCGCCTCTGGCTCCTCAAGTGCATTGAATACTCGCCTAAATTGACCTTCTTGGTCGTGGGACTGCAAATACCAAGATACATGTTTGCGTGCGATGCGCGCACCCATTGGTTCACCGTAAAACTGATGAAGGTTCACAAGGTGTTCCATCAAAATACCACGCACTTCAGAAACCTCAGGTGCTGGTAAGTGTTTTCCAGTTCGCAAATAATAGTCTATCTCTCGGAAAATCCAAGGACGACCTTGGGCGGCTCGACCAATCATGATGGCATCTGCGCCCGTATAATCCAAAACCTGCTTGGCTTTCTCTGGTGATGTAATGTCACCATTCGCCACAACAGGAATAGAAACCGATTGCTTTATCGCTTTGATAGTGTCGTATTCTGCGTCACCTTTATACATGCATGCACGCGTTCTCCCGTGCACAGCCAGTGATGCAATACGATTGCGCTCGGCTATTTTCGCAATTTCAACACCATTACGGTTGTCAGGATCCCATCCTGTCCGGATTTTTAAGGTAACAGGTACATCTACCGCGCCAACCACAGCTTGTACTATTTCCTCAACCAAATCCGGGTACTGCAAAAGTGCAGAACCTGCGAGTTTCTTGTTCACTTTTTTGGCTGGGCAACCCATATTAATATCTATGATTTGCGCGCCATTTTTGACATTGAATTGTGCAGCTTGTGCCATAAGTTCAGGATCAGCTCCTGCAATTTGCACTGAACGTATACCTGATTCACCAGAGTGATCCATGCGGTTCATTGATTTATCAGTTTTCCAAACCTTTGGATTTGATGACAACATTTCTGAAACCGCCAGCCCTGCACCAAGGCGTCGACATAACTGTCGAAATGGTCGGTCGGTTATACCAGCCATTGGAGCTACGATTACATTGTTATCAAGTTGGTAAGGACCAATACGCACTACTATTCATCTGCCTCATTTCAAGGGGCGCTAAGTTTACGGTTTTTTTCGCAAAAATCAAAGGCTATAAATTGAACATAAGTGTTTTTTTTTTGAACTTTTTGGGTTGACTTTTGGTAACAATATGAAGGACTGTATAAATTGCTGTAATTTTGGTCAAAAAATTTTTATAAGGTAGGTTTGGGCTTGATTATCGAGCTGTAAAAAAAGCGTAAAGCCTGTTAAGTACAGGCTTTACGCGTAATAGAATACTAACTCAGAAGATAGTCGTTACACTTGTTATGGTTTTGTAATGCCGCTCACTCGTGTCCATTCGCCCTCTTGTTTTATTGCATCTAACTCAATATATGGTGCGTACACATCAGCAACAGATTGAGCTTGTTCTTCTAAGATCCCAGACATGGCAATTGCACCCTGCGGTTTTAAGAATCCAAGGATTATTTCATGCAATTCTCTAAGTGGTTGAGCGAGGATATTTGCAACAACGATATCGGCTTTAAACTCAGGTTGATTCTCAGGTAAGTAAACCTCTAGTTGATCAGCAACACCATTACGCTCTGCATTATCTCTGCTTGCGACAAGTGCCTGCGGGTCGATATCGATACCGATCACGCGTTCTGCACCGAGTTTAATTGCTGCAATGCCTAAAATACCCGAGCCACAGCCAAAGTCGACCACGGTTTTACCGCTTAAGTCTTGTGCTTCTAACCATTGCAAGCATAGTGAAGTGGTAGCATGTGTGCCTGTGCCAAATGCAAGACCAGGATCCAACAGTACGTTCACTGCATCCGGATCTGGGATATCGCGCCAACTTGGACAGATCCACAAACGCTCACCAAACTTAATCGGGTGGAAGTTATCCATCCATTCTCTTTCCCAGTCTTTGTCTTCCAACTGTTCGACTTTGTATTTAGGCGCCTCAGGCATCTGCTCGGTGAGGTAATCAACAACTGATTGCATATCATGGGTTGCTTCAAATAGGCCTATCACGGTTGTCTCTGGCCACAAAATGACTTCGCCTGGCTTAGGTTCATATACAGGCGTGTTTTGGCCATCAATAAATGTCACTGAAGGACAGCCAATATCCATTAATAAATCACTGATCAGGTCGGCTGTTTCTTTGTTAGCATCAATGCGGATTTGGATCCAAGCCATAATATTGTTCCTATTAAATATCTTTTTGTCTTCATTGCGCGATAAATGACACATCAGCTTAGAGTGGCTACAACTGTTGCTGACTGTGATCACCTACTTGATTATGTATACAATCCGCACATATTTAATTTCAAATAAAAAGGCCGCATGATGCGGCCTTTTTTGGTATTTTTTACTCTTAGCCTTTAACGTCTAAGAAACTCTTCAGTAGATCAGAGCGAGAAGGGTGACGTAGTTTACGCAGTGCCTTCGCTTCAATCTGACGTATACGTTCACGTGTTACGTCAAACTGCTTACCAACTTCTTCTAGTGTATGGTCCGTATTCATATCGATACCAAAACGCATACGTAGTACTTTTGCTTCTCTGGCTGTTAGGCCTGCAAGGACTTCGTTGGTTGCACCGCGCAAGCTTTCCATGGTTGCTGAGTCAATCGGAGATTCAATCGTTGTATCTTCGATGAAATCACCAAGATGTGAATCTTCATCATCACCGATTGGCGTCTCCATAGAGATTGGCTCTTTAGCAATTTTAAGCACCTTGCGGATCTTGTCTTCAGGCATCATCATGCGCTCAGCCAACTCTTCGGGGCTAGGTTCACGACCCATCTCCTGTAGCATCTGACGAGAAATACGATTAAGTTTATTAATCGTTTCAATCATATGTACTGGAATACGGATTGTTCTAGCTTGGTCAGCAATTGAACGTGTGATCGCTTGTCGGATCCACCAAGTTGCATAAGTTGAGAACTTATAACCACGGCGATATTCGAATTTATCAACCGCTTTCATTAGACCAATGTTACCTTCTTGGATCAGATCCAAGAACTGTAGACCACGGTTGGTATATTTTTTAGCGATTGAAATTACAAGACGTAAGTTTGCTTCAACCATTTCTTTTTTCGCACGGCGTGCTTTTGCTTCACCGATGCTCATACGACGGTTGATGTCTTTAATGCGCTCTACACTTAAGCCAGTGCTTTCTTCAATTGCTTTGAGTTTGTTAATACAACGCTCTATTTCAGGCTTAACTTCGCGAAGTTTGTCTGAATGTTTGTCACCAGAAGCGATTTCAGCGTCGATCCAAGCAACGTCTGTTTCATTGTTAGCAAAATGCTTAACGAATGTTTTCTTTGGTAATTTTGCAATTTGAACAGCTTGCTTCATGATGATACGTTCTTGAACACGTACTTTATCCATCATTTCACGCATGTTATTTACCATGCGGTCAAACTGCTTAGGAACTAGTTTGAACTTGCGGAACAACTCACCAATTTCTTTGATTGCGGCTTGTGCATCAGGATGACTGCGGCCTTTTACTTCAAAACATTTGCGTGCATTGGTATATAGGGTACGAAGCTCTTCGAAGTGTTCACGAGCAACTTCAGGATCTGGGCCTGACTCGCCTTCTTCAGAATCGTCGTCCTCATCGCCATCATCGTCTTCATCATCTAAGTCTTCGTCACTTAGTTCTGAACCAATGTGCGTTGCAGAGATAGTCGCTTCATCGTCTTCTAATGAGTCGAAGAAACCAGTGACGATGTCACTTAAACGCATCTCTTCGGCTTCGTATTTGTCCCACTGTTCTAGCAAATACGTGATTGCTTCAGGGTATTCAGCAACAGAAATCTGTACCTGATTAATACCTTCTTCAATACGTTTTGCAATAAGAATCTCGCCTTCCCGAGTAAGTAGCTCAACGGTGCCCATTTCACGCATATACATGCGCACTGGATCTGTTGTTCTGCCAATTTCTTTTTCTACCGTTGCTAGCGCAGCTGCTGCTGCTTCTGCCGCATCCTCGTCGGTGGTTGTTTCTTGCATCATCAACTCATCGGCATCTGGGGCAGCTTCAGAAACCTGAATACCCATATCATTGATCATGCTAATGATATCTTCGACTTGATCCGAATCTATGATGTCTTGTGGAAGGTGATCGTTAACTTCTGCAAAAGTTAAGTAACCTTGCTCTTTACCTTTCTGAATCAGAAGTTTGAGTTGTGACTGAGGAGATTGATCCATAGAGATTATTGCTTCCACTCTGATAAAGTTTATACAACGGGCGCCAGCTAAAAACAGCGTTATTTTGGTTGACGCAGTGAATAGAACATTATAACACCAAAAATTAATTTTGACCAGTTCTACGAGAGCCTAAAGCTTGTGTTAATAACGCACATTCCAGTCGTTCGTCGCTATTTAAGCCCTCTGTTTTGTCCTTAATAAGTAAGGTCTCTAAGCGCAGATTTAAACACTGGTCTTCAATAAACTTGAAAGTATGTTTAAATTCTTCTTCTAAAGCCTCTTCATGTATATTGTGTTGCCAAGTTGCGAGCTTTTTTAAAGGCTCATAATCTTGTGTGTCTCTAAAGGACTCTAAGATATGTGCGGTGGTGTATTGTGCGTTTTCTAAGCATGTATACTGCAACCTTAAAAATAGCGCCATGCCGGGTAATTGCATGTGAGCGAGATCGGGCAGATAGTCAACACAGTGAGCTAACTGTGGATGCTGTAACAATAGGCCTATTGCGCGGCGCATTGGGGTGACTTTAAATTTTCTTTCTATATTATGCTGTTTTTTCGGTGTTGATAGCTTTGCCGTCAACTGCTCTCGAGTTCTGCCTATGAGTCTTGCCAATGTCGTCAGTAGAGATTCTTGATAAAATTCGCTGGGGATTTTATTGATCAGTGGCACAGCTTCCGCCAATAACTTTGCTTTTCCTGCATCGGTGGTGAGATCACACTGTTCAGAAAGTCGGCTGAATAGTACTTTACTGTACTCATCTGCCGTAGCAAGCCTTTCTTCAAAGCGCTCTTTACCCTCTTTTTGTACCAAAGAGTCAGGATCTTCACCGTCCGGTAAAAATACAAATCCGAGTGATTTACCATCTTTAAGATTTGGTAATGCATGTTCCAGTGCACGCCAAGCAGCATCGCGACCGGCTCGGTCTCCATCATAGCAACAAATCACCTTATCTGTATTTCGAAACAGGGTTTGCATATGCTCTAGTGTGGTTGCGGTACCCAGTGCTGCGACGGCATAATCAATGCCATACTCAGATAAGGCAACGACATCCATATAGCCTTCAACAATCAGCACTTGCTCTAATTTTTTATGTGCCTGCTTTGCTTCGTAAAAACCATAGAGTTCAAAGCTTTTGTGGAAAATGCGTGTTTCCGGGGAATTTAAATACTTTGGACCTTGATCTTGACCCATCACGCGACCACCAAAGGCGATAACCCGTCCGCGTTTGTCGCGAATAGGGAACATTAATCGATCACGGAAAAAGTCAAATTGCCTACCAGGTGTTTTTTCACTGGCAAGTTTTAATTCTACTAATTGTTGCTTTTGTGCTGGGTTTCGAGCAAGTTTACCAAGTAATGCGTCCCATTCAGGTGGAGCATACCCAATTTGAAATTTACTGACTGTTTGCTCTGACAGTCCACGCCCTTTTACATAAGCCTGTACTTGTGCAGCATTATTATGAGTATTTAACTGCTGTTGGTAAAAACGTGCGGTATGCATCATTAAGTCATAATCTGACTTTTTTTCTTCAAAGCTTCGTTGCGGACCACCTAGACCTTGTTCTCTTGGGATCTCAAGATTAAACATACCGGCAAGCTCTTCAATGGCGTCAACAAACTCAAGTTTGTCATATTCCATTAAAAAAGAGATGGCATTACCGTTGGCACCACAACCGAAGCAATGATAGAACTGTTTATCTCTAGAAACTGTAAAAGAAGGAGACTTTTCATTGTGAAAAGGGCAGCAGGCTTGATAATCTTTTCCTGCTTTTTTTAGACCAACACGGCCATCAATAAGCTCGACGATGTCAGTTCTTGCTAATAAATCATCGATAAACTGTCTTGGAATTTTGCCAGCCATAGTTTTCCTAACGCTTATACGAAGAAACCGAGCGCAAGGCTCGGTTTACTAATTTCATACATTTGTATGTGGGTAGTTATGCGCTTAATCTTTGCTTAATTAAACCAGAGATTTTGCCCATGTCAGCGCGACCTTCAGCTTGTGCCTTAATCACACCCATTACTTTACCCATGTCTTGCATACCAGCTGCGCCTGTGTCAGCGATAGCAGCATCGATCATCTCAAGAACTTCTTCCTCAGATAAAGGCTGAGGTAAGAAAGACTCAAGTACTGATATTTCACCAGCCTCGATCTGTGCTAAGTCTTCTCTTCCTGCATCAGTATACTGAGTGAAAGAGTCTTTACGCTGTTTAACCAGTTTAACCAACACTGAGGTGATACCAGCATCGTCTAGCGTTGTCTGGTTATCAATTTCACGTTGCTTGACTTCAGCTAGAGCTGCTCTGATTGCCGTAAGACGTGGTTTGTCTTTGGCTTTCATTGCTTCCTTTTGGGCGTCTTTTAGCGTCGCTAATAAGCTCATATGTACAAGACCAAATGTTAATTAGTATAGTTTAACGCGACGTGCGTTTTCACGAGAAAGCTTTTTCATGTGACGCTTTACTGCTGCTGCTTTCTTACGCTTACGCTCTGCAGTTGGCTTTTCATAGTGCTCGCGACGACGAACTTCAGAAAGGATACCTGCTTTTTCACATGAACGCTTGAAACGACGAAGTGCTACGTCAAACGGTTCGTTTTCTCTTACTTTAATTACTGGCATTAAAAATTCACCTACCTAAATAATGAGCTTGGCTCAAATTGACCGATAAATGGTCAATTGGTTCAAAAATGGTGCGGTATTGTAAGCCGAAGCGAGACCGCGTGTAAAGATCAAATTATAGCGGATCTGAATAATTGTGTCATGCGTTAATCTCGGTGTGCTTTTTATACGCTTTATGCCGGGCCTCGATTAAAAAGCATGCAAATCACTTGGCCTGCCTTTTTCTCTTTTAACAACTGCCAGTTAGCAGGAAAATTTGGCTGTGCTTCTTTTTCAAATTCAACATAAATTAATGAATCATCATGAAGCCATCCTGCACTTTCAAGTAGTTCACAGCAAGGAAAAAGTAAGTCTTTTCTAAATGGGGGATCTAGATAAACAATGTCAAAAGTGTGTTGTTCATCATTATTACGCAAGTAATCTAGTGCACTTGTATTTATCACTCGTGCATTATCGAGCGCGAGTGTGTGTATATTTTGTGTAATTTGCGTCGCAGCTGTTTTATCTAATTCTATGAATGTTGCATGCTTAGCAAAACGAGATAATGACTCTAGTCCCAAGCTACCGGAGCCGGCAAAGCAATCTAATACATTGGCGTCTCGTGTATCAGCCATCAGCCAATTAAATACTGTTTCTTTTACACGATCAGTTGTCGGCCTGAGGCCTTCAACATCTTTTACTGGTAGCTTACGACCTTTAAATTTACCACTGATAATTCGAATATGACCGTCAGTTCGGGCTTGAGGCTTTCTTTTTTTCATATATTTTCGCTATCGAGTATGTTGCACTCGATTATAAATTTTTCATCTACTTGGAACATGATACACTAAGCGCATATTATGGCGTTAACTTAGTGATTATAACAATTATCACAAAGTCTTTTGTGTGATTATTAAGGTCTTTGTACTAACCCCAAAGTTTTAGCATGCACAGCTCAATGACGATGCGCGCGATCGCAACGTGGGAAGCTTTGCGCTTAATGGTGGTGATCATAGATACGGTTATGGCTACTAAATCACAATACAAACTTTAATGGTATTAGTTGGTTATGGGAAAGAAAAACAAATTTTTATCTTGGTTGGGGTTTGGTAAATCCGACAAAGAACAGGCAGAACGTGAGGAAGCAGAGCGTTTAGCCAAAGAACAGGCAGAACGTGAAGAAGCAGCGCGTCTAGCTAAAGAACAGGCAGAACGTGAAGAAGCAGAGCGTCTAGCCAAAGAACAGGCAGAACGTGAAGAAGCAGAGCGTCTAGCCAAAGAGCAAGCAGAACGCGAAGAGGCAGAGCGTCTAGCTAAAGAACAGGCAGCACGTGAAGAAGCAGCGCGTCTAGCCAAAGAACAGGCAGAACGTGAAGAAGCAGCGCGTCTAGCCAAAGAACAGGCAGAACGTGAAGAAGCAGAGCGTCTAGCCAAAGAGCAAGCAGAACGCGAAGAGGCAGAGCGTCTAGCTAAAGAACAGGCAGAACGTGAAGAAGCAGAGCGTCTAGCTAAAGAACAGGCAGAACGTGAAGAAGCAGCGCGTCTAGCTAAAGAACAGGCAGAACGTGAAGAAGCAGAGCGTCTAGCCAAAGAACAGGCAGAACGTGAAGAAGCTGAGCGTCTGGCTAAAGACCAAGCTGCAAGTGAAGAAGCAGCGCGTTTAGCCAATGAACAGGCCGAGCGTGAAGAAGCAGCGCGTCTAGCCAAAGAGCAAGCAGAACGCGAAGAGGCAGAGCGTCTAGCCAAAGAGCAAGCAGAACGTGAAGAAGCGGAACGCTTAGCCAAAGAGCAAGCTGATCGTGAAGAAGCAGAGCGTTTAGCAAAAGAGCAAGTAGAGCGTGAAGAAGCAGAGCGTCTAGCCAAAGAGCAGGCAGAGCGTGAAGAAGCGGAACGCTTAGCCAAAGAGCAAGCAGCACGTGAAGAAGCAGAGCGTTTAGCAAAAGAACAAGCAGAGCGCGAAGAAGCAGAGCGTCTAGCCAAAGAGCAGGCTGAACGTGAAGAAGCAGAGCGTGTAGCCAAAGAGCAAGCAGCACGTGAAGAAGCAGAGCGTCTAGCCAAAGAGCAGGCTGAACGTGAAGAAGCAGAGCGTTTAGCCAAAGAGCAAGCAGCACGTGAAGAAGCTGAGCGCCTAGCTAAAGAGCAAGCAGCACGTGAAGAAGCAGAGCGTTTAGCTAAAGAACAGGCTGAGCGTGAAGAAGCAGAGCGCCTAGCTAAAGAACAGGCTGAGCGTGAAGAAGTAGAGCGCCTAGCTAAAGAACAGGCAGCACGTGAAGAAGCAGAGCGCCTAGCCAAAGAGCAGGCAGAGCGTGAAGAAGCTGAGCGTTTAGCTAAAGAGCAAGCTGAAGCCGAAAAACCAAAGAAAAAGGGCTTTTTTGCACGTTTAAAGCAAGGGCTTCTTAAAACGAAAGAAAACATCGGCTCAGGCTTCGCGTCTATTTTCCGTGGAAAGAAAATTGACGACGAATTATTTGAAGAGCTTGAAACCCAGTTATTGACCGCTGATCTAGGTGTTGAAACCACCATGAAGCTGATTGATAACCTAACAGACGCCGCTGACCGTAAGCAGCTGAAAGATGGTGATGCACTTTATGAATTGATGAAAAGCGAAATGGCTGAGATCTTAAAAGATGCCGAGCAGCCGCTTGAGATCAATACAGGTAAAAAGCCATATGTGATCCTAATGGTTGGTGTTAATGGCGTAGGTAAAACGACCACAATCGGTAAAATGGCTAAGCAGTTCCAGTCACAAGGTAAATCAGTGATGCTTGCTGCGGGTGACACTTTCAGAGCTGCCGCAGTTGAGCAGTTGCAAGTATGGGGTGAACGTAATGAGATCCCAGTTGTTGCGCAGCACACTGGTGCTGATAGTGCGTCAGTTGTGTTTGATGCATTTCAGGCTGCGCAAGCTCGTAATGTAGACGTATTGATTGCTGATACGGCGGGTCGCTTGCAAAACAAAGATAACTTAATGCAAGAGCTTGAAAAAATTGCCAGAGTAATGAAAAAGCTTGACCCAGATGCTCCACATGAAGTGATGCTGACGATTGATGCGGGTACGGGTCAAAATGCCATTAGTCAAGTTAAACTATTTGACCAAGCAGTTGGCTTAACTGGTATCACGCTAACTAAACTAGATGGTACTGCAAAAGGTGGTGTCATTTTCGCCGTTGCTGATCAATTTAAAATTCCAATTCGCTATATCGGTGTTGGTGAAGGTATAGATGACTTGAGAACGTTCAAGAGCGATGATTTTATCGAGGCGCTATTTAGCCAAGATGATGAACAGAAAAGTTAAAAGCAAAAAAGCGCCCGATTAATCGAGGCGCTTTTTCTCTATAAGGATAGTACATACGCATTTTGTAGGTCGTATATGATTAAATTCGAACAAGTAAGCAAAACTTACCCCGGAGGTCACAGAGCGCTCGAGAAAGTGAGCTTTGAGCTTGGCAAAGGTGAGCTCGCATTTTTAACTGGTCACAGTGGCGCAGGTAAAAGCACCTTGTTAAAGCTGATCAGTTTGATGGAGCGTCCGTCAGCAGGTAGGGTATCTATCAACGATGTTGACCTAAATAGTATCTCGAATCGACAAGTGCCTTTTGTTCGTCGAGACATTGGCATTATTTTCCAGAACCACCGGTTACTTGAGCGTTATAACGTATTTGACAATGTTGCTTTACCCCTCGTCATTGAAGGTACACACCGTAAACACATCACAAAGCGCGTGCATGCTGCGCTAGATAAAGTCGGTTTACTGGACAAAATAAAGTGTCAGCCGAGTACATTATCTGGCGGTGAGCAGCAACGCGTCGGTATTGCCAGAGCAATTGTTAATTCTCCGCCCTTATTATTGGCAGATGAACCAACTGGTAACTTAGACCCTGAATTATCAATGGAGATTTTAACCTTGTTTGAGGATTTTAATCGTCATGGTACATCGGTTTTGATTGCGACCCATGATTTAGGGCTGATCGCGCGTATGAAATATCGTAGCTTAACCTTGGATCATGGCCGGATGCTTCAAGACCCGTTGGCTGTAGACCCTTTAAAAGGTGATTTTCTAGGAGATCCGCTATGAGTTTACTCTTTAAAGGCCGAGGCAATCAGGTTAATAGTCAGGACAAGTCGCTTTTTTTAAAACTGTACTTCTTTGTTTTGACGATTTTTCGTCATGGTGTTCATAGTTTAGGTGAAATGTGGCGCACACCAATGGCCTCTATCATGACAATATTGGTACTCGGTTTGAGCTTGACGTTACCAACTACATTATATGTGGTTGTTAAGAACGTCCAAAAAGTCAGTAGTGGCTTTCAAGAAGCGGCGGAGATCTCTTTATTTGTTAAAGAAGGGTTCAGTGAACAAGAAACGCAAACTTTAGTAAAACGCTTGGCACTCTATCCTGAAGTTGACTCAGTGAGCTTTATTTCTCAATCCCAAGCGTTAGAAGAGTTCAAGCAAGTTTCGGGATTTGGCCAAGCGCTAGATTACTTAGAAGAGAATCCTCTCCCAAGCGTGGTCTTGGTAACACCGACTAAACGCCATCGCGGTGCTGAAAGCGCACAAGTCTTACTTGAGAAGTTAGAGAGTGAGCGTGAAGTGGAGTTTGGTAAGCTTGATATTGAGTGGTTAGAGCGGCTAAATGCTTTACTAGGACTACTGAAAGAGAGTGTTTTTACCGTTGGGCTGTTACTCCTTAGCGCAGTGGTATTGATTATTGGTAACACCATTCGTTTGTCCATTATGGATAAAAAAGAAGAGATCCAAGTTTTGAAACTCGTTGGCGCGACGAATACATTTATTCATACTCCATTCTTATGGACTGGGATTTGGTATGGTATTGTTGGCGGGTTCGTGGCCTTTATCTGTGTTGTTTTGATGTTGTGGTGGCTAGAGTCCGCTGTGTCACTGGTGGTGGGCGTTTATCAGAGTAGCTTTGTATTAGAGGGGCTAAACGTATCAGAACTATTTTCCTTACTCTTATTGGCCATTTCCCTTGGCTTTGTTGGCTCTTATCTGTCGGTGCAAAAGTACATTCGTGAAATTGAACCTGAAAAGGTTTAAATCCACTTTTAGCAGACTGTATTACTTGCAGTCTGCCACTCAGTTCTTTTAATGACAAACTCTGTTACATTTTACAGTTTAAAAATTACATTAAAATCAATACCTTGGTTGTTCATTTATTGTTAATAATAAAAAGCTTGATTTTTAGTCTTAAAAAGTAGTAGATTGCAGTTAGCACTCTAAGGGTTAGAGTGCTAACATACACAAAAGAATTTATCACTGAGGTGAAAAATGAGTAAAGACACATATGCAATGGCGTTAACAGTTGGACAGCAAAGTGCGAGTATCGAAGGATATTTGCAGGCTGTGAGCACGATCCCTATGCTTGACGCTGAAAAGGAACACAAGCTTGCTACACGTCTTCATGAAAATGGCGACCTAGATGCCGCAAAACAGCTCATTATGTCTCACCTCAGATTTGTAGCACATATTGCTAAAAGTTACTCAGGATACGGTTTACCGCAGGCGGATCTTATCCAAGAAGGCAACATTGGCCTAATGAAGGCAGTGAAGCGCTTTAACCCAACAGTTGGTGTGAGACTGGTGTCATTCGCAGTGCATTGGATTAAAGCTGAAATTCATGAGTACGTACTTAAAAACTGGCGTATAGTCAAAGTTGCGACAACAAAAGCACAACGCAAACTGTTTTTTAACCTGCGTAAGAATAAAAAGCGTCTTGGTTGGTTTAATCAAGAAGAGGTGAGCACTGTAGCTTCTGAGCTAGGTGTCAGTGAAAAAGAAGTCCGTGAAATGGAGTCGCGTATGAGCGGCCAAGATATGGGCTTCGATTTAGGGTCTGATGAAGATGAAGGGACGCAAAGCAGCAACTTTTCACCAGTTCAGTATCTCGCTGATTCAAACAGTGACATTGCTGAAGTAATTGAAGAAGAGCAGTATCAGCAGCAGGCACAGAATCGTTTGTTGGCGGCAATGAAGACGCTAGATGAGCGTTCTCAGGATATTGTTGCAGCGAGATGGTTAGCTGAAGACAAGGCTACACTGCAAGACTTAGCTGACAAATATAGCGTATCCGCAGAGCGAGTGCGCCAACTAGAGAAGTCAGCCATGAAGAAGCTGCAAGCAGCAATGAGCTAAGCGTTAACGCATTCAAGTTTTTTAAATACCGCTCCAGTTATGGGGCGGTATTTTTTTGTGTCATAAAAAATTGAGCTTACAAGTGTACGCTTATTTGATTATAATGCATCGATCAAGTTTTAGGAGCGCTGAGTTTGTTAGCTTTATTACGAATTTTGGCCATGGCCATATTTATTATCTTTAGTTGTATGTTTGGATTGGCACTGTGTATTGTAAGACCATTCCATCGTAACAATGTGCACGTTATCGCCTCTTGGTTTGGCTCTATGGCCAAGGTAATCGGTGTTGAGTTAGTGATAGAAAGAGCGCCAGAAGTGGCTGACGTTGGCCCTGCACTGTACGTCGCTAACCACCAGAATAACTATGACTTATTTACCTTGCCAGCTGTAGTACCGCAAAACACAGTGAGTATGGGTAAAAAAAGTCTTAAATGGATCCCATTTTTTGGCCAGCTTTATTGGCTATCAGGTAATATCTTAATTGACAGAGCAAATCGTTCAAAAGCTGTGGGTACGTTGGATAAAGCCGTGGAGAAGATCAAGCAAAAAGGCTTGTCACTGTGGATGTTTCCTGAAGGGACGCGCAGCTATGGACGTGGCCTTTTGCCATTTAAAACAGGTGCTTTTCACGCAGCTAAAAATGCTCAAGTGCCAATTATTCCAGTCTGCATGAGTTCAACGAAAGATAAAATCAAGCTAAATCGTTGGAATAACGGCAAAGTCTATATTTCGATGTTGGCACCGATTAAGTTATCAGATGATTGCTCGGCAAGAGAGCATGCAGTGCGCATTCATGCTAAGATGGCCGATGAAATCGCACAATTAGATAAAGGTGAGAAAAGCTGATGGAAAATTGGCAAGAGATCAGTGAAGACATTGTTGAGTCGCTTCTTGAAGATGGCTCTAATCCAGAAAAGCTTTATGAAGTTGAGCATCATTTTGTATGTGAGAACTTTGATAAGCTAGAAGAAGCCGCGCTAGCGGCATTTAAACTCGGTTATGATGTAGAAGAGCCTGCAGAGTTAGAGCTGGAAGATGGCGGAAAAATTTGGGGCTTTGATATTGTTGTTGAGGCTGAACTAAATGCGGAAGTCATTATGGAAGATGTCACAAAGCTAGTGACAATTGCACAGCAAACTGGCGTTGAGTACGATGGTTGGGGTACTTACTTCCAAGACTAATTCACTCAGTTTGTGAGCCCGCAGAAAGAAATGGACTTCTCTCTACCCTTATTTTCTAATCCTTTATTCTTGTATTTTTATCTTATAGTAGACAATTTTGTCGTAACTATGCATATTATTGCGTTTGATTAAAAAAGCTTCTCCTAGGAACCATGCACGCAACAATTCCCATTAGTGAACTTGTACCAGGTATGTTTGTGGACAGTGTTCATAAATTAAAATCTGATGCAGATATTAAATTAAAGTCACGAGGGATGGTGCGTAATTCGGCGATTATTACTCAGCTAGAGGCTGACGGTGTACTTGAGCTCAATATAGACATCAAGCAAAGCCAGGTGCCTGTGCCTGAGCGTTATATCAAGGCCGACGCTGCGAATACGCCTTTAAAGCCATCACAGGCAATGGATGAGATAAAAGCTGATGCTGTATCAGATATCGAAGCAGATGCAGAGCCTCAAGCGCTTCTCACCAACTCCGATGGCAATGCTCTGCCCACCGCAGAACTGTTTTCAGCAGCGTTAAATCAATTTGAAATGCAAAATAAGCGGTTGCAGCTGATCTATGGCAATATTTTGGGCGGAGAAGCGCTGCAAATGCATTTGGTGAATGACGTCAGCAAAGAGATTGTCTCCTCTGTAACGCAAAATAGTAACGTCATGGCTATTCTCACCCGCCTTAAAGACAAGCGCGGATTTAGTTGGCGGCATATGATCAACTGCACTATTTTGATGACCATCTTTGCCAAGTACCTTGGCTTGAAACCTCATGTGGTAGAGCAAATGGCCATGGCTGCCATGCTGCACGATATTGGTAGGAGCAAGGTCCCACAGAGTATTCAAGAAAAAGCAACGCCTCTGAGTGACAATGAAACACGTCACATGCAAAGACATGTTGCATACTCGGTTGCTATGGTTAAAGAAGAAAAAGGAATAACGCCTTTGATGATAGACATGATTGTTAATCATCATGAGCGCCTTGATGGCAGTGGCTTTCCTCGAGGTCTTACAGAAGACAAGCTCAGTAAAGCTGCGCGTGTTATGGCCATTGTTGATACCTATGCAACGCTAACATCGGATCAGCCTGGCATGAAAGCCATAGAGCCTGTGCATGCGCTGCGCTTTTTATTATCTAATAAAGACCAGTTTGATGCGGTATTGGTGCAAAAGTTTATCAAGTGTATTGGGATACATCCCGTTGGTACATTAGTAAAGCTGACCAATGATCGCTTGGGACTCGTGATGGCGGGTAACGAGGGCTCGCCGACCTCTCCAATTGTGCGTGTTTTTTATAATGTGAAACACATGCATCAAATCACACTGAAAGATGTGGATCTGAGCGCGACAAACGACATTAAAATTGTGTCGAATGTTAGGCCGATTGATTATCAGATTAATTTATCCCGTCTGTTGCAAGAGAACTTGCTTGTTTAGCCTGCTTGCAACGCTTTAGTTTTTGTACTTTGGCTGAAAGTAGCGCGCCTGCAAGGCAGCTCGACATCAATACAATCCAAAGTAAGGTACCTCTTTCGCTATGCAATGCAAAGCAGCAGCAAGCGAGAGCAAACAAGGCTGCAATAATTGCACCTAGCCAATAGTGATTGACTGGATTGTCACATTGCCCTGCACGCTGGCAGGCACAGTAATTTGCTTTACAAAGGCAGTACACGCTGACGCCTGAAAACAGCAGCGCTGCCATAATCAATAACACCATCATGATTATTCTCCTCACTTGAATGGCAAAGAGTATATGTGAAACTCTCACTTGGTTCAATGATATTGAGAATTAGTCTCATTTATAATTGTGTGCTAAATGTTTAAATTCTGGTCTGACTTGTCACTAAAAGTAATTAAAAGCTTTTATTTTACGCAATTGGTGAGTTAAAAGTGTCAAAGTTGAAGATTTTTAATTCAGATTTCTGTAGTGTGTCGAGCCATTAATTTTATTGCAGTTAGAAATTAAGAGGCAAGAATGAACAGAATTATGGTTGCACTGATAGGTGCAGGTGCAATGATCACATCAACGCATAGTTTAGCCGCTGCATTTCAGTTAGCTGAGCAAAATGTATCAGGTTTAGGCAGAGCATACGCGGGTGAGGCCAGTGTCGCAGACGACGCATCAGTGGTTTCTCGCAATCCAGGATTGATGAATAAATTAGATGGTACGCAAATAAGTGTCTCTACGATGTATGTTAAACCGGATGTGAGTTTACAGGGCACAAGCACGAATAATGGTGTGCCAGCATCTGCGTTGGATAACAGCAGCATTGCGCCAAGTGCGGTTGTACCAAGCGCGTTTATCACGACTAATATCAATGACAAGTGGTCTGTTGGTGGTGGCATGTACTCTCAATTTGGCTTGGCAACAGAATTTGAAGATGACTATGTTGCAGGCCAAATTGCGGGTGAAACTGAAATTGTGACTATCAATACTGGTATTGCAGCGTCCTATCAAGTTAATGCGCAGTGGAGCATTGCGTTGGGACTAAACCATGTTTATGCTGACGCGAAAATCCTTAGAAACTTAGGTATAAATACGCTGGGTGTGCCCAGTGAGACCGAAGTCGTGAATTTAGAAGGTGATGATACTGGCTTTGGCTGGAATGTTGGCGCTGTGTTTAACATTGACGAAGACAATCGTTTTGGTTTTCACTACCGCAGTGAAACAGACATCACATTTAAAGGCACTTTCAGTAACCAGCTACCAGCAGTGGCGCCTTTCAATGGTACAGGTGGACAGGCTTTACCTGGTAGCGTTGCAATAACATTACCCGCAATTGCTGAAGTATCTGGCTCTCATAAGTTAGACAAACAAACTGCGCTACATTACAGCATTTTATGGACTGGCTGGAATAGCTTCCAAACGCTAGCGGCCAATGTTGAAAATGTTGGCACTGTGTTCACAAAGGACGAAAACTTCAGTAACTCGTTACGTTACTCAATTGGCGCTGATCACCAGTGGAGCGAAGTACTTAAGTTACGTGTCGGTTTTGCGTATGATGAGTCGCCAGCGGATGAAAACCATATGTCTATTTCTATCCCAGATACAGACCGCATTTGGTACTCATTTGGTGCAGAATACCAGTTAACGGCAAATTCAAGTTTAGATGTTGGCGTGAGTATCATTAGAGGTAAAACGCAGCGCTTTATTGAAAAAGATAATTTTGGTAGCGAGTGGGGCTTTAAGTCAAAAGGCCATGCTTCAGTATTTGGTTTGCAATATAACCATACACTTTAACGCTCTACCCAATGTAAGAAAAAGGGCTGCAATGATGCAGCCCTTTTTTTATAGCTTGTCTTTTAGCTGATAAAGCAAAGCATGTGCTTGCTTTGGTGTCAGCTCATCTGGGTCAATAGACTCTAACAGCTGCTCTACTTCAGAAGGTTCAGAATTGAGTACTAAACTTTGTTGTTGAGGTATTGTTGTTGGCTGAACACCATCCACGACACTTTGGTGTTGCTCAAGCAGTGTTAGTTTTTGTTTGGCTAACTTGATAACGGCTTTTGGCACACCAGCAAGGCCTGCTACTTGTAAACCAAAGCTTTTACTTGCCGCGCCATCAAGTACGGTATGTTTGAATGCTATCGTGTCATTATGCTCAACGGCATCGAGATGCACATTAACAAGACCAGATTGTTGCTCTGCTAGCTCAGTAAGCTCAAAGTAATGTGTTGCAAATAATGTTTTTGCAGAGATTTTATTTGCAAGGTAGTCAGCTGTGGCATATGCCAGTGATAGGCCATCGTATGTACTGGTGCCTCGGCCAATTTCATCCATTAATACCAAAGACTGCTCGGTTGCGTTGTTGAGTATGGTAGCGGTTTCAGTCATTTCAACCATGAAGGTTGAACGCCCTGAGGCAAGATCGTCGCTTGCACCAATACGAGTAAAGATCCTGTCAATTTGGCCAATGTGCGCATGGCTTGCAGGTACAAAGCTACCAATATGTGCCATTAATACAATCAGTGCGGTTTGGCGCATATAGGTTGATTTACCACCCATATTTGGACCTGTGATCAGCAACATTTTTCTGTCATTGCTCAAGTGTACAGGGTTTGCAATAAAGGGCTCACTGCTGACTTGTTCAACCACAGGGTGGCGACCAGCTTGAATATTGATTTCATCGCTTGAGGTGAGTTCTGGTTTACAGTAATCCAGTGTCTGTGCGCGCTCAGCTAATGTATTCAATACATCCAAATCAGCCAGTGCAGCAGCCATTGTTTGTAGCTGCTCTAGATAAGGAGCAATTAATTCAAATAATTGCTCATATAGCTGTTTCTCAAGTGCCAGTGCCTTGGATTGACTGCCTAGGACTTTGTCCTCGTGCTCTTTTAGCTCAGGTATAATGTAGCGTTCATTATTTTTAAGGGTTTGGCGTCTAATATACTCAGGTGGCGCTAGGTGCGCGTTGCCTTTACTGATCTCAATATAAAAACCATGTACCTTGTTGTAACCGATTTTTAAGGTGCTGATACCAGTTCGTTCTCGCTCACGTTCCTCAAGCTGTTCTAAGACGTCGGTTGCCCCTTCACTGAGTGCACGCCATTCATCTAATTCCGCATTGTAGCCTGTGGCAATTACGCCACCGTCTCTTATCAATACTGGTGGGTTATCAATGATTGCGCGCTCGAGTAAATCTTGTAAATGAGGTAGCTCAGGAGATTGCGCTTTGATCTGTTGGATGCGCGCATCATCACTCTCATTTAACAATTCATGTAGTGGCGGTAGTGCTTGTAATGCACTGCGAAGGCGCGTTAAATCTCGTGGTCTTGCATTACACAGCGCAAGTCTTGCAACGACACGCTCAATATCACCAATTTGACGCAGGGCATCATACAGTTCAATACCTAAATGCATATCGAGTATACTTGAGATGGCGTTTAGACGGGCATTCAACTCAACCCGGTCACGGACTGGGGTATGGATCCGGCGCTTAAGTAAACGTGACCCCATAGGCGTCGCTGTTTTATCGAGTACCTGTGCCAGGGTATTATCGATAGAGCCTGATAAATTGACTGTGAGCTCAAGGTTTTTGCGTGTTGCTGCATCTAAAATCACAGCGTGTTCATTTTTTTCTAAGGTAATGGCTCTGATATGCGGCAGTGCAGTGCGTTGTGTATCTTTGACATATTGCATGACACAACCTGCTGCAATTAATCCCGCAGAGGCCGCTTCGACACCAAATCCGATCAAGTCTTTGGTGCCAAATTGTTGGCAAAGTAGGTGTTTGGCGGTGTCTAAGTCAAACTCCCAATCTGGACGACGGCGACAGCCTTTGACTTGCTCAAGTACAATTAAATTTTGAAATGACTCGGGGTAAAGTAATTCAGCCGGCTGTAAGCGCTGTAACGTTGACATCAGCGCTTCGTCCGTTGCCAGCTCTACAACATTAAAGCGCCCAGAGTTGATATCTAAATAGGCAACGCCATATTTGTTTTTATCTTGCCACACTGCAGCAAGCAAGTTGTCTTGACGCTCTTGTAGTAGGGCTTCATCAGTGACGGTACCCGGTGTGACGATTCGCACAACCTTACGCTCAACCGGGCCTTTACTGGTTGCAGGGTCGCCAACTTGCTCACAGATCGCAACTGACTCACCCATTTGCACTAACCTTGCCAAATAATTCTCTACGGCATGATAGGGTACACCCGCCATTGGAATGGGGTTACCACCTGCTTTGCCGCGATGTGTTTGCGAAATGTCGAGTAACTGTGCAGCACGAATGGCATCATCGAAAAATAATTCGTAAAAATCACCCATACGGTAGAATAGCAGGATCTCTTGATGTTGGGCTTTGATCCTAAGATACTGCTGCATCATAGGTGTTTGTTGCTTTATAGTATGTTCAGAATAAAGATCTAATGACATGCTTCTACCTAAGGTTTTTTGTATGGAAATACACACTAAAATCGCCGCACTAGCGGCACAATTGGGCGCTATTCTAACGAATAAAAGCTTCGTGATCACTACCGCTGAGTCTTGTACTGGTGGTGGAATTAGTTATGCGCTCACAGATACGCCGGGAAGCTCTGCCTATATCGATCGTTGCTTTGTCACATACAGCAATGAGGCGAAGCATGAATTACTGGGCGTATCAGAGCAAACGCTTGCTCGATATGGCGCGGTCAGTGAGCAGACAGTCATTGAGATGGCCGCAGGAGCAAGAGCAGCTGGTAAAGCAGATATTGCGATATCGGTATCTGGCATTGCTGGGCCAAGTGGCGGCAGTAAAGAAAAACCTGTTGGTACTGTATGGTTTGCAATAGATATACAGGGGAATACACAGACATTTATGCAAGTATTTCCTGAAGGGCGAGCGGAAGTTAGATTGCAAGCTATTGAATTTATTTTGGAAAAAATAATTTCTTTAATAAAACAGTAAAAGGCTCTTGATACTGTAATTCTATACAGTATACTTGTTCGCATTACGCTAGATTGGAGAAACAGATGAACGATAACAAACAAAAAGCATTAGATGCTGCATTGTCGCAAATTGAGCGTCAATTTGGTAAAGGATCAATCATGAAGCTGGGTGATAGCCAAGCTTTAGACATAGAGTCAGTATCAACTGGTTCATTGGGACTGGATATTGCTTTGGGTATCGGTGGTCTGCCAACTGGTCGTATTGTTGAAATTTATGGACCTGAATCATCAGGTAAAACAACACTGACGTTACAAACGATTGCCCAAGCACAAAAAATGGGTAAAACCTGTGCATTCGTAGATGCAGAGCACGCACTTGACCCTGTATATGCTGAAAAGCTAGGTGTAAATGTTGATGACTTACTCGTATCTCAACCTGACACTGGTGAGCAGGCGTTAGAGATCTGTGACATGTTAGTACGTTCAGGTGCTGTAGACGTTGTTGTTGTTGACTCGGTAGCCGCTTTGACACCTAAAGCAGAAATCGAAGGTGACATGGGTGACTCTCACGTTGGTCTTCAGGCGCGTTTGATGTCGCAAGCACTACGTAAATTAACTGGTAACATCAAGCGTTCAAACACGCTATGTATCTTCATTAACCAAATTCGTATGAAGATTGGTGTGATGTTCGGTAACCCAGAAACAACCACGGGTGGTAATGCGCTTAAGTTCTATTCATCAGTCCGTTTAGATATCCGTCGTATCGGCTCTGTGAAAGAGGGTGACGAGGTTGTTGGTAACGAAACACGCGTTAAAGTTGTTAAAAACAAGGTTGCGCCTCCATTTAAGCAAGCGGAATTCATCATCATGTATGGTGAAGGTTCGTCTAAGCAGGGTGAACTTATCGACTTAGGCGTTAAGCACAAGCTAGTAGACAAAGCGGGTGCTTGGTTCAGCTACAATGGCAATAAGATTGGTCAAGGTAAAGCTAACTCAATCAAGTTCTTGAAAGAAAACGTGGCAATTGCTAATGAGATTGAAGGCAAGTTACGTGAAATGTTATTACTTCAAGCAACCATTAAAGATGAGGAAGGCGAAGATAAAGGCCTTGCAGAGGTAGAAGACAAGCTATAACTCTTCATATCTAGCGAATATTCTAGAGTAAAAAGCCGCTTAATAGCGGCTTTTTTGATTTTGGAACTCATGGTCGGCTTAATTTAATTTAGGCTTTTATACCGCGCCATCAAAATCAAACTGACGCCAAGACTCATAAACGAATACTGATACCGCGTTAGATAAGTTCATGCTGCGGCTATCTGGTTTCATTGGGATTCTGAGCCTTTGATCTTCTGGTAGAGAAAAAATAATTTCTTCGGGCAGGCCACGGGTTTCTGGTCCAAACAACAATGTATCACCGGCTTGGTATTTTGGTGTATGGTGGTAAGCTTTACCTTTGGTTGTGCATGCAAATACACGTTTAGGCTTGCGCTGTTCTAAATACGCTTCGTAAGACGGGTAACGCTTAACTTCACTGAATTCATGGTAATCCAGTCCTGCACGCCTTACACGTTTGTCATCCCAGTCAAATCCCAGCGGCTCAATCAAGTGTAATGAATAGCCAGTGTTGGCACATAAACGAATAATGTTGCCCGTATTTGGTGGGATCTCAGGTTGATATAAAACGATGTCTAACATGATTAACCTCTAACTCAATTTGAGCGCAGTATAGCTTATTGGACGTTGTGCAACTAGACAATATGAATAGGTTCTCGGCCCGTGATAAGTTTTTTAATTAATTCTTGTCTTGTAGAACAGTCTATTTAAATATTGATTATGTCTGTGAAGTAGGTAAATTGCTGATACTGAAATAGGGTAGCTAC
Source organism: Pseudoalteromonas luteoviolacea (assembly GCF_021654285.1). Taxonomy (GTDB): domain Bacteria; phylum Pseudomonadota; class Gammaproteobacteria; order Enterobacterales; family Alteromonadaceae; genus Pseudoalteromonas; species Pseudoalteromonas luteoviolacea_J. The sequence continues at coordinate 73,633 of NZ_JAKFZS010000005.1, read as the reverse complement.
CTGTTTTTTGACATAAAGTTTCTACCAATTGGCTGAACTGTCGTATGATGAGAAGGTGGTCACCTGCGTTATTAAGGGGGAAGTGTGGCGCGAGATTATGACGCATTAGTACGTTTTTCAAGTATTTTCACCATCATAATGGCTGGTGTGATGATCGCTGCAAAGGCTTGGGCATGGCTCTCATCGGGTAGTGCTGCAATGTTGGGCTCATTAACTGACTCGATGTTGGATGTGACCGCGTCACTGATGAGCTTTTTTGTCTTGAGTTATGCACTTCGCCCCGCAGATGATGATCATAGGTTTGGTCATGGAAAAGCGGAAGCGCTCGCAGGTCTTGGTCAAGCTGCATTTATTTCTGGTTCAGCCTGTTTACTGGCTTTTCATGGTATTGAGCGTTTGTTTAACCCCGTTGAAATTAATCAGAGTTTACTGGGCGTCTGGGTAAGCATATTTGCCATTATTTGCACCTTGCTCGTGGTTGCAGTGCAACACCAAGTTGTAAAGCGTACACAATCTTTAGCAATAAAAGCAGACTCAATGCATTACAAAGGCGATATCTTGCTTAATATTGCAGTGCTTATCGCGATGATGTTGAGTCATTATAGTATTGGTTGGGCTGATCCTGTGTTTGCCATCGGGGTTGCTTTATATTTACTGTACAATTGCTGGGGTATTGCTCGAGAAAGTGCTGATCACTTAATGGATAAGGAACTTCCTGAGGAAGAAAAAGCTGAAATAGTGGCGATTGCGACCTCACACGCAGCCGTGTATGGCGTGCATAACTTAAGAACACGCCAAGGGGGGAAAGTGAAGTTTGTGCAACTTCACCTAGAGCTTGATGACGATATGCCCTTGATGGAGGCACATCAAATTGCGGATGAAGTGGTGGCACGGATCCAAGCAAATAGCGAAGGAGAGGTCGATGTCCTTGTGCATCAAGATCCTGTTTCTTTAAGTGTTACTGAGTCTGCAAATTCATAGCATTGCGTCAGTACAGCACGCCTAATTGTGTCTTCTTCACAGAGCAGTTCATGCTTGCCAGGATAGCTTTCTACCTTACAAAGCGTTTGCTGCGATGCATATGCAAAGTGTGCTTGGCTATTGACGATACTGTCATGCTCGGCGCTAGCGATACCCATTGGCAGTGAAATAGGTTGCCTTTTTTTATTGGTTTCAAAAAGTGCTGCATTTAACCAGCCAAAACTCACGCCGCCAAGTTGTAACTCACGATGTTGTTCATAGAGTGCTCTGAATGCTTGATATCGTTCATCACACCCGGTGAGCTCATTACCTTCAAATGATTTTGGCTGATAAGATTGCTGGCCTATGGCAAAGTCTTTTGCTTTACCAAGTATGCAAGCGGTTTTTGCCACCAACTTAGCAAACCAAACAGGGTAGGGGGCTGTATTTATCTCAAACATCGGTGCGCTGAAAAATGCTCCTTTTGCGTTTGTATTGGGTGTGTTTTCGAGATAGTGGCGCACGATAGCGCCGCCCATTGAGTGGGCTAAAAAAAGCCAACTAGTAGTGTGGGGCGTAACTTGCTCTGCGATAATGAGGCTAAGTACGTCGCTGTATTGTTTAAAATTTTGAATATGGCCAACTTGTCTATTGGCTAATAGGCGTTCAGAATAGCCTTGTCCGGGATGATCAAAGGTGACAACACCAATATTATTCTGGGCCAATTCCCAAAGTAGTTCCCTATATTTATAAGCGCTTTCTATTCGTCCGTTTACCAATACAAGCGTGTACTTTGCTTGCGCAGGAATGTGACGAAAATAAAAAACTTTACCAACTTGAGTGTGGATATACCCTTTAATACCAACTTGCCAGTGCTGTTCGATGGCACATTGATTATCAAAAAGCGAAGAACTTTGACTATAAAACATTAAAGCTGCTGCAATGGGATCGTTAGGGTCACACAAAGACCTTGCCGATTATTAAATTCTATGTGGCCATGATGCACTTTTATCGCATGTTGCGCAATTGCCAAACCCAGACCAAAGCCGCCAGCTTTTTTGCTATCTGGGGTTCTTGACTGAGATGCACGATAAAATGGAATGCAAAGCTTAGCGAGCATGTCATCACTGACACCTGGACCATCATCGGAAACAGTGAGTACCAGAGCTTTCTCTGCTATGTGACTAGTGACCGTGACTTGACCTTTGGCGTACTTGAGTGCATTGCGGACAATGTTTTCAACTGCTCTGCTGAGCAGGCTCTCATCCCCTTCAATAATCGCATCTGGTAATTCATTGGTACTGAGCGTTTTCTCTAGCTGTTGGCTTTCAAAATCCGCGTCATTGATGACAGGAGTAAGCAAGTCGATCACTGAAATAGAGTGTGGTTCGAAGTGATTGATCCCAGACTCCAGTTTGGAGAGCTGTAAAATATCGCTGAGCATATGCTCGAGCAGTTGGGACTCTTTTTCGATCCTCTGCAAATAGCTATCCAAATCGCCACTGGCTTTACTGGCAGCAATGCCTGTTGCCATTTGCAGCCGTGTTAGTGGAGAGCGTAATTCATGAGAAATATCAGCAAGCAGCCGTTTTTGACTTAACACTTGAGATTCAAGCTGAGACGCCATCGAATCAAAGTCCTTGCCCAGTTGGCCTAATTCGTCTTGACGTTTGTTATCGACATTTGCACGTGTGCTAAGGGCACCATTGGCAAGTTTGGCTGCGGCTGTTTGTAGCTGCTTAATCGGTTTAAGAAGCCCCCGAGCAAACCAGTAGCTCAGCAACATACTGGCAAATAATATAATTGAGAGTTTGAGCCATTGTGGCATGAGTCTAACCTTGAGAAATAAGTCATCTTCACGGTTATCTATAATCATAAATAATTGGAATTCATCACCGCGAATATGCATTTTTAAAGGGCCATAAGCTCGGAACTTTTCAGTATTTATGGCTTTGGGTTCACCGTTAATGGCAAAGTTGAGTAGGGCTAAGTCGTAGGCATAGAGCTCTTCAGCACTGACTAAACTTTTCTCGGGTTCTATATGTTTGAGATATACCTTTGCACGTTTGTTATGTCGTCGATTTGAGATGATCTGCGCAATAGACTTCTCTGGCATTCGCTCAACATGACGCTCCAATGACCGTTGTAAATGAAATAAGTTTTTCAACATGGGCGGTGAGATGTCTTTACTGGCCAACATATCGGGTTGTAAAAAGCTAATGCTTATCAGTAAAGATAAGGTGCAAAGTATGGTTAGCCAAAACCAAAAAAAGACTTTTATCGCTAAAAATTTTCTCATATTAAGCTGTGAGGAATATGTATCCTGAGCCTCGTAATGTTTTAATAAAAGTATGGTCACTGCATTGAGCCAGTTTTTTTCGCACATTACTGACATGCATGTCGACGGAGCGGTCATAGGCAACCAAAGGGCGGCCTAATACGCTTTGGCAAAGGGTTTGTTTACTCACAATTTCACCTGCTGATTTCATCAGCTGATATAGCACTTCATACTCGGTGCCCGTTAATGGGATGACCTGATTGTTGAGGCTGGCATTTCTCGACGCTATATCCAGTGCAAGGCCATGGTACTCAAGTTGTAAAGGAGCGCTTTGCTGAGTTAAATGGGCAACCCTGCGAGTAATGGCCTTGATCCTTGCAAGTAATTCACGGTGATTGAATGGTTTTGGAATATAGTCATCTGCGCCAAGCTCGAGTCCAAATATTCGATCAAAATCATCGCCCTTTGCTGTGAGCATGATCACAGGGGTCATTTTTTTAAGCCTGAGAGATTTTAACACGTCGAAGCCATCCTTTTTAGGCATCATCACATCAAGCAAAATAACCCCGTATTCGTGATTTAAAGCTGAGTCTAAGCCTTGTTCACCATCGTGTTTACACTCGACATTAAAATGTTCAGATTCTAGGTACTCTGTCAGCAGCTCGCACAGCGACTGGTCATCGTCGATGATAAGAATTGACGTGCTCATAACGGCTTCTTTTTCAATTGTCTAATGAAATCATTTTACTTAACTATAAGAGGCTTCGAATTGAATTTACACTTCTTTACGCTAAAAGATACGGATCAGACAATCGGTTCAAATCTGAGATTGATTTCACCATTTCAATAATATTTGCACATTGTTAGGGAAAATAGGAGCTCTGAGATGCCTTGTTATCGCTTTTGACATAACTTTACGTTAGCTTGACGTTGCTTTGCTTTAGGCTTGCTAAAGTTCACCATGACATGAATACGAGGGGCGCTCAGTTAAAAGGAGTAAGAGCGAACGTTCGCATTAATACAATCAACCGGAGATAGCTTGATGAATAAATTAGCCAGCCTACTACTAGCAAGTTGCATTAGTGTTGGGGTGATCCCACACACTACGTTAGCCAGTGAACCAACAAGTCATGAGCAAAAAGCAAAGCGTCATCAAATGAAGCCGTTTGCGCATTTAGAAAAACGGTTACTATCGGACAAGGCGATCCGTCATCTTGAACTGACTCAAACTCAGCAGGATAAGCTGAAAGCTGTATTTGCAACTTACAAAGCACAGCTTGAAGATTTAAAAGAGGCTTATCCGAGCAAGCCTCGCCAAGCGTTTAAATCAATCATAGAAGCCGATACCTTTGATAAAACGCAGGCGCAGTTGTTATTAGAAGAACATTCACCGAAGAAGCAAGCATTTATGCTGACTATGCTTGAAGCACGGCATGCAATTCACCACATTCTGACCGATGAACAGCGTAGTAAAATCGCCAAAAGAAAGCGTAAGTACATGGCAAATATGCAACATAAGCGCGATAATTAAACATGATGGGCTGAGCAGAGTTGTTCAGCCCATTTTAATTATTTTAGAAACAGCAGCAGTTGATTGCCTGCGGCAATAGTATTGTTCTCACCCTCGAATATATTGTCAGCATTTTTAGTAATTACCGCACCGTCTAACCACTCATAAACTTCCTTATTGAAGGTCACAAGTACGTCAACGGGGAATTCATGACTCTCTTCTAAGATCATCAGTATGTTGGCAACTTCATCGATGATGAGGGCACCATCATTGAACTCGACACAGAAATACAGGTTGTTGGCAACCTCTTTAAAGCCATTGGCAATATTTTCAAGACGCTCTTTACTCTGCCCCTGAGACTGTAATAGACCGAGCTCTACATCTACCTCTTGTATTGATTCAATCAGTGCAGATACATCTTCATCATCAATGGGGTTTTCCCGCCAGAACTCTTCTGCGCTGAGCTCACCTTTATCGACTTTATTTCCTAAAGCCCCCATTTCATCGGGGGAAAAATCAAAAAAAGCATCTTCAAATAAATCAGCGTTTTCATCGTTTCTCAGACCTCCCGCATAGATTTTTTGGTTGTCTTTTAATGAGTCTAATACCTCTTTATTAGCGTGTGCTTTATCTTTTTTGGTGGTTGAGAGGTAAAAGTCTTTAAAGTTCTCATTACTCTTTTTAACTTGTTTGGCAAGTCGGTGAAAGTTACTGAGGTCTTTTTGCATAGACATGTAATGAGTCACTTCGCCTTGCTCATTTTTGATTTCAGATATATTCCACTCAACAGGGTACATGCTGCCATCTTTACGGTAGTTAATCGATGCACCATAAAAAAAGCCATGCTCTTTTAAGGCGGGGGTGAGCTTTTCTATGATGCGTTTATTACTCTTTGGCCCTTGCAATATACGAGGAGATATACCAACCAGCTCTGCCAATTCATATCCAGTATGGCGACAAAAAACGGGGTTTGCATAGATGATCCGATAGCCTGCGCTGGCATCAGCATCCGTAATGACAATTGCATGGTGTGAGTGCATGAGTATTTGCTTCAACAACTCGAGCGGGGAGCACTCATTCAGCATTTGGCTGAAAAATAGCATTTCTTCCATGTCTTTTGCTTGATTGGGCATGAGCGGGCCTATTATGTGGCGTCTGTTTAGAGCTTAAGTATTGTCTTTAATGGAGGAAATGCCAAAAAATATAAAGGCAGTGTATGGCTTACCCTTTTTATTAGAAGGGTAAGCACAACGCTGTTATTTGTACTTGAATTGTACGGGAGCGTAACTCTCAAGTAGCTCCACAAGCTCTGCTTTTGTTGATGTCTCTTTTAGATAGACATCGATAAATTGCAGGCTGATTGAGTTGACGATCTCGGTCACAAGGTAAGGATCTATACTGCCTAAAAAAGGTCGGTTGCGGTCAAATGGAAACACATAAGGATAATCTGAAAAATCCCAATGTAATGCTCCTTCAATTTGCAGCATATAAGTATCGGCAACTTGTTGATTAAACACCACGTTATAATCCCCGTTAAGTGGCAGTTCTGAGTGCATCATTAAATAAGGTTTACGTGATGGCATATTAGGAGACAAATTAAAATGCAGACCATCGAAGTTAATTGCCCCTTTGCATTGATAAACTTGCTGGCAAAATGCGGCAACAGTTGGCCCCCCAAATGAAAGACCAATCGCAGCCAAGCGAGTTAGGTCTAATTGGCCTTTAAAGGTTTTTAACTGCTCATCGATATAGTGCATTCCCCAGTATTGGCCATATTGAAGTCGCGTGAGTTGATCAAGCGCAAAATGCATATCTGCCACCCACATATCGAGTGCTTTGCGGTCACCTTCAGTCCAGCTCATTAATTGGTAAACTCGGGCAACTTGCTCATCATTGAGTTCAATGCCTGCAAGTGAGTCTAATTCAGCAACCAGTTCATCAAAGCTCACATCTGCTAATTCACTGATATAAAAGTCATTGGCTCGCGCGTCACTGTCATAGATTGCATGCCGGTTATGACTCTGAGTGACAAACTGAGCATGGTGAGGGTGGCCGACACTGACAACGATATAGCCTTTTTTGGCAAGTTCTATCATTAAGATTTCTTTATCTTCAACGGTTGATTGATAGCCATGTGAGTACATCACAATAGGAAAGGGAGCTGAGCTCTCGGCCAGAGGGGCATTTTTAGTTAGTTCAAAAGGGAGCGTTTTTAAGTAGTGATGTAATTGTGTGTGGTGCTCTGACGGTGTGGCTGTTGAATAGGGATATTGTTCGGTATGAAAGTGTAAATAGCTGGGTAAAGCTGTATTGGGGCTGGTGGTGGGGTACCAAATTTTTATTAAAATATCTCGGTAGTCCGAGTGTTCAGAGGTGAGCTTTTCGGTTCGACTATAATCGGTAGCGGTGAAATAGGTGACCCCTACGGAGTAGTCATTTGCGCTGATATGTGTACTTAGGAATGTGAAAAACAATATGCTGACCATATTGGCTAATTGCTTTTTAAACATCATTATTGTCCTTATCATGTTGTATTGAAATTTATCTTGATAAGAATTCAAAGTGAAATGCAAGCGACAAAATAGGGTCATGTTGTGTATTTTATATAAGGTGATGTTTTTACATAGACTTGGAAAACATGAAAGTTTATCAACAGTGAATTATTTAGGCTACACAAGAAGGTATGTGTAAAAGTAGCAAAACTAAAATTGCCTGCAGGTTAAGCTAATTAAAGCAGGCGAAAGAGATATAATGCTTGTATGGCATTACCTCTTTCACAGGCGTCAGTATGCGTAGGGTGCTTACTGTAAAGAAGGATTGTGTTAAGAGCTTTGGTGCCCTCTTATCTTGGTAATTAATTCGCTTAGGTCGATAGAGCAAAATGCGCATATCGCGAAAAACTGATTTAATTTGGGTTGGCCTACATCACGTTCCCAATTTTCGTAAGTTTTTCGGCACACACCTAAATGCTTGGCCATGATTGCCGTTGTGACCCCTTTTTTCTTTCGCAATGCTCGTAGGTCATCACCAGTGATATATCTTGCAAAAAAATCTACCATTTCCTCTTCCTTTTAACATCTATTCCGTTATGTGTTTTCAATACTTAAAGACGCGTTGTTACAGCTTTGCCAGGCAACACTGAAAAACTAGTTATTTGGCAAGTTGAATGAATGCCACTCATTGCCCAACATGAATAAGTACAATCAAGCAAACATAAGAAGTTGCTTATAGAGTGTGCTACTTATCTATGATTTAGATTGTAATTTTTTACAAATTTTTATCACACTACCCCATGGTTGTCTATTGTTCATTCAGTAATATGAAATGTTTCATAGGGGTTATATATGTACTAAAAACCGTATTTATATGGACTGAATTTTACCCATACTCATTTTTTATTGTGCAATAAAAGAACGTTTTAACTTATTTTAATACGTCATTTATATTGCAGGCTAGCTTGTATGGCTATGATTGTAATTGTATTTTCAATGATTATTTTAATTTTCAGCAAGTTTTTTCCAAAACTTTTGAATTTTAAATGGAAGGGCGTTCTGATATTAGGAATATCTACTGAGCTGCATTTTTAAGCTGATTAAGAGTATTTTATTGTTGCTAATATTGAATTAGTAGATTGATTCTAGGTGACTAAAAGGCGAGGGTACTGAATATTTTTTAGAAAATGTAGTGACTACTTATGCAGTCACTACATTAGTGTATTTACTGTTCAATCCATACTTTTGCAGTAGAAAGGATCCCGTCGCTGTCTAGGCCCATTTCACTGTGCATTTGCGCTTGCGTACCATGTTTGATGAATTCATCTGGTATGCCTAAGTGCTTAACTGGGCGTGCGATATTTTGTTGCGCAAAATACTCGCTAACTGCACTGCCAGCACCGCCAGCAATGGCATTGTCTTCCAATGTAATAAAGTGAGTGTGTGTTTTTGCAAGAGCAGCAAGCAAGGAATCATCTAGCGGCTTCACAAAACGCATATCGACAAGTGTTGCATCTAACTGCTCTGCGACGCTGCGAGCATTATCTAGCAATGTACCAAAGTTTAATATCGCGAGCTTTTGTCCTTCACGAATGGTGTTGGCTTTGCCGATAGGTAACTGCGTCATCTCAGCTGTTGGCTCAACACTACCTGCCGAGCCTCGAGGGTATCTAACTGCTGCAGGCTGATTGAGCGTGTGCCCAGTGTAAAGCATTTGTCGACACTCGTTGAGATCGCTCGGTGCCATAATTACTAGGTTAGGAATACATCGCATGAAGCTCAAATCATATGCCCCTTGGTGTGTTTCACCATCAGCACCGACAATACCAGCTCTATCTATCGCAAAAAGTACGGGGAGGTTCTGAATTGCGACGTCGTGAATTAACTGGTCATATGCACGTTGTAAGAAGCTAGAGTAGATAGCAACAACAGGGTTTAAGCCTTCACAAGCAAAACCAGCGCCTAAAGTCACAGCGTGTTGCTCTGCGATAGCAACATCAAAATATTGACTTGGGTGCTCTTTAGAAAAGCGCACCATACCAGAGCCTTCTCGCATCGCTGGTGTAATAGCCATTAGCTTGGGGTCTTGCTCTGCCATGTCACATAACCAATCACCAAATACTTTGGAGAAAGTTGGCGCGCTAGGCTTTTTCTTTGGCAAAGAGTGAATACTTGGGTTGAAGTTAGGTACTGCATGATAGCCAATCGGATCGGCTTCAGCAGGTTGATACCCTTTTCCTTTTTGCGTTTTCACATGCAGTAATTGTGGGCCTTTTAAGTTGCGCATATTACGCAGCGTATCGACCAACATACCGACATCATGACCGTCAATAGGACCAATATAGTTAAAGCCTAGCTCTTCGAAAAACGTGCCTGGTATCACCATACCTTTTAAATGTTCTTCAACTTTACTGGCGAGCTCTTTTACAGGAGGTACGCCTGAAAGCAGTTTTTTACCACCTTCGCGGATATTGGTATAGAAGCTACCTGAAAGAATACGAGCAAAATGATTATTGAGTGCGCCAACATTTTCCGAAATAGACATTTCGTTGTCGTTTAAAATGACTAACATGTCTGATTTGACGTCGCCGGCATGGTTCATCGCTTCGAAAGCCATACCTGCTGTCATCGCACCATCGCCGATCACCGCAACCGTTTTACGGTTTTTGCCTTCCTTCTCTGCGGCAATTGCCATTGCCAATGCGGCTGAGATAGATGTACTCGAGTGACCAACACTGAACGTATCATATTCACTTTCTTCTCTAAACGGGAAAGGGTGCAAACCATCTTTTTGACGAATAGTATGCATCTGCTCTTTTCGGCCAGTTAATATTTTATGCGGGTAAGCTTGATGACCAACATCCCAGACCAGTCTATCTACTGGTGTATTGTAAACATAATGAAGGGCGACGGTTAGTTCAACGGTGCCTAACCCAGACGCCAAGTGACCACTGCTTTGAGAGACAGAGTCTAATAAATAATTTCTTAGCTCAGCACTAAATTCGTTCAGCTTGTGCTGAGGCAATTGCCTAAGCTGTTGTGGCTGATCGACCAATGCCAATAACGGATACTTGCTACTATCAAGAGTCATATTATTCGTAATATCCTTAGCAAACCTTGCCCAATTATATACAAAGCTTGCCGATAGTTTTATAAATTTAAAGGGAACTTGTCATTAAATAGTCATGTGTTCTTTGCGATAATCAATGATCCCGAGCGATAATATATTTGGCAAGCTCAGCTAATAAGCGAGTGTCTGCATCTATGTTATCTAGTGCTTCAAGCGCTTGGGTAATAAGCGTTTGTGCTTTATCTTTAGCACCAGTCATACCAAGCAGAGCCGGATAAGTTGATTTATTATGTTCTAAATCAGAGCCCTGAGGTTTGCCCAGAGTGCTTGTATCACTCTCAATATCTAGAATATCGTCCTGAACCTGAAATGCTAATCCAATAGCTAAGCCAAAATCCTTTAATTGACTACGTGTTAAATCTGAAATGTTAGTCGCACAGAGTGCGCCTAATTCTATGGCGCAATTAAGTAAAGCACCTGTTTTTAATCTGTGTATGTCTTCTAGCGCTTCAATAGAGATTTGCTTGTCTGTTGCAGCAATATCAAGGGCTTGCCCACCTACCATACCTTGCAGACCAGAAGCGCGGGAAAGCACTTTAATCATCGCAATTTGTTGCTGGGCAGGAACCTGAAACTGATGTGATGAAAGAAATTCGAAGGCTAATGTCTGCAAAGAGTCGCCAGCCAAAATAGCTTGGGCTTCGTCAAATGCAATATGGCAGGTAGGCTTACCGCGTCTAAGGTCGTCATCATCCATAGCCGGTAAGTCGTCATGCACTAGAGAATAGCTATGAATACACTCAACAGCAGCTGCTGCAATATGAAGATCTTCTATATTTGCACCTAGCATTTCACCCGTCGCATAGACTAAAAATGGACGGAGACGCTTACCACCATTGCTAATAGAATACAGCGCAGCGGCTTTTGCAGTGGGATCAGTGTCCAAATCTTGTGCAAAGTATGCACTTATTGTTTTTTCAACATCTTTTTTTGCGATGTTTAATCTTTCATGTAGTTCCACGCAACTAGTCTACCTGCTCTGAAAACTCGCTTGGCGCGCTGGCCCCATCGTTAGCGAGTAAAATATTAACCTTTTGTTCTGCTTGTTGTAGCTTTTGATTAGAAGCCTGAGCAAGTTTTATCCCTCTTTCAAACTGCTTTAAAGACTGCTCCAATGTAAGCTCACCGTGTTCCATTTCTTGAACAATCGATTCAAGCTCATTGACAGCTTCTTCAAAGTTCATATTTTCAGGTTTTTTAACTGCCATCTCTTTTTTACTCTCAAGCAAAGCATTAGGAGGGTAATTTTATTGCTTATAAAGATTGAGGTCAAAGCATCTGATAGACTTTTTGCGGCTTTAAGCTGTTAATATGATCTGATAGTTTTGGTTAATTCTCGCAATTTAAAGGCTTTTTAATATAATTGAATTAAGTTATTGCGAAACTTGCCGATAACACAACGTATAAGAATAACTGCGTGATATCTCACGAATAAATGCCTTTGGAGGGTGTGTGGATTTAGCAACCGTTATAGGTATCCTTGGTGCAATAGGCCTTATTGTCATGTCTATGGTACTCAGTAGTGATGGGCAACTTGCCATGTTTTACAATACGCCATCGGTTGTTATTGTATTCGGTGGTTCAATTTTTATTGTTTTGTCCAACTTTACACTTGCACAGTTTTTAGGCATTGGTAAGGTCGCCGGTAAGGCGTTTATGTTCAAAATTGAAACGCCTGAAGAGTTAATCGAAAAAGCAGTTGAGCTTGCTGACTCTGCACGTAAAGGTGGATTTCTTGCTTTAGAAGAAGCAGAAATTCCCAATCCGTTTATGCGAAAAGGCGTGGATATGTTAGTTGATGGTCATGATGCGGATGTTGTTAGAGCAACATTGCAAAAAGACATCGCCCTCACAGCTAATCGCCATGAAATGGGCGCAGGTTTGTTTAAGTCTCTTGCGGACATAGCCCCGGCAATGGGTATGATTGGTACACTTATCGGCCTTGTTGCCATGTTATCAAACATGGATGACCCCAAAGCTATCGGTCCTGCGATGGCGGTAGCACTGTTAACCACGCTATACGGAGCTTTTTTGGCAAACGTTGTTGCTATTCCTATACAAGTAAAGCTTGAGCTTAGAAAAGACGAAGAAGAAAGAAATCAACGCCTGATTTTAGATGCTATTTTGGGAATTCAAGATGGTCAGAATCCGAAAGTCATTGAAGGCATTTTGAAAAACTACCTACCCGAGTCAAAACGCGGTGATGGCGGTGAGGAGTAAATAATGTCAGACGAGAACGAATGTAAATGCCCGCCCCCAGGCCTGCCCGCATGGATGGGGACGTTTGCAGATCTGATGTCACTTCTAATGTGCTTTTTCGTTCTATTATTGGCGTTTTCAGAAATGGATGTTCTGAAATTTAAGCAAATAGCTGGGTCAATGAAATTTGCTTTTGGTGTACAGAATAAAATCGAAGTAAAAGATATTCCAAAAGGAACCAGTGTCATCGCCATGGAGTTCACACCTGGTAAACCTGAGCCAACCCCAATTGAAACGATTCAACAACAGACGGTTGAAATGACACAGCAAATGTTGGAGTTTCAGGCGGGCGAAGAAAGCTCTGCTGGTGGTCGTCAAGAGCAACGAGGTAACAAACGCGGTGGTGAATCTGCCAGTACAGCGCAAGAACAATCAATGACACAAGCGGTCTCTGCGGCAGATCAGGAACAAGTCAACGAGCTGGTAAAAAAGATTTCTCAGCAGTTAGAAAAACAAATAATGGATGGCGCCATTGAGTTAGAATCACTAGGGCAGCAAATTATTATCAGGATCCAAGAGAATGGTTCTTTTCCATCTGGAAGTGCTTTTTTACAACCCAAGTTCAAACCTGTGATCCATGATATTGCTGAATTACTGAAGGATGTGCCTGGGGAAATCACTGTGTCTGGGCACACCGATGACTTTCAAGTTTCCAATGAACTGTATTTCAATAATTGGGATTTATCGGCAACTCGTGCAGTTGCAGTAGCCAGTGAAATGCAAACAGTCAGTGGCTTCGATAAAAATCGAATGGTTGTAGTTGGTCACGCAGATACTCGACCTTTAGTACCAAATGCGAACGACACGGATAGAAAGCGTAACAGGCGGGTTGAAATATCAATTTTACAGGGTAAAGCAAAAGAGTCCGATCCTATTGAAGTTAGGCGGGAAACTAACTAGAAAAGTTGCGTCTAAGCGCAATTTGGGCTACCGTATATTTGCTTTAACTTTTCAAATTTTAAGGGAGTTCTATTATGTCTAAACTATACAAGTTTGCTGATATGCCTGGTGGTAATGGTGGTGGCGATGACAGTGGCAATGGTGAAGAAAAGTAAATAAGGTTGAAGAGTTCAAATGGTAGAGTATTTAGAAGGTACGGTCTTTACAGATTTATTAGTACTCTTAGGTGATTACTTTACGCTTTTTTCTGTATTGGCTGTGGTTATCTTTTATTTATTAAATGATAAGCTGGCATTACGGTATTCTGTGCTTTGTGCGGTCTTTTATATTGTCGGTAATTATACTCACAATCCAGTTAAAGCATTTGATGATGATGAAGTTTATAGATATATCATTTGGGCTCTTAATGACATAGTCTTCATAGCGATAGTTGCTTACTGGGCTATCAAAGACAAAATGTATATGTGGCAGAGTGTGCTTGTACAGCTCGTTGTGTTACCTGCCCCACTTCTTCAATTGTTTAGATTAGTAGATCGCCATTTGATGGATCTAAGTTACTCTACTTATCTATATAAAACGATCCTTCCGTTTGTGAATTTTTCCGCAGTTGCTCTTTGTTTTGCACCTCTAATATTATACGTTGGCAGAGGCATTCAAAAGTATACGGATGAGAGCAGAGGTAAAAAAGAAGGAATATAAGTTCCTTCAATATGTTTTTAGTACAGCTTAAAGCTCAATATCTTTAACTGTAAAGCTCACGCCATTTTCCATAAAGTCTAATATGCCAGATATTGATATTGTGGATTTATTACCAGATTGGTCTGGCAATATAATGTTAGTTAAGTCAAATTGACAACTTTCTAAGTCGTTCTCTTGACTAATACCCGTTGTTAAACAATGCAGCTCGCTCTCAAGCCCTACTAATTGTTGTTCACAATAGGCTGGGTTAAGTTTGTCTTTCACTTCCCAAGCGACTTTTTGTATGCCTGTTGTAAGTTCAAGCTTTGATATGTTACATCTTATTGGAATGGTTCGCGTATTTGTATTTTGCTCGCCAAATGTGATCAAGTTGCCATCTTTATCCCGATAATGCACTGTTAGGCTAACGTCAGTGATCTGCTGTTCACTTTTTTGTGGACGCCCTTGATTACGCCAATCATCTAAGGATTCGAAATTGGGTAACTCTGTTTTGAAAAGGAATTCCGGAGCATAATAAAAGAGCTCACCTGCTTTAAAGGAAGAATTATTCTGTCCCTGCCAAACTTCTGTATTGTTCGAGCCGAAGATGGTTGCAGTAAGAAGACATTGAGGATCGTTAGAGGAGATAGTATGCGTTGCGTTGAATGAATTTTTATCGGCATAAATGCGTAATGTAGGTCTTGCTTGTAAACTGTCACTATCTGCCTGCCAAAAAACGCCTGTATATTCTAATTTATTTATAAACCTTTCAGCATGAAAGTCAGAACCGCAGTCCTGTTCAGGAGCCTTCGCTGTGGGTGGGTTAGACTGTGATGCGCTCGTTTTTTCTAGGGGCTTTTCGTTTTCGCTTCCACATGCTGTTAATAGCAACAATGGCACGACTGCTAATGTAACCTTGCTCATAATCAACTCCTTGGTAAGTTAATCAATTATATCCATAGCTAGGCTTTAAAAGCGATGTTTGAATTGTAAAAAGTAGTATAGGGTGAATTACATAATGCCCTAGGTTAAGCTGAGAACTTAATCTAGGGCTGGTGATTAGGTGTTAGCCTAAAGCTGGGATCAAGCCAAACATTTGTAACCCCTGTGCAGAGATAATGAGTACACCACATAAGCCCGCACAAATGAGACCAAGGTTACCGCCTTGTACTTGATAGCCTTCATTTTGATTTTTTCGTTGCTGCCATACCATGGCAACAGGCAGAAAGACCGCTAAAACAACCAAAGCAATGGCTGCATAGCCTAGTGCCATGATAAATCCTTGTGGGTAAAATAACGCAAAGCCCAGTGGTGGTGTAAATGTAATTAAAGCGGTGACTATTCTATCTCGGCCAGAGCCTTGCTGTTTAAAGGCATCGGCGAAAAAGTCAAATAAACCAAGGCTTACGCCTAGAAATGAAGTTGCAAGTGCAAGATCAGCAAAAACGGTAACGAAGGTATGTACTTGGCTACTGTGTGCGATATTGGAAATTGCAATGACAAAGCCCGGTAAACCTTCACTTTGTGCTAAGGCTTCTTGCTCCATGACACCTTGGCTTAATAGCTGCCAAAAGATGTATATGACTAATGGCAAAGAGGCACCTGCAATCATCACACGGCGCAATGTCTTAATGTCTAAACCTACATATTTGACTATCGAAGGAATTGAGCCATGAAAGCCAAATGAAGTAAAAATAACTGGGATAGCCGATAGGATAAGGCCTTGCTCCATTGGCATGTTCAGTAAATGCTGGCCACGTACATATGGCGTCAATACGAAGAATAGGCTGGCCAGTACAATAATTTTGATGGTAAATAGGACACGGTTAAGTTTGTCGACTGCGCTCGTGCCGAGCGCGACAATGGTGGCAACAATGAGCGCTAAAACCACAGAACCTATTTGTGGGGCTATATCCATACCTGTTGCAGCAGAGAGCTTCTCTTGCAGCTGGGCACCGCCACCAGCAATGTAAGCCGCGCATAATGCATAAAATAGAAATACCATCGAAAAGTTTGCGATGTATTGGCCTTTTTTACCTAGGATCTGTTTTGCTAGTGTATTGAGTGTGGCTTCTTTATTTGCGAATTGGTGTACTTCGAGCATAAGAAGGGCGGTGTAAGTCATCAGCAACCAAGTTGCGATGATTAAAATAAGTGACGTTGAAAATCCAAGTCCTGCTGATGCGATAGGCAATGCCAGCATGCCTGCGCCAATCGTTGTACCAGCAACGATGAGCATGCTGCCTAGCGTTTTATTATTAAGCACAAATTGCCCCTATATTTGTGAGAGAAACAGGCACAATATACCGCTCTGCTAAAAATTGAAATAGTTTTGCTGCAAATCAAAGTGAAAGTTTGTAATTTATGTCTTACAAAGGTTAATTTTGTTTACGGATAATGCAATTATCTTGTTTCAAAAAGTGTCAATTATCATCAAGTTGATGTAGAGAAATAACAAAGTATAAAAAAGCCAGCATATGCTGGCTTTTCAATATATCGTTTTAAATGCGTTAATTAGGCATCATCTTCAACGAGAGTCATCAGAGATGTATTACCACCAGATGCGGTCGTATCGATACTGATTGTTTTCTCAGTGACTAGGCGACCTAGTAAGGTATCGTAGTACTCAGCGCTGATCACTGGCAAGATAGCACCACTGCGTGCAGCAAGCTGTGTGCTGACATAGCCTTTACGCTCACAACCGTTGCCCACTACGGCACCTGCTAGGTGCTCATGGGCTAAGATTGCAGGTAGCTGGTTTAGCTTAGCAACTTGCAGTACGCCTTCAGAAATGCCGCAGCTCAATAACTTATCTCTAAACGCAATCGCTTCTTCATGGAACAAGTCAGAGACAACCGTGATAACCGTGTTACCTGCTGCCAGAGCAGTGATCACAGAGAGTACCCAGAAGTTGAAAGACGTTTCTTTGTCTGCATAACACACTACACAGCCGCGTGATTCATAGCGCAGTGTATTTGACTCACCTGTTGGTCCCGGCAACTCAATTACTGTATCTAAACGCTTTTCAACACGGATAAGTTGCTCACGAGCATCGGCTAATGTTTTATTCAAATCATCAGCAAATGTATCTAGGAGCTCTACTTTAGCCAGTTTAGCCAATAGCTGACGTACCGCAGAAACACGGTTGTTCAGTGGCATTGCACGCCAAGCTTTCTCATCACGCTTTGATAGTGACATCATGCGTGATGCCTGCTCTTGCGCCCCTTGGTAAGCTGTGATCTCTTCGTTATCTACTTTAACGTTAGTCGCTTGGGTGTTCTGCTCTGCTTGGTTTTCTTTTACCAAACGTGCAATGTAGTTTGGACCACCAGCTTTTGGACCGGTACCAGATAGACCACGACCACCGAACGGCTGCACACCTACTACGGCACCGATCATGTTACGGTTGACATAGATGTTACCGGCACGAGATAGCTTAGCGAGATATTCTGCCCGCCCTTCGATACGTGTGTGGATACCCATTGTCAGACCAAAGCCTGTGCTGTTGACTTGGTCGATCACATTATCGATATCACTGCCTTTAAAGCGGATCACGTGTACGCATGGACCAAATACTTCTTTTTTCAGCACTGACAGGTCGCTGATCTCGTATAAGCGCGGTGCAAAGAAGAAGTGACCGTTATCACCCATATCTGGTAATGAACACTCATGATGCAGAGTTGCATTACCTTTTAGGTACTCAACGTGCTCATTGAGTGCATTCAAAGCTCTCTGGTCAATCACTGGGCCCACATCAGTAGAAAGGTGTGCAGGGTCGCCAATGTGTAGCTCTTGCATTGCGCCTTTGATCATGTTGATCACTTTGTCTGCAATTTCTTCTTGTATAAATAATACTCGTAGTGCAGAACAGCGCTGACCAGCACTTTGGAAACCTGAAGAGATAACGTCATCAACAACCTGCTCAGGCAGTGCTGTTGAGTCAACGATCATACAGTTTTGACCACCCGTTTCTGCGATCAGTGGTACTTGATCGCCACCGCGCTCAGCCAAGGTTTGTGAAATACGTGTGCCTGTCTCAGTAGAGCCAGTAAACATCACTGTTTGGATGCGAGTATCTGGAACGATGTGCTTACCAACTTCACTACCACGCGCGATAACAGGCTGCACGATACCTTTTGGTAAACCGACTTCTTCCATTAGCTCAATGGTGCGAAGGGCAACTAATGATGTTTGCTCAGCAGGTTTTGCGATAACCGTATTACCAGTTACGATAGCCGCAGCAACCTGACCTAGGAAGATAGCCAGTGGGAAGTTCCAAGGGCTGATACATAAGATCACACCGCGTGGGCTAAAGCGCTCATCCAGCGCAAGTTCTTCTGCTTTTGCTGCGTAGTAACGACAGAAATCAACCGCTTCACGGACTTCATCGATGCCATCTTGGGTGATTTTACCCGCTTCTTTGATACACATCGCAATCAGCTCGTCACGATGAAGTTCTAATATATCACCAGTACGACGCAGAATTTCGGCACGTTCGCTCACTGACGTTTGTGACCAAGTGGCAAAAGCAGCTTCTGCACTAGCGACAAGTTGTTGCATCTCTTGTGCGTCTTGGTGGCGGATAGAACCAACAACTTCGCTGTGATTTGCTGGGTTCAATACAGCTTCGTGTCCTTCAGGTACATCCTCAGCAGTGATTAGGTTTTCATCAACCCACTTTTGTAAGTTGTCACGCATTGGCGTAATGTGGTTGATGTTGGTTAAATCTAACCCTTTAGAGTTGTTGCGCTCTTCACCGTATAGATCGATAGGCATGGTGATCTGCATATTACGCTTATGCTTAACACGTTGGATCTTTTCAACCGGATCTTCAAGTAGTGACTCAACAGGCATCGACTCATCAACAATCGCGTTTACGAATGACGAGTTTGCGCCATTTTCAAGTAGGCGACGAACAAGGTAAGCAAGCAAGTCTTCGTGGTGACCAACAGGTGCATAGACACGACATTGGACTTTATCCTCTGTTACTACTTGGTTGTACAGTGAGTCACCCATACCGTGTAGACACTGGAACTCAAAGTTATTGAATTCGCCATTGGCAAGTTCAAGGATAGTCGCTGCAGAATAGGCGTTGTGTGTTGCAAACTGAGGGAAGATCACATCACGTGCGTTCATCAGTTTGATAGCACATGCTTTATATGAAACATCAGTCGTTGCTTTACGTGTAAATACAGGGAAGTCTTCAAGACCATCAGTTTGCGTCAGCTTAACTTCAGTATCCCAGTAAGCCCCTTTTACAAGACGAACCATCATCTTGCGACCAACGCGACGACATAGGGCTTCAAGCCAGTCAATCACCCAAATAGCACGTTTTTGGTATGCTTGTACCGCAAGACCAAAGCCATTCCAGTTGCCCAGCGCATCATCAGAGAATACAGCTTCAATGATATCGAGTGAGATATCTAAACGGTCTGCTTCTTCAGCGTCTACTGTGAAGTTAATGTCATATTGCTTTGCAGCAAGTGCCAGTTCTTTAAGCTTAGGCACAATTTCAGCCATGACACGGTCACGGTGCGAAAACTCATAACGAGGGTGAATAGCGGATAGTTTGACAGAAATACCTGGGCTTTTAATTGGGCCACGACCGTTAGCTGCTTTACCAATCACGTGAATAGCTGTCATGTAGCTGTTGAAGTAACGCTCGGCGTCAGCCATAGTACGTGCGCCTTCACCTAGCATATCGTATGAGTATGCGTAGCCCGTAGCTTCTTTCTTTTTGGCGCGCTCAAGTGCCGCTTCAATCGTGGTGCCCATTACAAATTGCTGGCCCATGATCTTCATTGCATATTGCACTGACTTACGAATTGCAGGTTCACCAATGCGGCCCATAGTACGCTTTAGCAAACCAAATTGCGTTTCTTTATTCTTATCTGCATAGTTAACCATTTTACCGGTTAGTAGTAGGCCCCAGCTCGACGCATTTACGAATAGTGAGTCACTATTGCCTAAGTGCGAGCTCCAGTCACCTTTGCTAAGTTTATCGCGAATTAACATGTCTTGCGTTTGAGCATCAGGCACACGTAATAGTGCTTCAGCCAAACACATGAGTACAACACCTTCTTCAGAAGACAGTGAGTACTCCTCTAGTAATGCGTCTACACCATCTTGACCTTGTTGGTCATTACGGATGTTTAATACCATCTGACGAGCACGTTCCCATGCACGAGTACGGGCAGCAACACCGACCTCAGCCAATGGTAAAATGTGATCGATAACAGTTTCTTCATCAATGCGGTAGAAGTCACGGATCTTTTGACGGATCGGACACTGGGTTGTTAAGTCGCCTTGAAATAGCATAGGTTAAACCCTCTATTGAAAACCTAAATACTACAGAAAGCATAGCCTAAGGCTGTGATTGCTTTCTTGCCTCATTATTAAAATGAACGCTGCGTAATTTTGCGGTGGTTAAATTTTAGCCCCTTTGCTCGTAGAAACAAATTTCATAAAGAAGGGACATCCATAATAATTTCCGAGCATTGTATAGATAGAGCAGCAGAATGTGCTGTCTTATTTTCGTTAATTACGGTAAATTTGAGGGAGATTAGACCTTCTTGCAGAATTTTATACTGTATGACCACTTCAATAAAAACGCGTATCTTAGATAGGATCGACCATGCAATTTTAGATGAATTGCAAAAAAATGGCCGAATTTCAAATGTTAACTTAGCAAAAGCTGTCAATTTAAGTCCCAGTCCCTGCTTAGATAGGGTTAAGAAGCTAGAGTCAGAGGGCTATATAGAAGGCTACACCGCAAGATTAAATGCTGAGAAGCTTGGACAGCGGTTGGTCGCGCACGTTGAGATAACACTCAAAAGTTCAACAGAGTCTGTATTTGAAACCTTTAAACAGCATGTTTTAGAGATCCCCCACGTGGTTGCATGTGACATGGTCGCTGGTGGGTTCGACTATTTATTAAAAATTCGGGTTTCTGATATGCATCAGTATCGTGAGGTGCTTGGTCAAATTGTGGAAATACCGGGTGTTGGCACAAACCATACATATATGGTGATTGAGCATGTTAAGCAAGATGTGGGTGTGACAATTTTACCTAAAAGCTAACACCTTTTTAGTGTTGACCATGTGTGGAAAACATACTGTTTTATGCTTTTTTTAACTCTAATATAATGAAATAACATTAGTTTTTTGTTTTTTTTGAATCATGTTTTTGCGAAGAAATACATTACAAGGCATTACAAATAGCGTGTTTTTCATAATTCCTTAATATAGATCAATAAAAGGTTAAATTGTGTGAGATTATGGTTTTTATTGGCAGTTTTTTACCCTAGGCTGACATGAAATTTAGTAGCGAAAGGTAAAACAATGACAACAGCGACGCGTACAAAGGATATTACGCCTTTAGACTCAATCACATTTCAAATTCTCATAGATGACCAACCTATTACCGCTTGTGAAGGCGAAACAGTCCTTTCAGTATTGCAGGCCGCAGACATTAAGCAAGTATGTGAAAACGACAGAAAAGTCGTCACGGGCGGTTACTGTGCAATGGGTGTATGCCATTGCTGTCATGTAAAAGTGAACAAACGATACAAGCAAAGAGCATGTCAGACCCTAGTTGAACCCAACATGCAGGTCGAAACTTTAAGTAATCGTTTTAAAGATGTGGGGATTGATCATGAAAAAGTCTAATCCTGTTGTGATTGTGGGGGGAGGGCCTTCTGGTACAGCCGCAGCGGCCATGCTTGGAAAGTACCAAATCCCGTCTATTATCATTGATGAGACCTCTAAAATAGGCGGGGTTATCTACCGTGGACCACTTAGAAATACAGCCACACTGCCGCATTTGGACGATAATTTACAGCGCGCTATGAGTGCTTTGCGCACTCGTTATGAAAAGCACAAGTCGTTCATTGAACTCAAGTTACAAACTCGTGTACTGGGGCCTGAAGGTGATCAGCATTTATTATTGAGTGAAGGCGGGGGACTGACCACGTTAGAGCACAATGAACTGATCTTAGCTACGGGCTGTCATGAGCGCAGTGTCCCTTTTCCTGGCTGGCAGTTGCCTGGGGTTATGTTACTGGGCGGTGTACAATTACAAATCAAAAGTGGTTTGGTAAAGCCTGGCAGCAAAATGGCTTTATTGGGCACGGGTCCATTATTACCCTTAGTAGCGTGTCAGCTGCATAAAGCGGGCGTTGATGTCGTGGGGGTTTACGAAGCGAGTGCCTTCAACAAGCTGGCCAAAGAAGCGGTGGCTTTATTACATAAACCAAAACTGACGCTCAATGGCTTAAGCATGATGAGCTACTTGAAAAAGCATCAAATTCCTTTTCACTATGGTCACGGCATTGTCAGTGCACAGGGGGGTAAATACCTAGAGCAAGTGTCTGTCGCGCCATATGATGATCAGTGGCGTCCGAATATGAGTCAGGCTAAGCCATTAGACGTGGATGCGATTGGCGTCGGTTATGGTTTTGTTGCACGTACTCAGTTGGCTATGTTACTTGGTATTGAGCATGACTATTCTAAAGTAAGCGGTTACATACCTACACTTGATGATAATTATCAAAGTAGTCAAAAAAATACGTATGTGGTTGGTGATAGCAGTGGCTTGCTGGGTGCAGATGCTGCGATTTGTGAAGGGCAGATAGCGGCGCTCAACATTGTGCATCAACGTGGCCTGCTAGATAGTGCGTCTATGGAAAAAGAAAAGCGCAAAATAGAGCGCAAGCATGCGCGTATCAAGCGTTTTCGGTTTGGCTTTGATCGCTTTAGTGCGCGTCAAACTGGGTTATTGGATTTACCTCAAGACGATACGGTTGTGTGTCGTTGTGAGCAAGCAACTAAAAAACAGCTTACTGATGCCATCGCTGAGGGTGTGAAAGATCTAACAACACTGAAAATGCGTACTCGGATTGGTATGGGTGACTGTCAGGGGAAAACGTGCAGTAGCTATGCCCTTGATTTGCTCCATCAGGCCGGACATGACAAAAATACTGGGGTAATAAAACCTCGATTCCCGCTTGATCCTATCCCTTTTACTTTTATGGAAGAAACGCTAAATGAACAAGTATGATGTTGTAATTGCTGGTGGCGGTGCTGTAGGCGCTGCGTGTGCTTATTTTTTAAGTCGTGATACAGACTTAAAGATTGCGTTGGTTGATTTAAAAAAGCCCGGTAATGCATCCAGAGCATCTGCAGGTGGATTGTGGGCTATCGGTGAATCGGTAGGACTTGGCTGCGGTGTTATATTCTTTAAAACCTTGTCTAAACTGCACAGTGAGGCCAAAGGTGAAGAAGTGCCAACCATGCGTCCACACCAATTACCAGACTGTTTTTTTGAATTTGCACTCAAATCCAATGATATGTATCCAGATTTATATGAAGAACTGCGCAACAAGCATGATGTTGATTTTAAATTTGAACGCACTGGGCTCAAGTTTATTATGTATAACCGTGAAGATGAGCTGTACGCCGACCAAATTGTCAGTGGCATTCCTCATTTAAGTGACCAGATCCGTTGGTTAAGTGCTGAGCAATTAAAAGCTGAGGAGCCTTATGTTACGCCAGATGCTATTGGTGCAATTGACTTTATTTGTGACCACCAAGTGAATCCATATCGTTTGGTTGAAGCATATACTGAAGCTGCAAGGCAAAATGGCGTTGAGCTGTTCTTAAATACTGAAATACAGTCAGTATTGAAAGAGGGAAATCGAGTGGTGGGGCTGAAAACCGCCACGGGAGATTTACATTGTGACACGCTCGTTAATGCAACGGGGGCATGGGCTAATGAGCTGTATAAGCAGGCGACAGGTAAAGATATGCCTGTTTATCCAGTTAAAGGGCAAATTGTCTTATCAGAGCGCATGCCAAAAATTATGAATGGCTGTATCAGTACCAGTGATTGTTATATCGCGCAAAAAGACAACGGAGAGATCTTGATAGGCTCGTCCACGGAAGAAAAAGGCTTCGACACTACCAATAGCCTAGATAAGATCCAAGAATTGTCCCGTGGAGCGATGAAATGCTTACCGATTCTCAATGAGTCTAATATCAAGCGTTGTTGGGCAGGTCTTAGACCGGGCACACCAGATGAGTTGCCTATCTTGGGTAAAGTGTCTGGTGTGGAAGGTTATCTTAATGCATGTGGTCATTTTAGGACGGGGATTTTGACGTCGGCCATTACAGGTAAATTGATAACCGAACTCGTCACCAATCAACCAACTTCGATTGATTTGACCCCGTTTAATGTCAGTCGCTTTGATAACGATCCCGCATAACTAAACTTACCTTCTTGATGACTCACACCGCTGTGTGAGTCATTTATTCATCTATTTACATTTTGTGACGATTTTTCAGTTTAATTTGGTGGGTATTTTTGTGCTTTTTATCGCATCAACCTGACTTTATGAGTGAAATTGTTATCATGTAACAGTCAAATTTATATACGAGATAATAATGAAAATTAAGCACTTGTTTGCAGCGATGGCTGCTGTGCTTGGGCCGCTAGCAAGCCCTTTAGCGAGCGCCTACAGCACTGAAGATACCCGTTTATTACGATTCCCTGATATCCATAAAGAGCACGTTACTTTTGTGTACTCTGGCGATATCTATGTTGCGAATACAAATACAGGCAAAAGTACGCGTTTAACGGATCATGTTGGTTTCGAAACTTTCCCTAAGTTTTCACCTGACGGTGAAAAAATTGCCTTTGCCGCTGAATATAACGGTAGCCGTCAAATCTATGTGATTAATCGTGATGGTTCAGGTCTAAAGCAACTAACTTACTATAATGATGTCGGTCCTATGCCGCCTCGTGGTGGTTTTGATTACCGTGTATTAGACTGGACACCAGATGGCAAGCATATTGTTTTCCGTGCTAACCGTACACCTTGGGGCAAACGCATGGGCCGCCCTTATATGGTACCGGTAGAAGGTGGCCTTGAGCAGCCTCTTGCAATTCCTGAAGGTGGCGGCGGTATGCTGTCGGGTGATGGTAGTAAGTTTGTATACACGCCAATTGATCGTGAGTTCCGTACTTGGAAGCGTTCAAGAGGTGGTCGTGCGCAAGATGTATGGGTCTATGATTTAGACAAGAATACGTCTAAGCAATTAACGACACACCGTGCAACTGATCAGCAGCCAACTTGGGTGAATGACAGCATTTACTTCGTCTCTGATAGAGATTACACACTGAACCTTTACAAATATCGTGAAGGCAAAAAGCCAGTTAAGATGACGGACCATAAAGAGTTTGATGTATTGTGGCCATCAGCAGGTCCGGACTCAATCGTTTATGAAAACGGTGGTTACTTATATCGCTTCAATGAAGCAAATAAAATGACCGAAAAACTGACTATCAATGTCGATGGTGTACGTAAGTCGGCACTGCCTTACACTAAAAATGTGAGCAAGTTCATTGATTCAATGGATATCTCACACGATGGCAAGCGTGCGGTATTTACAGCTCGTGGTGAGATTTTCTCAGTACCGGTGAAAAATGGTCCAACACGTAATTTGTCACATACACCAGCAGGCCGCGAAATCGCAGCAACTTGGTCGCCAAATGCGCGTTATGTTGCTTACTTAAGTGATGCAACGGGCGAGTATGAGATCTATATAAAAGATCGTGCCAATAACAATGCAGTGAAACAGTTAACTAACAATGGCACAATTTGGCGTTTTGACCCTATCTGGTCACCAGACAATACCAAGCTATTATTTGCAGATAAAGACCATATTATTTGGTGGTTGGATGTTGAAAGCGGTGAGCTACACAAGATTGACCGTGGTCTGCACGATGAGCGCAGCATTACACAATATACTTGGTCACCAAACAGCAAAGATTTAGTCTTTGTTAAGAATAACGAAAACCGTTATTCATCACTATGGCACTATAACGTTGAGTCTAAAAAGTTAAGCCGCTTAACGGATGATATGACGTCTGAGTCAAATCCAACCTTCTCAGAAGATGGCCAGTACATTTACTTCACTTCTGAACGAGACTTTAATTTAGCATTTAGTTCGTATGAGTTTGATTATCTATTTAATAAAGCGACACGAATTTACTCGGTAGCGGTGAATGACAGCATTCAACCTATCAACACGCTACAAAGTGATGAAACACACATTGTCGGTGACGATAAAGCGTCAGAAGAGAAGACAGAACTGGATACCAGCATTCAAGTTGATGGCTTTATGGATCGCGTAGTGTCATTACCTGCACCTGCGGGCAATTACTCATCACTGACCGGCGTTGAAGGCGGTGTGTTGACGCTGAGCGGCGGCGCTCTGAAGCTGGTTGAAAATAAGGTTGATGGTAAAGTTAAGACTGTCGCAAAAGGTGTCAGCGAGTATAAAGTCTCTGCAAACGGCGAGCATGTGATTGCACGTGCAGGCAGCAAGTACAGTGTGATCAAACCAAAAGCGAAGCAAGATCTGAAAGCGAATCAACTTGATCTTAGCAACATGAACCTGAAGATTGATCCACGTGTTGAGTGGTCACAAATGTACACCGAAGGTTGGCGTACATTGCGTGATTGGTTCTATGACGCAAATCACCACGGTCAAGACTGGGATGCAATCTTGAAGCGCTATCAACCTATGGCCGACGCAGCTGCGCACCGCACAGATATTGATTATGTGTTGAGTGAAATTGCTGGTGAAATCAATGCAGGCCACATTTATGTGCAATCAGGTGATGAGCCAAAAGGCGAGCGTAAAAAGCATGGCTTGCTAGGTGCTGAAGTGGCAAGCCACCCGTCAGGTTTTGTCACGCTTAAGCATATCTTTAAAGGCGAAAACTGGCATGAAGACTTCCGCTCTCCACTGGGTGGGACAGGTGTACGTGCAAGTGAAGGTGATTTCATCTTGGCGGTTAATGGTCGCAATGTGAATGAAGTCAGTAACTTCTATGAGTTACTTGAAAATACACAAGGCGAGCAAGTTGAGCTTATCCTCAGTAAATCAACAAGCTTTGACGATAGCTGGAAAGTAACCGTTAAGCCTGTGAAGAGTGAAATCGGTCTACGTTACTTACAGTGGGTTGAAACGCGTAAAGCCTATGTCGATAAGTTATCTGGCGGACGTATTGGCTATGTTCATTTGCCAAACACGGCATATGAAGGTAACCGTTCGATGTTCAAGAACTTTATGCCGCAAACAACCAAAGATGCGCTGATCATTGATGACCGCTATAACGGTGGTGGCTTTATCCCTGAGCACGTGATCACGTGGTTAGCACGCAAGCCGCTAAACTATTGGAAGCGTCGTGGTGTTACACCAACAAAAACGCCTCAGTTTGCTCATGATGGACCAAAAGCCATGCTGATCAATGGCTATTCAAGCTCAGGTGGTGATGCTATTCCTTACTACTTCCGTCAAGCGGGTCTAGGTAAGTTGATCGGGACTCGTACTTGGGGTGGCTTAATTGGTATCTCTGGTAACCCATACTTAGTTGACGGTGGTCAGGTGATTGCGGCGACATTCCGTATTCTTGATAATGACGGCAACTGGATCATCGAAAATGAAGGGGTTGTTCCAGATATCGAAGTGATTGACCGCCCAGAGCTTATTCAAGCAGGTCAAGATCCGTCAGTAGAGCGTGCGGTGAAAGAGCTATTAAAAGAGCTTGATGAAAACCCTAAAAAGAAACTTGTTGTGCCACCAGCACCGACTAAGTTTATTGACTAAATAAATGCACTGTTAAAAAGGAGCTGAAAGGCTCCTTTTTTTATTTTTTGTAACATGACGAAAAGCCTACTCACAGGTATTCTGTTCCATTGTGTGGTAATTTCAAGATTGATACTTAATAAAGCTCTAGGAAAATCCGATAAGGAACATTTATGAAGGTTGTATTGATCACGGGTGGCAGCCGAGGTATTGGCGCTGCAACGGCCAAAAAGCTTGCGCAGCAAGGGTATGCTGTTGCCATTAACTATAAATCAAATCACCAAGCTGCCGAGCAGGTACAAAATAATATTTTATCTACTGGTGGTAAAGCCGCGCTTTTTCAGGCGGATGTGAGTGATGAGCAACAAGTGGTTGAGCTGTTTCAAGCTGTGCAAGCGCACTTTGGTCCAGTCACTCATTTAGTCAATAATGCCGGTGTCTTGACCCAGCAAATGCGGGTCGAAGAAATGACCGCTGAGCGCATTAATTGGATGCTGACGCAAAATGTCACGCCATATTTTATCTGTGCGCGTGAGGCGATTAAGCATATGCGTCAGAGTAATACGCTCAAGCAGTGTGCGATTGTGAATGTGTCATCGGCAGCATCTTATATAGGCGGTGCGAATGAGTACGTGGACTATGCTGCATCAAAAGGGGCCATCGATAGCTTTACGAGAGGCTTATCTTTGGAACTGGCAGCAGAGGGAATACGCGTGAATGGCGTTCGACCTGGATGTATTTATACCGATATTCATAAGGATGGCGGCGAGCCTAATCGCGTAGATAGAGTCGCTGATTTATTACCGCTAAAGCGCGGCGGTACATCAGAAGAAGTCGCTAACGCAATCGCCTGGCTGTTGAGCAGCGAAGCATCTTATGCGACAGGGACATTTATTGATTTGGCTGGTGGCAAATAGCCGCCGCCCGCTTGCCGTCGATTTATGTTTTTTGTGAGTAATAACTCCCCGGCTGGTAGTCGGTAATAAAAGAAATGATATCTTTATCGTCTTTTTTAAATGCTAAGTTTTCTTTTATTAAGTCTTCTTTATTAATGGTGCTGCCCATCTGTCCGGGTTTTAGTCCAAGTTGCTTGCCTAGTTGTTCCATCTCTTTTTGCATTTTTGGCAGAATGTCATTTTTTAACTGTGAAGCTGCTTGGGCGTATCTTGCTCTTTGTTCTGGCGTGTCAGATGTTTTAGCCAGCTGTTGGAACTCCTGTATGCTTCTTTTTGTGCCTTGTACGTCACCGACTCGACCATTGTAGCCAAAATAAATATCCATCAAACCCATACTAATCGTTTGCATCACGTTTTCCATGTTAGCCTTACAGCTTATTTTTTTAAAATTTAGATGTTTCTTTTTATATAAAAGGTTTTTTACGTTTTGTTAGAGTAATAGTTGCCGGGTTGATAGTCGGTAATAAAAGAAATTATATCTTTGTTGTCTTTTTTAAATGCTAAGTTTTCTTTTATTAAGTCTTCTTTATTAATCGTATTACCCATCTGTCCGGGTTTTAGTCCAAGTTGTTTGCCTAATTGCTCCATTTCCTTTTGCATTTTAGGTAAAATTTCAGTCTGTACCTGAACGACAGCTTGTGCATATCGCTCTCTTTGTTCAGGCGTATCAGCTGTTTTTGCAAGCTGTTGGAACTCCTGTATATCTCTTTTCGCACCTTGTACGTCACCAACCCTGCCGTTGTAGCCAAAATAGATATCCATTAAACCGCCAGTAATTAGCTGCATTAAGTAGTCCTTTTTAAGATATAAAAATAATTGATATAAATTGCAGCAATAAATTTGCCAGTTTTATTTTTTGGTTGTTCAAGGTTGATTTTTTAAGAGGTGGTTTTTTGTTTTGTGACTGTTGCTTTTAAGTTGTGTTATATATGATTTTTTTTATTAAATTAAGCTGTTGGTTTTTTGATTTTATTTTGGTTTTCAGGATTGTGATTTTTTAAGTTTTTGTGTTTTATATTTTTTTAATGATTATTGTTTAATTAACGGTGATTTTTTAAGTCGTAGTAAGAATAAAAATATTTATAAACTGTGTGTTAACCATTGGCAAATAAGTATGTTTTATATACATTTTGATGTGAGAAAAGTGTTTCTCGGGTGTGAATGGTGCATTAAAAAAGGATATTTAAAAATGAAAAAAAGATATTTAATGGCAATTGCTGCCAGTGTTCTATCGTTTAACAGCTTTGCAAGCTCAGTCTCTTGTTATGTTGATACAATGGCTTATGACCAACCTCGTCAAGGCAATTGTTGGGGTGGCGAGCACTATCCAGGTTTTGCGCCAGCAGTTGTGTTTAAAGTAAACGCGTCCAAGCCAGTATCAAGAGTTGACTGGGTATTCAGTGGCCAATATAGCAATGTAAGAGGTGGCACATGTACTTCTACTAGTTGTATCGTCAACGTACACGGTGGCGAAGGTGAAGTAACTGGCTGTGTAAATAGAATCTATTATAAAGACTACACATGGGCCAATGTAAATTGGTGTGCTACGGCAACGTACTACTACAGTGATGGTGGTGTTCATTATTAACCTTCCCAGGTCCTAGCGCATAGCTGCTAGGGTCTATCTATATATAAAATAAACAAAAAGGAAATTTTAAATATGAAAAAACGATACTTATTGGCAATTGCAGCCAGTGCTCTATCATTTAATAGCTTCGCTAGTTCAGTTTCTTGTTATGTTGATACAATGGCATTCGATGAGTACCGCGAAGGCAGTTGTTGGGGAGGGGAGCACTACCCAGGTTTTAGTCCCAATGTTGCATTTAAAGTTAATGCAGATAAGCCTGTTTCGAAAGTTGATTGGGTGTTCTCAGGTCGATATAGCAATGTAAGAGGTGGTACATGTAGCTCTACAACATGTTTAGTTGATGTCTACCAAGGTGAAGGTGAGGTTACAGCTTGCGTAAATAGAATTTACTATAAAGACTACACATGGAAAAAAGTAAACTGGTGTGCAAACGCTTTTTATTATTACACTGATGGTGGCATACCACATTAATTGCTTAAGAGCCCTTGTAAGATGATATGAGGGCTCGTTTGCTTTACTTTTGAGTCATTGCAATGAGAGCATTACTTTTACTTAACGCCTGAGAAACTGTATCACTAGCGCCTCTTTTTTCTATTATAAGCATATACTCTGTACCATACTTTTTACCTGCCTCAATGGCTTTCAAAATAGGCCCGAGCAAATAAGTATGTGAATCGTAAACCCAAATGGACTCCATGTGATTATCTGTACGTGTGCTTTTGTATTGTATTTCAAACTTTCCATACTTGGAGGCTATACCTGTGACAATACCACAGCATGTAAACACGGTAGCGTGTGTTGTAAATGTACCACTCATAGTGCATAAATCCACCAGAATATTTACAGCGCTAGTTTTCATGTTTTTTCCTTAAACTTAATGGAAAGCAAGATGGTTGATAAAAAGGTTAGCCTGTAAGTATGAATGACTTATGTACGTTTGCTTTCCTTTTGCTTTCATTTTGTTTACATTTGTTGTTATTGTTATTGTTGTTGTTGTTGTTGTTGTTGTTGTTGTTGTTGTTGTTGTTGTTGTTGTTGTTGTTGTTGTTGTTGTTGTTGTTGTTGGTGCCCAAGGAACTTGTAATAGTAACTGGTACTATGTAACTGGTTTTGGTTATCAGATACATAAAAGGGGATCTGGCCAACCTTAGTGTAACCAAGGGCTTGATAAAATAACTCTGCCTCATCTCCACTTTGGGTATCTAAAACCAATAATGTGCGTCTATTTTCCAATGCGCTTTGCTCTACGTGGCGCATTAATATTGTGGCGTAGCCACTTCGCTGTGCATCTGGGTGAACCAATAGCTTTTCGACTTCAGCTCGATGTTGGCCATTTTCTTTCATACATAACGAAAGCTGTACCGTCGCAACTAAGGCATCCCCTCGCCAGAGTATATAAAGCTTACGCTCTTTCGTGGCGATGGCTTTTGCTACTGAGTGCCAATATTGTTGCAGCAGGTCGGGATTGGTAGGCTTATAAAAGCCTAGAGAGGCGCCATCTTCAATACAGGTAGAGAGTAGCTCGCATAGCTGACAATGGGTATTTAACCCTATGGTATCGAGTTGTTTTATTTTTAGCATTTTAGCATCCCTTTTTGAGCTGTTCGATATCCGCCTCAAGGCTTGCTAGTTGCTGTAACAACTTTTCTCTTTGTTTGTGGAGCTTATTAAGCGGGAGGTATTGTGTGCACGTACTGCACGATACAATGCTAGTTTTGATATTTGATAAGTCTCGGCTATGTCGCTAATACTTAATCCATGCTGACTCACCATATAAACGGCTTGCACCAGCCTTGGTGTGTTATTTAACAAGTTGGGTTCCATCATTGACTCTAATGTTATATTAAACTTTAGAATAAGAAAGAAGGGTGCCAATTAATTAAGTTGTTTAATTTCATGGCTTTAGACTTAAATTACACGTATCAAATGCGCTAAGATAGGGCTGTATTTATGAAATTGCACCATTTTAAGGCACATATGAATAATGGGGTAAAGTAAAAGGCATTAAAAAAATGCCTTTTCCATTTTAGATGATAAGTAGCTTTTACTATTGGTAACCAACACCAATAGCAATAAGATACCGACTAAGATCCAAACGGGAGTATGACCATGCTGACTAAAAAAACTATGGCCGGATATCAGTTTTAAATCTGTACTGAGAGTGCCACTGGTGAATTGCGCAATGGTTACCTGTTGGTTTGAAATAGGGTCATATACACCACTAATGCCGTTATTGGTGACTCTCACCATCGGTCTTTGCAGCTCCAATGCACGCATTCTGGCGATTTGAATATGCTGATGTGGGCCATGTGAGTCGCCAAACCACGCATCATTACTCACGGTAAATAAAATGTCAGATGAGGCCGTATAGTTTCCTCTGACCAGTTCGCTGAAAGCGATTTCGTAGCAAATTGCTGGCAATACATGAATGCCATTAGCAAGCAGGTTATTTTGCACCGCATCCCCGCGAGAAAATGACGACATGGGTAAATCAAATAGCGGCGCTAGGGGTCTGAGCAGCTCTTCAAAGGGCACAAACTCACCGATTGGTAACAACTGGTGCTTCTGATAGCGGTTTCTGTGCAAGTACTGATATTGCCCTTCGGTGTCATCTTGATGCTTTTTACCAAGCACTATCAGGGTATTGTATACATTGCGCGTGTCGAATTGGTAATCAGGGATCCCCGTGATCAAGGCAGTATTGTTAAAGGCGGCGGCTTTGTCTAAATTGACGAGGTAATCAAACGCATAATCTTCAATTTCTGGGATTGCGGCCTCTGGCCAAACAACCAAATCGACATCAGCCCAGTTTGGTCTGGTCATATCTTGATATTTAGACATGGTAGGCCAAAACTGTTCGGGCTCCCAACGTAGGCTTTGTTCTATGTTCCCTTGTACAAGCAAGGTCTTCAATTGCTTACCACTGTAATTGGTATCTGTGTTCTGCATAGACAACAAATAAGCGATACAAACAGGCACGATAGTGATGATGGCAGCTTTATATTGCTTGTAATTGATCAGCCAATAGAGTGCAAAAGCGATGATGATGCACAATACGGTTAAGCCAAATTCACCTATCCAAGGGGCTAGTGTATTAAGCGGTGAGTCAGTGAGGGTATAACCAAAACTGAGCCATGGAAAGCCGGTTAAGAGTGTGCCTCTTAAATACTCCGTAATAGCAAACCCACTTATTAAGAGAGCAAAGCGTTGCCAAGGATGTTTACTGTAGCGCGTAGCAAACGCAAATGCCAAAGCTGGATAAAGCGCTAAGTATGCACATAACATGGCCATTGCCATGAGCGACAGCACAATGGGTAGTCCACCGAACTGTGCAATAGAGACATGCACCCAGCTAATACCCAGGGAAAACCAACCAAAGCCAAATAAAAAGCCGTATTTAGCAGCTTCCTTGGGGGTGGGTTGATCTGTCACATAAAAGGCAATGGCAAGGCAGACAAATGTCAGTGGCCAAAAGCCAAAGGGGGCGTATGCAAAAGTCAGTGCACAGCCTGCAATCAGTGCAAGCCATGCGTTTTTATCTTTTGCAAAAGAAATGAGGTTATTCAGTGGTATCTTCAACATGCTCTGTTTTTGGAACAGTGACCTGAAGCTGTAGTATACGGCGATTATCTGAGTTAGTTATTTTAAATTGCAGTGGTCCAACATCAATGGTTTCCCCTTTGCTTGGCATATGACCAAACGCATGTAGGATGATGCCGCCAATGGTGTCAGCTTCTTGTGTATCAAAGTCTGTCTTAAAGAACTCATTAAATTCTTCAAGCGGTGTTAATGCTTGTACATTAAACACATGCTTTGAGAGCTGGCGAATATCTTGTTGCTCGTCTTCATCATCATGTTCATCCTCAATTTCACCTACAATGGTTTCAAGGATATCTTCAATAGTAACAAGACCCGATACGCCGCCATATTCATCAATAACAATCGCCATATGGTAGCGTTTTTGTCTAAACTCGTTGAGTAAAGTGTCTACACGTTTACTTTCTGGTACTACAATAGCCGGACGCAAATACTCTTTAATCGCAGGTAGTGCGCCATTTTGTTGCACTATTAGGGGCAAAAGATCTTTTGCAAGCAAAATACCTTCTACGTGGTCTTTGTCTTCGCAAACGACAGGAAAGCGAGAGTGACTAGACTCTACCATAGCAGGGAGTTGAGATTCCAAGTCTTGCTCAACATCTAGCGTTATCATCTGAGAGCGAGGGATCATGATATCGCGAACTTTAAGTTCAGAGACGCTCAGTACGCCTTCCATCATGTCTTTTGTCTCAGGGTCGATAAGTGCTCGTTCTTGAGCGTCAGCAATGACTTCTACCAACTCTTCTTTATTTTGGGGTTCCCCTTGCAGCATCTGAGTGATGCGTCCAAGCCAGTTTCTGCTAGAAGAACCCTGGCTACTTTGCGAGTTATCGTCGCTCATTGTAGTTCTTTACTCCACTTAGTTAATATCATCACGATATGGGTCTGCAATGCCCAGATCGGCTAAAAATTCTTTTTCTAGACTTTCCATTTCCATGGCGTCTTGTTCATTTATATGGTCAAAGCCCAACAAATGCAAGCACCCATGTATGACCATATGTGCAAAATGATCGTGGAAAGTTTTTTCTTGTTCCTGAGCCTCACGAAAAACCACCTGAGGACAGATAATTAAGTCACCGACTAAAGGCAATTCAATGCCTGGCGGTGCTTCAAAGGGAAAAGACAACACATTAGTTGGTTTGTCTTTTCCACGGTATTGACTGTTAAGCTCTTGGCTCTCCGCCTCATCGGTAATGCGAATTGTCACTTCGGCGTATTCTCTATACGGCAAAAGTGCTTTTTCGGCCCAACTTTGAAATTGCTGTTCATTGGGTAAATTGTCAAACTCACAGGCGAGCTGTAAATCTACATCGACGCTCATGACTCTGGACCTTGTTGTTCAGCAGCTTGCTGTTTCGCTTTTTGCTTAGCGACTTTTTCTTGACGCTCTTGCTCTTCTTTAGCTTCATAAGCTTCCACAATTCGTGCCACAACTGGGTGACGAACGACATCGTGGGATTTAAAGAAGTTAAATGAAATCTCATCGACATTGCTGAGTACTTCAATGGCATGACGAAGGCCAGAACGCGCGCCCCTAGGTAAGTCGACCTGTGTAATATCACCCGTGATCACGGCTTTTGAATTAAAACCAATACGCGTTAGGAACATTTTCATCTGTTCTGTGGTGGTGTTTTGGCTTTCATCTAAAATGATAAAGGCATCGTTCAAAGTTCTACCACGCATGTATGCCAGCGGTGCTACTTCTATGACATTTTTTTCAATTAAGCGTTCAACTTTTTCAAAGCCAAGCATCTCAAATAGCGCGTCATACAAAGGACGTAAGTATGGATCGATTTTTTGCGTTAAATCACCTGGTAAAAATCCCAGTTTTTCGCCGGCTTCAACCGCTGGACGTGTAAGTAGAATACGTCTGATCTCTTGCCTTTCTAGCGCATCAACTGCAGCAGCAACGGCAAGGTAAGTTTTACCTGTACCCGCAGGACCAATACCAAAACTGATGTCATGCGTTAAGATATTTGCCACATATTGGCTTTGATTTGGGTTACGTGGTTTGACAACACCACGGCGAGTTTTAATGAAAACTTCTTTTTCCCATACATTCGGTGCGTCTTGTTCTAGGCAATTTGCTTCGGTGATGGCGAGGTGAACATTGTCTGGCTCTATGTCTTTGGCTTTGCCTTTCACTGGCTGAGTATCAACATACAGAGACTTTATAATATCAACAGCCGCTTTTGCTGTAACTTGATTACCTGTGACTTTAAACCAGTTATCTCTGTGTGCGACTTCGACACCTAGACGGCGTTCAATTTGTTTTAGATTATCGTCAAAAGGACCACAAAGAGAAGAGAGGCGGTTGTTGTCGGCAGGTTCTAGATAAAACTCAATATTTTTTACTTGATTGCTCAAAATGACTTCCTAAGATTGATTGCGCCAGCAAAGTGCTGGCGCAAAACAAGTGTTTTATGGTGTAAAGGTTGCAACACCAATCTCATTGGCTTCTGGTTCTGACGGTGCACGACTAAGGATATCTGATGGTGCAACATCACGTCGCAAGTCCATTTCAGCCTCAGTTCGGATCAATTCACCACGCAATGAGTTTGGTAGCGCCTCAGTAATACGCACGTCAACGAACTGACCGATCACTGAGTGTGGACCTTCAAAGTTCACTACACGGTTATTCTCGGTACGTCCACGTAGTTCCATTGGGTTCTTTTTCGAAGGACCTTCAACAAGGATACGTTGTTCAGTATCAAACATTTTACGGCTGATATCTTGTGCCATTTGGTTGATGCGGTTTTGTAAAAGATACAGACGCTCTTTCTTTTCTTGTTCTGGTACATCATCTGGTAAGTCTGCCGCTGGAGTACCTGGGCGCGCTGAGTAGATGAAGCTGAAGCTCATATCAAAGCCAATCGCGTTGATCAGGTTCATCGTTTCTTCAAAGTCTGCTTTGCTTTCGCCAGGGAAACCAATGATGAAGTCTGAGCTCATGCTTAGGTTTGGACGGATCTTGCGTAGCTTACGGATAGTAGACTTGTATTCAAGTGCAGTATGGCCGCGCTTCATCAAGTTAAGTACACGGTCTGAACCACTTTGTACTGGCAAGTGCAGGTGATCAACAAGCTCAGGTACGTCTGCGTAGGCTTCGATGATGTCAGGCGTAAACTCAACAGGGTGTGACGTGGTATATCGAATACGGTCAATACCATCAATCGCAGCCACATAACGCAGTAGATCAGAGAAGTAGCACACTTCACCATCGTGCATTTCACCGCGATAAGCGTTTACGTTTTGACCCAGTAAGTTCACTTCACGCACGCCTTGCTCTGCAAGCTGCGCCACTTCTAAAATAACATCGTCTAACGGACGGCTTACTTCCTCACCACGCGTATAAGGCACAACGCAGAAAGTACAATATTTAGAGCAGCCTTCCATAATTGAGACGAACGCCGTAGGGCCTTCTGCTTTTGGTTCTGGTAGACGGTCAAACTTTTCAATCTCAGGGAAAGAAATATCGACGACAGAGCCTTCTTTGCTTTGCACTTGTTTGATCATCTCTGGCAAACGGTGCAGTGTTTGCGGACCGAATACGATATCAACAAATGGAGCACGTTGACGGATTGTGTCACCTTCTTGTGAGGCTACACAGCCACCTACGCCGATAACCAAATCAGGGTTATCTTCTTTTAATAATTTCCAGCGACCCAACTGGTGGAATACTTTCTCTTGTGCCTTCTCTCGAATTGAACACGTATTGAGTAGGATTACATCCGCCTGATCAGCTTCTTCTGTCAGCTGATAGCCATTAGTGGCATCAAGCAGATCCGCCATTTTCTGGGAGTCATACTCGTTCATTTGACAGCCCCAGGTTTTGATATGCAATTTTTTACCCATTGAAATAAAGCCTCGTTTTCAATTCGATGATCAGCACAACGCCTTGCCAGTTATTAAAAATACCCCAAGAACTGGCAAACACTTACTAAAATAGCTTAAAAAGAGGCGTATTTTATCTGACCTATAGTCACTAGCCAAGTATAGATTTCATCTTTCAAAATGGGGATCAAGAGCGGTTGTAATTATTCGACTACAATCATGCAAAGAGATCTTTTTTTCACTAATTAAGATACAATGTAATTACACCAGCTAATTTAGGCAAATTTATGAAAAATAACGTGTTGATCGTCGGTGGCGGCATGGTTGGCGCAGCGGCTGCGGTGGAGCTTGCTCGTCAAGGATGTCAGGTCACTGTGATAGAAAATAATCCCATAGATCCGAAAGCCATACTTGAAGGTGAGCAGGTTGACATTCGAGTCTCTGCCATCAACCGTTTTTCAGAAGCGTTATTAGATAAACTCGGTGCAATGCCATTAATAAGAGCAAGTCGCAATGCGCCTTATCACCAGTTAGAGGCGTATGAAGGTGGTAGTGAGCATTTGGTGTTTGATAGAGCCGATGTATCCACTTCTCATCTAGGCCACTTAGTCGAGAATAGCATTATTCAAGCGTCGCTTTGGTCACAGTTTGAAGACAATGATATTCAGGTGGAAACTGTCACTGAGGCCCCCATCGCGATTGAGCAGCACTTAAGCAGTATAGATCTGGTTTACCCTCAGCAGCGTTTTAGCGCGGACCTCGTTATTGCAGCCGACGGTGGTCGCTCTGCGCTGCGCAGTCTTGCTGGCATTGGCGTAACAGGGTGGCAATATCAGCAGCACTGTATGGGTATTCTCATAAAGCTTGACGGACCGCAACAGGTGAAAACGTGGCAAGAGTTTAAACCCACCGGTCCAATCGCCTTTTTGCCTATGCAAGCACCTTATGCCAACTTAATTTGGTATCACCATGGCTCTGAACTCAAACGCTTAAAAGGGTTATCTAATGAAGTGTTAAAACAAGAAATACTAGCGCACTTTTTTGACTTACCTGGAGATTTTACCGTTGAGCAAAGCGCCGTATTTCCGCTTGCGCGTCAACATGCCAATCAATATAGCAAAGGACGTTTGGTGTTAGTGGGTGACGCGGCCCATACGATTAACCCTCTTGCGGGGCAGGGCGTTAATCTTGGCTTTAAAGATGTGGCAGCACTTGGCGGGTGCTTGCAAGGCTTTGATGATGTTGGTGAGCTTGCTCGTCTTCATCAGTATGAAAAAATGCGTCGAAAAGATAATTTATTAATGATGAGCATGATGGACGCTTGCTATTTTGGCTTTTCAAATGAGATTAAGCCCCTTAAGTCACTGCGAAGTCTTGCGTTAAAAGTGGCAAATAAAGCGGGCCCCATTAAACGAGAAGTGCTTAAGCATGCGATGGGTGGTAGTTTTTAATTAAACTATTAGGAGAAGAAATTTGACAAGCTATCCAAGATTGTTTCACTCTTCTCCTACTTTCCTGTGTTATAAACGGCCAATTAATCGAGTTCTATTTATCACCTGAATTAGTGCTTGTTTATCAAACTGACCGTCAACTTGAAGCAGCCAATCACTATTTTCAGATAACAAGAAAGCGGTGTTTTGACCGGATGAACTCAGGGCTGAAAATATATAACTCTCTTTACGTTTTTGAACATATAGTTCGGACCCATCAACTGTACCAAAAATAGCGCTGATCTCCTGACCACGTTTATTCTGTTGTTGAACAGTGCCATCAAATAATTGCTCTAGAAAGGCGCGTGGGGTTAAGCCATATTTTTTTGGCAAATCAGTAAGTGCAATAGAAGCTGGCAACCAATTAAAAAATAGCTCTGAGCGTGTATCATTTATTATGAGAGAATAAGTAGCGTCGCTAAAAGCATGAAATGAGAGTTTACTAGTTTGCTCTGGGGAAGCACAGTACGTGAAGTGCTTTAGTGAGACTTCAATATTTGGAGATGCACAGTAGTTTATTGTGACTGTTTTAGCACTGACTAATACAGGTAACAATGTCAAAATGAGCAAGGCGAATTTTTTCACTGTTATATTCCTAAATCAGCGACTTGTAAGTGTCTACGTTAGCCCCAGATCACCGATTTCGCACAAGAAAGGGATTGCTTTTGCTCTAATTGTGCTAATACGCTTTGTGTAAAGTTTTTCGCTATCCATGAAATAGAAGCTTTTCCACCTGTTGGTTCCGGTACCCAATTGAGAGCTTCTGTGCACCCTTTTGTTTTTTGTACCATTTCACCGAAGAACTCTGCTACTTTTGGATTTGCTTCGCCTTTAAAGGTCAAATCCAATCCTGCGCCTTTGTAAAATGAGTTAATTGCTGCTTTGACTTTATCTTGTTCGGCCATGAAAATAATCCTTTATTCTTAATTAAGAATGAAAGAACATAACATGTCTATTTTTGGTTATAAATTGAGATTTAATAAAGATGTGATATTTAGATGAGTTAAACATGGTGCGGAAGGAGAGACTTGAACTCTCACATCCGAAGATACTGGAACCTAAATCCAGCGCGTCTACCAATTCCGCCACTTCCGCAATGTTTAATAATTATCTTTGAAGATAATTGGCTGGAGTACCAGGATTTGAACCTGGGAATGGCGGGATCAAAACCCGCTGCCTTACCGCTTGGCGATACTCCAACAGTGGTAGTTGATTATTTTAGTTCTTATCGAGAACATGGTGCGGAAGGAGAGACTTGAACTCTCACATCCGAAGATACTGGAACCTAAATCCAGCGCGTCTACCAATTCCGCCACTTCCGCATAGTGTTATCTCGTAAAGAGATGGCTGGAGTACCAGGATTTGAACCTGGGAATGGCGGGATCAAAACCCGCTGCCTTACCGCTTGGCGATACTCCAACAAAGGTAGTCGATTATTTTAGTTCTTATCGAGAACATGGTGCGGAAGGAGAGACTTGAACTCTCACATCCGAAGATACTGGAACCTAAATCCAGCGCGTCTACCAATTCCGCCACTTCCGCATAGTGTTATCTCATAAAGAGATGGCTGGAGTACCAGGATTTGAACCTGGGAATGGCGGGATCAAAACCCGCTGCCTTACCGCTTGGCGATACTCCAACAAAGGTAGTCAAAGTTGTTTTAGTTCAAACTTTAAGAACATGGTGCGGAAGGAGAGACTTGAACTCTCACATCCGAAGATACTGGAACCTAAATCCAGCGCGTCTACCAATTCCGCCACTTCCGCATGTATTTTCTTATAAAGAAAATGGTGGCTATGCCCTGATTTGAACAGGGGACCCCATCATTATGAGTGATGTGCTCTAACCAGCTGAGCTACATAGCCATTGGCTGGAGTACCAGGATTTGAACCTGGGAATGGCGGGATCAAAACCCGCTGCCTTACCGCTTGGCGATACTCCAACAAAGGTAGTCAAAGTTGTTTTAGTTCAAACTTCAAGAACATGGTGCGGAAGGAGAGACTTGAACTCTCACATCCGAAGATACTGGAACCTAAATCCAGCGCGTCTACCAATTCCGCCACTCCCGCACATTAGGGTAGTTAGTTTTAAAGTTGCTAATCAACTTGAAAAAGCATGGTGGCTATGCCCTGATTTGAACAGGGGACCCCATCATTATGAGTGATGTGCTCTAACCAGCTGAGCTACATAGCCATCTCTTTTTCGTTCATCACCATCGCTGGTGCGGGGCGTATTATGCGTATATGCCCCCATGCCGTCAACACCTTTTTTCGAAAAAATTTCGTATCACAGATTGTTTGCAGATAAATTAAGCGAAACGGCCTGTTTTTATACCAAAACAAACAGGAAAGTACAATTATCGACAACAACCAAGGTTAAAAAAATATAGGCATGCTTTGTACCTTTTAAGGTAAAAAGCGCAATAGGGGCGTTTTTGAATAGATAAAAGCGTCGAGCGGACACAAAAAAAGCCCTGAATGAGGGCTTTTTTAGTCATTGTATAAGAGGGGTCATTAAACGTTGAACAAGAAGTTCATTACGTCGCCATCTTTTACGATGTAATCTTTACCTTCTTGACGCATTTTACCTGCATCTTTTGCACCGCTTTCACCTTGGTATTCAATGTAGTCATCAAAACCAATTGTCTGTGCACGAATAAAGCCACGCTCAAAGTCAGTGTGAATTTTACCAGCAGCTTGTGGTGCCGTTGCGCCAACAGGAATGGTCCAAGCGCGTACTTCTTTTACACCCGCAGTAAAGTAGGTTTGTAATTTAAGAAGTTCGTAACCGCCGCGGATCACTAAGTTAAGACCTGGCTCTTCAAGGCCAAGATCAGCCATGAACTCAAGCTTGTCTTCTTCTTCAAGTTCTGACAGCTCTGATTCAATCGCAGCACATACTGGGATCACAACCGCGTCTTCAGCAGCTGCAATTTCACGTACTTTGTCTAAGAATGGGTTGTTTTCGAAACCATCTTCTGTGACGTTGGCGATATACATTGTCGGTTTGATCGTTAAGAAGTTAAGCGGCTTGATAGCAGCAAGTTCTTCTTTAGTTAGCTCTAAAGAACGCAGTGTTAGGCCTTCATCAAGGTGTGCTTTAACTTTTTCTAATACGTCGTTTTGGAATTTCGCTTCTTTATCGCCGCCTTTTGCTTTTTTAGCATTACGTTGAGCTGCGCGATCTGCTGCTTCCATATCTGATAAAACAAGCTCAGTATTGATAACGTCAATATCATCAGCAGGGTTAACTTGACCCGAAACGTGTACGATATTTTCATCTTCAAAACAGCGAACAACATGGCCAATGGCATCTGTTTCGCGAATGTTTGCTAAGAACTGGTTACCAAGACCTTCGCCTTTTGAAGCGCCTTTTACCAGACCGGCAATATCAACAAATTCCATCGTTGTTGCGATGGTCTTCTGTGGATTAACAATCGCAGCCAGTTGGTCTAGACGCGGATCCGGAACGGCAACAACGCCTGTGTTTGGTTCGATTGTACAAAACGGAAAGTTTGCGGCTTCGATCCCCGCTTTAGTTAATGCATTAAATAGGGTTGATTTACCAACGTTTGGTAAACCCACAATGCCACATTTAAAACCCATAATTTTGAACCTTCAGTTAATCAAATTGTTGCCGTATAAAAATACTTTACGGCTTAAATGAATGTAGTCTGTTTTGTGCTTTTAACACACCGTCTTTCGCTAAAATTTCCATGCAACGAACCGCTTCATCAACGACCGCATCAATTTTTTCTTGGTCAGCTTTTGGTGCTTTACCCAATACCCAGCCCGTGACTTTGTCTCGGTGGCCCGGGTGACCAATGCCTATTCGCAAGCGCATAAATTCTTTATTATTGCCAAGCTTAGAAATAATGTCTTTCAAGCCATTATGTCCACCATGACCACCGCCTTTTTTAATTTTGGCGATGCCAGGGTCCATATCCATTTCGTCATGTGCAACGAGAATGTTTTCAGCTGGAATTTTAAAAAAGTTTGCAAGGCTTGATACCGCTTTGCCACTTAAATTCATATAAGTGGTGGGAATAAGCAATTTGAATTCTTGATTATTGATAAGTACTTTGCCTGTAAGGCCATGATACTTAGAGTCGGGTTTGAGAATGCAATTGTAGCGCTTTGCCAGTTCTTCTATGAACCACGCACCGGCATTGTGACGAGTGTTTGCATATTCGGGGCCTGGATTAGCCAGGCCCACAAGCATTTGAATATTATTCAAGGTGTTAACACCTTAAAAATTACTCAGCTGCTTCTTCAGCTTCTTCAGAAGCAGCGCCTTTAGGAGCGTTTAAAGTAACAACAGCTTGGTCGTGGTCCGCACCTTTAGCTAGTTCTACTGAAACAACACCTGCAGGAAGTACAACGTCAGAAAGGTGTACAGTTGCACCTACTTCTAGCGCAGCAACATCAACTTCTACGAACTCAGGAAGTTGAGCTGGTAGACATGTGATTTCGATTTCTGTTACGTGGTGAGCAACAGTGTTACCGCCTTTAGTAGCAGCTTCTTCGTTGATGAAGTGTACTGGTACTTTAGTGTGGATCTTCTGAGAAGCATCAACACGTTGGAAGTCTAAGTGAGTGATCTTAGGCTTGTACGGGTGACGCTGGATGTCTTTAACGATAGCTTCAACAGACTCACCGCCAATGTTTAGCGTAAGGATGTGAGTGTAGAAACCTTCGTCTTCTTGCATGTGGATCACTTTGTTGTGATCTAGAGTAAGAGAAACAACTTCTTTGCCCGCACCGTAAAGGATTGCAGGAACTTTCTCAGCGCGACGTAGGCGGCGGCTCGCACCAGTACCTAATTCTACGCGTACTTCAGCGTCTAAAACGTATTGTGACATAACTGTCTCCAAAATATATAAAGTTAATAATGTCAGAAAACTCGCGACCAAATTTTCTGGCGTATACCTATCAAGCTGACAAATTTTGTCTGCCCAGTAGGTAAAAAAGGCGCGCTAATATAGCACTATCATGGCTAGATTAAAACCATTAGAGCAATAAAAAAGCACCAAACGGTGCTTTTTTATTTAATCTTGCAATGAATTAGTGTTCAAACATTGCCGAGATTGATTCTTCGTTGCTGATACGGCGAATAGTTTCTGCCATCATGTCAGCTAAGGTTAACACTTTAACCTTATCAATTGCGCGAAGCTCGTCAGACAATGGAATAGAGTCTGTTACGATCACTTCGTCGATAACTGAGTTACGTAAGTTCTCAGCAGCATTACCAGATAAAACTGGGTGCGTTGCATAAGCGAATACACGCTTAGCACCATGCTCTTTCAGTGCAGCAGCAGCTTTACATAAAGTGCCACCTGTATCAATCATATCGTCAACGATAATACAGTCACGGCCTTCTACGTCACCGATAATGTGCATTACTTGTGATACGTTCGCTTGAGGGCGACGCTTGTCGATAATCGCAAGGTCTTTGTCGTCAAGTAGCTTTGCAATAGCACGCGCACGTACTACGCCGCCAATGTCTGGTGAGACAACAACGACATCGTCGAAATCACGCTCTTTCATGTCTTCGATAAGTACAGGGCTACCAAATACATTATCTACTGGCACATCGAAGAAGCCTTGGATTTGTT
Organism: Pseudoalteromonas luteoviolacea; assembly: GCF_021654285.1. Taxonomy (GTDB): domain Bacteria; phylum Pseudomonadota; class Gammaproteobacteria; order Enterobacterales; family Alteromonadaceae; genus Pseudoalteromonas; species Pseudoalteromonas luteoviolacea_J. The sequence continues at coordinate 28,694 of NZ_JAKFZS010000005.1, read as the reverse complement.
CTGCATGTAGATCCACAGTTAATACGCGGTCAACACCTACACTTGATAGGAAGTCGGCTACTACTTTTGCAGTAATAGGCACACGTGCTGAACGAACGCGGCGGTCTTGACGTGCATAACCAAAATATGGGATTACTGCTGTGATACGACCAGCAGAAGCACGACGTAGTGCGTCAACCATAACGATAAGTTCCATCAGGTTATCGTTTGTTGGTGCACAAGTTGATTGAATAATAAAGACGTCTGAACCACGTACATTTTCATTGATTTGAACGCTGATCTCACCGTCACTAAAACGGCCTACAACGGCATCACCTAACTCAATAAATAAACGTTTTGCAACTTTTTGAGCTAGCTCGGGTGTTGCGTTACCAGCGAAGAGCTTCATGTCGGGCACGGTAGGGTTCCTCAGGCACTGAATTTTTGGACTAACATGCAAAGACTAAAATAGCACAGTCGATACAGGCTAACTTAAACTAATTTACTTCTCTTTGTTTAGCCACGTAGCTAATTGTTTGTGAGTGATTGACTCACTTGCACTTTTAGCTACAAAGCCTTGCCAAGATGACGGCATTTGCTGGAGTACACGCAGTGCTGTTTGCTCGTCATCAAAAACTGCAAAACAACAACTTCCAGTTCCTGTCATTCTTGACGGCGCATATTTTAGCAACCACGTCAGGGTCTTTTCAACCTCAGGGTAAAGCTTTTTAACTAACTCTTCGCAGTCATTGCGTGTATCTGTCATTTGCCAAGGCGTTTTTAGTTTGGCTGTACTGCGTGGTAAGTCCGGATCGGTGAACACTTTTACGGTACTAACATGGACACCTGGCGCGACCACCAAATACCATTTTTCAGGATAATCAAACGGGGTTAAAACTTCCCCAACACCTTGGGCTAGCGCGGTTTTACCATGAATAAATACAGGGACATCTGCACCGAGTTGCAATCCTATTTTTGCCAGTGCTTGCAGTGTAAGGTTGCATTCCCATAGCGTGTTTAAAGCAAGTAGGGTAGTCGCTGCATCAGAAGAACCACCGCCCACTCCTCCGCCCATAGGTAAGTGTTTCGTTAAATGTACGTTTACCCCTTTTTTTACTGTTCGATGGGGTAAAAGTGCTTTGGCAGCTTTATAAATAAGGTTATCTTCATGATTGATCCCCGCTACATCCCCCTCTATTTGGATGTCATCTTCTTCAATCAGCTCAAAACTCAGTTCGTCACCAAAGTCGAGCATTGTGAATAGACTTTCCAATTCATGGTAACCATCTGCTCTGCGGTTATTGATATGTAAAAAAAGATTGAGCTTAGCGGGGGCTGTTAAAGTGAGTTTGGTCATTATGAGTCGAACTGCCATGCATTAATTTGAATTTTGATTGTAATATCTTGATGTGCCAGTGTCAGCCTTGCAGGCAGTGTTAGCCCATTGAAATTGCGATATCGTTGATATTGGATTGTCCAAACCTTTCCTTGTTCGTCTTGCCAGCTGGCTTGTTGAATATTACCTGCGGCATCTAGCTCAAAACCCGCTTCAAAGCGTGTTGCGGTAAACCAGTTGGGCGCTTGCGTGATAGGTAGTTGCCAACCACTGACGCGATGAATAAGTGCAGCGCTTTCTGGTCCGGTATAAGACTTGCCATCTACAACCAGTTCACTATATTGATCAAGTTCCATCATTTTTAAAACTTGAGTACCGATAAAGCTGGTTAAGGTGAGTGTTTGCTTATTATCAGTATATTGCCAATTAAAGTTCACTGACTGTCTGTCGTCGGGGGCTATGAAGGCAATTTTGCCACGGGCCTGCCATTTATTGAACTCGGCAAGGGTGTTTAGTGTTGCTTGTCCCTGAACTGGGTGCCGTGGTGATTGCGCACAGCCACCTAGAAATAAAAAAAACATGAGCAAAATCAAATGAAATTGTTTCAAATGAGGTTCCTTACTTTCCATATTCGATTGATTTTTGGTAAAATTGGCCGCTTTAAAGCAGGGCTCGGGCAACACTGGCATTTATGACCATCATCGCACTTGGTATTAATCACAAAACCGCTTCCGTCGAATTACGTGAAAAAGTCGCTTTTTCACCCGAGCAATTGTCTCGTGCTTTGGAGCAGCTCAATCAGTTAACAGAGTTTCATGAATCTGTGATTGTGTCTACCTGTAACCGTACCGAAATCTATTGTAGCCTCGACAATGCTAATTCCCAAGCGCTTCTCGGTTGGCTGGCAAATTTCCATGATATCTCCCAACAAGAGCTAGCGGACAATGTGTATATTCATCAAAATCAAGATGCTGTAAACCACTTAATGCGCGTTGCATGCGGTTTGGATTCATTGGTGTTAGGTGAACCGCAAATTCTTGGCCAGATAAAGCAAGCTTATAATAGCTCTAAGCATCATCATGTGATCCAGCCCATGTTTGAGCGCTTATTTCAAAAAACCTTTTCGGTTGCAAAGCAAGTGCGAACGGAAACAGAGATTGGTGCCAGTGCGGTATCTGTTGCTTATGCTGCGGTGAATTTAGCTAAACACATCTATGGCAAGCTGGATAAAACAAAGGTCTTGTTGATCGGAGCAGGTGAAACCATAGAGTTAGTTGCTAAGCATTTGTCTCAGCATCACCCACAGCACATTACTGTAGCAAACAGAACGATTGAGCGTGCTAAAAATCTTGCCGAGGAAATTGGCGGGGATGTCATCTCTCTTGCTCAGCTACCAGATGAATTACAGCATGCGGATATCGTGATAAGCTCTACAGCAAGTACTTTACCGATAATTGGTAAAGGGGTAGTAGAACAAGCGTTAAAGCAAAGAAAGTATCGTCCTATGTTGTTTGTTGATATTGCAGTGCCAAGGGACATTGAAAGCCAAGTTAATGAACTGGATGCTGCCTATTTATATACGGTTGATGACTTACAAGCCATCGTTAATGAAAATATCGCAAGTCGCGAGCAGGCGGCTACACAAGCACAGGCGATCATTGATGATAAAACCAGAGAGTTTGCAGATTGGCAGCGCTCTTTAAAATCGGTTGATGTTATTCGTCAGTACAGAACATCAGCACAAGAAATAAAATTAGAGCTCGTGGAAAAGGCTGTAAATCAGCTACAATCGGGTAAAGATTCAGAAAAAGTCTTGCTTGAATTAGCAAATAAGCTAACCAATCGACTCACACACGCCCCAACGCATGCCATTCAAAAGGCTGCAAAAGAAGGGGATACGGAGCGATTAATGGTGCTTAAGCAGGCATTAGGTATTGAACAGGAATAAAATTTAGATGAAAGAGTCTGTCTATCGTAAGTTAGAAACCCTAGTCGAGCGTCATGAAGAAGTAGAGGCGATGCTAGGCGATCCAGAAGTGATTGGCGATCAGAACCGCTTTCGCGCACTTTCTAAAGAGTACTCAGAGCTTGAAGATGTTGTAAAAACATTTACTGCTTATCAGCAAGCACAAGAAGATGTCGCTACAGCAGAAGAGATGCTAAAGGATTCAGATCCTGATATGCGTGAAATGGCGCAAGAAGAATACAAAGAAGCCAAAGCGGCGATTGTTGAGTTAGAAGATCAGCTACAAGTATTAATGCTGCCAAAAGATCCAAAAGACGATAACAATGTCTACCTAGAAGTACGTGCGGGTACCGGTGGTGATGAGGCCGCAATTTTTGCAGGTGACTTATTCCGTATGTACAGCCGCTACGCGGAAACGCAAAAGTGGCAAGTAGAGGTCGTAAGCGCTAACGAGGGTGAACACGGCGGTTATAAAGAAGTCATTGCCAATATTAAAGGCGATGGGGTGTACGGCAAGTTGAAGTTTGAGTCAGGCGCGCACCGTGTACAACGTGTTCCAGAGACGGAATCACAAGGTCGTGTTCATACATCTGCGTGTACTGTTGCTGTGATGGCTGAAATCCCTGAGGCAGAAGCCATTGAGATTAACCCTTCAGATCTAAAGGTTGATACTTTTAGAGCGTCAGGTGCCGGTGGTCAGCACGTTAACAAAACAGACTCGGCAATTCGTATAACGCACATTCCAACAGGTGTTGTTGTTGAATGTCAGGATGAACGTTCTCAGCATAAAAACCGTGCTAAAGCGTTATCTGTACTTGGTGCGCGACTGCAGCAGGCTGAAGACGAAAAACGCCAAGCAGCTGAGGCGAGCGAGCGTCGTAACTTAGTGGGTAGTGGTGACCGCTCTGAGCGTATCCGTACATATAACTATCCTCAAGGTCGTATTACTGATCACCGTATCAATTTAACTTTATATCGTTTAAATGAAGTGGTTGGTGGTGAGCTAGGCGCGATTATTGACCCGCTTCTTCTTGAGCACCAAGCAGACCTACTGGCTGCGATGGGTGATGATTAAGGTGAGCCCAATCTCCAATGCCCAAGCAATCGCTTGGGCAACTCAGCAACTAATTGAACACTCTGATTCCCCAAAACTCGACGCCGAAGTCCTTTTACTACACATTCTCGATAAGCCCCGTAGTTACTTATTTACCTGGCCTGAAGCCGAGTTATCTGACGAACATCATCAAGCTTTTATAGCGCACATCGCAAGGCGATTAGAAGGAGAACCTGTTGCGCATATTACCGGTGAGCGTGAGTTTTGGAGTCTGCCCTTTTATGTCAACAACAGCACCTTAATCCCAAGACCTGATACGGAAACCTTGGTGGAGTATGCCCTCGGCTTGGCATTGCCTCATACCGCAAAGGTGTTAGATCTAGGCACTGGTACTGGCGCCATTGCGCTGTCATTGGCCAGTGAAATGCCGTCTTGGCAAGTTTGGGCGGTGGACTATTCACCAGATGCTGTGACGTTGGCAACGCGTAATCAACAAAGACATGCATTGAATAATGTCACTATTGCGCAAAGCGATTGGTTTTCAAATGTGCCTGAACAGCAATTTGATTTGATTGTTAGTAATCCGCCTTATATCGAAAACAACGATGTACATTTAACCCAAGGGGATGTGCGTTTTGAACCTTTGTCTGCTTTAGTCGCTGAGGAAAATGGCTATGCAGATATACGTCATATTGCATCACAAGCGAGAGAATACCTGAGCTCAGGCGGCTTTATTTTGGTAGAACATGGCTTTGAGCAGGGTCAGGGCGTAAGAGAGATTTTTGCACAAATGAACTATCGCAATATACTTACAATAAAAGATATGGCAGGCTGTGATAGAGTAACTTTGGCACAGATGCCTGAGTGATGCGTTGAATGCATTAATATTTTTAATTTACAGCCCGCGTCAAATAAGCGTTAAGGACTCTCTATGGATGATTTTTTGTTTTCAGATGAGCCAACGGATGTCATAGAAACGGAACAAAGTGGCACTTGGAAAGTCATCATTGTGGATGATGAACCTGAAGTACATGCTGTCACTAAGCTTGCGTTAAGTGACTTCGAATTTCAAAAGAAGAAACTTGAATTTCTCAGTGCATATTCTGGAGAAGAAGCAAAGCAGGTGGTGACTGATCACCCTGACGCAGCGATTGTATTGCTTGATGTGGTGATGGAAACAGATGATGCCGGTTTAAAGGTTGCTCAGTTTATTCGCGAAACGGCCAAGAATAACAACATTCGCATCATCCTAAGAACCGGACAACCAGGGCAAGCACCAGAGAGACAGGTCATTGTGAATTATGATATCAATGACTATAAATCGAAAACTGAACTGACAGCGCAGAAACTCTTTACTGTGGTGATGTCTAGCTTGCGCTCTTATCGCGATATCTTATCAATTGATCAATCTCGTCAAGGTCTAGAAAAAATTATCACAGCGTCTCGCGATATTTTTGCGACGCACTCGATTGAGCAGTTTATCGAAGGCGTAATGCAACAGCTTACCTCATTATTGGGTACTGTTGATGAAGCCATGTATGCAACGTCTTTGGTGGCCAGTAATGAACCAGACACTTGCAGTGAAGACTTAGTGGTGTTTACAGGCCGAGGTGAGTTTGCAAAGAGTGAAGGCAAACCCATTCAAGATGTTTTAAATGAAGAGCAAATTCAAGCGTGTAAAAAGGCGCTGAATGAAAAAAGCATTGTTTACAAAGACAATTACTTATTCTCGTACTGCTCAAGTGAGTATAATCACGCATCTATGCTGTTCGTCTCTGGGATCCCTGAGTTTTTAACTGATACGCAAAAGCATTTAATCGAAATATTCTCGCAAAATGTACAACTGGCTTACGAAAATGTGCAGTTACAAGCGGAAATTGAAGATACCCAGCAGGAGCTGGTATACCGTCTAAGTGAAGCCTTAGAGATGCGCTCAACGGAGTCTGGCAATCATGTCAAACGTGTAGCTCATATTTGTCATGCACTTGCTGTTGGATATGGATTGGGTAATCGAGAAGCAGATTTAGTACGTATTGCCTCGCCACTTCATGATGTCGGCAAAGTGGGCATTCCAGATGCGATATTAAATAAGCCTGCCAAATTGGATGAGCAAGAATGGACGGTAATGCAAAGTCACGCTAAAAAGGGCTATCAGTTGTTGCGAGATTCCAAACGCGAAATTGTCAACGCAGGTGCACTTATTGCCAGAGACCATCATGAAAAGTGGGATGGCACAGGCTACCCCAAAGGCACTAAAGGGGAAGATATACACGTGTTCGGACGCATTGTAGCGCTGGCCGATGTATATGATGCGCTGCGTCATCGCCGTTGTTACAAAGAGGCATGGGACTTACCTGAAGTGGTCAAAGAGATTAATAATCAAAGTGGTAAACATTTTGACCCTAAATTAGTCACCGTGTTTAACGAAATTATTGACGATCTGGAAGTCATTTTAGCGCGCTACCCAGACAAACAGTGAGGCGAATGTGGATTACCTTTTTTTAAAGCATACTCATATGATGTTTGCAGTCCTAAGCATTGTACTTTTTTATACGCGTTCAGTGTCGCGTTTAACTACGGGCAAATTGGCCAATAATAAAGTTTTGTTTATTACCAGCCATGGCGTAGACACATTATTACTTGTTTCTGCTGTTTATTTGGCGGTGACCTTGGGCATGAAACCATCATCTCAACCTTGGCTGATGGAAAAAATAATACTGGTCGTTGGGTATATTGGCTTAGGTTTTGTGGTAGCTAAATCAAAACATAAGTCAAAACAAATTCCTGCGCTGATCGGTGCCACTGCTGCACTACTTGCCATCGGCTACCTCGCGAGCACAAAAAACGCCTTCATTCTTTAATCTAGGTTAATAAAGCCTAAGTCATGTGGCTAGCTAACCTGCTAGTTACGTGGCTGTGAGTAAAATTTCCCCTTGGGTATGGACTAAAAAGTGTTACACTAGCGGCTTATTATTTTCACATGGGTTTGCAGTACAGTCTATGACGGATACTTGGTTTGATGAACAACAAGAATTAGGTATGGATTATACCGTGCCACCATTGCTTCGTAGTATTTATGCAGAGCAGCGATGGGATGCGCAAGCCGACACCGAGCAAACGCTATGTCTCTTGGCTGAGTTAGAACTGGCGGTTGATGAGATGCGTGTGAAGGAAAAAGATGCGCACAAGCGTATTGATTTAATACTTGATACTTTTTACACCAAATGGCTATTTAGTGGCACAGGCCAAAAGGTTCCTGAGTATTTATTAAATAACGTGGGCTATGTGCTTAAAATGCGCAGCGGTACAAGCACTGCATTGGCGATTTTACTGGCACATCTACTAGAGCGCGCTGACTTTAATGCCACGGTTGCCCTCATGCAAAATGAAGTGGTAGTGCATGTCGCGTTAAGTAGTGAAGAAGGCTACATCATAGATCCAAGTTCTGGCCAGCAATCTTGGTATATCACCCCTGAAAATGACGGCGAAAAAGAGCAAGAACCATTAGAGTTAGTGATAGGGGATGAAGCGTTCAAGCTTTATCTAGCCCAGCAAAAGTGGTCGTTTATTGCTGCTGAGAAATTCAGCCATGCATTGAGTTGTGTTGAGCTTCTGATGGAGCTGCTGGGTGATGACCCTTACGAAAGGCGAGATAGAGGGTATTTATTGAATCAACTTAATTGCCCTAAAATGGCCAAAGATGATCTACAGTATTTTGTAGATGAATGCCCAGATGACCCCACCATTGAGATCATACAGAATCAAATAGAAGAGCTTGCTGATCACAACAACATATTGCATTAACAATAAAGTGTGAATGAGGGCCCCCTAAGTTGAGTGGATTAGGGCTTACATAACAGCAAGTTTTATCTCACTATCGACTAACCGCGAGTAGTCAAATTACACATAAGACTATATGCTCTAAAGACTTTATCACTGCTTGTGGCTGAACTAAGTGCCTATATCAACGTATCATTATAAATTCGCAATCGAGTATGGCGATAAATAGCGTGTTGATCAATTAGGTACTATGCTGAACTATCATAATAAGTTGGCCTTAAAGCGTATATCAATATGTGTACTTGGTAATTAAGTTACGTGGTTGCTTGTTACCGATTTAAATTGGATTGAAATATGAATACACAGATTATAAAAGTTGGAAACATTGAAGTGGCAAACGATAAACCGTTTGTTTTATTTGGCGGTATGAATGTACTTGAGTCACGCGATTTGGCGATGCAAATTGCAGAGCATTATGTTGAAGTCACCTCAAAGCTCAATATCCCTTATGTTTTCAAGGCATCTTTTGATAAAGCTAACCGCTCATCCATCAATTCGTACCGTGGTCCAGGTATGGAAGAAGGGTTAAAAATTTTTGAAGAAATAAAAAAGACGTTTAATGTGCCTGTGATCACGGATGTACATGAACCGTTTCAAGCTGCACCTGTGGCCGAAGTTGCAGATGTGATCCAATTACCGGCATTTCTTGCTCGTCAAACAGATTTAGTGGTTGCAATGGCAAAAACTGGCTCTGTCATTAACGTCAAAAAACCACAGTTTTTAGCTCCGCATGAAATGCGTCATATCATTAAAAAGCTGAATGAGGCGGGCAATGACCAAATCATTCTATGCGAGCGCGGCAGCAGCTTTGGTTACAACAACCTAGTCGTTGATATGCTAGGTATGGATGATATGAAGCACATGGCGCCAGTCATTTTTGATGCAACGCATGCGCTGCAGCGCCCAGGTGGTCGTGCTGATTCAGCAGATGGACGCAGAGCACAGGCGGCAGAGCTGGCACGCAGTGGCATGGCACTGGGCTTAGCAGGGTTATTTATCGAAGCTCACCCAGATCCAAATGTCGCTAAATGTGATGGTCCGTGCGCGCTGCCTTTAAATAAATTGGAAGGCTACCTGAAGCAAATGAAAGCGGTTGATGAGTTAATCAAAAGCTTTGATGCGCTAGATACCAGCGCGAGCGTTTAATTTGCCTATTTAGTTAGGCCGGGCAGTGACCATAGGATGGTGGTTGCCCAACGATACAACAACATACAATATAACAACATGTAAAGGCGTCCTGCTATGGCAAGAAGGTTACCACCACTCAATGCTTTAAAAGCGTTTGAAGCAGCAGCCAGGCACTTGAGTTTTACCAAAGCCGCTGAAGAACTATTCGTGACACAAGCGGCTATTAGCCACCAAATAAAAACGCTTGAAGAACACTTGGGGTTAAAGCTGTTCCTCAGAAAAAATCGTTCCTTGCTTCTGACAGAAGAAGGGCAAGGGTATTTTTTAGATATAAAAGATATCTTTTCACAACTTATTGATGCAACTGAAAAGTTACTAGCGCGTGGCGCGAAAGGATCACTCACTGTGAGCTTAACCCCGAGCTTTGCGATACAATGGCTGGTGCCAAGGTTAAGTAAATTTAATGAGTTATTCCCAGATATCGATGTACGGATCAAAGCCCAAGATCAGGATGAAAACTCGCTGACGGATGATGTTGATGTGGCAATTTATTATGGTCGTGGCAACTGGAGCGGCGTGCAAACACACAAATTACATACAGAGTACTTAGTGCCTCTGTGCAGCCCTTTGTTACTTAACGGGCCAAAGCCGCTTGATCAACCCAGCGATTTGGCAAACCATAACCTGTTGCATGATACCTCTCGTCGCTCTTGGAAGTCTTGGCTCAAAACTGCTGGTGTGCGAAATGTACCTGCTAATACGGGGCCTATTTTTAGCCACTCATCGATGGTGCTACAAGCGGCTGTGCACGGCCAAGGCATTGCATTGGGTAATAGTGTGCTGGCAAAACCAGATCTGGATGCCGGGCGCTTGGTTATTCCGTTCAGCCACAGCTTAGAGAGTAAAAATGCATATTATCTTGTTTGCCGAGAATCTCAGGCAGAACTGGGTAAAATCGTGTCGTTTAAAGATTGGATGCTCAGTATGGTTGAGCAAGAACAAATATAACAAGGTACTTTAACTATGAGTGATAAGGTCGTCATTGAATGGCACAAAGCCCAGAGTCCTGTGGCACAGTTTGTATTTGCCCATGGCGCAGGCGCTGGGTGTGATTCAGACTTTATGCAAGATATGGCGGCTAAGCTCGTTGAGCAAGGCATTGATGTTGCGCTATTTGACTTTGAATACATGGCTACGGCTAAAGCACAAAACAAAAAGCGCCCGCCGGACAGAGCGCCTAAATTATTAGCGTGCTACGAACAGGTCTTATCACAGCTTGATGATGCGTTACCGATATTTATCGGCGGTAAATCAATGGGTGGGCGCATGGCGTCTATGCTGGCATGTGAGACAGCCGCTAAGGTCAAAGGCGTGATTGCTTTTGGTTATCCATTTCACCCACCGGGCAAACCTGAAAAGTTAAGAGTTGAACACTTTGGTGATATTCCATGCCCGTTTTTAGTGCTGCAGGGCGAGCGAGACACATTTGGGAATAAAACCGAAGTGAGCGCACTGCAACTAGAAGCAACACCTGAGTATTTTTGGCTGCCTGATGGCGATCATTCATTGAAGCCACGTAAAGCGAGTGGCTTAACTGAGGCGCAAAATCGCGACGCAGCGGCACAAAAAACTGTGCAATTTATTCGAGATATTTGCCATGTCTAAACTATTTTTATTAGCAGGCAGTGTCTTTTGCATGTTGTCAGTGGCATTAGGGGCGTTTGCTGCCCATGGTCTGAAGCACCATGTGAGTGACTATGCTGTGGGGATCTTTAAGACGGCGGCACAATATCAAATGACACATGGTTTAGCCCTTATTGCTGTGGCGCTGTTGATAAAATGGGGCATGCAGCTTAAATGGGCAGGCTTTGCTTTTATAGTGGGTATTTTGCTATTTAGTGGCAGTTTATATCTATTGGCCCTGACTGGTGCAAAGTGGCTAGGGCCTATCACTCCTATCGGTGGAGTGTGTTTTATTATTGGTTGGCTCATACTGATTGTTAAAGCCGCTAAGCAACCTCTTTAATTTGGAAATATTGAAACAATGTCGAGTGTAGTTATTTACTGTCGTAGCGGTTTTGAAAGTGATGCGGCTGCTGAAATTAATCATCATGCAATGCAACAAGGCGTTGCTGGGTATGTCAAAGCCAAACCAAATACTGGGTTTGTGACCTTTGAGTGTTATGCCAAAGAAGAGGCAGAGCGGCTGGTTAAGCAAATTGATTTTAAAAGCTTGGTATTTGCAAGACAGTGGTTTGCCGGCACTTTGCTGACAAACATGCCACTTGAAGATCGTGTTGGAGAAATAAAGCAGTGTGTCGCGGATTTCCCGTTGTGTGGGGATTTACGTGTAGAAACACCTGATACAAACGAAGGCAAAGAGTTGTCGAAGTTTTGTAAGAAGATCTCGACGCCATTGGCCAAATCCCTTGAGAAGCAAAATAAGCTAACGCGCAACGTGAAGCCGCAAAAGCCTGTTCTGCATATTTTGTTTTTAGCAAATGATACAGCTTATGTGGGTTACTCCTTTAGCGACAATAACTCGCCATTTTTTATGGGGATCCCGAGGCTTAAAATGCCGGCAGATGGTCCAAGCCGCTCAACGTTAAAATTAGATGAAGCATTCAATGTTTTTTTAACCAAAGAGCAAGCTGAAGACCGTGTACGCCCAGGCATGCGTGGAGTTGATTTAGGCGCTTGTCCAGGAGGGTGGACCTATCAACTAGTGAGACGCGGTATGTTTGTCGCGGCTATCGATAACGGCCCAATGAATGACAAGTTAATGGAAAGTGGTCAAGTTAAGCACTTTCGAGAAGATGGCTTTAAATATCGCCCAGAAAAACGCAACATCGATTGGTTAGTGTGTGACATGGTTGAAAAGCCAAGCAAAGTAACGCAATTGATGATCGATTGGATAGTGAATGGCTTTGTTAAAGAGTTAATCTTTAACCTCAAACTACCAATGAAAAAGCGCTTTGATAGTGTCTACGAATGTTTGCAGCTGATTGATGATGAGCTGGCGCATTACAACGTCGGTTATAAGCTCCAAGCCAAACACTTATATCATGACCGCGAAGAAGTCACCGTGCATATTCAGGTCTTAAAAGTCCCGCAAAATTTGTATAGCTAATCGTTATTTTCTAGCCACAAGGATGTGGCTTAAACCACCTCCCAAACGCCACATACGCAGAAGAAATATTTTGATACATTGTGAGTGTAACTGCTTACTATCAATATATTGTCTTTTAATACTGTTTTTCTCTTTCCCTTAGTGTCTTTTCATCCTACGTCTTTAGTCTAATTTATATACAACTTTTGTTTTGTTTATTGCTACATTGGACATGTCGCATGCTGGAGCGTGTCGGGTTTGGATAGTGGCAGGACGCTGTGTGACCAATAACAATAACATGTAAGGACAGTACGATGGATAATAAAGAACAAGAGTTAGTGTTACAGACAACAGAGCAAACATCTCGCCGTAGCTTTTTGAAAAAGTCATTGGCAGTAGGAGGTGTGGTTGGCGCTGCGCCTTTGGCGATGCAATCAACCTCAGCGGAAGCCCGTGGGGAATATGGTCAATATCATAAGGTGTTTGGTAATGATCCACGTTATATCTCAATGTTGCTGGGCTCTAATATGCGCTTTTTAAGTCAGCCAACTTACATAGGGGCTTGTAGCTCTGCCCATGAAGTGTATATGGCTGCCCGTGATGCGATCACACAGGGCAAACGCATCACTGTGCGCGCAGGCGGGCATTGCTATGAAGGGTTTGTTGATAATGATAATGGGGTGGTTATCGATATCAGTAATATGGACCGCATTTATAAAGACGGTGATTATTATGTGGTGGAAGCGGGGGCAAATTTAGGTCATACCTATAAAACCTTATTCAAAGAGTTTGGCAAAATAATACCTGCGGGCTCTTGTTTTGGTGTCGGGATTGGTGGCCATGTCTGTGGCGGTGGGTTTGGTGTACACTCTCGTCAATACGGTTTGTCGAGTGATTATTTGGCAGGCGTCGAGCTGGTGGCATTTAATGAATGGGGCGGGCAGGCAACGTATCCGCGTAAATACTTTAAAGGTCAATCTGCTCAGGCAGATGAAATTGTCTGGGCACATCAAGGCGGTGGCGGCGGTAACTTTGGCATCGTAACCAAATACTTTTTCAAAGACTTACCAGACGTACCTGCCTTTATTCATACACAAGAGGTGTCACTGCCGTGGGCAAGTTTAGACTATCCGCAATTTGCAGCCTTGATTAAAAATTACGGCGAGTTTTGGACCAAAAATAATGGTCCAGAAAGTCGTTTTAATGCACTGCATACATCCATGTCTATGCCAAAATCGATTGGTGGTGGGGGCAGTATTCGCTTGCAGTTATTCTGCGCAGGAAACCCCGGCTTAATTGATGAGTTTTTAGATGCTATTTTCTCTGCGGCGCAACTGGCACAAGCCAAAGTCGGTTTGCGTACATCCGATCACATGGGGATCCAGAGCCAAGAGGATGCGCCACCAAGGCCAACGCCACCTGGCAGTTACTTCAGTTTGCCTTGGTGGTATGGCACACAGTATGCGGCGGGGCCACTAATAGGCGCGCGAGGTAAAAACAAGTCTGCGTATATGAATAAGCCCTTTCCCGAAACGCAAATTCGTACGTTGTGGGATGAGCTCAGACATGGTGACTATTTAAATCCAAGCGGTACGTTGCAGTTATCATCGTATGGCGGACAAATTAATGCACTATCATCCGACGATACAGCGGTGTCACATCGTCGCTCAGTGATGAAGCTGCAATATCAAACTTATTGGTTTGACCCAAGCCAAGATCCGTATCACTTAGGATGGATGAGCAGCTTTTATCATAAGATGTATGGTGAAAAAGGTCCGGTGCCTGATGGTGTGATGGATGGCTGTTATGTCAACTATGCAGATATGGATATTGTGAATTGGCAATACCTATATTACAAGGACAACTATCCCAGGCTACAGCAAGTCAAACGTTTACTCGATCCGACTAACCGCTTGAATCATGGCCAATCGATAGAAGTGTAAGTTAACGGCTAACGTACCTGTAAGGCAAATAGCTGATTATTTGCCTTATTTTTTATTATTGAATTCTAATCGATTGGTTTTTAATAGGATATTTGTCAGTTAATAATTGCGCAATTATCTTATCGCTTGTGATTTTTTATTTTGACAGACTATTTTAAGTTGCCCGTGTTTTGCTGATTTGTACTATTTGTGGCGACTTTAATTAGGAGTAAAAAATGTTAAATCTTAAAAAGCGTAAACTAAAAGCCCTTTCACAAGATGCTGCTGTGATCCCATCAAAAATGACAAAGCACGTTGGCGGTGCTGATGGCGCGTATGTGAATGTGGGTAGTGATCAATTCGCTACTGTCACGCCACATGGAACAATTATTCAAACGGGGCCAACGGATCCGGATGGTCCTTACACTGGCACCATTACGAACCCGAGTACTATCACGGGCCCTGGCACGATTGGTACAAGCAAATACTTCTAAACTTGCTTAAAAACGCGATGTGCTGGCACTGATGCACATCGCTTATCTGAGATTAATAGATGTTCATGCAGTTTGCATAAAATGTGGTGGTTGCAGGCCAGTCGCTAAACACACCTTTAACGCCAACTTGCTTAGCTAACACATCCAGTACTCTATAGACATCGCCTTCATTGCTAATGGCATCCTTAAGTCCTTGGTAATACCAACCGCCATCTTGAGAAATTAAGCCTGAACGCTCAAGTGTCCAAGTGATGATTTCTAAATTTGCCGCCTTAGCCGCTTTTGCATATTGAGAAGGCACAATGTTGCCTTGTGCATCTAAAGTTAATAGCACCCAAAGTGGCGGGGCAATAATGTTGATCCCACTGGCTTTAATGTCACTCATACTTGGTAACCATGTGCTTGAGTTATTTGGGTCAAAACGCGCATCACTATATCGACCATCTAAGTAGATGCCTTGCTTACCAAAGCGGGTGTTGTGACGCCAATATTGCACATCCTCAATATTGAATGATTGCGGCAGCACCTTGCGCGACGACACACCCGCCGCGCGATATTCATCAATCATCTTTTGCGCATAATCTTGTTGAGTCATGCCCTCAAATGGCATATCTACCGCTGGTGCCTTGAGCTCGGGTGTCATCTTTACGCGCAACGATTTAAACAGCTCAATACTCTGTGCATGAGTCATTAGCGTACCGGTAGCTGAATATAAATCTGTACGCCAGCCTGCTGTGCCTTTGACGTATTGCTCTGGAGATTGCGCTTGTGGGTTGGCGCCATCCATTTTGCCTTTGAGCTGCATAAACTCGTCGAGTGTTAAATCAGATGTACAGCATTTTGCACTAGCAGATGCGCCAGTCTCTGGGTTCGCAGGAGTGAAAGGCTGACTGCATTTCGCGGCTAGCTCCGGGCGCAGCAAAATATCAGTACTGGTATGTAAGTCACACTGTGCATGGCGACAAACCAGCTCTTTATCCTTGGTAAAGGTGACATCGCATTCCAATACACCAGCGCCCATACGCGCGGCCGCGAGATAAGACTCTTTGGTGTGCTCAGGAAATTGTGTTGGTGCGCCACGGTGGCCAATCGAAAAGTTACTTTTAAAGGCTGGCCTGTTGGCACATCGAGACAGCTTGGTTTTTAAAGCACTCGGTGCCATTTGGTCGACTAAATAAAACGGGCGGGGGCCAAGTTGTGCACTGGCATATGAATAGGCACTGCTAAGCAGTGCCGTAGTAAGTACGATATTAGTTAAAAATTGCATAACGTCCCAGTAAGGTTGTTTTTTTAACTATTATCGGGATGAATTATGACGATTGTATGAGCTGTCAGCGGTAGTTACCGCGATAATTTTCTACCCAAAGCTTGGTTGCACCACAGACTGCCGCAGGCATCACAATCAGATTAACAAACGGGATAGCCGTGAGCACAAACACCGCAAAGCCAAAGCCATAAGAGAGCCCCTGTTGGCCCTTAAGATCTTGTTTCATTTGTTTAAAGCTGATTTTGTGGTTATCAAACGGATAGTCATTATATTGCACGTTATACATCCAGCAGGTAAAGAGGATCCATAAAATTTGCCCTATCACGGGTAACATCCACAGCATTAAAAAGAAAATAATCGCACGAGGAAGGTAGTAACAAAGCTTGGTCCACTCTCGGCCAATCATACGAGGCACATCTTTTACGATATCCGCAAAACCCTCATCATTGATCGGTTGTCCTGTTAGGTGTAGTTCTACTTTTTCAGACAATAAGCCATTGAATGGCGCCGCGATAAAGTTGGTGATAACTGTAAACACCATGCTGTAGCTGAACAGTATAATCAAAATCGCTAAGGGCCAAAGCAACCATTCGAGCCAACTAAGCCAGCTTGGCAGGGCGCCACTTAAATATTCAAAACCTTGTGTTAGCCAATCAAATAAGAAAAACAACGAGCCGCCGAATAACACAATGTTGATCAATAGCGGAATAAAGACGAATCGCTTTAACCCTTTTTGCCCCAGCATTGAAAAGCCAGCGATAAAGTATTCCATCCCTTTGGTAATTTGCATAGGTAAACTCTAAATTGGGAACAGTTAGAATCTATTATAATCGTTATTATCATTTTAGTGCGTGATTTTTCTTACTGACTGAACCGGTGAAAGGCTTGAAATTCAACGAGTCGCGTACTTATGTCACACTCTCTTACAATTATCTTAGGTACAATTTCGTAGTTTACCCCTTGTAAACCCATAGATGAGTCCATACACTAATTAGTAGATTATTGTGGAGAAGAAAACAGCATGCGCGTCTTTCACTTATTGTTTGCAGTCAGCTTAGCGACGTTACTTTGTGTAACGGCGACAGGCACGCATGCAGCAGAAGAAAGGCAGCAAATCATCGAGCTAATCGCTGACTTTGACGTCCAGTATTTAGACGTTGATATTGATGCAGCATTGCCGTTTAGTGTGTCAAAGAGTACACAGTTTGACGCCGACAAAGCGACGTCTGCTTTCTCTTCAGAGTTTAATTCGCAACCTCATAGTACCCGCATTCGAGCACCACCGGCTTTTTAATCCCCTTTTAAAACAACATTATTAGTTTCTATTAATCGTCGTGAGGTGGATCATGAGTTTTTATCATGCACTAAAAACTGCTGCTATAGATAGTGGCGCTGTAACGAATAACGCGTTCAATGTGGCAACAGCCCATACTAAAACGTTTGCACAATTACCTGCTGAGCAATTTCTTCGTCCTTTGCCAGCGATACATATCGATATTAACGCCAGTTTGGACGATGCCACGCTGGTACTTAATAAAACACATCAAGCCGCAGCCCTTGTTGTTAATGCTGATTCTGAGCCTGTGGGGCTTATCTCATTGGCGCAACTTGGCAGTCGTAACGTGCTTGAAATGGCGCAAAAGATGGGCCTCAGTCGCAGCGAACTGACGGTATCTGACATGATGGTGTCAATCAATTCACTGCGTCAGATCTCTACTGCACAAGTGGTGAATGCACAAGTTGGCGATATCAAAGAAACGATTGAAGCCGATGGGATAGCCTATTTATTTGTGCAAAATAGCCAGAAAAAAGCAGTGGGTTATTTTGACATCATTGACCTAGTTAAAAATAGTAATGGCATGATCACAACACTCAAACCATGCCATGATTTTAAAGATGTGGTGGCGCAGCTACTGCACAACAAAGAAATGTAACAGTTCCCCCAAAGTTAATGTAAATTAAAGCCAAGGCATCTATATGATGCCTTTTTTAATGCCTATTTGATGACTCAAGGGAGTTTGACATTGTGACGTTTGGCATACCAATAAAATAGCGGCAGCTCGATAATGGTAAAGCTTACTAAAGTAAACCATGCCCAGCTTACCTCAAAAAAGAATAAGGTAAATTCAACGCCCGAAGCAAAATAAACGGAACCTGCAATGCCCAAAGAGATAATGGATGCAATAAAGTCTTGCGCTGAAATCTTTTTAAAGTCGTTACCTGCATATCTGGGGTATATCGCAAAATACGCGATAAATAGAATGGCAATATTCAACAGGATAATATGAAGCTCTGCAGACATAACTACGTCTCAACTCAAGTTTTGGGCATGTGATATCAAAAGTATCACTTTATAATGTGGCATTATTGTAATCATACTTTTATGTGAGTGCAAAATAAGCTCAAAGAGAAGAATTTTGTTTATTTGTAGCGCATCCCACTGCGTCTTAGGCAATTCCACTGCCTTTTATTCTATATTGTGTATATACTTCGCTTCTTAACCAAATGAGGTGTGTATGCTGTCTAAAAATCAACAAAAACTTGTTCGCGCTCTGGCACAAAAAAAATACCGTAAACAACATGGTCTGTACCTTGTTCAAGGTGAAAAAAATGTCTTGGAATTGCTACAAGCCAATGTTGAAGTACAGCAAATTTTTGCGACACCTCAATTTATCAGTGCACATCAAACTGACTTAAAGCAGTGTCCAGTCACAGAGTGTGATGAGCAGGCGCTGAGCAAAGTGAGCACCTTAGTCAGCAATAATGCAGCGATTGCCATCGTGCCTGTGCCTGAAGAAAAACAAATCGACAAAAGTGGCTTGGTGTTGGCACTGGATGGGGTATCCGATCCAGGCAATTTGGGCACAATTATTCGTTTAGCAGATTGGTATGGGCTTAAGCAAGTTGTGGTTAGCGAAGACTGTGCAGATCATCTAAATCCAAAAGTGATCAGCGCAACCATGGGGTCGTTTGTCCGTGTGAATGTGATTAGGACAGATCTTGCACAGTTTTTAAATGCGTATAACGGACCAATATACGGGGCGTATTTAGATGGACAGAGCGTGCATCAAACGGCATTTGCGCCACAAGGTGTTTTGGTGATGGGCAGTGAATCCCATGGGATCCGTGAGCAAGCTGGGCAGTACATTAATCAGCCGATTACCATTCCAGCCTATGGCCAAGCTGAATCGCTCAATGTTGCCATGGCGACGGGTATCATACTTGATAACTTCCGCCGTGCAATTTAATGTACACGTGTTGTTCAAATCCTAAAAATACATCATTTTATCTATGCGCTTAAGTCACATTAAGCTCGCAGGCTTTAAGTCCTTCGTCGAGCCTACTAAAATTCCATTTTCTGATCAGATGACCTGTGTGGTTGGCCCCAATGGGTGTGGCAAATCAAATGTTATCGATGCAGTGCGCTGGGTTTTGGGTGAAAGTTCTGCCAAGAACTTACGTGGTGATGCGATGACAGACGTTATTTTTAATGGCTCGACAAATCGTAAAGCGATTTCACAGGCGTCTGTTGAGTTGATGTTTGACAACACGCGCGGCACATTACCAGGGTCGCTGGCAGATAGAAACCAAATATCGATAAAGCGATTAGTAACCCGAGATGGTCAATCACTGTATTTTTTAAATGGCAGCAAATGTCGTCGTCGTGATATTACAGATATCTTCCTCGGTACAGGCCTCGGCCCACGCAGTTATTCTATCATTGAGCAGGGCATGATCTCTCGTTTAATTGAGAGTAAACCGCATGAACTCAGAGTCTTTTTGGAAGAGGCCGCAGGGGTTTCTAAATATAAAGAGCGCAGACGAGAAACACAAACGCGTATTAAGAGTACCCGAGAAAACCTAGAGCGTTTGCTGGATATGCGCAAAGAGCTGCAATCACAGCTTGACAGATTAGCTCAGCAAGCGGAAGCCGCCAGAAAGTACAAAGAGCTAAAGGCCAAAGAGCGGACCTTAAAAGGCCAGCTAGCGGTTTTAAAATGGCAGGATTTCAATGATAAGTTGCAGCAAAAAGTGCAGCAGATCGCAAAACTAGATGAAAAACTGCAATTTTTAGAACAAGCCCATGGCGGACAAAATGATGTTGTTGCCAGCTTTGAGCAGCAAGTGACTCATCTTAGTGATGCCTACAATGTATTACAGCAAGAGCTGCATAAAACCCACACTGAGCTGACCCGAGCTGAACAGCAAAAAATTCATCTGGCAGAAAAACGGGTTGAATTGGGCGAGGCAAAAGTAAAGCTACAATCGGAGCAGGCAAAGGCACAGGCTCTGTTGAGTGAGCAACAAACCAGCTGTACAGCGCAGCAGCAAAAGTGCGAAGATGCAGCCGAGCGCTTAGCACTTGCAGAGGCTGAGCTTGAAGAGCGAATGGCGTTGTATGAGCAAAATCAGCAGTTGAATAATGACGTTGAAGATACGCTCAAAGTACTCATCGAGCAAGAGACAAAGGTAAAAGAGCAACATGCGGACAGTAACGTCGCTTTGCAACAGGCACAGCAAAAGCAACGTCATGTTGAAGAGCGCCATGCTAATTTGGTAATCGATAGTAAGACACTATCAGCGCAGAATAGTAGCGAGTTATTATCGCAAGAAAGTGCGAAGCAACAGTCATTGCTTAAAGAGATGGCGAGTTTGCAAAGCCAAGCACAAAAACTGACTGAACAACGCCAAAATAGCGATAAGCAAGTGCGCCAAAGTCAAAATATCGTCCAATCTGCGCAGCAGCAGTTACTGCAAAGTACCGCAGAGCGCGACACATTGATTTCATTGTTAGGTGAAGTTGAGGCCGCTCAACAGCCTTCTTTTTTGGCTCAATTAAAAGTGAAAGCAGGGTTTGCTGACATCGTTGAAGGCGCGCTACTGGGTCTAAATGGGCTGCCTTTGAGTGAGGCTCCCAATAGTGCTGGAATTTGGGCGCATACACAGGCGCCTGAACCTCATAGTGTTGCTCAATTCATAGAGTCAGGTATTTACCCAAGTGTTTTAAATCATATCAAATGGTTGGCTTCATCTAGAGCGTTTACTTCAGAGGCTCACTTTATCTTAGCCATTGATGATATGGGATGCGTGTATGGCGATAATTTTAAAATGCCGCGCGCTGAGGGAAGCGCGAGCCAGCTGGCAAATTATCAAAAGCTGGATAACTTAAATGCTGACTTACCTAACCTGCAAGCGGCTTTTGATAACGCAGAAAAAGACAAAGTATTTTGTCTTGCCAAGCACACTGAACTTGAAGCGGCGATTGAACACAATAAGCAAGCCGTGCACAGTGTGGCTCAGCAAGTGGCAGCTAATAAAAGCCGTTTAGAGGTTTTAGAACTACAGCAGCAAGGCTGGCAAACGCAATCGAATAAGCTCACTGAAGCGTTGACTAACATCCGACAAGAAATGACATCAGCGCAAACGCTTGCCCAGCAGTGTGCGACAAGTCACCAACAAGTGACTGAACAGCTAGAAGGGTTACAAAAAGAATTAGCTGAAAAAAAACTGCTCGCTGAGGCGAATAAACAGAAAATCCAAGCGACACTTATCGGTAAAACCCAAGCACAAGAGCAAGTGCATTTGGCAAAGTTAGCGTTACAGCAAGCGCAAAGTGATCAACAGATAAGTGCGACAAAGACTCAGCATTTGAAAGAGAGTATGCAGCAGTGTGTGGCTGCGTTAGAAGCCAATTCTGAGCAGTTGGTGCAACTTGAGGCACCGTTATTAGAAACGCAAACACAGATAACGACATTATTGACCTCGCATCAGATACAGCAACAAAAGCTGACGGATATGGAGCAGGAGGTTGCAAAGGCAAAAACACAGCTATCTGAAAAACAAAGTAGTGTTCAGGATGCCCAAGCAAATAGTTTGAAGCTCAAAGAGCAAAAACAGCAGCTACAATTACAAGAACAAAGTTTAGTTGTTAAAGCCCAAGCGGCGCTTGAACCGTTATTAGAGCTCAAACAAACGTTAAAAGGTGTGTTAGCGACATTAGATGACAAGTTAAGTGCAGGGGTGTACCAAAGTCAGTTAAGTGCGACCGCACAAAAAATATCGATATTAGGTGCGGTCAATTTAGCCGCCATAGAAGAGTTTGATGAAGCTCTGGCAAGAAAAACGTATTTAGATGAACAGTTAAATGATTTAACAGCGGCACTTGAAACCCTTGAAAATGCAATTAGAAAGATAGATAGGGAAACTAAAACACGATTTCGTGCCACCTTTGATCAGGTCAATAGGGACTTAGGAGAGCTGTTTCCTAAAGTGTTTGGCGGCGGAAATGCATACTTAGAGCTTACCAGTGATGATTTGTTAGAAAGTGGTGTTACTATTATGGCAAGGCCACCAGGAAAGAAAAACTCGACAATTCATCTGTTAAGTGGTGGAGAAAAAGCGTTGACCGCATTATCATTGGTATTTTCTATCTTCAGATTAAATCCAGCGCCATTTTGTATGTTGGATGAAGTAGATGCGCCGCTGGACGATGCCAATGTTGGGCGTTTTTGTCGCCTCGTGGAAGAGATGTCTCAAGCGGTACAGTTTATTTATATAAGTCACAATAAAGTGGCGATGGAAATGGCCGCAAGGCTGACGGGGGTAACTATGTCAGAACCAGGTGTTTCTCGCGTAGTTGCTGTAGACATAGAACAAGCAGTGCAGATGGCACATACATAAAAAAAGTAAAGGTGAACAATGGCCACAGAATTGAGATGGGCATTAATTGTGATCAGTGCGTTGATCATAGGTGGACTACTGATACATGGGCTTTGGTCTGTTAGAAAAAAAGAAGACAAAAACGATCGCACTCAAGATTTGCCAGCTGCGAAAGAGGACGCAAAGCCAAAAGAGCCTGAACTAAGTGATATGAGCTTTGCTGCTGTTGATGAAGAGCCGCAGCAGACTAATACTGCACACGTGCAGTCTGCACATGACGATGCGCAGCCAGCTGAACAGCAGGATAATGCGCACAGTGAACAGTCAGCGCCAGAGCCACAAGACTTCATCATTCTCCATATTCAAATGCCTGAAGGTTTAACAATGGCAGGCTCTAAGCTCTTACCAAGCGTGTTAAGCCTTGGATTTAAATACTCAGAAGAAGGCTTTTTTAATCGCCACTTGGAGTCATCGGGCAACGGACCTGTTCTTTTTAGACTGGTTAATATGTATAACCCGGGGACGTTCGATATTGATAATATGGAGCAGTTTAGTACAGCCGGTGTGAGCTTGTTTATGACGCTTCCCTGTGAAGGTGACAGTATGGCGGCATTTAATATGTTACACGGTGCGGCTAAGAAACTTTCAGATGAATTTGGTGCACAAGTATTAGATAGCAATCGTGAGCCACTAACGGTGGATACGATCAGAACGTATGTAGAAAAAGTACGTGAATTTGCAGCCTAAATTTTAGGTGTACCATTGCCCAAGTAGTTGGGCGGAAAAAGATAGAGTAAGCCACTGGCACAAACCGGTGGCTTTTGTTTTATTAAGAGGTTGAAATGTCGGAATCTATCAGTAATAGAATCAATGAATTAAGAGCGCAGTTGGAAGAACATAATTACAAATATTATGTCCTGGATATGCCCACTGTGCCAGATGCCGAATATGATAGGTTAATGCGTGAACTCACCGAGTTAGAAACGGCGCATCCAGAGCTGCTAACAGCCGACTCACCATCACAGAAAGTGGGTGGTGTTGCATTAAGTAAATTTGATCAAGTAACGCATAAAGTGCCTATGTTATCTCTCGATAATGCGTTTGATGAAGATGAGTTCAACGCCTTTAATCGTCGTATTAAAGAACGTTTACTCGAGTCTCGAGAACTGGCATTTTGCTGTGAACCCAAGTTGGATGGCTTGGCTGTATCAATTTTATATCGCGATGGTGTGTTGGTTCAGGCTGCGACCCGTGGCGATGGCCAAGTAGGCGAAAACATCACTGAAAACGTAAAAACGATTCGAAATATACCGCTGCGCTTAAGAGGTGACAATATACCTGCTGAGGTTGAAGTACGCGGTGAAGTGTTTATGGATAAGGCTGGCTTTGAAAGGCTTAACGAAACGGCATTAGCAAAAGATGAAAAAACCTTCGCGAACCCAAGAAACGCAGCCGCGGGCAGCTTACGTCAGTTAGATTCTAAGATCACGGCAAAGCGACCTCTGATGTTTTATGCTTACTCAATGGGGACAGTGGAAGGAGCTGAGTTAGCCGAGACACACTACGGGCAGCTAGAGCAATTGAAGTTGTGGGGACTACCTATGTGCCCTGAAACAAAGCGCGTAGAAGGTGTATCTCAGGCACTGGCATATTATCAAGATATCTTAACGCGTCGTGATGCGTTGAGTTATGAAATTGATGGTGCGGTTATCAAAGTGGATGATAAGCAGCAACAAACTCAGTTAGGCTTTGTTGCGCGTGCGCCGCGTTGGGCGATTGCATTTAAATTCCCTGCACAAGAAGAAATCACCCAGTTATTGGATGTTGAATTCCAAGTAGGTCGCACCGGCGCTATCACGCCTGTGGCGCGACTAGAGCCAATTTTCGTGGGGGGAGTGACGGTATCAAATGCAACGTTACATAACCAAGATGAAATTGATCGCTTGGGGATAAAAGTAAAAGATCATGTGATCATTCGCCGTGCAGGGGATGTGATCCCGCAGATCACACAAGTTGTGTTAGATAAACGCCCTGATGATGCTTTTGATATAGAGTTTCCAAACACGTGTCCAGTCTGTGACTCGCATGTTGAGCGCGTTGAAGGGGAGGCTGTGGCACGCTGTACTGGTGGCTTGGTATGTCAGGCACAGCGAAAAGAAGCCATCAAGCATTTCTCCTCACGAAAGGCACTAGATATAGATGGCTTAGGCGATAAAATTGTTGAACAGCTGGTGGACCGAGAGCTAATAAAAACCCCTGCTGAGCTGTTTAAGCTGCGCCAAGGTCACTTTGAGTCACTTGAGCGTATGGGACCTAAGTCGGCTAAAAATTTGGTTAATGCATTAGAGGCTGGCAAACAAACCACCTTGGCGAAGTTTTTATATGCGCTGGGCATTAGAGAAGTCGGAGAAGCAACGGCTCAAAATTTAGCGAATCACTATTTAACGCTTGAAAATGTCATGAATGCCTCCATTGAAAGTCTACAGGAAGTGAGTGATGTAGGTGTGATCGTCGCGCATAATATTCACGCATTTTTTGGTGAGCAGCACAATCAACAAGTGGTGGCTGAGTTGCAAGAAGTGGGCGTGCACTGGTCTGATATTGAGGCACCTTCAGAGCAAGCACAGCCGTTAGAAGGCCTCACGTATGTTTTAACAGGGACTTTAAGCCAACTTAACCGTAATGACGCTAAAGCAAGGCTTCAAGCTTTAGGAGCAAAAGTGGCGGGCAGTGTGTCAAAAAACACGCATGCATTGGTTGCAGGTGAAAAAGCAGGTTCTAAGCTAACAAAAGCGCAAGACCTTGGTGTAGATGTAATGGATGAGGCGGCACTCATCACTTTACTTGAACAGCATCAGGGGTAATTGATAATAATAAGGCTACCCACCTAGGGTAGCCAAATAAGCTGTACGCAGAGGTGGTGAAGTGAGTAAGTTGATTGGGCGATTTGGACCAGAATATTGGGATAAATACGGTGTATATCGCACACCCCTAGGTTTTAATTTAACTTTGCTTGTCTTATTGCGACCCTTTTTAGTCTGGTTGATGTCAGCGCTAACTTGGCGGCCAGACTTAGATATTATGAGCTTGTTCTTTCCTTCAAAAGGCAATTTTTTAGTTGCTATTGCGATTGCTGCAATCGCTTTATTACCTGCTGTTGTTTATTCCATGCGTAGGCCCAGTAGTTCACAACGTTGGGGACGCATATGGCGCCATATGCGCTGGCCTATGCTATTAGCCGCTGTGTTAGATCTTGGCTGGTTATTGATGCAGGCCGCGACAAATCACTATCAGTTTTCATTCTACCTAGCAGGTCAAATCGTCCTGGTTTCTTGGGTAATTTTATACCTAATTAACAGCCGTTATTTAACGTGTTTTTTTGGTGACTGGCCGGAACCAGATGCAAAATAGCTTGACGAAAAAGCACGTAGACGCCTAAATGATATTGGGGCGTTTTATCTATCTGTTGTGACCTAATCAAACGATTAATTCGTAGAAGGCAATAAGTCTATACTTTCAGGTTTTTACGAATTTAATTTATTAGCGTTAAAGCATCAGTTGACCTAGTTGTGTCATGAACAAGGTATAAATTTTGACTGTATTACGCTGTGGTAGATGAGATGATTATTATTACCTTCTAATAATAAAAATTAAATGATTTTAGGAATATCAACATGTTACTTTGGAAAGATATACTCACGAGGGCTAGCGAAGGTAACCCAGCGCCACCCAAAAAGGTTGAAAAAAGCTTAATGCAATGGCAGGCTTTGCTTGAGCCATCTGTCTTTCATATTACGCGCAACAAAGGAACTGAACGTCCATTTAGCTCGGAATCTTGTAGCCTGTTTGAACCAGGTCAATACGAGTGCGCGTGTTGTGGCGAATTGTTATTTGACGCACAAGAGAAGTTTGAAAGCGGTTCTGGTTGGCCATCGTTTACTCAACCTGCAAGCAATAATGCGATTGCGTATCATGGGGATACAACACATGGCATGACCAGGGTAGAGATTGTGTGTAATGTCTGCGATGCGCACTTAGGTCATGTTTTTCCAGATGGACCAAAACCAAGTGGGTTAAGGTATTGTGTAAATGCACTGGCAATGGTGAAACAAGAAACTGTGACGTAATAAGTGTTTTTAGCGCAGTGTGATTTCGTGCTTAACAGTTATCATTGCGCTAGTCCCATTTCCCTCATTTGCGCCATAAGCTTATCAAAGCGGGATTCTTGATCCGGGTCGAGCTCTGCGTCTTTTAATACTTTCAGGCATTTTTTAGCAAGGTTTGTATTGAAAGTGATCCCTTTTTTACCGGTTGCATCTGCCAAGCATTGTAATAAGTTAAGCGCGATACTGGCGTTTTTTGGCATCACTCTAAAGGCTTGAGAAAATGCTTCCAGAGCAACATCTAGTTGGCCTTTATTGAATTGT
Source organism: Pseudoalteromonas luteoviolacea (assembly GCF_021654285.1). Taxonomy (GTDB): domain Bacteria; phylum Pseudomonadota; class Gammaproteobacteria; order Enterobacterales; family Alteromonadaceae; genus Pseudoalteromonas; species Pseudoalteromonas luteoviolacea_J. Next base: position 1,512 of record NZ_JAKFZS010000005.1, on the reverse strand, counting down.
TTGACTGCGTGGTTGTTGAGCTCTTTGGGGCCCATCGTAATATCTTTGCGTTCATCATGTTGCTGTTGTAAATAATGCATCATGACGGGGTCTTCATTGCTTCTGTGTCGTTCACAGTGATCAATTATCTGACCAAATAGCGCCTGAGCTTTGTGTTGAAACCCTAATTCATGAAATGCTTTTGCTTTATCCAATGCAGCGTCTACTGAGCGTATCTGAGGCTCATCATCCAGTTGCTCCATTAATTGGCGTGCTTTTTTATGTTCATCTTTTAGGTAGTGTAGCCGAGCATGAAGCACATCCATTTGAGTTTGGTTGATCGCATGAGGAAACTGCTTTTTCAAATCATTTAAATATTGCTGTGTTTGTCGAGTAATTTTGTTGATTTGCTCGTGCTGATCAGTGGCCAAAGCGAAATCTATGCCTGCTCTGGCTGCATTTAAGTAGACTTCAGGGCTGTCGTGAATCGAGTATCGAGCAAAGCTTGCTATTTCTTTTTGCGCATTGTAGCTGCATTCATAATCATGGTTGATCATAGCAACTGTGCTCAATGATTTTTGCCTAGAAAGATTGCGAGGGGCCATTTGCGACGCTTCGTGCAATGCTTTTTGTGCATGCTCAAATTGGTTTAATTTGATTTCCAAACGCCCGAGTAGATCGAGTGCTGCGAGGCGTGTTTCGCTTTTTTCTATTAAACTTTTTAGCAGTTTTTGCGCAGTGAGATCCTCATTGTTGGCAATGAGTGCCTCGACTAAACCGAGTTTGGCCCATGTAAATTTTTGTAGTTCCAGTGCTGACTTATAAAACTGTTTTGCTTCATCAAAGCGTTTAAGTTTTAGGAGCATTTCGCCTTTTAATTTGAGTAGCATAACCGAGTAACTCGTTTGCTTGCTATCTAACTCTGTATTGATAAATTTCAATGCTTTAGAGTAATTTTCATCATCAATGAGTGTGTACAGCTTTTTAAGGCTTTGCTTTCTTTTTAGGACGCGTTCAATTCTAGATTGCAGATCTTTAATGGTAAATGGTTTCACTAAAAAGTCATCAGGCTGTAGCTCAACAACACTATGCACTAGTTCAGGGCTGGTCTCGGCTGAGGTAAAGACAAAGCTAGTACTGCGTTTAATTAAACGCTTTTTGAGAAGTTCTTCGTAAAGTTGATAGCCATTTTGTCGCTTGCTTAAATCAAAAGAGCAGATGATTAGATCAAACTTGTTGGTTTCGCAGGTTTCTTTTGCGACTATTGCTGATTCTGCGACAAAGATGTTGCGATAGGCTAAACGTTCTAGCGATTGTTTCAAATAGCTGAGCGCGAGCGGTTGTTCTTCCACAATTAAAATTTTCGAATTAACAAATGGTTGAACGGCCATATCAGTATAAGGATGTTACCAGCAATAAGTTTAGTCTAGTCGTTTCTTCAAACTTTTAAAATAGTATGAGATAGAACTTAAAATGCAATATAAGAAGATAACTGTGGTTCAATGAAAGATAAAAGAATGGTGGGTTGTACTG
>NZ_JAKFZS010000049.1 GCF_021654285.1 Pseudoalteromonas luteoviolacea | reverse complement strand
AATTAACAAGCCGCACCTTCAACAGCCAACACACAGAAGTAATGATTAAAGCCAAGGTGATAAACACGATGAACAGGCTAGGTATGCCTGAATATTGGTAAAAATAATAAGGCCTCAGTAAAGGCCTATTTGATCAACAAGGCCGCGCACATGTGCATATTTTCATTGAGCTAATTGATGAACCTATAAGCACTGTAAGCAATACGCTGTAATTATGTGTAATAGTTAACATGAAGAATCTTAAATATGCTCTTTAAGTTATTTCTCAAAGGAGCATATGAATGAATAGTGAAATAGACATTGCCATTGTGGGTGGTGGAGTATCTGGGGTTTATAGCGCTTGGCGCCTGCAACAAGAATTAGGACACGACCAACGCATTGCTTTGTATGAGTATAGCAACCGGATCGGTGGTCGTCTTTACAGCACAAACCTTCCAGGCTTGCCAAATGTTGTTGCTGAGCTTGGTGGCATGCGATATATCCCTGAAGATCATGTAATGGTGAGTTCATTAGTCGATGAACTAAAATTAAAAACAAAAGATTTTCCGATGGGGTCAGAGCTGCCTCTATATCCCTCTGAACAGCACAACTCTCCCAAAGCCGGTAGTGAAAACAATTTGTTTTACTTACGAGGCCAATACTTTAGGTATCGAGATTTTGCCGAATGCCCAGATAAAATACCTTACAACCTTGAAGAAACCGAGCGCGGGTATGGACCTGAAGATTTACAAGTAAAAGTAATGAACCTGATCTGTCCGGGCTTTGCAGATATGTCGCTATCTGAACAAATGAAAGTCAAAGTTTTTGGTAAAGAAATATGGAAACTAGGTTTTTGGAATCTTTTAGAGCATGTACTGAGTAACGAAGCTTATCTATTTATGAAGGAGGCAGGCGGGTACGATGCCAATGTTGCAAATGCCAATGCAGTAACCCAATTACCAGCGACAGAGTACAGCGACGATACCGTATTTAAAACTCTGAAAGATGGTTTTCAAGCTCTACCTCTTAAACTTCGTGATGAGTTTAAAAAAGCACCTGGGTGCCTAGAAAGTTCTAAACGGATCAACATGTTAAGACGTTTAGTAAAAATTGAAATGCATGATTGTGAAGAATACCGTTACAATCTGACTTTTCAACCAATGATGGTTAATGACCAAAAGAAAGTCATTGATGCTAACGCCCCTGTTCAGTGCGTTAAAGCCAAACGATTGATCCTCGCTATGCCAAGAAGGTCGTTAGAGCTTATCGAATCACCTTTTTTTGATGATCCTTGGCTGAAAGAAAACATTCCATCGGTGCTAAGCCAAAAAGCAATCAAGATGTTTATGGCGTACGAACAACCATGGTGGCGTAGCCTTGGGCTTGTTGCTGGTCGTTCAGTGACAGATCTACCCATCCGACAAACCTACTACTTAGGAACTGAGTGCGACCAAAAGGAATGCGTAGAGTATACCAGCAATGAAAAGGGCGAAAAGGTCTGCAAAAATCAGTACACATATGGCGAGCCAAATACCAACTCACTACTGATGGCCTCCTATAATGATATTGGTACAATCCCTTATTGGAAGGGACTAGAAAAAGGGGAACACTACCAAGGGTATGTGCCAGCATATGGCGTTGAAGGCTACTGCCAAAATGAAATAGTCCCGAAAAATCAATACCAAATCACAACAGGTATGGTTGAAGCTGCACACCGTCAGATCCAAGCGTTACATAATCAAAAAGCATTGCCTATGCCTTACTCTGCCATCTATCAAGAATGGGGAGATGATCCATATGGTGGTGGATGGCATGAATGGAAGGCTAACTACCGACTAGATGAGATCATGTGCAAAATGCGTCACCCTGTTGAGACAGAAGACATCTATATTGTTGGTGAAGCATACTCATATGAACAAGGCTGGGTAGAAGGTGCACTAAATACAGCTGAGTCAACTCTTGCAGAGTTCTTCAAGTTACCGACGCCGACATGGCTAAGTACATGTGGCAAACCTCATAATTACTTGCCAATTGACTGTTGCAAGCAATGCGACTCAGCCTCCGAAACTAAGCAGCCCAACGCCAGCTCAAAAACCCTCAATGAAGCTACTGAGTTTGCCTATGAAGGAATAAATCATGAGTACCGCTAATTTTACCGTTGCAGATTATCTGCTGTGGCGCTTAAAACAGTTTGGACTTGACAAAGTTTTTCAAGTCCCCGGGGACTATGTACAGGAGTTCATGACTGCGTTAGACAACTTCCCTGGCATCGATGCCGTTGGCGATGTAACTGAGCTGGGAGCAGGCTATGCTGCTGAAGGTTACGCAAGATATCGCGGTATTGGCGCGGTGTCAGTGCAGTATGGCGTGGGTACATTTAGCGTCCTAAATGCAATTGCTGGTGCGTATGTAGAGCGAAATCCCGTAGTCGTTATTTCGGCGAGTCCCTCGGCGTCAAATCGTGTAGATATCGAAGAAACGGGTGTGCTGTTCCATCACTCTACAGGCGATTATAGTGCTGACAAGAAAATTTTTGAAAACGTCACTGTTGCCAGCGAAATTCTTGCGGATGCGACTGCGGCTCCTAGTATCATAGACCGCGCGCTGCAATTAGCAATGAGTGAAAAAAGGCCAATTTACCTTGAAGCTTGGCAAAATGTATGGGGAGCACCCTGTAATAAACCAGATAATGACCTAGTTATAGAGCTTCCAGCCTCTGAACCACCGGCGATGGCAGCACTACTTGAAAAAACAATTAGCCGCCTTGAAAAGGCAGAAAAACCACTCGTTTTATTGGGTATAGAGGTTGCTCGCCTTGGCATACAAGCACAAGTAGAAAGCTTACTTTGTCATTTAAACGTACCTTATACAACGTCTACACTTGCCAAGTCGGTATTAAGTGAGACGCAAGGGGTAGGTAAAGAGCTGTTTATTGGTACCTACGCTGGGGAGGCTTCTTGGCCAGAGACGTTTGACTTTGTTAAAGAACGAGACTGCATTTTGGCACTGGGTATGATATTCACAGACGACTACCTCACCATGTTAGATAAGCAAGGAACTAACCTGATCAGAGTGAATATGGGGGAGGCGAGAGTAGGCAAATGTGAACGTATTAGTGGTATCAACTTGGCACAGTTTATTGGTGACTTAGTTGAGTATATTAAGCAAACACCCCGACAGCAGCATACGCAATGTACCATACCAAAAAATTCATACTTGAATACACCGATCCACGATAGCGACAAAATAACATACGATAATTTTTTTGTTACTTATCAACAACAATTAGTTCGGTCACAACACGTGCAGGATCTAAATTTAATATTAGGTGAAAGCTCATCTCTTTATATGGCAGCGCGTTTGACTGGCATAGAAAAGAACCGCTTTGTCAGTGACGCCGCTTGGGGGTCCTTAGGCCACGAAACTGGGTGCTCCCTCGGTACTGGATTGGCCAATCCAAGGCGAAGCGCTGTTATTGCAGGTGATGGTGGCTTTATGATGATGTGTCAAACGCTTTCAACAATTAGCCATAATAAGCTCAATACCGTTGTTTTTGTGATGAGCAATCAAGTCTATGCCATAGAGCAATCGTTCGTTGATATCTGTGCGTTTACACCCAGCGGTGAATTTGCGCCGTTTGATAAGCTTCATCATTGGAACTACGAAGCACTAGCCAAGGCTTATTTGGTCGAATATTTGAATGTGGAAAATGTAGAGGATTTAAATCAAGCTTTCTCAACGATAAATGCAAACCAAGACAAATCATATTTAATTAAAGTTAACCTAAATAAAAAAGACCTCGCACCCGCGATAAAAGATCTCGCTGAAGCCATAACAGGCACTCAGGTTGAAAATTGCCCATGCAGCTCAGAAAAAGGAAATAATGATGACAGAACAATGCAATAAACCAAAGCCAGAATGTCAATTAGAAGAAGCTGAAAAGCGTATTGAGGCATACTGGGAAAAAACTATAAGCTACATAAAAACACTGAAGAAAACCCATGCTTTCGAGTCTGATCAATTACTGACGCTGCTACCTTCAGAAGATCTAGATAATAAACGCTTTTTACGATATCAATCGAAAGCATTGATTTTTAATACGAGATTACAGTTTTCGCCTTCCGTTATCGTAATGTGCAAGCACACCGATGATGTTGTAAATGCTTATCAAGAAGCGATACAGCACAAACTACCAATTCGTGTGCGCTCAGGCGGTCATGATCATGAAGGGGAGTGCACTGGTACCGATGTTGTATTGCTCGATCTTAGCGAGCTAAAAGAGTTTTCTATTCACCAGCGTGGCAAGGACTATATTGCACATATCGGTTCAGGTTATCGCTTTTATCAGGTTATCCCAAAACTGGCCAATCCAGCAGATAAAAAGATACCGCCTTTGACGATCCCTCATGGCACATGCGCAACTGTCGGCTTAGCAGGTTATGTTCAGGGTGGGGGCTGGGGGCCTTGGACTAGAGCGAAAGGAATGTGCTGCGAGTCACTGGTAGGCGCAACAGTTATTTTGCAAAACGGAACAAAAATTCAAGTCTCAGAAACGGAGTATCCAGATATATTATGGGCACTACGGGGCGGTGGCGCTTTAAGTTATGGCATAGTTACAGAGTTCAGAGTCAAGGCATTTGAGATCCCTGACGAAATACACCGCTTTGAGCTCCATTGGAACAATGAGGAAGCAGACTCAACAAATTTAGAAACATGGACTTTACTCACACAGTGGGAACGCGCAATTAATGACCCGCGAACCGAGCGCCTTGTGGGTACAAACCTTAAGATCAACGCAATTCCCGATCAAGCCTGTATCAGCGTAAAATCATTGAGACACCCCAGCACCATGTACGGGTATTGGGAAGGTACAGAGAGCGAGCTGGACAATTTTGTCGGGCAATATTTTCCAACGGCAAAAGTAACTAAGACAGGTACTGATACCAAGCTTAACTACAGCTCTGCATTGATGTCTAACTGGTCTAGAGATACCTTAGCAAACTTAAAACCACTTGGTGTAAAGCAAGCTTTGGTATCAAATGAAAATGGCACGCCATTTACACCTGACTATGACGCACCGGCACCACATAAAATCACCTCTAAACTCGTTCACGAAACGGGCCTCACAGAGGAAGGTAGAGCAGAGCTGTTGCGGTCTTTAACTTCGCCGTTACTGTTCGAACAAAATGCAGAGCTAGGCTTATTTTCTTACGTAACGCTGGGCGCTATTGCAGGGCAGTTTTATGAAGATGACACAATTACTGGCGCAGCTAGACGTGTCGCTTTTCCTTATTCTAAAGCCCAGTATACAATTCAATATCAAACATGGTGGAATACAAAACTAAAATATGACGGGAGCTTTGATCGTAAAATGCTTGGTCAAGATAACCCAGTATTCCGTTATGTAAACCGAGCTTTAGACTGGATTGAAGTCAGTCGTGATACATCGATTGACGGCGCGTATGGTGCTTTCATCAGTTTTAAAGATTCATCAATACCAACAAAAACTTACTTTCAAGACAGCTATGAGGAGCTGATCAAAATCAAAGAAAAATACTCTGGTTTCAAACTGGATACAAATTCAGGGGAGAAAGAGGTTTATATAAATTACAATCACTTAAGAACAAGAAAGACGATTATTTAAATCGATATAGCTTTAAACTTGTGCTTAGTATTGTGCAGGCAAGCAAGCTACTTGGATTGTAAAACAAACAAGTGGCTCATAAGTAACAAAGTGAAAATAGACCACTTTGTTACTTATTATTTTTGATTGTAGGTATCTAGCTGATAGTTTTGCCATATGAAGTTGCTAAACTAACTGCATACTCACAGAACTTAAGGCATTTACCTCTCCAGCCTACACGTTCCCATTGTCATCGCTTATTAGTCATCAAACACAAGATATCATTCACACAAAAATTGCTGAAGCTCAGAAAATAGACTTATCATTAGTAATTCTTTACACAAGACATATTTATGAAAATTTCTGTATAAACAGCAATAAAGAAGAAAAATAAGCTTTCTAATTAATAATATTAAATCCTTTGCTAAATAAAATACTGGTCTACCCTTATTGCAAAAAATAGTCTATAAGTGTTGATTTTAAATTCAATTGACACTATCTACAGGTAATTCCATCGCTGGCAATGATCAAATATTTCAAGCAACAAATCATGCTTTAGACATAAATACGTACATTATAAAAGGGAGATTATATTCAACATTACTAATTGGCGTTCTAGATAAGGTATTCATTAACGGAGAAGGCCTTGTATTACCATTAGACGAAGCGGATAGGCTCTATAATTTGAAATTGTTCCTGTTGAGCCCATCAGTACAAGATTAAGTGTTGTGTTAGGTCCAAACTTACAGTCCGGCTCTGGTAATTATGACTTTATCAATTTTACGCAAGAACAACCAGAGATGGTGCGTATAGAAGAGGTCTGTGTAAAAGCAAGTAAAATGCACTGAAATACTTGTGATAATTTCAACATTTAAAGTTTTGAAAACGTTTCTCAACCAGTTCCCCTAATTGCTAGATGTTCTTAAAATTAAATGATTCAACTTTCAACAAAATCGACACTTTTTTATACTTTTATCGAGTTGAAAATTGAAAAAAAACAAAAGCAATTCACGTTTATAAACACATTAACCTGAATAGACCATCGCAATTATGTGGGTGTTTTAGAAACAGAATTGCAGTCGAAAACTTACATCAATCCTCATAAATTCAAACAGCTCAAATTCACACGAAAATTAATCAAAAATATCAATAAATATATCTTTTACTTTGTGCTTTTAGTTACTAAGCCTGAGAATACGAACAGTCAACATTTAACAAAAGATTTATTATTAAAACCATCAATAGCAGCTACAGAATATCTTTCAGTTAGTGAAATCAAGACGTAGAGGTTTACAAGGAGTGACTTTAACAGTCTTAGGGGCGATGATTGCCTACTTTAACAAAGAAAAAAGCTATCTATTTCTATTGATGAACTAATGGCTTAAACCACTATCGAGTTAAGTATACTTTAAGCTTTACACTAATCAGTTGAATCATGATTAAAATATGTTAACCTTTCAAGTGCAAAAATTAACCGCGGACTATAAATAAAGGACTATAATAAGAATGATAAATACCAACAGTTTGTTAGTCGAACCACTAAAGAGAATAGCCAATAGACCTATATATTCAATAAGTATTAGTGGTACTTTTGGGGTGGCAATGGCAGCCTTGCTTATAGTCTTTTCACTATTGTATGTTGCCCTTCTCAAGCCTCTTCCCTATTCAGATGCTGATTTAATTTATTCAATTGGCCAGGAAAGATATAACGAGCATGGTGAGCTGTTAGAAAAAGCATTTGCTTATCCAAACCTCATAAATCTCTATAAAAATGGTGTAGGCACAGAAAATTTTGCCATTAGTTATTTCGGCGAAGTGAACTTATCGTCTACCAAATATCAATCTGTAGTCCCAGTTCGTTACGTAACACCTGAGTGGTTTAGCATATTTGATGTTAACCTCCATATGGGAGTTGGCTTTTCAGAATCTGAAAGTTTAAACACCTTTAACCCTGTTGCCGTTATAAGCTATGAAACCTGGCAAAATGAATTTTCAAGCAACTCCGACATATTAGAAGAAAGCGTTACTATAAATGGTGTAACTTATTCCATCATTGGCGTTACTGCCAAAGATTATGTTGACCCACAGACAAGGTATGTGGGGGCACCTGCACAAGTATTATTACCTTGGGATTACAATAAAGTAAAAAGTTTAGAAAATAATGCCCAAGTATTCGATTCAGACTTTGAATACTTTTTGAAAGTAGCTAAAAATACTAACTTAGAGCAGCTACTAGCAAGTAATGACAACTTGGTTAGCAATAAATGGAATCAGGATGTTTCAGGAACGCAATTTAGTCAACACAACATAACTCTTAATATCACTCGCTTAAGTGACATTATAATCGGCAATTCAACTAGTTTATTATGGACACTCTTCGCCACTGTCACAGGGCTGGTGATCATCGCTATCATTAATATCATTAATATGTTCATTGCTAGAATGGCTGAATCACAACAACAACTTGCCATCAGAGTAGTATTGGGCGCGAAGAAAAAGCATATTCTTTTTGAGTTATTTCAGGAAGCTATGTTGCTCATGATGCTCGCATTTGGTATTTCGCTGTTGCTCTCTTATTTCGGCATTGTAGTCATTAAAGAGCAGTTTGCTTACTATTTGCCGCGCTTGTCAGAACTAGAATTAGACGGGTTTATAGTTCTTGTAGGAGCACTATTCGCTTTATTTATTGCCTTACTTTTCTCCAGCATCACTGCACAACTGATTAAATACAACCAACTTCGCACTATGTTGAGTTCAAGTGGTAAAGGCAATAGTATTCAAATTCCGTCAAAAGTAGGGAATGGTTTAATAGGCTTTCAGGCAAGCTTCGCATTTTGTGTTTTATTACTGACGTTTAATCTAACCTATAAAGCAATAGAAACCATTAACACCCCCTTGGGAATGACCTTTGAGAACCTAGCTACTTTGCAATTGCGCAGCCAAACCGGAAACTCCATTGCGAGTGAAAATGCTGCTGTAGTTATTAATGAGATTAAAAATAAATTGAGGGCTATCCCTGAGGTCCAGGAAGTAAGTCAATCATTCAGTATTCTCAGCAAAACCTATGGATTTTCAGTGCTGCCTATGAATTCTGAAACCAACATTTCTGCCGAGGGCGCTATAATTGACCACCTTTATTTCCCTTTCATTAATCAAGAATTGCTATCCGGTAGAAATTTCGACGAAAACGATGTTATGAGTCAGAGCCTTGTTGCCATAGTAAATCAGCAACTAGCAGAAACTTTGGGTGACCAAGTACTCGGGAGCAGAATTAGTCTTGGTGGCCCTGAAGCTTTTACCATTATAGGGGTTGTTAACGGTGTGAAAACTCCTACGCAAAAAGACGTTCCAAGGAGAATCTATTTACCTTCTTTACCTAACAACTCTGAGTTTATTATCTCTCTTAAACCAGGCACTACCTTGAACAAAGAAGATGTAGTTGCTGCGATAAAGCAGGTTAACGGTGATTATGTTATCTGGGGGTTCGAAGAAAAATTGCAAAACATAGCAAACATCTATTTGTTTAATCAAAATGCAATAGCTATCACAGCTTCCATTATTGCACTGTTAACACTGATGCTTTCTGCTACAGGTATATTGGGGACTGTCAAATACTGTATTGCTATGCGTGAAAACGAGATTGGCATCAGAATGGCTGTGGGTGCCAGAGATATTGAGATTAAACGTATGTTTATGATTAACGCTTTAAAACCAACTTTATTCGGTATTTTGCTAGTCGGGATCCTCTTTTTAGTCGGGGTTAAACAGTTACCAGTTGAATTTTTGGATATTGTTTCTCAAGACCTCAGCCCTTTAATTTTGCTTTATTCTGCAAGTCTGGTTTTGGTCGGCCTTATGCTTAGTACATCTACGTTGTCTACACTAAAACACTACATCCAGCGACCTGTCGTCGGCAATATTCGCTCGTTGGATTAATGTTTGTAGTAGTACATTGAATTTGGCCTCCTAATGTGAGGGATAAGATCACCATAACTTAATTAACCTCTGCTGCGAATGAGAAATAAATAAAAGAAGGAACTAAATGCCCTTGCAGTGTTCAGATTTTTTGACCAAAAAATAAATTCACACAGGAGCAAGGGCTTATAACTTATTTACGTAGATGTCGATGATTTTTTATAAAGTTTGCATCTACCTGAAAAGCACACTTGCTGAAAACAGATAAAAACAACGATTCAAACCATCTCAAGTAGATATTAGTGAGGTAATGAACATTGTAATAGGCTTTCATCAGTCAGTCTTTCGCGATTTTAAAGCCTTTTTCACCAAGTTTGCTTGCCAGTTTTGGCAAAATGCTTTTCCAGAGCACGTTAGTAACACCTGAATACTTAGGCTAATGCTAGCGGTATTTATGCCTTTATGTTGTTGCTTTACAAAGCGAAAAGAGAAACCAATGGGCATTGCGTATGTTGATTCAACGGCGCTTAAAATCTGCCAGAATTTCAAGGCACAAAATGTCTACTGATGCAACGCAAAGTGGCGCGGGCAAGAAAGGTTGGTTTTATGGGTTTAAGCTTTATTTTATCATCAATCATGAAGTAGAACCTTGTCGTGAGAGTAACAGCGTGTAATGTTGAAGACCGTGTATCAATCAATGATATGTGTGAACGAGCTTAATTGAGCAAGGCCTTTAACAATGGACAGTGTTCTAGTATTGAGGCGTTTAATAACAAAGCGTAAAAATACCTCTTATGCAACAGATTTTAATCAAGAAGCCGTCGCGCTGGTAACTGAACAAGGCTTCTCAGTTTCAGAGGCCGCAGCTTCTATAGGTATTGCAACCAAACTTATTTATAACTGAAAAGATAAACTGGAAAAACAACGAGCTTGCAATTCAATCGATGAAGATGAGCACGCAGAGCTAAAGTGCTTAAGAAAATAAGAAAAGAAAACAAAGATCTCAATATGGAGAATGAGCTTTTAAAAAGTCTAGCGCCTTGTTTTAGGGTGAAATGAAGTGAAGTATCCATTCATCAAAGATGAATAGACAAGCTTTTCGCGTTATTAAGTTATGCTCAACTATGAACGTGAATCACTCAAGTTATCACGCATGACTGGCGCATATGGCAAAGCATATAACGGCCGCAAAGCTGTGCCTTTATCGCATGATCAAAGCACTGTTTAAACGTACAGAGAAAGTTTAGGCTACCGTGAGTTATGTATGAACTTACGCAAAATAACACGCTATAAAACCAGAGAGTTAATGGCGAAGCTAAATTTAATTGTTTCACAAGGTGTGGCTTATGAGGTTTCAAACATAAGCGCTCAGCATAATTTAAACATTTTATACGATATGAGGGAATAATAGTGTCGTTAAGTAATATAAAAAAAATATGGATTGGTGGAGAATTAAAAGCAAGTAATGATGCTCTCGTTCACTGTGCTACTAATACTCTGCATTATGGGTTAGGGGTTTTTGAAGGTATACGTTCATATTCGCATAACTCCAGTAGTTACATATTTAGGTTAGATGATCATATCGCACGCTTATTTGATAGTGCTTTAATTATGAATATGAACATTCCCTATACCCAAGATGAAGTAAAACAAGCGATCAAAGACACGCTTTTAGCTAATAACCTGCGTGAAGCTTACATCAAGCCAATGGTTTATTTAGGTAGTGAAACCTTAAGCCTGGATACTCGTGAGAGCAGTGTCAATCTAATGGTACTTGCATGGGATGCATACAACTATGCAGATGGTGGTAATAAAGGTATAGCAATGAACATATCATCTTTTACCCGCCACCATGTCAACGTCAGCATGACAAAGGCTAAAGCCAACGGCAATTATTTAAACTCGCAACTAGCACTGCGAGAAGCAAAAAACTGCAATGTCGATGATGTATTTTTATTAGATACTGAAGGCTATGTTTGCGAAGCTACAGGTGCTAACGTATTTATGATAAAAAATGGTGTCTTGTATACTCCTCCACTATCGAATTGTTTAAATGGCATAACTCGGCAAACCATCATTACGTTGGCACAAGATAAAGGGGTCAAAGTAGTCAGCAAACGTTTAACACGCGATGAGCTATACATAGCTGATGAAGTTTTTATAACTGGTACCGCTGCAGAGGTATTACCAGTTTATCAAATTGACAGTCGCTATATTAATAATGGCAATATCGGTGAGCTCTCTCAGTTCTTCATGCAGGAATACCAATTACTAGTAAGAGGTAGAGTACCTCAATATATTGATTGGAATTCAAAAGTAAATATTACATAGGAATTGATTATGAACGGCAGAGCGATTGTAGAGAAAATGTTTTCGATAATTGATGAAAGGGAATTTGATCGTTTAAATGAAGTTTTTCACTTTGAAGTTATATACCAAAGGCCAGGTTATCAAGAAATTGAAGGCTTAAGTGATTTGATCCACTTTTATAAAAATGTACGCATTATTACATGTGGTCTCCATACCATTAAAGAAGTAATTAGTGATGGTGCAACAATAGTATGTAAAGGCTACTTTCAGGGAAAGAGTGGAAAAGGCGAAATGCTTGAAACCCGGTTTTCAGATTATTATCAGTTAAAAGATGGCAAAATCAGCCGTCGTGAAACATATTTTTTTCAACCACACATTTAATTCGAAAGCGTGCAGCGGAGAACACCTAGAGATTAGCACTAGAAGGCAGCAAACTATAGATATTACATTGTGGCTGGACCTATTCGTTTAATCAATACTTCACATAATCGGATAACGTGCGCCCGTTTACTCTGGCTGTTGCGAGCACGCTGCAGAGCACTGCGCTACTCTCATTACCACATGTGGTGAAACTAAACGTATCCATCCGGTGATTACAACCTAGGCTTTATTGTGCCACGGTAATAAATTGCCTATATCTGGTGTGGGGTGGCACAACTCATCCAAGCTCGCAGTGATATAGTCACCGGCCACTAACCCATTGGCTAAACAGTTATTTCTTGCGGCCAAGCACGTCGGTAGAATGGCCCGCAGTGCAAGATTATTATCAATACTGAGTCTACCATCGTTAAAGAACGTGATGAGCTTCGGCCGCTGATTTGCTATGTAATTTTCGGCATCAATAAGTTTGCTGTTACCAATGAAGTTTGGTTGATGATTTTCCTTTGCAGCTTTTTCACCTTATAAATTTACGACGTGCGTGCGCTCAGTATCTCAAAAAGATGACCTGTACTTATACACCAAATGCCTACATGTAAAGCCCCCCTGAAATCTATCAAGCTACTCTTTTACATAGATTGCTGTTCGACTATTGTGCAAGTTAATGCTCGATATTCGGTACGCGGTTATCCGGTTTAGGGGAGTATACACCTGAGCAGTACACCCTCATGTAACTGTTTACTTTATTCGATTTCACGACATTGAGCGTAGTTTGAATGAGCGTTAAGGAGTGATCGCTTTAATAACTTACCTGATTTAATCCCTCTGAAGACTCGGTTTAATAGCGTATTGCTTAAAGAACCTCCCTTGCCAATGAAAAGGTAAGCCATATTGGTGTTTACAGGTGATGATTCAGAACAGGTGCTTTTGTGATGTTTGCATGGTTAGTTTCATTTTACCCTCAAATCGCAATGTTTGGGTTGCATGATATTGAAAATCAGCAATTTAGGATAGCAAAACCACTTAATTATTGAATTAATCTCGAAGAAAACTAAGTATTAGGTATAACTGAATTAAAACAGATTGCGATAGCCTAAGTGTTTAATAAATAACACCTCAATAGAGCAACGAGTTTTTCCTCAGATTGACTCGCGAATTCATTAAATATAATCGCAGGAGCCTAAAGATTTTCTCAACCTGGCGTTGAACATAGCCATAAACCCACTAATGACTCACTGGAAGCACTGTAATTCTGCTTAAACCCGCAATCGGCTAAGGGCTCCATTTTTGCTCCAACTCAAACTCTAAGAATAAAATTGTGAGAGATGGCATTGAATACTTGGCAGCTAGACGTTTTTGCTTACACGGTTTTTGATGTGTAACCTCTATCAAGTAGAGACTACGAATACTATTACGCCTAACTGCACGAATTTATACTGCTTTGGCCCACTTTTAGCTTTTATTCTACCTAGCGATGGCAAAAACAATCGCTTAAGTGAGCTTCAATCTGATGTATTTTCCTTCGAACAGCCGCTAGCCGCTTCTGGTATCAACTCTTGTTTTTGGCGATTACAGAGTATTATGAATTGGCAATTAAACTCAGCCCATCGTTTAAGCATGAGTGGTTCTAATGTCCATTTAAGTAGTATATATAGCCTGATAAAATATCTTTTATATTCTCATACATTGCGGATATTCGCCTATGTTAATATTTATGCAAACGCGCCGACTACATTTCTAACACCTGAGTCAGGCGTCCAATTTGCCGCAGAATGTGCCCAGCTTATATTATTAAAAATTATTAGCTGTCCCGGTTGTAATTTGTGGATAACTGTATGGTCAAATAGCTCATCAAAATTTACTCCGAAGTTCCGTAGCCTTCTTTGCGCAGCGTTATCCATTGGAAAGCTGTTATTACTGCATACTTTTAATAGACTTTGCCTTTTACAATATTCTTGGAAGCGAATAGCGCAATCATGATCAAGGCTGGATATAGAATCCCAGTATGCGTACTGATAACTGTCTAAAATAATAGAGTGGGTTTTTTCTGGCTTACTAAGCACCTCGTACATAGTAACATTTTCGTGAATTTTCTGTGAGGTTAGGATTTCTTCATCCTGTAATAATCGATCAGAATCAACATCTAGTTGATACGAAGTACGAATCTTATGCTTGTCGGCATCAGTCAGTGTACCAATGACTTTGCATTTGCGCTTCTTTTCTTTTAAGTGATTCCAATCTGTCGCGTTTGCATTTACGTGCCATAATATGGTTTCACCACCATCGGTGGAGTTTTCAATACAATAAAAGGCCGCTAGCTGCATTTTAGAAAAGCTGCTTCCTTCAGAGTGGGGCGGGATAAACTGGTAAGGTCGGCGCCTATTTACCGTCATATAAAAGTCATTTCTTGTTTGTCTGTGACCTTGTATCGAGGCAAAGCCTGCCTGAAGTTCCAATGATTCGTCTAGCCCCAACAGCTCACACACACTAAAAATTAAATCATCAGCAATATCTTGCTCAACACCCGAAATTAATGCCACATCATCGTTGGTAAGAGCTGAAATGACAGATTGAGCTTCAAACGAGTCTTCTGAATAGTGAATTTGTTGTAGTCGAGTCATAATGATAAATTCCTTGTGTCTATGAACAACTTGATTGGGTCCGCTTTAATTTAAATGCTGCTAAGGAAACCTGTTACTTCGTTTTAAATGGTGTTTGGGGTATTGCTGATAAAAACAGTCACAACATTACGTTCCATTAAAGTTTTATTTTTTCAAGTCTATATAAAGCATCTACCTGCTTGATATTTGAACGTTAAAAATTAACGATTAACCTAAATTCTTAGGTTGGATCTTAAGAAAATTTGCAGTTGAACTCTGTTAATGATCATATAGTTACGCTAATAAAAACAGTGTTCACTTGCAGATTAACCAAGTTTCAAAGCAATTAAAAGCCCTTATCTTAGAAAAGCAGCTCATTGAGCTTGCAAAAATCTCTGCGTTTCAGATTCGACAGCGTTTCTTATCGCTCGCTTCTTTGCTCAGAGTCGCTTTCAAAGCTTCTCTTGTTTATAAGACGCTAACTAGTCAGGTATTCATAAAAACTTATTGTAAAAGGCTGGTTGCGTCATAATCTATAAGTCGTTCCATAATCGAATCCTAAAGCCTGCATTAAAAGAGTTATTCCGTGAGTCCGTTATTCGAGCGGTGTCTGAATTAACCGTAAACACACTCAGAAAATCTTTTTATATAACGAGTGTTAATAAAAGATGGTGGCCACTTATTGGCCAAAAAACATCAACACAACCACCACATGAGTTTATTTTGAAGGAGTAAAGATTAAGGGAAAGAACGCAATATTTGAATCTTGCACGATAAATTTACTAGTCAACCGCTTTAATTAACAAAACGCTGAAAGAAAAATAGACCAGATTATAAACTTAACTGTCTACCTGATGACAAGCGCCATGTTTTACTTGTTACAAATGTAGTTGAGACACAGTTTAGCTTTGATAGATTAATGACTATATCTGCATTTCGCCGACAAATTGTTGGTATGACTTAGCATACTGAAAATATTAATAAAGCAGTTTTTCTGCCATAGTGGGGGACAGCACTTCAGTGTGTGCTCTCAACATTTAGAGCGAGTAAGTGCAGATATCTTTAGTTAGATGATATTTAAATTGTACCGAAGACACACAGCGTAACCGCTTGATACGCCGTGTACTTCAGCTAATTGCTTAATATTGCAAGCGGCATTCCTTTGAAAAAGATAACAATATTAGCCGCTTTGAAATAGGGAGCCATGCACTCTGCATTCCTTAATAAATAGGCAAATAAACTAGGTTAGTTTTATTCCACTATTTTCCCATTATATGTATAGGTCGCTTTGCTTGAAGATGAGGCAACGCCCCCTTAACATGACAATTAAAGAGTAGGGGACGTACTTATTGCACTAAGAAAATCCATTATTTTTTCTTCTGGTTTTCCACCAGTTATTTGCGTGTTCTTCCAGCTCCCCGCTGGATACAATATGCTTAATATCACTCACCAATTCCGATACAAAACTTGGAAGCTCTTTCTGCTCTCCAGAATATTCAACTTCAATATTGGTATTTTCCGACCTTCTGTTTAACAGTTCAGACATAAATATTGACCCTAAACTTGGTAGGTCAACCTGACTATATAACCCAAGGTGTAAAGTAAGTTGGATAGGATTAGCCTGAACATCGGCTACATGCCACCAGTCAGGCATATATAAGAAGGTCCCAGGGGTAACAGTGAACGCAAGCGCATCTTCTTTGAATTTGGCCAATGCTTCGTCAGAGGCAATAATTAAATTATCTTTGATTTGAAAATCCACATTTTCTTGCAACTCTTTACTGAAATACTCGGGAGGCCACAATAAGTATCGTTTTTCGCCCACAGCACCAAAAATAAAATTGTCGTTCCCGAAGTCACGATGGATGCCAAAAGGAGTGTTCTTATAGCTTCCACCGAATAGTTCTATGTCTGTGAAGGATGGTGCAACACCGACCCGCTCAGTCAGCGAAGACAAAAAGTCCTTAAGCTTTTCTTTAACCTCGGGCAATAGTTTGCCACCGTCATTTAAGATCATAGTGAATGTATCAGAATCTAGCTTAGAAGTAGCAATATCAACTAGCTCGGCGAAAGAACGTATATCTGCGGTACCTACAAATGAAATTAGACCATCTTCTTCACCAGGCCCGATATTTCTTCCATCGGCGAAAAGTCGAATGCGAGGTGAGGCCTCTAATTCACCATTTACTAGATGGTGTACGGCTTGTAAAAAGTCGAACTCATTCATCGGTGGTTCGTCGGGTAGATCAAAAAGAGCTGGTTTTTTTTGCCAGTTTAATTCTACAAATTTATCCCAATCAATAATCTCTTTCATTTAAATTTCCTTGTATAAATAATAAGCCCACTATTAAACGAGTTAAGGTAAAGTGATAGCCAAGCCATAGCTGCAACTACGGCATTCTTTTAAAGGTGTTCGAATAAGCGATGGTTCCTCAAACGAGAGAACGGTAACAAGAACGAACGCTGTAAAAGACTCCAAGCAAAACACTCGAATGGTCTATTGGATCTCAAACCCACATTACGCAAATTAGGGTTAGTAAATTGTGAAAAGCACAATCAATCTAAGTGTTCATGTCGGTGTTGATACCGGTAAATTTCAATTAGATATTTATTTTCGACCAATGGATATCTACTTTACGCTATCGAATGATGACAAGGGATAAAAGAAGCCGCTACCACCATTATACAGTGCAACATTGAGCACATTGTTATTGAGGCAACTGACTGTTTAAAAATACCCTTTATAATTGCCTGTGCTAAAACTAAATTTCCGTTTGTAATCGCGAACCCTGTTCACATTAAACGTTTCGCTGGTGGCGTCAGGCAAAAAGCTAAAACCGATAAGCTTGATGCTCAGCTTAATTGGGCACTATTATGATGTGATAAAGCCCAAACTATCCCAGTTAAAGTCAACCATAATGAGTAATATCCCCACTTTTAATGGAATATACTAAGTAGAGTTCGTTGTTAATTTTCGTAAATTCTGGTCGGAAATTATGCCGCCAATCCCCATATTAGGTCGTTTATTATTGTATGTCCATAGCCAATTATGGGCAGGTTCTTGTAGTTCATTTAAATTATCGAATAACTCATGGCATAGTCAAGCGTAACATACAGTACGGTTAATACGCTGTATATAAACATTTTGTGGTGGATTGCTAAGATGAATAAACCTAAGCTCAATCTGGTGCTTTTCAGCCCAATCAGCTATTTTTAACTGATGTATTCTAGGCCATTATTACAACGTATCGCTTTTGGCTTAACGTGACATTCGATAATTTGATTTAATGACCGAACAACTCTCGCGGCTGGCAGTAAAAGTCATACCTATGTTATCGCTTCACGGTTATAATCGTCATTTCTTCAAACAAGCTGTATTATCTTCGACCAGATAATTGGTCGTGTATAAAGTCCGTTGGTTAGGCATTAAATAATAATTTTAAGCTCTGTTAATGGCACGGAGTTTTCATGATTTAAGCTATGACTTGGCTTGATGCGTAAGTTAAGTTCAAGCTCTTTGCCCATTTGCGCTTCCATAACTTACCAAGTACATTTCGACAGTGAAAAAAAGCAAAGCTGAAAGCACCAGTTTTCTATTTCCGTAGTAAGCCATAGCTCGAGGTTTACTCCGATTTCCTTCTCGTTAGTGTCTGTAACTTTGCCGCAGATACTTGTAACAGTGGGTCATCGTTCAATTTGTATTTAACCATAAATGTGTACATATTATCTGAATTCTAAAGGACATTCGAACATCTAGGTAGTGAGGGAGGATTAATGATGTTAGTGATAATATAAATCGCTAAATAACAAAAAAAATATTCATATTGGTTTACACAATAAGCTTAGCACTGTCACACTAGAACATATCCACCAAGCCTGATTTTATGCTATTCATATAAAAGCGTTATTTCTCTAGCTGAACTTGAGGAGGCGCATTATTCTATGCTAAAAACTGTCTAGTGAAAGCTGACCAGTCTTGAATTAGAATAAACATTTTCTTCATCAGAAAAAGTCAGTTTACCCCCGAGCGGCATTGTTTTGTCGAATTATGTTGGTATGTAAATCTGGTTATTACGACGGGATGGAACGTCTAGTAATAGTCATCAGCGATGAATATGCTGGAGTTTTACCTGAGTATCCTGGCACTTATTTAGAATAGTTGAGATACATTTGGTAACCGAGTAATGGTGAAGTTACAATAAAAAATATGAATTATAAGGAAAGTGAATGGAAGCAATAAAAAACGCTGTAATTACAATCAATATTGGCAATAAATTTCATAAAATGGCCGAGATGACTATACCGTTAATGAAAGAGTACGCGGATAGAATTGGTGCAAGCTTTATTGAAATTAATGAGGCGAGTAATCTTTCATATGGTACAGAATATAGCGCTTACTGGGCAAAGTTTGAACTATACAAATATCTAGAAAAATATGAAAGGATAATTTATCTAGACTTGGATGTTATAGTTAGACCTCATTGCCCGAGCCTTTTTGAGATAGTGCCAGAAAGTAAATTCGCTGCTTTATATGAAACAGACTACCAAAGAATGAACAGTAGCTTGGAAGAGGAAATAGAAGAGTTTAAGAGTGAAAATAGCTATGTTGACTGGAATGGTGATTATTTTAATGTTGGAGTAATGGTCGCATCAAAACAGCATAAAAATGCTTTTTTAATGGAGTTGAACCAAAAAGGAGGAAATAGATACCCTGAGCAAACACTGATAAATTATAATGTTATCAAACAAGGGTATGAAACATATCATTTACCCTATACGTTTAATCACATGTACTTTTTATTTATAGAAAATCACAAACGTAATGAAAGTTCGATTATTCACTATGCTGCCATTCCCCAAGAAGTTAGAGAAAAGTTGATTGCTTACGATCTCAAGTGTTTCAATGAAGGTTTACCACTAGTAACTGAAACTGGACTAAATGATTTTATTTCTCAAAACTTTGACGGAAAGTCTATTGTTGATTTTGCCTATGCTTTGCAAAAGGACAGCGAAATTGGTCTAGAAACTCAAGCTAATTAAATGGTAATTGATTCAGCTCACGACATTCTGAGGTAAGGTCGAGATCACGAACTTTACCTTTCATCCACCTCCCTTGACATGAGACATTTTGAATTGGAAGTTTCTGTAATATAAACATCGGACACAACGATGAAAAAATCACGTTTTACAGAGTCTCAGATCATAGCAGTGATCAAACATACAGATGTCTAGCTCCCACATAAACTGAAACAGTTCGTAAGTAGAGTTTCTACCAATATAAAAAGAAATTTTTACGATGCGAAAATGTAAGTTCTTCGAAACACAAATAGTCTGCATGCTCAAAGAAGTTGCATCGCCTCAAGAAATTCAATTTTATAACGGCGAAAGGTTACTACGGTATAAATAGAATTTGAGGAGGTTAACGTATGAAAAGCTAAATTAATTGACTGGCGCCAACCACATCTGTTAATTTTTAGACCAATCTACCATTTGAAGCAATAATGAACACCTTAATGTTATTGTACAAGTGCAGAGTTGAATTATAAAAATAATATACGGGAGGTATACATTGTCTAATTACGCTGTTGTAACAGTCAATATCGGAAATACTTATGCAAAAATGGCTTCTTTAACGCTGCCATATATAAAGTCATACGCCAACAAAATTGGCGCTGACTTTATTGAAATTACCGAGCCAATGAGTAGTGATATTAATAATGAATACAGTGCTTATTGGGCTAAATTTCAAATACGCGATTTACTCGATAGATATGAACGACTGATTTTACTAGATCTAGATGTTTTTGTGACGCCAGGTTGTGAAAACCTGTTTGAAGTTGTACCCGCGGAAAAGTTTGGGGCTTTGTATGAAAGCGATTATGGCTGTGATCTGAGTCAGGAGATTAAGCAACAGAATACAAGAATGCCTGCAATAAATTGGTCAGATAATGCGTATTTTAATGCAGGGGTAATGGTCATATCCGCTTGTCACAAAGATGCTTTTACGCTATTTCCGGGAGATGACGGTGGACTCGACTACCCAGAGCAAAGTCTTATGAATTATAAGATTAAAAAACACAATATCCCTACTTTTCATTTGGACTATCGTTTCAACCATATGGCTTATTTAGATGTAAGCGCCGATGATAGGGCGTCTAGTGGAATTATTCACTACGCTGCAATACCACACCAATTACGAGAACTATTTATTGCTGAAGACATCTATAGGTATGAAAATAACATAACTATGATTCCAGGCGATTTATTAATGCAGTTCTATACAGAGTTTTCTCACCTAGAATATCATTTTCAGTCTGATGAAATGTTAGGGATAAAATAGCGAGTACTCGTTGTGACTTGGCATGATAAACTTAAGTAATGTACTTAGCCATGCACTAAAAATACCTAATAACATTGATGCCGGTCACTTTTTAAAATCATGATTTAAACGCTCCTTATTGCTCAGCTTCAATCCTAGCTTTCCAATTCTGAATGTAACTCACCCGTGATACCTAAAAATGTATCGGCCTTATTAGATAACTAGATAAGACGGCTTCTTGCTAAAGGTACGCTGTATAATTTCTGTTTAACAATTCTATTATCACACCTCAAAAATCATATTTCTTTATTTTTAAAATTACCATTCTGTTAGATAAAACCAATTTTAAGTTGAATAGCTCAGGCGTATCCTATTTTTAAATATCTAATGTATAGTGGGGTAAAATAGGAGTTAAGGTAAAGTTAATGCGTAACAATTTAAATTGGTTGACTGGTGTCGTTCAAACCTGTTAGATTTTATACAGTTCTGCCATTATTGACAATCGGTATCATGTTATTTCGCAGGAAAACGAAATACAAAATTAGTTAATTGTGATTGGCTGGCAGTCGAATTTTCGCAGCGGAAATTTATAAAAATTGGCTTAAATAATTAGAACAGACTTAGATATTCTTTGATTTATAAAGAAAATATAAATCTGTCCTAGATAAAAAGGAAAGCTAATAGAAGAAAAGGAAATTTAGCTATGCTAGTTATGAAGTCAGTATTACTGAGAAATCCAATGCTATATCGCTTTGTCGGTTTCGTTCTACTCCCCCTATCTATAATAGCCTTTTACATTTTCTTTGCTTATTTTTTAGCACCACTGTCGAATAATGGCGTAGGGGAAGATGATAAAGCCTTAATCTTGAAAACTGGCGCTGTAATAATTAAAGATGAAGCAGGGATTACTCATATAAGTGCAAAAACGGATGCGGATGTCTTTTTTGCAACAGGTTATGCTCATGCCCAAGATCGCATGTGGCAGCTTGAAATGCAAAAACGATTTGCAAATGGTAGTTTAGCTCAGGTACTTGGGCCATCTCTTTTAAACAACGATACTTGGGCTCGAGTGTTCGGCTTTTATCGATTGGCGGAAAACACTTTTAGTCAGCTTTCCCCACAAGCGCAAACGGCTTTGACACAGTACGCAGCTGGCGTTAATGCATGGATAAGTGAAAAGCACCCTTTACCTGTAGAATATATTGCCACAGGTTCAACTCCGACTCAGTGGAGTGCGTTAGATTCATTAGCTTGGATGAATGTATTTGCCTTTAATTTGTCGGGTAATCTCGAAGCAGAGATACAATTTCTGTTAGCGAGCGCTTCACTTAGCCCAGATCAACTAACAACGTTTTTCAATGCTAAAGCTGTTAACCCCTCTATCAGTGAGCCTCTTACGGAGGTTTTTGACGCGAATTCAGTGGAAAGTTTACATGCCTTGAATACTCTAAGTGGAGCTGCAATGAATGGAAAGCCCGGGAGTAATGCTTGGGTTATTTCGGGTAAACACAGCTTGTCATCTTTGCCTGTTTTATCTAATGACCCACATTTAAGAATCCAGGTCCCTTCTGTTTGGTACGCAATTAAGCAATCAGGGAATACGTTGAATAGTCAGGGAATGTCTCTGGTTGGTCTTCCTATTGTAGTGTTTGGTTCAAATGGCAGTATTGCTTGGGGGGGGACGAATATGATGGCTGATACTCAGGATTTATTTCTATCTACTCCGAACCTTCACAAAAGCTTAAATGAAGGCTTTTTAAATATGGATATTAAGACTCGGGTTGAGGAGGTTTCAATTGCATCTGAGTTTCCAGAGAGTCTCAACCCTCAATATAAAAATGTAAAGTTAGCTATTAGATTGGTCGATGGGCGCCCCATCATTAATCAAACCCGAGCTGAATCTTTGAGCAGTCTTGCAGTATTAGACTGGCCACCGTATGAATTGCCAAATACTACTTTTGAGGCATTCCTTAATATCAATTATGCAAGTGATTTTAGTGAATTCGATCAGGCAGCAAGCGGAATTGTTGCTCCAGTACTCAATCTGGTTTATGCAGATTCTTCCGATAACATTGCAATGATTGGAGCAGGCAGAATACCAATAAGATCTAAGGAAAAGGGAATGCTTCCGCAAGTTCGCAAAGCACCTCTATTTGGCAAGCGAAAATATATTCCTCATCAACAGCTTCCGAGAGTTGTTAATCCAGAATCAGGGATCATCGTTAACGCAAATAATCAGAACCATAATACTGACTACCCATTTTACATTAGCGATTTCTTTGCTGGACCTGCAAGAGCAAACAGGATAGAGGAGTTATTGAGGCGTAAAGATAAATTTTCCGTTGAGCAGAACAATGAAATATATTATGACGAAAAGGATTTGTCGGTAGTGCACTTACTGCCAATTCTAATTGAAACAGGACAAAACAATGGTGATATATATCTTACCGCTTTGAAACAATGGGATGGCACTGCAAGTAAGCAAAGCTTCCATGCCTCTATCTATTATAATCTCCTGCGTCACCTTAAAGAAGCTTTGTTTGACGATGAAATAAAACAAATTTATTACCAAAGTGCTCATCATAACTCTATGCTTCGCCTCAAAGATCGAGTCACCAATGAACAATTAGCTGAGCTATTGAGTAGTAATTCACAGTGGTGTGACAACACTAATACCTCGAGTGTGGAAAGTTGTTCGGACATAATTGAAAAAGCTTCCAATGAATCTGTTAAAGAACTTAAAAAATGGTTTGGGACAGACAAAATCGAGAAGTGGCTGTGGGGTGAGATTCAAAGCGAAGTTTATGAACATATTCTTTTCTCCGAAGTAAAAATCATGAACATGCTTTCTAATATTTCCAACCCCGTAGGTGGCAGTGTTAATACAGTTAACGTTTCAAGCGGTTATTTTGACAGTGATATGGGCTACGTCAAAGATTTTGGCGCTGGATTTAGGCAAACCATTGTATTTTCTCCGGACGCGGCGGCACATTACTTCACCATTTCTTCAGGACAATCTGGCCACTTGCTAAGCCCAAATTATAGCGACCTACATTCTGAATTTGATATGGGTAGATTCCGCCAATTCAAGCAACTTGACAAAATTAAAAAAAACTCAGAGTAGTCAAAGCACATGAATTATCTTTCTTTAATTATTAACTCTTACCCTAATAGAGTCTTTTTTGCTGTTTTGTCCGGGGCTGTATCAGGATTACTTTTTTCTTTACTAATTCCGTCACTACTTGGCGCAATTTCTGTATCTGAGTACCAGAACCTAGAAACAATTAACAAGCAAGTTGAATATTTGGGTGTGGAGATCCTAAAACCAGGTCAAGCATTGTTGTTTACCATTTTATGTTCACTGATCTTGTTGCTGCGCTGCTATTCTCAAATCAGCTTAGCTAGTGTATCCCTAAAGGTAGGGAAAAATACTAGATTAAAATTCTATAATAACATTTCACAATCCTCGATATTTAACTTAGAGTCTGTAGGCTTACACCGACTGTATAATGCCATCACTGTAGACATTACTCATGTAGTGACAGGAGCCTCTGCATTTCCTTTATTTTTGGTCAACCTAGCAACCACTGTATCACTACTTGGCTTTTTGGCATTTTCCAATTTTGATATTTTTAAAATTATTATTATTTTAATTCTGTCCGTATTAGTGCTTTATCAAATTCCCATATATTTAGCCAGCAAAAATGTACAAAAAGCAAGGAACCTCAGAGACCAGTTGCAACACTCAGTTAATGGATTAATTCTGGGTGCCAAAGAGCTAAAATTAAATTCTGATAAAAGAGAATACTTTCATCGGAATCACCTGCAGGAACTTGAAAAGAGCCATTTAGAGGCGAGTAAAAAATCACAAGAAATGTTGATTTCTGCTCAGTCATTCGGGGATCTTACCAGCTTTTTAATTATTGGATTTATTTGTTTTGTTTTCGTGAATTATCACGCAATTAGTAGTTCCCAATTAGTGGGGGTTGTCTTGGTTTTACTATATATAACCAGCCCTATATCAATGATAATGAATGACATCTCAACTTTCATTCAAGCGAATATTGCTCATAAAAAAATTCAATCTGTATTGGATGAATTGGTTATAGAAGCAGGGACAATTGGTTGTGAAACAAAAATAAAATTGTGGTCGCAGATGAAGCTGCAAGGGGTTGTATTTAGCTACGGTGAAACTGACGAACGTCATTTTTCCGTGGGGCCCATTGATTTGCAGCTAAGCAGAGGAAAAGTAACCTTTATTACTGGTGGAAATGGTTCAGGAAAGTCAACTTTAAGTAAATTACTCACACTGCATTATCACCCATCGCGCGGCAGTATTATTTTCGATGATGTCCGCATCACAGATGAAAATATTAACATTTATAGGCAGAGCATCAGTGCGATTTATACCGATTTTTATCTTTTTGACGAGCTGTTAATAGAAGATCTCAGCAGTAAAGAACAAGAAATCAATCATTATCTGAAGCTACTGAAAATCGATGATAAGGTTTCAATTGTAAATGGGCGATTTTCTACGATCAAACTCAGTGATGGCCAGAGAAAAAGACTTGCCTTATTAGTTTCATTTCTCGAAGACCGTGATGTGTATTTGTTTGATGAATGGGCTGCAGATCAAGATCCTGACTTTAGGGAATTCTTCTATAAAGAACTCATATTCAAGCTGAAGAGCCGCAATAAATTGGTGCTTGTGGTAAGTCACGACAATCATTATTTCGATTTAGCTGATGAAATTATTACCATGGATTCAGGTAAAGTTGTTGAACACAAAAAATTAAAAGGACAGTAAAATGATGGACTTGTTTTCGTTATCTTTGGCACAAGAAGATATTTATTTTGACCAGTTACACAATCAAGCAAGCCCATTATACAACATTGGTGGCTACATTGTTCTAGGCAAGATTGACGTTCAGCATATCACCCAATCTCACGCTAGACTTGTTTCTGAAGAAGATGCATTTGGACTTCGAATTATCACATCTGATGAGGGCCCTAAACAGTATATTCAGAAGCATCGAACTAAAGAGCTTCCCATAGTTGATTTTAGTGCTGAGACCGATCCTAAAGAAGCTGCAATAACATGGATCGATTGTGAATTTCAAAAAGTCATTGAATTTGAAAACTGTGAGCTTTTCAAAACTTTTTTGTTGAAGTTGTCTGACGAGATATATTGGTACTTTGTTGTATCTCACCATCTGATGGTAGATGGGTGGGGCTTTTCTAACTGGGCTAAAAAGCTTGCTTCCATTTACAATACGGGCACTTTCAGGGAATGCGAAAAGGGTTGGAAGAATATTGTTCTAAAGGAAAAAGCCTATTTAGAAAGCGACAAGTACAAAATAGATGAGCAGTACTGGAAAGCAAAATGTGGTGATATGCAAAACCACTTCCTAACTCCTGAACATCACGAATTTAAACAAATTGATAAAACTATAAGTAGCCAGAGGTATTCTCTAAAAATCTCCCGTGAAGAGTTTGGCAAAATAGAGGCATATGCCAAAGATAACAACTGTGATATTCCGAGGTTCCTTTGGGCAGCACTTGCAATCTATTTTGCTAAATGTTTTAGCATCAATTCCGTGACGTTTGGGGTCCCTGTTCACAACAGAAGGGATTTAAACCAAAAGAATTCTATTGGAATATTCACGTCTATAAGTCCTTTGAATATTGAATTAATGGCTGATGAAACTTTCGGCGACATGCTGAAACGATTATCCATTCAACAAAGAAAAACGCTACGTCACCAACGATTTCCTATTGGTCGAATTGCGCAGAAGTTTAATTTGCGCGACGGTAAAGAATCACTATATGACGTAGTGTTTAATTACCTAAAGCTTGACTATAAAGACCTAAGTTTTGGTGATCACGATGCTGAGGTAATATATGCCCATCATAACCACGAGAAGAATCCACTCACTATTTCGGTATGGGATGGAGATGGCGAGTGCATCGAGCTTAAAT
Source organism: Pseudoalteromonas luteoviolacea (assembly GCF_021654285.1). Classification (GTDB taxonomy): domain Bacteria; phylum Pseudomonadota; class Gammaproteobacteria; order Enterobacterales; family Alteromonadaceae; genus Pseudoalteromonas; species Pseudoalteromonas luteoviolacea_J. The sequence goes on along the minus strand of NZ_JAKFZS010000049.1, from coordinate 255 downwards.
TTGATTACCATTTAGATTATTTCCTAGAAAAAGATATTGAGATACACGCTCTTCGCATACGAGAAATGTTTCAGCTTCTTGCAGCTAATCATGAACACACAATTTCTTCCCTGTCTTTATGTTTAGAGAGCGAGAAAGATCAGTTACTTAAGACTTGGAATAATACCTCAGAAGCGTTTTTAGATTCTATTTGTATTCACGAACTGTTTGAGCACAGTGTTGAAAAGTACTCGGATAATGTGGCTCTAGAATTTG
>NZ_JAKFZS010000048.1 GCF_021654285.1 Pseudoalteromonas luteoviolacea | reverse complement strand
TGTATCTAATTATTTTCTCCTTCGACAGGCGAAAATGCAGATTGTGTTGGTTGTTTATCTCAATAGAGAAGACTTGGAGTATGATAAGTTTAAGTAAAAAATTTTGGGGCGAAGCGCAACCTCATTTTATCTTAGAATTAAAGAATAGGTTAATTGACTTAGGCTTTGAAAATGATATTAGTACGTGTTCAGAAAAAAGCACTGTGGACTTTGTCCTTGTCAAAGGTGAATTGAGATTTATATTGTCTGTCGGTGCAAACCCTAAAAAAAACGGAAAGGTTAACTTTTGCCCTCAGTTTGGAATTGAAAGTGATAAAGTGAGTGAGATAAAGCGAGGCCTACAGCTTTGGGAATGTGACCCTTATTTCCGTGATTTTCCAGAACAAGTAAGAGAAACGAAAGCACGATTGTGCAATATAAACTTTATTACATACTTAAAGAGTATAAACTTTTCGGGAACAGTCCATACGTTTACTCTTGAAAATGATAATACTGAAGAAGTAAGTTCAATTATTGTGAATGGAGTTGATTTTTTTATTCAGTCAGAGTGGCAGAGTATGAGTATAAGCAATATGGCTGATAGGTTGGCTGGCTTATGCAGAAGTGAGCAAAGAATGGATGAAATTGGTCTTAGCTCCGCTGCTTCTGCACAATATGCTAGCTTATTATATACACTAGAAAAGGACTATAAACGCGCACTAGAAATTTTGGATTTTGGCTTAGAGAAAGAATTAATATCTGTCAGTTCAAATTGGCTAGATTCTGAAGAGCGTAAAGAAGAGCTTAGAGCAATAGTTAAGTGTCAATATGATAAGTATACTCAATATGTTCATCTACAAATGCAAAGTTAAATAGTGATTTAAGAATAATATTAAATACACCTAACCTAAGGCCCCAGTACTTGCTGGGGCTTTTTTGTTTCTGGTCGCGTCTATCGATTTTCTGGTCCAAATAGAGTTATCGGTAGATAAATGCATTTCATCAGTTCAAATTAATCATCTGTATTTAAGACATTTTTTAACCCTCAAAAATTTATTTTTAAAAATTACAGCCTTGTAAGTTTCGAGAAAGTTTCCTGGATTATTGTTTGCCATGTAGAAACAAATACACCCAATTTTAAAGCTTAAATACTCTATTAAGGAAAACACATGAAACTAACAAAATACCTTTGCGCTTTGACACTTGCTTGCAGCACAGCTTCTTTTGCAAAAGAACAAGAGCTGAAACTGGGTATTGGTGGCGCAATTATCATTCAGGACGAAGGTTACAAAGGCGTTGGCAGTGAGACAGAATTTGTACCGGCTATTGCAGTTGAATATGGAGACTTCAGATTATTAGGGCCATACGCATCTTACACATTTTATAGAAGCGAAAACTTTGAAATAGCTGCAACCGGTATGCTTAGACTTGACGGATATGAGCAAGCTGATGATGAATTGTTTGCAGGCATGGAAGACAGAGATATGAGTTTCGATTTCGGCTTTGAAGCAGAAATTGACACTGACTTTGGTGAATTTGGCGTCAAATTTACTCATGATGTGTCGAGCACTCACGAGGGATACGAGGCAAGCCTTTCCTACGGTATTCCAATGCGAGTGAAGCAAGGTCGCATTATGCCTTACGTTTCAGCTAATTTCACAAGTGAGGATCTGGCAAACTACTACTATGGTGTAAAACGCTCAGAAGCAACTACATCAAGATCTTTTTATGAAGTAGACAGCGCAACCAACATGGAAATCGGCATTAGCAGTGATTGGTTTTTTGGTGAAAATCATATGATAAAAGCTGATGCGAGTTACACCGCTTTTGACAGCACAGTTAAAGACTCACCGCTGGTAGACAAGTCTGGTACCTTCCAATTTTTACTGGGGTACGTTTATGTCTTTTAAACACAAGGCGCTATCAAGCGTAGCCACTATTTTTGTGCTGATATTTACATCAGCTTGTAGTGAGACGAATGCCAAGCAAGTTGCACAGATAATAGTGCAGCCAACGACACAAGCTGAGCGCGTATCTGCGCCTACTAAAATATTATACGGAAAAGTTCAAAGTGAACGTGGTTATGATATGGCGCTTTTTAATAGCGGGCGAATAGAACAGCTCGTTGTTAGAGAAGGACAATATGTCCGCAAAGGTACACTAATCGCCAGATTATACTCACCCAATTTAACAACCCAAGTCATAGAAAAAGAAGCTGTTCTCAGCGCTGCAATTGCAGCGGCTGAGGAAGCTCAAAGTGAGTTTGAGCGGATTAAGAATCTACGCGATAAAGCATTGACTTCAGTTTCCCAATTAGAGCAGGCAGAAAAATCAGCTAGGATAGCAAAAGACACAGTAACGCAAATGGAAGCACAGTTAAAACAAGCGAACAATGCATTAGATGAATTCTCTATTTATGCACCGCAGGATGGCGTGGTTGCGTCACTCTACGCCAGAGAAGGGCAGTTTGTGTCTTCATCAAGTCCAATCATTCGATTCGAGGAGTCTGGCAAATTTAAAGTTGAATATTGGGTACCTGAACGAGATGCTTTGACTCTAAATATGGGTCAATCTGTCTCCATTTTTATTCCAACCCTAAACCGAAAGATAAACGGAAAAATCAACGAAAAAGCGATCCCGTCGATAAATGGCCCATCGTTATTTAAAGTCTCAGTGTTAATTGAAGGTAAGAGTGAAAGCTTGCTAGGTCTGACAGCTCAAATACGGATCGCATCTACAAATAAGCCAGTTTATCAGGTTGATACTAATGCTGTTAGATTTATGCCAAACGGCGAAGTCTATATGCTAGATAAAGAACACAACAAATATAATGTTCAGCTTGTGAGCACTCGCGGGAGTGACTTATTGATCACAGCAGAAGAAAATTTAGATTCGATTCAATTTGACACATCACCTGAGCCAACACTAAGCAAAAACCTAATGGCTGTATTGGAGGAAAATAATGACTGATAAAGCCTCTCTCAAATGGTATCAAAGCCCAAGGCTTATCCTTGGGGTGATTGCAATTTTAGTCACTGTAGGGATCGCTGGCTGGTTCAGTGCCAATGAACAAGAGGATCCTCAGTTTCCATATCGCAATGGTTTTATAACTTTAAATGCCAGCAACATGACCATATCTCAGCTCAAAGATACGGCGGTGATCCCACTAGAGCGAGCGATAAGCGAGATAGATGAGGTAAGTAACTACCAGTCTAGAATCAAAAATGGCAGCGCCACCATTGATATTGAACTTCACGAACATATTTATGAAACAGACACGGTGTGGGAGCGAATAAAAGATACTGTAAACAACCAAAAACAAACTATCCCTAATGTTGCTATCCAACTAGTAGACAGGGCACAGGACACGCAAGGAATTGTGATTGCAATTACTAATCCAAATGACTTATTGCGTCAACGTGCAATTGCGCTCGATTTGAGAACAGAACTTGAACAGCTCTCAGCAATTAGAAGTGTCACACTGGTGGGTGATCCGCAAGAACAAATCGTCATCGACTATTCGCAGCAAGCAATGACAGAGTTTGGCATTTCCCCAATGCAGATTGCACAAAGGTTCAATAATACTGCTGGAACGGGTATTAGCTTTGAAAACCAAGGTTTAGCAACCAACTCTAATGCTGTTGGCAGAGTACAATCTTTAGAGGATATAGCTAACAGCCAAATAACACTTGATGATGCAAGCCCTATCAAGATGTCAACCATGGCTGATATCTACTACCGAACGAATCCAATTGCACCTGAGCGCTTTATGGTAAATGGTAAAACTGCGGTTGGATTAGCCGTGACTTTACCCGCAAATACTGTGCGTGTAACCGCAGTCGGGGAGCAAATAAAGCAAGTTGTAGAGCGCTTTAACAACCAATTCACAGCGCCACCAGCTGAGATAGTACTATTTCAACCTAAGTGGACACAAAAACGAAAAACAGATCTACTCTCATCACTGGCAACAGGATGTCTGGCGGTTGCAGTAGTACTGGTTTTACTCATGTCAGTGAGAACAGCTGTTATCGTAGTCATATCAATACCGACTATTACGCTTATCGCAGTGGGTTTGTTTACTGCCGCACAAGGCGTTATTCATCAAATGACCATCGCAGGTTTGGTCATCTCCCTTGGACTAATGGTTGATAACAGTATTGTAATGGCAGAAAAGATTGTACAGCTAATTGACCAAGGGCTAAACCGATTAGAAGCAAGTAAGCAAGCCGTAAAGGCCCTTTACAAACCACTCGCTACTGCAACAGTTACCACAATTGCCGCATTTTTACCTATGTTATTAGCAAAGGGCAGCGTCGCGGATTTTATCGCAACCATACCTGTACTAGTGATCCTTTGCATTAGTATTAGCTATATTATTGCGCTAGCGTTTATACCTATTTTGGCAAACTTTACCCTTAAAAATAATACAAAAAACACCTTTAAAAATGACCAGCTGCAATCGATGGGGAGCAAGATAGCAAAGTTCTCATTAAACAAGAAAAAAACAACATTAGCGGGAGTCACCTTTGTTTTATCTCTGATATTCTTGCTACCAGCAGTTAATGGCGAGTTTTTCCCAAAAACCAATAGGAATCAAGCTTATGTGGATATCCAATTACCCTATGGCTCTAGCATTACGAAAACCACACAAGTAGCGAACGAAGTCAGTGACAGCATTCAAACGCTTGGGTTTGTCACGCAAACACTGACTTTTAGTGGCTCATCTGGCCCAAGGTTTTATTACAACTTAGTGCAACAGCCTGGAGAAAGTCACATCGCCCGTGTTGTTTTCGAAGTTGAAGAAAATATCAACCTTAAAGAAATAGTTGAACGACTTAACACTTTTTTACCGCAGAACTTTCCTGAAGCACTCATCATTGCGAGAGAACTTGGACAAGGTCCGCCGATTGAAAGCCCGATAGAAATAAGACTGATAAGCAACAATACAACTGCAAATTTACGCGCGGCAGAAGACATTTTCATGCTTGTAAATAAAGATAAAGCCACACAGCATGTCAGAAGAGCTTATAGCTATGGCGTAGCGAATGTAAATCTTAAAATTGATCAGCAGTCCCTTAGTTTATCTAGCTTGACAGAGGCTGAACTTGCAAGCTATTTCGCATGGCAGGGGACCGGGTTACAGTTGGCTGACCTAAGATATAAGACGGAACCGGTTAGTCTGATATTACAAGACACCAGTTCGTCACAAAGTGCAGAACGTTTAATGTCACTACAAGTGATAAATAATGATCAGTTTTTACCAATTTCAACATTCGTTTCTACGCAAATTACAGGGGCTGCTGCCGTGGAAACACGTCGAAACGGCAGAACAGAATTGCGAGTACTTGCAGATGTTAAAGCTGGATTTGATGAAGAGTCTGTACTTGAACAATTACAACCAGAACTCAAAACAATAGCGAATAAATATAGCGTTAAAATGGAATTTGGTGGTGAGTTAGAAGAGTCAGAAGAGGCAAATTCTGCGCTACTCATGGCATTACCGGCAGGCTTAATCCTGTTATTCGTTGCACTCATGATACAGTTTAATTCTTACAAGCTCACCGCACTGGTAATGATAAGTATCCCAATGGGCGCTATTGGCGCACCGATTATGCTTTCACTTGTAAATATACCTTTTGGATTCATGTCTTTGCTCGGGATACTCGCATTAATGGGGATTGTCGTTAACACAGCCATTTTGCTCATTGATTCAACAATCGAAGAAATGAAAAAGGGAAAAAGTAAGATTGAAGCCATTGAGCTTGCTATATCAAGTAGGCTAAGGGCCATTATTTTAACCACAATCACCACAATTATCGGGATGTTACCCCTCACATTTGGTCAAAGCCCATTGTGGCCACCACTTGCTTGGGCTGTGATTGGCGGGTTAATAAGCTCTACGCTGATAATGTTGTTCGTTATGCCAATTTGTATGCACTGGTTAATTGATCCAAAAAGGCATTTAAAACGAATTAATATACAACAATAAAAAAGGACAATTTAAATCTATGCGCATTTTAATCACAGAAGATAATCAACAACTTGCAGAGTTTATTCAACAAGCAATATTACAAGATGGCCATGCGGCAGATATCGCAAACAGTGCAGGTGAGATGAATAGTCTGATTGACAACTGGCAGTATGATGCGCTGGTTCTTGATCTTGGGCTACCAGACACAGATGGTATTGACGTGATAAGACAGCTTAGGGGCGCCGATAATCCAATTCCCATTCTTATTTTAACTGCCCGAGGAGGCGTCGAAGACAGAATTAAAGGGCTGGATTTAGGAGCAGACGATTATCTCAATAAGCCCTTTGCAATTGATGAATTAAAAGCCAGACTACGTGCCATCTTAAGAAGGCCAGTAGAGTATTCAGGTAACCTATTAACCAGAGGCAATGTGTCTTTAGATAGTAAGGCAAGGCGCGTTATGGTCGACGATAAAAATATCAATATGGGTAAAACTGAAGTCGCAATTTTAGAATATATGATAAGGCACGCTAGTTTAACCGTCAGCAAAGATGCAATTTATGACGCAATATACGCACTAGGCTTTGAAGTCACAGACAATGCCATTCAAGTGGCTATGCACCGCATTAGAAAAAAACTTGAACAAGCAGGGTCAAGTACAGACATAAAAACAATCCGAGGAATAGGATATATTTTGTCATGAACCAGTCAGGCATTACCAAAAAGGACTCACTAGCACGCAAACTCTTTATACTATTTAGTGTGATGGGCGGTGCCGTATTTGCGCTCATCGGCGCAATTTTATTTTTGTTTTCAATTAACTTTGCCAACATTGCGGTAGAAAAAAGTATGCATGGCATGGCAGAAGATATTCCCGAAAGCTTATATTTTGATGAGCAGGGCACGTTAATATATTCATCCACAAACATGGCAAAAAAATGGGGCTATGACGCACTGTTTAACAACCTTGCATTTAAGGTTATCGACCGTGCAACGAATAGTGTGATCCTGACTTCTAACGAGCACTTGGAAACATCTGCTGCCCTACTGGCTCTTCCGTTAGATTTACCTGAAGGTTACTCATTTTTAAATGGTATTGACAGATACAGATTTTCGGTGACTTTACAGGGAAAAGACTTATATGTCGACTTAGCGAGAGACGACCTAATTGGCGAACTTGCCAATGAAGCTGTATTGCCTATGCTAGGCCAAGTGCTCACACTGACAATGATTGCCGCTTTTTTAATATTTATATGTGTTGGCTATGTCTCTATTAAGGCGGTCGTCAAGCCCGTTAACAATGTGGCTGAACAATTAGATGGCATAGAGCCCTCTCAACTTGATAGACGACTTGATAAAAAAGGTGTCCCAAGCGAAATGCTACCGCTTGTGAATGCACTTAACGACACCATGGAGCGCGTCGAAAAAGGCTTCAAGGAGCAAAAACGATTTGTGGCAAACGCAGCACATGAATTAAAGACTCCGCTTGCTGTACTTCGCACACGCCTAGAATTAGCAAATGTACCAGAAAAAATTGGCTGTGAGCTAATGGGTGATATTTCATATATGACGCGTGTCGTTGAACAGCTACTAGATTTATCACGAGCACAAAATCAAAATAGCTATTTGCATAAACCAGTGAATATATCTGATGTCGCAAAAGATGTTTGTATGTTGCTGGGCCCATTAACACTCACATATAAAAAAGAATTGGCGCTCGAAGAAGTTGATAAAAATGCGACTGTCATTGGCGACCAAGCAGCCCTAATCATTATGCTCAAAAATCTGTTAGAAAATGCGCTTAAGCATGCAGACGAAGGCGCAAATATTATTGTTGAAGTTGCGCATGACAGGATTTCTGTGAAAGATTCAGGACCTGGCATAAAAGAAGAAGACAGAGTTAAGCTGTTTGAACGTTTTTGGAGAAAGGAGCAATCAACTTTAACTGGCAGTGGTTTAGGCTTAGCCATCGTACACGAAGTAACGCTCGCGCATAACGCAAAAATTGACGTTGAATGTAACAATGAACTAGGCGGAGCTACCTTCCATGTATATTTTTATGATAGGGTGGAAAATATACATGTTTCATAGCATTTAAAGGAGTTTAGCTATGCAAATTAGAGCGTTAGAAAATGAGGATCTGCATAGTATTTCAAAGCTTGTATCGGAAGTATCTAATATGGATATACTGCCGCATTTTTGCAGGCAAGGCCAAGATGAATTCATAAGCCGTGTCATACCAGACCTTGAGGCAACCATGAATCCAGCCCTGTTTAAAAGCATAGTAGCAACAGATCTAGGTCAAATCATTGGATTTGGAGCTATCCGAGAACAAAATTACATTACCCACGTTTTTGTATCGAAATACGCTCAGGGCAAAGGAGTAGGGAAAGCTCTAGTAAATAAGCTAGTCAGTTTTGCTGATGGCAAGCAAGTGTCTCTTAGAGCATCCATTAATGCCCGTAGCTTTTATGAGGGGCTTGGATTTAGCGCAACTGAGCCGGAAGGGCGATTTAATGGGATCCGCTTTATCCCAATGTCTTTAACACTGGATAAAGTTAGGTAAAACATGAATATAAAATTTATTTCGTATTTTTAATTTGCAACGCAATTTGCGTTTTTCGTTTGTCTAAAACAGCTATACCTAATACAAATCAAACACTTAAAAATGGCCTACTTTTTGATGTAGTTAACCATCAAAATCAAATGAGTAGGCCAGTGAATGAAACATATTGGAATTTATACAACATCGAGGAAAATCGACGAAGTTGCTATGATGCTCAGTGAGGCAAATGCACTTGCAGATATCGGTCATAAAGTCACCATCATCACCCGAGTCAAATATAAAAATATCAGAAACTTACACAAATCAGTTTCAGTAGCGTATCTGGGTTCTCCAAGCCTCATCGAGTCTAGTGGGCTATGCTCTACGATTGGATACTTACGGAGGTGTTACGCTATTTGGAAGCAATTCAAAGGGCAAAACTTCTTCGACTTATTAGGTGAAGGTACAAAGCTTACAAAGCTGCTGAAGAAAAAAGAGATTGACCATTTACATTGCAGCTTCAACCAAAGTGACTACTATATCAGCCTTGCCAGTACAAAGTGCGTCGATATTTCACTATCAAGCTTTTGGGATGTCAAAAACGAAAACAGAATAGGTAAAAAGCAATTTAAGCTATTTGAACAGTGTGACCTGCCACTCATGGAGCTTGAATGCCAGAGGCCACCTGAGCATGTGCAACCTTTGGTGTTAAATAGAGGGCTAGATATTACTAAATATAAACCTTACGAAAGAAATAAACCCAGTTTACAACTTATATTCATCGGCAATATTGTTAAAGAGTCAGGACTTAACGTCATTTTAAACGCTTTGGCAAGTCTGCCTGCTCGCGTTGAGGTGAATCTCGATATTATCGGAGATGGGCCAATTAAAAAAGCGCTAGTCAATGAGTTAATTAGAAAGCGCCTAAACAGGCGCGTGCACTTTTTGGGTGCGAAACCACGCTCTTGGATATTGAAAAACCTGCCAAAGTACAGTGCCATCGTTGCACCTTATTGCTCAGATAACAGCATAGCGCAAGTGAACAACATCACATATATTAAAGAGGCGATGGCCTGCGGACTACCAGTATTAACGTCAAATATCGCGGCATGTAAAGAAATTACAAGCTCAAATACGGGAATGAAATGCCCGCCAAATAGCATAGATGCTATGTCAAATATGTTGACTGCATTCATGCAACTAAGCGCTTATCACCAACATTTACTCGGTAAAAACGCGAGAAAATATGCAGAGGACAATTTTAACGTTAAGCACCAAACAAGAGCATTATCAAGGTGGATACAAGCTTTGTAGCCATAAACCGCCATATTCACAGATTTTATTCTATACCTATATCTCAAGGTGCCGGAATTTAGGCGGCACCTTCTTGGTTAATTATCCATGACAAGGAGTAATGGAATGTCTGATTCGATATATAGAGCATTACAAGGGTTAAGCCGCAGAGAGACCATCCTATGCAAGCAAGGAAGTCGATTACCTAAACACCTAGAGTTTAAACTGTATGCCTTTTATTTGACTCTGATCTTAATAGCCATTGTTGTTGCGTTTGTATGGCAATTAACTCGATTAGAAACATTCAAAGTAACCTCTTTGATCTTTTTACTTTCTGGCTACTTTGGGATAATTGCTCATCCAGCCTTGTTGTTTATCGTGAGAAGCAAAGAGATAAGTTTACAGTTCAAGAACCCTTTCAACTTGGTGTATGCCAACGCTCAGGAAACTGAAAAGATAGACAAAAAATATATAGATTTTTTATCGAAAAAAAGCCCCGAAAAGCTAGAAATAGTTTTATTAGAAGTCAAAGCACAAAAACATATCTTTGAGCAAAAGACAGCCTTGCTTGTTGGCTCAATCGAACGCATTGGCTTTGCCCCGGGTATATTGGCTCTACTTATATCGCTCGATAAACTCAGCGAAATAGAACTTGATTGGGTGCTATCAATTGCTTATATCATTCCAATTATCTATTTTTTTGGTGCCTTTAGTCGTCTGCTTGCCTCTAAAGTGTCACGCCATATATCCATACTTGAATTGGCAATTGCAAATCAAAAACCACATGACTGACTTCAATTTTAAAATCAGATGCACAACAAAATAGTGTTTTGTCATGACTTATTTCATTGCCATCATTTTAAAACACGTTAAACTCTAGATGTTAACAGTGACATATCATAAATTAGTCAAGGACTTAGAATTAGTGACTGATGTGAAGCGTATTTCATATTGTTTAGTGGTTGGGCTCATTATCTTAAGCCCTAGTACACTTGCGCAATATACCTTTGCCTTAATTGGTAAAACCAAAAATGACAGTTTTTATCAGCAAGCTTTTGCTGGCTGTAAAGATTTTACGCGTATTCAAAGAGACCTAACATGTGTTTATGACGGCGCTGATGACTACCAAGATGTGCGCACTCAGGTGCTTATTGCCAAAGAGTATATAGATAAAGGTGTAGATGGTCTTTTGATATCAACGACAGACTCTAAACATCTCGTATCCGGCGCATTAAAGTATGCAAAGAAAAAAGGCATACCGGTCATCACTTTTGACTCTGATCTACTAAAAAAAGAACGCGATTATCGTTTAGCGTATGTTGGCACCAACAACTTTGATTTTGGCGTTGCGCTGGGTGAGGCCGCCAAACAATACAAAAAACAAACACCACAGCCAATCTGTATTCAATCAGGGCATTACACAACACCTAACTTAAACAAGAGGATAGAAGGAGTAAGGTTTGCATTGTCAGGAAATGCAAAGAAAAAGCTCGACGGTACATCTGGTTGGATAGAGTACGATAGATGTCCGCTGTATACACTCGGTAAACGGGATGAAGCACTTAATCAACTCCTTACTATTTTGAATTATGACAATCCGCCGATATTTATTGCTGTCGCAGGATTTGCTCAATTCAATGCGAATTACATAGCGGCGTTAACCCCCTATAAAAAACGATTATCAAAACAAGAAGTCACGATTATTTCGGCTGATACAGAAAATACTCAACTAAGAGTACTTGGGTTTGGATTATCCACTATCAATGTAGGTCAGAAACCTTACCAAATGGGCCACAAAAGCACTAAACTCCTTTACGATTATGTAAAATTTAAGACGAAACCAAAACTAGAAGCCTATTACCTTGATTTTCATTATTGTAATCAAGGTAATGCAACCACATGCACCAGTAACAGATAAAGCATTAGCCCTAATATCTAACCGGGGTTACTTGCAATCTTGCTTTAGTCATAGCCTCCAAAGACACTGCAGTTGGTACCTCACATAACGCATTCAACATACCTAAAGTTTTATTGTGTGCTGCATCATCGGGGCTGATCGACATACTTTCCTGATAATGATATTGCAATATTTCAGAAAACTGGTTCGAGATTGTCACATCGAAAAACTGATATCCAATCTGACATTTCATCCAATGTAAATACTCTGCTGACGTACAGCTATTAACCAGTGTGCTGGTGGAATTTGGCATATCGATAAATAAACGACTGGCTGTAGTTTGCAAAATAGCTCTTCTGATATCTTGTATTAGTAACAAAGGCATTAAGTCTGTGATTGGATTACAAGGACCGAAGATAATTAAGTCCGCATCTTCTATCACCGCGACAGCATCAAGGGATGTATTTACATCTTTTGAGAGAAACACTTCTTTTGGCAGGGCTGTGAGGTCGTTAATATTTTTTGCACCAATAACCGTTTCTCCGCCATACGTAATTGCAATCAAATCGGTTGCAAAGTCCGACATAGGTAGCACGCTGTTTGACGTATTTAAGGACTGATTAAAAACAGTCATCGCTTCTGTGGGTGTATGACACATTAACGCCAATAATTCCAAGTTGGCTACATGCCCATGAGTTGCCATTTCCTGCTCTTTGCACGAGTTCAAAGCAAGACTCATACTTTGTAAAATCTCCAATTGGGAATATGAGAGTAACGCGCATTTATTATCAATATCAAAACTTGGCTCAGCAGTTGCGCATATTGCACTGAGCCTTTGACACATAGGTTTAAGTGACTTCATTAAATCAAGCATTTCTTGCCCTGCACCTACAAACACTACATTCATATTATTAGTCCTCGCCCTTAAATTTGCTAAGACTTTTTGCAGTTTATAGGCCAATAAGTAACCAATTGATTTTTAGAGGCATAGTGGAAGTGTAGATAGAAAAATTTGCATTTTAAAAATGCAAATCGAAAAAGTTTACTTAATGAAAAAGGGTGTGATAAATCAAAAAAGAAAGGGGCAAATGCCCCAATCTAATTTTATAAAACCATTGCCGCTATCCAACCGAAGATCAAAAGCGGAATATTGAAGTGGATAAAGGTCGGAACAACAGAGTCCCAAATGTGATCATGTTGACCATCTGTATTTAAACCCGAAGTGGGGCCTAATGTAGAATCTGACGCGGGAGAACCTGCATCTCCCAAAGCACCTGCAGTGCCGACTAAAGCTACTGTGGCCATAGCTGAGAAACCAACTTCTAAAGAGAGGGGGACAAACAAAGTTGCTATGATTGGAACCGTCGAGAACGAACTACCAATACCCATAGTGATCAGTAAGCCAACAAGTAAAATCACCGCAGCAGCAATTGGCTTGCTGTCACCAATTAAATTGGCACAAGTTTGCACCAAGGATGCAACATCACCTGTCTCTTTCATCACAGATGCAAAGCCTTGGGCCGAGATCATAATAAAGCCAATCATCGCCATCATTGCAACGCCTTTGGTGAAGATATCAGAGTTTTGCTCCCACTTAATTAAGCCAAACAGGGCAAACATCATTACACCAACTAGACCACCTAAGATCATAGAACCACTGACATTTTGCGCCAGCAGCGAACAAATAACTGCGATACCACCAGCAATAAGCACCTTGCGCTGATCTTCTACAACCAAATCATTTTTATCAGATGCCATTTCATTTGACTGATACTCTCTTGGCTTACGATAGGTAATAAACACAGCGATCAACAACCCAATCAACATGCCAATTGCAGGGATTATCATTGCATATGGCACGGATGTATTGATTATTTCGAGCCCATTGTCAGTTAAGTTTTTATGCAAGATTGAATACAAGTAAATACCACCAAAGCCATAAGGTAACACCATATAAGAGGTTGCAAGACCAAATGTCAAAACACATGCAATAGCACGTCTATCCATTTTAAGTTTATTGAAAATCACGATCAGAGGTGGGATTAAGATAGGAATAAATGCAATATGTACGGGTACAAGGTTTTGTGATGCAATCGCGCATCCCATAATAACCACAAGGATCAACATGCTCAGATAAGAGGCTGAGTCTTTGTTTTTGCTATTTACTAAGCTCAGTAACTTGTTAGCCAAAATCAAGGTTAAACCAGATTTGGAGATAGCTACAGCAAATGCGCCTAACATTGCATAACTTAGCGCAATTTCGGCACCACCAGACAAGCCATCATTAAACGCATTGAGTGTATTTTCTAACCCTAAACCAGCAGTTAAACCTGCAACCAAGGCGCTGATTGTCATTGCTACTATTACGTTCACACGCAATAGTGAGAGGCCAAGCATCAAAATGACCCCAATAAGTACTGCATTCATATTATTTTATTTTGCCTTTTTTATTATTTGTTTGTTTAATTGAGAAAGCCTTCGAGATTGCTTGGCAGAAAGAGGGCGCATGTGAAAACGCGCAATTTCAAACAAACTATAAAACTCATCCAGTTCTTTAGAAGCGCTTGGCCATTTAACTTTGAGGTTTTCGCACAATTGTTTAGGCGTTAATTTATCAGATTTTTCATCACTCAACATCATCAACTTTTTATATATTCTTACTTCTTTAGGGTCATTAAACCGAGTTCTTAGATTTAAATAAGCAAACCAACAGCCAAACACAATCACCAGCAACAAAATAACACTCAGTGCAGGTAAAAACTTATGCTTGTTGCCAAACAACATTTCTAGCAATGACGACTGTTTTTTATCATCAAAGTTTAATACCCAGCGCGTCCAGTGAAAATCTAATTGCTCTAACTGCAATCGAAGCCAGTTAACTGCTGCAAAATTAGAAAATGCCTGTAAGCTCAGTCCCAAGTTATCCTTAAACTCATCCTCAAGGTCCTGTAAGTCTGCCAAAGAACCCAGCATCCTTTGCGGTGAAACCCAAGCAGTTGGATCTAGCCTTTGCCAGCCAACTTGAGGCACATAATATTCAACCCAAGCGTGGGCATCATATTGATAAACAGCGTAATAGTTACTTTCCTCGTTTAACTGTCCGCCCAAGTAACCGGATACTAGTCTAGTTGGGATACCAGCTGTGCGCATTAAAAAAGCAGCTGACGATGCAAAATGTCCACAGAACCCGACTTTAGAACCAAACAAGAATGCATCTATGGTGTCTTTAGAATTAATTCTGGGTGGAGTCAAGCTGTATTCAAAGTTCTGCGTCGTATAAAAAGATTCCATCTTAGCGATAAATGCTTGAGTCGAGCTTGTTTGTGCATCCCACTCCTTTGCTAAAGCGATAGCTTTAGGATTGATATCACTCGGTAAAGCCGTATTTAAGTTATACTCCCAACGCGACATTCTCGCATCATCTAACTTAACTGGAGACACCTCATATTGCGTAGGCTTATTGGATAAATGTCTTTGATACACCATACCGAAATAATTAACCCGAATCCCCTTACTAGCAGGTATGCCTTCATCCAAGGTATACAACCACCGGGTATTAGACGGACTTGCAATAACAGTGTAGTTGGCAGCAGTGGGTTCATAGGTTTTACTTAAAAAACGGTTTTGTAAGTCAGACATTACCCACTTTTTACCATCAAACCTATCATGAACAATTGCACGCCAATAAAAAGGGGGCTCAAAACCATTGGCGTCGGGTAATAAAGCGCGAAAGGCCAATTCAGACGAACGGGATAGCTCTGAAATCTGAAATGGATCAACATTTTCAGATAGCCCCGTCGAGGCATTTTTTGCACTGGGCAGTTGCCAAAAGGGCGGCAGCTTTGGCACCAAAACTACCATAGCAATGGCTAGCGGTAAGCTAAAAACAAATTTTCTAACTGAACTGTTTATAGAAACTTTCAAAGGCACACGATGTGTAACACTAAATAATTGCCCTAAATTTAGTAATAGTAATGCCGCAACTAACAAAAATGATAAGATATTTTGCGAAAAAAGATAAAAACACGGATAGGTGAAAAAATTTAAAATATAAACAGCTTGTGCTTGTTTTGTCGTACTCACATTCAACATTTTTAAAGAGCAAGCGCCAAACAGCATAGCAACAAACATCTCGATGGCCTGGTTAAACCCAAGAGACAAAAAAACTACCACAATTACCGTTATCGCAAGTAAATTAACAACAAGCTTTGACGGGTACTTTACAGCGTCTACAGACGTACTAATTTTAAAAATACAAATCAATAAAATTGAAACACAAAAAACGTAGCCCAAACTTTGGACTAGTAATAAAGACAAGCCACAGTATGCAAATGAAGTAATAAGCGTATTTTGACGAACTAGTTCTTTAACATTCGCTTTAGCACTCACTTAAGTTCTCCAAACACTTAACAACATGCGCTTCGGTATCACTAGGCGGCGTATAACCATTTGGAAGATTTAGTGCAAATTCATATCCTAATCTATCAGCTTCAAGCACCTGAAAACATAATTGAGACAGCCGAGATTCCTTTGTGCCTTCCATTAAATTGAAATCAAGTACTAAGCTCACACCGTGGCTGTCTCCTACATAGTCTTTGACAAGCAGTTCTTGGTTTTTAGCAAAATGCCGCCAGGAAATCCGATTACGGCTCATCCCTTTTTGATACGGTTTTAGCCCAGAGAATTCATCTAAACTATCGGATTTATTTGCTAATAACTCTGTGTCGTTGTCACTCATATTTACTGATTCATGGAGACTCAGCTCACATTTATGCGGGGCAGGGTAAGTAAAGAAGCTTTTATCAGTAAGTAGATAACTCCAAACATTGACTAAACCAAACGGGTAATTGCTATGAATTTTAAATTTACCGCCCGAATACTTCCCCCGCTTTTTTTGATTCAGCCGGACAAGATGGGCTGAGCTTGAATCGGCTAGGTTCTCTTGTTCAAAACCATAACCATCCCAATCGGCACTGAGCACACTGAGCGAATAAACTGGCTTAGAAGAATACACCTTAAACTTACACTCGTTGTGATTGCCAAAAAAGTTACTTGTTATGTCCAGCAACTCAAGCTTTGCGCCATGCAAGTTAAAATAACCATAAAATAATGACGAAATTTGCAGCATCAACATCAAATACGCCACCCCGAGGATTAGGTTATTTTGATAGTTAATACCGATAATAAAGTTCAGTAAGGCAAAACCAAGAAAGCACAAACCAAGAAATGAAGGCATAACGTATATATTGTTATGTGTAAACGTAATGGTGTTAGCACTGTGCTTCTTTGCGATAAGTTTGTCTATCCAGCTTTTATAAATGGCCTCACGCATTACACTGCTACCGTGACTCGTTCAAAAATTGAGTTAACAACGGTATTTTGTTCATTACAAGGGATATTCAACCGGTGACCTGCCACACAGCCAAAAACGGCTTGTACATCGTCTGGCAGTGCAAAGTCACGACCATTGATCAGTGCATGTGCTCGAGCTGATAATCCAAGGGCGATACTCGCTCTAGGCGATAACGGGTCACTAAACTCTCCAGAATCACGGGTAAAGCTCACTAAATCTAAAATATACTGCACAACTGGCTCAGACAATTTCACTTTCATAACTTCATCTTGAAGCACTGCCAACTGTTC
The DNA here is from genome assembly GCF_021654285.1 of Pseudoalteromonas luteoviolacea. Taxonomy (GTDB): domain Bacteria; phylum Pseudomonadota; class Gammaproteobacteria; order Enterobacterales; family Alteromonadaceae; genus Pseudoalteromonas; species Pseudoalteromonas luteoviolacea_J. Next base: position 10,271 of record NZ_JAKFZS010000048.1, on the reverse strand, counting down.
ATTGCTTATCGCAAGACTTGGGTCGGCCACATCTAAATCTCGCTTATTACCTTGCTGTATCAGTGATTTTTCAACTTCTGAATCAGGGTAACCCAAGCTAATTCGCATAAAAAATCGATCTAATTGTGATTCTGGTAGTGGGTGAGTGCCTGATTGATGCAGCGGATTTTGGGTCGCTATGACAAAAAATGGCTGTGCCAAAGGGTGAGTATGACCATCTATGGTGACTTGGCCTTCTTCCATTGCTTCTAACAACGCGCTTTGTGTTTTAGGACTCGCTCGGTTTATTTCATCAGCAAGTAAAATTTGGCTGAAAATAGGCCCTGGATGAAAATCAAACGTGTGGGATTGAGTATTGAAGATACTAGAACCCGTTATATCAGCAGGCAGCAGATCACTGGTAAACTGGACTCGCTGATAACTTAAACCGAGAACGCTTGCTAGACCATGGGAGAGCGTTGTTTTACCCATGCCCGGTAAATCCTCAATTAACAAATGGCCTTTACTTAACAAACAGCATAAAGCCAATTTCAACTGCTCATTTTTCCCTAAAATCAATTGGGACAAGTTTTCAATTATTTTGCTGGTTATTTGGTTCATGCAATCATTTCTAATCTTTTCATCACAGTATCAACTTTTTTGGCATTGAATGGCTTTGCTATGAAACCTTTAGCGCCAAGTTCCCACGTATTTTGCACATTTTCAAGGCTGTTATGTCCTGAGCACATAATGACATGCGTATTTGGGAATTGATCATTCACATATTCAAGTATTTGAGTGCCATCTGTATCTGGTAATTCTATATCGAGAAAAAGTACGTTGGGGGATTTGGACTCAAGTAAGGGTTTGGCTGACGTAAAGTCCTTTGATTCGTATATTTCTTCGAATCCTAAGTTTTCTAAAATATCGATTAAATAGCTTCTGACTTCTTCTACATCATCGATAATAAGTATAGGTTCTAAAGGTCTAACAAGTTCCATATTGTAATACTATCTGACTGCGACTGACTTAATACTATGTCATGGCGGCTATGAGCTCAATGCTTTATTTATATCAAATCAAAGTACTGGCTATGTTAGTTTATTTTTCCAGTACGCCGTATATCACTAAACGCGATGTAAATGCTTTAAACTGGTATTTAGGTGTTTGCAACAAAGAGTGAGCCAAAAGCAAACATAATATGATGAACTAGTGCTTTATATGCACATTTCTCTTTATGTATTGCTCAAGGTATGCCTTAAGCAAACTGTGTTCTTCGTTAGGGAGGTAGTCTAAATGCGCTTGCAAAAATGCATCGCCGCTATAACTGTTTAACAGAATTTTGTTTACTGTTGCGATAAACTGTTTGCTGGTCGGGGTTTTATTGCACATGAAATGCCCAATAATCACTTTGGGTGAGCCAGCTATGTGATAGGAGCGAATAGGTAAGTCAACGTTGTTACTATATCGGTGAAACTCAGCAGGGTAATTGAGTAAAAAATCGACCCGGTTCGAGATGAACATCCGATATACCGTTTGATAGTGATCTTCACCACCGCGCAAAATCAAATTGCCAGCACTAATTGAAGCCAGTTGCTTGTCAAGAAAGTCACCATACGAGAAATTTTCCGCAATAACTATTGCACTCTTGTCATACGCATCAAACAACGCAGGCAGTGACGTTATTTCGCCCTCAGCGTTTAGCAAACCGTCAGTTGCTTTTGACAAGTCATGATGAGAGTAAAGTTTATGTGCCCAATAAAAGTTTACTGGCAAGCTAAAATAATAATCAGACTTGCGCTGCTCGTTTTTAATCATATTAATGTTACAAGCCGCAACATTAGACTGCTGTAGCGATTTAATCGCCCGTTTTCGGCTAGATTTAACATAATGAACGACAACGTCTTCGACCTGCGAGAGCACAAACATATTCGTTGCACCAGCGATATTAAGAGGTTGCTGATCGCCAGAACTAAAAAGCTCATAGTCCAATTGATCATCTAAGTAGATATGCACACCATGTGCATTCAAACTTTCACTAAAGGTGCAAGCTGCTATCAAAAACAAACCAGCCAACCTATCACTGCAACTCACTATTTATGCCTCTATCATCAAGTCACTATTAAATTGTAGCCGAGATTCTCTTTTCTCTACACAACATTTATAAATTTGCCCAGCAGAATTAGTAACCACGCCGAAACAATAACATCACAATCAAGCGCTTTTCTATTGCCTTACCTTAAAACCAAACGCCTTAAAAACAAGTCACGAAAATGACACGTGGTTAACATGTGTAATGCCATGTAATAGAAATCCCACAATCATTAATGTAATTTACGAAACGATTTCAAAGCCAGTATAAATGCCTTTGAGCGTCGTGTAATTAAACAATAATAAATTTTGGAGTAAATAATGGGTTCACGAAAAGGGATCGTAAATTCAGCAGTCGTCGCCTCTGTGGTGGCAGGCTCAATGGCAATGACGAGCCAAGCAAATGCGTTTGGTTGGGGCAGTATTGGTGACTTCTTTAAAGATCCAATCGGGACCGTTGGCGGTGCCGTTTCACAAGTGGCACAAGTAGTTAGACACGTTACAAGCCCTGTGACCACTATTGCAATTGACACACTGAGACATGGTGCAAATGTTGTAAACAGCGCAACTAACTTGGTTGGTGTAGATTCATCAGCGATTACTAATAAAGCCATCTCACTCGCTCAGCAACTGGCCACGTTAGACAACATTGGAACATTTGTAGCGGACCAACAACAAAAACTCGCTGCACTTGAGCACTTTGCCACTGTTGCAGTCACCAATGTACACCATCTAGGTCAATTAGAAGCCCTAGTTGATGGCGTTAATGAAAACAACGTCGAAGTAGCAAGAACCATAGTACATAGCCTAATCAAAGACATTGACTACAATACCTTAAAGCAGGTCGTTGATCAGGTTAAGACATATGATGGCGCACAATCTCTGATGTTTATGGTCAATAAAGGTAATCTAGGAGTAGGGGTTGCTGTTGACGTTAACGAGCTTGAACGCATCAAGTATGGTCATCGTTCAAACCGCCACGAACCAATCATGAGCTTTTTTGTTCAGGCTGTGAATCCAGGTACACCTAACAACCAATTAAAATTTTCTGTTGGTTACCATAAGAATGCTCCTTTACAGGTTTCCGGAAACAGCGTAAGCCTATCAAGTACGGTTAAAAAGATGAAAGTCAGCCTTGCGTTTGCATCATTGAATAGCAGTGACTTCCTTGCGCTGGTCGATATACAAGCTTTGCGAAATCAACATAAAATGACTGCGATTGGTGTCAGTGCAAATCCAATCAACTTGCAAGCAGGTAGTACATCAAGACAAGTTGTATTTAAAGAATGCCAAAACGGCAGATTACAAGCGAATGGCGTTGATTGTAATCAACAAGACCTGTCTATCAGTGCACTGACAGGTGTCCACGCTCTGGACCAGCATACAGCCCTGGGTGGCGTATCATTTACCTTTAAATCATTTGGCAAAGTAGATGGTATGTACTGTGTACAAACAGTGGAGCCAGCAGATCCGCATACGTGGCACGACAACTACTTCTGTTCGTCCCAAGACCTTGGTATGAAATGGTCCTATGCAGGCCCGATTGACGGCATGCGCTGTACTCAAATCATCGAATTAGCGGACCCGCATACTTGGCAAGACAATTACCTATGCTTACCTAATGACTCAGACTATCTATTCTCTTGGAATAGCGCTGGTAAAGGAAACATGAAAAACACAGTAAGATGGCTTGAAGCCGCAGATCCACACACTTGGAATGACAATTACCTAGGTATTGAAAAACATGTTGAGATGAAGCTATTCGATAGGTGTTTAGACATTGCAGGGTATCATCCAAGCAATGGCCAAGACATTATGCTGCACGACTGTCACAATGGTGCAAACCAGAAATGGTTATTCACCAATGATGGAAAAGTGAGAAGTAAAGTAGACTATAACAAGTGCTTAGATTACAGAAACTCAGCAACCAGCAACGGTGAAAAACTCATGGTTTGGGACTGTAACACCAGCCCAACACAGCAATTTGAATACATTAATGGTCAATTAAAAACTGTATTACAACCATCTCGCTGTGTGGATGCACCTGCGCCACATAACTTCACAAGAACACACTTGTGGGATTGCCCAGTGTTAACAAGGCACAACAACGTGGTGATTTCTAACTAATATTCATACACTCTGCCAGAAGGTGATGCACTTTCTGGCAGGGGTTTTGATTGAATGGGGGAGATGGGGTTTTAGCTCTGCCTTAAATACGGTTAACACCCTTTGAAAAATCACACTTATAATACATTACTATAAGCGAACTCAAAGGGAATACCTTAAGTCATACCAGAGACATCAAAAGCCTTGTTAGCGCTTTGCTTGCACTTTGTTGCCGTTTAAGTGTTATGGCTACCAGACGTAAAAATCTCTTACCAGTCAAACTACGTGTTTTCCATTATGGTTCTCATCGTTAAATCAATGAGCTCAGAATCGCGGGGGAGGAATAGCACATTGGGCGTAAAATGCTCTACATACTGGTTTGTTAACGCTTCCAACTTCTACAAATATTATGCTTAGCACAACCAAAGATTAAATATATGATCTATAAATCTACAAATGAACTAATTCCAAAAAGTAAATCTAAATAACAGGGAGCAGCGAGTGATTAAAGAGCCCAATACAAACTGCGAACATTTTGGCCTGAACGAAAAAACGACTTGGAAAATCGAAGAACTGAACGCAACAACGAAAGAGCTACATCAAGGACCAAAGTATTTTTACTCGAAAATTTTACCATTGAAGTTACCCTTTAAATCGGAAACCTGGCTTTGAACCTTGTTTAAAACCGTTTTAAAAACTCCTCAGTTTGTCTACGTTAGCAAATCATTATTATTATGAATCACCTTAGAAGTCCAACCAGAAGTCGTAAGGCTTTGAATGCAAATTTAATACAACTTATATTTTCACTGTACTTTTTGATTTTAAACTTCTGGATTTTACACCTTTTATTAATATAATATTTACAAGTAAAACTTTAAATTGTCTTTCAAAATGCTGACACGTACTGTTTGTACATAGACATATAAAGCACGCTGGTAATGATGTAGCAAAGTAAGAGTCAATATTTTACTAAAATCCATTTTCACTGGATAAGGAACATTAATGAAAAATAATTTTATCCGTAAAGTCAAACTTCAAGGAATTCACAAAAGGTATAACCTAGAAATTGACTTTAGCGATTCTCTAAATATCCTTTATGGCCAGAATGGCACAGGAAAGTCTACGTTGATCCACATTATTGCAAACGTAGCAAATTGCGATTTCATTCGCTTCGCTTTTTTAGAGTTTAAAAGAATTCAAGTCATATACTCTAATGGAGCGTATGTCTCTGTTTCACAAAAAGAAAGTGATGGTGAAATATTTGTGTCCATTGAAACTCAAGCAGGTGACTTTTTTGAATTTAGTAAAAGAGCTGCTTTTGAGGACATTAGGGAATATGAAGATGATCGATTCACTAGAGAGCTAGTACCTGAGCTTTCAGGGAAAATAGCTGAGTTTGTAAAAAGCAGTAATATAAAGCATATCGATACATCTTATTTTCCCGCTTTTAGAACTATGCTGGAAGCATGGTCTCTACAGCATGATAATTGGAAGATGCGTAATACTAAGCGGACGCGGGAAATTAACACAAAGCAGTCCACATCGTTTGCGAGGAATTTATTCGGCCAGTTTCTTCCATCAATTAACTACCCTTCACCGATAGAAATAGAAAGTAGATTACGAGATGAAATTAGGGACTGCCAAATAAGAATTGCTAGGTATGAAAGTTCAGTTTTTTCAGACTCATTTGTCAAAGTTTTTTCTGCATTACTTGAAGGCTCTATAGTCGATTCCTCGGCTCATGAATTACTTTTTGAAATATCGCAACTAACAGAAGAGTCAAATGCAGATAAATTTGGTGATGTTGAAGAGAATTCCAATACATATCGTCAACTGCAACGGCTAGTTAATCAAGGTAACATAGAGAGTTTGGGAAGTTCTGCTTCCGGTGCTCTCACGGTTTATAGGGACGCATTGAAAGAAAGAAGATCGTTTCGAATGGAAGCGTTTAAAGAAATCGATACGTACTTTGATGTCGTAAATTCATTTTTAGATAAAAAAGAACTTGCCTATCACGCGATTAATGAAAGCCGAAGGGTCCCTAAAGTTGGCTTAAAGTTTCCTGACGATTCTTGGAGTAGCATAAAAGTTATGTCATCGGGCGAAAGGCAACTATTAACAATGTTATATGCGGTTAATAGAATGAGTGGTAACTCTGCTGTTTTAATTGATGAACCGGAAATATCACTACATATAGACTGGCAAGAAGATCTTCTCAAAAAGATGATGGAGCAACTAGGAGACCGACAAATTATAGTTTGTACTCATTCGCCAGCAATTGCGGCTGACTTTGATGAATATATGAAAGAAGTCAAACCAATGTTTAGTGACCTAAAAACTGATGAAACATCATTTCTTATCGATGAAGATGAGGATGACTTTTAATGGAACCAAAAAATGACATTTCTAAATATATAACCAGCGTGAAAATGAGCTCAAAAAAAAGAATTCTCGTAGAAGGACCAGACGATAAAGACCACATCTCAAACTTGTTGAATGTTCTTGGTAAAAACAAAATTAAGATCGATTCAGCCGAGAGAATAAAAGGGGATTGCAAACATACCTCTAAAAATAACAGAGCAAAAATAGAAAAAATTTTTAATATTTGCAAGGACTCAGTTAAACATTCGAATCTATATTACCTATGTGATAGGGAATTTAAAGCATTTAATGTAGAGGAGAAGATAGTAGACATGATGGTCGACCATAAAACAGATAGAAACCTCAGTTGGACTATTGGCCACTCTTTGGAAAACTACTTTATAGAACCTGATCTAATTGCAAATGCTTATAGATACCTTACTAGCTCAGAATACAAGAATAATGCTGCTGAAAACTTTAAAAGTTTGTTACCTTCTGCTCTAAGAATGATAGCAACTATTACGTTGGCAGCCAGGGAAATAAATAAGTGCTCTTATCCATTGGGCGTTATTCGTTGGGACGACTTCGAAATAATTGCGAATGAAGTTACCCTCAATATTAATGTTTGGAGAGCCAATGAGAACCACGAAATTCTCAGTAGGTTCAAAGAAGCCTTTAATAAGTATAAACCCGTTGTCGAATCCTCTGATATAGGCGTACTTTCGAGAGTATGTAGAGGACACACTGCAATGCAATTGCTGCAAAGGATTTTTGCATTATGCTTGTTTCAGGCTGGCTCAAAACAGGATGAAAACTTAGCAAAAAAAGCAGCTGTCGATTTTTCAAAAATAAAGGAAAAAAATGTCTCGACAGCTTTGTGTGAATCTTGGCTAAAAACTATTGCAGATGGCAGTCCCAATTACCCTAGTAACTTAATTTTATCCGTCTCATAAATTGTGAAAATTGAGACCTTGGCTGATATATTTTTTATATTTTAAATGTGTGAGTTGAGGTTTTAAATGAACAGAAAAGAAGAACAAGTAATTAGGTGTACACTTAAGAAATTAAAAACTTAAAACAGGTCTTCGCTGGTAATAACTGCGGAGGGGATCGTGGTGACCCTTCAGTTTTATGCATTCTAACTGCTAAATAATTACAGTTAAACTGGTGACAGAAGTATCTAGCTGTGGCTAATTTCAACATTTTGTTTGGGTGAAAGCACGCTCTCACCGCGCTGTATGTAGGTGCTTTCGTTTGGTACCTAATCTGAACCATTCTATGCGATACAAACGGGTTACTGTGATTTAATGATACAATCAAGTTGCAACCCAATTGCGACGGTAGACGCACCAAGGGCAGGGCCAACGACGGGAATAGGGGCCAATACTGCATAAGCATCCGCCGCCGATTTATAAGTTTAATCAGCGCCTGAGTAATTGAAAAAGCTTTATGCAACTTAAATGCTGTTTTACTTTGACCAGCCATGACTTAAAGCCTGCTACGCAAATACTAATAAACCCTCAATAGGGCACTTACACCAATCTTAATAAATTCAACCAACTAAAACTCACACAAAATTTAATCAAAAAATATCAACAATTTTATTTGTCACTTTGTGCTTTGAATTGCTAAACCTAACAATGCAAAGAGCAGTTTTAGTCTGTTCTACACATACAACATGCTAAGCAAAGGGAGTGAATGATTATGGCACTTAAACCAACAACCACAGCACAAGATGCCTATGTTGAAATGTTTGAGAGACACCATAGCCAAGCGCACAATGAGTTGATAGATAAACTCAACGAAGTGGCCTTAAAGCTTTATTCAATCTCGATGGATAAGCATTATCTAAGAGATGCAATCTTGGTTGAAGTGTCAAAAGCACTGATGGAGACCAAAAAGTATTTTCGTGCATTAGAGTCCAATACACCGCGTAATTATGAAACCGAAGGCAAGCTCGTCATGCTATGGAGTTTAGCCGCAGCGCCACTTAGCATGTTAGACAAAGAGCTAGGTATATTGTGTGAGCTAGAAGACGAAAATTGGTTGCACCCTGATGGCTGGACTAATGAAGAGATCATCGAGTTTGGTGTAAAACTCGATTTAATATCACGAACATTTATGCGTTTGTCATTTCCAGTATCTGTTTGGCATTAGAGAAAACAGCGAAGCCCCGATATCAAGTCCGAAGTACAACAGTATTTATATGGCATAGTCATTTCTATCGTCGCCTTTTTGAATGCATCAGTTCATTCTGATGCCTCTTCACTTTTTTGGCAATGTCAGTGATTAAAATTATTAGCTCCAAAAGGGCAGAAATCTGGTATCTTCTCCCCTCGGTCAACTGCCGATAACTCATAGTAGTATTGCTTGTTTCTTTGGCGAGAAGATCGTACCACTTTCAGGAACCCCCTTCCTTTTTTATACCTTTCTATGAATGTCGCATTTATTATCCGACATCAGAAGGAAAGAAAAACAGTGCAAATGTTAAATAAATTAATACAGATGATAGATGTGATTTAAGAGCCCGGTATGAGCGAAGCTTTTCCATTATAAAAATTGTAGTTATTAAACTAATGAGCCCGCTTAGAGCAACAATTAAACAGGTATCAATATAAGATTCAGCACTATATTTTTCAGGGCCAAAGTTGTAACTATTTAAAACTTCTGGGTCTTGAATGATCGCAACAATAATATATTCAGAAGAAGCGGCGTAAACACTATATAAAAGAAAACATAATAAAAGAAATACTGATTGATAATCTTCTAGCTTACTAGCAAATTTTGTAGTCATATTTTACTTTAAAGAAATTTTTAATGGAAAAATCGGTGCAACTCAGTTGTTAATGAGCGGACAATAAATATATAAAAAACAGATTAAGTCATTATTTAACTTCTTGAATAATAACTCATCTTCAATAAATAAGGAACCTTTAGTTTTACAAAATAACATTCTAACTTTCTTCCGAAATTATAAAGGCTCCATTGGCGATTTCATAAAATGCAACTCCTTGATTACCTACTTATTAATTTACACTCCCCACACAACATACACTTTTACGCTTCAATTAGGACACAATCACCTTGAAGTATTAACCCTCACAATCAGGTACTTTTTTAATAAGATCAATGCAGGCTTTTCTACTTTTATATATAAAATATGCCGTCATTATGTAATGCATATCATTGCCCAAAATTGGAACACTGTATGTAAGAAACAGTATATTTGAGTAAACAAGACTACTGGTTAAATGATTGTTTTTTAGGCGATAAGATGCACGGCACCAAAGGTTATGTGTGAAAAAATATCATTGGATAACCTTTAATATGCCAATAGTAACGACTGACATTGGATATTAAACCTCTATTAAAAAAGACGTACTCATGCTTTTAAACTGGTACAATTATAACATTTAAAACTGAACAACCCTTCGTTTTCATTACTTTTTCAAGTGCGTAATTATTAGAAATAGATTGCCAGATTTTGAGTTTACAAACTCCCAGTTGAAAATAAAACCAAATTCACCTCTATAATTTTATCTAAGGTTTATTAGTAGCATGACCAAATACTTGATACTAAAATTCGTGTCGATATAATTCAGTGATTTACCATATACCGACTAACATTTTTTGCTTCGCTACCTTTTCCCCAACACTTTAGTAACACACATCGATAATAAAGCCCCAACTTAGCTATTTTTCAATAACTCAGCAGCGCACATGGTCCTTGTTTC
>NZ_JAKFZS010000047.1 GCF_021654285.1 Pseudoalteromonas luteoviolacea | reverse complement strand
ACGAACTTGGTCTAGAAGACGAACTTGGTCTAGAAGACGAACTTGGTCTAGAAGATGAGCTGGGTCTAGAAGATGAGCTGGGTCTAGAAGCTGAGCCTGAGCTAGCAGCGGAACCTGAGCTAGAAACTGAGCCTGAACTAGAAACTGAGCCTGAACTAGAAGCGGAACCTGAGCTGGAGCTAGAAGCCGATTCAGATTTACAAAGCTTGATGTCTGATATAGATGGTATTGAGCCTCAGAATGTTGACGACATGCTAGAGGAGCTTGAAGCTGAAGCCGAGTTAGCGTCTTTAGATGAGGCATTATTGGCAGAAGATGGAGAGATAGATTTAGGAGATGATCCGCTAGGTGATGAAGTTGATCTGCTAGCAGATGAGCCTTTACCTGAGCCGGATTTAGTGACACCCAGTGCTCAACTAGAAAGTTACCCAGAACTTGAGCTTGAAGAAATTGAAGAGCAAGAAATCTCTTTGGCTGAGGAGCCATTCACGGAAGAAATGAGTGAAACGGAGCGCCAGCTTGCACAGAGCCTTGAAAGCCAACGTGATTTAAATGCAGATATTGAAGGCGACCTTGAAGCGCCCTTTGAAGATGACTTAGACGATTTATTTGGTGATTTAGATGATGATACTCAAGCAAGCGAATCGCCTAATTTAGAGAGGGACACCTTATCTGAATTATCCAATGCGCAAGACTTAGCACTTGACGATGCACCAGAAGACGATCTGGACGACCTAGGTATTGATTTAGATACCCCATTTGATGAAGATGCCGCGCTGGCTGCGATGGATGAAGAGGTGCCTAGCGAACCTATTCAAAGCGTTCCTGAGCAAGTCCAAGCGCCACAAGATCTCGAAATTGATTTAGACACACCTTTTGACGAATCTGCGGCGTTAGCATCATTAGAAGGTGAAGCGCCATTAACAGATGAACCTGAGGAGCTTAGCAGTGCTGAACTTGATCAAGATATGGGGATATCTGACTCTGAACTGGAGCTAGATGTAAGCGCAGATCCAGATGCATTTTTAGCGGAACTTGATGAAGTGGCAGAAGCGGATAGCGAAGTTGAGCCGCCTGTTGATATTGATGAAAATGCCATTGAAGATGCCTTTATGGCCGATCTTGAAGGCACTGACTTTAATGCCTTACTGGATGAGTTTGCTGAACCTGAAGTGCTTGATAGGGAGCAAGAGCCAGAACTTGAGGTCGACTTCGATGCATTACTAAGTGAGGACTTAGATGATAAGTTCGAAATTGAGGAGGATATGCAGCAAGTTGAATCCTCCTCAATGCCCGAAGATTTTCTAGAGATTGATGACTTACTCGCAGAAAGTGATGATGCAGTGACGAATGAAGAACCGTACCAAGAGCCGAATATGGATGTGGGGTTAGATGATTTTGATGAGCTACTTGCAGGCGATAATTCAACGGATGTGGATTTAGAAGAAGGTGGGTTCTCGGCAAAATTAGACTTAGCGAGAGCATATCTTGAAATAGAAGATTTTGACTCGGCAGTGTCCGCGTTAGACGAAGTGATGGAGAATGGTCCTGAGTCTGTTCAAGAAGAAGCTAGGTTACTTAAAGAGCAGATAAAATAACAATGATGACATGATAAAGGGGGGCGATATCGCCCCCCTTTGCTTTTATTCCCAGCGCCAATAGCATAAAATGCCCGGCTATAATTTAGTGAAGAGTTTGCAAGTGTATGCGTGTAGTACTAGGTATCGAGTATAACGGTGGCAATTATTCAGGCTGGCAACGTCAAAGTCATGTGAGTAGTGTCCAAGAAGAAATTGAAACAGCGCTTTCGCGGATCTGTAATCATCCTGTTGAAATCGTATGTGCAGGTCGCACAGATGCAGGTGTGCATGCGACAGGGCAGTTAGTTCATTTTGATACTGATGCTGAACGTGAAATGAGTGCATTTACACTTGGTATGAACTCTCAATTACCTGACGATATTGCTGTGCGTTTTGCACAGCAAGTTGATGATGAATTCCATGCACGCTTTAGTGCAACTGCAAGGCGATATCGCTATGTGATTTATAACCATACATATCGTCCGGGCATATTAAGAAATGGTGTGACGCACTACCATCACCCGTTAGATGAAAAAAGAATGCAGGCGGCCTGTCACCATATGCTAGGTGAGCAAGACTTTACCTCTTTCAGAGCGGTACATTGCCAATCTAATACGCCGTTTAGAAATATTCACCACCTACAGGTTGATAGATTTGGTGATTATGTCGTTATTGATGTCAAAGCCAATGCATTTTTACACCATATGGTGAGAAATATCACTGGGTGTTTACTAGACATAGGTATTGGTGAGCAATCGCCTGATTGGATGGCAGAGCTGTTAGCTTTAAAAGACAGAACACAAGCGAGTGCAACGGCTAAACCAAATGGCTTGTACTTAGTGGATGTTGATTACCCTGAAAAATGGGGTATTCCTAAAATGTCAGTGGGCCCATTGTTTTTGCCGGAAGTTGAGATTAAAAAATAATTATTACTTAGGCGTGGATGAAACTGCATAAGCTATTTAATTATAAGCGATAACATTCCTTATACTGTGCATTAAAATCTCAGTTCCTCACGCGTCTATTACTTGTTAAGACTACTAAGACCAGTTTTTTATACCGCTGTTGCCTTAAACATGTTTTAATTGGGAAAATCTGTCTGTGTGCACAGACTAATATACAGAATAAAGACAAGAGAGTTGCCAATGAGTTGGTTAGAAAAAATCTTGCCTAAAGCTGCTAAATCGGCAGGTAAGAAAGAGGTTCCGGAAGGAGTATGGGCAAAATGTACAGCCTGTGATTCCATCTTATACAAAGCTGAGTTAGAGAAGTCGCTTTATGTATGTCCTAAGTGTGACAATCATATGCGTATTTCAGCGCGTGAGCGCCTAGAACGTTTCCTAGATGACGGTGAGCTTGTGGAATTAGGCACTGAGTTTGAGCCACAAGATGTGTTGAAGTTTAAAGACTCCAAAAAGTACTCTGACCGTATTACTGCTGCACAAAAAGTCAGTGGTGAAAAAGATGCGCTGATCGCGATGAAAGGTCGCTTGAAAGGCATGCCAGTTGCGGCAGTTGCATTTGAATTCTCATTCATGGGTGGTTCAATGGCATCTGTTGTAGGTGCGCGCTTTGTTGCTGCTGTGAATGAGTGTCTTGAGCACAATATGCCGCTAATCTGTTTCTCTGCATCAGGCGGTGCACGAATGCAAGAAGCGTTATTTTCACTAATGCAAATGGCTAAAACCAGTGCTGCACTTGCAAAAATGAGTGAGCAAGGTTTACCGTTTATCTCTGTATTAACGAACCCAACTATGGGTGGAGTATCGGCTTCATTAGCAATGCTTGGTGATATCAACGTGGGTGAGCCAAAAGCACTGATTGGTTTCGCTGGTCCTCGTGTAATCGAGCAAACAGTACGTGAAACCTTACCTGAAGGTTTCCAGCGCAGTGAGTTCTTATTAGAGCACGGTGCGATTGATGTGATTATTGACCGTCGTGAAATGCGTGACTCTCTAGCACGTATGATTTCTAAGTTTATGGACTTGCCTTCTACAGAACAAGAGCATAGAGTAGCGTAAATTTTTCGAAATTGAGCTAGCTATGTCACACATCAAACCTAGCCAATCATCGAGCTTAGATGATTGGCTTTGTTATTTAGAGCAACTGCACCCTGCAAATATCGAAATGGGGTTAGAGCGTGTTGCCCAAGTCGCAAACAATATCCACTTACTTGATACCCCTAGTAAAATCATATTGATCGGTGGCACGAATGGTAAAGGCACAACAGCTCGTTGTATGGAAGTAATGTTACTTTCACAGGGCTATTCTGTTGGTACCTACGCTTCTCCACACCTTATCCGCTACAACGAGCGCGTGCGTATTAATGGTCAAGAATTGTCAGACCAAGAACATGTTGACGCGTTTTATCAATTGGAGCAAGGCCGCGGCGAAACGCAGTTGACCTATTTTGAATATGGGACGCTTGGTGCGCTGGCTCTATTCAAACGCTATGAAGTGGATTATGTGCTACTGGAAGTAGGGTTAGGTGGTAGATACGATGCAACAAACATTGTCACACCTTATGCCAGCATTATTACTACAATCGATCTCGACCATAAAGAGTATCTAGGTGATACACGTGAGCTTGTAGGGTATGACAAAGCGGGTATTTTTAGAACGAACACCCCTGCGATCGTGGGCGATCTGAATATCCCTCATACGGTCACGGATTACGGTGATGAAATTAACGCAGATATGATTTTATCAAAGCGTGATTTTGTCTTCACACCCCTTGATAATGGTTTGCGCTGGCAGTACCAAGAGTATGATATGACGCTCACACAGCCTAGCATTCCTGCACAGAATGTAGCAACCGCATTGACGGCGTTAGCACGATTAGACCTGCTACCAGAGCTGGAAAAAATACCTGAGCTATTAGATAACTTACAGGTAGAAGGGCGCTTTCAAAAGCTCAGTGACTCTCCTTTAGTGTACACAGATGTTGCCCATAACCCAGAATCAGCGCGTTATTTACGTACAAAGTTGCTCGACTTAAAAAATCAGGGCTTTAAAATTAATGTCTTAGTCGCTATGCTTGCTGATAAAGACAAAGCTGCGGTCATTAATGAGTTGAGTGATGTTGTAGATCATTGGACATGTGCTTCCCTCAGTGGACCAAGAGCGGAAAGTGCCGACAATATGCGTGCAGTGTTAGGGCAGGTGCAGCAACATGATGTTGCAGCATATGAGTCTGTGCACCTAGCACTTGATGCATTGTTACCTGCACAAGAAGCCAACTCAGCACTTATCATTTTTGGCTCGTTCTTTACGGTTGCAGATGCCATACAGTATTGGAAAAAATAGAGAGTAAGACGTGAACTCAGGATTTGTAAATCGCCTCGTAGGTACCAGTATCATAGTGATTGCTGCCATCGTATTTATTCCAAATATTTTGGATGGCGAAAAAGTGCACTATAAAGAGGGGTTCCAACAAATTCCTGAGCGACCAGAATTTTCATCTATTGATCTTCAAGAGACGGTAGAGGCGCGCGCAGAATTAGCTGTGCAGCCAAAACCTGAAGTGGTAGAGGATATTCAAGCAGACGATATCTCTGCGGATACAAACCTAGATGATACATCTGTAGCCTCAAATGATGCAGAGGCGAGTACACGAGCAGAAACGCAGGCTGTGTCTTCTGAACCAGAGGCACAGAAAGTCGCTGACGCACCAGTAGAGCAAGTTGAGTCTCAACTTAAGCAACCTATTGAAGAACAAGTGGCAGAGCCAAAGAAAGTTGCGACTGTTGAGGTAAAAGCACCTGAGCCTGAGCGTCCTGATCATTCTAACTTTTCAAAAATGGCGTACGTAATTCAATTGGGTAGCTTTTCTCACAAAGCCAATGTTGATGCGTTAACTGCAAAACTTAAGCTCAATGGCTTTAAAACGTTTACTCGTCCAGTTAAAACCCCCAATGGTACGCTGACAAAAGTATTTGTTGGACCAGATTTAAATAAGCAAAAACTTGAAGCTAAGTTACCAGAATTAAAGAAGTTAACTAAACTTAACGGCCGCCTTACGCAATTTAAGGTTGCAAAATGATCTGGCAATTCTAGGGCGTGTCTTATAAAATGCGCCCAAAATTAACGACTTGTTGGTTATTATGATTTGGGTTGATTACGCCATATTTACAGTTGTCGGTATTTCTACCTTTTTTGGCCTGATACGCGGCTTTGTAAAAGAAGCTATGTCCCTTGTAGTTTGGGTTGGCGCATTCTTTATATCCAGTCTATTTTATCAATACCTATCCACTTTCCTTACCTTTGTTTCAGAACCCCTATTAAGAAACGCAGCAGCAATAGCCATACTATTTGTCGCAACGCTGGTATTAGGTGGATTAGTTAATTTTATATTGGGTGAACTTGTACAGCGTACAGGATTATCTGGCACAGACCGTGTTGTTGGCATCTTATTTGGTGCTATGCGCGGTGTATTAGTCGTCAGCGCCCTGTTGTTCTTTCTCGATGCTTTCACCAAAGCCCCAGATACAGATTGGTGGAAGGCGTCGGTAGTAATCCCTGAATTTGGATTTGTTATTGAGTGGTTTTTCTCTTATTTGGAGAACAATTCGAGCTTTTTAAATTCAGCAAACCGTTAATCGGCGAGGAATTTTTTAATGTGTGGTATCGTTGGGATAGTCGGAACATCTCCTGTTAATCAGGCTTTGTATGACGGCTTAACTGTTTTGCAACACCGCGGTCAAGATGCAGCGGGCATCATTACCATTGACAACAATACGTTTAGCCTTCGCAAGGCAAACGGCTTGGTAAAAGACGTGTTTCACACACGTCACATGAAACGACTACAGGGCAACATTGGTATTGGCCATGTGCGTTACCCTACAGCAGGCTCTTCAAGCTCTGCTGAAGCGCAGCCTTTCTACGTAAACTCTCCATTTGGTATCTCATTAGCGCACAATGGTAATTTGACCAATGCCGCAGAGTTAAAAGAGCGTTTGTTTACTAAGGCTAGACGTCATGTAAACACAACATCAGACTCTGAGATCCTACTAAACATTCTTGCTTATGAGCTAGGTTGCAGTGACAAAATGAAGCTGGATGCAGATGACATGTTTACCGCAATTGCCGCAGTGAATGCGCAGTGTTCAGGTGGTTATGCAAGTATCGCAATGATCATTGGTCACGGCATGTTAGCGTTTCGTGACCCACATGGTATTCGCCCATTGGTATTTGGTAAACGTGACACAGACAATGGTACTGAGTACATGTTTGCTTCTGAAAGCGTAGCATTGGCGACAGATGGCTTTGACTTCGTGCGTGATGTTGCTCCAGGTGAAGCGATTTACGTGACTGAAGATGGCCAGTTCTTCTCAAAAATGTGTGCAGATAAAACCATGTTAGCGCCATGTATTTTTGAGTTTGTTTATTTTGCTCGTCCAGACTCAACCATCGACAACATGTCTGTTTATGCATCACGCGTAAATATGGGTACCAAGTTAGGTGAAAAAATTCAACGTGAGTGGGCGGATAAAGACATTGATGTGGTTATTCCAATCCCTGAGACCTCATGTGATATCGCCCTTGAAATTGCTTCTGTACTCAACCTGCCATATCGTCAAGGCTTTGTGAAAAATCGCTATATTGGCCGTACTTTCATCATGCCAGGACAAGAGCAGCGTAAGAAGTCAGTACGTCGTAAGCTTAATGCCATCGACAGAGAGTTTGTCGGCAAAAATGTGCTATTAGTGGATGATTCAATCGTACGTGGTACTACCTCGGCGCAAATTGTTGAAATGGCAAGAGAAGCAGGTGCTAAAAATGTTTACTTTGCATCAGCTGCCCCTGAAGTACGCTTCCCGAACGTATACGGTATCGATATGCCATCGGCTGCGGAACTGATTGCGCATGGTCGTGAGCTTGAGGACATCAATGCGAGCATCGGCTCTGACGGTCTGATTTATCAGTCACTTGAAGATTTAATTGCAGCAGTTCGCATTGAAAACCCTGAGATCAGTCTGTTTGAAACATCTGTATTTGACGGTCAGTACATCACAGGTGATGTTGATCAGGATTACTTAAACCGTATCGATGCACTGAGAAATGACTCGGCAAAATCAACGCGTGAGCAAGCGATGTCAGCGAGCTTAGAGCTACATAATCAGGAAACAGGCGAAGGCGAATAAGCAACGCATGAACTTGAATATGTAAAAAAGGGCGATGGTGAATACCATCGCCCTTTTAGTTTGATTTCGTTTTTAGGATAAAAGCAAAGGCAGCGCGAATCACCACGCTACCCTAAGTAAATGTAGGGCTAATTATGCCATTCGTCCATAAAATAGCCGTTGCAGCGAGAATGATCACCAATAAGATTAGTCCACAGGTGACCATTGAGCTGGCGTAGATAAAGCCTCTCTCTTCGGGAATATGCATGAGAATAGGCACTCCCGTGTAGAGTAAGTATACGGAGTAGGCGACAGAGACGATGCCAATACTGACCACAAACCAAAGCTCTGGATAAATGGCGGCAATGGCTGACATAAAGAGCGGTGTTGAGGTGTAAGCTGCCAATTCAAGGGTTTGCGTAAAAGTTGGTGCAGCGCCAAAGGTGACCGCCATCCAATGTGCCAAATAGGCAAGTGCGAATACGCCGATGATCAGTGCAAAGTACATAGCAATTGCGATGAGCAGGGCACTTTCATGAGTAAGGTATACAGCATCACCCGCGCCAATTTCCCAACCTAAATGAACAGAAGAAATGTATCCCATAATACTTGGGATCAGGGCAATTACTATCATATGGGATAGGCTAAAGCTGGCATTTTCATGATGGTTGTCAATCGTCTGCCACTCCTCAATTGGGTGAGCATAGAGTCCCCATAGGTGGTTTAAAATCATACAAAGCCCCTCTTGTTTTTTGAGTGTTTTTTACACAACTTCAATTAACATATGAAATATTGGTTAAATTTTGTCAAGCAACTCGGGTTAAACGACGGGTGTACTTGATCCTAAACAATCAAGCCATCTTATTTCCGCTACGCCAAGATAGAGTGGTGTGGTGAGTGTGTGATAGAATTGCGCCATTAGTTCGAAATATTTTGATGATGATGCTAGATAAATACGCAGATTTGCTTGCACCGATATATGAGTTCTTGGGTACATGTACACCCGACAGTTGGATTGAAGAGGCTAAAAAGCCTGAAAATTTACAACGACTTCTTGTTGACCACATGCATTGTGAATTAAAAGCGGCGCAAAGCGCAGCATTTTTAATTCGTAAATATGCCGTGGATAATGAGTCAGCAAAAACGTTATTGGGTTGGGTAAAGCCTTATGAGGATTTTGTATATCGTAAAATAGGTGATGGCACGTTTGCAGCGAGCAAAAACGAGTTAATTGGCAGCTTAACTGCGAAGCCAGAATATGCCTACAACCAAGATATATTAGACAAAATGGTTCGCCTTATTAAAGAAGAGCTGCATCACTTTGAGCAGGTGCTTGAGATCATTCAGCAAAGAGGTCTACGTGTACAAAGCCTAAACGCTTCTCGCTATGCTGCGGGTATGATCAAGCATGTGCGCACGTTTGAGCCAGCTGCGTTAATTGACAAGCTCATTATTGGTGCATTCATCGAAGCGAGATCGTGTGAGCGCTTTGCTAAGCTTGCGCCGTTTTTAGATGATGAACTGGCGCGTTTTTATGTATCACTGCTGCGCTCTGAAGCACGTCACTATCAGGATTATATTGAGCTTGCTGAGCAAGTTGCACAGGCAACAGATCCGACACGTTTTGATGTGGCTGCGCGTATTGCCGAGTTTAAAGCCATTGAAAATGCGTTAATTGATACACCAGATGAAGACTTTAAATTTCACAGTGGTGTGCCTGTAGCGGCATAAAAACTCAATTAACGCCCCGCGCGTCTGCTTGGAAAGTGCTCTATTTGCCTGTGCTTTCTTGTTGATGCGCGATATGCTTTCTCGCCTTTGAATACGATGCCAAACCATAGCAACGCGGGCCAGTACAAAAACGACAAAATCTCTAAGTTTTCAAAAAAGCTATAACAGATAAACACCGTCATTAAACACAGTGCTGTTTGTGCTGTTTTAGAGTCTTGTGATTTCCATAAAAAGTAAATAAAGGTAAGCGCCATTGGCACGGCAAGGGCGATGGCGCCAACAATACCTTTGACAAAAAGTAGTCCATACCAGCTATGGTGAGAGCCAATTGGCATACGCTCAACGAGTTTAGGCCCGCGCTCAACAATACCGTGACCCCAAATAGGCGCTTCTGCTTCCCAGCGCTGTACGGCTATATTGGCTAACGCTTGCCGTACCCGCGTTGAGCCTGGTCGTTGTTGTTTGACGGCTTCGTAAGAGTCCATCACCCATTGATACACAGGCTCACCGAGTAACAGTATCACGGGCACTAAAAAGCCGAGTAAAAATAAAAACCATGGCTCTTTGAATTTATCGCTGAACATCACCATAGGAAAGAGCATAATAAAAATGGCAATGCCCGCACGGGATTGAGAGAGTAGCAGCATGGCCCAGCATCCAGCGATGGCCCAGCGGCGAATACGCGCGTTTTGCTCTTGCAGGCAAAATACCAGGTAGATACAGGCCATAAACCCGGCTGCGGGAGCCCACGGAGTGAAGAAGCGCCATCTTCCAGCACCAGTTTCTGGGTTTATACCGTAAAAACTCACCATGAAAAAGCTTTCCCCGGGCCCGCCGATGACTTTTAATGGAGAGAGGAAAATATCGCCGGGTAAGCGACCTAAGTAAAAAATAAAAGAAACCACAGCAAAGATCAGGGTTTGAATGCCGATGATGCAAACAGCACGGATCACGACTTCTTTACGAATTTGAATTAAATTCCCTATCAAAGGAAATAGCGCTAAAAGCGCCCAACCTTTCATCCAACCAATGGACGATTTTATGGTTTTTCCTATGCCTAATGACCAATTGAAGTGGGCAATAATGAGCGCCACCAGCATCACCAGCATGGCGATGATCCATAACCACACCATAGGGTTAACGCGGCTATGCTTTTTATCGACTTCAACGTAGAGGCGGGTGATCACCATGGCAAATAAGATCCAGCCAATCACCGAGCCGAGGACGTATAGTGTGCCAGTTAAAAAGGAAGGGTAGGTCAGCACTAAGCCAGCCCAGACGACGAATTCTTCTGAGCTGACAAATTCTTTTTTCTCTCCTGGCAATGCTGACAGTAGTAGCATCCATTATCCTTTTGCTTTTGGCTTCTCAACAACGAGTGCAACGATTTCTCTGCGTTTGTTAACCATTAATATAGCAAGTGATGTGAAAATCATCGCAAAAAGCGCCGCAGCAATGGCCAACCCTTTTTTCGGACTCACTGCTTTAAAAGCCATTGAGGGTGGCGTCATAAGTTGCACAATCGGATATGAAGCGAAGACATCTGCTTTACTTGCTTCTAAGCGCGCAGCTGCTGAGGTGAATACCGCTTCTGCTAAGTCAAATTCACGTTGAAGGCGCTCAAGCTCTGCAGCTTCTCGTGCATATATTTTAATTTTTTCGTTTAACAACGTTTGGGCTTGGTCTAGCTGAACTAATTTTGCTTCTTTGCCTTTTTTAACAGCATACGCGTTAATAAGATCTGCAAAAAGTTGCGCACGTTTTGGGTTGTTTTTTAAATCTAGTGAAGTGAATATGTGCGCTGCGTTTGGACCCACCAAACCTTGCGAGCGGTTTCGAAGCGACTGTTTTGAATATTCAAAGCGAGCAAATTCTGCTTTGACTTTAGGGTGACCCTCTCCCCAACGTGAACGATATTCGCTCAACTGAGATGCACTAGAGGTAAGCTCTGATAGATAGCCACGAAACTCACTGTCAGACTGAAGTACAAATGCTTGACCTGCCATAGCTGGTGACACACCTAAATCTACGCTCAATTGGCTGACATAGTCTTCGCCTTGGCCGATTTCAGCTTGGATCATCACCATTTTTTCTCTAATTGAAGACAAAGTAGCTGTTTCTCTTTGCAATTGCTCAGCAGAAACAATGAGTGAGCGCTGTTGAAAATCAATAATATTATTACGAGTTAGATTTAGACGCTCACGGTATTGGTCTAAAACAGCTTTGATGCTTTCGTCACGACGTTTAACCTCATCTGCACGCAAATGGTCAAGCTGTGCTTGTAGTGCGTCGTAGATAGCCCATGCTTTGTTTTGTGCAATTTGTGGTGAGCCGCCGGTTGTTTCTACATTCAAAATAGAGGTTTGCTCGGTTAAGCGTACTTTTGGATTGCCAAACTCGCGACCTGTTAGATTCATTGTTTTAGCTGCGCTATCTAGCAGGTTACGACTCATGATCATCTCTTTGTAGTTAACGCGTGGGTTATAGCCTTTACCGAATGGTGCACTGGTCGACGAGACAACTTGACCTACTTCGTCGATATTAACTTGGCTGTTTGCACCTGTACCTGGTAGCACAATGTCAAAATCACTTTTGAATGTGGGGGCTTTTTGCAAGTAGGCAATCACCAATAATGTAATGACAACATAGCTAATCGCACATGCAGCTAAGTATGGTCTGCGCAGCCAACGATAAATCGTTGCTCTAAAGCGGCTGTATGGCGTTGTGACTTGAAGTGCTGTACCCATGATACACCTCCTAAAACACCTTGAATGGTGCGACTAAGTCTAAAACTGTTTGCGCCACGTCTCTTAAATTTGTGATATCAGAGTCGTAACAGGCGATAGCGTCATTTGGCATTACGTATGGATTGATTTTATCTCTGTAAGGCATACGCATAAGTTGCTCGATTGAACGCTCAATAACTTGTGTCTGTTTTGTAATTGGGTGTGTGCTTACTAACACTACGCGACGAGGTGCGTTAGTATATGACTTGCCACCGACACAGTTGGCAGAGACTGCTGCTTGTAATAAACGCGTACCATAAGGCAAGCTACTAGAAAAACGACCGATGGCGGCGTTTGAATTACTCTCTGCAGAATCTATCAAGTTAGACATAAACACTCTAAAGCCCTTTGGCGTGATCTGCGAGGGTCTAACCAAATGAGGTTGAAAACAGCCTGTGCTTGGCACGATGACTTGGTCACCGGCTATCAATGCGTAATCAGTTACCGGCTCGCCAGTTAAAATGCCCGTAAGGTCTACTTCTACCTGCCAACCTGAACGAATTAAAATTACTTGGTCGAGCTTTGCATCTGGGCGAATACCAGATGCAGTTCTGACCGCTTCCGACAATAAACGCTTTTTACTTTGGTCACCTGAAGCTGCAAGACGCTCTTGCTGTACTTGCGACGGGATCGTTGCATTAATTGTCACGCGACCTGGCTCAAACACAGCGCCAGATACTGGCACTTCTATGGATGCTAAGTTCAGTACTTTGATATTTACATCAAGCGTATGCGCTTTGAATATATTCGCTCTGATCAATGCTAGCTCAATGCGCTCACTTAAATGTTTGGTGGTCAAACCCGCTGCAAAAATAGGTTCTATCACAGGCATTTCCAGTAGGCCAGAGCTATCTAATATATAGCGACCATTGAAACCTTCACCAAACTCCATATTAATATCGATCAAGTCGCCCGGGCTCAGTGGTAAAGAATTTGCATCTTTTCCACCAAGTACTGGTACTGGTGCTTGGTTGTTAGGGTGTGTAACAATTGCTTTGTCAACGCGATACTGTTTTGAAATGGCAAATTCGTTCGCGCCAGAGCAATCTAAACCGGCTGCGAATACTGTACCGGGCTCTGCTGGATTAATCACTGTGCCTTGTGCATCAGGGTGGCCATAAAAACGGTCGTCGTTATCTTCTAACTCTACTGTTCCGTCAATATGTGCACAGCCAGCAGTCAGCGCGATATTGCACACAAGTGCTAATATACTGAGCTTTGTTGTGATGCTGGTGACTGTCATAGTCTATTCCTTAATGAAAGATACTGTCTTAAATAAAGCATTAATTAGGCCAGTTGTCGAAATCATTAAAAAACAGATGGTTACAATGTTATTTTGCGGTTTTTATATTGGCTTTTTGCAATTTGCATCGAGTGGTGTTTGCAAAATAGAAAAACCAGCCTCTGCTGGTTTTTCTATTTTGGGATATTGAATGTTTTTGGTAAACGTTAATGCGACTTTTGAATGTATGAAACACCGCGCATCGCTGCGTTCTCTATGGTGTTATAAATACAGGCAGGTAATGTACTTAAATACGTACAAGCCCAAGTTGCTAGTGTGCGTTTTGGCTCTTCTTTTAAAATACGCCAATTAGTTTTAAGTGCTTGGTGCATTAACTTAATCGCCTGAGTACTGTTTCTTGACTGAATCGCACGGCGGCATAAATAACGTAGCTGGTAAGCTTTTGCCAGTGAGGCATATTGATTGAAGAATGCCTCATGGCCGATACGGTTTTGGTCAACTGCATACTGCCAGCTGGTAAATTGCTTATGCAGGTTAGATGATAAGCCCGATGCATTGACGCGATAATAAGTCAGTGGCTGCGCAATACCTTCAAATTCAAAATCAGTATCTAGCGCCATTCTTAACCACATCTCGATGTCTTCAGACTGACGCAATTCTTCATCAAAGTATTGTGTCCATGCACGCATACCATCTTGAAAGGCCACTGCATCAAATACCGCTTTTCTGATGACCGGAGCAGATCCATTACCGACAGGGTTGCGGCAAAAAATTTGCTTTGTGGTGATGCCTGTTAAAGCGGGGAATTGGCCAATGCCAAGAGGCGCACCGTCTTCATCCACAAATAGAGATGGGCAGTAGCTCACACCCACTTTAGGGTTGCTGTCTAAGTGTGCGACATGTAATTCTAATTTTTTTGCTGACCAGAAATCGTCGGCGTCCAGTAGGGCAATGTATTTACCTTTCGCTGCTCGAATTCCAGTGTTTCTAGCACCCGATAGGCCACGATTAAGTTGCTGAATGACCTGAATGCGTGAGTCATCAAACTGTGCGACTTTAGCCAGAGTATCATCACTACAGCCATCATCAACACATAAAATTTCAAAATCTTGATAAGTTTGCTTCAGTACCGAACCGATGCTGTGCTCAATATATTTACCTACATTGTACATAGGAATAACGACGCTAACTGTTGGTTTGATTAAAGTAGTCATAGCAAGCTCCTTAGGCGGCTTTGATGGCGCTGAATTTGACAAGAAGTACATTGATGGCAGGAAATACCAGCCACAATATGCTACTCAAAAGTAAAACTAGGGCAAATGTGTCTGGCTGCTGTGGTGCGATAGCCAATACACCGATGATTGATACGATAAGGCAGAATGCACATTGCTGTGTTTCTAACTTAAATAGGCCTTTACTGCGTAGCATTGCACTGTAGGTGTCTGACCATACTGTCGTGATTGCAATAAGGCACAATAAACTGGTTGTTGTAAAACTTGCCTGCCAATCTGCTGAAAAAAGAAACGGTACATAGACTGGCACCAAAACTGATTGGCATACAAAAATGGCAGATACGGCAGCGGTAACCAACATGATTTTTTGATTTAAATTGCCCGTTTGTGCATTTTTTTGTTGCTGGCAAACATATGGGTATAGTGCGGTGATATAAGCCTGGCTGATTGACATGGCAAGGCCAATTCCTGCACTTTTAGCAAAGCTATAAAGGCCAAACAGTTCGGGGGAGAGTAATCTTGCGCCAATGAAAATGTCCATGTTCATACGCAGTGAGCGCAGACCTTCAGCAGCAGCGAGTTGCGTAGAAGAACCAAGTAAATAAAAAAAGGTATCGCGCTTGAAGCCTATTTTATGAGGTAGAGTGTCAACCAGTGAAAAAGCACCAAGCCATAGCAGCGCAAATGCCCACTTTGCGTAAACAATCGATAACAAGCCTGCATCAAAATACAGCGCAACGGCAATGGTGATGTTCTCTAAGATGATGCAACAACTGCTGATCATGCTAAACAGAGCCATACGGTTGTCGCGTTGGACTAAAAACGCACGGGTGCTGACTATTGGAAATACTAAATAAGTAAAGGCCATTAACGCCACTAAGGTGGTGATGTCATGTTCCGGGAAAAGCCATTGGGTTGCATAGGCTGCAAGCAACTGTACGAAGAAAAGCGCAATGCACAGTAACCACTGTATGCACAAACCATTTGATAGATAATCAGGTAATTCATTTTCTTTTGCGCGAATGATTTGCGCGCCGGTGCCAGAGCGTAACAGTAAACGAATGACCTCATGAATGCTCAGTGCCAACATGGCTGCGCCATATTCTACTGGGACCAAAAATGCTGCCATTGCCATGATGCTCAGTAAGCGTGTAGCTTTAGCTACGACTTCTGCACCCACCAGCCAAGAGGTGTTACGCAGTAGGAGCTTCAGTGAATGTTTGTTTGATTGCATCCGGTTTACTCGGTTTTAAGTGATACCTATATCAATCAATAATTACGCCAACTCTGATTTTATTTTTAACTTTTTGTTATATCTATTTATTTTGTAATTTTACGCTTTATCAAATGACACTGTACTCGCAATTTGCAATGCAGATATTTTTTAATTTGCAAAGTGCCTATTGCTGCTAAGGCTCCCATTTTTGTATTTTGCGATACAAGGTCGATGGGCTAACTTCTAATAATCCCGCGGCTTTGACTACATTGTCTTCACAGACCAATAAAGCTTGCTCAATGGCGAAGCGCTCAACCTCTGACAGTGGCACAATATTGCTAGCATCGGGCGTTGCTGTGCTCATTGATGGTGCTGCACCGTTGGTAGGTATGGCATTGGCGGATGACTTGTCTTTAGGTTTGAAGAGCTCTTCACTGGGTTTTAAATGTAATTGTTGCATCAGTGTCTCTTCACTTACCATGGGCCCGTCAGACATCACCACGGCACTGTGAATAAGATTTTCTAGCTGTCTGACGTTACCAGGCCAGGCATAATTCAAAATGAGCTGTTCTGCACGCTTTGAAAAACCGACAAAAAGCTTATTTTCCATTTCGCTAAATTTGTTGAGATAGAAGAGTGCAATTTGCAAAGGGTCTTCATCACGATCAGACAAGGCGGGCATATCTATCGCGATGACATTCAGTCTATAAAATAGGTCTTCACGCAGCAGTTGCTGCTCAATGGCTTCAAGTGGGTTGCGGTTAGTCGCACAGACAAAACGCACGTCGACTTTTTCGACCTTGCCGCTGCCGACGCGTTGAAAAGTGCCCGTTTGAATGAAGCGAAGAATTTTAGCTTGAAGTGCCATATCCATTTCGCCAATTTCATCCAAAAATAGCGTGCCGCCATCTGCAAGCGTTGCTGCGCCATCGCGGTTATTGGTTGCGCCAGAGAACGCGCCTTTAATATGGCCAAAAATTTCGGACTCCATCAGTTCTGACGGGATCGCCGCACAGTTAATGCAGACAAGCTCATTGTTGTGACGAGGGCTTAGGTTGTGAATGGCCTCGGCAGCCAGTTCTTTACCCGTTCCACTGGGACCGGTGATAAACACATTAGCACGACTCGGCGCAGCCTTATCGATACATTTATACACAACTTGCATTGCTAAAGAGCTGCCAATAAAGCGTTGGAACTGAGATCTATGTTCTCGTTTATAGCGCTTTAGACTGGCGCGCAGCATGTTGCGCTCAGCAATGAGCATTTTAGTCTGTAGTGCCTGCTCAATGGTGATCCTGAGGTTATCGTTATCCCATGGCTTTTGCATATAGCCCCAAACTTTCCCTTGGTTTATCGCGTCAATGAGCGCAGCTTGCTCGGTAAAAGCAGTGAGCATAATGCGAATGGTGTCTGGGTATTGTTCAGCGATAATGGCGAGTAGTTCATTGCCTGTCATCTCAGGCATATTTTTATCAGTGACGACCACATCGATGGACTCATTCGCCAAAATCTCAAGAGCGGCAGGTCCGCCTTCAGCGGTATGAATATGATATTGATCGGAGCGTAATGCTCGGCTGAGTGAGCGCAAAATATGTGGCTCGTCATCAACTAGCAAAATATTAAGTCCTGTTATTTTATCCATTCAAGCGCTCCTTTATTAATTTTTGTTCTCTATTAAGATATAGCAGTGTAACTCTCAGAGTTCCAAAGACTTTTGTTAGAAAGTAGCGGATATTTAATATTTATCACGATGCGATAAATATAACCGCAACAAGCATAGACAAAGATTCTGACTAACGTATAAAGATCCGACAATTTTGTTGTGACAGGATGAGGGGCGTGTGAAGAGGTGGAATAAAGTGCGCTCCACGTAAGCAGAGCACACTTTGGCTTGGAGAGCTTACTTAAATGTATGGACTATTGCCTCGTCTGAATCGAGCGGAAACAGCACTTGGTTTGTCTCTAACATGCTATCCACGCGCACCAGCATCGTTTTTGCCGTCTGTGGTAACGTGAGAGTGTGCTGTAGCTGTCCAGATGGATTAAATCTTAAAGTGGCAACAAGCGCTTTATTGCCCATTAACTCGTCTTCAACAGACGGAACCTCGACATCAAACGAATAAATTTTAATGGTTCTTCCTGCTAATGATTCACCAAACACGTTTTCACCACTGAACTCCATTGTGACTTCATCGCTGGTTCTAAATTTAAAATCAGGCATCACATAGAGATCTGTCGAGTCTGTTGCTGCAGACTCTTTAAGCTCAGCCTGTGGCATGAAGTCTTCCATTGTTGCCGCAGGCTCCTGTGCTGGTGTTTGTGCCGGCTCTGTTTGCTGTGGTTCATTCGCAGCTGTACTTGTATTTGCTGTTGCAGCAGGTTGCGTACTGGTTTGTGTCGCAGTGGGTGCTGGCGAGCTTGATTCAGAGCCGCCGCCTCCGCCTCCACAGCCTGTCATCAGAGTAGCAAGTAAGGTGATGCTGAACATTGCGGTTAAGTTAGTTACTGTTTTCATGGTACGCTCCTAATTACTCTGATTCTGGCATGTAGTAGTGGGTGTCTCTGTCACTGGTTTTGTACCAATCCTGTGCTTGTGCACCGCTTGATTCAACCCAGGTCTCGTAGTTAGGGTATGCCCATAGCACATCAATATATTCACGTGGGTAGTTAAACTCTTCACTCACTGTCAGTGCCCAAGGCAAGTTATCAGCCGTTCTGAAATAACGATTTAGGCTTGGATCTGATGAGTCATCCACCTTACCAAAGCGCGTTTGGTCGAATAAGTCTGTTGGCGGATAGTCAGCCATGTGAACTTCAATGGTGCGATCTGCTGTTCTGAAGATAAAGAAGTCTAAGTCCGCGATGCTAAGTGAAGGTTGAGATGCTTCAAATGTCACATCGAGTGTAAACGGTATTGGCTCAAAATAGCTGCACTCTTTCACTGTGTTAAAGTGCGTACACTTGCCTGATTCACCGGTTTGAGTGAATAGCTGTGTATTGCTCCAAAGTTGTAACACGGCATTTGTTTGATACTCTTCAACATTCTTTTCAAACGCCTGACCGTCAATGGTGACAGTGGCCTTTTCAATCAGCGCAGGTGCTGAGTCTAATATACGAAGCGCATAGCCATTCTCATATGCGGCACCACGGGCAGTGATCCAACCATGTAAAATAAACCCGCTGACCTCGTTGTTGGCATCAAAAGTTGTTTGTATGCGTTGCTTCACCACTAAATCATTTAAGTCATAGTCACCGCGCTGTGGCCAATTATCTTCATAAGCGAGTGTTGACACACCGGTTTGTGAAGGGAAATACTGGCTGTGTGAACGTCTGAAATCATTCGGAAATTCATCTTGTTCATCAGGTATGCCATCTGCGTCGCTGTCGTTGGCTTCAGGCATGACAACAAGATTGCTCGATTGAATAGCGGTGCCTGGACTACTTTGGACACTGAAAACGGCATCGTTAAAGTCGTTGTCACCCCAAGTGCGCGGTAAGTCTTCGAAACCAATAACCACTTCTTGCTCTTGCTCATCATATAAAAGCACGCAATGCTGTCTTAAGTCTTCAGTCGGTTCAGGGTTGAGCGATGAAATTGAATAGTAGTAAGGGATCTGCCAGTTTTTCACTCCGGTGTAGTACCAGAAGCCATTTGCTGCGACGAAAAAGCCGATACTGGTGCCCGCAGGGTGTGTGCCGATACTAACGCGGTGACCGTTGGTCAAATGTGGATAGCTTAAGTTAGGAAATACGATGGTCTCTTGTATTTGATCCGCTGAAGTTGGAGGGTTGTCTGGGTCAAAAGTGAAGTAACCAAATGAATTCTTATATCCTGCACCTTCATGAATAAAGGTAATAAAGACTTCCGCTTCTTCTACTAAGTGTATAGTAGATCCGCTGTCACCAGTTATGAAGGCCTCATTTACTTGCGCTTCGGGTAACGCATTGCTGATACGTTGGAAAAAATCACTACTATACTCGTCGCGTGCGTAAATTAAGCTGTCTGGTTTGCCTGTGTTTTGGTTATATCCAGCTGGCCAAGCTTGCCCAGATTGGAACTGCCATACGTAGTTGCCATCGACCAGCTGTACAGCAACCGCGCTTGATGCCACGGTGCAAAGTGCAGCAGAAACGCACATCTTTGTGAAATAGCTCATAACGTGTAGACCTTGTTTTCGATTAAGTTGATAAGACAAGAGCAGCAACTGTGCCAGAAAATAAAGTGGTTAAATTACAGTGCTTTGTGTTTTTTTTTGTGTTTCGAATGAGGCTTTTTTTGCAAATTAATACGCATATTTTTTAGATTTCTTAAAATGAAAAAATATTTCTTGTGCAAACTTAAGTTGAGTTTGCTTTATTTAAAAAAGGCACGAAGTTAGATTAAGGAGCGGTAAATGGCAAAGAATAAAAATGAGACTCTGGTATTTAGCGTAGCTTTGAATGGTTACCAATGGCGTTACAGCCACTGTATAAAAAGTCAAAAGCGATATGCAAAAAAAATGGGGTATGACTATGTGGTTATCGCTCGGCCTCTATTTACCTCTTTAGGTGTGGAATGCTGCTGGCTTAAACTGTTACTTTTAAAAGCTGCGTTACAGGCGGGCTATATTAATGTGTTGTTTGTTGATGCTGATGCATTCATACAAGATGGTTGCCCACAGATTGAATCGCTACTTGTTGCTGATAAATTCATTTATATGGCCCACGGTTTTAGTGGCGAAATCAATTCAGGCGTGATGTTATTGCACAATACTTCAGCTGCAATCGCGTGGTTTGAACAAGTGCTTGGCGCGATTGAAACCCCAGTGGCCGAGTCGAAAGGAATTGGTTGGGGGGAGAATGGGCATGTCGCGCATTTTGCTAAAAGCATCGATGGATTTCAGTTGATTTCGGATAAATGGAATAACACGCACTCTAAAGACATGGCGGATTATATTCGTCACTTTAATTATGGTCCTTTGAAAAATAGCTTTTTTGATAAAATGGTCCATAAAATCATTTTTAAAGTGAGTAAGTTGTTGCTTAAGTGCGACCTTAATGATGCCCAGCAACAAGGTAAAAAGCTCACCGTTGTTAACAGTAAACTGCCAGCGTTATTTAACAGAGTTCGTCGTATTTATCCGCAATTTAGTAAGTAGTAGGTAAGTATAACGAATAGTTGCCCTCATATTTTTTAAATTAAAAAAACACTTTTCGTTGTGCTTTGCAAATTAAGAAATTCTATTCACTCTAAAATAGCAAAGTTGAATTAAGTTAAGATAATTCAGAGCTTTAAAATTTTTATTTCATTTGGCACAGTCCTCGCAACTACCTCTACAACAAAGATTATGGAGGTGGTGACATGGCTGCTCAAACTAACAAACACCAGATTGCATCGACAGAAAAAACAAGTGCAACACGCAATGTAATTAGATTTACATTTGCAATCGTTTTGATGGTCGCTTTGCTTCCTTTATACATCTTAAACATTTTATTTAGCATGCTAGTTTTAAAGGCACCAATCAAAAGTGAAAACTGGATTGATATCGGTGGTGAAGTAGTTGAGCTTTACAGCTGGCAAGTGGGTCCATTCAAATCGAGCGCAAACATTATTAACGTCGCAATGGGTCAAGTTCACTTTGTAGGCACCCCCATTATTCGCGGCACAACGTCAATCCCAAATGTAAAGCGCTTCAAATCACCATGCGAAAAAGCGGGTTTATATGATTGTTTGCAGTTACATCGCGCTACAGGTCTAGTTGCAAGTGATAAGCTAACCCTGCTGGAAGCTCAGGCGAAGCAAAACTGCCTTCAAGATGCGATGATGGTTTTAAAGTTAGTTGTGTGTAAGGCGCTGTATAAAAAAGGTGGCAGTACACAAGGTAACAGCCAGATGTTTGGTATACCGTTCGCGAATACCAAAATGCACGATGCGATTAATTGGGTATGTCAAAGCGAGCAAACACAGACAAGCTGCCGTGTCGGTTACTTCCTTAATGTGAATTCAATTAACTTGGCTGCGAGCAATAAAGCATTACACAGCACGCTGTGTGCTAGCGATAACAACTTTGTTGACGGTTCTGGCATGCGAATAGCGGCACAGCATTCAGGTATTGATTTAGCGGACAATGTTAACGGTACTGACATGTTACCACTGTTGTGTCAGCAGGCTGTACAAACAGAACAATCATTATTTTTGCTAGGAGCAAAAGAAGGTGTTGCTGAGAAAGCGGGCGAGGCACTGCAAGAAAAATATGCAGGCTTAGACATTCGCGGCACGCAACACGGTTATTTCAACAGCGACGACGACATCATCGAACAAATCAATCAAAGCGGAGCGACCATCTTGCTGGTGGCTCTAGGATCACCTCGCCAGGAACTATGGCTTGCTAAAAACAAACATCGTTTAAATTGCCAGTGTGCATTGGCTGTAGGTGGTTTATTTGACTTCTTTTCTGGGGCAATTCCAAGAGCACCGCTCTGGATGCGCGAAATGGGCTTAGAGTGGGTATGGCGTTTAATGCAAGAGCCAAAAACCAAGTTCAATCGCTATGTTATTGGCAACCCAGTGTTCTTATTCCGAGTTTTCATTTTAAAACAATCTATCAGAGGGCTTTAATCATGGATATCACAACTAAAATTGCGACAAACGTGACAGCTGCATCAACTCAAACAGCAAAGAAAGTAACAAAACACCACATTGACGGTGTCCACCATGGCATTCCTGTGTGGTTCCAAAGAGCGGTTGCAGCGCTAGGCTTATTAGCTATTAGCCCTCTATTATTACTATTGATGTTAGCGATTAAACTAGAAAGCAAAGGGCCTGTAGTATTTCGTCAAACTAGAGTAGGTAAATTTGGTCGTCGTTTCACTATGTACAAGTTTCGTTCAATGTATATGCAGGATGACCCGCGCTTCCAAGCGCCTGACCAGAAAGACAGTGCTAGAGAGGGCGTATGTCAGAAGTATATCCACGACCCTCGTATCACTTGTATTGGTCGTTTCATTCGTAAATATTCGATTGATGAGTTGCCGCAGTTATTGAATGTTGTAAGAGGCGACATGATGTTAATCGGTCCAAGACCTGCACTAGAGATGGAAGTTGCACAATACAAACCAGCACAACTATCACGTTTAAATTCAGAGCAGGGGCTAACAGGTCTTTGGCAAGTAACAGGCCGTGCTGATACGACGTTTGAGCAGCAAGTGCAATTGGACGAGCAATATATAGTTGAGCAGAGCATTATGAGCGACGTTAAGATTTTACTAAAAACCGTACCATGTGTAGTAGGTGCAAAAGGTGCATATTAAAATTCAATCCCTTCACTTTATCCAGCCAGTAACTTATTTACTGGCTTTTTTATTTTAAAAATCCCCGCATTTTGCATTTTCGTTCTGCAAATTCTCATAGTGAAAATACCCAGTATTTATTTTTAATATTTTTTAAGTTGTTGATATTTATTGGTTTAAAATTATTTCTTGTTTTGGCACAGCCCCTGCAATATCTAGGTATAGACACAGAGTTGAGGACTACACATGCAAAGCAAACACGACATATATGTTGTTGGTTACTACGGCATGCGCAACAGCGGAGACGATGCGCTGATGTTAGCAAGTATAGAAGGTGCAAAAAGCACATTCGGTAGTAACAACATCGCTGTTAATGCCAGCAATCAATATGGCTTAGTGAGACAGCTAGAGGTACAAGGTCAAGCACCGATGTTGTTTAGAGGACACCAAAGAGTAACGCATTACAAACGTGCATTTAATGCAAAGAAAATTGTTTTTGGTGGTGGCTCTGTATTGCACTCAAGCAGAGACATTGCACAAAAGTGTCATATGATTTCTTTGTGTGGCAAGCAGTCTAGCTATGCCGTTGGGGTTGGGATTGAGGATTTCAAAACAACAGCAGATGAAAAGCAGTGTGCGAAGTTTTTAAACAAATGTCACTTCACTGGTGTAAGAGATGCGAAAAGTTTTGAAATTGCCAAAGCGATTGCACCGAATGCCAATATAGCGCAGACATTTGACTTGGCACCTTCACTGTTACATTACTTCGGCAATTCAATTCAATCAATTGAGCGCAGAGGTGTCGCGTTTAATTTCTGTCAGCAAGCGATTAACGCTTTTGGTGAAGCAGATCAGTTAAGTGAACGTGCAAGAATCAGAAAAGCGGTGAAGTTGATGACTGCTATTTGGGAAATGACACGTGAAGACATTTACCTTGTAGATTTTAACGACCACAGCACATTAGGCGATAACAATGTGCATGAGCAAATTCTTCGTAAAATGCCAAGTTATGTAACAGTTAAGCGCATTCGTTACACAGTAAACCCGCTGCGCTTACTACAAAGCATGGCGATGTTTAAAGCAGTGATTGGCATGAGGCTGCATGCAGCAGTATATGCCTATATGGTGGATACGCCATTTATCAACTTGCAGTACCACAGCAAATGTAAGCAATGGTCAAAGCAGGTAGGTATGGCAGATATGTATCAATTTGATGCCAATGACTATGACCCACTAGAGGTTATCAATATTACAAATCAGGTTGTATCGGGTCACTGTGTAGCACCAACACTACCAGTAGAGCAAGCGGTCGCATTATCAATGAATAATTGGAGCAATGAATATGAACAGCATCAAATTCTCAGTTGTTATCCCTCTGTACAATAAGCGTGATTGCATTGAGCGTGCAATTAACAGTGTGGTTGCTCAAAGCTATGAAGCAGATGAAATCATTATCATTGATGATGGCTCTACAGATGACAGTGCTGATATTGTCAGTGCTTTAAATATCAGTAACGTAAAATTAGTGAAGCAGGCAAACCAAGGTGTATCAGAAGCCCGTAATGCAGGTGCTAATATTGCCAAGAATGAGTTTATTGCTTTTTTAGATGCTGATGATACATGGTCACCATTTTTCTTAAATCGCATTGCAGATTTAATTAATCAATACCCAAATATGGGCTTATATGCAACGCGTTACCAGAAAGTATACGGTGATAATGATTATAAAGACGCAAAAATTGCGTTGACTCAATGGGATGCTAACGGCTATGAAATGGATAACTATTTCGCGGTCGCAGCAAGTGGGGACTTACCGTTTACCATGTCGAGTATTGTTGTAAGAAAGTCGACATTTGATGAATTAGGTGGCTTCCCGCGCGGTGAGTGGATGGGAGAAGATCAGAGCTTTTATGTTAACTTTGCTTTGTACTCGCGTATTGCCTACTCACCGTTAATTGAAAGTTTTTACTTTCAAGGCACTCAAAACAGTGCGTGTGACAAGGCTCCACCAAAAGAGTTATGTCCATTTGCTGAGCGTTTGCTGGATGATGTGAAAGCAGGGCGTATCTCACCGAAGTTAGAGCAGATGGTATTAAAGTATGTTGGCGCACATATTTGCGACTTGGCTAAACGCCATATTAAACATGGATCTTATGATTATGCCGCACAGTTACTGTCAAACCCAGTATCTCGCACGAAACCGGTTCATTGGAGCTTTTACAAGCTGGTATCTACGCCAATGTCTATTTTTTCTAAAGCAGCATAGACTGCGACAAGGTGTTCAATATTGAGCGAGTAAAGTACTTAGGTACTTTATTCGCTAAAAGCGTGTTGTTCTAAAGATTGAGTCTGTTCTGTCACAAGTAAATATGAGCTTTGACTATACCAATCTCCTAGCACTGTTCTAGTGAACTTATTTTTATGTACTTTTGGCCTGTGTGTATGGCCGTGGATCATGTGCTGTACACTGTATTTTTCAAACATATTGGCGACTGCGTCGTCTGTCACATCTAATATACTGGGCGCTTTTCCTTGTTGATTAAGCTTGCTTTTTGCTCTGGCATTTTTTGCTACTCTGCGTCTGTACCAAAGCGGCATTGCGAGCATTAATTTGGGCCACCACCAACCGCGACTCTTTTTTCGAAATTTTTGATATTCGATATCTTGAGTACACATTTCATCACCGTGCAAAATCAGTGTAGGCGTACCGTATAAGTCGATCACAGCTTGCTCAGGTAATAAAGTCATGCCACATAACTTGGCATACTGTTCGCCAATTAAAAAATCACGGTTGCCGTGAATAAAGTACACGTTTGTACCTGTAAGACTGATGGCTTTGAGTCGTTTAGCGACTTCAATTGCAAGTGGATCGCCTTCATCATCGCCAATCCAAACTTCAAAAAAGTCACCCAATATGTATAACGCATCTACACTGTCGTCTATATAAGCATCTAAAAAGTTATAAAAGGCGTTGGTAATGTCTGGTCTGTGTTCGGTTAAATGAAGGTCAGAAATAAAGTAGGTCTTGCGCATGATGTCTCTTGTATAAATATGAGCGCCGCAGCGCTCATATTTTTAGTCAGTGTTATTCAGTGATGGTTGCACTTTCGATGATTACATCGTCCAGTGGCACATCCTGATGAAAGCCAGATGAACCTGTTGCAACACCTTTGATCTTGTTTACAACGTCCATGCCTTCAACAACTTCAGCAAATACGCAATAACCCCAACCTTGAGACGTTTCGCTTGAGAAGTTTAAGAAGTCATTGTCATTCACGTTAATGAAAAACTGAGCTGTTGCAGAGTGAGGATCTGGCGTACGTGCCATTGCAAGAGTACCAACTTTATTAGCAAGACCATTGTTTGCTTCATTTTGGATAGGCGCGTCAACTTCTTTCTGACTCATACCAGGCTCAAAACCACCGCCTTGGATCATGAAGCCATCGATCACACGGTGAAAGATAGTGCCAGTGTAAAAGCCGCTTTCAACATATTTTTTGAAGTTTGCAACTGTAGAAGGTGCTTCTTTTTCAAATAGTGCGATTTTGATTTCGCCGAAGTTTGTTTGTAAAACAACCATAATGGGTCCTTGAATTACAATGATAAGATTAAAACGCTATTTTATAGTACATCTGCTGAACTACAAAGTATTGAAATAACTTTGACAGTTTTGCTGTTTAAATTTTGTTACCTAGATAGGGTAAAATTCGCCTTTTTACAGTGGTGACGAGCTTTTTCAAGTGATATGATGCAAAGGTTTCAAACTCGAATTTAGGAAAATCACTACATGTTGCAGATATACGACACACTGACACGTCAAAAGTCACAATTTAAACCGCTTGTTGAAGGCAAAGTCGGCATGTATGTGTGTGGTATTACAATCTATGATTTCTGTCATGTAGGTCATGCACGCACATATGTATCTTTCGATGTAATCAACCGCTATTTTCGCTATTTAGGTTACGACGTCACATATGTCCGTAATATCACGGATGTAGACGATAAAATTATCAAGCGTGCTGCAGAGAATAAAGAAGAGATCAACGATCTGACTGTGCGTATGACCAAAGCTATGCACGATGATTTTGAAGCATTAAATATCTTACCTGCTGACATTGAGCCAACAGTAACGGGTCATATGGATGAGATCATCGAAATGATCGAGCGTTTAATTGCTAAAAAGCACGCTTATGTTGGAAAAAGCGGCGATGTATTGTTTGATGTTTCAACGTTCAAAGATTACGGCCAGCTATCTCAGCAAGACCTAGATATGCTTCAAGCCGGTGCGCGTGTTGAAGTGGCTGAAGGCAAAGATGATCCACTTGACTTTGTACTATGGAAAAAAGCCAAGCCGGGCGAGCCATTTTGGACATCTCCTTGGGGCGAAGGTCGACCTGGTTGGCATATTGAATGTAGTGCAATGAGCTCTAAGCACTTAGGGGATTTATTTGATATTCATGGTGGCGGTTCAGATCTACAGTTTCCACACCATGAAAATGAAATTGCACAGTCTTGCTGCGCAAACAATGGCTGTTACGTAAATACTTGGATCCATACAGGTATGGTCCAGGTTAACAAAGAAAAAATGTCTAAATCTTTAGGCAACTTCTTTACTGTACGTGAAGTATTAAAAGCCTATGACCGCGAGACGGTACGTTATTTCCTAATCAATGGTCACTATCGTAGCCAGTTAAACTACTCACAAGAAAACTTAGACCAAGCTCGTTCATCTTTAGAGCGTATCTACACGGCTCTGCGCGGTGTAGAGCTGGTGGAAGTTGAGCTAAAGGGCAATGCTTACGCAGAACGTTTTGAAGCTGCAATGAATGATGACTTCAATACGCCGGAAGCTTTACCTGTTATTTTTGAGCTGGCCAAAGAAGTAAACTTATTAAAAGACACTGACGTCAAAGCCGCAGGTGAGCACGCATATATCTTGGTGAAATTGGCTGAAGTATTAGGTATTGCTCAACAGACGCCGGAGAGTTTCTTACAAGGTGATCAAGATGAAGATGAAGTGGCGAAAATTGAAGCCTTGATCGAGCAGCGTAACAATGCACGTGCCAATAAAGATTGGGCTGCCGCTGATGAGGCGAGAGATGCTTTAACTGCGCTGGGTGTCGTACTTGAAGACAGTGCTGGAAAAACGACTTGGCGTAAAGCATAAGCACATCTTAATGAATTACTTCAAAAGGAGCACTGAGTGCTAATGCCGATCAGTTAGGCATTAATTGTTTGAA
>NZ_JAKFZS010000046.1 GCF_021654285.1 Pseudoalteromonas luteoviolacea | reverse complement strand
CACGCTTGTTAAGCATGGCGTATGTTAATTTCTTATCATTGTGTACCAATGCCACTGCGTCCGAATTTTGTTCTGCGCATTGTTCAAACAACCTGTGAATACCTATTTTTGGTAAATCTTGAGTCGCTGTGTTGTTTAGAGTGTTGAGCAGGGGATAACGCTCCTCCTCAGACAGTATATTTAGTTGTGAAATGAAAGGATCTTTCTTTAGCTGAGATAATTGAGTAAGTAACCGACATAAATGATCATTGAGCTGTAGAACGCTCGCCTCTTCAAATAATGCATTGTCCCATGTCCAACTGATTTGCCCACCATCACTATCCAACTGCACATTTATTTCAAGATCAAATAACGCCGTCACCTGATTTCCAGATAAGGGGGACAGTGACATATCTAACAGCGTAAGGGGAGCATTCTGATTTTGTGCAACCTGAAAATCAGATTGCATCGTTAACATAATTTGGAATAACGGCGTATGGCTAGCATTTCGCTGGATCTTTAATAAATCAACTAACTGCTCAAATGGAACATCCTGATGAGACTGAGCTCCCAGGTTCACCTCGCGAACATGACGCAAATATTTTTCCAGTGTTGTGAAGCTGGTGTCTACTCTTAATACTAAGGTATTGACGAAAAAGCCTATCAACGACTCAACTTCAGGTTGTAGGCGATTTGCGACAGGCGTACCAATGACGATGTCATTACGGTTGCTATGTCTTGCAAGTACTAACGACAATGCGGCATGCAATAACATAAATGGCGTTAACTGATGTCGCGAAGCTAGCTGTTTTAACCCTTGAACCACCTCATCGGATATATGCCCGACAATACGCCGTCCATCATGTCCCTTTACTGGCGGTCTTGGTTTGTCGATGCGCAGACCATGTTTTGCAGGTAAAGCATCAAGTTGCATTCGCCAATAATCCAACTGGGAAGTGAGAGTATCCCCTTGAAGCCACTCACGCTGCCAAATAGCATAATCGCAGTACTGCACTGGAAGAGGCGCAAGGTTGATAGGTTTATCTGCAACAAATCCCTGATATAAAGCAACAAACTCTTTTGTGAGTATTTCCATCGACCAGCCATCAGAGGCAATATGATGCACATTGAATAGCAACGCGCCTTTTTCTTCCCCCAACAATATGTGGCAGCATCGAAGCATCACATCGTTTCTAAGATCAAAAACTTGATTGGCAAACTCGTCCACTAGTTGTTCCAATCTAGTCTGTTGGTCGATGCCCGAGTATGCTTGGATATCCCTTTCACTGATATTTATGTCAGATGGAGGGTTTACCAACTGGTGGCCTTCACCTTCACAAGTAAGGTAAACCGTTCTTAGCACTTCATGGCGCTGTACAATTTCTGTGAGCGCTTTTTTAGCACAGACAATGTCGAATTTTCCCTCATAAATAAAATTAAGAGAGCTATTGTACTGGGTACTTTCTCCCTGAAATTGATTAATAAACCAAAGTCTTTGTTGGGAAAAGGAGAGGGGTAACAGAGCATCATTGTTTGTTCTTTTAACTATATTTTTAGCATTATATTTTTTTAACCAGTCAACAATTCTCTTTTTATTGTTTTTAAGTTCGTGGATCAAATCAGTAGGAACTTTACCCTCAGCAGACGTAACGACTAATTCGCCCTCGGTTCCCAGAGATAGGCTAACGGTGTGCTCTAAGCACTTATCAAATAGTAATTCTAGTTTCATTATAAAATTACCACTTCTTCATTTTTATCTAATACATTCATTTGTTTAAACTTCTCTTCCAGTGAGTTATTTTCGCTGTCTAATGTTTTAGCGAGCTCAAAAAGATTTGGCGCTTCCACCAGTGATTTAATAGCAACAGGAATATTAAGTTCCGTTTTTATTTGCCCAAGCATTTTTATAATGGACAGGGAGTGCCCTCCTAGCTCGTAAAAATTTGCAGTAGAGCTAATACTGTCAACATCCAGCCTCAACAATGAAGCCCAAATCCGAGCTAAGGCTTTTTCTGTATCCGTTTTCGGAGCTACAAATTCAGACCCCAATTGTCGACTATCTAACGCTGGAAGTGATTTGCGATCAATTTTTCCATTTGGGGTTAGAGGCCATTCAGCTAAGGGCATAAGCACTGAAGGTACCATATGAACGGGTAATCGATCAGCGAGTTGCGCCTTAACCAGCTGCAACCAATCACTGCTTTTATGTATGGTATCAGGTCTGATATACCCAACTAATTGCTGGGTTTCTGACTCACCGACAGTGATTACTAATGCACTGTCCACACCATCACATTGTGTTAGTTGATGTTCCACTTCACCCGGCTCAATACGGAAACCTCGCACCTTTAACTGTTCATCAACACGTCCAATAAAAGCCAAAGTTCCATTTGGTAACCAACGAACTCTGTCGCCAGTGCGATATAACCGGACGCTGTTATTTGACGTGTCGGCTTCATAGAATGGATTTTTGACAAAACGGGATGCAGTCAGCTCTGGTTGATTTAAATAACCTCGTGCTAAGCCGGCTCCACCGATGTACAACTCACCAATGGAACCAGAAAGCAATAATTGCTGCCGTTCATCTAGCACATAAAGTTGGGTATTGTTAAGAGGACCACCAATATTGATTTCTTCTGCTGGAGATAGACGGGCAACGGTACTCCATACAGTCGCTTCACTCGGCCCGTATTCATTGTACAATTCGCAGTTATTGACAAACTCATGGGCTTGGTGTTGTGCGGGCAAGTTCGCCGAGCATGCTTCTCCTGCAACAATGACACCACGTAGCTTATTATCGCTGTTCAACATCGGTAAGAGTGCCTGATATAGGCTTGGTATCAACAACATGTGGCTGACTTTGGCCTTGCTGATTAAATCTGATAAAAGATTAATATCTTCAATTTCCAAAGTCGTAGGCAAGCATAAAGTTGCCCCACTACATAATGATGAAAACAAACCAGCTACAGAGCTATCAAAAGACACTGATGAGAGCATCAAAAAACAAGACATATTTTCATAATGCTCAATTCGGTTATAGGTAGAGTGACACAACTGTTGATGCTCTACCATAACTCCTTTTGGCTGGCCGGTGGATCCTGAGGTGTATATCACATAAGCAAGGTGGTTGGGTTTCAAACCTACGCTAGATGCATTTAATGGAGTATCACAGTGCTTACTTACAAGTGCTACAGTAGTGGGATCGTCCAATAAGACGGTTTGGTAATTATCTCCAGATAAACGAGATTCTACAGACTGAGTACTCACTACAATTTCCAGTTTGGCATCCGCTATCATATATGACAGGCGACTTGCCGGATAAGCAGGATCAAGTGGTACATATGCCCCTCCAGCTTTAAGAATTGCTAGAATACCTACAACCATTTCAAAGCCTCTTTCAACACACAAGCCGACTAACACATCAGGTCCCACGTTGTGGGTATTACGCAAATAGTGCGCCAATCGATTTGCATGCTTATTAAGCTCGCCGTAACTTAGTGTATCTCCGTGGAACATTACAGCTACTGAATCAGGTTGTCGTTCAGCCTGTTGTTCAAATAACTCATGAATGCAAGTATGGCTTTGATAATCAGTCTTAGTGTCATTAAGGGTATTAAGTAGGTAACGTTGTTCCTCTTTCGATAGCATCTCCAACTCACCAAGTTCACCTCTCAGGTCATAGGATGCTAGACTTGTCATTATCCTATTCAGGTGCGATGACAATTTTTGGATCATTTCTTCGCTAAAATGAGCTTTTTGATACATGAATTTAAAGTGAAGGGTACCTTCCAACGACGAGATAATACTGAGTTTATAGTTGCTGTATTCACGTGTATCAGAAGCGTGAATGAATACGTTGCTTTCTTCTTGGCTATTGGCTGATATATGCGTACCTGTGCCTGATACTACTTCAGTCGGGTAATTTTGAAACACCAAGAGTGTTTCAAATAAACTACTACCAGGCGCTATATCACTCACCCCTTGTATTTCTGCCAAGCTCAGGTAGCCGTGATGCTCTCGTTCAATATTATCATGATGAATACGGCCCAGTACCTCTCCAAGTGTCAGACCACTATCTAGCTGAATTCGCACTGGAATGGTGTTTATAAATAGGCCCACCATTTCTTCAATGCCATTGATATGCGCCGGGCGGCCCGATATCGTCGCACCGAACACAATATCAGACTCACCTGTATAGCGATGCAATAAATAAGACCAAGCAAACTGCAACAACACGTTTATGGTACTCTGACTTTGACGAGCTAACCCTACCAGCTTATCACTCTCTTCCTGTGACAAACTCAGGTGCATTTCGCCATAACCTTCTCGCTCTGGCGTATTATTTTGATAGTCTGTTAAAGAAACTGCTGAATCAAAGCCTGCTAAATGCTCCGCCCAGTAATTCAACGCTGCCTTTTCGTCCTGACTCGCCAGCCAAGCAATGAAGTCTTCATAAGGCGCAGCTGCGTTCGCTACCAACTCTACACCTGTGGACAGTGCCTGATATGCTTGCACCACTTCATTAAACAGCACTGGCTGACACCAACCATCCAGTAAAATATGATGATGTGCCCAGATGAAGTGATAACGCTTCTCTGGTAAACATACCAGCGTCAAGCGCATCAAAGGCGCCACTGCAAAATCAAACCCTCGTGCTTTTTCGCTTGCTCGCAGTGCTTCTAAAGCCGCAGGCAGTGTGGCTGTCGCTTTGTCCTGCCAATCCAACACATTAAACGGTAAAGACACCGATTCTTGCACCAATTGATGAGGTACGCTCGCTTCCAGCGCCACAATACTGGTACGTAAAATGTCATGGCGATTGACAACTGTCTGCCATGCTTTGCGAAATACCTCAATGTCTAACCCACCTTCCAAATCAAAATGAGAAATCGTGGTATACAACTCACCTGTGCCATCCAGCAAGCCGTGGTACAACATTCCTCGTTGCATTGGTGTAGTTATATAAAGTCGTGATATATCTGAATGAGTGGTCTCTAGTGACCGTAATTCCTCTGCTTCTAGGCTAGCATGCGGGAAGTCTGTCGGTACTAAAGCGCCCACTCCTGATAGCGTCGCACCAGCTTCAACAAGCTCTACCAAACTTTGTTTATAAGCCTGCGCAAATGCTTCTGCCTGTTCGTTAGAGAACGCCGATTTGGCATAGCTCAACTCAAAGCCAAGCCGACCGCCACTGACACTGCCGTTAATACTTAACAACTGTTCTGGCCCATTGAGAGCGCTTTGTTCATCCCCTGGAAATTCCTCTGCACCAAAGAATTCCGACTCAGAATCAAACGTATTGTCAAACTGCCCTAGGTAATTAAATACAATACCTTCGCTAAAGCTGGCTTCATCAAGCTCATAAAGCGCACTATCTTGCGTAAGGTATTTCAACATACCAAAACCGATACCTCGCTGTGGTAGCTCACGATAAACTTGCTTTACTGTGCGCAAGACCTCTTCAATATCCTCTGAAGAACACGATAGCATCAATGGATACACCGACGTAAACCAACCGACCGTTTCTCCTATGTCTAAGGTGTCAAATAATGCTTCCCTGCCATGGCCTTCAAGATTGACTCTCAAGCATGTACCACCACCCCAGCGCTGATAAGCTATCAATAACCCCGCTAGCAGTAGTTCGTTGATGCGCGTTTTAAAACGCCGTTGGCAAGTTTGCAATAAGGTTGTCGTTTGCGTTTCATCCAAAACCAAACTGCAACGCCCCACTTCTTGTGAGTCACTCTCACCTGAACGGGGTAGGCTTGCTACTTCTGGACTTAAATGAGATACCCACCAATCTCTTTCTGCTTGCAAAGCTTCTGACCCTGCATAGTCTCGTAACGCCTCAGACCACGCTTTGACACTACTGGTTTTCAGTCCTAGTTCTACGTTTTTACCTTCACATAACTGTGAGTACGCCAGCTCTACATCACGCAATAAAATACGCCAAGATACTCCATCTACTACCAGGTGGTGACATACAAACAGCAAACGCCCCGCTTCACTATCTCCATAATGGAAATACACCATTCGAAAAACAGGTCCAGTTACAAAATTCAAGCTTCGTTGGTATTTCTGACAAGCGCTTTCAAGTGCTTCTTTTCTTGCGGCACCAGTCAAAGCACTTAAATCGTGTAACACCACACTTTGACGTAACATTTCATCATCAAAAGGTTTAAAATGAGATTGCCATTGCCCCTTTGATAAAGAAAACCGCAGCCGAAGTGCATCATGGCGTTGATATAATGCCCGCATTACTGTGTGACAATGGGAGGCATTCAGGTTGATGGGTGTTTCTAACAAAGCACTTTGGTTGTAGT
Organism: Pseudoalteromonas luteoviolacea; assembly: GCF_021654285.1. GTDB lineage: Bacteria > Pseudomonadota > Gammaproteobacteria > Enterobacterales > Alteromonadaceae > Pseudoalteromonas > Pseudoalteromonas luteoviolacea_J. The sequence goes on along the minus strand of NZ_JAKFZS010000046.1, from coordinate 22,832 downwards.
GATGTGGTTCAGTTAAATTGCTGGCAAAAAAGGCTGACTGGATAGGTAACAGTGGTATCTCGCCCTTCACCTCACCTTGCTCTGTCACTACCTTGCTCTGTTGTTTCACGCGAGGCGCAAGAGCACGAATGGTTTGGGTATCAAACAGATCTCGAACACTAAAGTGATAGCCAGCCTGACGACCTCGAGTCACCACCTGAATGGATATGATGGAATCGCCACCCAACTCAAAAAAGTTTGCAGTGGTACTTATTGCCTCTCGATCCAGCTTTAATAATGTTGCCCAAATACCTACTAGCGCTATTTCTGTATCGTTTTCAGGGGCAATATATTCGCCAAGTAGCCTGCGACTATCCAAAGAAGGTAATGCCCGACGGTCCACCTTATTATTACGAGTTAAAGGCCACTCCTCTACAGCCATCAATACCGAAGGCACCATATGTGCAGGCACATTTTCAGTTAGCCACGCTTTAATACCCCGCAGCCACTGAGCTTCTGTTTCTTGATTAACAATTCCTATTTCAGGCTTTATATAACCGACGAGTTTCTGTGCCGCTCCCTCACCGACTGCCATGACCAACGCGCTGTCCACGCCGTTACATTGATTTAAATGGTGCTCAACCTCACCTGGCTCAATTCGAAACCCTCGCACTTTCACTTGATTATCCGTTCGAGCAACAAACTCTAGTTTGCCATCTGATAAATAACGTACCATATCTCCAGTGCGGTACAGCCTTGGGCTGCTTTGTGTTAGTGATGGATCGTAAAAAGGATTGTCGATGAAACGATATGCTGTAAGCTCGGGGTTGTTTAAATATCCTCGGGCAAGTCCAGCGCCTCCAAGGTATAACTCTCCAGCTACCCCATTAGGAAGTAACTGCTTGCTGTTGTTAAGAATGTAAAATTCATCACCACAAATAGGACGACCAATGGTGACGTTACTCTCAGCGAAGTTAGGTGGTATTTTGTAAATGCTAGAAAAGGTAGTGTTTTCAGTTGGACCATAGCAATTGATTAACAAAATATCTGGTAACTTACTTTGAATTTTCTTGACCGATTCGGGATCAACTACATCCCCCCCAGTCATGATACATGTCAACGGTGTTGTGTTTGGTAATTGCTCGGCCCAAACACTAAACAAGCCTGCTGTGATCCAAATTGAATTCACATTATTTTGTTCTATAACTCGATTAATTTCCGCAGGCGTAGTTTCAATAGGCTCGTGTAAAACTGCACGCCCTCCCCTTAGTACAGGGCACCAAAGCTCGAGGGTAAGGGCGTCAAATGCAATATTCGAATAAAACAACATTACAGTGTCGTTACTAAAATAATCCAGCGTTTCATTAAACGCCAACCGAGCTACACATTCGTGCTCAACCATAACACCTTTTGGCTGACCCGTAGATCCTGAAGTGTAAATTACAAAGGCTAAATCTTGTGCAGAAATACCTGTTTCGGCTCGTGTCAGTGGCGCGTCACTTTGCTGGGAGATCGCACCTTGAGTATCAAATTCATTAAGTATGACTTTTGAATAATTCCCACTTGGTAACCGTGGCGCTATTGATTGCATACTTAACACTACTCCGAGATTGGCATCAGTTACCATATACTCCAAGCGGCTGTCAGGAAACGCCGGATTCATAGGGACGTAAGCCCCTCCGGCTTTCAATGTTGCCAAGATACCAACCACCAAATCAAAACTGCGTTCAACACACAACCCCACCAAAATACCAGGGCCGACAGAGTGTGTTTGTTTTAAATATCTCGCTAGACGATTGGCACGTTTGTCTAGTTCTGAAAAGGTCAGTTTTTTACCTTCGTGCACCAAAGCCACAGCATTAGGTGTTGACGCTACGCACTGTTCGTAGAGTTCATGAATACAAAGACCAGAAGGGTATTCTGTAACAGTCTCATTTAATGCATGAAGTAGGTGATGACGTTCTTTTTCTGAAAGTATTTCTAACTCATTTAAGGCAATATCTTGAGGAACTTGAGAGAGTTGAGTTAGCAAGCGTTCGAAGTGGTCATTCAACTGAATTATGCGTTCTTGATCAAACAAATCTACATCATAAATCCAAGTAAGGTATGCGCCTTCATTGCTAATACTGACATCTAATTCTATATCAAACAAAGATGTGACTTTCGCACCGGATAATGGCGATAGTGACAAGCCTGGCAGTGTTAATTGTTCATTACCCTTTGAAATACCGTAATCAGCCTGCATGGTCAGCACAATTTGAAACATAGGCGAATGAGTTGTATCACGTGGCACTTGTAGCAATTCCACCAACTGTTCAAAAGGCACATCTTGGTTAGACTGGGCGCCTAAATGCACTTCACGTACGTGACTTAAGTAATCTCTCAAACTACGCGCTGTAGTATCCACTCTCAATACCAAAGTATTGACGAAAAAGCCGATTAAAGACTCTACTTCTGATTGTTGGCGATTAGCCACAGGTGTGCCAACGACAATGTCCTCTCGGTTACTGTGACGAGCCAAAACCAGAGCAAAGGCTGCGTGCACTAACATAAATGGAGTCAACTGATGTTCAGACGCAAGTCGTTCAAGGCCTTTTGACACATCAGCAGGCAATTTTCTTTCTAATCGGGCACCTCTATAACCTCTCACTTGTGGACGATGGTTATCAAGTACTAATCCATGCTCAAGTGGCATGTCCGCAAGTTGTTTTTTCCAGTACTGTAGCTGGGACGACAATACGTCCCCCTGTAACCATTGACGCTGCCAATGTGCATAATCGCTGTATTGCACGGGCAATGGCGGCTGTGACACTGTTTCCCCCAATACTTTACTTCGATAAAGTGTCACAAATTCACTCACAAGTAGCTCCATGGACCAGCCATCAGAAGCAATGTGGTGCATGTTAAACAGTAAAGCTCCTCTGTTCTGACCTAGGACAACGTAGCTACAGCGCAGCATCACATCTTCAGCAAGATTAAATGGGCGTCTGGCTTGTTCTTCCAGTAAAGCGTTTAATCTGACGGTTTGCTCAGAGACTGAGGACAAATCATGGCTAGAAATCGAAAAGTTCACCACAGGAATAACGCGTTGCACAGCCATACCGTCAACCTCCCGATAAACTGTCCGCAATATTTCATGACGCTTAATAATGGCAGCTAGGCTCGACTCAGCCGCCTCTAAATCAAAAGTTCCCGTTACCAGAAGTGCTTCTGGCATATTGTATTCAACGCTCTTTCCTTGCAGCTGATCCAAAAACCAAAGACGCTGTTGAGAGAAAGATAAAGTAGCTTCTGATTTTCCTAACTTTTCAATTACTTGCCGTTTTTCCTGCTCTGCATTACCAGGGGCTTTTTGTTGCAAAAAAGCAATAAGTTCAGCCTTGTTTTCTAGTACTTTAGCCTTTAACCCTGGTGGAAAAGCATCAACTGATAACTTGAATCCTAACTGTCCGTTCTTCTCAAAAAGAAAAACGCCGTTTTCCGATAGCTCTTTTATCAACGCTAACATGCTCATAGCATCCCTTCCTTTTTAATTAGTGCATTTTTTTCTTGTTCTTTTAATTGTATTAACACTTTTTGTTCATCAACAAGATTGGCTAAGTCTTTGAAGTTTTTAGATTCAAAAATATTTTTGATTGATATTTCAACATCCAATTTTTTCCTTATTTCAGATACCAATCGCATTGTCGATAACGAGTGTCCCCCTAACTCAAAAAAATTTAATGTAACACTGATTTCCTCAAGTTTCACGTGGAGTATTGAAGAACATATCTCCAATAATTGCTTTTCGGTGTCGGTACTTGCAGGAATAATCTGCTCATGACTTACAATGGTTTTGTTGGACAGCAGTTTTTGTTTGTCGATTTTACCATTCACTGTTCTGGGCCATTCGTCCACTACTGTGTAGGCAGATGGCATCATATAGCTAGGTAAATTAACGGCTAACTGCTGAATAATGTTGTCGATCAAGTGTTTGGAGGCTGAGTCTGTCAACTTGATACAAGCAACCAGTTTTTTGTCTCCTTTGTCAGTTTTCTCCACCAAAACAGCTACGCTGTCCACTGCATCTAATTGTGTTATTTGATGTTCGATTTCACCGATTTCGATTCTAAAGCCCCTGATCTTAATCTGTTCGTCTCGCCTACCTATGTACTCCATTTTCCCATCTGAAAGATACCGTACTATATCTCCAGTTTTATAGAGCCTGCTCTCACCAAAAGGCGGAGCATCATCAAAAGGATTTGCGATAAAGCTATTTTGCGTTAACTCATCATTATTTAAATAACCTCTGGCAAGACACTTTCCTCCAAGATACAGTTCACCAATAGCACCAAACGGAACCAGCTCCATATTGTTGTCCACAACATAAGCAGTACAGTTTGGTACCACATGACCGATAATACTGCTACCAGTAAACTCACAATCAAGAAAGTCATACCTATAAGTATCAATAGTTGCCTCGGTAGGGCCATAACTATTAACCACTTTGTATGATGATGAAATCAGTTCCTGAACCAATTCATCTGAAAGCTTTTCACCGCCTAAAATCAATGTATTTAGAGAGCAAGAAGATTTGATCTCTAAAAGTGTATCTTTTACCTCTAATAACAGCGTGGGCGAAATATTAACTTTGGTGATCTGTTTGTTCTTCAGATAATCAATAAATTTCTGCAAATCAAACTTAGCTTCTTGAGGATATATAGTGCAGCAAGCTCCAAAAATGAGCGGTAATAAGTACTCCTCAATTGCACCATCGAAACAAAAAGATCTGTAAAACAAAAAGTTATCACGTTCAGTATAATCGTAATAATCTACTTGAGAACACAAGTTGTTCACCAGTGTCGCATGTTCGATCATCACACCTTTAGGCTTTCCGGTAGAACCTGAGGTGTAGATCACATAAGCAAGATTTGTAGAGCTGACCCCTGTTATTTCATTCCGCAATGGTGAATCGTTTAGCTGTTTGATAACGTCCACTGTCGTGTGATCATCCAACACGACACGAGCATAGTCACCTTCAGGTAGCCGAGAAAGCACAGCTTCAGTACTTAACACGACCTTAAGGTCAGCATCCGACAGCATATAATCAAGACGGCTATCAGGATAACTTGGATCCATAGGCACATAAGCCGCTCCAGCTTTCAAAATACCTAGTATGCCCACAATCATCTCTATTCCACGCTCCAAACAAAGACCTATCAAAACATCAGGCCCCGCAGCATGAATATCGCGTAAATAACGAGCCAGTTGATTAGCCCGTTTGTCCAACTGTGCATAACTCAGTGTTTGATTCTCGTACGCTAGAGCTACAGCATCGGGCTGTTGTACTACGCGTTGCTCAAACAGTTCATGAATACACTGCTCGGCAGGATAATTTGCCTCGGTGTCGTTAAGTGTATGTAGTAAATATCGAGATTCTTGTTCAGATAGCATCTTAAGAGCTGAAAGCTCACTCGATAATCCACAAGACACGAGTCCAGTCAATACACGACAAAAATGTGCTTGTAATTGTTCTATAAAAGCATCACTGAAAAGTGCTTTTTGCCAAGCAAACTTGATATGTAGTAAACCATCAAAAGAAGCCCCAATACTCAGAGGGTAATTAGTGTATTCCTGCGTATCAGAAGCATGAATATAGACCTCATTCCCTTCTGCCTCGTCGCTGACAGACAGCTTAGCCCCCTGCCCAGCTACCACTTCGGTGGGGTAATTTTCGAATACTAACAAGGTTTCAAACAAGGCATTTCCAGGCGCGGTATCGCTTACTCCCTGAATTTCTGCAAGGCTCAAGTGACCGTGGTGCTCACGTTCGATGTTGTCATAATGAATTTGTGCAAATATTTCACCTAGACTCAATTTGCTATCAAGTTGAACACGTACTGGTATCGTGTTGATAAAAAGCCCAAGCATTTGTTCAATGCCGCTTATATTGGCAGGGCGCCCTGAAATGGTAGTTCCGAAAACTATGTCTGATTCACCGGTGTATCGATGCAGTACATATGACCATGCAAATTGCAGCAAGACGTTAATAGTGCTCTGACTTTGACGAGCCAGCGACACTAACGCATCACTATCTTTTTGCGAGAAGTTCACCTTCATTTCTCCATGACCTTCCGTGGTCGAAACATCAGACAGTGGACGGCCAAAGGATAAGGCAGTCTCAAAACCAGCAAGGTGTGTGCGCCAAAAATCTAGTGCCACTTGCTCATCCTGAGATACGAGCCAGCTAATATAGTTTTCGTAAGGCACTTGGGTTGGAGCAATTGGTTTAACACCAGCAGATAGTGCCTGATAGGCCTCTACAACTTCATTAAACAAAACAGGCTGACACCAACCATCCAACAATATGTGATGGTGTGCCCAAATAAAGTGGTAACGCTGTTTAGGTAAACATACCAATGTGAGACGCATAAGTGGTGCTTCACTAAAGTCAAAGCCACGAGCTTTCTCACTGGCTCGCAATGTTTCCAGTGCTTGTGGTAAGGTCGACTCTCGGTTGCCCTTCCAATCAAGCACAGTGAAAGGCAAGGATGTTGAAGTATGCACTAGCTGATGTGGAACTCTGGCATCAACGGCAACAATGCTGGTACGCAAAATGTCGTGCCTACTTACCACTATTTCCCAAGACTTACGGAACGCCTCTATATTCAACCCACCTTCCAAATCAAAGTGTGAAATTGTGGTGTATAACTCTCCCGTACCATCTAACAATCCATGATACAACATGCCTCGCTGCATTGGTGTGGTTATGTATAAACGGGAAATGTCCGGATATTGACTTGCCAATGTAATCAACTCATTAGATTCCAAACGCGCATTAGGAAAATCACTGAGTACCCAAGCACCAGATGCAGATGGAGTTGTCGCTATCTCGGCAAGCGCCGTAAGGCATTGTTTATAAAGTTGTGCAAAAACAGCTATCTGATCGGGAGAAAATGCTGAGCGTTCATACGTAAAGCTGAAATTTAAGCAACCTTGATTGACACTGCCATCGATAGCAAGTAATTGGGTAGGTCGATTGTATGGACTTTGTTCGTCTCCTGCAGACTCTGAAGCACCAGCAAACTCAGATTTAGAATCAAAGGTGTTATCAAACTGCCCAAGATAGTTGAACAGAATACTTTCTTGCTCACTTACATTATCAAGTTCACGAAGTTCTTTGTCACCGGACAGGTATTTCAATATACCAAACCCTAACCCATTCTGTGGCAACTCTCGGTAAACTTGCTTCACGTCTCGCAAAATACCTTCGATGTCATCTGAGGAGGATGACAATATCAATGGATAGACCGTCGTAAACCAGCCAAGAGTTTCCCCTATCTCAAGGGTCTCAAATAGCGCTTCTCGGCCATGCCACTCTAGGTTCACTCTAAGGCTTGATTCCCCACTCCATTGACGATATGCAGTTAATAGTCCACTTAACAACAACTCGTTAATGCGACTTTTAAAGCGTCGTTGACAAGTCTGTAACAGAGTTTGGGTATGTGCTTTTTTTAACTGAAAACTGCAATGCCCAGTTCCAGTAGCCTTGTCGTCGACTGAGCGAGGTAAACGGCCTACCTCACGATTAAGAAGATTAATCCACCAACTTCTCTCCAATTGTAAGGACTCAGTCAGAGCATACTCCTTTAATGCGTGCGACCAAGCTTGAAGGCTGCTTGTCTTAAGTTCCAGCTTAATCGCTTTATTTTGACTCAATTGAGTGTAAGCTTGCTCTACATCTCGAAGCAAAATCCGCCAGGAAATGCCATCTATTACAAGATGGTGGCAGACAAAAAGTAATCGCCCAACTTGATTTTCACCAAAATCAAAATACACCATTCGAAATAACGGGCCGGTCTCAAAGTTCAGACTGCGTTGATAATTGTTACAAGCGGACTCTAGTGCATGTTGGCGCGCTGAACAGTGTAAGTTACTTAAATCATGGAATTCCAAACTATGGGATAGCATAGATTCGTCAATAGGTGAAAATAGTGCAACTTGTTCTTCCTGGTGCTTAACAAAACGCAGACGCAAAGCATCATGACGTTGATACAAGGCCTGTATAACAGGAAGGCAATATTGTACCTTGAAGTTCGCCGGTGCCTTTAGCAAAACACTTTGATTATAGTGATGAGGATGAACCATTTGGCGCTCAAAGAATTCTGCTTGTATAGGTAGAAGAGGCATGTAGCCCGTAACCGCTTCTTGCTCCATTACCACTTTACTCTCTCGTTTAATAAGTGGCATTAAATCTCGGATAGTGCGAGCATTAAACAATTCCCGAACACTGAAGTGGTATCCTGCTTGGCGACTTCGCGTTACCACTTGTATCGACATGATAGAGTCGCCCCCCAACTCAAAAAAGTTGGCGGTCGTACTAACCGAATCAGGCGAAAGCTTGAGCAAGGCAGCCCAAATATTCACAAGCTCCCTTTCCATGTCGTTTTGAGGTGCCACGTATTCTCCACTAATCTGGCGCCCGTCAACTGATGGCAATGCTTTACGATCAATTTTTCCATTTGGAGTCAATGGCCAGGTTTCCACTGACATAAGTACAGAAGGCACCATATGAGCTGGTACTTGCTCTGCAAGTTGTTGCTTCACGCCATGCGCCCAATCAGTATTCGGCGATTTCGATTCAGGTAGAATGTAACCCACAAGCTGTTGCGAGGGTGCTTCTCCTACTGCCATAACGAGAGCGCTGTTCACTCCTTCACACCGTGTCAAATGATACTCAACCTCTCCAGGTTCGATACGAAAGCCTCGTATTTTAACCTGGTTATCGGCACGTCCAATATAGGCTAGGCTGCCGTCCGGTAACCAGCGAACTATATCTCCGGTTGCATAAATTCTGGGGCTTTGGCCGGTTGGTTCCATACCATAAAAAGGATTATTAACAAATCGAGTAGCAGATAGCTCTGGTTTGTTGAGATAACCTCGAGCAAGACCCTCGCCCCCGATGTAAAGTTCACCTGGCGCACCGGCAGGTAGTAACTGTAATTGGGCGTCCAACACGTAAAGCTGCGTATTTTGAATGGGGTGACCAATAGGAATGCTGGTCATATTTTCATCATAACCAGCACAGTCCCAATAAGTCACATCTATTGCAGCTTCTGTTGGGCCATATAAGTTGTGCAACTCTGCTTTGATACCTTTATTTTGAAATAGCGTCACCAGCTCAGGTGGCAGCGCTTCACCACTACAAAATACTTGGGCTAGAGATGGACATTTTTGCATATCACCTAGAGTTAGCATACTGTGCAACATTGAAGGCACAAAGTGCAATTTAGTTACACCTGTATCACGAATCAGTTTACTTAAGTACACGGGGTCTTTGTGGCCCCCAGCTTTTGCTAGTACCAACTCAGCACCACGGCTCAATGGCCAGATAAATTCCCACACTGAAACGTCAAAACTAAAGGGAGTTTTTTGTAAAATACGATCTTCAGTGGTACAACCATACTGCTTGTCCATCCAATCGATGCGGTTTACTAAAGCTCGATGAGATACCATAACTCCTTTAGGCTTGCCGGTGGAACCTGAGGTATATATCACATAGGCAAGGTGTTCTGGCGTCAATCCTGTTTCACCTATCTGCAATACAGTATCTTTTTGCTGCCATAGTATTTTCTGTATTTTATCATCGTCTAAGAGCACTGACTGATAATGCCCTTGCGGTAATCGGGCAACAACTGCATGGGTACTCAATATGACGTTCAGCTGAGCATCTTTAACCATGTATTCTAGTCGGCTGTCTGGATACCCTGGATCTAAAGGCACCCACGCCCCCCCAGCTTTCAAAGTTGCTAGGATACCAATTACCATTTCAAAACTACGCTCTATGCACAAGCCAACTAAACTATCTGGGCCGATAGAGTGGGTGTCTCGTAAATAGTGAGCTAACTGATTAGCACGCTTATCTAGATCCGCGTAACTTAGGCTTTTTCCTTCATATTTCAAAGCCATATCAGTTGGGTTCGCCAACGCTCGCTGTTCAAATAATTCATGAATACAGATATCGCTTTGGTAGTCAGCCGCTGTGTCATTGAGGGTATTAAGTAGATAATGGCGCTCTTTCTGTGACAACATTTCCAGAGCGTTGATAGGTTGTTCACAACTAAGTTGAGATAACTGTACTAGTATACTCGCGAGGTGAGACTGAATGCGAGTCATCATATCATGGCTATATTGTGCTTTTTGATATACTAATTTTATGTTTAAAATTCCATTAAATGACGCACCAATGCTCAATGGATAATTAGTGTATTCTCTTGTATCTGATGCGTGAACATAGACTTCGTCACTTGCATCACTATCTAATCCCTGTAGATGAGATCCGCTGCTTGATATCACTTCAGTGGGATAGTTCTCAAACACCAAGAGTGTTTCAAATAAACTACTACCAGGCGCTATATCACTCACCCCTTGTATTTCTGCCAAGCTCAGGTAGCCGTGATGCTCTCGTTCAATATTATCATGATGAATACGGCCCAGTACCTCTCCAAGTGTCAGACCACTATCTAGCTGAATTCGCACTGGAATGGTGTTTATAAATAGGCCCACCATTTCTTCAATGCCATTGATATGCGCCGGGCGGCCCGATATCGTCGCACCGAACACAATATCAGACTCACCTGTATAGCGATGCAATAAATAAGACCAAGCAAACTGCAACAACACGTTTATGGTACTCTGACTTTGACGAGCTAACCCTACCAGCTTATCACTCTCTTCCTGTGACAAACTCAGGTGCATTTCGCCATAACCTTCTCGCTCTGGCGTATTATTTTGATAGTCTGTTAAAGAAACTGCTGAATCAAAGCCTGCTAAATGCTCCGCCCAGTAATTCAACGCTGCCTTTTCGTCCTGACTCGCCAGCCAAGCAATGAAGTCTTCATAAGGCGCAGCTGCGTTCGCTACCAACTCTACACCTGTGGACAGTGCCTGATATGCTTGCACCACTTCATTAAACAGCACTGGCTGACACCAACCATCCAGTAAAATATGATGATGTGCCCAGATGAAGTGATAACGCTTCTCTGGTAAACATACCAGCGTCAAGCGCATCAAAGGCGCCACTGCAAAATCAAACCCTCGTGCTTTTTCGCTTGCTCGCAGTGCTTCTAAAGCCGCAGGCAGTGTGGCTGTCGCTTTGTCCTGCCAATCCAACACATTAAACGGTAAAGACACCGATTCTTGCACCAATTGATGAGGTACGCTCGCTTCCAGCGCCACAATACTGGTACGTAAAATGTCATGGCGATTGACAACTGTCTGCCATGCTTTGCGAAATACCTCAATGTCTAACCCACCTTCCAAATCAAAATGAGAAATCGTGGTATACAACTCACCTGTGCCATCCAGCAAGCCGTGGTACAACATTCCTCGTTGCATTGGTGTAGTTATATAAAGTCGTGATATATCTGAATGAGTGGTCTCTAGTGACCGTAATTCCTCTGCTTCTAGGCTAGCATGCGGGAAGTCTGTCGGTACTAAAGCGCCCACTCCTGATAGCGTCGCACCAGCTTCAACAAGCTCTACCAAACTTTGTTTATAAGCCTGCGCAAATGCTTCTGCCTGTTCGTTAGAGAACGCCGATTTGGCATAGCTCAACTCAAAGCCAAGCCGACCGCCACTGACACTGCCGTTAATACTTAACAACTGTTCTGGCCCATTGAGAGCGCTTTGTTCATCCCCTGGAAATTCCTCTGCACCAAAGAATTCCGACTCAGAATCAAACGTATTGTCAAACTGCCCTAGGTAATTAAATACAATACCTTCGCTAAAGCTGGCTTCATCAAGCTCATAAAGCGCACTATCTTGCGTAAGGTATTTCAACATACCAAAACCGATACCTCGCTGTGGTAGCTCACGATAAACTTGCTTTACTGTGCGCAAGACCTCTTCAATATCCTCTGAAGAACACGATAGCATCAATGGATACACCGACGTAAACCAACCGACCGTTTCTCCTATGTCTAAGGTGTCAAATAATGCTTCCCTGCCATGGCCTTCAAGATTGACTCTCAAGCATGTACCACCACCCCAGCGCTGATAAGCTATCAATAACCCCGCTAGCAGTAGTTCGTTGATGCGCGTTTTAAAACGCCGTTGGCAAGTTTGCAATAAGGTTGTCGTTTGCGTTTCATCCAAAACCAAACTGCAACGCCCCACTTCTTGTGAGTCACTCTCACCTGAACGGGGTAGGCTTGCTACTTCTGGACTTAAATGAGATACCCACCAATCTCTTTCTGCTTGCAAAGCTTCTGACCCTGCATAGTCTCGTAACGCCTCAGACCACGCTTTGACACTACTGGTTTTCAGTCCTAGTTCTACGTTTTTACCTTCACATAACTGTGAGTACGCCAGCTCTACATCACGCAATAAAATACGCCAAGATACTCCATCTACTACCAGGTGGTGACATACAAACAGCAAACGCCCCGCTTCACTATCTCCATAATGGAAATACACCATTCGAAAAACAGGTCCAGTTACAAAATTCAAGCTTCGTTGGTATTTCTGACAAGCGCTTTCAAGTGCTTCTTTTCTTGCGGCACCAGTCAAAGCACTTAAATCGTGTAACACCACACTTTGACGTAACATTTCATCATCAAAAGGTTTAAAATGAGATTGCCATTGCCCCTTTGATAAAGAAAACCGCAGCCGAAGTGCATCATGGCGTTGATATAATGCCCGCATTACTGTGTGACAATGGGAGGCATTCAGGTTGATGGGTGTTTCTAACAAAGCACTTTGGTTGTAGTGATGTGGTTCAGTTAAATTGCTGGCAAAAAAGGCTGACTGGATAGGTAACAGTGGTATCTCGCCCTTCACCTCACCTTGCTCTGTCACTACCTTGCTCTGTTGTTTCACGCGAGGCGCAAGAGCACGAATAGTTTGGGTATCAAACAGATCTCGAACACTAAAGTGATAGCCAGCCTGACGACCTCGAGTCACCACCTGAATGGACATGATGGAATCGCCACCCAACTCAAAGAAATTCGCAGTGGTACTGACACTTTCAGGCTCCACTTTCAGAAGTGCGGCCCAGATATCTACTAAAGCTTTTTCAATTTGACTCTCAGGTGCCTCATATTCACCTACAAACTGGCGACTATTTACAGAAGGCAAAGCTTTGCGGTCTATTTTACCATTTGGTGTTAAAGGCCATTCATCAACTTGCATCCAGATTGATGGCACCATGTGTAATGGAATTCTATCACTAAGTAATTTTTTAACCTTCTGTAACCAATCACTGTTTTTTAATGTATCAGAAGAAGGAACGACGTAAGCTACAAGTTGTTGTGCCGATGTATTGCCCACAGCCATGACTAAAGCACTACCCACACCTTCACATCGAGTCAAATGATGCTCCACCTCACCAGGTTCTATGCGAAATCCCCTGACTTTTACCTGGCTATCAGCACGACCAATAAAGGCAAGATTACCATCTGGGAGATAACGCACCAAATCACCTGTACGATAAAGTCTTGAGCTACTTTGTGTTAACGATGCATCATAAAAAGGATTTTCAATGAACCGAGACGCTGTCAACTCTGGTTGATTCAGATAACCACGTGCAAGGCCTGCACCGCCGATGTGCAACTCTCCAGTGACACCTGCAGGTAATAGATTTAACGCTTTGTCTAGAACAAAGAGCGAAACATTATTAAAAGGTCGGCCAATGTTGCTGACATCTTCAATTGTGTCAGTGCCCTTATCACTCAGGAAGTATGAACTGTCAATGGTACACTCAGTTGTTCCATAGGAATTAACTAATTTAGTCCCTTTTTGCATTAAATTTAACGTTTCCTGATGTTCAGCAAGGGACCAGCTGTCAGACCCAACAATTGCGTAGCTAAATGGAGGAAATGGTGCATCAATAGACTTGATATAGGTGCATAGCGTTCTGAAAATAGCTGGTGTAAACTCACCAATGTTGATGCACTTTTCAACAATCAATTCATAGAGTTTTTGCGGCTCTACAAGGGTCTGCCTAGGACAAATTACGAGAGCCCCTCCAGAACACAATGCTCTGACAAAATCTCCACTAAACACGTCAAAACCAAACCCAGCCATTTGTAAGTGGCGCCTAGATTGGCTCAGCAATTGATATGCATCTTGCCACCCAAAATAACGTTGAACGACAGATTCATGTTGAATCATCACTCCTTTAGGTTGTCCAGTTGAACCAGAGGTATAAATCACATAAGCCAAATGTTCAGGAGTCAACGTGGTATTCATCGGGGGAAGAGCGCTTTGCTTTTCAAGCAAAGTCAATATATTTACATCATCCAAAATAACCTTGCTATAATCACCCTGAGGCAGACAAGAAGCAACGGTGCAAGTAGTCAATACCACTGACATATTGGCATCTGACATCATATAAGCCAAACGGCTATCAGGATAATTGGGGTCCATGGGTACATACGCACTGCCCGCTTTCATTATTCCCAAAACCCCTACAATCATGTCAAGGCCACGCTCTACACAAATACCAATCAATTCATCAGGGCCTGCAGAGTAATTATTGCGTATATAATGAGCCAGCTGATTACTACGTCGATTCAACTCTCCATAGCTAAGACTTTCTTCTTCATATACCACAGCGATGGCATCAGGGTTTAGTTCAGCATGTCGCTGGAACAGTTCATGCACACATTTACCTGAGGCGTAGTCAGCAGCTGTGTCATTCAAAGAGTGCAACAAATAGTGACGCTCTTGATTAGAAAGCATATCTAATTCATTTAAAGAAGCATCCTGTGTTATTTGAGAAAGGTTCGTTAGAATGTTTTGTAAGTGCTGATTCAGTTCAGCAATACGACTTGCTTCAAATAGTCTTTTATCCCAGGTCCAATTAAGTTGCACACCTTTTGTGTTAAATTGCACATCCACTTCAATGTCAAACAATGAGATGAACTGATTACTAGATAAAGCCGTTAATGACAGCTCAGGTAAGGCTAAGTCTTCACCCGAATGCTCCAAGCCATAATCTGAAGCTGTGGTAAGCATAATTTGAAACAACGGTGTATGGGATGTATTTCTGGGAATATTTAAAAGTTCTACCAATTGCTCAAAAGGCACATCTTGATGAGACTGAGCGCCTAAATGCACTTCACGTACATGTTTTAAATAGTGTGATAAGCTTTTTGCTGTCGTATTCACTCTTAAAACTAACGTGTTAACAAAAAAGCCGATCAGTGATTCTACTTCCGATTGCAAGCGATTAGCAGCAGGTGTACCGATCACGATGTCACTACTATTACTATGCCTTGCAAGTACCAGTGACAAAGCACTATGCACCAACATAAATGGTGTTAGTTGATGGATTGAAGCTAGTTTTTCAAGCCCTTGCGAAACCTCTTTAGACAGTTTTCCTTCTAAGCGTTCACCTTCGTAACCTTTAATTTGGGGTCTTGCATGATCGAGGCGAAGCCCATGAGTAATAGGTACATCTTCAAGCTGCCGGCGCCAGTAATTAAGCTGAGCCTCCAATAACTCACCCTGTAAAAACTTGCGCTGCCATTTGGCATAATCGGCATACTGCAATGGCAACGCTTTTAAAGTCACAGGGTTACCTGTAACATGACCTCGATATAAGCTTGTAAACTCATTGGTCAGCAATGCCATGGACCAACCATCCGAAGCAATATGATGCATGTTAAACAGCAGCACTCCTTTTTCTTCTTCGAGTGCCACATAGCTGCAACGCAGAAGCAAATCCTTAGACAGGTCAAAAGGACGCTTTGCTTCTTCTATCAATAATGTATTGAGGGCCGCTGTTTGCTCTTCTTCAGATATTGAAGATAAATCGTGGTAAGTCAGAGAGAATTCTACGCAAGGAAGAACATGCTGTAAGGGCTGTCCGTCAACCTCTTGATAAACAGTACGTAATATCTCGTGCCTCGCGATAATTGCAGTCAAGCTTTGAGAAGCAGCTGTAATATCAAAGTAGCCAGACAATAAAAAAGCGAATGGCATGTTGTACTCTGGGCTCTCCCCTTGTAATTGGTCGATAAACCACAGGCGCTGCTGTGCAAAAGATAATTCATCCCCATGCTTTCCACGCTCAGCTGCTTTTATATCGGGTCTTACAAAATCAGAACTAGTGGATACTACCTCTTCTAGCGCCTGAATCGTTGGTGCTTCAAACAAGGCCTTTACGCTCACTTCGACATTTAGGGCACGGCGAATTTCTGACACCATACGCACAGCTAGCAAGGAATGACCTCCAAGCTCAAAGAAACTAGCAACGATACTAATAGATTCAGGTTCTAACTTAAGCAAGGATGCCCAAATTCCCACCAGAATGTTTTGCATCTTGGTTGTAGGAGGTACAAATTCACCGGATAACTGTCGACCATCTATAGACGGTAAAGCTTTGCGATCTATTTTGCCATTCGGGGTAACTGGCCATTCTTCCAAAGGCATCAGTACAGATGGCACCATATGAGAAGGCAATAGCTCAGATAGTTGCGCTTTGACATTTTGTACACTTCCTTGACTAGACGTAAACCGTACATACGCAACTAATTGTTGTTCTGCACCGGCTCCTAAAGCTAACACCAGCGCACTATCAACCCCATCGCATTGGCATAAGTGGTATTCTATTTCGCCTAGCTCAATACGAAAGCCACGCACTTTAACTTGATCATCGACGCGCCCCATAAAAGCCAAATTGCCATCTGGTAACCAGCGCACAATATCGCCAGTGCGATATAAATTAGCGCTACTTTGAAACGAACTAGGATCGTAAAATGGATTATTCACGAACCGAGACGCTGTTAATTCCGGTTGTTCCACGTAGCCACGAGCTAACCCTACACCACCAATGTACAGCTCTCCAGCAACGCCTTTGGGTAACAGATGTCTATGTTCATCCAATACGTAAAGCTGGGTATTTTGGATAGGAGCACCAATAGGGATACTCGTCATGGTATTTGAATATTGCGCACAATCCCAAAAAGTGACATCAATAGCAGCTTCAGTCGGGCCATATAAGTTATGCAGCTCAGCCTGTAGCCCTTTGCTGCGATACATGGTTATTAGGTCTGGGGAGAGCACTTCACCGCTACAAAATATTTGAGCTAAGCTTGCACAGTTTTCTAAGTCACCGATGTTCAACATACTGTGAAGCATGGAAGGGACGAAGTGCAGCTTTGTCACGCCAGTTTGGCGAATAAGCTCACATAGATACGCTGGATCTTTATGCCCTTCGGCCTTCGCTAAAACCAAACATGCTCCGCGGGTCAAAGGCCAAACAAACTCCCAAACAGATACATCAAAGCTAAACGGCGTTTTTTGCAAAACTTTATCTTGAGGCGAGCAAATGTATTGCTTATCCATCCAATCAATGCGGTTTACCAACGCTTGATGCTCGACCATCACGCCTTTTGGTTGTCCAGTTGAACCGGATGTATAAATTACATAAGCAAGATGGTTAGCCGTCACACCTGTAACTGTGCGTTTTAGACAAGTAGAACTATGATCATTTACAGCCAATATGGTCTTTTTTTCATCAAGATAAACCTTTTTATATTCACCTTTCGGTAAACGTGCCGTCATCTCTTGTACACTTAAAACTAGAGGCATGTTGGCATTAGACACCATATATTCTAGGCGAGCATCCGGATAGTTTGGATCTAGAGGCACATACGCACCTCCTGCCTTAAAGATAGCTAAAATCCCTACCACCATTTCAAAACTGCGCTCTAGACATAGCCCCACCAACGTATCAGGGCCCACAAGGTGTTCGTCTCTTAAATAACGCGCAAGTCGATTTGCCCTTGAGTTAAGCTCTGCATAACTCAGAGTTTGCCCTTCATACATTAAAGCTACAGCATCAGGAGTAGCCTTAGCGCACTGTTCAAATTGATCGTGAATACAATGAGTTATAGGAAAGTGAGTTGCTGTGTTATTTATTTGATTCACCAGATGATGACGCTCTTCATCGGGTATCATCTGAATAGAGTCCAAGCTAGAATGCTCAAGAATTTGTGTCATCCCAGTCAATACTTGGTGCAGGTGAGTCGCTAGTTGAGCAATACGCTCTTGTTCATAGAGTTCACTGTTGTATATCCAATTGAATTGCAATTCACCTTTATCAATATTACAGTCCAATCTTAAATCGAACATCACAGTGGCATCTTCACTGGTGTAAGGTACTAGATCGAGACCAGGCAAGGCAATAGATTGAGTATCGGCTCCCACTTGCACATCCGCTTCGAAGGCAATTAGTATTTGAACTAAGGGCGAGTGCTCAACAAATCGATCAAACCTTAGTTTTTCAATTATCAGCTCAAATGGCACTTCTTGATTAGATTGCGCTCCTAAATGTACACTCCTTATATGAGATAAATACTCACCTAGCGTTTCGCAGTCCGTATTTACTCGCAGTGCAAGAGTGTTAACAAAGAAGCCAATTAAGTTCTCAAGCTCAGAATTTAAACGGTTTGCCGATGGCGTGCCGATAACAACATCCGAAGTTCCCATATGCTTTGACAACACGAGAGCAAACGCGGCATGTACCAGCATAAAAGTCGTTATGTTGTTACGTTGAGATACTTCAGCAAGTCGCTGAACTTTATCTGCTTCTAGAACAGAATAATGTCGCTTACCTTTAGACTCACTATTTTTCAATCTTGGGAAATCAGGAGTTAAACAATTGAGTGATGATGCATCACGCAAGTTTTCCAACCAATACTGTAGTTTCTGCTCAAGTATTGGCCCCTGTAGCTTTTCTCTTTGCCACGCAGCGTAATCGATATACTGTATTGGTAATGCAGGTAACGCCAACTTATCTCCTCGCTCAAGCTTGCTATATATGGTTGCAAGTTCGCTGATGAAAAGATTTTTTGACCATCCGTCACAGGCAATGTGATGTAAATTAACAATTAAAACACCATCTTCTTTGAATGCCTTGTCAAGTTTGATAAAAGAGCATTTGATCATGGCATCATTAGCCAGATTGAAAGGTTCCTTTACCTTTTCTTCCACTAATTTAGACAATGACAACTTAGCGTCATTCCCTACCATTTCAGAAAAATCGACAACGTCAACAGAGATACCAAAATTGCTTTGTTTGACTATTTGAAAAGCTTCACCAGCTACTTCTACATAGTTGGTTCTGAAAATATGATGACGGGACGCAATCTCACAAAATGTCTGTTCTAGAACAGTCAGGTTTAAATGTCCAAATACGTTGAATACAATGGGTACATTGTACTCAATACTGCTGCCTTGAATTTTATCTATCAACCACAACTGTTGTTGGGAAAAAGATAAACGCTCACGTTCGGCGGTATTACTCCTCGGGTTGATCGTATCAATAAGAGCATCAGCAGCAGTGTTGCTCAAATAACTGATAACATCTTTCTTATTGTCAGTTATTTGCTTTTTTAGTTCATCTGTAAGTTTGGCTCCAGGCTTAGTTTTAAATCCAAGGCGACCATTTTCTACGTACAAATAAATACCGTTCTGTTGAGCCAGTTTAATAACCTTAATTGCACTCACAGCCAACCTCCTTCTTCAGTACTTTCTTCTTCCATTGCTTCATGAGAGTTTTTAATCTCTTCTAATTCTTCTATGTATATACCCAGTGTCTGAATAGACTGAAAGTTATACATGTCTTCTAAAATTGGGTTAATCGCAAACTTGCGTTTAATTCGATTGATAAGTCTAACCACCATAAGCGAATTCCCTCCTAATTCAAAGAAGTTCGCAGTGATACTGATCGTCTCTGGGTCCAATTTCAAAAGGGCTGCCCAGATTTCAATGAGGGCTTTCTCTGTTTCTGTCTCTGGTGCAAGGTGCTCTCCTAACTGCTGACGTTCCTGTAGCGATGGCAAGGCATTGCGATCTATTTTCCCATTCGGGTTTAACGGCCACTCTTTCACAGAGATCAGAACCGAAGGCACCATATGCGCGGGTAATAGCAATGAAAGCTGAGCTTTTAACGATGTAAGCCACGCTTCGTCATCCTGAGGGGTACTAGGTCGTACATAGCCAACTAATTGCTGTGCTAAATCGTCTCCTACAGCTAAAACAAGTGCGCTATCTGCACCATCGCATGAACTTAAATGATGCTCCACTTCACCAGGTTCAATGCGGAAACCTCGCACTTTGACCTGATTATCAGCCCGTCCCAAAAACGCTAGCTCGCCATTAGGTAACCAGCGAACCAAGTCACCTGTGCGGTATAATCGTTCGCAACTATTGGGTAAATTAGCATCGTAAAAGGGATTAGAAATAAACCGTTCGTTACTAAGTTCAGGCTGATTCAGATACCCTCGAGCAAGACCCGCACCGCCAATACATAACTCTCCTGCAACTCCTGGTGGGAGCAGGTGTTGTTTAGAATCCAATACATAAAACTGTGTATTGCTAATAGGCCGACCGATGGGCGGTGGACTTTCTTGGATTTCTTTGAAGGATGCAATGCTTGAATAAGTGCTATCTTCTGATGGGCCATAAAGGTTGCAAACTCGCGAACAACTTGTGCTCGATAATAGCCCATTTACGGTAGCCATCGGTAAGCTTTCTCCAGCCAAATTGACGGTAACTACACTCGCTGGTATGGCGTTATTTTCCATCAAGGAGCTAATAGCTGAAGGCACTGTATTTATTAGAGACACATCAAGCGCTTCTGTTTGTAAAGCCAGAGCATCTTCCACAATCACACAGCTTCCCCCGTGACAAAGCGGTGCAAGTAGCTCAAAAATCGACAGGTCAAAATTCAATGATGTACTTGCTAAAACGGCACGAAGTTCTTGCGCACTAAACGCCTCCCCTGCCCAGCTCAACATTGCTACTGCATTACCATGTTCAATCATTACTCCTTTTGGTTGTCCCGTAGAACCAGAAGTGTAAATAACATAAGCAAGGCTTTTAGCTGTTCCCCTTGTAACATCTTGGTGCAAACTTGTATCAAGCTGTTCATCCATTTCTGCCAGGTTATCAAGCAATACCCTTGTATACTCACCTTTGGGAAGCCTATCTCCAACCAAAGAAGTGGTTAACACGGTTTTCAAATTCGCATCGTTAACTATATATTCAATACGACTGTCTGGGTATGAGGGATCCAAAGGCACATATGCAGCGCCAGCTTTCAAAATGCCGAGCATACCAACCACCATGTCAATACCTCGTTCGACACAAAGTCCAACTAAAATATCAGGACCAACAGTGACTTCTGCTGTTAAATAGCGGGCTACAAGGTTAGCTCTGTGGTTCAGTTCACCATAGCTGAGGCTTTCGTTTTGATGAACTAAAGCTACGGCTTCTGGGTTACTCTTCACTTGTAGTTCAAACAGCTCGTGAATGCATTTATCTGAGGGATAATCAACAACATTGTTGTTGAGCGTGTGCAGTAAATAATGATGCTCTGCCGGTGATAATAGATCCAAAGGTTTGAACACTTCCTCTTCATGGAGATTTGCCAATAGCGTTAGCAATCTGGCCATATGCTCATTAAGCTGAGTAATTCGTGCTTCAGTGAACAACCCGGTATCCCACGTCCAGTTCAATAACAGCCCATCATCGTCAAATCTTATGCCTAATTCCAAATCAAACAGGGAAGTAACTTGTGCACCAGACAACGGTGATAACGTTATATTTGGTAATGACAGCTCCTGATATTCATTTGTTAGCCTGAAATCAGACTGCATTGTAAGCATGATCTGAAACAGCGGTGTATGAGAGGTATTGCGGGGTATTTTTAACGACTCCACAAGCTGTTCAAATGGAATGTCTTGGTGAGATTGTGCGCCTAGGTGTACCTCACGTACATGGCTTAGGTAGTCCTTAAGGTTCTCTATGGCAGTATCAACACGAAGCACTAACGTATTTACAAAAAAACCGATCAATGATGTCAGCTCTGACTGCAACCGGTTGGCAACAGGTACCCCGATGACAATATCGTTTTGATTACTGTGGCGAGAAAGCACCATCGCAAGGGCTGCGTGTACCAACATAAAAGGTGTCAATTGATAAGCGGCTGCTACTTGCTCTAACCCTTGTGCCACTTCTACCCCTAACCTTTCTGAATAGCATGCGCCAATAAAACCTTTAGTTTGTGGTCGAGGGTTATCAAGACGCAAGCCATGCTCAACAGGCACATCAGCCAACTGCTTTTGCCAATAAGCTAGCTGCTCATCTAATATCTGGCCTTTCAACCAATTGCGCTGCCACTGCGCATAATCTAGATATTGTACCGGAAGAGGTTCGAGGTAGACGGGTTTTCTTGTTATATGACCTTGATACATAGTTACAAATTCATGCACCAGTATCTCCATGGACCAACCATCTGATGCAATATGGTGCATATTCAGCAGTAACGCTGCTTTTTCGTCGGCTAACTTTACAAAGCGCCCTCGAAGCATGAGATCTTCACTGAGGTTGAAAGGGCGTAAAGCTTCTTCATCCAGTAATTCCTTTAGTCGAGTATTCTGTTGACCTTCACTCAAAGCGGTTAAATCATCATATGACAATACAAACTCGGATAAAGGTTGAATAAACTGTAGAGCTTCACCTTCTATATCACGATATACTGTACGCAATATCTCGTGACGTTCAATAATGCTCCATAAGCTTTTTTGTGCAGCATCAAGATCAAAGGCTCCTTTCACCTCGAATGCAGCGGGCATGTTATATTCTGGCGTACCATTTTGTAGCTGGTTGATAAACCATAAACGCTGTTGTGCAAACGATAGAGTATCCCCATGTGGGTCTCGGCGCGAACACTCTATTGATGGCCGAATTACTTTTCGACAATGTGTAATGGCTTCAGCCAAGGTCACAATGGTTGCAGACTCAAACAAAGCTTTAACCGTCATTTCTGCGTTTAGTGTACGACGTATTTCAGAAATCAA
>NZ_JAKFZS010000045.1 GCF_021654285.1 Pseudoalteromonas luteoviolacea | reverse complement strand
AACCATCTAGTAAAACCATCTAGTAAAACCATCTAGTAAAACCATCTAGTAAAACTTGTTGGCCTGATGACATTTCTAAAATTTACTTTTACCGTAACGTACTATTGCACTTTTCAGTGTATGATGTGTTCTTGTTATTGGAAGAACCAATTATTGCCATCTTAAATAATTGGTGGGGTAGCGCTAGAATAATTAAACAACAGGCTAATTTAACATAACTAATTATCAACTATCATGATTCTAAATGGATTTGGTTTTTGAGTTTCAAGTTGTTGTAGTTTCGATATAGAGTTTTGAGAAAACACGTGGCCTTTTGGTAAAAGCATAATACCTTGTGCATTATGCATTGCTAAACCTAATTCCATACCAGGCTTAAGCTGATGAGCAGTTAAGATGCTCATGCTCCCCACTTTATCAGTTTCAACTTGATCAGTAGACAGTACATTTAGAAAAGATTCAACTACTTTGGGATGATAAAAACTACCTCCATACATCTTAATAATTTCTAGTGCGTTTTCTTTTCTTTCATTCATTGGCCTTTGGCTCTGATATAAGTGCTCAATATAATCTCTGGAGACAGCTAAAATCTGAGCACCTATCGGGATATCCTTACCTTTTATCCCTTTAGGAACGCCTTGACCATTATATTTCTCAAACTGGCTGTAAATTGCTTCAGCCACATCACTAAGATGCTGAGCAGGCATTAACATTAATTGTGCGGTCGCAGGGTGAGTTAAGAATACTTTTTTCTTTTCGCTATCAAGCTCGTGAAAAGGTTTTGAGTATAAACTTGGGTCCATTGCTAAAAGGCCCACTTGAGACAAGTAGCCAGACATTCTTACCATATCAGCAACTTCATTGCTGAGTGATAAACCTTTGGCTATTTGAAAACACAACTTAGCAATATTTTTTGCTTTGTCCGCATCGAGATATGGATTAGCATTTATAAAATTATAAAGTAACTCAACAGTACTTTTGTGTTCCTTCTTTTCATTCTCATTTGCGGCTTCAAGCTGCTTCAATACTTGGCGAATTTGAGAAGTTCTTTTTTCAACTAAACTTTCTAAACTTGTATTGAGCGTTTTTAACTCTTCGTTTTGTGCCTGAACCTGCTTTTGTAAAATGTCATTTTGCTTTTTTAATTTAGTCAGTTCAGCAGCTTTATTAATTTCTCGAACAAGCTGTTCATTATTCCAAGGTTTTTGCAAATACCCATGGATGCCACCACTATTAATTGCATTGATTGTATCTTGAATATCCGAATAGCCAGTCAAAAGAATTCTTCTTGCATCTGGTGAGATAGCTTTAGCATGAGTTAAAAACTCAGCGCCATCCATATTCGGCATACGCATATCAGAGATGATAACATCAAAATCAATCTCTCTAACTCTATCTAATGCTTCGTGACCCGATTGGAATAGCTCAGCTTTAATCCCGTTCTGCCTCAATAACCGACCCAATGAGTTCAAAACACTTTTCTCATCGTCAAGGCAAAGTACGACTATTGTTTCGTCATTCATATATGAAGAGATCTCCAACTCAAAAACACGATTTGTTATTAATTTTAAAATTAGACTAAACTTTAATAAGAAACAATAAAATAGGCACGGATTTGATGAAAATAAAACCGACAAATGTTTTGTTACTTGATGATGATAAGTTAATCCTAAGAGCTTTATCTAGAGCACTAAAAAAACAACTCGGTGCAGACAACGTTGTCGCGTTAAATGACCCTACATTATTAGAACAATACCTCGCGAACGCATCAGGCTCATTTGATTTGTTCATTACTGATTTTCAGATGCCGATTGTAAATGGAGAGCAGGCATTGAAGATTGTACAGCAAATGAGTCCACTCACAACGCGAGTCTTAATGTCTGGAGACATTGAAAGTTTGAGAAGTAGACCACAGAAAATCGCTGCAAACCTTATGATAGCTAAACCTTTTTCAGTTGATGATTTATGTATGCTAGACGATATTTATAATAGGTCACAATCAACAAACCTTTGTCAAGAGCAGCGTTTAAAACTGGGGTTTATGCCTTATGTTCCATTACCTGATATAAAATTAATAAACTATCAAAAAAACAAGAAAATAACTGAGCTGGATAATCAAACTCAACTAATAAAACACTTAGATAGTATCGTAAAACTAGAAATAAAAGATAAAACCCTAATACCTCAAATACAGCATGCAAGCTTTGAAATGGTACAGATTCTCAGCCAACTTGTAGAGCAACTTATTTATACCATATCGACTTGTACCTTAAATAAAACAGTCGAAAAATACTATTTGTTGGCTACTAAAGCTTTTGCCTTTGCAAAAAGAAATAATCTACAGATTAGTGATTGCGAAAGGCTTTTGCAATTTGTACTTAGCTTAACTTTTAATGAATTAATCCGTATATATCTCGATGAACTATACAGAAATCGATTTGATATTTCTTTATATGACCACTTTGGAGCAATATGGGGGATAGACACTCAAATTTTAGCAGAGAAGAAGATGTTTATATCTGATAATGCAGATAGTGAAGTAGGACTCATCTTCAGAGCCATAGTACTAAACTTAAACACTGAAAAAGAAGATTTAGTATCGGACATTATTAACGCAACAGAATCTACAATCGATAGTTTAAGAATATATTCACAGCAATCATCAGTTAACTCTTACATAGAAGAGGAATTCTTATGAAAGGTTTGATTTTCAGATGCTTAGAAGAGCTAGTCATCGAACAAAAAGGCATGGATTTATGGGAGCAGTTGCTTGAAAAGCATTGCCCTGAAGATCGTGTATATATAAGTGCAAGATCATACCCTGATGAAGAGCTTCTTGCTATTGCAACGAGTGTTTCTAGTGCATTAAATTTGAATATGGAACAAACGCTTAAAGCTTTTGGTACTTACTTATTTTCATTTTTAGCAAAAAAACATCCAGCAATTGTGAAGGAGTTCAAAAACTTCGACGAATTGATCATGTCAATTGATGACGTAATTCACAGTGAAGTACAAAAATTGTATGAAGAGCCAAACTTACCAACAATCAGTGCAAAAATACTGAGTAAAAACAAAATTGAAATGATATACAATTCACCTCGGCAGCTGTGTTTCTGTGCTGAAGGATTAATCTACGGTTGTGCAGAACATTTTAATGAATCTGTAGTAATAGAACATACAACCTGCACTCATCGGTCAGATCCCGTTTGTACCTTAATAATAACACATGGATAATTATGCAGAATTACTACAAGGCATACATGCGCGAGAAACAAGCTCGCGATGAACTAGAAGAGTTACTTGAAGAGAAAACAAGTAAATTGTATGCATTAAACGTAGAGCTTGAGAAGAAAATTGAGATCCTTCAAAAGCAACAAGTAGCCGTCGTTGAATCGGAAAAGATGGCAACGTTAGGAACACTGTCAGCCGGCGTAGCGCATGAAATCAATAACCCTTTAGCTTATTTGACATGTAACCTCGACACACTCTCTGAGTACACTAATGACATAGGTAAATATCTAGTTCTAAGCTCGAAACTTATAGATAATGATATAAATATTTCTGAATTTTCTGGCGAAATCACAAAGCTCCAAAACAGTATTTCAACTTCAGACCTGATCCAAGATGTCAACGACATTACTGATGACTGTAAGGAAGGGTGTGAACGGATCAGTAAAATTGTCGCTAACTTATTAGATTTTGCAAAACCTAAAATCGAGGCAATTGTTGAATTTGAAGCGTTAGAGGTAATTGAACAGACAACCCAATTACTCGAAAACAAACTGAAACAGCTAAGAGTTACTATTGATTGTAAGGCTGAATTAATAATTAAAGGTAACAAGTCAAACTTAATTCAGGCATTAGTGAACATATTGGTGAACGCGGCGCAATCCTGTAACTCAAAAAAAAGCACAGAGCCAACCTTTATTCCGAAACTAACTATTACGGCAAAACAAGAAGGTCAAACTGCGGTGTTCGAGGTTAAAGATAACGGCCAAGGTATAGATCCCAAAATAATAAGCCGGGTATTTGACCCGTTCTATTCTACAAAGCCGCTTGGTGAGGGCACCGGAATGGGTCTAGCGGTAGTCTACGGCATAATCTCCAACCATGGAGGAACAGTATCAATAGACAACAATCTTGACGCTGGTGCCACAGTTACTATAAAAATCCCCCTAGTAAATTAAACTAAACATCTGTCTTCAAAGTTATTTTTAATAAAGACATTAGACTTAAGTCTAATGTCTTCAATTTGTATGTAGAAAATAATTTGAATTTTTCACTGCGCCAAATCAATTTCGAAAAGATTTAATCACTAATTTATATAACTAATAGCTATATTATATAACCCACATAAGTTTACGTGGGCGTAAACTTTCGGATAACTTTTATTTATGCGAAAGTTTACATTTAGACCTAGTTCAGACACACGACTTCATTAAGCAACTGTTATATATGCAATAGTATTGAATTTTACCTAAAAAAGAGATGAATTGGATTCATACGTTACTTTTGTAACTAAAAATTAAATTTATTCATATCGAGTCTAAAAACACCATACATAAGTACTAAAACCGCACAACGAAAGGTCATTTTTTAACCATCACAACATTGACGTGTTTAATTTCTATGTTAGCTTTATTTAACAAATGTTAATCACAATTAATGTAAAGGTTGGTGATAAAATGAAAATGAGAAATCATATAATAAATGCGCTCAAGTTGAGCTCCATAGCAATTGCAATTAGCACAACGTATGCGCATGCTTATGACTGCACAGGTATTGCCGATTGGCAAAGTGGGTCTACTTACGTAGGTGGCAATCAAGTAGTTCAAAACAATATAGCGTACGAAGCAAAATGGTGGACTCGTTCAGAACCTGCACTTAATTCAGGACCAAGCCAAGAGTGGAAGAAACTAGGTGATTGTAGTGGTACAGGCGTTAATAACCCACCGGTTATCAGTCAATTAAAGCCACTTGAAGGTTCTGAATTTAGCCAAAATGACAGCGTTGCCATAAGTGTTAAGGCGGTTGACGTTGACGGAAGCGTCAACCGAGTGGAGTTTTATGTTGACAATAATTTAATTGCTACTGACAATACAGGCGCTGCAGATGTATTTGACGCCACTTGGACGGCGGGTCAACCAGGTCAATATCAAGTAAGCGCAAAAGCATTTGATGATAAAAACGAAGCCTCAAATATACTTTCTAATCTACTCATCGTTAAAACCTCTACGCCAGTAAATGAAGCACCAGTTGCGACACTAAATATCAAGTCAAAACCGGTTGAGTTAGTAGTTGGCAGCAGTGTTGTATTCTCACTTTCAGGGAGCGATACAGATGGTTCGTTAAGCAAACTCAGTTTCGCTGTCAATGGTACAGAAGTATTAAGCACGAATGGTACGGCGACTGAACACACTTGGGTCGCTGAAGCTGACGGAACATATAACTTCACGCTTACTGTGACAGACAATGAAAATGCGAGTACGAGTGTTAGCACACAACTTCAAGTAGGTGCGCAAAACCCTGGCGACAGAGATGCTTGTAAACCTGATGGGCTTTACCAAACGCCAGGTGTGAATACGCCTTACTGTACAATCTATGACGCTAACGGCAGGGAGCTTATGGGTGCTGACCACCCTCGTCGTGTTATTGGTTACTTTACTAGTTGGCGAAACGGCGCGAATGGTCAACCATCATATCTTGTAAATGACATTCCTTGGGACAAAATCACTCATATTAACTATGCATTTGCACACGTTGATGCAGCTAATAAAGTATCAATAGGTGACCCAAATGCAGTAGGTAACCCAGCGACTAATATGGAATGGCCTGGTGTTGCAGGTGCAGAACTTGACCCTACATTGCCGTACAAAGGACACTTTAACCTTCTTAATAAATATAAAAAACAATATCCAGATGTAAAAACTTTAATTAGTGTAGGTGGTTGGGCAGAAACAGGTGGTTTCTTTGGTCCTGATGGTTCTCGTGTAAACAGCGGTGGTTTTTACACAATGACTACCAATGCTGACGGCTCTGTAAACAATGCAGGCATTGAAACGTTTGTTGCGAGCTCTGTAGAGTTTATTCGTCAATATGGTTTTGATGGTGTGGATATTGATTATGAGTACCCTTCTTCAATGAAAGACTCAGGTCACCCTGATGATTTCCCCATATCAAATGCAAGACGCGCAGGTTTAAATGCTTCTTATCAGGTATTAATGAAGCGTTTACGTGAAGAGTTAGATAAAGCTGGGCAGCAGGATGGTGTTCACTACATGTTGACCATTGCTTCTCCTTCTTCTGGTTACCTATTACGTGGTATGGAAACATTCCAAGTAACAAAATATCTAGATTACGTAAACATCATGTCATATGACTTACATGGTGCATGGAACTCTCATGTTGGTCATAACGCGGCGCTTTACGATACCGGCTTGGATTCTGAGTTGATTGCCTGGAATGTTTATACAGAAGAAAACTTTGGCGGTATTGGCTACCTGAACACTGATTGGGCAGTTAAATATTTCCAAGGTGGATTATCTGCAGGACGTATCAATATCGGTATCCCATACTATACCCGTGGCTTTAAGGATGTTCAGGGAGGTACTAACGGTTTATGGGGTCAAGCAGCACTACCAAACCAAGCTAACTGTGCACCTGGTACGGGTGTTGGTGAAAAGAATAAATGTGGTAATGGCGCAATTGGTATAGACAATTTGTGGCACGACAAAAATGATGCTGGGCTTGAAATGCCTGCAGGGTCAAATCCACTTTGGCATGCTAAAAACTTACAAAATGGCGTGATCCCAAGCTATTTAGCAAATTACGGTTTAACACCTGATACTGACCCAGACGATCAGTTAACGGGCACATATGCGCGTCATTATGACAGCGTTGCCGTAGCACCATGGTTATGGAATCCTCAAAAGAAAGTATTCTTATCTATAGAAGATGAGCAATCAATGGGTACCAAAGTCGATTATGTAATCAACAAAGGCTTAGGCGGCATTATGTTCTGGGAACTCGCAGGTGATTTTGATTATGACCAAGCGAAAGGTGAGTACTTCATGGGTTCAAGTATGACAACACTTGCCTATAACAAGTTCAAACAATCAGGTGCTCAGTATGATATCCACCGCGGTGATGTTGCATTCCAAGTACCAACTGAGCAAGTCGATGTCACATTTGAAGCTAAAAACTTCCCTGTTGGTGATGATAACTACCCAATTGCACCAACTTTCACCTTTACGAACAATTCAAATATCGATTTAACAGGTGCGAAGATTTCATTCGATATACCGGTATCAACGTCACCGGTGTTTAAATCGAATTGGAATGCGCAAGAGAAACTAGTCATGGCAGTAGATGTAGACAACTCAAATGCTGCTGGTAATAACATTGGCGGTTTTGATGGTGACTTCCACAGATTTTCAATCACGCTAATTGATGATTGGGGTAACCAGCCAAAATCATTTGCTCCTGGTGAATCAGTGGGTGCACAAGTCATGTACTACATGCCTGTAACTGGCCCTGTGAACTTCACAGCAGAAAAAGACGGTAAACGTTACGCGTTCAAGTTTGAACAACCAACGCTACCAGCTGCAAAGCCTGGTGATGGTAATGGCGGCCCGATCACACATTGTGAAGGTACACCAATTGCTGAAATCCCAGTATATCCAACTTTCCCAAAAGGTACACATGCCGGTCAAGGTGACCTAATCATCGATGGGAAGGGCGTATACAAAGCTAAATGGTGGAGTAATAAGCAACCATCAACAAGTTCAGATTATCAAAAAGTCTGTTCACTTTAACTAAGTAGGGGGAGGGCTCCTCCCCCAAATAAAAACCTAAAACAAATTAAATTAGCATGTAGTCATCAAGGTGAGCGAAATGAACACTATAAAAAGAAAGACTTTAACATCAATTTCAGTTGTTTGTACGGCGTATTTAACTTTACACGCAATTAATGCTTCAGCACATGGTTTTATGGATTTCCCTAAAGCAAGACAATCAATATGTGAAGCACAAGGTGGCTACTGGTGGCCAGACGACGGTACAAACATACCAAATTTAGCATGTAGAGCGGCCTTTTTAGAGTCTGGATATGTTCAGTTTGTTCAAGAACATGAGTTTGCCGCACTTATAGCTGACTACAATAATCAAGCAGCAGTTGAAGCAGCCATACCCGATGGAACATTGTGTGCAGCTGGCTCAAATGAAAAAAGAGGAATGAACTTACCACATAAAGATTGGCAAACAACAGATGTGAAACCTAATGCCAATGGTGATCTGGCAATACGTTTTAGAGCAACAACGCCGCACAATCCAAGTTTTTGGAAATTTTACTTGTCAAAGCCTACGTTCAATACAAACACAGATATTCTAAATTGGGCTGATTTACAGTTAATTTCAGAGGTTGGCAACATCAACTTTGTGACAGACCCTGATGGTAAAAAATTCTATGAAATGACCATCAATATCCCTCAAGATAGAACTGGACGTGCAATACTATATACCAGATGGCAGCGAAATGACGTTGCAGGTGAGGGCTTTTATAATTGCTCGGATATAAATATTACATCAGACTCTCAACCAGTAAATTGGTATTCGGCAGGCTTTTTTGTCAAGCAAGGCCAGGATGCAAACGCAGGAGATACTGTTTGGGCACGTGTATTCAATGGCACCGGACAAGAACTCGTTAAGCAATCATTAAAAATCACAACTACAAACCTATCTAACTGGCAAGAAGAATTAGCTACAATTCTCAATACTAATTATGCAACTGATGTACAAGTCGGCGTAAAAGATGCCGCTGGCAATATTAGCTTCGATAAAAATAATCTCTTAACAAACGAAGTTTATGTTGCTGATGCAGCAAACACCTACAATCTAACGGTACAGGTTAAACAACCTAATACACCACCGACTGTACACAAACCTGACCCAATTATTATGAACGAGTTAACTGAAGTTCAGTTACATGTTCATGCATTTGATACCGATACCATGGATCTAACATATACATGGAATGTACCGAACGGTCTTACTTACACAGGTGCTGGAGCAACTATTAGTCTAGCCGCCGCTGACGTTACACAAGATACAAATTACACGGTTAGCGTAAATGTGTCAGACGGTGAGCTTTCGTCTTCCACGACAGCCGAAATTACCGTCAAAAATGTCGTAAGTACACTACAACCATGGAATAAATCAAAAACATATGTTGCTGGCGATAAAGTTAGCCATAAAGGCACAGATTACGAAGCAAAATGGTGGAATAGAGGCGAAGAGCCTGGCACAACACAAGTTTGGAAAAAGATTTAAACAGATGTAAAGGTCACTCCAAATTATTTGGGGTTTGGATATAACATGTAAAATAAGGTTGAGATAGTAATGAAGATTAATAATTTAACTGCAGCAATAGGATTGGCATTAATGTCTACTGGATTAATGGCCGCACCTTCAGCACCACAAATCAGTTGGGAACCACAAACGTACTCATTTGTAGACGTCAATTTAGAAGGTAATGGTTCTTACAAACAGATTGTTCAAGCTAAAGATGTCGTTACAGTAAACATTAAGTGGAACTCATGGAGTGGTACTGGTGCTGACAGTTATAAAGTTTATTTCGATAATCAAGTTGTAAACAAAGGGCTTTTAGAGCCAGGTACAAAAACTGGTGTAGTCACTTTCCCTTATACAAAATCTGGACGTCACACACTGTATCTAGAAATCTGTGATGCAACAGGGTGCGCTAAAAGTGCTGGTAAGCCAATTGTAATTGCAGATACAGATGGCGGTCACTTACAACCTCTTACAATGGATGTAGATCCAAATAATGCAAATAATGGCACTATCCCTGGTATGGTTACAGGTGCTTACTTTGTAGAGTGGGGCATTTATGGCCGTGACTTCGATGTATCTAACATTCCAGCACACAACCTTTCTCACCTACTTTACGGATTCATTCCAATCTGTGGTGCGAACGAATCTCTTAAAGAAATCGAGAATGGCAATAGCTGGCGCGCATTACAAAAAGCATGTGCTGATTCACAAGATTATGAAGTCGTAATTCACGATCCATGGGCAGCAGTTCAGAAAACATTACCTGGCACAGATAACAACGACCCAATTCGTGGTACATATGCGCAGTTAATGGCGCTTAAACAGCGTTACCCTGACCTGAAAATTTTACCTTCAGTAGGTGGATGGACTTTATCAGACCCATTCCATGGTTTCACAACAAAAGCTAACAGGGACACATTTGTTGCTTCAATGAAGCAATTCCTAAAAACTTGGAAATTCTATGACGGCGTTGACATCGATTGGGAATTCCCAGGTGGTGATGGTCCAAACCCAGGTCTAGGAGATCCGGTAAATGATGGCCCAGCATATATCGCATTAATGCAAGAACTTAGAGTTATGCTTGATGAATTGGAAGCTGAAACCGGCCGCAAATATGAGCTAACATCTGCGATTGGTTCAGGTTACGATAAAATCGAAGATGTAGACTACCAAGTTGCACAGCAGTACATGGACTATATATTTGCAATGACTTACGATTTCTACGGTGGTTGGAATAACGTAACTGGTCACCAAACAGGCATTTATTGTGGCTCACACTTAAGTCAAGGTGAGTGTGATGGGACAGGTCTAGATGATAACGGCGAGCCAAGAAAAGGGCCTGCTTATACACTTGATAACGCAGTAAAAGCACTTCTTGCACAAGGTGTAAACTCTAAAAAAATCGTAGTTGGTGCCGCAATGTACGGACGTGGCTGGGAAGGTGTATACGATTCGAATACAACTATTCCAGGTAATCCAATGACTGCGCCAGGTAACGGCAAATATAAAGGTTCTACCAGCGAAGGAGTCTGGGAAGACGGCATCATGGATTATAAAGGCATTGCTAGAAACCTAGTAGGGGGTGGTAATGGTCTAAATGGATTTACTGTTGGTTATGATGAGCAAGCAGAAGCGGCTTGGGTATGGAATAAATCAAGTGGTAAACTACTTACATACGATAGCCCTCGCTCAGTTCTTGCTAAAGGTCAGTACGTTAACTTGCATAATCTAGGTGGTTTATTCGCTTGGGAAGTAGACGCAGATAACGGTGATATCTTAAATGCAATGTATGATGGTTTAACCGGCGGCATGCCAGTAAACAGAGCACCAGTCGTAAACGTAGATGCTAATCTAACATTGAACTCTGGCCAATCTTCAAACTTGACTGTTAATGCAACAGACCCTGAAGGTGCTGCTTTAACATATGCTTGGTCAGCTCAAGGGCTTACGCTAACTTCAGCAAATACTGCTACAGTTGGAATTACAGCGCCATCAGTAACAACTGATACGACTTTCCAACTAACAATTGCAGTGACTGATGACCAAAATGCGACGACTGAAAAAACAGTCTCAGTTTTGGTCAAAGCCGAAGTGCCAGCGGGTGCTCCAGTTGTTCAGCCAATTAGCAATGTAACAGTACAAGAAGCACAATCTGTGACTGTTTCAGCTGTAGCAACGGATCCAAATAATGACCCACTAACGTACACTTGGAATGTACCTGCAGGCCTTACAGTCTCTGGTCAAGGTTCAACAGTATCTTTAACAGCAGGTGATGTTGCACAAGATACAACTGTGACAGTAACAGTTGATGTATCGGATGGTACTAACACAACTTCAGCATCTTTCGATGTCACTATTACAAATGTTGACACCGGTGCACCAGCTTGGGATGCAGGTACTGTCTATGTTGGCGGTGACAAAGTTACTCATAACGGTTCACTTTATGAAGCAAAATGGTGGACAAGAGGTGAAGAACCTGGTCGTGCCCAAGTGTGGAAGGCTCTTTAAGTAATTCACTTTTAATCATCGGGCTGATATTTGTAGACTAGTTATGAATTGACCAATGGATAGGCCAGCCCTTATAAAACAAAGGCATAAACTGCCTTTGTTTTTTTTTGTAAATAAATCATAATTAGAAGATAATTCAATTTAGAAATAGCATGTGAAATTACTTTTTTTTCTGCTCATCCTAGTATCCAATTTCGCCTACTCAGCCCCCAACTGTAAATCTGAAAAGAAAGTTGGCATTGGTGGAAGTTGGCCACCTTACATAACCTATAAAGATGATGTTCCAAATGGCGTCGACATCGAAATTACCAAACTTGTTTTTGAAAAAGCAAATCTGTGTATTCAGTTTTTAAGGCTACCTAGTTCAGCAAGAGGGTTAGTTGAACTTTATAAAGGTTTTATAGATGTTTTACCATCAGCTAGCTTTAACCGAGAAAGGGCAGAAAATGCACACTTTACTAAACCATACCGACGAGAACGCATGCGATTGTTTACAAGACTTGAGCTCCCCCCAGTAAAGAGCCTGACCGAATTATTTGCAGCAGAATATACGTTTGTGACCAACCCTGGCGCGTATTATGGTGAAGAGCTTAGACAGATTTTACAGATCCCCTGGTATCAGCAGCGTTTAGCTGAAGTAGCAAGCGCATCACGGCGTATGGAATTAGTAAACAAACGCAGAATTGACTTTTTGATCGAGGATGAATATAGCGGTTACTACTATATAAACCGTTTAGGTTATGATCAGTTAAGGTTACACTCATATGTGGTCAATGATAATGCAATTCATTTTATGCTCAGTCGTATTAATTTTACACAAGAAGAAATTGAGTCGATAAATAAAGCAATTGAGAGCTTGCAAACAGAAATTCAAAACATCTTGTTAGCGTCACAACCCGCGGCAATAAAATAGGAGACCACATTGAAACCTTTATTATTAGCAACACTATTACTCATATCACCTATTCTATTCGCAAAAGAAAAGCCCTACACCGTCGACAGCTATTTACCTCAGATAGATATAAATCAGTTTTATCAAGAAGAGCAGATAAAACCTAATAAAAGCGATTTTATAGTAAGGTCGTCATTGGCAATGTCAAATGAAGATGGGAGTAGAGCGGTTCTTATTAATATAGAGAATTTATCAAGCGGAAGAAGAATTTTAGAGCCTGAGCAATTAATCGTTTTATTTGCAAATGGTGATGTTCAAACATTGACTTCTTTACCGAGGAAAACAACTGTAGCAGGACAGTCTAAGGTAAATATAACAATTGAACTAGGGTATAATATGTACCCTGTCATTTCTGTACTAACATCAAATAATATCTAAAAATAAATATGAATCCATATATTGAAAAACTTTATAAGCTCTCTACCAAAAATGAAAGAATCATAATAGGCTTAATGAGTGGGACATCTCTAGATGGTTTGGATATCGCTGTCTGCAAAATATCTAACTTTGGCGCAGACACAAAGTGTGAAGTTACGCATTTCGCCACTATTTCATATAGTGATGAAATAAAAAATAAAATACGCCCGGTATTTTCAACTGAAACTGTTGAACTTAAATATCTTACCCTATTAAACCCATGGATAGGGACGTTACATGGCCATTTTATCAACCAGAAATTGACGGAGTGGGGCATAAAAAGTGAGGAAATAGACTTAATTGCTAGCCATGGACAAACAATCTATCATTGTCCAAATAGCTTTCATTCATTTTCTGATTTCGATAATGGAACATTGCAGATAGGTGATGCTGATCATATCGCAGCAGCAACAAACATAATCACTTTATCAGACTTTAGACAAAAACACATTGCCGCGGGCTTTGAAGGTGCACCACTTGCACAATATGGAGACTACAATCTCTTTGCAAACCATCAAAAAGATACATTGCTGCTAAACATTGGCGGCATTGCTAACTTCACGTTTATCGGTAAAGGCTATGGTGTAAATGATGTCATCTGCTCAGATATAGGGCCTGGCAACACCTTGATGGACCAATATGTACAAAAGCATTTCGATATAGATTTTGATAAAGATGGTGAAATCGCATCGAAAGGTGTCGTAAATAAAGACTTACTCGACTCGATGTTATCGTTAAGCTTTATCAAACAAGCCATGCCTAAAACAACCGGTCCTGAACTATTCAATCTTGAATTACTTGAAAAATTGCTGTCCCAGATAAATACCGACGTAGTGCCCCACGATATCATGGCAACCTTAAATGAATTTACAGCAAGTTGTATTGTTAAACATATACAACAATTAGATCTAACACACTCAGCGGATGTACTGGTGAGTGGTGGTGGTGCACACAACTTAGCTCTAGTTGCAAAACTTCAAGATAAATTAGGAAAGCAGTTTAGGGTAATAAAACTTGATGAGAACGGAGTCAATGCAGATTCTAAAGAAGCTGTACTATTTGCAATACTAGCTAATGAAACCGTTATGAACGCGAATGCTGGAAGCAAAAGCGGCAAGCAATTGACGATGGGTAAAATATCTCTACCGCTGTAAAGCTAACCCATCCATTAATTCATTTTTCCACGCAGTTAGTCTCATCGACAGAGTTTTAAAAAAGGGCTGCTCTTTTTTATAAGGGAGCTCTTCTGCATTGTGATTCTCAATTGCCCGAGCAAGTTCGACCTGTGCATCTACCACGTTTTTCACTCCCCCCGTTTCGCCAAGTAAGCTTAGTTGAGTCATATAGCTACCGGCATCTCCGCTACCGGTCAAAACAAGCTCTACAGAACCTTTTGCAATATCCAAATCATCTAGTAAAACGGTCCCACAAAAGTTGACATATCTTGCATCAACATGGGTTGCTGTAATGACTAACTTGTTTTCAGATACAGCATCAGATGGCAGCAAACAGTCTAATACAAGTTCTTCACCTTGCATTTCAAACTCGATCTCATCTAGTGCTGAAGCTTTCCCGATAGGGAAAAGTGGATCAGTGTGAGTGTACAATTCAAATTGGATGGTTCTAGTATTTCTCATCAGATACAACAGGAAAATAATTAACAGCTAAAGTATGAATGTTTTGTATTGCATTAATATGAACAAAACCTCGGCAACCATCATAGTTGCCGAGGCTTGTGCTTATATGCTTGTGCTTAACGAACAGCTAGCATGATAAGACCAGGTACTACGAAGAATGAACCAAGTACATATCCAAAAGCAGCTGTCTTGTTCTTAGCACCCACCTCAGCAAGCTTTTCTGCGCACTTGATTGGGATTTCGCGAAGTAATGGCAGACCATAGATTAAGCCTACTGCAAATACGTTGAACATGACATGTACTAGCGCAACTGTTAACGCTACTTCACCTGCTGGGCCTGTGATAGATGTTGCAGCAAGAAGTGCTGTGATAGTAGTACCAATATTGGCACCTAACGTGAATGGGTAGATTTGACGTGTAGTAAATACACCGCTACCAGCTAGTGGAATCATTAAACTTGTTGTTGTAGATGAAGACTGAACCATTACAGTTACAACTGCGCCAGAGCTGATACCTGCAACTGGACCACGACCGATTGCACCATGTAAAAGGTCTTTTGCTTTACCTACAAGTGCTTGTTTAAGTAGCTTACCTAGTGTTGTTACAGCGAATAAAATAAGTGCGATACCGATTACAACCATTGCAATACCAGCAGCTTTGCCATCAAGGAAACTTACTGAGTCTTTGACAACACCAACAGCAGGCTTAACCAAAGGCTTAATGAAGTTATAGCTCTTGATTGATAAATCTGCGTCGCCAACGAAAAGGTGTGCAAGACTTGCTGAAAACTTCTCTAAAAGACCGAACATGATTTCCAGTGGTAAGAAAATAGCTACCGCGAATAAATTAAAGAAATCGTGTACTGTAGATGCAGCAAAAGCTCTTTGGAATTCTTCTTTAGAGCGAATGTGACCTATTGATACAAGCGTATTAGTAATAGTAGTACCAATATTCGCACCCATAATCATTGGAATTGCGATTTGCAGAGGAAGACCACCGGCAACTAAACCGACTATAACTGACGTTACAGTAGATGATGATTGAACTAAGGCTGTAGCAAGTGCACCCAATAAAAGCGCAACAAATGGGTTAGTAGCAAACGCGAAAATTTCTTTCGCACCTTCAGAACCGCCGGAAGCAAGTTTAAAACCACCACTAACTGTACCTACGGCAACTAGCACTAAATAAACAAGAAATGCAATTGCACCCCAGGTTAGTAATTTTGATGGTAATGACTTTTGGCTATATTCACTCATTGATTTATCTCGTTATGTCAATGCCATTTTTTATGGCACTTTGATGACGTTTTTGTTTCAGGACGCATTTAAACAAACAAATATGACAGAAATATTTCAGTCGCGATAATTGTACCCAGAAACCATTACTGATTAATGTCCTAAATCAATGCGGATGATGCATAATCCCAACATGATTACGCTATCTAGTTGTTTTATTGTGTTTTTATCAAAATTAAATGTGTTACAATCTTTTACATTGCACTTTGAGTTAAACAGAAATCATTCTCAGCCTCCATATTTGCTACATGATTGAAGACTAAAATTTGACTAAAAGAATGAAGAGAATAAGTAATGCGTTGTTTTTTACTGGTACTGCTGTGTTTTTTTTGTACACCGATCATTGCTAGTCCATTGATAAATATAGAGCCAACAACAATAAAACCAAACACTCAGGCTCTTTCTTTGAATAATGCAGCGATGTTTTACTTTGACTACGATGGCGAGTTTCGTAGTGCATTCGACTTCGAGCGTCACTCATATCACTTTAGAACTATCAACGACATCAACAAAAAACCTAAAATAAGCATTTATTCGAAATGGGCATATATTAAACTAGATAATCAAAGTAATGTTAAAGACTGGAAAATGTCATTTGGCTTTCCACGCCTAGCAAAATTATCTGTATATAAAAAACTGCCAACTGGCTGGCAAGACCTTATTAACTTAGATGAGTCTGACCCCTTCAGAAAACGTCCAGTTCAAGACCCGCAAATGTATATCCCTTTAAACATGGATGTTGGTGAGAACATCTTTCTTATCGAGTATCAAACATTTGCAAATGCGCCAGCCAATTTACAAATACATACACCTGAAAACTACCTTAAAGAATCCCATAAAAGCCTAATAACGAATGCCAGCCTAACAGGTGTTGTCGCCGCAATTTTATTAATCGTGTTGGTAAATTTGTTTTTTAATCGAAATAGCACAAATGTTTTTTATGCGGCATGGACCTTTTTGTTCTTTTTAATTGTTGTTGATACTGCTGGATTCAGTTTTCAGTACTTCTGGCCTTCACACAATGCATTTTCAGGTCAGTTTTCAATATTTCTAATGGCCACAGTCCCACTATTTCATTTACTCTTTGTTAGAGGGTTCTTACAGCTCAAACATTACCACCCAGCGCTAAACAAGGTTTATGTTGCATTCATAGCACTTTACACAATCACTGTACCTACAGCATTGTTATTAAATACAGTCTATTTCAACCTTATATTAAGTACGCTAGTCATCCCAGTCTTTGTTTATACTTGTTCTTGGAGCATCAAACAAAAAGGCCCAGGTATGCGTACCTTCACATTTAGTTTGATTAACCATTTATTATTTTTGAACATATTTACTATATTAGGCGCTAGCTATGGTAATTTTATTGATGTTTTTGATATCACATCATTTATCAAAATTGGATACCTAATCGAAGTCCTACTGTTTACCATAGCCTTGGCTTTACAGCATAAATCTCTGCAATCAAGACTGTTAAATCAACTACAACATCAAGTTCATGCGCTAAACCAAACCGTAAATACCAAGCACAGAGAAGTTAGCTATAAAGAAGAAAAGCTTAAAGAAAAAGAAGAAAAGCTATTTACTGATCTGTCACATGAGTTAAGAACACCACTTACAGTAATGAAAATCCAAGTTGAATCGTTGCAATACAATATAGTCGACAATGTTCAAGACTCATATAACAAGCTAATGAGTAAAATTGATGAGTTAAATACATTTATTGATCAACTCATGCTGGTGACAGATGATAAAGATATTGCCTCTTTGCTGAACAAAAAACCCACCAATGCACGTGTCTACATAAACGAGGTATTTCAAACCTGTATTGGTGAGGGTGATCCTAAAACATCAAAATTCACCATTACAAACAAATTAGATAGCTCACTAGTTATTACCCTAGATAAACAAACCATTGAAAATGCAATCTGTGAAGTTGTTAAAAATGCACTTAGATTCGGCGGTGATGGAGTCGAAATTTCACTCAACACATATATAGAAAATGACAGCCTGATAATAAGAATTGAAGATTCTGGCATGCCATTATCATATGAAGCCCATCAACAATTGTTCCAGCCGCTATTTCGAGAAGAAATTTCTAGAAGTACATTAATGGGCGGTAAAGGAATGGGTTTAGCCGTTTGTAAGAAAATTGTCGAGTCACATAACGGTCAAATAGAATCACATAATAGTTTACTTGGCGGCCTCTGTATTGAAATCTCACTGCCGATGAACAATGAATACACATTAAACACAGAAAGAGCCAGTTGAGTATCTCACTTTTAACTCTTTGCGCTATAGCTGACTATACAGTAAAATCCGTCGTTCAGTTTTTTGGGCGTTAATTATGAGCAGTTTAGAGTTTTGGGAAGCTAAGTCTTTATCGGACATGAGCATTGAAGAGTGGGAATCTATTTGTGATGGGTGTGGTAAATGCTGCCTTCATTCTTTTATCAATACTGATGATGAAGATGAACACTTTGAAAGTACAGATGTATTAAGGGATGGAGAAGAGCTTCTTTATACAGACGTAATTTGTCAGTACAGTGATATTCAAACTGGAGGGTGTACGCGTTACAGCGAGCGACAAACACTCGTGCCAACCTGTGTACAATTGACTAAAGATAATCTTAAAGACATTTTCTTTATGCCACAATCATGTAGCTACCGTCGACTTCACGAGGGCAGGGGACTTGCATCTTGGCATCCATTAAAAAACAATGGTTCGAAAGAGCTAATGCACGGTTTAAACGTTAGCATCAAAAGCAAGGTTGTAAAAGAGACTGAAGTAGACCTTGAGGAAGAGTTCGAAGCGCATATAGTTGAATGGCCTGAATTTGATTGCGATTAAAAATAACCAAACTCATGTTTTACATAAGTATGTTAAAAAGCCCATGATACACATATCATGGGCTTTTTAGTTATTTTTGCTCGTCTTCAGGTAAAGTAACGTTTAGCTCAAGTACTGCTAAATCATCTTCGTTTTGTTCAAACTGAACATTTACCGCATCTGAGTCTACTTTTACATACTTGCTGATGACTTCTAGAATATCTTGCTTAAGCTGTGGAAGGTAATCAGGCGTGCCGCGCTTAGAACGCTCATGAGCAACGATGATCTGTAAACGCTCTTTTGCCAATGAGGCACTGTTCTTTTTTTCTGAACGGAAATAGTCAAGTAAAGACAAGTTAACCTCCGAAAATTCTTTTCAGTAGACCTTTCTTTTCAACATTTAGAAATCTAAAGTCGATAATTTCACCAAGTAACCTATCAATGGCATCACTGTAAGCTTGGCCTGCATCAGACTCTGTGTCTAAAATAACAGGTTGACCGGAGTTAGAAGCGTTAAGAACAGACTTAGACTCAGGAATCACACCAAGTAAGTCAATCGCTAAGATTTCTTGTACGTCTTCAACTGATAGCATTTCACCAGTCGCAACGCGCTCAGGGTTGTAACGAGTAAGCAATAAATGCTCTTTAACTGGTGCAGCACCTTCCTCAGCTCTTTTCGACTTACTTTGTAAGATCCCTAAAATTCTATCCGAGTCTCTAACAGATGAAACCTCAGGATTTGTAGTAACGATTGCTTCATCGGCGAAATATAGCGCCATCATAGCGCCGGCTTCAATTCCTGCTGGTGAATCACAAATGATAAAATCAAACTCTTCTTTTAACTCATTTAAGACTTTTTCTACACCTTCGCGCGTAAGCGCGTCTTTATCTCTCGTTTGAGATGCTGGAAGAATGAATAGTTTTTCGACTCTTTTATCTTTAATGAGCGCTTGGTTTAAATTGGCTTCGCCGTTTATGACATTTACAAAATCATAAACTACGCGACGCTCGCACCCCATGATCAAGTCGAGGTTTCTCAGGCCAATATCAAAATCGATGATGGCTGTTTTATAGCCTTTTAATGCTAACCCCGTACCGATTGCTGCACTCGATGTAGTTTTTCCTACACCACCTTTACCGGAAGTTACGACAATAATTTTTGCCATTAGATTTATCCTTTGACCAATGCTGTTAATTCTAAAGATTCGTTTGTTTGAGTAATCTTACAAGGATTGCCCCAAAACTCCCCCTGGAGGGAATCGCTGATCCAGTAGCTACCATTAACTGATACTAGTTCAGCTTCCAATTTTTGACAGTAAATACTCGCAGAATCATTACCTTGTGCACCAGCAATTGCACGGCCCCGTAATGTTCCATAAATATGAATATTCCCATCAGCTATGACCTCTGCGCCGTGGCTAACGGCACCCATAATAATCAAGTCCCTGTCTTTTGCGTATATTTGTTGACCGGATCTCACAGTTCCATTTACCACTTGAGCTGGCACATAAACGTGTTTTTCAACAACTTCAGTTTTAGTATTACTAGAAACGCTTGGTGCAACGTCTTTTGTGTAATTCAAAACAGACATACCTAAAGACTTAGCTGTTTCATTGTGCTCGTCGTTGCCGTTGCAAATACCAACAGGATTGAGTGATAGCTCACTTAAGATAGACTTTAAATCTGAGAGTACCAAAGGCTCGTCTTGAACCTCGGCCAGATTTATGACAATAGG
Source organism: Pseudoalteromonas luteoviolacea (assembly GCF_021654285.1). GTDB lineage: Bacteria > Pseudomonadota > Gammaproteobacteria > Enterobacterales > Alteromonadaceae > Pseudoalteromonas > Pseudoalteromonas luteoviolacea_J. The sequence continues at coordinate 10,887 of NZ_JAKFZS010000045.1, read as the reverse complement.
TGCACCTTTAAAAAACTTAGGCGCCTGAGATATTTTTTCACTCAACTGCGCTTTTACAATGCTTAAATCAGCATTTAAAAGCTGTAATACAGATAACGTGAAAAGGTTCCCTTTGAGTTCGAAAGATTGTGTAGACATAAGCGCTCAAAAATATAACTGCGTACTCTTTATTAAATCTTATTTTGACCCCGTACTGTGTACGTTTGAGAGCAGCAAAACTTTCCAATTATTATATATGTCATGGTATAGTGCTGCTCTAAGATAAGCAAGAATTTATAGGGTTATAATGCTAAGTGCAGTATACAAAAGTAGTAAAAAAGCCGACACCTACCTTTTTGTTGAAAAAAGAGACGATTTCAACAAAGTTCCTGAGCCTTTGATGAGCACTTTTGGCACCCCAATATTTGTAATGTTAGTTGATCTAGCCAGAAGAGAGAAACTTGGGGTTGCAGATTTAAGCACGGTTAAGGAAAAATTAACCGAACAAGGGTTCTACTTGCAGATTCCACCTCCAGAGGAAAACCTTCTGGATGAATTTAAAAAACGAAATGGAGCAAAGAGTGACTAAGACTTTAAAAGTTATACTTACTTCTCTGTGTTTTTCAGCGTCAGTTAGTGCCACGACGCAAGCGGACTTTGATAAATACGTTCAAAAACTAAAATCAGAAGCCGTTGCTAAAGGGTACGAAAAATCATTAATAGACTCTGCTTTCGCAACTGCGAAGTTTAAAAAGAAAGTAATAAAAGCAGACAAAACACAGCCAGAAATCGTAGAAACACTTGAAACATATTTGCCAAAGCGCGTACCTGATTGGAAAGTCAAACGCGCTAGAAAACTATATCAAGAAAACAAAGAGCTGTTAGATCAAATTGAACGTGATTTTGGTGTTCAAGGTCGTTTCATTATTGCGCTTTGGGGTCTGGAAAGTAGTTTTGGCAGAGTACAAGGCGGCTATCCAGTTATTAGTTCATTGGTTACACTAGCGTTCGATGGCAGACGCGAAGCCTTGTACAAACGTCAACTATGGGCCGCCCTTGATATTTTACGTGATGGGCATATCGGCTTGGACAAGTTTAAAGGCTCATGGGCCGGAGCCATGGGACAAACCCAGTTTATGCCTACCTCTTTCAATGCCTATGCAGTTGACTACAATAAAGATGGCAGAAAAGATATTTGGACAACAAAAGAAGATGCCTTTGCTTCAATCGCTAACTACCTTAAAAGTGTTGGTTGGAATAACAACTTAACGTGGGGAAGACAAGTTAAGCTTCCTGAGGGCTTTTCTGAAAACTTCGTGCTAAAAAGAGGCACTAAAAATCACAGTCAATGGCTCGAGTTTTTCAATAGTTCAGAGCGCTCTTTATCCGACTGGCAAGAGCTCGGTGTAAGACGTACAGATGGCACCGACTTACCGAATGTCAATATAACTGCTGCGCTTGTCATGCCAGATGATATTAATGGCAGAATGTATTTAGCATATGATAATTACAAAGCGCTGATGAATTGGAACCGTAGCTATTATTTTGTAACAAGCGTAGGTTACCTTTCAGATAGAATTGGCTATCCAAAAATTTAGTTAAGTTTTTGGTATAAAAAAGGCAGCTAATAGGCTGCCTTTTTGTTGGGCTAATGAATGAAAATTAGTAATAAGATAACGCTTGTGTTTTTCCCCAAAAAACACGGTATGAGAACAATGTATATCCGATAATAGCTGGGACCACCATCACAACACCATAAAGCATAAATGTCAGTGCTGAAGGGTCCGCAAGAGATTCATAAATAGTCAGTTGGTTTGGTACAACATAAGGGTAAAAACTGTTAAGCAAACCTAAAAAGCATAATAAAAATATGCAAGTCGCAATAGCAAATGGCGCCCAGCTCTTTTTAATATTGTCGACACTTGAATAACGTGTAAGAGAACGGTGGAGTAGCACAAACAGAGCTAAGCATAAAATGGGGATGGGCAATAGCAGTAACGACTCGCTTATGTTAAACCATTTAGATGCGACGAAATCATTGATTAATGGATTAACGATGGATATTGAAATCACACCAAGTGCAGCAATAAGGTTGGATTTTGTGCACCATACAATGGCATTTTTTTGAAGTTGACCATTGGTTTTCATAATCAACCAAGCGGAACCTATGAGTGCATAAGCAGCAATTACACCAAAGCCACTCAACATTGCGAATACATAACTTTGCATGCTCTGCTCAAAAGACATCACGTATAGACCAAGCATGAAGCCTTGCGCAAACGCAGTAATAATACTACCAACTTTAAAACTAACGTCCCATGCATCTTGATATTTTGTTTTTGCTTTAGCGCGAAAATCAAATGCGACACCTCTTAGAATTAAACCAAGTAGCATTATAGCGACAGGGAGATATAAGGCCTGTAGAATAACTGAATGCGCGATAGGAAATGCAATCAAAGCCAAACCGACAGCGAGTACAAGCCAAGTTTCATTCGCATCCCAAAATGGTCCAATCGATGCGATCATGGTATCAGCTTGTTCTTTTTCTTTAAGAGGCAGCAAAATGCCAACCCCTAAATCATAGCCGTCTAACACTGCATAAACTAGAATAGCCAATGCCATAAGTGCACCATAAAACTGTGCCAAAAATTCACTGCTAAGCATAGTTTTCACCTCGCATTGGGGGGTTAAGCTCGTATTCTTCAACTTCAACAGCTTTATCAGCTGTATAGAACAGTGTTTTAATATAAGCACTCAAAAGCAGTGCATAAACACACAGATAACCAATCAAAGTATAAAGCACATGCTCAGAAGGGACTTGTGTAACCAACTCATCAATTCTAACTAATCCTTGGACCATATAAGGCTGTCGGCCAATTTCAGTCACATACCAACCCGCCAATGTTGCGACCCAACCAGAGAATGTCATAACGACAAGTAATTTGAGCTGCCAAGCGGGTAAATGCTTATGTTTCCATAAAGTGACTCTCGTCAAAGCTGCTACTAAGATCATCAGTAAGCCGAGCCCAACCATAACTCGAAATCCGTAAAATACAGGCTTGACGGGCGGGTGTGCCCCTTCAAATTCATTAAGGCCTTTAATTTCGCCATCTAGTTCATGAGTTAAAATTAAACTCGCTAAATTTGGAATAGCTAATTCAAAATGGTTCGTTCTGTTGATCTCGTCCGGAACAGCGAATACTAACAAAGGTGCCCCTTTTTCGGTCTCCCAAACACCTTCCATTGCAGCCACTTTTTGCGGTTGATGTTCAAAAGTATTCAAACCATGCAAATCACCGACAAAAGCTTGTAACGGGGCCAACACCATCGCAACTGTTAAAGCCACCTTAAGCGTCAATTTTGGCGCATGTTTATGATCATTCTTTAATAACCGGTAAGCGCTGATCCCCGCAATCAGAAAGGATGCCGTGATCCCAGAAGCCAAAAGCATGTGTGACAAGCGATAACCAAAAGAAGGGTTAAAAATGATAGTAAACCAGTCCTTGGGATAGAATACTCCATCAATAATCTCGTAACCAACCGGCGTTTGCATCCAGCTGTTTAGAGATAATATCCAAAAAGCAGAGATCGTTGTGCCTATAGCCACAACCACTGTAGAAAAAGTGTGTACAGCGGGGCTGACACGCTTCATACCAAATAACATGACCCCTAAAAAGGTCGCCTCCATAAAGAAAGCAGTCAGAACTTCATATCCCAACAAAGGGCCTGCAATATTACCAATACGTTCCATAAAACCTGGCCAATTTGTGCCAAATTGAAACGACATGGTAATACCACTGACAACACCTAAAGCGAAGGTAAGGGCAAATATTTTAACCCAAAACCGATAAGCCCGGAGCCAAACGGGCTGCTTAGTTTGAACATATCTGACTTTAAAAAAAACCAAGAACCATGCAAGTGCAATGGATATGGTCGGGAAAAGTATATGGAAGCTTATATTCGTCGCGAACTGAATTCGCGACAGCAATAAGGTATCAAGCATGACACACCTCTGTTAGTTACGACTTTTTCAATAACTTATCCTTGAGGTCGATCACCTTACTAACAGACGAGCCTAGCTTCATCAACGATTGCAATTGTTCAGGTGTCAACCTCTGCAATTCAGCTGACCATTTAGTAACTGTTTCTAAAAGATCATGTATGGATTGCATTTGCTCCTGAGCGTACTTTTCTTCTGGCGTATTCGCGGTATCCAATATTTGGTCACGTAATAATGTCAGAGTAGGGTCAATTTCTCGCTTGCGTCTTTCTTCAAACACTTTGTTCGCAAGATCCCATATAGTACCGTTCGGCGCATAATATTCTTTTCTATCGCCAGGGATATGATGAACTTTGACTAATTGCCATGATTGCAACTCTTTGATCCCCATACTTACATTGCCACGGGAAATCTTTAGCGCTTCTGCAATTTGATTTGCAGTAAGTGGATGCTCATTAATAACGAGTAACCCGACCATTTGCCCAATTGTTCTATTAAATCCCCAACGACTGCCCATTTCACCGCAATGGAGCACGAAGTTTTCGATTTTTGGTGATAAATTCATAATTCTAAACGTTCAGTAATTATTGAAAGTTAAATATACAAAGATAACTGACTCAGATCAACTAAAGTTTCATTTTTTTCTGAAACTTTAAAATATAGCTATTTCAAAATTTGAAATAATGTAGTCAGTACCTCAAGCCAAAGTGTAATCTAGTCTGTTTTGAACTGTTTGTATATCGCTTGAGTAAAAAGTTTTAAAAGTTTTGGTAAATAATGAAACTTTCGAACTAAAACTGTTCAAATTACCTATTTACAATAATTCTGATTACTAAGATCGAGGCTTAGAACATCTAAAATTTCACATTTACGCATAGATGTTGGACACTTAATTTTAATTTAGAAGACTAATATAAAAAGGCTTTATCTTACGAAAAAGCCTTTGGTAGTTGAGATGTAAAGGTAGGTTTAAGACTGATGTTTTCCAACTTCCCAGTTGTTTTGTTTTAAAAGTGTCTCTCCAGCATCAATTGCACCAGACTCTAAAGATGTGCCCATGGAGTCATTCCAGCGGTTTAAATAGCCAAATAACGAAATAACACCAAGAATTTCGACAATTTCGCCATCATCCCAGTACTTTTTGAGTTCTGATTCAATTGTATTATCAACTGCGTTGGGTACGCTCGATGCTGCAAGGGCAAATTCAAATGCAGCTTTTTCACCAGCTGTAAATACATCCGATTCACGGAATTGCCAAATCTGCGCTAGGCGTGAATCTGTACCACCATAGCGTTGAGCAGCAAGAATAGTGTGCGCTTCGCAATAGCGACAACCTGTATTTGCACTGGTGATATATCCAACTAATCTTTTTAACTCAGAAGTAACTCGACCATGATTTTCCATAACCGCTTTATTTAAATTAATGAAAGCGCGTGCAATTGCGGGCCTAATCTGCATTGTAAGAACACTATTAGGGCAAAATCCCAATGTTTCATTAAAAAACTTCGCAAGCTCAGTAACTTCCTGATCGTGATCTTGAGAAAGTGGGGTAACTAAGGGCATAATCAGCTCCTGTTGAATATTATTATTTGTTGCATATGCAACATAACATAACTCTGGAGATTCTAATTGTCTAGTGAAATTTCGTATCAAAATGCATTAAAAAACAGATTAGAAAGCTTTTCTAAAAAACATGACAGTGAACTTGCACTCGAGACACATATTCCATTTCAAGTCGCAGTGGTGAGCAATCTCTTATCAATATCCAGAGACCCTATTATTCGCAACCTCACAGACTGCGATACAAGAGAGCTCAGAATTTTAATTAATATAGGTTCTTATGGACCAATAACAGCGTCAGATATTGCTTATCAAACTAGACTCGATCCTTATTCAACAACACGTGCTATCACGGCTTTAATAAAAAAAGATTTGGCTCAATACGCAAAGGTACAACCAAATACTCGTAGTAAACCTGTTGAATTAACTAATGAAGGAGTTGATATCTACAGTAAAATAACTGCGCATCTGAAACAAAGAGAAGAAAGATTATTAGAGAACCTCTCTGAAAAAGAACAGGCGACCCTGAGTACTTTGCTACAAAAGTTAGAGCTAAGTGCTGAAAATGTACTTGCTAACGAGGTCAAACAATGCGAATTAGAAGGCGATTCAGTGACTAGAGATCACAAAGAAATAGTTAGATGGAACAACAGAACAAATAAACAAAGCTAAATTGGACTAAATCTAAACATATTTTTTGCACATTTACTGACCAAGCTAAAGGTTAGTAAATGAAGGGGCGAAAATATGAAACTAAAAAATATATCCAACTTGGGAGTGTTAGCTTTGCTTTCCCTCTCCAGTTACCATCTTTGTGCTAAATCAACGCATCAACCTAAAAAACTCCCAAACAATAAAAAGCATGTCGTTAAAATCCAAACTGAAGCTGACATTCGACTTCAAGAAATAATTATTCAGCAAAACTTAACAGCAAGCATTCCCGATTTATCAAATCTACCAAGACTCAATCACCCTGTTTCGCAATTAGGGATGAAACTATTCTTTAGTAAAGCGCTTGGCGGCGAAAAAACCGTGGCATGTGCAAGCTGCCATCATCCAAGATTAGGCGGTGCGGACGGCCTATCTTTGCCAATAGGAACAAATGCTGTTGACCCTGATATTATTGGCCCACTAAGACTCACATCAGATACCATAAATATACCAAGAAACTCGCCGACTATTTTTAACGTGGGACTATCAAACTCAAGTCTATTCTGGGACGGTAGAGTTGAACGATTTACCATAACAGATAGCCAAGGGAACGAGCAGGAAGTGATCAGTACTCCGGACTCAGGATTTGGTGTGCCTGATCTTGATGTAGGCAATGACTTAGTTGGCGCGCTTTCGCGTTTCCCTGTGACATCAGTTGAAGAAATGCGAGGAGCAGCATTTGAGAATGCTTTTAACAACCAGTCCGTTCGTGAACATTTAGCTGAGCGACTCGGAAACTATGGCAGTGGCAACGGCGACTTAGAAAAAAACAATTGGCTTAACGAGTTCAGACGTGCATTTAATAGTACAGATAATGCCGAATCGCTCATCACCTTTGATAGCATTGCGCTTGCACTTGGACAATATCAATCTTCAGTAAACCTGATTAATTCTCCTTGGAGCGCATATCTTAAAGGCGATTTCAATGCACTATCACAAGCACAAAAACGCGGTGCTAATTTATTCTTTTCTCAAATTAGTGATGGGGGAGCAGGGTGCGTAAATTGTCATGGTGGTACTCGTTTTAGCAATGATGGTTTTTTTAATCTGGCATTTCCCCAATTTGGTATTGGCACAGGTGATCAAAACATAGATCATGGGCGTTTTAGTATAGATCCACAGCAGCGTAATATGTTTGCGTTCAAAGTACCCAGTTTACTCAATGTTGAACTGACAGGCCCTTACGGACACTCAGGCGCTTATGAAACACTTGAGGAGGTGGTTGCACACTATGTTAATCCAGCTGACGCCATTAATAACTTTTTTTCGAAAGGTGGAGCGTGCGGCCTGAGCCAATTCAAAAACGATGCAAGTTGTGAAATTCTTAACAACAATGCCCAAAATAACAGCCTACAAGCACTCGCTTTACTTCAGCTATCACCATTTGTTGCACCGCCATTAGATGTAAGCCAACAAGATGACCTTGTACAGTTTTTAAAAGCATTAACAGATAAATGCGCCAAAGATCATCGCTGCGTAAGAAAGTTTGAACCAAGCAAACTATCTCAAGATCCAGACGAGTTAAGGCTGAACCTTCAGATGATCATTCGAGGGAAAGCATAAACATATATTTAAAAGCTCACTCAGACTTTTAATTAAGAGCTGTAGTGAGCTAGTTTAATCAACATACCCTAATTCAAACAAATTGTGATGCCTGTGTAATAGAGGATCTTGCATTTTACATTTTCCCTCATAATCAATAATTTCCCAATTATTGTAGTAACATAACTGAGGAGTCATGTCATTTTTGATCTGTTCAATGACAATATCATCTAAATGAAGTTCATCATATTTAACGTTCTTTATGTAGAGCGCTGTAGAAAGGGCTATAGGACTAGACCAAGAAGTAGAAGAGTCTGAGAAAGGTGTATAACTCAAGCCTAGGCTCGTTGTGGCCATAGCTGGTGTTTCATTAAATGGGAAAGGTCTAATTGGCGTAATACCAAGGTTAACCATTACATCTATCCATTGCTTTGAGTTATAAATAGAAGCGTCTAATTCCGGCGCATTGCCATTGATCTCACCATTGGCAGGCAATTTAGTATCCAACACTGTAAAAGGTGCTACCAATAAGCGATTTTGATATGACTTATCGATATCTAATTCATTATTGTATGCTGTCATATTGATACCTGAAGCTTGGAACGCCATAACTCCTGAAGTATTAAATAAAACATCATAGAATGGCCTTACCGTATTGTGTAAAGCAGCTAAGGTTTCTTCTGATGGTAACGGGCTAAGGCAGTATTGTTTCCAAGTCATTGCGATTACTCGCTCAATTTCATAACCACCAGAGTAATTTAGGTATTCAACATCTTCTTGTAACAGGACGGTTTGTTTGAAGTCTTCAGCAATATCCTCAATATGGGCTGTCAATGAAGAAATATTATTGTCAGTGGGGTTGCAGAATAAATCTAGTCTAGATTCATGTAGCTTGGGCATAGGCACAACAATCAACTCAGACTCTGGATTATGCTCTAGCAAATAATGAAACGGAGTGGCTCCATGCCCAACGAAGGGATACTCATAACGTGATTTTACGACTGGAAATAACGAGTCTGTTAGCCATGCCGCTGGCACAAATGTATGATTACCTGAAGGGTCTGTAAAGTTATCAATTGAGTTCAGAGTATCTTTTATGATCCGTGGCACTTTAAATTCAGGGTCAAAACCACCTTTAGAAGCTTTATAATAGTATCCATTGTCATCTATAGAATATAAACTTTTGACTCGACTTCGATATCTTAAAGTCGCAGAAAAGTTTATACCTTCATCATCAATAATGAGGATCGTCTCATTGCTATCTACTTTTGAAGGTTCGAAAGTTCCATCTGAGAACTTGATCCTGACTTGTTCACACCAAGCAGAATCTGGTTTGGAGATGCAATTTATGTCGTTTGATTCAAATTTATTTACTGATTCCTCAACAAATTCATCTACTAGGGACTTAAGAGCTAAAATTTTTCCTTGTTAGGATTCTTTGATAGTAACGATAATATTTCCTGAGGTCTCTCCCCCCTTAGAGTCTGAGACAGAGTAATTTATCGTAATATCGCCCTTAATCAAATTTATAGGGGTGATGGTTATATCATTACTAACAAAAACTGCTGTAGCATGATTTTCATTCACGGAGATACTAGTAAGAGTTAGCTCATCACCATCCGGATCACTTGAAAAGTGGTAACTGTATCGTTTACTGCTATAGGAGCACGGTTTACATTTTTGGGTGGGTTTTCAGTACTCTGATTTGAATCATTACTTCCCCCACCACATCCGCTTAAGATGAGTGATACACAGGGGACTAATAAAGAAAAAGCCTTTTTTTTCATATCATTATCCTTAATAAAGAGCGAGGTTTCTAAAAACCGCCCGTCAATATCATTACTGCATTTCCGAAATTGAGTTTTTAAAAAAAACACAAGTTGCAAACCCAGAAATTAACAAAAAAAATCAGAAAAACAACATGAAAACAATTTGGTATTTACTTCATGTCACGCTATTTAAGTTGAAAGCGTTATCAAATAATAAAATCGATATAAGCTTAAAACATACAATATTTAAAATATCGCACCAATAATCATCAAATATTGTTTAACAGATGGAACTCCATAGAATCTATAATTGATACCGCCAAAGACTTTGTGAAAATAACTTTCAAAGCCTGTGACCAAGATTGAAATCACAGGCATGAAACTTAAAAAAGAACAAAATTATATATTTAAAGTTTAATCAACATACTCCTGATGAAATAACAGGTGTTTTCTATATAATACAGGGTCTTGCATTTTGCACTTACCATCATATTCGGTAATATCCCAATTAGTATAATTACAAAACTGAGGCGTCATATCTGCTTTTATCTGCCAATAAGGATATTATCCAATGGAAAATCAGAATATTCTGTACTCTTAATAAAAACTGCTGTAGAAAGAGCTACAGGACTAGACCATGATGTAGATGAATCGGAAATCGGTGTATAACTTAAACCAAGAGTCGTTGTAGCCATCACGGATGTATCATTATAAGGGAAAGGTCTAAATGGAATTATCCCAAAATTAACGAGATAATCAATCCACTTCTTAGAGTTGTCAATTGAATAATCAAGCGAAGGAGGTCTACCATTAAGAAAGCCATTTTCCGGAAGCTTAGAGTCTAATGTTGTGAAAGGAGCGACTAGCAAACGATTTTCATATGACTTATCAATATCTAGCTCATTGTTGTACTCTGTCATATTTATACCCAAAGCTCGAAAAGCCATTACTCCAGGGCTATTAAATAAAACCTCGTAAAAAGGCCTTACCGTATTATAAAGAGATGAGAGTTTTTCTTTTGATGGTAAACCACCAATACAGTGTCGATTCCAAGTTCTAACTAAGCCACGCTGTATTTCATAACCACCTGAAAAATTTATATATTCAACACTATTCGAATTAATAACTTTATTTTTAAAGTCATAAGCTATATTTTCTATATGCTTTGAGAGCTCAATTATATTATCTTCTGTAGGGTTACAGTATAAATCCAATCTAGATTCGAATAATTGAGGCATTGGTACGGCCTTGTTGATCAAATAGGCCTTTACTGAGGCTTATTATTTTTACCAATATTCAGGCATACCTAGCCTGTTCATCGTGTTG
>NZ_JAKFZS010000044.1 GCF_021654285.1 Pseudoalteromonas luteoviolacea | reverse complement strand
CGAGTCCATCATGACCCACCATTATCTTTTCGATTCATTTATTCTTAAATATTCTTTGTGAATATCGTCTATTACTAGGATTATCTCCGTATTTTTCGTATAATTCGCGGCAATTATGCAATGTGGACTATGTGGTCGAGAGAATGAGTCTAGCAGAACAAATCATGCCTGAGGATTATATATTTCCTCCAAAGCCAGCACCGTTAAATGATGAAGAAAAAGCGCAGTATAAAGCGCGTATCAAGTCATTGTTAAAAGAGAAAAACGCGGTCTTGGTTGCCCATTATTACACAGATCCTGTGATCCAAGCGCTTGCTGAGGAAACAGGTGGTTGTGTTGCAGATTCATTAGAAATGGCACGTTTTGGTGCTAAGCAAGAAGATGCAGATATTATTATCGTCGCCGGTGTTCGTTTCATGGGTGAAACGGCGAAAATATTAACGCCGGAGAAAACCGTTGTGATGCCAACATTGGCAGCAACTTGCTCATTGGATGTGGGTTGTCCAATAGACGAGTTTTCTAAGTTCTGTGATCAGCATCCTGAAAGAAAGGTTGTTGTATACGCGAACACGTCTACCGCGGTAAAAGCGCGCGCAGATTGGATTGTCACCTCTTCATGCGCTCTTGAAATCGTTGAGCATTTGGATTCTGAAGGGGAAACCATTATTTGGGGCCCTGATAAGCATTTAGGCTCTTACATTCAGAAGAAAACTGGTGCGGATATGATCATGTGGAACGGTGCTTGTATCGTTCATGATGAATTCAAGACGCAAGCGCTGAAAGACATGAAAGCGCTTCACCCAGATGCGGCCGTGTTAGTTCACCCTGAGTCGCCAGCTGAGATCGTTGACTTAGCTGATGCAGTGGGCTCGACGAGCCAGCTCATTAAAGCCGCGCAGGATATGGATAACCAGAAGTTTATTGTGGCGACCGATCGCGGTATCTTTTATAAGATGCAGCAGCTTTGTCCAGAGAAAGAGTTCTTCGAAGCGCCAACAGCCGGTGAAGGTGCAACATGTCGCAGCTGTGCACATTGCCCGTGGATGGCAATGAATGGCTTACAGGCGATTGAAGAAGCACTTATCAACCCCGAAGGCAAAGAAGTATTCGTTGATATGGAGTTACGTGAAGGTGCATTACGCTCACTTAATCGTATGCTCGATTTCTCAGCGAGTTTAAAGCGTTAATAACAAGTTTGCTTGTAATCTGTGCAGTTAACACAGATTACAAAAAAAATACTTGCTAAAAGGCGGGGGTTTTCATAGTATTACGCCCGCTTTCAGTGCGGAGAGGTGGCTGAGTGGCTGAAGGCGCACGACTGGAACTCGTGTATAGGTTAACCCCTATCGAGGGTTCGAATCCCTCCCTCTCCGCCATTTCTTTCTCTATAAAGTAAAAATAAACTCCTTTTCTTGTAGTTTTTCATAGTACTAATCTAGTGAATCATCTTATTTTGTATATTCAGTATTTTTCTGTGGTTCTGAATTTTATACAGCTTTTTAAGTTAGAAAAATCATTTTGATATTTATGTTCAAGATTTTTTGTACAAACTGACGTTAAAAGTATATATATTTCGTTTTTGCCATTGTGTAACTATACGTTTTAGTTAAAAACCTGACCTTTTGTCTACAATGGTTACTATTAAATCCATTGTTAGGATAGAATATCAGCCGTTCTTATATAGTTTTGAGCCAGGGTAGGTAGAATATGCGCAGTGAAGAATGCTTTTCTGGTACATACTTAGCGCCAATAAAACATATTGCATCGGGTGGGATGGGAGATGTATTTCTTGCTAATGACACTCGCTTAAATAGACAGGTTGCGGTAAAAAGAATTAAGTTAAGTCAGCAATCAGACGACCTCAAACTTAGAGAGCGGGCGCTTTACGAAGCGCGCTCAATGGCCAAAGCTAATCACCCAAATGTTGTTCAATTATACGATATTATTGAAGTCGGTTCAGATCTGTTGCTTATTCTGGAGTATGTACCTGGTCAAACATTAGCTAAGTATATGAAGCAAAAGCTACTCACTGTAGCTGATAAGTTCGCGTTGTTGGAAAAGGTAGCCAATGGCCTTTGCTATATTCATCAGCAAGGACTAATTCACTGTGATATTAAAGCGAGCAATATTCTCATTTCCAATACCTCTGAGGTGAAACTGTCTGACTTTGGCATCGCAAACTCGATACAGAGCCACAAATCAGATCAGCCTTTAGGTGCCAGTTACGGCAGTTTAAGTACGATGTCACCGGAGCAACTTGAAGGAATGTCTGTTGAACAGTCGACGGACGTATTTTCTTTTGGCGTGCTTTGCTTTGAGTTTCTCTTTGGGTGCCACCCTTTTGGCTCAGCGAAAGGCGCTGAACTGGCTGAGAGCATCAAACACGACGCGTTTATTGAACCCAGTAGTTTATCGCCAGATATCCCCGTTGAATTTATTCAATTACTACGCAATATGTTGTCTAAATCGCCTGAGTCACGCCCTTTAGCGAGAGAAGTGCTATCGGTGCTTGGCAGAACGTTGGCGTTACTAGAAGTAACCGGTGCGGACGATACGGCGTTATTGTCAGCTACACAAGAACTGAAGCATGAGCCCAGAGCGCTAATACGAGCAAAATATGTTTATAGTGGTTTTGTGTTGAGTGTGTTGTGCTTAATTGTTTATTTAGGGTGGTTTTCTTTAAAGCCAAAAGACGAGCTTCATTATGCCTTGGTGCTTGAGCCGAAAATAATGATTAGCGACCATCATGAGGGAGCTGGCGCTAATTTATTGCACGCCACAATTGATAGCGCAATTCGACAAGTCATTATAACTGCGACTAATGCGGAGTTGATTAATCACAGAGAATATAGTGATATTAAAGATGTAGCTGATTTAGCAAAGGCAACCGGCGCAACAGCGGTTTTTCTTCCTGAAGTTAGGTGTGAACATGCTCAGTGTAATGTTCGCCTTTCCTTACTCAGTGGAGATAGCCAATTAGTTTTGGGTGAGCTGAATACGCAAACGAGTAAAGATAATTACTTTGTTATTCATTCAATCTATGAGCGGTTTGCAACTAAATTACTTGGCCAGCCTCAGCAGGATACAAGGCAAAGCGTTATGTCTACAGAGACGGCCTTCTTTGAGGAATACCTAAGTGTTTATCATGACGTTAATATTAAAGGCGATCTGTCTCATTCCAACTTGTCTCGCGCATTGGAGTTGATTGAACAGGACCCTAATTATTTACCGCTGTATAGCCTTGCAAGAGATTTATTGCTGGAGCGCTATCATATTGATAGGGAACAACAGTTCATCGATAGGTTAACAGTGTTACTCGACACAGCACCAGGGCGTTACAAATCATCTAAGCCTTATTTGGTTGACAGGATTGTACTGGCAATTGAAAGTCAGCAGCAAGCACTTGCTGACGATTTATTTCGTCGTTTGTCTATCTATGGTGAGACGGCATTGAGTTATCAGCTAAAAGGTTATTATTTCTATAGGCGACATCAAATAGATAAAGCATTAGAGATGTATTTGAAGTCTGTGTTACTCAAACCTGATTTAAACAGTAAATATAATTTGGCCGTCATGTATCTTAATAATGGTCAAGTTATTGAATCTACATCATTATTACATGAGGTTGTTCAGACATTCCCTGATTTTACGCGGGCACATCGGCTTATTGCAGATATTAATATGTTTGACGGGCACTGGCAGGTCGCCGCCGCAGGTTACCTAGCAGTGTTAGAAAATAGTAAAAGCCCGGAGGATTATAACAACCTTTCTCTTGCATATTTGTACTCTGGGCAAATTGAATTAGCATTGTCTGCTGCAAAGGAAGCGACCGTGCTAAGTCCTGAGAACCTTGCGATGAGGCTTAACTATGCGGATTTGTTATTGCTGGGTGAGCAAAATGAGCTAGCTGTCGAACAATACAATCAGGTAGCCAATGGTGTGCGCGAAGATATGTCTGTCAATGAGTTAATTGCAGCAGGGCAGGCCATGGCGCATCTAGAACGTTACAGCGATGCTCTACACTATTTATACAAGGTAATAAAGCTAACCACAGACAAAATAGAATATGCTTATGGAGCAACGGTGATTTTTACACTCACAGGTGATCATCACTCTGCGCTGCTCCACTATAACGAGACGATTAACGGCGGCTATTCATCTAATTGGTTTAACTTGCCTTGGTTTAAGCCATTATGTAAATACCCGCAGTTTAAATCATCACATGAGGGATTGTGCTTATCTAGGCGGAATTGGGCGACCAATGATAAGTATCGGGTCAATGAATAGGCTAGTAGCATCAGCCTTTATGTTGTTGTTGTTGTTGTTGTTGGAACTTTGCTCTCTTCTCGATAGCAGGATATCAAATTTTAATTCTGTCTTTTCTTCTATCGGCAGGTCTTTCGGCACTATGATGGTTAACTTAAGTACACTTTTTTTTGGTTCCGTTGATTTATTATTAAAAATATCTGTACTTAAGATTTCTACATTTTTTAGCTGTTTAATATTAGCTCCACGTATGGAGTAGTTTTGTACTGTATGAGCATCAAGCTTGTATAAAAAATCAATGGAAAGTCCGTATTGAGATTGGTCTTCACTCAATTCAACATCAAATGGAGTCTTGGCATAGTTTATTTCTTGCTCTTTTTCAGATGTTGGCGTATCGAACTTGATATCTTTTTGTTGTGTATTGAGATCAAACGTCGCGCTGAAGTCAAAAATTGAACCCGAATGCGGGATTTCATCGCTATTTTGCAGCTCTAGGTTGAGCTCGTTTATCACATCGTTCATTTGTAATGTCCTTTATATTTATTTAAGTCGAGCCATATGCAAGTATTTACTTGCCCTTTGGGCAACTATGAGAATAGAAGAATATTCTATTACATGCTATTACACGACCTCGCTTGCCTTAGTTGCCATGCAAACCGTGCATTCGAATTGTCCATCAGAATAGTGTGTATCAAGGCATCAAGGACAAAGCTGTACGGGAAGTTTTTAGGGTGAGTAATTTACTTGGTGACATTGCTGTTCCTTACTTTCTGACCAATACTTAAGCTTAGTGATCTAGTACACCTTCACTTAAATAACCATGAAGGTATATAACTGAACAGATAGAGCAGGCAAACGATGCAAGAAGAACTATTAAATTCGGTTATAAAAATAACGAAAACACGTGATATCGATTCATTGGAATATAGCTTGTTGTCGACAATACAGGAGTTTATAAATTGTCAGCGTATTTCAGTGTTCAAAACGATTCAAGGGCATGGACCATGTACCGTGGAGCGTAGCCTTGCGCTCATGGTGCATGATGTCGGCGAGTATGAGTGGTTAGATAGAGTGATTTTAGACAATCCTCACGCAGAACTGAGTTCTTGTTTGCAGTCAGCATGTAGTATCACCATGCAAGACGCTGCGGGGGCAGAGCGGCGTTGGTTACCCATCGTCATTCATGATAAGCCTGTTGGCGCAATAGAAGTGCAGTGTCAGGGCTTGGATAGTGCACAGCAAGTAATGCTGAATGCGTTTATTCGTATTTATGAAAACTACCTGACTATATTACGTGAGAATGAACGAGATAAGCTTACTGGGCTTTTAAATCGCCAAACTTTTGATAAAAAGCTCAAGCAACTACTTGAAAAGCAAATGTTAGAGCAAAACCGTGCCATTCGAGATGGATCTGACTTGCGGACTCTACACCAAGGGGCAACGTCTTGGCTTGCTATGCTAGACATTGACCACTTTAAAAGTGTTAACGATACATACGGCCATGTTTGTGGCGACGAGGTACTGTTGATATTGGCGCAGCGTATGCAGGATTTCTTTCGAAGCACAGATTTGTTGTTTCGATTTGGTGGTGAAGAATTTGTCATTGTATTTGAACCCGCAGATTATGAATCGATTAAGCAACGTATGAATTCGTTTTTAGAGCTTGTGAGACAAACATCTTTTCCTTTTATCAAAAAGTTAACAGTGAGCGTTGGTCTTGCGCGGATCAGCCCGTATGACTTCCCCATTAATGTGTTAGAAAATGCGGATAAAGCCTTGTATTTTGCCAAAGAGCATGGGCGAGATCAGGTCGGATTTTATGAGGATTTGATTTCTCGCAAGCAAATAAAGGATCACATAGAAAGCAGTGATATAGACTTGTTTTAGCAATTGGTCAGCTACTGACGAGTATTGAAACTAAGGCTTCTAAACGAGTCTGGGCACTTTTTTCTGTCATACCCTGTGTATTTCTCTTAAACTGTTCAATCTAATTGATTTTCAGCTAATTTCACATGTTGCATATAATTCAATCTAATCGAATGGAAGCATTGCAAGCGCAGTTTAATACTGTAATGCAAACAGCCCCCTTAAGTGACCCATTTGTACAAGAAACCGTTCTTGTTCAGTCGCCAGGTATGTCACAGTGGTTGAAAAATGGACTCAGTAAACACATTGGTGTTGCAGCTCAGGTCGACTTCCCGTTGCCGCTGAGCTTTATTTGGCGTTTGTATCAACAGTTTTTGCCAGATGTCCCAGCAGAGTCCCCTTATAATAAAGGCAATATGGCTTGGAAGTTATACAGTTTGCTGCCATCCAAGCTCGACCATGCTTTGTATATGCCATTGGCAAATTACTTATATGCTGATAATCCTGAAACAGCAGAGCAGGGAGATTTAGATGGCTTAAAGCTATTTACCTTATGCGAGAAAATTGCGGATGTGTACGATCAATATCTGATGTACCGACCAGATTGGTTGGCCTATTGGGAGTCTGGGACAGATGCGCTACCTGATGTTGATGTCGCCATTGCGCCTTGGCAGCCTGACTTATGGCGCACTTTGGTCGAGTACACAAATCAATTAGAGCAAAGTCCTTATAATCGTGCCAATATGCATGAACAGTTATTGGCTGCTCTAGAAAATGCCCACAGTCATCAATTACCTGAGCGTATTTCAATTTTTGGCTTATCTGCGATGCCCACAAGTCAACTAGAAGTGTTTCAAGCGCTGGCCAGTAAAACCGAAGTACTGCTGTTTTTTTTCAATCCAAGTGAGCATTATTGGGGTGACTTGGTAGATGAAAAAACACAGGCAAAAATCCAAGCCAAATATGCAAAGCGCCCGGAAATTGAGGCAAATCTTGATGAGGAAAACGATTACTTTAATGTTGGGAATCCATTGCTGTCCTCTTGGGGTAAACTGGGCAGAGATTATCTAGAGCAGTTATTGCAATTAGATGCTCGTTGGTTGGATGGCTTTGTGGAAGACTTTAATGATTCCTTGTTGTCAAAAATTCAAAGTGAGATCTACCAGCTGGCATTTAAAGGTGAATCTTTACAAGCTGATCCCAATTGGTTTGTGAGCGAAGAAGGGAAACTGCAAGTTCAACAAGGTGACGATAGTATTTTCTTACAAGATTGCCACACTGCTTTGAGAGAAGTTGAGTGTTTGCATGACCATTTACTTAATTTATTTAATCGAAATCCAGATTTAACACCTAAAGATATCATTGTCATGATGCCTGATGTAGGTGCGTATAGCCCTTATATTGAAGCGGTATTTGGCAGTGCACAAGGCAAACGGTATATGCCATATGCCCTCGCAGATATGGCTATTGAGCAAGAAAAGCCTGTTTTATCATCATTTGTGATTTTGGTTAACTTACCCTTTAGCCGCTTTGGTGTAACAGATATTTTAGATTTATTAGCTGTTGAGTCTATATCTAGTCGCTTTGAATTAGAAACGACGGAATTTGAGCAGATAAAATACTGGCTAGACCAAGTTGTTATTAAGTGGGGTTTAGATGCACAGAACAAGTCTGAGCATGGGTTACCAGAAATCTCTCTCAACACATGGCTACATGGTTTAAATCGATTATTACTTGGCGTTGCCTCAGAAAATGAAGAAGGGGCGTTTAACGGCATATACCCTGCAGACTTGGTTGAAGGCATGGCGATCCATATTTTAAGTAAATTAATTGCTTTTATTGAGGCGCTTACCGATGCTAAGACACAACTACTGCAAACCACAAATTTAAGCGAAAAAGCCATGTTGCTGCGTGCGCTTTTAGCCCGTTTCTATCACCAAGATGCGGAACAAAGCTGGGATTTAATGCAACTAAACAAAGTGATCGAGGGCATTGAAAAGCACTATGAAAGCGGAGATATGCGCGAGCCTATAGATCCTAGAGTGCTGGCGTATCTGGTTAAACAGGGTATACAAGAAAAAGGCGTGGGGCAGCGCTTTCTATCTGGAGCCGTGAATTTTTGTACCCTGATGCCGATGCGTGCGGTACCTTTTAAAGTGGTGTGTTTGCTTGGCATGAATGATGCGGATTATCCTCGTCAGGTTCAGCCAATTGGCTTTGATTTAGTGCCAGCCTCATCAAGAAGAAAAGGTGACCGATCTCGAAAACTAGATGATAGATATCTATTTTTAGAGGCGTTACTTAGTGCTAGAAGCCACTTCTATGTCAGTTATATTGGCCGTTCATGTTTTAATAACGAAGTACAAGTGCCATCCGTGTTAGTGAGCGAGTTGTTTGAATATATTGATCGCAGTTTTTGTTTTGCAGGCTGCGATACGCAGGTTAGTACGCAGCTTAAAAGTCAGGCACCATTGCAACCATTTAACGCACAACACTATCAGCAAGGCCCTCTACAAAGTTATAACCCCAATTGGTTATTTAACGGATCAGAACAGCCATTAGTTCAGCCTGCGCCTTTATTCGTTGAATTGCCAGGTGAGCTAGAATTAACGCAGTTTTTACGCGCGTGTACGGCGCCGCAAAGCTACTTTTATCAAAACTGTTTAGGGGTGAAAATTAATCCTGCACTTGAGTATCAGGATGATACAGAACCATTTTCTTTAGATCCTCTGACACGTTATCAATATTTACTAGAAATACTGGATACCCGTGTAAATGATACCACTCTCAGCACAGAACAAATGTTGCAAAGGGGTCATTTGCCGCAAGCGTATGTCGGAGAGATACAGTTAGAACTATTAGAGCAACGTGTGTTACCTATGGTGGGTGTGTTGAAGCCCAAGCTTATTAACGCACAGTCACCGCGTGAGGTCAGTATAGAGCTTAACGGGATGAAGATAGTGGGTTGGCTTGATAAAATCTTTGCGAATGAGCAGATCTTTTACCGCCCCGCGAGCATTAAGGCCAAAGATAAAATTCGGGCGTTCATTTATCACCTATTGGCCAATATTACTGTCTCAGCGACCAGCACATCAATTATTGGACTAGATGAGCAGGTGACGTTTGATGCGCTTGAGAAATCAGATGCAATGCAGTTATTGCAAGGCTGGGTCGATTTCTATCAGCAATTGATCTCGCAGCCTGTGGCATTTTTCCCAGCCTCAAGTTATGCATTTGCGAGCACGGATGACATTGGTAAAGCGAATTTAAAGTTTGCTGGTGGCCAGTATATTGGCGTTGGCGAGTCTGAAGATCCTTATGTGGCACTCAACTTCAAAAATTTAGAGTCCTGCATGGAAGAGTTTATGTTGCTCAGCAAATCATTACTAGGGCCAATCATTGCGTTAGAAAAGGAGCAGTCTCATGGAGATGCTTAATCCAATCACCATGCCACTGTATGGCCATAATTTGATTGAGGCGAGTGCCGGGACGGGTAAAACATACACAATTACGGCACTTTATCTTCGATACTTATTGGGCTTGGTAGAGCATCAAGAGTCGGCATGTTTAAGTGTTGAGCAGATCCTGGTGGTGACTTTCACCGAGGCTGCCACGCAAGAAATAAAAGACCGCGTGAGAGCTAGGATCATAGATGCTCGAGATGTTTTACTCGGTGCTGAGTGTGCAGATCCGCTTATACCAACGCTATTGGCGCAAGTTAAGGATAAGCAGGCGGCGTTTAAATTGCTAGATGCGGCGGCAAAGTCCATGGATGAAGCTGCTATTTTCACTATTCATGGATTTTGTCAGCGAATGCTTAAACAGCACGCCTTTGAGTCAAAGTTGAGCTTTAATCTCGAGTTTATTCTCGATGAAACTGAGCTTTTAAAAATGGCGGTAGAGGACCACTGGCGCAAATTTTTATACACATTGGACAAAGATCAAACCGCATTGGTATTGGAGCATTTTGCACATCCACAAAGCTTGATGAAGAAGCTGATACCACTGCTAAGCAAATCGGGTGCAAAACTGACACCTCAGGTGAAATTAGATGATGTGTTAGCTGCAAGAGCGCAATATCAGACGAGGGCTGCCGAATTTAAACAGGCGCTCCGAGAAAGTGAGTTTATCACTTGCCTAAACGAGTCAGCTCTGGCAAAAAATAAGGCGCCTGGGCGTGCTGCTAACATAAATGCTCTGGGTGATTATGTTGCATCAGACGCTTGGTATTTTGAGTTCGGTACAAGCAAGCACTCCTTTAATTTGTGGGGGAGCGCGCAACTTGGAGATGCTAAAAATTATAAGAAAAATGCCCAGTTGATAACCCATCACATGATTTCGCAATTTGACGAAATGGCGAAATTACACCATCAAGTTAAAAACTTACTACCAATAGCACTGCTGCAAGACGCTTTGAAGCAAGTAAAAGCGCTGTTAGTACAGCATAAGCAAATACAGAGCACGATTTCTCCAGATGACTTATTGAGTAATTTATACGAAGCGTTGCAAGGAGATGCTGGTGAGGTTTTAGCAAATAAAATCGTACAGCAATTTCCCGTTGCATTAATTGATGAATTTCAGGATACCGACCCCATTCAATACGGTATCTTTAGCACCGTATACGCGGGCGACGCTAATAGTGCTTTGACTATGATTGGCGACCCTAAACAGGCTATTTATGGGTTTCGCGGCGCGGATATTTTCACCTACATCGCCGCCAAACAGGCTGTGGATGAAACCAGACACTTTACTTTGGCTAAAAACTATCGCTCGGCTAAATCTGTGGTGGATAGCGTCAACGCGATTTTTACCCAGCACGAACGCAGCTTTATCTTTAATGAGGATATTCCATTTTACGCAGTTGACGCGCAGGGTAAGTCTGAGCAGCAGTCGTTCAGTAATGATACAGAACAGGTTTTAAACTTTTGCGTATTTGATAGCGGAGATGGCGTTACCAGTAAAGCACAGGCGCATCAGGCATTGGCGCAAGCTTTTTCAGCTAAAATTGCAACCTTGCTCTCCCAAGCACAATTGGGCCAAGTGAGTATAGGAGGAGAAGCGATAAAAGCGGCTGATATTTGTGTTTTGGTCCGAGACAGAAACGAAGCCTCAGTGATGAAGCAAGCACTGCATGCGTGTGGTGTGAGTGCCGTGTATTTAGCTAGAGATAGCGTATATGGGCAACCCGTTGCCAGTGCGTTAAATCAATTGTTGCATGTGCTTCATGGCGCTTATGATGAGGCGGCGCTGCGTGGGGTATTAGTCAGCCCTTTATTCGCGTTAAATTATGAGCAAGTCTACAGCCTCTCTCAAAATGAGCAGCAATGGCAGAGCTATTTAGACTTTTTTGCTGAACTGAAGCGAGTTTGGTATCAAAGTGGTGCGATGGCGATGTTAGAGAAGCTGATGGTGCACAACCAACTTGCCAGTGTTTGGCGGGCAAATGGTTATGAAGTAGAGCGTTGGTTGACCGACTATCGTCATCTCGCCGAATTATTGCAACACAAACAAATTGAGTTAGAAGGGACGCAACGTGTTTTGAGGTGGTTGAGCATTCAATGCAGCGAAGCCACGTTAGATGGCGCTCAGTTACGTTTAGAAAGTGATGCTAATTTGGTTAAAATTGTCACTATGCATGCGTCAAAAGGGTTGGAGTACCCAATTGTATATATGCCATTTGCACTGGGTTATCGTGATCCGAGTGAAATTATCTATCATCAAGATAAACATTTAATCATTGACCTTGATGCAGATGATCATGGCGTACAAGCAGCCTCAAAAGAGCGTTTAGCGGAAGACATTCGATTATTATATGTGGCACTGACACGTGCTGTACACTATTGCGAGTTGGGCTTGTTTAACATTGCATTGGGCCGCAGTAAAAAGCTGGGTATTGGCCAAACAGCGCTGGGCTTTGCGCTATTTGGTGATACTGAGTTTAAAGAAGCGCAGCAGTGGCATCAAGCACTTGAACAGCTATGTCTGCAGCACTCTGGTATGTCTATGGAGATATTTGAAACGCCTCCAACTGCCTACTTTGGTGAGCCGCAAGCTCAAGTCCCTGTTGCGTTAGGGGTAAAGGATCAAAACGCCGCAATAGAAATCAATTGGCGGACAACCAGCTTCAGCCAATTAAGTTATCATGCGCATCATGATGATAGACCCGCAGGGGCTTTAGATGAGCATCATGAATTAGATTTACCTCGTATGGCACAAACCCCAACTAAAACGCCATATAGCTTTGTAAAAGGTGCAAAAGCGGGAAGTTGTTTGCATGAAATCTATGAACAGATTGACTTTACTTCACCTCATACACCAGTCGCTGGTGATAAATTACCAGTGGGCGAGGTGGTTGAAGCCTGCTTAGATAAATATCAGATTGATGAGCAGTGGCGAGACTGCGTGACTGAGTGGGTAGTGCAAAGTTTGGCGTGTCCACTTAACGCGGTTGGTGATTTGTCGTTAAGTCGTTTAGCACCTGAACATTGCTTGGTAGAAATGGAGTTTCACCTGCCATTAAGTGCGCTTAGAGCAAGCCAACTAAATAAGGTATTAACAGATATAACGGGTCAGCCAAGTTTTTTACAATTTGACCAAGTGCAGGGCATGTTAAAAGGATTTATAGACCTTATTTTTCGCTGGCAAGGTAAATACTACGTGTTAGATTATAAATCCAATTACTTAGGTGATGAGTTGAGTGATTACAGTGATGATAACTTAATGTCTGCGATGTCATCTCATCAATATCATCTACAGTATCTTATCTATAGTGTCGCTTTGCATCGACTGTTGAAATATCGACTTGCTGATTATACGGTTGGGACGCATCTGGGTGGTGTGTATTACTTATTTTTAAGGGCGTTACCGCAGGGCGGTGGTGTATTTTTCAAAGCACTCACTGAGCAAGAGTTACTTACCTTAGATGCGCTTTTTGATCCGGAGGCATCATAATGTCGCAATTTTCTTTAGATTTTACGCAAGATAGTTTTGATGACGCCTTATTTATTGAGGTATTGATTGAGCAACGCAAAGTACGAAGTGTTGATATTGCTCTCGCAAAACTGCTCTGTGACTCTCAATTTTGTGATGTATTTTATCTTATATTGTTAGTGCTTAAAGCTGAGCAAAACCAACATAGCTGTTTATTGTTGGATACTATTGACTGGTTTAATCCGTTTGAACTAAATATCGAGCAATTGACTCACTCTATAGAGCTGACGCCATTTGTGGATAAAGACAAGGCATTGCAAGCGCTTTCTTGCCACCAAGCAGTTGGGCATGATAAGCCCATTGTACTATTTAAAAATCAACTGTATTTAGCACGTCTAGCTAATTATGAAGCATATTTGGCCGAGCGCTTCATAAGCATGTCTCAGCGTGAGATCAATTTGGACCTAGGTCAGTTGCAAGCATTGTTGAATGTCTATTTTCCAGTGCAAGATGACAATGTCATTGATTGGCAAAAAGTAGCGTGTGCCATAGCGGCTGCAAGTGCATTTTGTGTTATCACAGGAGGGCCAGGTACGGGCAAAACAACGACGGTTACAAAATTACTCGCTATTTTACAGTCTCTTTATGTCAAAGCACCGCTCAACATTAAGCTGGTGGCACCAACGGGCAAAGCAGCTGCGAGACTCAGTGAGTCAATCATCGGTGCCAAAGGTAGGTTAGCGTTAGCGCCGGAGCTTGCCGATCTGATCCCTGAGGACGCACAAACAATACATAGATTATTAGGCGTTATTCCACATAGTAATAAGTATAAACACCATGATAAAAATCCGCTTCACGTTGATTTATTAATCGTTGATGAGGCTTCGATGGTAGACTTGTCACTTATGAGCAAGTTGGTGGCCGCGTTGCCTGAAGGCGCACGGCTATATTTATTGGGAGATAAAGATCAGCTCGCGTCCGTTGATACCGGCTGTATTCTGAATGATTTATGTGCTGATCTAAAATTGGGGCAACATCCAAAGTATTCTTCGCAGCGGGCTCAATTGCTCAATGACGTGTGCTTTGGTGGTGTTAAAAAGCTATCAGGGGCTGCAAGTCAATTTCAGTTGCAAGATATGATGGCGTTTTTGCAACAAAGCCATCGCTTTAAAAGTGACAGTGGTATCGGCCAATTAGCCTCAGCGGTTAACAATAATGACCCAAACCATTTGGACTGGGTAATACATCAAGGGTTTTCTGAATTAAGCCTCTATGGGCTATCAAATGAGTCATATGTCAATATGATAGAGCGTGCTGCCAATGCTTATAGCGAGTATTTAAGAGCGATTCAAGCAGGAGAAAGTGCACGGAAAATACATAAGCTATTTTCAGATTATCAATTACTTGCCGCTGTACGTGAAGGCCCGTACGGCGTGAATGAGTTAAACAAACGTATCGAGCATAAACTGGCTCAGCAAAATTTGATTAGGCCGTACACACGATATTACGTAGGTATGCCGTTGATGATCACACAAAACGACTATCAACTGAAACTTTTTAATGGTGATATTGGGATAGTGTTACCTGATGAGAATGGCCAACTATTCGCTACCTTCATTGATGAGCAAGGGCACTTAAGGTCTATCAATCCTGCGCGCTTACCAAGTTACGAGCTGGTGTATGTGATGACAATTCACAAATCTCAAGGATCTGAATTCGCTCATACAGCAATGATTTTGCCTCCAATACAAAGAGCAAGACAAGGAGTTAATAGGCAATTGGTGTATACAGGCATTACCCGAGCTAAAAACCATTTAGAGCTAATATGTCAGCCTCAAGTACTGAGGCTAGCAATGGAAAAAACAGTTGGACGAAGTTCGGGGTTACGCGAAAGGTTACTAAAAAATTAAAAAAATGTTTTTTATTTGTTTCTTTTGAATGTTGAGCTATGGTTATTTTGAAAGCAGAAAGAGATGATAAAACTGCTTTTTATTGCCCAGTGAATGTGCCGCCAAAGTCGTAGGCGGCCTTTTTTATATGTTGAAAATATATTCAAGCTAAATGTTGTTTGCTTTGTGAGCTGTGTTTTATTGACTTTTTTTCCTGTAAGGCGTTAGAGTGAAAATTAAAGTATTTACTCTTGATGAGTACAGAGATGAAAAATTTAGAAAGTCACCTTGTCCAGTATGCACTTTATCACAGAGATAATCGCAATATACGCACACATTTGTTTGGCGTTCCCTTGATCGTCCTTTCCGTTATTCTAATGACCTATGTTCCCTTATTTGACTTAAATACTGTTTCGATCACTGTGTCAACTGTGTTGATTGGTCTGGTATCGGTTTATTATTTGTGCCTATCAATCAAACTTGGTGTGCTTATGCTGATATTATTGAGCTTGGGCTATGTGCTTGTGATGTCTATCTATACACAGTTTTTAAACTTTGATATTGCAACAGGGATATTCTATTTGAGTGGCGCATCAGTTTTTGTTGTAGGCTGGGTCATGCAGTTCATAGGCCATTACTATGAAGGGAAAAAGCCAGCATTTGTAGATGATTTAGTAGGGCTTTTAATTGGACCACTTTTTGTACTTGTGGAAGTATTATTCATGTTTGGGTTAATGAAAAAGCTAGAAGCGCATATCATAGCGCAAGCTGGGCCCTATCGGAATTGATAGTTGGGGCCCACAGTAGACTACAGATTATATGCTACAAGCTAATGCGCGTCTCAAGCTGAGCGCCTTTTAAAATGGTGACATCTTGACAATTCATGCGTAGCTGACCGTTATTAGTTTCGATGATATAACCTGCTTCAGGTGCTCGGTCAGGTGCTGCTTCACTTAATTGTTTGCGTGCGCGATGCACCATGATGTTCATATGGTTCATTTGTACACCAAGTTGCTTAGCGAGATCTTCTCTGTAAACCCAACCTTGAAATTCAGCATCTACACCTGCTTGCTTGTCTTCAATGCGCGTTCTAGCTAGTAGTAAAAGGAGATAGTGATGGCTTCTGCTACCTAAGTTATATTCCTCGCCTTCAACGTGTAAAGAGAGTTCTGTTTTTTCTTCATCTAGACTAACAGCAAAGCTTAAGGCCAGTGGTTTCACCGCGGGTTGTTGCTCTAGGTGTTTTGTCATGGTTGAGATGCCTGCACAATAGAACAGCCATTGCTCGCCAAACAGACTGGTAATACCGCCATCGATTAAGGCTTGCTTGTCTGAGGTCGTAAGATCTTCAAGAAACCAATAATTGAGCAAGGCGTCATAGTAAACAATATGTGTCGGTTCTTCTTCGTTAGGAAGCAGCATTTGGTTTTCGACTTCAATGATATTATTACGATTATTTTGCGAAACAAAATACTGGCAATTGGCATTTAGACTACCCACGACAAATGAATTTTGTCCCGGTGCAGCAAAGTCAATTTTATCATTTTCAGAGAGCTGGTAAGGAAGGTTTTTATCAATTTTTCGGTCATTTATCCATATACCATTTGTACTTACATCGCGAATTAACCAATTGTCATTGGTGTATTCGATGATGGCATGATGTCTAGAAATACCGGGCTTGTCTAAAAACGTATCTACATTAAATTTGTATCGTCCAAAAGTGTGATAACTCTTTAAATATATTTTTTCGAGCTTGAGTTCATCGATTAAGTAAGCCATAGAGTTTCCTAGATTTCCGTATATGTGCTAAGGGCTAGCAGTACGTTTTGTTTGCAGAAATTCTACCTGAAATGAGGAGTAAATCGCCACTAAAAAATCCCAATCAAAGATAAACGCAAGTAACGTAATACTGATGACACCACTTATCGTATCGTTTATCCGTATTTACTTAGATTTTATTCCACGAGACAGTGTCATAAAAGTGGGCCCACCTAGGTGGGCACCAATAAAGGGAAATCTGCAAGTTTGACTGTGTACAAAGCCCAAATTGATCTTTGCGTTAGTTCACTAACCTATAAAATACATTGTACGAAGAATAACTTATTTTATCTATTACAGCCGATTACAGCACTTTTCTATGATTCAAACCGTACCTCTAATCAACCTTGCGATCCCATGAACAATGAACCATCCTTTTTAAATAACGGTAGTTGATGAGTCCACAAGAGGTGGTATATGAGTGAGTTTAGATTATTAAACACGACAAAATTAAAAGGGATTTATCAGTTTTGTGAGCACTATGAAGGGAACCCATTATCGATATTTAGCCCAGCAGAACAGGTAGTAACAGATTTTTCACGGCGTCAGCCACAAATGATACTAAAAGACGTTGATATTGATCATGCGCTATTTATGATGGTAAATGGGCATGTGCGATGTAAGTTAGTTATTGATCATGATGATACATTTGTGGGGGTTGTTAATTCGAAAGATTTGACGGGCAGGAAAGTGCTCACTACTGCACAAAAGCGCAGCGTTTCTCGCTCAGATCTTACCGTAGAAGATGTGATGACCAAAAAAAGTGAGTTGCATGCTATGTTTTATGACTGTGTTAAAGATGCACGCATCGGTGATATCTTAGAAACTTTGAAAGAGTTGGGGCACCAGCATGTGCTACTTATGGACCACAGCCAAGTACTGCGTGGTATGATTTCAGCATCTGATATTGCAAGAGCGCTTCATATTCCGGTAAATATTTTCCAAAAAGCCCACTCATTCAAAGAGATTTTTGAAATTATTTATGAACACGGTGAAGTAACGGCTTAGTTTAAAGCCGCTACCCATATAGAATAAGGTTAAAGTGTTTTTAAGTATTTGATTACACCTATGATGGCAGCAACTTGGCCGTCAGTACATTCTTGTACAGAGGTCTTTTCACTGTCAGGGTACACTTCGGTGGTCGTCACATACTGAGCTTGTGTGAAGCCCATACATAAGCCCAGTTTGGTCGCATCGTAGTTAATGACACCAAACTGTTCTATACCTACGCCGATCAACTGTGAATTATCATCGGCATCAGCTATGTGCGTGACTTTTTGCACCTGTTCTATAATACATTTTTGAAATGCTGGCTCAGGCTTTTGAGTATGCCCTACGAGATAAAAGCCATCAGGTATATTCCAATTGTGGTTTACTTTGCCATCTCGTGCTGCTAACGCTGGGCGAAATTCACTGTTGTCAGTATCTGTTGTTTCATGAAGGTCAATATGTGCAATGATATTGGCTGATAGCTGGTTAACATAATGCATTGCTAAGTGAGACTCCAATGCAGGGCTGTTATCGTAAAATGACCGATTAGGGTCTACTGCATCTGGATTCCACCTATTTATCGTTTCAAAGCCCCATGGGCTGATGCAAGGCAAAATGACAAAGTTAAAGCTGCCTGTAAACTGTCGCACTTGGTGCCGTGCAAACGCTAAAGCACCTAAAACGCCACTTGTTTCATAGCCATGTACACCACCTGTAACAAGAATTGTCGGCAGTGATGTATCAACATTTTTATTTTTTAATGCAAATACAGGGTATGTACCATCTTGATAGTCTAATGATCCATACTGTTCAATATCGCAAAAAGTAGCGAGTGCTTTTATTTCTTTTATTACAATCTCTTGATATGAGCGTTTAATTGTTTGAGACTTAAACCAAAGTTGCTTTTCAGCTGCTGTCCAAGGTGTTCCAGTTGTGCCTATATGATATTGCTTTGACATGATTTGACTCTGTTTTGACCTGTGCGCAGCATGCTATGCAGTTTATCTTTAGATGGCAAACTTTTAAGCTAAGTAGCCAAGCTGAACCAGTGATTTCTTTTGTGCTTTGGTTATTTTGAATGCCAATAGGGTAATCGTTTTCTCATGGGTGTGAACTTGGATCACTTTTAACCCTAAGCAGTTACGAGTGGTTAACTTTGTGATTTCTTCAGATGGAACAAACTTTCTTCTCGCGAAAAGATTTAAGTATGAGATTCCTTGATTGCAAATAGTCACCTTTTTCTGCCCTGATAAGGTGAGCATTAGATGTACAAGTGCCATGAAAATTGCTGAAATAGCGATAACGAACTGTAGAGTCGCCAAACTTGATAATTGCATATCCATAAATAATTTTGCCGCACTTAGCAGTGCTAATGAAGCAAGCATTACGATTAAGTAGAATACAATATTAACTTGCAGCCTCAGTTCTTTCATTTTAAATTCCTATTTCCTATTGGTGTTTTTTTTAAGTTTGGGAAAGATATTGGAACAAAATGGAGTAAATATGGATCTGGGCATCAATAGTTTAAAATACGATTTTTCTAGGGTATTTCTCGCCATTCATCAACCAAAATGTTTAGAAACCCGCATTTTTGATATGATTCTTCGATAAAACTGTTGGTTCTGAGTTGTTTTATTCCCAATTGTAGGGAGTCGAAAACAGCTTGACTGTTTTGGTACTTTTTGCTTATTACAAAGTGGCGGCTATCTTGTAGTGCAACTTTAACACCTTGAACTGCTTCAACTTTGTAACCTTTTCCTGCGTACCTGAAAGGGGTTTGATTATTGAATGGTATGAGCATAATATCCACCCATTCATTGCTTACCAATCGCGCCATCATTGTCCAGTCTGATTCATTAAATAGCTGTTTTGGGTTGAGTTGTTTGATGGTAGACCAGTCGACTGACCACGCTTTATTACTTACGACAGTCACATTTGAAAAGTCCTGCTTTATTTCTGATGCTAATGTTTTAGCCCTGCTCTGAGCTGTATAAATGCCTGCAAAGTACTCGCCTTTTCTAATAATAGGAGAAGAGATGAATACACTGTCGCCCAAAGCTTTGGCTTGAGATAACCATATTGTGTCCACGCTAACCATCGACATTCCAGATTGCAGTAAGATTTCTTCTCGTTCTTCGTGATCGATCATAAAGAAATTTAAAGTTACGTCTGCTTTGCCAACTTGTAGTGCTTTTTGAATGATAATTAAGTCGACAACATCTCGTTGGCAGAGTGGGTGATCAAATATGTCTGGAGAGATACTGTCGAGGTCCTGTGTATTTAAAATAGTTTGTGCATATCCATAAATATCTCTATTCACTGGAACAGAGATTTCGTTATTTGCTTTAGAAAAGCAGTAATGACTAACACTGAGTAATGCGATAAAGCCGAGCTTTTTAAACATTTCAGACCATTTTATTTACCCAATTCTAAGGCTAGTGCATGGTTCGCAACTTGTATATTTTTTAAGTGACATTGTCGGTGGAGTTTTATATGTTCGTACTATCGCCATCAAAGGCATGCCGTCAATTGAAGGAGTCAAAAATGAAGTTTGAACAATTGCTATCGCATCTCGACAGTGGAGTGTGTGTTGAACAGCTGCAAAAAGAGTCGCTACTTGATATTGCATTAATGTCACAATGCATATGTGGAGAAATTAAGCCGAGCGAGCTTAGTCATGTTTTGCAATGGGCCAATTCTTTACATTGGAGTGGCTCAACCCCTTTAAACGAGTATGTTGATGAGTCAATAAGTAAGTGTCTGCTGGCATTGAAAAGTGGTAGATTGCAAGGCTTTATAGACCATAGAATGCAGCAAATTGAAGACGCCCCCCTTCAAGAAACGGCACAGTTTTTGGTAAATAAGATTAATATGGCCAATAAAGTAAAGCATGAGGCAAATGCGTAGCAGCTTGCCTCAAATTAACGACTTTTGGCTCTAAGTGTAACGTTTCTGTAAATGTTCCTTAAAGATCTGAGCATTGAGCGAAGATCCCGTCGCTTTGAGCACTAGCTCATTTGTTGGTAACAAACTCGCTTTTTGCCAAATATGCGTGTTTAGCCAATCATAAATAGGTTTGAAATCTCGATTATTGATCTGTGTTGCAATATCGATAGATTGGCTCATAGCATGTTTAAATTGTGCAGCATACATAGCGCCTAGCGTGTAACTTGGGAAGTATCCGAAACTTCCATCTGTCCAGTGTATGTCTTGCATACAACCATTTTTGTAATTGCCTTTTGTTGAAAGCCCCAATAGTGTGGACATTTTGTTATCCCAAAGCTCAGGAATGTCCTGACAATTAATCTTGCCGTTAATGATATCTCTTTCTATTTCATAGCGTAAGATAATGTGTGCTGGGTAGGTGACTTCATCAGCATCAACACGAATTAAACTAGGGGTAACGCACTGCAGGTTCTGCTGTAATTTTTGAGTCGTATTTATTGATGCATAGTTGGGGAAGTGGCGTGCCGCAAGTTCACTTATTAGAGCTATAAACTCAGGGCTTCTCGCTATTTGCATTTCATAAAATAAGGATTGCGACTCGTGAATGGCCATAGAGCGGGGTTTACCTGCAGGTAACTTATTCAGAGGTGTTGGCAAGTTTTGCTCATAACATGCGTGTCCTGTCTCGTGGATCACGCCCATCATTGCGTTGATGAATTCATCTTCATCATACCGTGTTGTTATTCTGGTATCTTGACTTGTTCCGCCACAAAATGGGTGAACGCTAGTGTCCAATCTACCGTGGTCAAAATCAAATCCGAGTATTGTCATGAGCTCATGCGCTAGCAGTTCTTGCTGCTTTACTGGATAAGATACATGCGTTGCTGGTGGCGGTATTTGTCTGGTTTCTTGGATAAGCTGTGGTAACCAGCCAGTTATGTCTTTGAACAGTTGATCAAGTTCTTCGCTGCTCATACCTGGTTCATAAATATCTAACATTGCATCATAGGGCGTCAGATTATTCGCGCTTGCTCTGATCTGCGCTTCTTCTTGGCTAAGCTTTACGACTGGCTCAAAGTTTTTAACGAAGCCTTGCCAGTCGTTTTCTGCTCTTTGTGTTCGCCATTGGTGTTCACATTTGGCACCCACTAAGCTTTTGGCTTTGACCAAATCAACTGGTAGTACCGTGCGCATTTGCCAAGTTCTGCGCATCTCTCTTACACTGGCTTGCTGATATTCGCTTAACTCTTCGTCTTTAACTGATTCGAAGAGTTCGGCGAGCTGCGGCGTAGTATGAAGTGAGTGAAGGTGAACAGCTAGCTCTGCCATGGCTTCAGCTCGGCTATCAGCCCCGCCTGATGGCATCATTGCAGCCTGATCCCAACTACAAATTGCACTCAGGTGCTCAAAGTTATCAATAGAGTGGTAGTGTTCGATGAGCTTGTTATAGTTTTTTGTCGTCATCATTTTATTTCCTCTGCCACTTCTGCAATTTTTTGTCTCAACCACACATGGCTAGCATCGCGGTGAAGTAGTGGGCTCCAAATCATATCTAGCTCGAAGGGAGGAATAGGAAACGGGGGCTCCAAAATGGCTAACGAGTTATCATCTCTGTATATGTTGGCAGCCTTTGATGGCAGTGTCGCAATCAAATTCTGTTCTTTGGCAAGATGGATTGCAACATGATAGTTACGTGTGAAGGTGGCAATGTTTCGGTGTTTACCAAAGTTTGCTAGTGCTTCATCTACCCAGCCTAGCTTTTGGACATCTTCCGGGTTCATGCCGACACCGACACCGAAACCGGTTTTACTCACCCAAATATGGCGTGCATTTAAATAAGCGTCTAGCGTGAAATCTTCTTTAATCGGATTATCGGATTTGACTAGGCAACTAAAGCTATCTTTCCAAATTTGTTTATGGTGGAACGATTGAGGCAGGTTCTCAAATCGATTGATTGCCATATCCACTTTACCATTTTCAACATCATGAAAAGTGACATCGCTGGGAGTTAGTATATCTAGCGTGGTATCTGGCGCTTCATTATGTAGCTTGGCCAGTAGCTTGGGGGCGAGTGTGCTTGCAGCATAATCGCTTGCCATAATACGAAAAACGCGTTTACTTTGACTTGCTTCAAATTCTCTATTTGGGGCGAGCGTTTCTTCTAGAGTCATTAAGATCCCACGTATGACAGGTTGCAATTCTAACGCTCGCTCGGTGGGTACCATGCCTTCACTGGTGCGCACGAGTATGGGATCATTAAATAAGTTTCTCAGTCTCTTTAGACCATTACTCATTGCAGGTTGTGTGATACTTAGCTGGTTAGCTGCACGTGTTACATTACACTCTCTGAGTAGAGTGTCTAAGTATACCAGTAAGTTGAGGTCAATTTTGCTAATGTTCACAATGTTCCTTTCTTGTTATTGTGATGTCCAAACCGCTGACTTTGCGGGTATGGATAAACATGTTTGGTGATATGTTGTCGTATATCCCGTTGAACTTGTTGCCAATACATCGGCGTCATAAGTTCTGGGTGGTGGCGCTCAAAAGCAGCCTTGAGTTTAGGGTTTGTCAGTACAAATGTACACATTTGCTCGGGAAATACATCATTGGGTGCAACCGATGGTGTAGATTGTCCTGAATATAAATCGTCGAGCGATACCTTGGGCAGCGCTTTAAATGACATTTGTGTAAGGTATTGTACCTCGTCATAGTCATAAAAGATCACGCGATTGTGTCGACTGACACCAAAGTTTTTTAAGAGCATGTCACCTGGAAAAATATTAACTTGTAACATCTCTTTGATGGCATTGCCGTAATCTTCGATAACATGATCTATTTGCTCATCAGTTGCATCTTGTATAAAAAGATTGAGAGGTGTGATACGTCTTTCAATATACAAGTGCTTAATGGTGATGAACGTATCGTCTTCTATGATATTTTGTGCGATTTTTTCTTTTATTACATCGAGTAAATCTGGATCTATACGATTTTTGGGAATGACTACATTTGAATATTCTAACGTGTCAGCCATTCGACCGACTCTATCATGGTTTTTGACCAGCTGGTATCTCGCTAAAACTGTCTCTTTACCAAACGGTTTGCTCGGCGCGAATTTGTCTTTTATGACTTTAAATACGTATGGAAAAGTCGGCAAAGTAAACACTAGCATGACCATGCCTGGTGTGCCGGGGGCGACAGTAAAGCGCTCAGGGTTGTGTTTTTGATGCAGCAAGAATTCACGGTAAAATTCATTTTTTCCGTGCTTATGAAAACCAATTGAATTGTATAGTTCCGCAACAGTTTTACTGGGCATTAATTGATTTAAAAATCCTACCATCGCTGACGGTGCGCGTGTCTCTACTAAAAAATAAGCGCGAGCAAAGCCAAATATTAAGCTCATTTGAGAGGCTTGTGTAATTAATGCATCTATTTTTAATTTACCGCTTGGATGGTGTAATAGAGCGATTATAAACGGCTGCACACCAGAACAAGAAATGACTCTTCCGACAATGTATGCGCTTTTATTGCGATAAAATGGTGCCTTTAAAATATCAAAACGCATTCTAAAATGCTGGTGATGTGTGTTGGGCGCTTGTTTCAAAAAGGCTCTTTGTAAAAGTCGGATATCATGCTCAAGGTCATGAAAGTCATCAAAAAAGCCGGTATCTTTAATAATTTGCTCAATTGTTTTGCGTAGACCCTCGATAACAGGAAAGTAGCTTCGATACTCTGCTTCAATGGGGAGCAATGGCACGCCTTTTTTTGAACTATCAACAAATATATAGTCATTGTTGAAATAGCTATGGTGGAATAGGTGGCAAAACACCGAGTTGTAAAATGTTTCTGCAAGCTCTGCTTGAGGGTGAAAAGTCAATAACTCAATGTAGGCTTCTTTTACTTGGAGCCATAAGTGACTGCAAATTTGTTTGGTCGGGAATTGTAGTTTTAGTACTTCGACGGTTTCTTGTATGCGTTCATCGTAATGGCTGATCCGCGCTTTACTGATCCGCTCTATATTGGCCCATTGCTGTGATATGAACGCATCTGGTGCCTGTGCTGTGATGCTTTGAAAAAGAGCATAGTGCTTTTTAAAGCCAGAAATAATTAAAAACGCAATATCTTGAGGGCCCATAAAAGCTTCCTTTTTCAAATAAACTAACCCTGCTCAAAGTTAAAAATAGGTATTATTATCCAAGGGTTTCAAGCCATAGCAAAAAGAGCATATAGCTTAATTTTCTTACACTCTAGCTTGAATTGGTCAATTTTTGCAAATATGCACAATCACTGTCATAACAAGTTCATGGTATATAGTATTTTATGAAAGGACTTCTAAATTCAGGGGAAATGACTTAATCATGGGCCATTTTATTACTCTAGCCGCTTCAGCTTTTTCTCAATCTGTGCAATTTCTTTATTCAGGACTTTTACTCTTTTCAAGTAATCTTTATTTATTGTCTTTAATTGCTTTTTTACATCTTTCACTGTGGCTTTTCGTTTGTCATCATCCATCAAACGAGTCACACGGCGTTGCTGCTTTCTGGCTGCTTCATCACGTTTTCGGCCAAGTATTGCGGCATGCTGTTTTTTTGCACGAAGCGCATTTTTTAGGTTAAGAATAATTTGCTTTCGCTCTATTTCATTTAATGTCTTAAAATGTTGCTCAGAGGGTATGGTAGCTTGTGGATCTGAGTGAGTCAGTGTGTACTGCTGTGCGCTGTTTGAACAAGGGTGTTGGCTAAAGATGGTGCTCTTGTCAGTAATGCATTTGTAATAAGAAACCGTCGTTTTTGCGAAGCTGATATTGGTACAAAATAAAAAGCATAATAGTAAAGTAAATTTCATAGCTGACGTTTCCCTGTAGTCGCGCATTACCTAACTATAGACAAAAAATAAAAGGTTACGTTGAAATGAGAGCTGAAATTGCAGTTAAAGCACCCAATTATTGATTGGGTGCTTTTGCTGTGAATCTTTTGAGTAATTTTATACTCTGAACGAGAAAGGGAATATCCATTTTTTGCTCAATAGGGAACCCTTCCTTTGCAGATATTTGCTTATGCCTTCCATCATGATTTACCAATATAATGCGGTCTTTCTTATAGGTGATCAGAACACCTTGGGAATAGTTCACACCTTGATTTAATTCACTACTACCTGATACGTTGCCTATCATGGTTTGAGACGCAAGTTGACCACAACTAAAATGCTTATCGAGCAACGTGTACATAATGTCGGTACCCTGCATCAATCCGTTATGATCTGAGAAATAGGTTAAGTTAGTATGTAATGTTGTTTGCGTTACGATTTCACTACCCGCAGGGTACTCAATAACGATGTACGCACTAGCATCCGAAAGGTTGGGCAGCTCAGAGGTAAAGTGAAATCTAACTTTACTGTCTTTTTCCGGTTCATTGAAGTAACCGAAAACATTGTCGCTGGCAACAGATAATGTGTTTTTTGAGTTCCAGATTGGAGTTAGCTTTTGCTCGGTTATCGTATCGCGATAGTAAGCTGGCAGGCCATATATTAGATTAAAATAGTGGTCTTGTGGATCAGTGGGCACTAACACATGAGAGTAACTAAATAAGTCTTTATTGGATAATTGGTTTGCTGTATTGGATATAGAGTCTAAGACAAAAATATCTACAGCAGGTGCATCAAATTCACAATATTGTAGATTATTTGGCACCTGAAAATGAGAAGTAGCGTTTTCTAACCTTACAGTTCTGGCTTGCTCGTATTCATTTAAATCTAATAGCTCATGTCTAGCTAATAATGTTTTCGCTGTAGTGGGGTAGGAAAGTGGCAAAACATTATCTTGTTTGGTGACATCAAAATAGTTATTCGCATCAGCCCAAACATGCATTAGGTGACTAGTGGCAAAACAAGTAACTAAGAAGGCAGTCGCGTATTTAGGAAATTTGTAAGATTTGAGTTTGTCTAAATGCCGCCATGCATGATTTCCCACCACAAGTTCAAACCCTAATATGGCTATAAACCCTAAGAAGATTAAAACGACGGTTAGCATGGACATGCTATTAAGCATGCCTATTAACAGCGATATTATTTCCGATAAAGATTGAAAGCTTAAATGGTAACCATGTTGATAATATACAAATGCGTCTAGACATAAAACAGATATACCAAATGTTGCAATGAGCGCAGCCATGCCTCGTATATGCCGAGGGTAAGGGAAGATTAAGCTCAGTGGAAACACGGTTAACACGAAGGCACAAAAAGTAATAAAGCTGGTGTGGCTTACCCAGGTTACAATCATGTATACCCAGCCAACCGCACTGCTTGGTGCTGCATCTGCTGCTAAATAGGCCAGTGCAATAATAAGCACCAGCCCTATGTTAGCAAAAGTAAACCAGTGTCCCCAACTTAGCAGTTGACTCGCTTTTGAAGAAAAAGGACTGTGTGGTGTTAAATTCATTCCGTTACTTTACCGATTGAGTAAGCGCCTTTGCAAAATTTTCCGCGACTTCTTCTCTTTTACTCTCTGGCACATGCTCTTTTAGGATGTGCGTGATAGAATTTCCTAAACACATTAAACTCAAGTCGACAGGTGCTTTGTGCTCTTGAAGCACAGTGATTAAACTATCAACAATTTGTTCTACTTGTTCATTGGAATATTTAGACTGAATTGGCATCGGTTGGTTCAAATTAATAGAGTTACAATTCTTCATATTCTAACACCAGAGGCGTTAAAAACAAAGATGAGCATTGAGGTGAAAAAGCTTGTTGTACATTATGTAGACAAGCAAGACGAAGAAACGCAAATTCATTTACGTGAAGACGAGATGGCCGTTAATGATAGGGTCAATGTATTTATTGAGCAGTTGCACCATGCATATAATGGAAAACCTGGAAAGGGGTTTTGCGCATTTGATGGTGACAAAAATAGTACAGTTGCATCTGCGATGCAAAGTTATCGTAATAATGAGCTAGGCTTTTGGCATTTGACACAGCAGGCAACTGAAGTGTTAAAAGAAGAGCTAAATAAATATGCGTTTCATGAAACGGGGTATTTAATTTTTTGTCATTATCAATATGTCGGTTGCGATTATATGCTGATTGCTCAAATTAGCATTAAAGAGCATTATTCGATCACTTCTGAACTTGATTTAGCAAGTTCCAGACACTTGGATATTTCTCGAATGCAGTTAGCAGCGCGTATTGATTTGACAGCTTGGGACACGCAGGCAGAAGAGAATCGCTATATTTCTTTTATTAAAGGCCGAGCTGGACGCAAAGTTGCTGACTTTTTCTTAGACTTTTTAGGATGTGCAGAAGGGGTTGATCCTAAGCAACAATCACAGACTATGTTACATGCAGTTGAAGATTATTTGGCTGAACAGCAGTTTGAAAAATCTGAAAAAGACGTCATCAGAAAAGAGGTATTTGATTACTGCAATGACTGTATTAATAGTGGCGAAGATGCTGATATCGAAGGCTTATCTGATACGCTTTCGAAATCTTCAGAAGTTCAGTTTGAGGATTTTTATAAAGAACAAGGCTATGAGCTGGAAGAGTCATTCCCACTTGATAAAAAGACTGTGACTGCAATGGTGAAGTTTTCGGGTATGGGCGGCGGTGTAAGCGTCGGATTCGAGAGAAAGCACTTAGGTGAGCGCGTCATTTATGATCCAGTTAGTGATACCCTTACTATCAAAGGTGTCCCACCTAACTTAAAAGATCAACTAGAGAAGTACTCACAAGAAAAATAAAAAAGGCCTTGTGGCCTTTTTTACACTATAAATAAAAAAGCGCTGACTAGGATTTACCTGTTACAACAAATTGCGCCAATTGTTGGCCCAATTTATCTGCAAGTTTCCCCATAGCATTGCTTTTTGCAGTATCTTTAAAGCTTGAAGCGGCTTTCACTTTAGCGTTAAAGTGTGCTTTTTCTTCGCCTTGTTCTTTTACCACAAGGTAGCTTTCAGCAAGGCTATAGAAAGTGCCTGACTTTTTCATATCTTGCCAATCAACACGAAAGCTCAAATCGAAATCAGCACCCTGGTTTGTGATCTTGATACCTTGACTTGTCAGTGCTTTGGCAAGCATGTCTCTGACTTTTTGATGCTTGCTATTATCTGCATTAATACTAAAGCTAATGTCATTTAATAGTGCATCTGCCATGTCTAGCTTCGCTCGCACAGTATTCGGCATACTGACGTGCGCGGCTTGAAGCATTTGCAAATAATTATTCAGTTTGTTCCGCTTAACACCAAGCTCTTTGAGTGCAACTGCACTTTTAAGTGCTAAGCTTTTACTTTTTTGAGCTTGAGATAATGAAAATTGACTGATCTCGTCATCAAGTGCATTGATCGATAACTCGGTTTGCATGACTGCTTCAGTTCGATTGAATGCAGCCAAGGCATAAATAGTTTGTTTATCAGCACTGATATATTCATCTTCAATTTTTACACCCTGTAACTGAATATTTGGGACTTTTGATTGAATATACTCATCAATGTGAAAGGTCATTGATTTATTATCAGCTTGTTGGCTAATGGTTGTATTTCCAGAAATAGTAACATTCAGTTGTTTCGCCAAAGCGAGACGGGCTGACTCTTGTGCTGCCAATTTAGCTTGTTGTATGTCACCTGTATTTTGCGCATTGCCAACACCGTACACCATATAACTAGACGCTGGTGTCACAGTTATCCACTGTGGTGTGGTGCTTTGTTGTGTTTGGCTCGCTGAATTACTCTGACAACCAGAAAGCAAAGCGACACTAAGCATTGTCGCTAAAAGTGGTTTAGAAGCCAAAACGTGAACGTTCCTGCAGTTTTTGTATTTTCTTTTGTCCATTCCATACCTCACGGTTTGTCGTCATATCGATTAGACGTAAATCAACTTGATAAAAAGTCACACGATCGCCGCCTTGCTCATCAACAAAAGAGTTGATAGTGCCAGACAGTGCATAATCAGCGCCGTATTCTTGCCCCATTTCATTTTGACTCTCAAGACTTGAATTAAGCTCTTGATCTTTTCGTTCATCGCGGATTTCTTTTCTGACATCTTTGTTGGCGACGAAGTCAGCTTGTCCGCTGCGTAAAATTGAACGCTTTAAGTCATTTAAAAATGTATCTACAGCAATGTGCTGGTGAGACTTGTTACGCACTGATTGAATGATAATAGCAGGTTTAGAACCTTCTTTTTGTAAGTGATCGTTTACCCATGGAAAACTCAGCATGTCATTGATCATTGCTTCGGCAACTAGTTGCGAGTCCTTTGCATTCCATTTGTCTGATAATGCAACCTCTTGATTTGCATCTACTCTTTGGACCTTGGTCGACGAGCAACCAGAAACCGCGAGAGTACAAGCGACAAAAAGCGGAGTAAGTTTAAGTAAGGTCTTATTACATTTCATAACAATTTTTCCATTATAAAAAAGTTGAATCCGGTGTTTCGATACGTGTTTTTTGTAAAAATGTTCGTGTATGCCAAAGCGTCACGTCGTCAACAATCTGGATTGTTTCGCTCTGCTCTAGAACGATACCAGATGTTAAATAGGTTTTTAGTGTAATGGTGTGTTCCCCTTTTGACACAGGCAGCTGGATATAATTGATTTGTGATGGCAAAGAGTGCCATTGCCTTACATCAGCAGATGCAGTGACTGCATTGACAACGGAGG
Organism: Pseudoalteromonas luteoviolacea; assembly: GCF_021654285.1. GTDB lineage: Bacteria > Pseudomonadota > Gammaproteobacteria > Enterobacterales > Alteromonadaceae > Pseudoalteromonas > Pseudoalteromonas luteoviolacea_J. Next base: position 3,727 of record NZ_JAKFZS010000044.1, on the reverse strand, counting down.
TAGCAAGTTTTGCAAACCCTGAGAATGAAGCATCTAACCCTGTCGCCGAAATCGCTTTTTGAGCAGTTAATGACTTAACGATCTCTCTTGCTAAGGCTATTTGTATTTCTGAGTTGGCGTTATTTAGGGCATCTTGTAAGGTTAGAAGGCTAACAGAATAAATCTTCTCCAAATTTGCAACTTTTTGGTTGTTTACCCATATTTCAGAGCGATCTATTTGTTGTTTTAGAGGCTCTAGATAGGTAACGGAAATACGGCTCCCATATTGAAGGGCACTGATCAAGCCGATATCTACTGCGTCATCCCAAATTGGTCCCAATGGTATCCGCTTAGTAAGTCCGCCCATAACGATGTCACTGACATCACCAGTTGCATAATTTTGGATTAGGTCAAATATACTCGTATCTGCATAAAGCATCTGAAACCATCGCATTTGCGCTTGTTGTTCCCGTTGAGTACCCCATAAAATGGGCGTCATAACAAGTGCTTTGGCCTCTTCATCTACATTTAAAAGTAAGTTAAATTGCTTTCTTTGCGGTCCAATCCCTACATCTTGCAAGATGTTTAAAACAGGCTGAGAAGTTTTACTTGTTGTGATTTTGAGTTCGGATTTCAATTTCGCGACTTCATTAGAGTAACCCCCAGCCATTGCCATTACACGAATAAGATCTTTCTTGATTTGGGTGATAACAATTGGGTTTATATCGTACTGTTGAGCAAAGCCATTCTCGAAAGCTTGGATAGCACGTTGATATTGTATCCTAGCGGAGTCCAGTTCTTGGTTGCGTTCAAAGAGAATACCACTGACATAGTGTGCAAAAGCATCATCTTTATACTCTATATCTTTGAGTAAATCGTTTGGTGCAAACAACGGCCTTGTTAAATTATCTATTTGCTCAGTTAATAGGTCTAAACCAGACGGTTTTTCTTCATCATAGCCTCCAGTTGCGTCTTTTAACCCTGAAAGGTAGGTATCAAGCTGCCTCATTTCAACGAGGGCTGAGTCTAAAAAGCTTTGACGGTCAGCATTAGTCTGATTTGCCAGTGCGTTGTAGTTTAGCGCCTTATAGAAGTTAATCAGAGGTCTATGATACACCTTCCCAGCGTAGGTAGTAAAAGAAGGCCCACTTAATAAAGCGAGTGCACTTTCAGAAATACTGATAGTGTACTGTTCTTCGATGATTTGCTGTGCTTGGGTCAGTTGTTGGTTACTGAGTTGGTAATTACCTTGTAAGTGATTAAGCATACCAAGTTCTAAGTAATGTAGGAGTTTGCTTTTGCCGTTAGCTGAGTAGTCTGCACGTATCGTTTGTTTTGCAGATTCAAATTCGCCTTGTTGAGCAAGCAGAATTGCATTTTTATTTGCAGGAGTACTTTGGCACCCGCTTAGAAAAAACAGATAAATGACTGTAAAGAAAGTAAAGTGCGTTTTAGTAATTATGTTATTTTGCACGTTGACATCCATGACTTGTTAAAAACATGACAGTGACTATACCAATTTATTCAGTTATATTGTCAGCAAGTTTAAGATTTTTTTAGTTTTTTTAAAGAATAAAGTTGTAAAAAATCGTTCTTACAATTTATTACTGTAATTAGCCGAGCCTTTTGTTAAATTTAAATCATCGCTTAGGCAATCATTCTTACGAAGGAAAATACCATGAAACTTAAATCGCTACTTACTTCTGTGCTTGTTACAGGGATCTTGGCAGGTTGTAGCTCGACGCAAGAACAGTCTGCTTCTCAATCTAAAGTAAATATTCCAGATTGGGTATTGAACCCAACGATTGAAAACGGCATTGCGGCTGCTGACTGTGTCAAATTCTCTGGTAATATTTCAATCGATCAAAAAAAATCTGTTGCAAATGCGCGTTTAGCATTGGCTCAACAAATTGAAACCCGTATTGAAGGTTTAGATAAGACATTTGCAAACCGCACTGATGCTAATGACGATACGACAGTAGGTTCTACGTTTAGTTCAGTATCAAAGCAACTGACAAAGCAAACACTTAATGGTTCTCGTGTAAATAAAGCTGATGTTGTCGAAATTGGTGGGAAAGATTACTACTGTTCTCTAGTTGTGTTATCACCACAGCTAACTCATTCACTATTTAAAGATGTGATAAAAGAGACAAAGAAAGAAATCAATCCGCAAGATGAGAAATTCTTATATCAAGAGTTTAAAGCTTATAAAGCTGAAAAAGATTTAGAAAAAGAAATTGCTAGATTGACGAATTAATACAGCGCGCCTTTTGGCGCGTTTTTGCTTTTAAGGATATTAAAGTGAAGAAAGTACTCGCATTAACAATCGCTTCTCAATTTGTAGTAAGTACTGCTTTTGCAAGTACTTCAGCACTTTTTGGTGAACTGTCAAAAGAGATGCAGGGTTACGATAGTAAGGCGCAATCAACTCCAGAATCAAGTTCGGAGCAATCTGAATTTGAACAGTTCAAAGCTCAGCATTTAGGGGAATATGAGGAGTTTGTTGAACAACACCTTGCAGAATATGACGCATTTAGAGATGAGCTTATCAAAGAGTGGGGTGAAGCTAAAATTGCCTCGCAGAGTGAATATGTTTCTTATTCTGAAGATAATCGTTCAAGGCTAGAAGTTGATTTTGAGCGTAATGAGATTGTTTTAAGTATACGTCATGAAGGCGAGGAGGCACCGTCAAAATCTGACGTGCAAAAAGAATTTGAGCGCTTTAGAAAAGCTGAAACTGCTTTAATGCAAACATTCTTTAGTGGTGAACAAGTATCTTTAGAGAAAGCCAATATTCAAGATTACGATATTGATCGAAATTTAAAGGTCAATGCAATTATTGATGCGAAATCAAAAATTAAACAGCAAACGTTAGAGCAAAAGCAGTTATTAGAAAAAAAAGCGGATGAGCAACTGGCGCTAGATGAAGAGAATGCTAGAGTTGCAGCTGAAAAGCTTGCGCAAGATAAAGCAAAGTTAGATCAGCTTGAAGTAAAGCGTATTCAAAGCTTAGCTCAATCAGTTAGACAGATAGCGGGCCAAAATGATGAAACCGTTACCAAAGTGACTATCAAACTGCCGCAAGGCAGCCTCGCTAAAAAAAGAGCATCCAATTACACCGGCGATATTGCTAAGCATAGTGAACGGTTTAAGATAGACTCAAGTCTAGTCTTGGCTGTAATGCATACAGAAAGTCACTTTAACCCCCTTGCCAAGTCGCATATTCCTGCATATGGCCTAATGCAAGTTGTACCGACCAGTGCGGGTGTTGATGTTAATCGGTTTTTATTTAAAATTGATGCACCTATGAGCGCGCCATATCTATACGTTGTGAACAATAATATTGAAGCAGGCACGGCCTATCTTCATCTACTCAACGACCGGTATTTAAGTCGAATCAAAGATCCGCTTAGTCGCAAATATTGTATGATTGCTGCATATAATACTGGTGCAGGCAATGTCGCGAGAGTCTTCAATACGAATGATTCTAGAAATATCCGTGAAGCGGCTAAAATTATCAATTCTATGCCACCAGAGCGTGTACTGGAGGCTCTACAAGCCGGTTTGCCTTATGACGAGACAAAGCACTACCTTAAAAAAGTGTTGGCTGCTGAAAAGCTATATATTTAAATCGATTAGAAGTAGCAGGCTTTTACTTGCTACTTCATAAATTATGGTTCAAATTAATCCTGACCTGACCTGACCTGACCTGACCTGACCTGACCTGACCTGACCTGACCTGACCTGA
>NZ_JAKFZS010000043.1 GCF_021654285.1 Pseudoalteromonas luteoviolacea | reverse complement strand
CGATACAGTAGATTTGACCGAGTTTCGCGCCAAAAGCTTCGGCATATATATTGGCTTTATCCTTTGCGTTGCGAACAGCTTGCATGGTCGCTTCTTGCCGGAATTGAGATGATTTTGATGATCTAAATTTGATGTCGTCTATTGTGTCGATTTTTACACTCAGGGCGAAATTGAGAAAATTATTGAGCTTGGTTATGTCTGTTAGCGTGACAGTGAGTGAGTGGCGATATAACCTGATTCTACTGGGTTGTCCTCATCATCATAAATAATATTAGGTTCAGTTAATAATCTAGACGCCGAGACATGTTCATCTTTAATACCAAATGTCCCCAATCCTTCTTATAAAGCATTGACCCGTTTATCTAGCGCTTGCTTTGCCGCCAAAGCAGTACTTTTCATGACCTCAACTTCAAAAGAAATATCAGCAAGGTCGGGCTTTGCTTCAACTGTTGCACTGCCTTGTATACTTACATGTCTATTGTTGGGCAGTGGCGAATTGGCATACACGGACATGGCGCAAAGGGAGGTAAGTGTAAAATAAATGGCTTTCATAGTGGTTCCATTATTATTATTTTGATATCAAATTAGCATGCTTTAAAAGCAAAGGTAATGATATTAATCTACTTTTGTAGTTACCTCCCTTAACTAGTAAGCCCTTATAACAATGATTTATATAATCCTTTGATTAAGTTCTGCTGCCGTTTACCGCAGAGGCTTTTGTCGTATTTATTTGGGGTATGAAAAGATTCAGTCACATAAGCAAAAGCAAGTTGTGATTTGGGGTCGGCAAACCCAATGGAACCACCCATACCCATATGACCAAATGCCTCTAAGTTGGGCCCCATTGGGCAAAAGTCCGGGGAGTTGAGCATCATACCAGCGCCCATGCGCCATTGCTTTTGGGTTGTCAGCTCTTGCCCTGCAAAACTCAATTGCGTCATTGTTTTAACCTGTGACAGTGGTAGAAGTGTTTTGCCTGTTAAAGTCCCGCCACTTGCTAAGAACGCATACATTTTTGCGAGCCCAAAGGCTGAAGCATGGCCAGATACCGCAGGGATCTCACTATTATGCCAAGCAGATGAGTTTGGGTGATAGTGTTCACTACACGGTCTAAAATACTGGTATTTCCAATAAGGAATATAAGGCAACCAACGGGACATTATTTTTAGTCCAAAACGAGAAAAGGCTGGGCTTGATTTTATATCCCGATGCGGATGGTTTTCTTGCCTTTTTAATGCGCAATCAATTTCAAACGGCTGTGCTATTTCTTGATCGAAATATGTGCTTGGCACACGGCCATCAACGCGGCGTAATACCTCACCTAAAATATGACCGTATGTAAGGGCATGATATACGAGCTTTTGTCCTGCAAGAAAGATAGGATCGGCTGATTCAAGATTGCTAATTGATGCTTGCCAATCAAATATATCATGGGGTTTTCCCGTAGAGTGGCAAGGTAATCCCGCGCTGTGATTGAGCACAGAGGCAATGGTGATATGTGCTTTATTGTGTTTTGCAAACTCGGGCCAGTAACGACAAATAGGGGCATGTAATTCGATTTGCCGATTTGCAGCTAATTTGTGGATGCAGATAGCCAGCATTGCTTTTGAGCAAGACATTACACTGACTCTGTGATTTGCTTGCCAAGGTGACGTGTGTTCGTTATTGCCATATAAGTTAACCACTAATTGCCCGTTGTGATAAACACAGATCGCCGCACCAGTTTCGTGGTGTTGTGTAAAGTTATCTACAAAAGCATCCTTGAGGGGCTTAAATCGGTTTAAAACTGTACCTTTAATTTCTGGTGTCTTGCTATCGTCATGGTTATTAACTGAAGTAAAATTGTTCATCATGTATGGCTTGTGATTGAAAGTGCGTGTTGTATTGAACGCACATTTTTGCCTATATCGCAGAGCCAGCAGAGCGCGATAAGGAGTTATTTTGTCACTGAATGGAGTTTTGAATAGTGCACACTGAACAAGTAGAGAATAGCGTGTTTTCAACAAGCGAATGGGCATTACAATCACAACAAGTATTAGAGAGTGGGAGTAGGTGGTCACAAGATTCGGATTATTGTATCGCTTTGCCTGAGAAGCTTGGTAAAGGAGCGAGTTTTGGATTTAATTATAATGACGATAGTGCATTGCAAATCAATGAACTGAACTTTAAACAACAGACAAAATTCGCAGCTGATAGCACTAAACTCTGTGGCGCATTTTTTGTTTTAGAAGGACGAGTGAGTATTACAACTCCTGCCACAGGTACTGTAATGATCCCAAAAGATCATCTGTGTTTATTTTTTATTGAACAATCAGCTTGTACATTTGAATATAGTGCGGGTGAAAATAAGGTGATGAGCTTCACTATGAGTCACGGGCTGATGTCATCGTTGATAGCACAATATCAACCAGCGAATTCTGTATCATCTTTAATCGAAAAAAACTTCATCTGTTTACCAATCAATTCGGCAATAAAAAATATGCTGAATCAAGTTTATGATTGCCAATTACCCGCTAAAAGCATGAAGCTATTAGTGCAAGCCAAAATGATGGAGCTGATGACTGAATTGCTGGAGTACAACCAAACCTATCACAATAGTCTGGCTACCATTAAAGCAACTGACTTAAAAGCGCTTTATCAAGCTGCAAAATATTTGGAGACTAATATGCAGTCTCCTCCGAGTATTGTTGAGTTGGCTAAAATCGTGGGTGTGAATGACTATAAGCTGAAGCAGCAATTTAAAATGGTGTTTAGCAGAGCGCCATTTGCGTATTTGACAGAGCTTCGCCTTAATCGTGCCGCTAGTTTATTGGCGCGCACAGAGTTATCCGTTATGCAGGTTGCTCAAGAGGTTGGTTACAAGCACGCAGGGCATTTTGCGAAAAACTTTAAGCTAAAGTTTGGTCGCACACCAAAGGCTTACAAAACATGGATAAGCTCAAACAATACATGATGTGGCTTTGGTTTGTTTGCTATTTGAGCGCTTAGAAATATTATTAATTTTTTTTGATCCAAATAAATGGCAGCTGCGTTTATACATGTGAAGGGTTTCTGATGTGTAACACATCCTTGGAGTCGCCCCTTCACCATGTCATGATAACGCGCACTTCGGTGCGCGTTAGTCTTTTCTAAATACAGCCATTACAAATTTATACTCTGTCAGGTTATTGTTGCGTTGTCGATAGCAAGTCCTGTATAAACATCGAGCTTAGCAACTTTACAAAAATAAGAAGAATAAAATGTGTACAAGGATAACGTTATTGTTCGCGGATTCTAAGGAGCTACACCAAGTAGCAACTTGGTACTATGAACAATGGGATAGCAAGCGAGTGAATAGCAGTGTGTCAGACGTCATTGCTAAACTCTCAAGCACTGATCAGCGACTTGGGTTTACTGTGCATTTTAATGAGCAGTTGGCAGGTGCTGCCGAGATTAAATTCATGAATGGACGTTGTTGGTTAGATGGCGTTTATGTGGATGGTCACTTTCGTGGCAAAGGATTAGCAGAAGAGCTGGTTAATTTTGCCAAGCAACAAGCTACAGAACGTGGTTGGTCATCATTAAATTTGAAATGCGAGCCTGATCTCATAGCCTTATATCAAAAGTATGGCTTTGCCGTTTTTGACACTCGCGATGGCAAATCACTGATGACCTGCAAATTAATGCCCTGATCATACTTGGTTTTTAATCGGCTTCTTGCTGCGCACACGCTAGCGGTTCTTCAGTAGGCTGTGAGTGTAAGCTAGCAGCTTGATCCCTGATATTCTTTTGGACAGCAACGGCTGCATACAGGCTCATTAAATATGCGAGTCCGTAAAACCCTTTTTCACTGAGTAACAAGTCTGCGTTATACAAGCCAATCAGCAAGAAGAGAATGGCACTGCCTGTCGATATTAAGCTTAGCGCATGGTAAATATCCGAAGTCTTTAAACGGTCTTGTTTATCTCGAATGCTTTTTTGTAATGAAACCGCTGAAAACAGTCCATATAAGAGAATAACCAAGTAATAACCTTTTTCATTCAGTTGCATAGAGGCGTTAAATAAGCCTATACAGTATGTGATTACACCCGTGGCTAATATGGTCATAGAAGCAAGATTAAATGCTTTGCTCGGTGCTTGTGTTGGGGTTATGTTGTCCATTATTAAATCTCTCCTCGTTTCTGTACTGGTGTATCCGGTGTCAATATCGCCGAGTGGGCCAGCAATCCGTATTGCTCGAGGTAGTTACGAATGCTGGTAAAAGTTGCAACTTGTACATCCCCGCTGTGGTCTTTTCTATAAATGTCATCTTTAAATACAGAGCCAAAGAACAATTTAAAGCGACTAACTGATAGAGGTTGTGCCTGAAAATAGGCTTGTGTGTTTGCTTTTAGCTGCGCCATATCTGTGGTTTTATAAATCGCAGCGTTAATGACATTAAGGGTATGCTCTGTACAATTTTGTCTTCTGTTGTTGTATGGGTTAGCAATCAGCGAGTATTTTGGATTATGAACTTGCTTAGCCACGCCATTATTAATTGCTTCAAGTAATTGCTTTTGAACGTTCAATGTGGGGATGGCTATCCCTGCTTTTAAGTCTTTTACCGACCAAAAAAAGTCAGTTGGGTAGTCAACAATCAGTTGGCTTGCTGCTGGATCATCTGTTTTCTGATAAAGGTTGTGTATGGCATATCCGAGCTTTTTTTCACCATTTTGCATTGTGATATTAGAATATACAGCGATTGCCGCATGGGTGAATTCAATGCCCTTTGGCAAATCTTTACTCGGTTGTCCTACCCTTGCGATAATGAATGCATATGCTTGGTGCGCAGCACCATAATGTTCAACTTTTTTAGCAAACTGAATGATATCAGCTGGGTTATAGCTTGGCTCTGACGATTGCTCACTCCCTGCTAAGACAAGCATACTTTGCATAAGCAGAATTAAATAGGAAATGCATTTTAACGTATTCATGTCTTCCCCCTATTGGGTGTGTGAAGGAGGAGGCCCTGCAACGACAATGTCGTTACTAATCGCTAATGGCTCATGATTTGCTGATTGAGGCGCTGTTTCTGTCGCACCGATACTGAGTGCATTGGCATTTTGTATTACAGCATTTGAAATGGCAACAGGCACTGCTTCTATGGCATTTGAAACTGTGATCCCCACGATCACACTGCCTGCAGCACTGTACACGCTTGCTTTTGATACGTCCTTTGATGCGTAACTTGCGGGTGAAACAAGCAGAGCGATTGTTGCTGAGCTCAGTAAGGCTGTTTGCAATAACTTTTGAACTAACATTTGAAAACTCCATATTTCGTTGTGTTGCTTTTAAGCTAGCAGACTGGACGGAGTTGTATACATAATAATACCGTGTATTAATACAAGATACTTTAAGTATCAAATTTTAATACTATGAGCCAGATCCCACTCGTTTCAAATACGATAAAAATGCTATTAAAGCAGCGCAAACTCACTTATAAGGATGTCGCTACACATCTTGGTCAAAGTGAGGCAACAATAAAGCGAATGTTCTCCAATGACTTATTTTCGTTACAAAAACTTGAGAGTATTTGTGAGTTGCTAGAGCTTACTTTGTGTGATTTGTTTTCACTGTCGCAATCTCAGCAATCACAGATCAGCCAGTTGAGCGTCCAGCAAGAACAAGAGCTCATGGACAATCCAAAGCTTTTCTTAGTAGCAGTTTGTGTCAGAGACGGTTGGGAGTTCGAAGATATTGTTTCGCGCTATCAAATTGAAGCACTAGAGTGTATTCGCTTACTAGCGCATCTAGATCGCTTAAAAATGATTCAGTTGTTACCAAATAACAGATATAAATTGCTGATAGCACAGGATTTTAGCTGGATCCCAGGCGGGCCATTAGAGTCGTACATCGAACAACAAGTATTAGGTAAATTTTTACAGGGTGAATTTAACCAAGAAGATAGTTATCGTTTTTACTTAAGAGGTAGCTATAGCGATGCGACAATCGCGACCATAAAACGTCGATTGCAGCAACTCACCAAAGAAGTTGCGCAGCTTAATGAACAAGACATTAAACTGCCGTTGAGTAAACGCAGAGGGGTTGGCCTTTTGCTCGCTATGCGGCCTTGGCAACTGGGGCAATTTAAAAACATGCTGAGGGAATCAATTGAACCCAATAAAGGAACAAATGGTCGTGATTAAGTTGAAAAAAATGCAATTAAAAAATACCTTGTAAGGGTACCTCAATGGAGGGTACCTAGATAAATTATTCTTAATCCTTGAATTAGACTTAATTCGTATGCATTTGCTACATAGTTAGTCGTTGTTATTAGAGTGTTAAATTCATGATTGATTAATTTTTTCTAATTATTTAGTATTGTATTTCTTGGCTCTCAAAGCAGAACAAAAATTAATAAAAATACCACGTGAACCGTGGATTGATGGGTCTTACATGGAACAAAATAGCTCTTTCGCTCAATCAGCAACTTGTCTCAAGCAAGCTGTCCCTTTTATGGTTAAGTACCAGATCCCGTTATCGCCGATGAACTATGCGATATGGTACTGCTATGTGTTAGGTAAAGAGCCAGAACTGAATCAAAAACTCGATGAAATTTTAATGGAGCATGGAACGTGTCCGCCTGAAAACGCAAAAGCGCTGTTCGATGAGTTTTTAAGTGAGCAGGATCTTGCTCTTTTCCACGAAATGTCTGATCTGGTAAAAGGCACTCTCAATACCGTTGAACAAGAAATCAGTAATACGCTTCACTGTTCGGAAGAGTTTTCGGCCGTATTATCTGAATGTCATGTCGGGTTACATCAGCTAAAAAAGCAAAATGTAGGGACCGGTCCTGAGATATATGATGGGGTACTGAGCTACGTCTCTAAGTTAACTCAAGAATCTATAGTGATGCAGCACAATGCGCTGTGCTTTCAAAAAAAGCTGGAAGTTGCCTATAGTGAAATCAAGCAACTTCAAGAAACGTTGACCGATGCTCAAACCAAAGCAAGTACGGATAAGCTCACAGGACTGCTAAATCGAGGTAAATTCGACGACGACATTATTAAGTTTTGTGATGATCCAAGTCAGTTTCAAAAAGTCCTTATTTTTATTGATATTGACCACTTTAAGCAATTTAACGATGAGTTCGGCCATCAGCGTGGTGATGATGTGTTGCGAAAAGTTGCACAAAAGCTTCAGTCACACAGTGAAAGGCAAGGTGCAGCTTATCGCTACGGAGGGGAGGAGTTTTGTATTTTAATTTCTTTTTCCAGCATCAGCGAAGCCGTTGGCTTTTCTAATCGTATTCGCGAAGATATTGCAAAGCTGTCTATAAAAGATAAAGAAACCGGTGAAGTACTTAAACATATCAGTGCCAGCTTTGGCATTGCGCTTTATGGTAAAGAAATGTCTTGGCATAGCTTAGTTGAATGTGCTGATAAGGCTCTATACCTCGCAAAATCTCATGGACGAAACAGAGTTGAAGTAGCAGGCTAGCTGCTTCCAATACCTTCCAATTAAGCGGTTCTTGTTCGATAAGAGCTGCTGTCTATATATATTTACAGTTTGATAATTTAATCCATTTTTAACTTAAACATCACGTTTGTTTCAATTTTAACCACTAGTATTTATGGCTTAAAGGTCGATGAAGCGTCCCTTTTTTGATCTTTAAAGTTAAATATTTGAAACTAAATTGCGTCATTAATTTGATTTTTGAGTTTTTACTTGCAATTATTTTGTAGCTAAACACGAAGTCGTTGGTGTGTTTACTTTATTAATATAATAAAAATGGAGCGTACGTCAGTGAAGTCAATCAAGCAAATGTTAGTGAGTGGTTTTGTACTCACGTTGATGGGAACAAGCATCAATGTAAGTGCTAAAGCATATAAAACGGTATTAGTACATGGGTTTCAATCGCAGCAGCTATCTGCCATTGACCCGACAAAGGTAGAAAGTGATGGTCAAGCTTACTGGGCAGACTATTGGGGAGCACTTGCCGATGAGCGTATTGATTGGCCATCATACGAGCGAATTGAAGGTAAAATTGCAAGCGACTATTTGTGGCCTAAACTACGGACCATGTCTGAGCAAGGTGTATGTCAGCCAGGTTGTGTCTTTTTAACGCACTCAACGGGTGACTTAGTTACACGCTATATCATTGATAACCAAGCAAACTGGTTAGAGAATGCGGGTCTTGAACCACTTAACATCGTTGCGACTTTTGATGTTGCCGGTGCTGGTGGCGGTAGCGAACTTGCAGATCTGGCTGTCAGTGCGGCAAATGGACTGGCAAATCCGGTTATTGAGGCAGCTGTTAGAGCGTGGCTAGGTCGTTCAGTGGGTCAAACTCTTGGTGTATTACATGATTTGAAAGTAAACAATGCACGTCAATTGGCGACTTTCCCAAGTGATCGAACACCAAGACTTAGAATTGTAGCCGATGGCGATCTTTATTTTAATGCTACAAAACTATTTTTACCGGGGATCGACGATAGCGTTGTCGCAGCGCATTCTGCCTGTGGCGCAAACCAAGCTGGTGCTTTTGACAGCTGTAGCGTTAGCGTTGGGATGGACGGTAAGCTGGAAAGCCAAGATGGCGTAAGAAACTTCTGGCCATATCACTACCCAATGTTAATGAGTGATAACTATGATCACTTTTCGGTTATCGTAAATCAGTCAAAAGGCAAAGTAACAACGGCCAATTCATCTATTCAGCTTGCACCAAATAAGCAAGTGGCTTTCTCAACGTATGAAGAAGAGAAGGGCTTCTGGATTTGGAAGAAGAAGTATAGATATGTAAGGCAGTCAGATAATAACAGCATGTCAGCATTGTTATTTGCTGCTATGCCTGAGTAATTGCGATGAACAAAAAGGTCGTAATTGTAATAAGTGCCCTTGCGGCACTTATTATTTTGTATGTATTTATGTCTGATGACACTGTGCAACCAGCTCTAGTGCAAACACAAAAAGCCACTGAGCAGGTGGTTGTTGAAAAAGCGCCTGATGAGACGACTGAGCCAGAAACTGAGGAGGCTGCGAGTGCCGTAGATATGTCGCCTTTTCAGCTAACAAGCACTCAAAAAGCTGCAAAAGTGATAGCGAGCAACTACCGTGAAACTTTACGTTATGCGCCTTATTCTCAGCCATTAACTGTGAATGATGTTGATCGTTTAGAGCCAAATCGGTTCATCCCTTTGACGGTTCCAACCTCAGATATGTCCGGCACGATTTCACTCTCATTAAACAAATATCGCTTTATTTACCCTGAACCTATAAAACTGACTTTAACCGGTGACGCGGTAACGCGCGCCAAAGTTATTGTGAGCATAGTAGATGAGCGAAAGGTTTTGCTTGAAAAGTCGCTAGCTGTGTCAGAAGCTGGTGCAATGCTTGAGCTCGCAGGTAAGGAAAGTTTTTCTGGCGACTTACAATTGAAAGTAGTGGCTGATGTCGCAGGAGATCCCATTACAATTGTTGCGCAGGCAAAGTACGATCAGCCAAGTGCAAAGTTGATTGGTTTGAAGCATACAGAAGTAAATGGCAGCGACTTGATAATGACATTATCGATGGATGTTGAGGACGCGGGCATTTATCGCGTTCGAGCAAATTTATATGATGGCGCACAGCCATTAGCGCACCTTGTTGCCAAGTCTAAGTTGTCGTCTGGACGACAAGAGCTGCAATTAAAGGCGCACCAATCGGTGCTACCGGATAAAAGTTCAGACCTAAGGCTCATGACGTTTGTTGTAGAGCGTATGTCTTCAGTGCCAGGTGAGCGGACTCGGTTTGGTGAAAGTGAAGTGACCGAAATCCCCTTGATAGACGTCGATTTATCTGAGCTATCAAGAGATCCCTACAGTCCAACAACCAAAGAGCGCGCAAGCTTAGAGTTTTTAGAAGGCATGGCGAACCAGAAAAACCTTCACTAGCGCTAATCTGTGTTGAATCGGCCAACAAGCTCATTGAGGTTGTTGGCAAATATCACCAGCTGCTTTGCGCCATCATATAAGGTGTCTGCTGATTGACTTACCTGTTTGATTGATTGGTTAACCCCTTCTATTTGCGTTCGACTATCACTGGCATAGGCACCTTGCTGCTCAGCTTGCTCAGATATATTCGCAATGATTGGTTTCACGCGTGAAATTGAGTTTGCAATGTCTTCAAAAGCTTGATGGGCTTGCTCCGATTGCTCAATAGCCGATTTAGACTCCTCAACACTGAGGGTCATATGCCTTGATACTGAGCGAGTTTGCTCAGTGAGCTTGGTCAAGACCTTTTCAATGTCTTTGGTGGCGTCATGGGAGCGTTGAGCAAGAGTACGTACTTCATCAGCAACCACCGCAAACCCACGTCCTTGCTCACCAGCTCTAGCAGCTTCGATTGCGGCATTGAGTGCCAACAAGTTAGTTTGTTCAGCAATGGTTCTGATAACTTCCAATATGTTGGTAATATTATTGCTTTGATCTTCTAGTTCACTCATTGCTTTTGCTGAGCTACCAAGTGAGTCATTTAAAGTGGCCACTTGCTGCACTGTGCTTCGTATTAACGTATTACCATGTTGGGCATGAGCATCTGTATTAGAGATTTCGCTAAGCGCTTGCGTGCAGTTATCGTTGACGGTCATCGCCATGTTTTCCATTGAATGGGTGTGTTCAGCGGTTTGCTCAGATGTGCTGGCTTGATGATGACATTGACCCCGTATTTCATCGATACTACCGTGAGACTGTTGGGCTTGGTCGTTTAAATTGCTGGCATTACTTTTTATGTCAATGACGAGTGCATTGATTGAGTTTAAAAACTGATTAAACCAGGCTGCGAGTTCACTTATTTCATCATTGCCTATAACTTGCAGTCTTTTTGATAAATTGCCTTCCCCTTGCGCAATTTCTTTTAATCCTTCTGAGACCATTTCTATGGGGTAGACAATTTTATTGGCAAGTACGATAGCGATGACAACAAATAATACCAGCATAATGATAGCGATAACGCTAATGTTGTAAGACATAGTATAGGCAGAGGATAAGATTTCATCTTCATCCATTAACGCGATAAAAGTCCAATTAAGCGTGTTTGAATGGTAGAGCTTGGCCATCAACTTATGAGTACCATTATCAATTTCAATCAAGGCATCTTTGGGGCCGTTTTTAATAGCTTGATATTTGGGGGCGGTTAATTCAGCGATATTTTTAAAGTTACTATCAGGTTGCTTAGGATCAGCCAAGATAGTACCACTCCCATCCAGTAGCATTAAATAGCCGGTTTCTCCGAGTTGGATATTACTGACAATATCGGTCAAAGTGGCCAGCGTGACATCCAGAGACTGAACGCCAACCAAGGTATTATCACGCTTAATGGCCGTTGCAATGGAGACCATGGCTTGACCTGTTACGCCTTGATAAGGATCTGTAATGACCACGTCACTTGCTGATTTTGTGACTTCTTGGTACCAGGGGCGCTTACGTGGGTCGTAGCCGCCAAGTGGCTCTGCTGGGTATTGTATAAAACCGCCTTGCGTTGTGCCTAAATAAACAAATAGCAATTCTGGGTGCGTCACGCCAAAGCTTTTAAATAGCTCAAAAATCTCAGCTTCATTACTGCCTGACGTTTCAGGTGTCATCATTTTTTCAGCACCGAAATAGGTTGTCGTATCATCTCCTACTTGGGTGACAGCCTGACTTTGTGCCAAAAATCGAGCGTTGTTTTTCATTTGGTCAAAAAACAGCACAAAGGTGTTTTCTACCTGACGTATTTCACTGTCAGAGGATGCGGTAAATCGAGTTAGAGATTCTTCTTTGGTGCGCGTAATACTCATAATGGATATTGCTAATATTGGTATTATCACTGTCAGTACAAAACTACTAATCAGCTTTTGGCGCATTCTCATAACTCACTCCTACATCAATGCTTTTAAACAGTATAGTTGCAGAATGACGTCTTGGTTAGGCGAGCTTAGATATAAATTTCAGAAGGTGTTTGTTGCTTTTAATGAGATATTTTAGCTCGTCAATATCCTTATAGTTATCGACTTAGGTGCTCTTTTTTTAAAATTGAATACAGGTAGCTATCAGCAAACCCTGAATCAAGTGGCATATGCTCGCGAAGATGTCCTTCTTTTTGCATCCCAAGCTTTTCCATAAGTTGCCAAGAAGCAGTATTTGCTGTGGCGCAAATCGCAGTAATTTTATTGAGCGTAAAACGTTCAAATAATTGCGAAATGAGAGCACTAGCAGCTTCATATGCATAGCCTTTTCTTTGTTGAGTAGGACTTAGACGGTAACCAATCTCACCGATTTGACGATCCACATGGGTAAACTTAAACAGCATCTCGCCAATAAATTCATTAGAAACTTTATGCTCAATGGCTAATAAAAGCTTTTGACCATCGATGTTTTTCCAAGGTTGGCTCGCTTCTTCTATGCGCTTTTGTACATCCTCAATTGTGGCCGGTTTTCCGATGTACTTTGATGTCTCAAGGTCTCTGCGGGATTGATAAACTGCATGCAAGTCTGAGTTCTTTAATGGTCTAATTCTGAGTCTTTGTGTTTCGAATTGCATTGGACGTTCCTTGAATGCTGTGGTTCGGGTTTTTGGCTTTGGCCAAGTTTTTTGCTGCAAAGATAACAATTACAGAAGTTGCAGCAATGATGATTGAGATAGAATCAGGACCTGTGATCACATACTGATTTGCTAACCATGCAATAATAGAAAAAATTAACAACTCAGTCGCCCCGACCAGCGCATTGGCTGTACTAGAGCGGGACTTATGAAAGTGGCCAACATAGTACATGTAGATTGGAAAAAAGCCGCCAAAAATGAATAAAATAGCGCCATATGCTAAGGTTACCGCGTAAACTGAGTCATGAAAAAACCAAAATGTCAGTGCGCTTAATGGTAGGGCTGGCCATAAATAGACGACGACTTTTAAATGACCAATTTGCTTTTGCATTATTTTCGCAAGGGATGAACCGACAAGTAAGCCGCCCATACAAACTGTCATGGCTTGACCAATTTGTTCAGTGGTAAAGCTAAATTGATTACGCAATAAAAACGGAAAATAAAGCTGGATGGTCAAATATAAAAATGTAGGCGCCCATTTAAGCACCGCCATTGAAGTAAAATAACGGCTGAGAAAAATGTCTTGATATTGCTTTACAAGTGCTGAAGGGCGCAGTGACATGGCGCTAGATTGCTCACTGGGAAATACCGCTAAACCAAAGATCATGACGAACCCATAATAAGCGATCAGCGCATATGACATCCCCTGCCAAGAAAAGTGTTCAGCAAGGGTACCTGCACACAATGGGGTGATAATTGCCACAATACTGGCTGAGATTGCTAAGTTGCCCATAGCGCTATTAAGTTTACTGCCGTTAAATGTGGCATATAAAATTGCGCGGCTAACAAGTACAGGGGCTGCACTACCAATGCCTTGCAATATACGCCCAATCAAAAATGTATTGGGGCTCTCAGCAACGGCACACAGCAAAGTGCCGACTATCAAAATAATCTGCCCACCGATAAAAATTGGTCGACTGCCATATTTGTCACATAGTGGCCCGGCTATGAGTTGAGACGCGCCTAAAGAGAGAAAAAAGCTAATGATGATTGCTTGGCTTGCACCTTCTGTAAGCGCTAAATTTTGCGTAATGTCAGGTAAGACAGGCATAAATATTTGACTAGCCAGCTGAGAGCAAGACAATAAAAAAGCAGCCAATGCAATATACGGATTCAAGATATGCACTCTTCAGGGTTTTACAATGATGCGTACTATATCGCGCTTTTAATGTCCTAAAAATAAGGTAATAATTAAAAGACTTTTTCTTACTAGGAATTAATATGGATTGGTTAAGCGCTGTTCGTAGTTTTGTGGTGTTGTCAGATATGGGTAGTTTTACAAAAGCCGCGGACGTGATAGGGGTGTCGGCTTCTGCAATGAGTAAGCGTATTGATTGGTTAGAAAAACAGTTAGGCCAGACTTTGTTTGTACGCACAACCCGCAAAGTAAGCTTAAATGAAAATGGGTTGCGATTTTTATCGTACGCGAGAAATTGGGTTGGTCAATTTGACGATATGCTTGAGCAAGCACAAGGCAGTGAGTTGGAGCCTCAGGGCACTTTAAAAATAGCCGCAACTCAGGCGATTGGCAGTAGTTTATTGATGCCAATCATTGAGACATTTTTGCAAAAGTATAAAGATTTAACTATTCACTTAAATATACTGACACCTGGCTCACCGCCAGATCTTGAGCATGACCTCGTTATCACGAGTTACTACGAAGAGTTTGACTCCATGGCACACAAAGGCGTTCGCCTTGCTGATTATCAAATGACGTTATTTGGCGCACCGAGTTACCTCTCTCAATGTGCGCAAATTAACTCCATTGAAGATCTTGCCTCACATAAAATGCTGCTAAGTAATTATTACCAAAAGAAAGGCGGGATCATTTTAGAAGATGGCAGTTTATTTGACTTCAGCCATTATAATTTTGTCTCTGATCATTTAGACGCGCTGATGAAAGCCGCTATTCAAGGAATGGGGCTCATTTTTATCTCACCGCAGTATGTGGCACGGGAGTTAACAGAAGGTGTTTTGATCCCTGTATTACCTAACTTGAAATCTGAGGTAAAGCAGCTTTGGGCTTATTACCCGAATACACGCTTTACCCCATACAAAACTAAGCTATTTATCGAAGAGCTTAAATTGAGCCTTACTCAATTAAAAACGGTAATTTAGCCCCGCGCTTAACTGAAATTGGTTTAAGACATCGCCATCGAAGTGCCAGATACAATTGTCTTGTGTTTGCGGATCATCATCGCAGATAACATGAGATGTATTTTTCACAATCGTGGCCATCCATCTTAGTTCAGTAAAGGCATGAAACCCTGCGCCAATATTATAATCAAGGCCGGTAAATAGACCTGATGCAAAAAAGTCATCGGCCTCAGCAAAATTTGGTGTAACACGGTTTACGCCAATATGGGCACCCACATAGCTAGATAAGTTATCGTAGATTGGGATCTCAATGGCACTTTGAAATAGCAAGTACTCCATATCGACCTTCGCAGCTTCATTGTCTGCAAACTCCGTTTCGTGAAAGCTATAAAAGAAGCCATAGCGCGTATTATTGACTACTCTATCGGCGGAAACGCCAAAATGGCTGCTGTCCTCAAGATCAACTTTAAAATCTTTGGTTGTTTGTAAATCATGATTCGTTGAGTAACCGCCAAATGCAGATATCGCAAAACCAGTGTCAGCTGCGTGAGTAAAGTGGCTAGCACTGAGTAAGCCGAGAGTCGTAATGATGCCAAGTAGTGTTTTCATACATAATCCTTTTATGCGAAGTTGGTGCTATTTTGGCATAAATTTTTGTATGAAGGGAGTGAATTAAAAATAAACAAGTATGTGTGATATAGATTGCTGCTCGCGAAATAACAGATAGCTGCAACCTGTGAAAGTTAATAAAGCAGAGCGTTGTACATCAATTTACTTATTAGTTCGCTTCATTATCGACTCTGCAACAGGGCAGCCAAATAAGTCCGTGTGAATAAAATGACTTGCTTTATTTTTGGCTTTTTTAAGATATTAAAGTCGAGCTCTATCGTGTTAGTCCATGGGTAACACTGATTATCAATATCACACGCTCTTGCTTTTACAGCTACAATCTGAGCCTCTTGAGTGGTAATTGTCTGTGACTGTTTGTGAAAGTTGAGGAGATACGTGATAAGGAAACCAGACAAGTGGTTCTGATCTTGAAGCGCACTCCTGGCCAAAGTGCGCAGTCATGTTCTCCAAATATGCTAGTGAGGGTTTTGTGAGCTTACACCAGCTAAACTCTGCTTTAGAGTTTGTTTTTGATAGCTTAGGAATTGAAATGGTAAAGTCTATCACTGTTGTGACAATATAGCTGCTTTATTAAATATTCACCGTTCTGCAAGGTGGTGTTAAGTAGGGCTATCAAAAAGTGTAATTACCCCAGCTTTAGTACAGCTCATTAGTAGAATGATGCTGCCTCCAGATAGCTCATTGGAGTTTGATCTCCTAGTGCATCGTGAGGCTGTTTACGTGCTCTTAAGTGTTCGCCCCTAGCTCTGCGTTTGCTTGTTTTCACAGCTTTTTTGAGATGATTTCCTCAAGCATTGAATGTTTTAAACTGAGAGTTGCAAACATGTCTTTTAGCTTGCGATTTTCATCTTCGAGCTCTTTTAAACGTTTAACATCAGAGGCTTCCATCCCACCATATTTAGAGCGCCACTTATAAAATGTACTTTGACCAACACCATGTTTACGGCATATTTCCGGTATAGGCACACCCTATTCAGCTTCTTTGATCATGCCGACTATCTGTGTTTCGGTGAAGTTAATTTTTCGCATCGTAAAATTTCCTTCTTATATTGATAGAAATTCTACTCGCAAAGTCGGGAATAGACTAAAGTGTGAAAAATCATATCTGAGTTGGTTAATCACACTTTGGTGGGCGCTTAGTTTTTTGTATTTTGTGGCGCACAATATTTATCTTGGTTTTTCCAGTGCGCATCATCAAAAATAAACATAAAGTCAGATGTGCGCAGACCAAAAACCGCCTTTTTTAAGCTGGTATCACATTTGACAGCAATGCCGCCTTTGGCATGACAATTCATGCACGACGAGCTGTTATAAATTGGCTTTTTTTGGCCTTCAACTTGTTCATTACCTATTTGCAAGAAGGTTTCCAGCACCTCATTGGTTAAGTAAACAGGGTATGGATGATTGCCCGAATAATTCTCTAGTTCCACTTGTTTAGAGGTGCTTACTTTGCCGGTATTATCGGTGAGTGGTTCACTTCTGTCTGTTGTGAACTGGGTGCCAATCAATTGATAAAACTGTAAAACGGAGTTTTCAGCCGTCAGCGCTTCAACGACATGTTCATTCACTTGTCTCGTGATGGGGCTAATGGCGTCAATACGGGTGACTTGCGTTTTCGATTGTCCGTTATCAGCATTGTTCACAGGGCAAGTTGGGCAGTTTCTGTCATAGAAGGAGGGTGATAACCCATCGATATTACTCTTATGTGAAAAGGTTGAATAAACCCAATTTTTTGAGCTGCCCGTTTTTTGAATAATGTGAAACCCAACAACGCCCATATATTTATTCGTGACAGTGTAAGGGCTACTTTGGCCGGATACAAAATCCTCATACTCTCTGACAGGCAATAATCGGGTGATGTATTTGCTTTTATCATCATCTGGCTCGAGTACCTTCCAAGCCACTTTGATTTCAATGGCCATACCTGGCGTAGTGGAAGACCAGTCAAATTGTGTGAGGTCTTGTATTTTATCACATTGTGTTTGAGACGGATCTTTACATGCCAAAAAGCCAATGGTATTTACTGTGATACAAGCATCATTGTCGATGTCGTTGTCATTTTTACATGCCCAAGCACGCTTATTGGCATAGTCAATTTGACCATCCAAGTTATAGAATGATTTCTTTTTAATAAACTCGAATAGGTAAGGGCTGACAAATTTTTGGTAGTAAACGGGGTTATTGGATTGATCGATTAAAATAGCATCTTTGTATGGCATGTGCGGTGGGGCAACCTGTTCAACCAACCTAAGTGGCTCGATGAGCGATGCGTTGTTGTTAAACTGCCAGTCGACAGGCGTTACACCTTGTTCAAGAAAGATTGTGTCGGTTTCTCGCCAATTTAACCAAACAGGGTTGCCACAATTGGCGTCTTTATCGCAGCGACCCAAGTTTTTCTGTGTTATCTCGTAATGATTATTTACCTCCCGGTTCAGCGCAATGAACTGTAGCCATGAAAACAAGTTGTAGCGATTGGTGAGGTAATCTATTTTTGCTTGATAGTCGCTGCTTGACGAGGATATTGGCTTTAAATCTTCGCACATATTTTTGTTATATGCGTCTAGAGGGTAGTACTCGAGTTGTGTCATCCCTTTGGGCAGCAATGGCACATCAGTCACCTTGCACTTGTCTGTTGCTAACCAATCCGGGTACGTTGCATAGGTTGCATCTGTAGCTTGGGCACCAAAAGCTATCGCCATTGCGAGATACATTGATCTCATTGTAAAAATCTCCTTTTTTGGAATGGACTTGAATGTAAATAGGATTTCAAGTTGACGGTAGAATCCTCAAATAAAGAGAACTTATTATAAAAAATACAATCATGATTGTTTGCATCTAGCCAAGTTTGTAGCTCAGATAAACTTTGGTATTCATCCTGGGCGTGGCATATGTCTGAAACAAAGTCGATAAACGGTTTATCGATGTAATTGTTATCGTGTGATGTGATCCACGGTAGCTCAATTTCAAGTTTGCTAGATAAGGTGTCATTAAAAGAGATGCTAATCTGTGTTTTTGGGGTGATGCCTTTTACAAAATCGAGCAGTTGAACCAATTTGTCATGATCCCCTTCCCAATCTAAGTCTCTCAGAAGGGGTAAAACAGATGTTGTGTCACAGGTTAAGACAAATTTTGTTTTCAATTTCTCTCGAGCAAACGTAAACCCAATGTGGTTTAGTTTTGCCTTATCCAAACAGCCCAAGACACGTTGTGCTGTTGCTAAATGGCTCGGCACAAGACGGGTGACGAGATCCGTTGTCAGTGATGATAATTTCTGTTTATTGTTGTACTTTTCACTTTGTGTGCTGACATAAAAAGTCGGGATACTGGGGTAGTGCGTGCTATTCCAATCAAAGCTAAACCAAACTAGATTGATAGGCCTGTATTCAGGGTTAATCCTTCTTTGCTCTATGAACTTGATTATTTCACTTGCATATTGGTCGTGTGTAAGCTGCGCAACATAGTTTTCGAGTTGTTCCAAATCAGCAGGGGCACAGCTGTAAGCCAGTAAAATATCGCAAGGGCGGTGTCTTATTTTCGAGCGGTATTCGTAGCATATGCCTTTAGTATTTTGAGGAACAACCTCGATGAGACTTTGGGCCAGCGCAGGCTGATTTCTGTTTATAAGAGAAGAGAATGACTGATCTAAGCACGTATGTAGTTGTAATGTCGTATATCGCATAGTATTGGTGGGTAAATAATTACCCACCTCCCATCATTACCAAACGGTCTTGATGTCGTGATCAATTTCAGTTCTTAGCTCTTCGGCATATTGTTCCCATAAGCTGTCAGTAAGGCCCGTCTCGTTAGAAATTTTAGTGATGAGCTCTTGCTGAGTTGGTGTTAATGCAAAGTCAGTCATTACACCATCTAAGTCAGACTGTGCCTGTGCTTTTACAGACTCCGTGTTTGCCACATGATAAGTAAAAGAAAGTAGACCTGTAGGGTACGTTGCTGCGTCAGACATAATTATCTCCATTTAAAGGTTATCGTATTGATTAAGATATCGGTTTTGGTTTTTACTTTTTTCGCTAATGTACTCTGCATACGCATCTTCATAACGCCCATCGTTGCGTAAAAATAGAAACTTAGCTAAGAAAAAGTAATAAAAATAACGGTGAGATTGATAGCCCATAAATTGGGCTATATTTTCCTCAAAATGCTCAAATGAATTTTGTGTATCGATATTGGCCAAGTATTTAAGCATGGTGTTATATCCAAGCCAGCCAATATTGTTGGTGTTTTGCGAGTGGATGTATCCTTGCTCGGAATGCAACTTGGCGTTTTTTAGACTGTGGTTAAAGTCATTGAGCTCAGTGCTGATGGCACTTTTGAGTAAGAAGTACCAAGCTTGAAAGCCATGAGTGGCTGAAAGTACATCTTCGACGTTAAGTTGTCTCGCAAGCATAAGTTGGTCTCGCATGGTTTCATCTGCTTGTTGCTCCAGACCTAGCAAGAGTTCAGATAACCCTTTGAAGCCAATGCAAACCAATTCAGAGCAAAATCCAAAGTTGGCAGAAATGGCCTCAGGACTGTTGTCAAAAAAACCACGCTTGGGCAATGAGTCTATTAAGCTTAAAACGGTGTCAAACTCCCCAAATGAGAAATGAGTTTGTACAACAACTTCAGCAATTATGGGGTGAACATGACTTGGCATATCGTCTATTGTTTGCGCAAGCCCAATGCCTATCTGATGCGCTACATTCATATCGCCTGATGCATAGGCGTGTAGCCATTGCCCACGCTGTGTGAAAAACTTTTGTGTCGGATCTTGAATCTCTTCCATCTTACGGATATTTTCTTCCATATTCGACACGGCTTGGCTATCAAGCCAGCCATTGTAAGCGATACGAGATGCGGCGAGGGCATTTTTAACAGACGTTGCCAGCGCGCTGTCTTCAATGTTACCTGCATTGATAATCTCCAATGCTTCTGCATAAAATGCGCTGGCTTTTGCTACAAAAAAGCGCGTGGTTGCTTGTTTCGCACTGTGCAAAAGCAGTGTGACCGCTTCATTAAATTGACCGACTTTTTTCAAGTGAAATGTGGTGAGCAGTGGATCTCTATCAAAGTGGTTTAGGGTTTCGAGTGCAGACAATATTTGTAAGTGTTTGGCTTTGAACTCTTTAGCACTTTGGCTTTCATAGGCAG
This sequence comes from Pseudoalteromonas luteoviolacea, assembly GCF_021654285.1. Lineage (GTDB taxonomy): Bacteria > Pseudomonadota > Gammaproteobacteria > Enterobacterales > Alteromonadaceae > Pseudoalteromonas > Pseudoalteromonas luteoviolacea_J. Next base: position 14,475 of record NZ_JAKFZS010000043.1, on the reverse strand, counting down.
CATCTCGCACCAAAGCATGTTTGAATATATAGCTGTCGCTGTCCACTCTACGTTGTTGCACAATGAGATCTTTGTCAATCAGTTCATTCAAATCATTTTGAATTTGATCCTCACTGAGTGAAGATGCCGCTACCAGCAAATCATAGTCAAACTCTCTGCCGATTGTTGCAGCCAATTGCGCTGTTTCTTTCGCATGTACAAGACAGTCAAGCTTCTGTTGCAAAGACTCTCTAAGGCTGCCTGGGACCTCATTTTGCTTGTCTGGGTTGATGAACTGAATAGCACCTTGTTGTTCATGGACAAGGCCTTTTTGTTTCATCATATCTACCAGCTCTTCGATAAATAGAGGGATCCCATCTGTTCGATTAATCAGTACATTCCTGACTGAATCGGACACTGATTTATTTTCGAAAAGTTGTTCAATAAAGTCTTCGGTTGCTCTAGAGGTCAGTTTATTAAGTTCGATTTCAAGTAGCGTTAAATCGTGTAAGCAGTTTGGGGCCGGTTGCCGTGATGTGCTAATCAGAACATGATGGCCGTCTAGACTCGCTGCAAAAAATTGAATGAACTCCAGCGTGGTTGCATCCGACCAATGAATGTCTTCAAAAACATATAGTTTATTGTTGCAGATAGCATTTTCATCTGTGCTTAATAGGCTTGCCAAGCCCTTAAACAACAGTGCTTTTTGCGATTCTGAACTCAAAGAAGAGGGGTGGATATGTTCAGGTAACTCGACATTTAGCCATACAAGTAACACAGGCATCATGTGTGTTACATCTATGTCAGAGCCTGCACTGCTTAATAATGTGGTGAATTTAGCAACGATTTCTGAGGGGCTAAGTGTCTGAATATTGTATAGATACTTAACTAGGTTAATAACAGGATACAAGCCATTGTTTTGGTGCTCTGGCAAGCACTGTGCAACCAGGTGTTGATATTGAGATGCATTGTCTCTTATTTCTTGCAATAAGCGAGATTTACCTATGCCTGCCTCGCCGAAGATGTGGGCGATGCGGGTTTTCGTATTCTCATCGTTAATGATAGACAACGTTTTATCTAACTCATGTTGTCTGCCAACCAGCTTGTGGTGGTTCTTAGTGCCACGCATAAAGCCAAAGGCTTCAATGCGTTTTTCACCATTGAGGTTATAAACTGTCAACTGATCAATGGATAATCCCAACTGAATGTTGTCGAAATAATCAAACTCACTGAACGGTTCTAGAATAGAGCGTGTTTCTGCTGAGCATAAAATCTGCCTCTCGCCCGCAAGGCGAGATAACTCCATGGCAATATTAGCCACATTTCCTTCTGGCACTGCATTGGCATATGTGACAAAAATACCAGAGTGGATACCAACATGCGCATTAAGCTGAATGCCATGCGCTTCTTGCATTAACGCATTTCTTTTGGCTAATTCACTGATGGCTTCGAGTGCGGTGCGAGCGCTCAAACGTGTGTCATTGTCACTGGCAACGGGATAGCCAAAGTAAAACAACATGGTATCCGCTAGATTTCCGACATGATAAGCACCAAACCGGGTCGCGATATCGATGCAGTGGTTGCGTTGGGATTTAAAAAGCGTATCTATGATATCAAAATCTTTGGCACTTTCATTGAGCCTCTTAGCACTTAATCGAAGTGCTAACACCGTGATTTGTTTACGCTCAGTAAGGGTTGTGTAATCGTGTACGACGGGACTATTTGGATCGTCATTACGCAGCACAACTGTATTGTCATCAAAACCATGTTGTGCCTGCACATCGGCTAAGATACCGACCAAGTTAGACACGTTCATGGTATTTAACTCAGAAAACACTTCTTTACCGGAGATCACTCGTTCAGTGGCATTTTTCTGCAAGACTCGACGCAGCAGCCCTGAAAGCGGATGCCCTAGTAGGGCGCTGGGGATCGGGATATGCACGTCACTAAGCTGCTTATGATATATTGAAGCTACGCTTGACCCCGTAACCGCTGGCATGCCCGTTAAGCATTCAAGTAATACTAAGCCCCATACGTATAAATCAGTTTTCTCAGAGGCTGGCTCTCCTCTTAATTGCTCTGGGGCACTGTAAGAAGGCGTGCCGATTGTCTCTTGCGTTAACGTGATGGTTGCAAAGTCTTGATGACGGCTTTCTTGCGTGAGAGTACCGATACCAAAATCAAGGATTTTTGCATGTGTTTTCGCTCCCGCTTGTGTAAGCATTATGTTGGCGGGTTTGATATCTCGGTGAATAATACCTTTTTTATGGGCGTGGATCAGTGCATCGAGCACTTGTAACATAATATCGGTGGCTTCAACTGCGTCCAGCGCTCCTTCTTGCATAAGGTATTCACGCAGTGATTGGCCTTCAATATACTCAAAAACACCATATAACAGGTGTTCATTAACCTGTCCTTTATCTAATAATCGAACGATATGCGGGTGCTCTAATTGCCCACTAAGTGCAGTTTCACGTTTAAAGCGTTCAATATATCGTTTCTTTTTTGATTCTTCTAAGTGGGGCTCAAGGGCTAAAAATTTAATAGCAACAGTTTGTTCTGTATTTTTATTGCGTGCTTTATAGACTTTACCAAAACCACCCTCGCCAATCTTATGAAGTAGCTCATATTGGGAAGAATCGAAGTTATTCTCTATATATGGATCAGAAAAATGAGTTAATGACATTATGTTTATTCTACGAGTTAATTATTGTTGCCAAGAAACATTTGATGCAATTGAATGTAGATAGTACATCGTTTTTTAGTGGTTGACGATTACAACTTATAATTAATTTCACATATATAATACATACGATTTTTTACCTAGTAAGAAACGCTTGTCTTATTTTTATTATTCCAAATATAAGGATTAAAGATTGTGTCTTTTGTCTCTTATATCGGTATATCGAGATTTTCTATTTTTTATTGTTGTGTTTTTTGGTCTTTTCTCATGTGGCTTTTTATTGGTTTAAAAGCCAAAGATGAGAATAGTTTTTCTTTAGGCCAGTAACTTAAGCTTGCAAAGTTTGACTGACTTCAAATTTTTAAATTCAAGGCTAGTTGTTAAGTGTTGCTTTTTTCTTTTGATTTAATGTTTATGTACTGCGCAGTGTAATAAGGTGTAATATTTTATTATTTCCAATCCTGTAATAATTGATTTAATCAATTTAGGAAGGAGTCGTCCATGAAGCGCCGAGGGTTTATAAAATCAGCAGTTATTATGAGTGCATCAAGCGCAGCGGGTGTTTCCATGCCTGTTTGGGCACATAAAAGTAAGCGTACAACGGCATATACACAAAGATTAAATAACTCAGAGCTTCTTTCTTGGAACGTCACAAACCCCGCGATTTTAATTGAAAACCCACAACAAACTATCGTAGAAGTAAGCCTAAAACCGAGAGTGGCAAGGCGCTATGGTAGCAAAGTGTATATTTTGTTTGAGTCAATGAATCAAATAGACATATACGATGATAAAGGAACAGTCTTAGGTTTTATTCCGCTGAGCATGCATGTTAAAGATTTTGCTATTGATGAAAAGCACCAGCGTTTATTTGTTACAGGGGAAACGAGCTATTCTATTTATGCATTAGATTTTGAGGGCGATGTACTCGGCTCTTTTGGCGAATTTGGAAATGAACTGGATCACCAACTGAATGGTGTTAAATCGATAACCTGCGATGCGTCTGGATATATACATGTTTTAGACTCTCATTCAAACAGCATAAAGATATACGACAGTCAGGGCATATATCTGAAGAGTTATGGACCTAGGGAGTTATATACAAAAACTCGACTACTGACCATAGATGGATATAACTCGATAACCGCTATTGGTGGCAAGTTTGCAGATACCGTCTATAAATTTGATATTTCAGGTCAGCCTTTAGGGTAGTTTAATGACTCTCAGTTGTGCACAACCAACTAAGGTGTTGGCGGGCGCAAAGCTCGATTTATCTTGCTGTGTTAATGCTCTGCTCGATGATGTTATTTCTGTCAGCAATTCACATTGGTGCAGGCACGTAAATACATCTTGCTTTACCGGTGAGTGGGATGTACTCGCACTCTATGCTGATCAAGCTCATTTGGATGCTCATCCAATTTTACAATGTTTCTCAATTGAGGAATGTAACGGGCAGTTTTCACCTTTGCCTATCATGGAAAGTCTGCATGAAATTGAACGATTTCTAGGCCAATTCAAATGTCCCTTTAAGTCGGTGAGGCTTATGCGTTTAGGGGCAGGTAGTCAGATCTATCCACATCAAGACCATCGCTTATCTTTGGAGTACGGCGAAGCACGGATCCATATCCCCATTACTGGCTCTGAAGAAATTGAGTTTGTTGTTGGCGGACAAAAAGTGCCTATGCGCAATGGGGAAGCTTGGTACGTCAATGCGGACTTAGAGCACAGTGTTTTGAATCGCGGCTTTAAGGCTAGGATCAATTTGGTGATTGATTGCAAGGTTAATGCGTGGCTTAAAAATATCATTGAATGTTCTGAGCAAAAATTTTAAAGCTGCATATACTCAATAAATGCACATAAGAGGATAAGGATTATGGTGCAATTTACCATACCTGAGGGACTTCATATCCGTCCCTCAACAGCAAGTGATAAGCCATTTATCGAAAAGCTGCACAGAGAAGTAAGACAGGACTTGCAGTGTATTGATGGTGAGCAAGACTTTATTGAGTCCATCGTTGAGATGCAGCTAAAAGCGCAAACTCAAGGGTACGGTGCTCAGTACCCCAATGCAATGTACTTCATTATTGAAAAACACGGTGAACCCATTGGCAAGGCCACGCTTGATTTTGGTCACAACGAAATTCGCTTAATTGATATCGGTTTTTTAAACGCTGCGCGAGGACATGGTTTTGGACGAGCAATTATTCAATCATTTCAGCATTGTGCGGCGCAGTCAGCTATGCCACTCACTTTGTCTGTTAGCTGTTTGAATTTGGGTGCAAAACGCTTGTATTTAGAACTGGGTTTTCAAACTGAATTGATACAACCGCCTCATGAATTATTGATTTGGTATCCCCCTGCAATGAAAAGCATAGTGGGTGTTTAAACTGGGTGTCATTTAGGCAGCCTTGTATTCACTTTACACAAAAAGAGTAGCAAGAAATGGAAATAGTAACGCATGAGTTAATGCACTCCTTAGTTGGTCAAAAAGTAGATGTCTTTTCGGTGCAGAATGAACAGCAAGTTGGTGAACTAGAAATTTTTAACGTAGAGAATGGCAGAATAGACACTGCGGAGTTTTCTTCCTTTAGTATTTCTCTTCGCGGAGACCCTAACAACCAACTTCCTCAAGATAATTATCTGTTTAAGCATAGTACGTTTGGTGAATATCCGATGTTTATGAGTATTTATGATGTTGATAAATATCAGATTGTTATTTCTCGCAAACGCAATTAAGAAGTGGGGAAACCCAAGTCAAAAGTAAGGAGTGGTTTTTATGGTTAATCCGTATTTAGGCATGATGCAGATGATTGCCTTTAACTTTCCACCTGTACACTGGGCTGCGTGCAATGGTGCATTGATTCCTGTCAACGACAACCCAGCGCTATTTTCATTGCTCTCAGATACTTTCGGTGGCGATGCACGAACGAACTTTGGACTACCTGATATGCGAGGGCGAGCGCCTGTTTATCAAGGTAAATACGGTATAGTGCAACAAGGTCAGAAGGGCGGTTTTGAGGAAGTTACGCTGAGTAATGCTCAGACGGGACATAACCACGATTTTCAAGTTGATTCTTTGGAAGGTGATAGCTTCCTACCATTTAGTAACGCCAATCCAACAGCGCGTTACACAATATCGACTGCAAACACGCAGTTTCCGGCTGGGGTAAAAAAGTTTTACGCGCAAAACTCAGGTGGTTTGGATACCTTGTCATCGCAAAGTATTGGCACTGTAGGGCAAAACGCACCTCATACTAATTTACAACCAACAACGGTTCTGGGTTTTGTGATTGCACTTAACGGTGCGTATCCGCCAAGAAACTAAGTACAGGAGCATAATATGAGTGATGCATATTTAGGTGAAATTCGTATGTTTGCAGGCGTGTATTCACCATACCACTGGTCATACTGTGCAGGCCAGCTACAAGCGATAACGGATAATCAATCTTTGTTCAGTCTATTGGGCTCTAACTACGGTGGTGACGGCCGCAGTACTTATGGGTTGCCTGACATGCGAGGGCGAATACCAGTGGGTGATGGGCAGGGGCCAGGCCTGACAAATCGAGTGATAGGTCAGCGGTATGGTGTTGAACAAGTTGTGTTATCGACCTCACAATTACCAGCACACAGTCACCCCGTACAAATAACTAGTGCGACGTCTGAGTTACAAGCTCCAGTTGATGGGCAATCTTATATTGGTAGCGAGCTACATTTTTTACCTGATTCTACCGCAGGGTTAGAAACGAACCCATTCAGCGCTCGAGCCATAGGCACAACCGGTGGTGATGAAGCGCACGAAAACAGAATGCCTATGCTGTATCTCGGTTTTATCATTTGTATGAACGGTTTGTACCCGTCTCGGAATTAAAGGAGTATTGAAATGGATCCATTTATTGGTCAAGTTGATATGTTGCCATATACCTTCGCTCCGGTTAGTTATGCGTTTTGTGATGGCCAGTTTGTTGATATTTCGCAAAATCAGGCATTGTTTGCTGTGATTGGTACTACTTATGGCGGCAATGGACAGACAAATATGCAGCTACCAGATTTGCAAGGCAGAAGCCCAACCATGTTTGGTACTGGGCCTGGTCTTTCCCCAGGCGATCTTGGTAATCGGGTTGGGTTACCGGATGTTGTGTTAATGGAGAGTGAACTTCCATCACATACTCATGAGTTATATGCAGGTAAAACCATCAAAGATGGTCTGGTTGATCGCTCCAATGGCACTGGTTTGTTATCTGCGGCAAGAGCCACCACTGGTGGTGTCGCTCGTGTATATTCTTCTGATGATTTGGGAGGCTCAAACATTACTTTGAATCCTCAAGCGATATTGAGTAGTGGGCAAAATCAAGCGCATGAAAATAGACAACCATACCTTGCTGTACAATTTTGTTTGTGTATGGATGGCATTTTTCCCCCAAGGAGCTAGGTGAGTAGTTTGCTGTGAAACTGTTAGGTTGTTTTTTAATCCTGGTTACATTTTGGGCTGTCGCTGGTGACAGCCCCGAGAAGCCTTATATTACTTTTAAAAATGACCTTGAAGAAATTAGGTTATACCCATCACCTCAAACGGATATCTATAGTAGTAATATTGGATTGGATTTTTATTTAAATTACAAACTTATTGCTCAAATCGATAAACAAAAAGCAAATGGCATTGAGTCGATAGCGCCAATCCAAATACTTGCGGAAAATGTAGAGAGTGCAACCATTCTAATATCACCTGCACCGACACAGTTTTTATTTGTTTATGAACAGCTTAAGCAATTAAGCGGGGTGGTGAATATACAGCCTGATTTTGCAATTGTGCGTGCACATGAACAAGCTGAACAAGCGCCTAATAGTATATTGAAAGCGCAACAAGTGAGGCAGCTTCACAGGCATCAGTGTATTTCGTCTTATCATCCAAAACGTATAGCAATTATTGATGACGGTTTGAGTTTATCAGAGCCTGCACTTTCAACGTTTAGTGTATTACTCGCATACGATGCAGACCGCCAACAACTATTATCAAAAACAGAGGGCACAAATGGTCATGGCAGCATGGTTGCCAATGTTATAGCAAGCAACCTTAAGTCACAGGCAATTGGCAAAAGCGCTCCCGCAGCTGAGCTGGTGAGTATTCAGCAAGCCAGCACTTTAAATTCGGCCATGATTTTGGCATTCAGTGTGTCTCAAAAAATGCAGGTAGACATCATTAATAGCAGTTGGACACTGCCTTTTGTTTCAGAACTTCTGGCTAACGTGATCCGCTATGGGCTAACGGAAGGGGGCATTTCTTACATTATCGTATCGGCAGGAAACCATGCACAGGATGCTTGTGTGAGCAATAAGCTGTCGTTGATAAAAGGCGTAACAACAGTTGGTGCATTGTCTCTCGATGGAACAATTGCACCGTTTTCAAATTATGGTCGGTGCGTCGATGTATATGCACCGGGCGTATTTTCCAAAAAAGAACAAGGTTTAAATCTCACTAAACATGGGACGTCTTCGGCGGCAGCTTGGATCACCGGAGAAGTGTCACACCTGTTGGGGTGCGGCCTGACAAACAATGAAATTAAACTCAATAACAATTATTAAGCTCGTTTGATTTTTTAAACAGAGACTGCGCGCTGTTAACTAAGGAGTAAAGGCATGCAAGGGTATCGTGAACAGGGTTATGGAAGTACTGGTGATGAGGCCGATCTGGTCAACATTGACTTTGCGAGTGAATATAGTGAGAACTTCCCTAAAATCTTACAAGCATTAGGGGTCTCACTGGTTGTTTCTAGCTATCAATCACATGCTGTGATGCTACTTAGAAGCTGTGGAACGGCACTGAATTGCAGTGTAAAAAAGTTTGTCAGGCCAATGGGCGTCTGTGTCAGTGAAGATAGACTTTTAGTCAGTACCGTGAATCGAATAGTGAACTTTAAAGCAAGTAGTATGTCTCGAAAAAGTGTACTTAGCGGTGAAGTGGACAATATTGACTCTTTGGCAAGTAAATTACGAGATGAGCAACGCGATACCGATGCATTTAAAGCGCTTAGAACTGAGCAGATCAGTGCAATAAAACAATGTGATGTCTTATTTACAGAGCGCTCTTCGTTAACGACGGGGACGCTCAATACGCACGATATCGCTTGGGGCGATGACGGCTTATGGGTCGTTAACTCAAGCTTTTCTTGTCTTGCGACCCTTTCTTCAGAATCAGGTTTTACACCCCGTTGGAAGCCGCATTTTATCAGCGAGTTAAAACCGCAAGACCGTTGTCATTTAAATGGTATGGCCATGTTAGATGGGCAACCTAGATATGTCACAACGTTTAACACCCAAGATTATCAAGATTCATGGCGAACCGAGCTAAATGGCACGTTAATGGATGTAGAAAAAAATGAAATACTCATTAGTGGGCTATCGATGCCGCATTCACCAAGATGCCATGATGGGAAAGTGTACTTATGTAACTCAGGCGAAGGTGAAATACTGTGTTACGACCCAAAAACTTGCGAAAAATCAGTTTTATGCACATTACCTGGCTTTACACGTGGACTGACATTTTATGGTGATTTGATGTTGGTTGCGACCAGTCATGTGCGTTCGTCTACCGTGGTTAATGATATACCTTTAACCAAAGCGCATACCCAAAAAGATACTGTCTGTGGCATATGGATTATCAATAAGCAAAACGGTGAGATCCTATCCAAATTGCAGTTTAAAGGCGATGTAAGCCAACTTTACGATCTTTGCATTATTCCCAACTCCACATTTCCTGAAATGATCAGCGGTGATGACGCTATTTCTGCGCATTTATATGAGTTTACGAAGGAGGAATTGAAATGAAAAAACTTGATATGACGACCTCGATATTAGGGGTGATGATCCCATCACTGGTTGCTGCAAATTCTTCTTCAAATATTGCCGATAGTTACTTCTTGCCAAATCACGAAGTGCCGTCGCTCAACTCCATACAAGTTGCAGACAGTATTCACTTTAACAATAAGCAAAGCAATAAACAGGATAAGGTATTTGGTATTGCTGAGCATAAGAAGGAGCAACCAAATAACCAAGATGATGCAACATCAGCCACGCTGTCTTTTTTGGCAGCGCAAGGCTTACTTGGCAGCCAAGGGATGGGAGTAACTCAAGTTAATGGTGAAGTGAGTATTGCCAAAGAGCTTGCGGCATCTTGCCAAGCCTCTTTTGGTTGTACTACCGCCTATGGTAGCCAAGCCAGTTGTGAAGCAGCGCCTGGACCTGGTGTATGGTTTCCTGATACCAATGATTGTACCGCTGCAGCACCAGACCCGGACATCAATTTAAAAGGTAACGGTCAATCAATTACATCTGGCACGACGGCATTAAGTGCAAGCAACCATACTGATTTTGGTTCTCACCAAACGGGTGGCAGCAATTTTACTCGTACGTTTACCATAGAAAATGTAATCGCAGCTTCTACGCTTAATTTGAGTGGCTCTCCATTAGTGAGCATTTCAGCTTCCAGTGACTTTTCAATATCCAGCCAACCTGGCGCTAGTTCTTTAAATGGGGTCACCAGCACGACATTTGTTGTTCAGCTAGATCCGACTACGGTTGGCTCACCAAATGCTACGGTGACCATAACCAGTAATGATCCCAATGAAGGCACCTATACGTTTAAAGTCGGTGCCACAGTCACTGCGGCCAATACCGCACCTGTGGTAGATTTAGATACGGCTGCTGGTGGTAATAACAGGTCGTCCTCTTTCAGTGAGGGCAGTGGTGGGGTTGGCATTACTAACAGTGCCAGCGTCACAGATGCAGAGTCAGATACCATTAAAACGATTACGGTTTCTCTGACAAATGACCAAGACGGGGCCTCGGAAGGACTGAACGTCACAGGCTCGGCGCAAAATGCTTTAAATGGGGTATCGGGTAGCTCAGATATCACCCTGCAAGATACCATTTCGATTACTGGGGCGACAGCAACACTCGCCCAAGTGCAGACGTTTTTAGACGCTATAACCTATAACAATACGTCGTCTACACCAAATACAACGGCCAGAACGGTAACGGTCGTCGTCAATGATGGTACTGACAATAGTGTGTCACGTACCTCAACAGTGAGTGTCGCGAATGTCACTTCGACCACCTCGTCGGGTGCATCGTTTAATACCACAACGGGTGCTAACCTAAACCCCGCGATTTTATTTACTAGTGAGAATGAATCTCTAACCATAGCGCAAACATCACATGCTGCAGGGTCTACAGCGGATGGCGGCGGTGGTACGGATACCTTGAACGTATCAGATGGTGTGGATATCAGTGGACTGACGTCGCTAGCAAACTTTGAGACATTAGAGGCGGCAAACAACGGTAACTTGACCTTGAGTGAGACTCAGCATGAGTCATTCAGCACCATAAACGGTGTAGGCATTAACCAGTTTACTATCTCAAGTGGTAATGGTGATGCGGCTGTGACGGGGGATGCAGACATTGAAACCTATGTTTTAGGTGCTGCTATGACATTCACTTTGGGAAGTGCGTCGCAAAATGTCTCGGGCAGTAGCTCCAACGATGTCATTAATGTCGCTGCACTCACACCAACAGGCACACTTGATGCTGGTGGCGGGACAGGCGATACACTGCGTCTTTCAAGTGGCGCAAATATCGCGGGTGCGACTGTTTCAAATACAGAAGTATTGGAGTTGAACTCTGGGGCTTCGGTGACCATGACCGAAGCACAGCATGATAGCTTTGGCTCCATGACAGCAACCGGCACAGATACGATTACCATTTCAGCAGCCACAGATGGGTTAACAGGCAATTCTGCAATAGAGTCATACGTACTATCCGTCGGGAATACATTTACATTGGGCAGCGCTGGTCAAAACCTAACAGGGAGTGGTAACAACGATACTGTCAATGTGGGGACTCTGACCGCGACAGGTACATTAGCAGGCGGTAGTGGTACAGATACACTTAGTGTCGGAAATGGCGGCAGTATTGCTGGTGCAACAGTTTCTGGTTTTGAAAACCTCACTTTATCAAGTGGCGCATCCGCAACATTTAGTGCTGCACAACTTTCTCAGTTTTCAGGCACAGTTACGGCTGCTGGTACAGAGACTGTCTCTGTGACAGGCGATGGGGATCTGTCAACGGTTGCTGGCATCGAAAACTATACTATTGGCGATGACAGTACAAACACTCGTACGGTAACGGTCGCTGCTGCTGGTCACTCAGTGACTGCAAACAGTGTCACTGATGCCGTGACTTTTGACGTTGGGACATTAACATTTACAGGCACGCTCACAGGGGAAAATACGTCCGCTGATACATTGAGCTTATCCAATGGCGCAGATATTAGCGGCGCGACCATTTTAAATATTACTAATCTTGCCTTGGCAACTGGCGCGTCGGTGACGATGACCGCAGCGCAAAATGAGAGCTTTAGTGGCTCAATCACCGCAGGTGGTACAGAAACCATCGTGATCTCAGGTGATGGTGATATAACAACACGCTCAGGCATAGAAAATTACACAATAGGCGATGACTCTAGTAATACGCGCACAATCAACGTGGGCGCAACGACAAGTGTTACGGCAACATCGGTGACTGATGCAATTACTTTTAATATTGCCGGGCAAAGCTTTTCGGGTTCGTTAACAGGTCAAGCGACAGCTGCCGACATCGTGTCTGCCAGTGATGGTGCCAATACAACAGGTGCAAGTTTTAGTAATGTGGGCACACTGTCATTGGTAAGTGGCGCAACAGTAACGATTGACGCTCAAAATGTCAGTGACTTTTCAACAGCAATAAATGGCGCTGCGGGCACTGAAACATTGAACTTGGTCAGTGGTGGCACATTCGACTTTAGTTCGACCAGTGTTTCAAGTATTGAAAATATCTCGCTAGGTTCTAACAGTGTCACTTCGGTGACCATTACCGATAACTTTTCTTCAAATGGCGGGACAGTCACCGTCAGTAACTCATCAGGCTCAGCTATTAATGCTGGAGTCACCATTAACGCATCTGCGTTAGCAGGAGATAGCTTGGTGATTTCCGCAACCGATTTAACTGGTAATGACACTTTAACAGGGGGTGACAGCGCCGACACGATAAGACCTGGTTCGGGCACAGATTCTATAACGGGTAACGGTGGGAATGATAACTTTGTCGGTAGTGCCAGCGATTTAAATGGGGATACCATCGCAGACCTTGCTGTGGGCGATATGATCACGGTGACGGGTGTCACTGGGTTAACCACAAGCAACGTCAGATTTAACGGTAATAGTACCTTACAAGTGGATACCGATGCGACAGACTTTGCAGCAGCTGAGATTGCCCTGACGCTAACAAATTCACCAGGCGCAAGTTTAGATTTTACAGTCGCTGATAGCGGCGCGAACACAGTGCTCACCTTTATTGCAGCCAATGATGTGCCTGTGCTTAGCTCACTAAACGGGTTGTCTTCCTTTACAGAAAATGGTTCAGCGGTTGCCATTGATAGTGATGCGACTGTAGCAGATACAGAATTGGATGCCTTAAATGGGGGGACGGGTAATTACAATGGTGCGTCTTTAACCATCACCCGAAACGGTGGCGCCAATGCACAAGATGTGTTTGCAAACTTGAGTTTGCTAGGCACGTTAACTCAGGGCAATACCTTTACTTATAATGGCACCAGTGTTGGTACTGTGACGACAAACTCCGCCGGTACGCTTGTTCTGACATTTAATACCAGCGCAACATCGGCCATTGTTGATGGCGTGATCCAATCTATTTCCTACAGCAATACATCTGACGACCCGCCTTCAAGTGTTACGCTTGATTACACATTTAACGATGGTACGGCGAACAGTACAGGCACAAACCAAGCGGTTGTGAATATTGCAGCGCAGAATGATGCACCAACAGATATTGCATTATCTGCAACGAGTATGAATCAATCGGCAACGGGCACAAGTGTGAATGTGGGCACGCTGTCGACCACGGATCTCGATAGCGCCAATGTGCATGCATATAGCCTAGTGAATAGTGGCAGCAGTGCCAGCGGTACTTGTACAAGTAATACCGGAAACAGCAGTTTCCAAATTAGCGGTTCGAATTTACAAACTCAGTCGGCACTAAGTGCTGGGGATTATATTGTCTGTGTTCAGACAAGTGATGGCACGACAACATTCCAAGAGTCATTTACCATAACGGTTGTAGATAATGTCGCGCCAAACGCGCCTTCCACGCCAGATCTGGATGCAGGTTCTGACAGCGGTGGCTCAAATACCGATAATGTCACATCTGACACTACGCCTACATTCAGTGGTACAGCGGAGTCTGGCAGTACGGTAAGGTTGTATAGCGACCAGTCTGGCAGCACAGTGATTGGCAGTGGTACCGCAACAGGCGGCAATTGGCAGATCACCACAAGTGCATTATCAGCAACGACTCATGCCATTACAGCAAAGGCAACGGATGCAAGCAATAATGAAAGTAGCGCCTCTAGTGCTTTGAATGTGACTATAGATACATCAGCACCAAACGCGCCGAGCACGCCTGACCTGTCAGCCAGTAGTGATTCAGGTACGTCCAACACAGATAATATTACAAACGATACAACACCAACGATCACGGGCACAGGTACTACAGGTGACACCATTAACTTGTCATCCAATTTAGACGGTAATATCGGTAGTACTACTGTCTCTGGTGGTACGTGGAGCATTACATCGTCTACGTTACAAGCAGGCAGTCATACTATTTCAGCGCAATCTGTTGATAATGCGGGTAATATGGCGAACGCTGCGGGTAATTTATCGCTTACGTTAGACACGCAAGCACCCAGTGGGCAAAACGTTGCCTTT
>NZ_JAKFZS010000042.1 GCF_021654285.1 Pseudoalteromonas luteoviolacea | reverse complement strand
ACATAGATGTCGCCTTTTTTATTCAGCAATAAGCTGCTCTGTGACAGACTGAGCCAGGGAGAGACTGGCAGTCAATCCCGGCGACTCAATACCAAATAAATTAATAAGGCCAGAAATGCCGTGAATACGCCTATCTTCAATGATGAAATCTTGTGGCCCGGTTGTTTGTAACTTAGGTCTTATTCCCGCGTAATCAATTTGCAATTTACTCTTCTCAACCTGTGGCCAGTAGCGTTGTATGGCTTGATAAAATTTATCTAAAGCGCTGTTATCTGTTGCGTAATCAATGGCGTCGATAAACTGAGTATCTGGTCCGAAGCGCAATTGACCGGCAAGGTCAATGGTGGCGTGTATACCGAGTCCATGCTGTTCTGGTACAGGATAAATCAGGTGCTTAAATGGATGTGCCCCTTGGTAGCTAAAATATTGTCCGCGACAATAATGAATGGGCGGTATCTTTGCACTGCTTAGCCCTTCAATTTTTGCCGCATTGTACTGTGCAAATAGGCCGCCTGCGTTTATCAAGTGGGAGCAGCTGAGCGAGAAGATTTGCCCCTCACAATCGAGTGTTACCAAAAATCCCTGTTTTACTGGTGTTGCACTGATAAATTGTGTATTTGCGACAAAGTGCCCTTGGTTTTGCTCCAGTTGACCTATCAAGGAGAGCATCAACTGATGACTGTCAATAATGCCGGTTGAGGGGGAAAAGAGCCCCTCTTTGACTTTTATCTGTGGCGCTTTTTTTTGCAGCTCCGCTTGGCTTAGCCAATATAGATTGTCTACGCCATTTTGCTCGGCTTGCAATCTGAGCTTTTCTAGTGTCTGTATTTCAGCATCGTTTTGCGCTGTGATGACCTTACCGAGCATTTTGACCGGCACGCCATAGTCTTTACAGTGTTGATAAAGTAGCGCTTTACCTGCAACACAATGGCGTGCTTTTACACTGTCGGTGGGGTAATAAATGCCAGCGTGAATAACTTCACTGTTGCGACTGCTGGTGTGCTCTCCAAAATGTTTGGCTTGCTCAATCACGAAGACTTCTCGATGCTGGCTAAGCTTGGCTGCAATGGATAGACCGACGACACCGGCACCAATGATCAATGTATCAATATGGTCCATGATGTTTAGATACTTCGTTGCTTATCTGGGCGCTCAATTACCGCTGCAGTCATACGTGACACACAGCATAACTCGCTTTTGGCATTGGTGATTTTCACTTCCCATACCGATGTGCGTTTACCCAAATGTAGTGGCTTTGCTGTGGCGCGCAATGTACCGTTTCGAGAGGCTTTTAAATGATTGGCATTGATCTCTTGGCCAACACAGTAAAAGCGCTCAAAATCGACGACAAAGTTTGCCGCATAGCTGGCGACAGTCTCTGCTAAAGCAACATTGGCACCGCCATGCACCATACCGATTGGGTTGTGGTGATGGACGGTTGCAGGCATGGTGGCCACTAAATAGTCATCGCCAATTTCATCGATTTCGATGCCAAGGGTGGCCATTAATGAGCCTTTACCGTGTAAGCCTTTATCTAGAGATTGGCAAAGTTCCTTGGTAATGGGTTTAAACCAAATGCTCATTGATTGAGAACTCCTTGTTATCCAAAAGAAATAGGTTTACGGCCTGTCTTACTGTCGACCTGCCCTTGTTTTTTACGCTTTTTATTACCGCTTTTACTTTTATTAGCAGTGCTTTTTGTGGCGGTTTTCGGTGCTTTGGGCGGTGAAACTGGCTCGGAAGGACGTGGGTTCGGTGTTGCATCTTCGGCGAGCGTCAGCATAAAGACCTCACCGTCAAAGTGCAGTGTGTCACCAGAGTAAATTTTTCTGCGTTTTTGCGTGCATAGCTCATCATTCACGGCAATGTAGCCGAGGGTGATCAGCTGTTTTGCCTGTCCGCCAGTTTCTGCGAAATCGAGTACTTTGAGTAAATTGCAAAGCTCGATGGGTTCTTCTTCAAGTTCAATTTCAACGTATTCTTGATTCATATCACAACTCATAATGCGACTTTGCGACAGTATACCGCGCAGTTAAGATGAATGACGAAACTTTTTCGTGATTGTTGTGGTCTTTAATGTAATTGCAGCATTTGGTGTGTATTTTGCTTGCAACTTTGATTGATTCCATTTTGACAACACAGGGAGATCAACCATGGGTATTCGCTCTAAACTAAAAAAAGAGCTGATGAATTTGGACGCACTGGGTTTAATGACCGCTGATGACGTGCGTGCTTACCTTAATGTTCACCTTAAGATTGCGCGTGATAAGTTCTCTCTGATCTCACGTTTCAATACGCATCACAGCCAAGTCCAAGCGGGTTTGCCGAGCACTGAAAAGGCATTGAAATTTGAACGCCATAGATTATTTAAAGATGTGCTTTACCCAAAAACGGCGGTACAAAAATGGCTTGCACAGGCAAGCTGAACAAATTCGAGACTGTCTAAAGTAGTGCACCATAGCTGATCAACAGGTGCACTTTTTTATATCGAATTTTACACAATACCTGCATTATAGCGTTGGTATCTTATTGGCTTTTTGTGTGTACTCTAAACTAAAGTTAATGTTTTCTAATGCCGGTTTGAAGGGCAGTTGATAGCCCTCGATGGCGACGACAGGAAATTCATTCAACAGCTGCGCATACATTTTTTGCGTTTGTGGGAGCAATAAAAAGTCGATAAATGCCAATGCATTCTTTTTGTTTGGGGCATGTTTCGCGATGGCTGCTGTGGTGGTAGATACGGGCGTTGTTCCATTTGCCATTTGCAAAAAGTGCATTGCAAGTTGCGAGGCAATTTTTACTTCCTGCTTATTATTCGACTGCTTCATCATATGCCAGTAGTAATGGTTTGCTAGTGCATATTGGCATTGTCCTTTAGCAAGTCCACGTAGCTGATCTCTATCGCCACCTGAAGGGCGTTTTGCTAGTAGTTTGTTGGCGTTTTTTATCCATTGAGTATCTTGTTCACGATTGCCTGATAGCAAGCTGGCAAACAAGGTTTTGTTATAGCTATGACGCCAATCTCTAACACAAAACTTGCCCTGCATTTGCGGCTCACTGAATTGCGCAAAATAGGTCGGAATAAATGAACTGGATGTGTCATTTTTTCGGGTGAAAAGTGCACGGGTTCGCATGGATAGGCTCACCCAGTGTTGATCTGGATCTTTAAACACATCAGGCAGAACAGACCAACCTTTTAACTCTGTCATTGGCTGCAATAGTGCGCGATGGGCACTGAGTTGCACCAAATCTGAGCTGAGAATCACATCCGCTCGAGACTGTGCACCGTCGGCTTTTAAACGCGACAGTAAAAAGTGAGACTTGCCATTGACCAAGTTTACTTTGACCCCACTGTGTTGTTCAAACGCTTGTAGCATTGGCTTGATAAGTTCGTACTTGCGGAACGAATAGACGTTAAGCTCGTCATCATCGGCTAAAACTTGGGTACTTAGTAGCAAAAACGGGTAAAAACAACAAAGTTTACTTTTAATCATCGCAAATAAGAATTATTATCAAGTGGTGCAATGGTACAGTGTTATGAGCGGATGTCTAGAGTAAAAAAGTGGGAAAAATTCTTTCAATCACCAATTAAGTTTGGCGGTTGGATTTACAGCATATACCTGTTCGTGATCTGCTATATGGCCGTGGTTTTTCACGATCATTATACTCAGCGCAGTCATCATCAGCTTGAGCAGCAAGTGGCGCAATATCAATCCAGAATGAGTGAGCAACTACAACGCTTTGCTCATTTGTTATATTCGATAGAAGCTTATCTAAGGGCAACGCCAGAGATCACACCGGAACAGTTTTACCATTTAGCTCAATCTCAGCTGGCGGGTTTAGAACTTGAATTAAGTTTGGAATCCTACGCCATTATCGAGCGGGACCAGGTTGCTCAGTTGGAGCAACAATATCGTGAATTAGGCTTTTTCGACTTTACAGTACACTTGCCATACACGCAAAGTATTCGCTATTTAACCATGGTTAAGACCGCGCCAGTGTCTGAATTTGGTCATTTGCTAGGAAGTGCTGTAGCGATATCGGATGCGTTATCTGAGCGTTTAAAAAACAGTGAGCTACAAGCAGTGAATTGGCCGATGTCTGATCGTTGGAGCGTTGTTATTGAGCAATTCAACAGCGCTAGTGTTGCTAAAGCATTAGGCATAGGATTTGAGCTCCAACACTTATTAGAAGGCTTATTCAGTCAAGTTTACCAAGACAATGGCCATCAAGTGAGGGTAATTTCAGGGGATCAACTTCTATTTACATCAGATTGGCAAAGCCATCATCAATTATTCGATAAGCAACCGGGTATCATTGAAAATATGGACTTTTTTGGCCATCAAATTGAAATTCACCTCTATACGCAAGAACAGCTGGAGCCTTCATTTTTCAATAATTATTCGCTGATCATCGCCATGGTAGTATTAATTGCGGCTGCGCTGGGGTTGATGGTGTTGTTTCAAGTACGTTATTTATCAAGACAGCATCAAACGGTGAATACGCTTGTAGAAGAGCGCACGGCGAGCTTGGCACAGGCGAACGATCAATTAAAACATGCCTCTGACAAAAGACTATCTGCACTGCAACAGCAAATTGTTGCTGAGCGCAAATATAAAAGTTTATTTGTTAACAGCAGTGAAGGCTTATTTGTATTGGATAAACATGGCGTGCTAGTAGATGCAAACCCCGCATTTAAAGCGTTGCTAATCGGTCAAGCGTCATCATTTAATGGTCTTAAACTCAGTGATTTAATGCTTGATAGTGACTTTGCAGCGACGTGGCGCAAGATGGTCTCAAAGTTTGAGCAGCACGATGAATTGGAGTGGTTAGCGGGTTCAAACCATTCCAGTGGTGTTTGGTTGCGACAGACTGGCTCATGGATCTGTCATAGTCATGACACCATCTATGAAGGCCGCGTGACAGATATTACGCAGATCAAGCTATTTAATGAGCAGCTCAAATATAAGGCTCAGCATGATAGCTTAACGGATTTACTCAATCGGCAGACTTTTTTACAGTTGGTTGAAGCCTGCCGAACCCGCAACTCGGGTCAGTTTGTTTTGCTTTATATCGACCTAGACCGCTTTAAACTGATCAACGACACATTAGGTCATCTTGCTGGTGATAAGTTGCTGGTTGAATTTGCCGCGCGGATGCGAGAATTAGTTGGCAGTTATGCGGATATTGCACGTTTAGGCGGCGATGAATTTGCTGTATTGCTTGATGCTAATGCATTGCAGGCACCTTTAGAGCTGTTGCTTGAAGATATTTTAGTTGCCGTGCGAGAGCCATTTAGTTATCAGGGGAGCAAGCATTCGGTCAGTGGCAGCGTTGGTGTGCGTCGTTTTACGGCACCTTGCCACAATTATGAAGCAGAGAAATTACTGCATGATGCTGATGTGGCGATGTATGAAGCGAAAAAGCGCGGTAAAAATGACTTTCATATCTTTACCTCGACCATTGCTGATGAAGCTGCTCGTCGTTTGTTGATTGAGCGCGAATTACAAACGCTGAACATGGACACTGAGTTATCACTGCGATTCCAGCCTATTTATTGCCAGCTCGGAAAATCCATTATAGGGTTTGAAGCACTCCTGCGTTGGCATAGTCCTAAGCTTGGTATTGTCAGTCCTGCTGAGTTTATTCCAATTGCTGAAGAGTGCGCGCAAATTGTTAAATTAGGACATTGGGTTTTTTCTCGAGCCATGCAGTGTGTAAAGCGCTTTCCCAACAAACGTATTTTTATGAGTGTGAATGTTTCGCCTTTGCAATTGCAACATAAAGGGTTTATGACTTGGTTATTGCAACAATTTAAACAGACAGAGTTAGACCCTACGCAATTTAAAATTGAACTCACTGAATCGGCTATGATGGCGCAGGAAAACAGCTTGATTGCGCCACTGCAAAAATTGCATGAGATGGGTTTTGGTATTTATATTGATGATTTTGGTACAGGTTATAGTAGCTTATCTCGCTTAAATGTTTTGCCTGTAGATGGCTTGAAAATAGATCGCGCATTCGTTAACGGAATTGAAAATGTGGGTAATCCACGTCAGTTGATTGAGGCTATTTGTGCCATTGCCAACAGCTTCAACCTCACAGTGACAGCAGAAGGGATAGAGCAACCTGCGCAGTTGTCGGTATTGTCCTCTCTTTATTGTCAGCAAATGCAAGGCTACTTGATGAGTAAGCCTTTATTAGAAGAAGAAGCTTTGCATTTACTGTATCTTGAGCAGAACAAAAAAGTTGCCGAGTTTGCCAGTTAACAGGTTGACCTCAACCATGCTTTAGGTTTTATCTTACTGCGCGAATGATAGCGCGATATAAAATTAAGCAAGATTAAAGGAGGTGTTATGACACCGTCGCAATTGGCACTGTATTTATCTAAGTTAGGGTTAGAAACACCCAAGAGTTGTAATTTAGCCTTTGTTGAACAGCTTATAAAAGCCCACCTCGCGCGGTTTAGTTTTAGCAGTATTAATGCGATGCAAGATAAATTATTAAGCTTGGAGTTTGATGTTGTATTTGCTCGTGTGGTCGAAAAAGAGCAGGGCGGTTACTGTTTCGAGCACAATAAAATCCTGATGCTAGCATTGCAATCGCTGGGTTTTAATGTTTCTCCTTTGCTTGCTAGAGTCTTACTGAATGGTAAATGGGACAATCCTCGCTCACATCGCGTGACGTTGCTTAAATACAACCAGAGTGAATATTTAGTCGATGTGGGTTTTGGTAGTAAAACGCCACGTATTTTAATACCCATTGATAATACCACCGATGTATGCGATGAATATTCTGCTTACCACATTGAGCGCAGTGCACAGCGCGCGGTACTGACGCTCACATCACCTAAGTCGATACCCTTGTATGATGTTGAATTCTCTGAGACCTTTGAAAGTGATTGCGATGTGGCACACTTTCATTGCCATCAGCATCCAGACTCACTGTTTGTAAATCACTTAGTCTTATCACGGATGGTACAAACAGAGTACCATACGCTAAATAACTTGTTATACGTGTATCGCAATGAGGAAACCGCAGAGGTCCATGAGACCTTGATTAAGGATGTTGCGCAGTTAAAGGCGATTATCAAAGATGTGTTTTTATTGATTATCTCTGAGCATGAAATCAACTGGGTGTATGATAAGGCGGCTTTAAATATGTCAGAGACGCACTAAGCAGCTGCTTAGTGCGTCTAAGTATTTAGGTTTTGTTCATTTGCTCGATAAAGGCGGTGGAGTCTGCAATTGAGCGGTTCATATCTGTTATTAGACCCTGAATATCACGCTTTAAATTGGTAAATTCCCCTCTGATTGCCGCAATGGCTTGTGCATTGAGGTTGTGTTTTAGATATAAGACATTGTCTTTCATGGAGTCGAGGACGGGCTGCATTTTTGACTCGCTTTTGCGCATTGAGCGTAGCAGCTTGTCATATTGTCTTTGAGTTTGTCGCAGTTTTTGCTCACTGCTGCGTTTTAACTTTGGATTGCTGAACTGTTCAAGTTCAGTTTCCCATTCTTCGAATAAGGCATCGGCAACAGACTCTACTTTATCAATATTATCAGTGACAGATTGCGCCGCTTTTTCACTCGCTTCAAAGTCACTATTCAATTGCTCGTAGACACTTTGTAACTCTCCACCATCAAAATCAATGAGAACGGATAAGCGCTCAAGTGCGTTTTGAAACTCTTGTTGAGAGGTTTGTTGAGATTGCTGAGTGTCTTCAACGCGATCAACAAGAATATCACGTTTATGTACACCAACCTGCTCCCATGCAGAATAATAAGCATTTTGCGCACTTTTACAGCCACTCAACAAGGCGCAAGCGGCAATCAAAGTGTAAATTTTTAGGTATTTTAGGGGCATACTTTATCCTTTTACTTAATAGGGCTACTTTAAATTATGAAGTGGATTGGTAAGATGTGCAAAGCAATCATCAATGTATAAATAATTATGAAACAACATTGGCCACAAATAAAAGCGCAAGCGCGCGCTGCTTTAGATGCGCAGCCGAGTTGGTGGGGGCGTTTTTTCCAGCGCTGCAAAGAAGATCAGCTCACTATTAATGCCGGTTATTTGGCATATGTCACCTTGCTTTCTTTAGTGCCGCTTATCGCGGTGGGGGTTGCGATTTTCACAGCATTCCCTGGATTTGAGAATACCCGTCTGGCTATCGAAAACTTTATTTTTACTAATTTTGTCCCGACTTCTACTGACACTATAAAGGCACACATCAGTGCGTTTGCCGGGAATGCAAACCAAATGACCGCAGTGGGAATTAGCTTTTTGGCTGCGGTGGCATTGCTACTGATCCGCAATGTGGACAGTGCCTTAAATCGCATCTGGCGCGTTGAGACTAAACGTCCGCTGATGATTTCATTTGCGATTTATTGGATGGTATTAACGCTTGGGCCTGTGCTACTGGGGGCCAGTATCGGTGTTACCTCTTACATTGTGTCTTTGGTATCGTTCGCCGATCAAGGGATCCCTGGCTTTAGTGGTTTGTTATTAAAATTACTGCCTTATGTAATTTCAATGGCAGGCTTCATTATGCTCTATACTTTAGTTCCAAATACACGTGTGTCGTTTAAAGCCGCGATACCGGGCGCATTATTTGCTGCCTTTTTATTTGAGCTGACGAAAAGAGGGTTTGCAATGTATATCAGCCACTTTCCGTCATATGAGGTCATATATGGTGCGCTGGCAACTATTCCTATTTTATTTGTTTGGGTGTATTTATCATGGATGGTGGTGTTATTAGGCGCTGAGTTTACAGCTTGTTTAGCCGAACATCATGAACGGGAGAGCGACACACCTCAATCATGAGGTAAATCCATGACCCTACTGTATCAGCCAACAGAGCCGCTGCGCAGTTTTCATTTACCGCTTTCTCACGGCCACCAAATGCACGTTGAGGAGTATGGTAACGCCGCAGGCGTTCCGCTGTTGGTTTTGCATGGCGGCCCCGGAGCAGGGCTGCATAGGGCAGCTCAAAGCTATTTTAATCCAAAGCGCTACCGAATTATTTTGTATAGTCAAAGGGGATGTGGCAACTCTTCCCCTCAATCACTTGAGCACAACCACACCGCATTACTTGTTGATGATATTGTGACGCTATTGGATTATCTCGACATTCCACGTTGTGTTTTCGCAGGTGGGTCGTGGGGCGCGACGTTAGCCTTGTGGTTTGCAATGCAACATGTTCATCGCGTATCCGGGGTGATCACATGGGCGAGTTTTTTCTCGACTGCATCAGATATCGCTTGGTTATATGGTGGCACAGGTGCGGGAGCTCAGTTTTATCCGGAGCGCTTTACGCAGTTTTCACAGGGACTCGCCTCACATCAGCAGGTGTTATCTCATTATCAACAGCAACTATTTGGTGACGATGAATTATCACAGCACAAAGCGGCGCAGCTTTGGCATGATTGGGATATGCAATTAAGCGTGGAAACACAATTGCAGCGATATCAACTTGCCTCACCAGTGCATATTGTCGCCCAGGCTAGATTAATGGTGCATTACATGTCTAATCAATGTTTTTTAGAAGATGAAGCGTTATTTAAGCATGCTCATAATCTAAAACCTCTGCCTATTTGGATGATCCACAGCCGCCATGATTTAGTGTGTCGTTTTGCCATGGCACAAAAATTTGCTGCATCATTGAATGCTCGGCTACTTATTTTAGAAGGCGTTGGGCACTGCACGTCAAATCAAGTATATTCGGAGGCTATTCGCCGTGCGGCAGACTTACTGCTGTGCAAAATAGATAAAAACAGAGGTTAAAGTGCAAGGATTAATTCAAAGGGTCAAGTTTGCGAAAGTTGAAGTTGATGGAAAAGTTGTTGGAGAAATTCAGCAGGGCATTTTACTTTTGCTCGGTGTAGAAAAAATCGATGAGGAGCAAAGTGCGGATAAATTACTGCATAAAGTCAGTAACTACCGAATTTTCACCGATGATGCAGGCAAGATGAATTTGAGTCTTAAAGACATTGGTGGTGAATTACTGGTGGTTTCACAATTTACATTGGCCGCTGATACGAAAAAAGGCATGCGACCCAGCTTTTCTTCAGCTGGCACGCCAGAGCAAGCAAAGCGACTTTATGAATATTTTGTTGAACAGGCTAAAGCGCTTGGTATTACAGTGGCAACAGGGCAATTTGCTGCGGATATGCAGGTGAGTTTGTGTAACGATGGGCCGGTGACATTTAATCTATCTGTCTAGCGCTCAACCACGATAATATGATTTGCATAGCCGGGTACTTGATGTATATGTGGCTTTTTTCCGAAGTTGATAATGAGCAAGTGCTCTAGTTGCTTTAACTGCGATTCGTGTTCTGCAATAAAGTTGATAAATAGTACGCCCTGCTCCGACAGCTTATTGCGTAGTAGGGTGTAAAATTTATGCTGGTATAAAAATCGTGGCGCATCCAATTCACTGAAGAGATCTAAAATAATCCAGTTAAAAGGACGACTATGCTCAAGCTCTAAGACTTTGTAGGCGTCACTGCAATTGACTTCACTGATGTGATCTCCGCCAAAGTAGCGCTTATAGCAGTGTATAATGTCGGGATTGTTCTCGACAGAAATTACCTGACAATCTTCGTGCACACTATGTAGATAGTCACGGATGGCACCGGCCCCTAGCCCCAATTCAAGCACCCGATCTGGTGTTGGGTATTTTTGCCATAGGTCATCCAACACTTGCAAATGAGGGAAAAGCAAGTGCTCCGGGTGATTCAGTTCAACGATTGACTGTAAAGTATTGTTTATCAATAGCCAACGAAGCGTTTTTTCTTGTCGAACTTGTATGCTCGTTTTTCCGTGCTTATGCCAATATAACAAATGGCCAAGCTCGTGGCTTTGGGCGACAAAATCGTTGCTGACGGTTCCTGATTCAGTTAAAAAATCTTGCATAGTTCCATCAGCATAGACAAGGATTGAGGTAATTCCACTGTGTTTAGATGATTTTACACAATTAGTCGATGATTTTGTGTTGAACATTTCCTGTTCAGGATTTTTCTTGTAAGGTAGAACACAAAAATGGCACGCGCATGGGTGTGCATTAAAAGGAGTAAATATGTTTCCAGTCATTTCGCCGCAAAGTAGCCAAGATTGGCAAGATTATTATCAATTGCGTTGGCAGGTACTCAGAGCGCCTTGGGATCAACCAAGAGGTTCAGAGCAAGACGATTTAGAGCAAGATGCTGAGCACAGGTACATCAAAAACAATGAAGGCGAAGTGCTGGCAGTTGCACGTTTACATTTTAATAATCACCTTCAAGCACAAGTACGTTACATGGCTGTGGGCGAAGGGCACCGAGGTCAACACCTGGGTAGCCGATTGCTACATGAGCTGGAAAAGATTGCTTGGACGCAAGATGCGCAGGAGCTGGTGTTGTTTGCCAGAGAGCGCGCTTTGGCATTTTATGAGCGTCATGGCTATAAAGTGGTTGAAAAAGCACACCTTGCTTATGATGATGTACAGCATTGGAAAATGGTCAAGCAAAAGCCATCAGAGCCAGGTTGGTTCAGACATCCAGATTGGACGCAAGTGTTACAAGATACGTGGCGTGAGTCTATTCCTATCAGTGATGCTATGGGCATTAAAGTTGAAAGTTACACTGATTGGCAGTTCTCGACAAAAGCGGACTTGAAAGCCAACTTGAATTTGCACAACTCTATGTTTGCAGGCTCCGTTTATAGCATGGCGACTCTGACGGGGTGGGGCGCAACATATCTGGCGTTAAAAGAGCTTAATCTCGAAGGCGATATTGTTCTTGCAGATGCTGAAATTAAATATCTTAAACCGCTAACGACAGCGCCAGGTGCTACGGTGACTTTGTCCGAGTGTAGTGGCGAATTGTCAGAGCTTGAGACTGAAGGCAAGGCCAAGTATACGGTGCCAGTCAACGTATACGATGGTGATGTCTTAGTGGCGAAGTTTTGCGGCGTGTTCTTTGTAAAACGCTAGAAAACATGTCCGGTCAAGTGCATCTTGACCGGATTGATAAGGGTTTAGAGTAAATCTGTGATGGCGATACCTAGGCCCAGTCGCTGAATATGCGCATTGTAATCGATGAGACTTTCTCCATATCCATTGAAGTATTGTGCATAGCCACGAACGCGCCCTGAAATAGGGAATGACCAATCTAGTTGAACGGCACCACGGTTATCACCGCCAGCATTGTTACGCAGCATCATGCCCACTTCATGATCATTGTCAAAGCGATAGGCACCACTAAGTTCAAAATAGCCCATATACTTGTGGATATCTGGGTTATCATCGCCTTTTGCTAAGTTATCTGCTGGCTTTTCATCTTCAGGTAACCTGTACCAAGGTTTGAAGCTAAAAACGAAGCCATCATATTCCCAAATGAAATTAGCATAGATACGGTTCCATGATCGTGAGTTGGGCTGGCTTCTGCCATTTGACTGGTGTGAAATACCCAGTACAAAAGCCATTTCATCGCCCCATAAGACATTCTCATCATCTAGGAAGTTCACCCAGAATATTTCAGGCTCATAGTTGGTTTCTCTAAAGGGAGATGAAATGTCTTTGTTGTAGACCTGCCAATATGACTGCAGCGTGACACCCATATAAATGGCCTGATCTTTATCTTTAAAGTTATGATAAATAGGCAGCTTTAAGGAAATTTGGTATTTTGCTTCAACGTTATCAAGTGGTTCGCCTTCTTTATTGGCCATATCAGCAAAGCCATCAAATGGGCGATTATTGGGATTTTTGATGTATGAGACCGGCAGAATATAATTTCTATGGTGCGGAGTCAGCACATTGCGGTTTTTTTCAGTGACTCGCTCTCTAGCCATGCGTTTATCAAGTTGGCTCAGTGCACTCACTTGTTGCTCACAATATTCGCGTACCTCTTTAATAGTACGGGTATCATCTCCAGAAATAGTCTGATTTAAAATACACTGATTGAGGGCCGCGACCTCATCTTCTGAGGCACTTGCAGCCTGTGTGCTTTGGGCACAGAGAGCCACAAGCAGGGTAGCTGAGAGCTTAGTAAAGTCCATATTTAATTCCAACAAGAAAGAGAGTTTCCAAACAAAACAGATAGGTTATTCCGTGCACAATAACCAAGATTCATTGGCCGCTATAGTATAAGTAAGTGGTGAAAAAGCCCAGCATATTCAACACAAAGGTGGTAAACAGAAGCGGAGTGCTCATATAGAGCACTCAAATGAGATTAGGCGTCGAGTCTTGAAACGACAAAGTATGGATTAAGGTAAGACTCTTTTTGATTATACGTCAGTGGCGAGCCATCGATTTGGCTAACAGTTGCACCGGCTATACTTGCCACCGCGTGGCCTGCACCTGTGTCCCACTCGCTGGTTGGGCCAAGTCGAGGATAAATATCTGCTTCGCCTTCAGCCACTAAACACAGCTTAAGAGAACTGCCTTTTGGCACCATTTCCACATCATCAAACTGTGCAAGATAGTCTGCTAATTCAGTTGATGGGTGTGAGCGAGAGCCAACCACTTTGATGGTACCTTGATTTGGCTTCTTAGTTACTTTGAGCTCAATGCGGGCTTCACCGCATTCTCTAAATGCGCCAATGCTTTGTGCAGCTAAGTAGCAAATGTTCAGTGCTGGGGCAAAGACCACCCCCATGGTTGGCTTGCCCTTCTCAATCAGAGCAATGTTTACAGTAAACTCGCCATTCTTTTTTATAAACTCTTTAGTGCCATCGATTGGGTCTACTAACCAATAGCGTTGCCAAGTTTGGCGCTCTTGCCAGCTGATATTGGCACTTTCTTCGCTTAAAATGGGAATGTCCGGCGTTAAGCGCGAAAGGCCTGCGGTGATGACTCGATTCGCAGCCAAGTCAGCTTCTGTTACTGGACTGTCATCATTTTTAAACTCGATGGCAAAATCTTTGGCATAAATTTGCATAATCTCTTCGCCAGCGAGGCGAGAAAGCTCGACGAGTTCTTCGAGCAGGTCGGTATCATTCATAGGTTATCCTTGCTACTGGATGATATTCTTATCTTTTAAGTAATCTATCAGTTGCTGGACGGACTGCTCAAGTGAATTCTCACCTGTGTTCAATCTTATTTCAGGGGCAACGGGTGGCTGGTAGTCAGAATCGATACCAGTAAAGTTCTTGATTTCACCTGCACGGGCTTTTTTGTATAAGCCTTTCGGGTCACGTTGTTCACACACTTCCAGTGGGGTGTCTAAAAAGACTTCGATGAATTCACCGTCTTCAACGAGATTTCTTACCATATCTCGCTCTGCTTGGAACGGCGAAATAAACGCGGTCAGTACGATAAGGCCAGCATCAACCATGAGCTTACTAAGCTCACCTACTCGGCGAATATTCTCAACACGATCTGCATCACTGAAGCCGAGATCTTTACATAGACCGTGCCTTACATTATCACCGTCGAGTAAGTACGTATGCACACCACTTTGGTGAAGAGCACTTTCAAGGGCATTGGCCACAGTACTTTTCCCTGAACCAGAAAAGCCAGTGAACCAAAGGATCACAGGTTTATGGCCTTTGAGCTCACTGCGATGTGTTTTTTCAACGGCATAATTATGCCAAACAATATTTTTATCCATGAAGCTATCCATTAAAAGGGAAAGACCAATGGGATCAAGGTCAGGACGGTAATAGAATAAATAATTGATAGCGGAACGCCTACCGTAACATAGTCTTTTATGCGGTAGTTTCCGGCACTATACACCATCAAGTTTGTTTGATAACCAAAGGGTGAAATAAAGCTGGCTGACGCACCAAATGCAACAGCCATGATAAAGGGGAGTGGGTCTACGCCAAAACCAATGGCTAGTGCATAAGCTACTGGAAAAGACAATGCAGCTGCTGCATTGTTGGTGATAAGTTCCGTAAAGACCACTGTCATCACAAAGATGGCGATAAAGGCACCATAAGGCCCAAAGTCTCCGAGCAATAAAAAGAGGGCATCAGAGAGCTGAGCAGCCAAGCCGGTTTCTATCATTAATTTGGCAAGGCCAATTGCGCTGCCGACAATCGCCAGTAACTCAATAGGAAAACGGCGTTTCATTTCGTTCACCTTGATGGTGCCAAGGGCGACCAGTGCAAGTAGCAGCACCATCAGGCCTTTTACTAAAGGCACGATGTCAAATATACCCAAGCCAATGACCGCTGCAAATCCAATTAACACATGGCCAGATTGCTTTTTAGTTAAATGTGTTTGTAAATCTAGTCCTGAGATATACACAAACTCTCGCTTGAGATCTGGCAGATTATAAAAGTCACTGCCAGGCGCCAGAATGAGTGAATCACCGGCTTGCAATTTCACTTTACCAAGGCCGCCTTGTAAGCGGTCATGGCCACGGCGAATGGCAATAACGGCGGCATGAAACTGCTCGCGAAAACGGATTTCTTTAATGGTTTTACCAATATATTTGGATGACTGACTCACCACGACTTCGACCAGGTGTTCTACGTCTTTTTCGTGTTTATCATGAACCACCTGAAGGCCGTCAAAGCGACGTAATAAAGGCACTGATTTTATGTCGCCAACAAAGAGTAATACGTCTCCTTGGCAAATTTCTTGCTGTGGGGTGACAGCGCAAATGCGTCGCTCACCGCGGATAATTTCTGCTAGGAATAAGTCTTTTAAATCACGCAGTCCATTTTCTTCAACAGTACGACCAATCAGCTTTGAATCTGCTGCGACTTTGCCTTCTAAATAAAAGGGCACCACTTCTTGGTCTTCGGTACCGTGATCAGGCAGAAATTTAAGCAGTAATAATATGGTCATTAGACCCACGACAAGTGCGCCAATGCCCACTAACGTGAAATCAAAAAAGCCCAGCGGAGCCATGCCAGCGTCAACGGCAAAGCCATTGACGATTAAATTTGTTGATGTGCCAATGAGGGTTAATGTACCGCCTAAAATTGCGGTATATGACAATGGCAAAAGTAATTTAGAGGGCGAATGTGTTTGGCTCTCTTTGATGGTACTGATAAGCGAAGCCACAACCGCAGTGTTGTTCGTAAAAGACGATAAAAACGCAGTAGAGAGGCCAAGCTTCATCACTGATTTGGATAAGCTGCCACTGGCAAGTGTGCTGGCAAGCTTTTGTACCAATGTAGTTTTTTCAATGGCAATAGAGACTAAGATCAGTAAAACAAGGGTGATCAAAGAGGGGTTGGCGTAGTTCACCAACATAGATTCCAACTCGATTAATCCGGTTAAATAACTCACGCCAATGGCGCTGACGAATAACCAAGCTGGATTGAGTCGTGTGCCAAATAAGCACACGACTAAAGCGAGCATAATGCCTGTTAAGATGATCTGATCAACTAGCACGTTTTTCTCCCAATAACAGGCATAAATCCACTTACTTCAACTTACTGATATCAAGCGCTTGCCAGTGTGGGAAGTGCTTACGTACCAATGCGTTGAATTCAAGCTCAAAAGCACTGAACTCAGTGGTTGTTGCAGACTCTTCAGCAAGTAAAGCTTCAATCATACCTGCACCAATTGTCAGATTGCTGATACGGTCAATCAGGATGAATGAGCCTGTTTCGTGGTTGCTGCGGTAGATATCTGCCACAATGCTTTCGGTTAGCTCAAGCGTAACAATGGCAATTTCATTCAACTGCAGTTGCTCAGCTTGGCCTTGTTCAAGCGTGTTCACATCAATGGTGTGATCAATC
This sequence comes from Pseudoalteromonas luteoviolacea, assembly GCF_021654285.1. GTDB lineage: Bacteria > Pseudomonadota > Gammaproteobacteria > Enterobacterales > Alteromonadaceae > Pseudoalteromonas > Pseudoalteromonas luteoviolacea_J. The sequence goes on along the minus strand of NZ_JAKFZS010000042.1, from coordinate 21,157 downwards.
TTGCGTACGATGGCTGAGGTATTTTTGCTACCCAACTTGAAGTTGTAGTTTTTACCCAAGACAAGCGGCTCTTCATGCATCCACACGAGTTTTGCTTGGATCAGGTTAGTCACTGAGGCTGTTGAATCGACTGGGACAATTACGTCACCACGACTAACGTCAATTTCGTCTGCCAATGTAATTGTAAATGCTTGACCAGTCTGCGCTTGCTCTAGGTTACCTTCAAAAGTGACAAGCTCTTTGATAGTTGAAGACTTACCAGATGGTAGGACTTTAACAGCCTGACCTGCACTTAATGAACCTGATGTTAGCGTGCCTTGGAAGCCTCGAAAATCTAAGTTTGGACGTACCACATACTGTACTGGGAAGCGCGCTTCAAAAGCATGGTTTGCTTCAGCTGCTGGAGAGTCTTCCAGTAGCTCAAGTAGCGGCTTATCAGTGTAGTAAGGTGTCTTTTCAGAGCGTGTTACTACGTTGTCGCCTTTAAGGGCTGACATTGGGATAAACTTGATATCTGAAACATTCAGTTGCTCAGCAAACTGCAAGTAATCTGCTTTGATCTTCTCAAAAACCGCTTCGTCAAAATCAACGATGTCCATTTTGTTGATAGCGACAACAAACTGCTTGATGCCTAAAGAGTCACAAATAAAGCTATGACGTTTAGTTTGTACCTGCACACCGTAACGAGCATCAACCAAGATAATCGCTAGGTCACTCGTTGAAGCACCGGTAACCATGTTGCGGGTGTACTGCTCATGTCCAGGGGTGTCAGCAATGATGAACTTACGCTTTGCCGTTGAGAAGTAACGGTATGCAACGTCAATGGTGATACCTTGCTCACGCTCAGCTTGTAGACCATCTACAAGTAGTGCTAAATCTAGCTCTTCACCGGCGTTACCGACTTTTTCGTTATCTTTGTGAAGTGCAGCAAGCTGATCTTCATAAATTTGGTGGCTGTCATGTAGCAAGCGCCCGATAAGTGTCGACTTACCGTCATCAACGCTACCACAAGTCATCATGCGTAATAAGCTCTTGTCTTGTTGGCGAGACAGATAGGCCTCAATGCCCAGTTCTCTTACTTCATTTGCTGTAGACATTTAGAAATACCCCTCGCGTTTTTTCTTCTCCATAGAGCCCGCAGAATCGTGGTCAATGACACGACCTTCACGCTCCGATGATGTGGATAGCAGCATTTCTTCGATGATGCCGGTTAATGTATTGGCTTCAGATTCAACTGCACCTGTCAGTGGGTAGCAGCCTAGTGTACGGAAACGCACAGACTTCATTTCTGGCACTTCACCTTCTTCTAGTGGCATACGCTCGTCATCAACCATGATCAATGTACCGTTACGCTCAACCACAGGGCGCTTATCTGATAAGTACAGCGGGACAATTTCGATGTTTTCTTGATAGATATATTGCCAAATATCAAGCTCAGTCCAGTTAGATAACGGGAAAACACGGATACTTTCGCCCGGGTTTACTTGGCTGTTATAGGTATTCCAAAGTTCTGGTCGCTGATTTTTAGGATCCCAGCGGTGGTGCTTATCACGGAATGAGTAGACACGCTCTTTCGCACGTGATTTCTCTTCGTCACGACGTGCACCACCAAATGCTGCGTCAAAGCCATACTTATCAAGTGCTTGTTTTAAGCCTTGGGTTTTCATCACGTCAGTGTGCTTGGCTGAGCCGTGTGTAAACGGGCCGACGCCCATGGCAATACCTTCAGGGTTCTTATGAACAATCAGGTCAAAGTTATATTCTTTTGCCAAGCGGTCGCGAAACTCAATCATTTCACGGAATTTCCAGTCTGTGTCTACGTGTAGTAGTGGGAATGGAATCTTCGCTGGGTAAAATGCTTTACGAGCCAAATGCAGTAACACTGAAGAGTCTTTACCAATAGAGTAAAGCATCACTGGGTTATCAAACTCTGCAGCGACTTCGCGAATAATCTTTATACTTTCAGCTTCAAGTTGCTGAAGGTGGGTTAAAGCCATTGTTCGTCGTCCTACTGTTAATTAAATTAATTCTATTAAGCTACTTGGGTAATAGGTTGTGCAAAGCTACTGACTTGCTCCGTTTGCCCAAACCATGCTAATTCTTCGTGTAGTGCAGCCACCTCACCAATGATCAACAGTGCGGGTGATTGAATATTATGCTGCTCTATTTTTGCTGCCAATTCACCGAGTGTGCCGCGAACGACACGCTGTGACTGACGTGTGCCATTTTCAACAATGGCAATGGGTGTTTCAGGTGCTCTACCGTGTTCTAGTAGCTTGGCCTGAATATGCGGTGATTTAATCACGCCCATGTAAACAGCCAAGGTTTGGTTTGATTGCGCAAGACCACGCCAATCCAACTCTTGACCATCTTTTTTACAGTGCCCAGTGACAAACTGAATAGCTTGTGCATGGTCTCTGTGTGTCAATGGAATACCTGAATATGCACTACAACCTGCCGCTGCGGTGATACCAGGGACAATTTGATATTTAACACCGTGTTTAGCCAGTACTTGAACTTCTTCGCCGCCGCGGCCATAAATGAATGGGTCACCGCCTTTGATACGACATACCTTTTTACCTTGCTTGGCGAAGTTCACCAGCATTTGGTTAGTATCTTCTTGTTTTACGCTATGATGGCCTGCTTTTTTACCGACACAGACTAAATCCGCATCGCGTCTCACTAGATCCATAATTTCATCAGACACTAGGTAGTCATAAACGACAACATCAGCTTGCTGCATAAGTTGCAGGGCTTTAATGGTCAGTAACTCTGGGTCGCCTGGACCTGCACCAACCACATACACCTCGCCTTCTGGCGCGTTAGGTTGTGTCAGCATGTCGTTAAGTTGTTGCTGTGCACCTTGCTCATCGCCCACTTGGACTTTACTGACGACACTTGAGTCAAACACACGTTCCCAAAATTGACGGCGGTCTGAAAAAGTATTGAAGCGCGCTTTAACTTGATCTCTAAAATCCCCAGCGAGCTTTGCCAATTTACCTGTATGGTGTGGGATCAAGGTTTCTAGTTTTTCTCTGATCCTGCGCGCTAATACAGGTGCTGTACCGGCACTTGAAATTGCGATGGTGATAGGGTCCCTATCAACGATAGACGGGAAGATAAAACCACATTTAGGTTGGTCGTCTACCACATTAACGAAAATGTTCTGCGCATTGGCAGCATCAAAAACCGCTTTATTAACCACTTCATTGTCGGTCGCGGCAATGATCAGCATCATGCCCAATATGTGGTGTGTATCAAAATATTCATTAACGAGTGTTAGATGGCCCTGATCAGCCAGCTCGACAAGTTCAGTACAAAAGTCAGGGGCGACAACAGTTACATTGGCGCGTGCTTTTAAAAATGCTTGGCATTTTCGTAACGCGACGTCACCGCCACCGACGACCAATACTGGTTTATCGTCTAACTTAGTAAATATCGGTAAGTATTGCACAAACATTCGCCCCTAAATGCATAACCTTGATTTAAGCCAACTCAAATGACTTAGTAGGAGAGCAGAATATAACGCCCTTAAAAGACGAAAAAATAATATTAACCCAAAATATATAACTAAAAGTTATATGCAGCCTTTAATTTTGGTTTAAGGCTTATATTTCAAGGCTTAGAGCCTAAAATGTATCGATATTAGCAACTTATAGCGATTGGTTATGAGATATAATTGAACGAGCAGAGTCGTCCAAACTATATTTTCAAGGATCAAAGCATGCTTTTGCGGACAAATGTCCTGTAGAGGCGGCGTGTAATTGATTTTACTGGGAGCATACGAATAAGACTGTTTGATAGCTATTAAACCATGGGGTGGTTTGAAGTTTTAAGGAGACGTAATGAGTACACAGCAGCAAGCTACGGCGAGCGATGCGATACGCGTGCTTGAGCTAATGGATTTAACTTCGCTTAATGAAGATGATACACCGCAAAGTATCATTGCGATGCTGGACAGTATTGATGCAAATATTGCATTGCCCGCCGCGGTATGTGTATATCCGCAATTTGTTGCGCTATGTAAAGCAGAGTTGGCATCGCGGGGCTGGCAAAGTATCAAGGTGGCGACGGTCACGAATTTCCCTTGTGGGGAGCAACCACTTACTCAAGTGCTCGCGCAAACAAAACAAGCGATTGACGACGGTGCTGATGAAATAGATTTGGTGATGCCTTATAACCAAGTAATAGCAGGTGATCCGGATACACCGTGGCAATATGTGCACTCAAGTAAAAAAGTCTGTGGTACTCCTGTAAAGCTGAAAGTGATTATCGAAACAGGTGTATTAGAACAACCAGAATTAATCGCACAAGCCAGTGATATCGCGATTTTAGCTGGGGCCGACTTTATTAAAACCAGTACAGGTAAAGTGCCGGTAAATGCGACTTTAGCAGCTGCGCAAGTGATGATTGAACGCATTAAAGTCAATGGTAGAGCGGTTGGCTTTAAAGCGGCTGGCGGGGTTAAGACTGTTTCGCAAGGGCTCCCTTACCTTGATGTGGCAGCGAATCTCATGGGCCATGATTGGGCTCAGCCATCCATGTTTAGATTTGGAGCATCTAGCTTGCTGGTAGATGTAAAAAAAGTGGTTAAGCAGGATTAAGTGCATCTATAAAGCGATGCATTGTATACATCGCTTTATTTTTTGTTCTCGTTACCTATTCACTTCAGTTTGTCATACAAAATAGGCGAGTTTGATCTGACTAACACTTGATATTTAATCCAATCCCACCAATATCCCTTATATTGCTACAGATAATCGTGCTTGTAGCGATGACTTTTGTGTTAAATGTGATGGCTTGCAGCTGTGTTTAATAACTGATGGAAAAACAAAAGTTGTGAAAATCGTACGATGTATAACTTTTACACTTGTTTTCAGTTTGTTCGTCAGTATAATGGGCATCCACTTTGCAGGGGCGTAGTTCCAATTGGTAGAACAGCGGTCTCCAAAACCGATGGTTGCGGGTTCGAGTCCTGCCGCCCCTGCCACTCAATACTTTTTAGTCCAAATTTAAAATAATGTGTGTTGCACTCGTCGCTTATTTGTAAATTTGGATTTAATGGATTAACCCTGTCTAAGACAGGGTTGTTGTGTCTGTATTTAAGGTAAAACAATTATGAGCACTAATGTTGAAAACCCGTCTAGCTCGATGGACACGGTAAAATGGCTAGTTGCAGTTGTACTACTCACTGGCGCAGTAGTTGGTAACTATATGTACGCGGACATGTCTGCGTTAGTACGCGCAGTTGGTGTTGTAGTTGCTGTGGGTGCCGCTTTAGGTATCGCTGCGACGACTGAAAAAGGTCGTACTTTTATTGCTTTTGCAAAAGAGTCTCGTATTGAGGTTCGTAAAGTTGTATGGCCTACGCGTCAAGAAGCAACGCATACTACAATTATCGTGATGGCAGCAACTGTAGTAATGGCACTTATCCTTTGGGGATTAGATGGCTTGCTATTCCGTGCTGTTGGCTTTTTAACTGGATTGGAGATCTGATCCCATGTCGGATGAGAACAAAGAAAAGAAATTACGTTGGTACGTAATTCAGGCGTTTTCTGGTTTTGAAAAGCGCGTTGCTCAAACTATTATTGAGCACATTAAAATTGAAGGCTTAGAAGAAGACTTCGGTGAAGTACTAGTACCTACAGAAGAAGTTGTAGAGATGCGTGCTGGTCAAAAGCGCAAGTCTGAGCGTAAATTCTTCCCAGGTTACGTCCTTGTTCAGATGGTGATGAACGACGCGACTTGGCACTTGGTGAATAGCACACCACGTGTAATGGGCTTTGTTGGCGGTACATCTGATCGTCCTGCACCAATTAGTCAGCGTGAAGCTGATCGTATTCTTAACCGTCTTCAAGAGAACGCTGAAGCACCTAAGCCAGCGACGTTGTTTGAGCCGGGTGAAGTGGTTCGTGTTATTGATGGTCCATTTGCAGACTTCAACGGTGTTGTTGAAGAAGTGGATTATGAAAAGAGCCGCTTAAAAGTGTCTGTACTTATCTTCGGTCGTTCAACGCCGGTTGACCTTGAGTTCGGTCAGGTAGAGCAAGATACTTAATTTGCAGTATTTTGTACTATTGCAAAAAATAATTGAAAAAGGCCGCTGATTAAACTATAATCAGCGGCCTTTTTGTAGGTAGACTACGTCTGCCACGAAAAGAAAGAATTTTTTAATCGGGAAGCCGTTTGAGTACGCGTCCTCGCGCGCACAAGGCTAAGACCCATTTAACGAGGTTATTAACATGGCTAAAAAAGTTGAAGCTTTAATCAAGCTACAAGTTGCTGCTGGTATGGCTAACCCTAGTCCTCCAGTAGGTCCTGCACTAGGTCAACACGGTGTAAACATCATGGAATTCTGTAAAGCGTTCAACGCACGTACAGAGTCTATCGAAAAAGGTGCACCAGTTCCTGTAATCATTTCTGTTTACAACGACCGTTCATTCACTTTTGATATGAAAACTCCACCTGCATCTTACCTTCTTAAGAAGGCTGCAGGTATCAAGTCTGGTTCTGGCCGTCCAAACACTGAGAAAGTTGGTACTGTAACACGTGCACAACTAGAAGAGATTGTTGAGACTAAACGTCCTGACCTTACTGCTGCTGATATGGACGCAGCTGTACGCACGATTGCAGGTTCTGCACGTGCAATGGGCTTGAATGTAGAAGGGTAATTGAGAATGGCTAAATTAACTAAGCGTATGCGCGTAATCCGCGAGAAAGTTGACGTAACTAAAGAGTACGAAATCAACGAAGCTGTTGCTCTTCTTAAAGAACTAGCTACTGCTAAATTCACTGAAAGTGTTGACGTTGCTGTAAACCTTGGCATCGACGCTCGTAAATCAGACCAAAACGTACGTGGTGCAACTGTACTACCACACGGTACTGGTCGTGAAGTACGCGTTGCTGTATTCACTCAAGGTGCTAACGCAGACGCTGCTAAAGAAGCTGGTGCTGATTTAGTAGGTATGGAAGACCTTGCTGAGCAGGTTAAGAAAGGCGAAATGAACTTTGACGTTGTTGTTGCTTCTCCAGATGCAATGCGCGTTGTTGGTCAACTAGGTCAAATCCTAGGTCCACGTGGTCTTATGCCTAACCCTAAAACTGGTACTGTAACACCTAACGTTGCAGAAGCAGTTAAAAACGCTAAAGCTGGTCAGGTTCGTTACCGTAACGACAAGAACGGTATCATCCACACTACAATCGGTAAGGTTGACTTTGACGCGAACCAGCTTCAAGAAAACCTTGAAGCACTTATCGTTGCTCTTAAGAAGGCTAAGCCTTCTCAAGCGAAAGGTACTTACTTGAAGAAAGTAAGCATCTCAACGACTATGGGCGCGGGTGTTGCTGTAGACCAAGCTACTCTAAACACGCAACTAGCGTAATTTAGATTTTAGCGTTTACATGGCGTAAAAATTAGACTATAATTTTGCGCCATTTCGTTGAGAAGTCACTTCCAACGAAGCAAAGAATTCGGGTTGAAGCGCATAATTTCGAACTGTTGTTTATCAAATTTGGTCTACAATAAAATCGATAAATTGCGTTTCCGTCCAAGACCGTAGGTGTAACCTAGTTACTTAATCTTCCTACGTAGACGGTGTGAATCCCAGCTAGATTTTTCCTAATCTTCTGGTTCTCGCCGTAAAAAGCAGCTCAGAGTCATTTGACTGTGAGTAAAGTAGAACTGGGGACTTGTTCCCATATTAACCAGGAGTAACACCCATGGCTTTAAATCTTCAAGACAAAAAAGCAATTGTTGCTGAAGTCAACGAAGCTGCCAAAGGTGCTCTATCTGCAGTAGTTGCAGATTCTCGTGGTGTAACAGTAGATGCTATCACTGCGCTTCGTAAAGAAGCTCGTGAAGCAGGCGTATGGATGAAAGTTGTCCGTAACACGCTTGCAAAACGCGCTGTTGAAGGTACTGATTATGAGTGCCTTAACGAATCGCTAGTAGGCCCAAGCCTAATCGCTTTCTCTTCAGAGCACCCAGGTGCTGCTGCTCGTATCTTTGCTGATTTCGCAAAGAAAAACGAGTTGTTCGAACTGAAAGCGGCTGCATTTGAAGGCAATGTTGTTGACGTAGATATGCTTGCTAAGCTACCTACTTACGACGAAGCTGTTGCACGCTTAATGAGCGCTATGAAAGAAGCGTCAGCTGGTAAATTGGTTAAAACAATTGAAGCTGTACGTGTTCAGAAAGCTGAAGAAGCTGCTTAATCGCACCTTTTACTCTTTCACCAATAAATTTTTTGAACCTCATGGGTTCGTGATTAATTAGGAAACTTAAAATGTCTGTAACTAAAGACCAAATCCTTGACGCGATTGCTGAAATGTCAGTAATGGAAGTTGTTGAACTAGTTGAAGCAATGGAAGAAAAATTCGGCGTAACTGCAGCTGCTGCTGTTGTTGCTGCTGGTCCAGCTGAAGCTGCTGAAGAGAAGACTGAGTTCGACGTAATCCTAGCTGGCGCTGGCGGTAACAAAGTTGCTGCTATCAAAGCTGTACGTGGTGCAACTGGTCTTGGCCTTAAAGAAGCAAAAGCTCTTGTTGAGTCTGCTCCTGCGCCAATCAAAGAAGCTGTTTCTAAAGAAGAAGCTGAAGCACTTAAGAAAGATCTTGAAGAAGCTGGTGCTGAAGTTGAGATCAAGTAATCTAGCATACGCTAGGTTCGCTGCCTGAGAAATCAGGCAAGGGCTGGTGATTTTTTAATCACCGGCCCTTTTGCGCTCTAGAGCGAAAGTATTACTATTGCGCAATAAAAACCTAAATTCTTCAAGTTTTTCAATAATTTAAACCTTTTGGGAAACTGTTGGGTTTAGGTAGACAATTTAGATGTTGTTATCATGGCTTAGATGCCAATGAATGCTGTTCTGCATGAACAGGTTGGGTCAAAGATCAGCAAGCTGAGGAACCCCATGGCTTACTCTTATTCTGAAAAGAAACGTATCCGTAAGGATTTTGGTAAACGTCCACAAGTTTTGGATATACCTTTCCTTTTGCAAACGCAGTTGGAATCGTTTAAAAAATTCATTACGCCGGACGCGGATGGCGATACTGGATTGGAAGCTGCATTCCGTTCTGTATTCCCTATCAAAAGCTACTCGGGCAATTCTGAACTTCAATACGTGAGTTACCGTATCGGAGAACCAGTATTCGATGTAAAAGAATGTCAAATTCGCGGCGTGACTTATTCTGCTCCACTTCGCGTTAAATTACGTCTTGTGTTAATGGACAAAGAAGCTCCAGGCACAGTCAAAGACATTAAAGAGCAAGAAGTTTACATGGGCGAGATCCCGCTCATGACAGACACAGGTACTTTCGTTATTAACGGTACCGAGCGTGTTATCGTTTCTCAGCTACACCGTTCACCTGGTGTATTCTTTGATAACGACCGCGGTAAATCACACTCATCGGGTAAAGTGCTTTATAACGCACGTGTTATCCCTTACCGTGGTTCATGGTTAGACTTTGAATTTGATGTTAAAGATAACCTTTTCGTTCGTATTGACCGTCGTCGTAAGCTACCGGCTTCAATCATTTTACGTGCACTAGAGTACACAACAGAGCAAATTCTTGATCTGTTCTTCGAAACGACAAGCTTCGAAGTAGTAAACGGTAAAGTGATGATGGAACTAGTACCATCTCGCCTACGTGGTGAAACTGCTGCATTTGATATTAAAGATGCAGACGGTGAGGTATTGGTTGAACAGAGCCGTCGTATCACAGCTCGTCACATCAAAAACATCGAGAAAAAAGGCATCACGCAACTTGAAGTACCACATGAGTACATCATTGGTCGTGTAGTTGCTAAAAACTACATCGATGAGTCAACAGGTGAGATCATTGCTGAAGCGAACGCTGAATTATCGCTAGAGCTAATGGCTGAGCTTGTGAAAGCGGGTCACACTAAGATCGATACGCTTTACATCAATGAAGTAGACAGCGGTGCGTACATGTCAGAGACTGTTCGTATTGATTCTTCTTCAAACCGCCTAGAAGCATTGGTAGAAATTTACCGCATGATGCGCCCAGGCGAGCCACCAACGAAAGATGCTGCTGAAGCATTATTCGATAACCTATTCTTCTCTGAAGAGCGTTATGATCTATCAACGGTAGGTCGTATGAAGTTCAATAGCCGTGTTGGTTATGACTCAGATACAGGCCCAGGTACACTGTGCAAAGAAGACATCGTTTCTGTTATGAAAGTCCTTATCGATATTCGTAACGGTAAAGGTGAAGTGGATGATATCGACCACTTAGGTAACCGTCGTATTCGTTCTGTTGGTGAAATGGCTGAAAACCAATTCCGTGTTGGTCTAGTACGTGTTGAGCGTGCTGTACGTGAGCGTCTAAGTCTAGGTGATCTAGATAACGTGATGCCACAAGATTTGATCAACGCTAAGCCGATTTCTGCAGCTGTTAAAGAATTCTTTGGTTCTTCTCAGTTGTCACAGTTCATGGACCAAAACAACCCGCTTTCAGAAGTAACGCACAAGCGTCGTATTTCTGCATTAGGTCCGGGTGGTTTGACACGTGAACGTGCAGGCTTCGAAGTTCGAGACGTACACGTAACGCACTACGGTCGTGTTTGTCCAATCGAAACGCCTGAAGGTCCAAACATCGGTCTAATCAACTCATTGTCAACGTATGCTCGTACAAACGACTATGGTTTCCTAGAGACTCCATACCGTAAAGTTGTTGACGGCATCGTTACTGACGAAGTTGATTACCTATCTGCAATTGAAGAAGGTCAGTTCGTAATCGCACAGGCGAATACAAACTTGACTGAAGAAAATCAGTTCGCAGAAGAGCTAATTCCATGTCGACACAAAGGTGAATCAACCTTTATGCCGAGCGACAGCATCCAGTATATGGATGTATCTCCACAGCAGGTTATCTCTGTGGCTGCGGCACTTATCCCATTCCTTGAACACGATGATGCAAACCGTGCATTGATGGGATCGAACATGCAACGTCAAGCAGTACCAACATTACGCGCTGATAAGCCGTTAGTAGGTACAGGTATCGAGCGTACACTTGCAAAAGATTCAGGTGTAACAATCGTTGCTAAGCGTGGCGGTGTAGTTAAGTACGCTGATGCGAGCCGTATCGTTGTTAACGTTAATGAAGATGAGCGCGTTCCAGGTGAAGCGGGTATCGACATTTACAACTTAACTAAGTACACGCGCTCGAACCAAAACACATGTATCAACCAAAAACCAACTTGTATGGTTGGTGAGCCAGTAGTACGTGGTGACGTACTTGCTGATGGTCCTTCAACGGACTTAGGTGACTTGGCACTTGGTCAGAACTTACGTGTTGCGTTCATGCCTTGGAATGGTTACAACTTCGAGGATTCAATTCTACTTTCTGAGCGAGTTGTACAAGAAGATCGTCTAACTACGATCCACATCCAAGAGCTACAGTGTATCGCTCGTGATACGAAGCTTGGTCCAGAAGAGATCACAGCGGATATTCCTAACGTAGGTGAGTCTGCACTTGGCAAACTAGATGAGTCTGGTGTTGTTTACATCGGTGCTGAAGTGAAAGGCGGCGATATCCTAGTAGGTAAAGTAACACCGAAAGGCGAAACACAGCTTACACCTGAAGAAAAGCTTCTACGTGCAATTTTCGGTGAAAAAGCGTCTGACGTTAAAGACAGTTCTTTACGTGTACCTAACTCTGTATCTGGTACTGTTATCGACGTTCAAGTATTCACACGTGATGGTGTTGAAAAAGACAAGCGTGCACTAGAAGTTGAAGAAATGCAGCTTCGTGAAGCGAAGAAAGACTTCAACGAAGAGTTCAAGATCCTTGAAGGCGGTATTTTAAACCGTGCGCGTAAGCTACTTGTTGAATCTGGTCAAAATGAAGATGCAATTGCACTTCTAGGTGCTGAAAAGCTACTGACTCAGAGCCTTGCTGATGAAGCGCAACAAGCAGAACTTGAGCAACTTGCTGCACAGTACGATGAGCTTAAAGCTGAATACGACAAGAAGTTTGAGAACAAGCGTCGCAAGATCACACAAGGTGATGACTTAGCGCCGGGCGTACTTAAGATTGTTAAAGTTTACCTAGCTGTTAAACGTCGTATCCAACCAGGTGATAAGATGGCTGGTCGTCACGGTAACAAAGGTGTTATCTCGACAATCGTACCAGTAGAAGATATGCCTTACGATGAAAGAGGTCGTACGGTAGACATCGTTCTTAACCCACTAGGTGTACCATCTCGTATGAACATCGGTCAGATCCTTGAAACGCATATGGGTCTGGCAGCACGTGGTATCGGTGAGCGCATCGAAGACATGATGAAAGAGCAAGCGGAGCTTCATGAGCTACGTGATTTCATCAAGAAAGCGTATGAGCTTGGTGACTGCCGTCAAGAAGTAGACATTGCTAGCTTCTCTGATGACGAAGTTCGTCGTCTAGCTAACAACCTTAAAGGTGGTCTACCAATCGCGACGCCAGCATTCGATGGTGCTAAAGAAAGCGAAATCAAAGAGCTACTAGAGCTGGGTGGTTACCCATCAAGTGGTCAGGTTACGCTTTATGATGGTCGTACTGGTGATGCGTTTGAGCGTCAAGTAACTGTTGGTTACATGTACATGCTGAAACTAAACCACTTAGTAGACGACAAGATGCACGCGCGTTCAACGGGTTCTTACAGCTTAGTTACTCAGCAGCCGCTGGGTGGTAAAGCACAGTTCGGTGGACAGCGTTTCGGTGAGATGGAGGTATGGGCATTAGAAGCATACGGTGCTGCCTATACACTACAGGAAATGTTGACAGTTAAGTCGGATGACGTAAACGGTCGTACTAAGATGTATAAGAACATCGTAGACGGTAACCACAAGATGGAACCGGGTATGCCTGAGTCATTCAACGTATTGTTGAAAGAAATCCGCTCGCTAGGTATCAACATCGAGTTGGAAGAAAGTTAATCCGACCGGCAGCTCTAGTGAGCTGCCAATCCGGACTGTAACTGTAAAGAATGAAGGGGTGAGCAATGCTTGCCCTCAAGATTAACTCCGACAGGAGAGCTAAGGTGAAAGACTTACTTAAGTTTCTGAAGCAACAAAATAAGACCGAAGAATTCGATGCAATTCGCATTGGTCTTTCTTCGCCAGACATGGTTCGCTCATGGTCATACGGTGAAGTAAAGAAACCTGAGACAATCAACTACCGTACTTTCAAGCCTGAGCGTGACGGCTTATTCTGTGCCCGTATCTTCGGCCCAGTAAAAGATTACGAATGTTTGTGTGGTAAATACAAGCGATTAAAACACCGTGGTGTTATCTGTGAGAAGTGTGGCGTTGAAGTTACACTGACTAAAGTGCGTCGTGACCGTATGGGTCACATTGAGCTTGCAAGCCCTGTTGCGCACATTTGGTTCCTTAAATCACTACCGTCTCGTATCGGCTTAATGCTTGATATGACACTTCGTGACATCGAACGCGTACTTTACTTCGAATCTTTCGTAGTAACAGAGCCTGGTATGACAACGCTTGAGCGTGGTCAGCTATTAGGTGAAGAAGAGTACCTAGATGCACTTGAAGAGCACGGTGATGAGTTCGAAGCTAAGATGGGTGCAGAAGCTGTACTTGATCTACTTCGCGAACTAGACCTTGGTCAGCTAATCGCAGAAATGCGTGAAGAGTTACCTACAATTAACTCTGAGACTAAGCGTAAGAAAATTACTAAGCGTCTTAAGCTTATGGAATCATTCCACCAATCAGGTAACAACCCTGAGTGGATGATCATGAGCGTGCTACCAGTACTTCCACCAGATCTACGTCCACTAGTACCACTAGATGGCGGTCGTTTTGCGACTTCAGATCTGAACGACTTATACCGTCGTGTTATCAACCGTAACAACCGTCTGAAGCGTCTATTAGACTTAGCTGCACCAGACATTATCGTACGTAACGAAAAGCGTATGTTACAAGAAGCGGTAGATGCATTACTTGATAACGGTCGTCGTGGTCGTGCGATCACGGGTTCTAACAAGCGTCCACTTAAGTCGCTTGCAGACATGATCAAAGGTAAGCAAGGTCGTTTCCGTCAAAACCTTCTTGGTAAGCGTGTTGACTACTCAGGCCGTTCTGTAATCACAGTTGGTCCAACGCTTAAACTTCACCAGTGTGGTCTTCCGAAGAAGATGGCACTAGAGCTATTTAAGCCATTCATCTACGGTAAGCTAGAGCGCCGTGGTATGGCGACTACCATTAAAGCTGCGAAGAAGATGGTAGAGCGTGAAGTACCAGAGGTTTGGGACGTACTTGATGAAGTGATCCGTGAACACCCAGTTCTATTGAACCGTGCTCCTACACTTCACAGACTTGGTATCCAAGCATTTGAACCGGTACTAATCGAAGGTAAAGCAATCCACCTACACCCATTGGTGTGTGCGGCGTATAACGCTGACTTCGATGGTGACCAAATGGCGGTACACGTACCGTTGACATTAGAAGCACAGCTTGAAGCACGTGCACTAATGATGTCTACAAACAACATCCTTTCACCTGCAAGTGGTGAGCCTATCATCGTTCCTTCACAGGACGTTGTACTAGGCCTTTACTACATGACGCGTGATCGCATCAATGCGAAAGGCGAAGGTATTGCGTTTAAAGACCCGAAAGAAGCTGAAAAAGCATACCGTACAGGTAGCGCAGAGCTTCACGCACGCGTTAAAGTTCGTCTAACAGAGACTATCGTTGACGAAGAGACTGGCGAGCGTTCGGAAAAAACTCACGTTGTTGATACAACAGTAGGTCGTGCGATCCTTTCATTGATCATGCCAAAAGGTCTACCGTTTGAGCTTATCAACAGAGCACTTGGTAAGAAGCAGATCTCTGGTCTTCTTAATGAGTGTTACCGTCGCCTAGGTCTGAAAGACACTGTTGTGTTTGCCGACCAAGTGATGTACACAGGTTTCCACTACGCGATGAAGTCAGGTGTATCTATCGGTATTAACGATATGGTTATTCCACCTACTAAGACTGAAATCATCGAGCGCGCTGAAGCTGAAGTTGCTGAAATCAACCAACAGTTCCAGTCTGGTCTTGTAACTGCTGGTGAGAAATACAACAAAGTTATCGATATCTGGTCACGTGTTAACGAAAATCTTTCACGTGAAATGATGGCGAACTTATCGAAAGACACTGTAGTGAATGCGCAGGGTGAAGAAGAGCAACAAGATTCTTTCAACTCAGTATTCATGATGGCCGACTCGGGCGCACGTGGTAGTGCAGCTCAGATACGTCAGCTAGCGGGTATGCGTGGTCTAATGGCACGTCCAGATGGTTCAATCATCGAGACGCCAATCACAGCTAACTTCCGTGAAGGTCTAAACGTACTTCAGTACTTCATCTCGACGCACGGTGCACGTAAAGGTCTTGCCGATACTGCACTTAAGACAGCGAACTCGGGTTACCTAACTCGTCGTCTAGTAGACGTTGCACAAGATTTGGTTATCAACGAATCAGATTGTGGTACGTTAGAAGGTCTAGTAATGAAGCCGCTAATCGAAGGTGGTGACGTTGTAGAACCACTTCGCGAGCGTGTTCTAGGTCGTGTTGTTGCTGAAGACGTATGTAAGCCAGGTACTGACATCGTACTTGTTGAGCGTAACGTAATGCTTGACGAAAAACTGTGTGACCTTTTAGAAGAGCACTCAGTAGATGAAGTTAAAGTACGCTCTGTAATCACTTGTGAAAATGACTTTGGTGTTTGTGCATTCTGTTACGGTCGTGACCTTGCACGTGGCCACATCATCAACCCAGGTGAGGCAGTCGGTGTAATCGCTGCTCAGTCAATCGGTGAGCCAGGTACACAGCTTACGATGCGTACGTTCCACATCGGTGGTGCGGCATCAAGAGCATCTGCGGAAAACAGCGTACAAGTTAAAAACAACGGTAGCATGAAGTTACACAATGCAAAATATGTATTGAATACTGATGGCAAGATCGTTGTAACTTCACGTTCGACTGAAATCACGGTTATCGATGAGCAAGGTCGTGAGAAAGAGCGTTATAAAGTGCCTTATGGTGCGGTTCTTTCTATACAAGATGGTGCTGAAGTTAAAGGTAATGATATTGTTGCTACGTGGGACCCGCATAGTCACCCAATCGTTATCGAGCATCAGTCAAAAGTATCGTTCAGCGATATTGATGACTCAAACACAGAAGCACAGACTGATGAGCTTACTGGTCTAACGCGTGTTGTTGTTAAAGACTTAGCTAAGGTGAATGCGAAAGAGCCTAAGTTAATCATTGAAAACGAAGAGCGTGGCTTACAAGAAATTCGTCTACCTTCATTCACCACGATTGAAATCACAGACGGCGCAACTGTTCAGCCGGGTGACGTATTAGCACGTATCCCGCAAGAAGGTTCGAAGACTCGTGATATCACCGGTGGTCTACCTCGAGTTGCTGACTTATTCGAAGCACGTAAGCCAAAAGATCCTGCAATCCTTGCAGAGATCACAGGTACTGTGAGCTTCGGTAAAGAGACGAAAGGTAAGAAGCGTCTAGTGATCACACCTGAGCAAGGTGATGCTTACGAAGAGATGATCCCGAAATGGCGTCAGCTTAACGTGTTCGAAGGTGAACAGGTTGCTAAAGGTGAAGTTATTGCCGATGGTCCTGAGTCTCCACATGACATCCTACGTCTACGTGGCGTGACTGATGTATCAAACTACATCACGAATGAAGTTCAGGAAGTATATCGTCTACAGGGTGTAAAGATTAACGATAAGCACATTGAGACGATCGTTCGTCAGATGCTGCGTAAGTGTATCATCATCGACGGTGGTGACACTGAGTTCCTAGCAGGCGAGCAAGCTGAAGTTGCACGCGTTAACATTGCTAACCGTGAACTTGAGAAGCAAGGTAAGATCCCAGCGAAGTTTGAAATTCAGCTGATGGGTATTACTAAAGCGTCACTAGCGACTGAGTCATTCATCTCAGCAGCATCGTTCCAGGAAACAACACGTGTTCTAACTGAAGCAGCTGTCAACGGTAAGAGCGACGAGCTACGTGGTCTGAAAGAAAACGTAATCGTTGGTCGTTTGATCCCAGCAGGTACAGGTTTTGCGTATCACCAAGAGCGTATCAACCGTCGTAAAGAAAGCGAGCTACCAGCTGAAGAGCAAACAGTAAGTGCAGAAGAAGCGTCACAAGCGCTAACAGACGCACTTAATGCTGACCTACTAGGTGGCAATAAGTAAGCTCTAAAGACGATATAGTCGATATAGTCGATATAGTCGATATAGTCGATATGTAAAAGGCCGCCCAATAGGGCGGCCTTTTTGATCTTGCGCACAAATAAACTTGAAGCAAAGAATATAGGTGTCATCTTGATGTCTCATAAAACTGTCAATATCTAGCGTTTTGCCCTGTTTCTGATTGAGGGATAGCTAACGAGATAATGGTCTGACACGGTTGAATCGTGGTTGTGCTATTTCATGTTATCGGTTTTTTGAGATTAGACATATTGTCAGTGAGTGGGCGTAAAAAACCACAAAATCGACGAAAAGTAGTGCTGTAAAATGGATTTTTATTGACAGGTTAATCTTTGCTCATTAAAATTCGGCCACCCATTTATTCGTTCCATTAAAATGGAAGGAAAATTTGGGTCGATTTTATTTTTTCAGTAGTAATTTTAACTAATCAGGAGCTATTTAATGGCAACTATTAACCAGCTAGTACGTAAGCCACGTCGCAGCAAGGTTACAAAGAGCAACTCTGCTGCTCTTAAAGCTTGTCCTCAAAAGCGTGGTGTATGTACTCGTGTATATACAACTACACCAAAGAAACCAAACTCTGCATTACGTAAAGTAGCGCGTGTTCGTCTTACGAACGGTTTCGAAGTAACTTCTTACATTGGCGGTGAAGGCCACAACCTTCAAGAGCACAGTGTAATCCTTATCCGTGGTGGTCGTGTTAAAGACTTACCAGGTGTGCGTTTCCACACTGTACGTGGTGCGCTTGACTGTGCGGGTGTTAACGATCGTAAACAAGGTCGTTCTAAGTACGGTGCAAAACGTCCTAAGGGCTAATGGTTCTCCGTTAGTAAGGCCAAGCACTTAAGTTTTAATATTGAATAATTTGTTTTGGGTATTCGTTGAAAAAAACGAACCTGAAGATATCGGAGAGATAAAATGCCTAGAAGACGCGTAATAGGTCAACGTAAAATTCTTCCAGATCCGAAGTTCGGATCAGAACTTCTTGCTAAATTCGTTAACGTAGTAATGTTAGACGGCAAGAAATCTACTGCTGAAAAAATCGTATACGGTGCGCTAGACGTGGCTGCTGAAAAATCAGGCAAGTCGCACCTAGAAATCTTTGAAGCTGCACTTGAAAATGTACGCCCTGCGGTTGAGGTTAAGTCTCGTCGTGTTGGTGGTTCTACATACCAAGTACCAGTTGAAGTACGTCCAGTTCGTCGCAACGCATTAGGTATGCGTTGGTTAGTAGACTCTGCACGTAAGCGTGGCGAGAAATCAATGGGTCTTCGTCTTGCACAAGAGATCCTTGACGCTGCGGAAAACAAAGGCACTGCGGTTAAGAAACGTGAAGACGTTCACCGTATGGCTGAAGCGAACAAAGCATTCGCTCACTACCGTTGGTAATCTGCCCAAGACCTTTAAGAGGATATTATGGCACGTACTACTCCAATTGAGCGCTACCGTAACATCGGTATCTGTGCTCACGTAGATGCAGGTAAAACCACCACGACAGAACGTGTACTTTATTACACGGGCTTATCTCACAAAATTGGTGAGGTGCATGATGGTGCTGCAACTATGGACTGGATGGAGCAGGAGCAGGAGCGTGGTATTACCATTACTTCTGCTGCGACAACGTGTTTCTGGAAAGGTATGGATGCTCAGTTCCCTGAGCATCGCATCAATATCATTGATACTCCAGGACACGTAGACTTTACTATCGAAGTAGAACGCTCTTTGCGTGTACTTGATGGTGCAGTTGTTGTTCTTTGTGCTTCATCAGGCGTACAACCACAAACAGAAACTGTTTGGCGTCAAGCCAATAAATACGAAGTTCCTCGTATGATCTTCGTTAACAAGATGGACCGTACTGGTGCAGACTTCTTGGCAGTTGTGGATCAGGTGAAAGACCGTCTTGGTGCGACACCTGTGCCTATTCAGTTACCAATTGGTGCTGAAGATGAATTTAAAGGTGTTATTGATCTCATCAAAATGAAAGCCATTAACTGGAACGAAAGTGACCAGGGCATGACTTTCACTTATGAAGAGATCCCGGCAGAACTTCAGGATTTAGCTGAAGAGTGGCACTCTCACTTAGTTGAAAGTGCAGCTGAAGCGACTGAAGAACTAATGGACAAATATTTAGAAGAAGGTGAGTTGAGCGAAGAAGAGATTAAATCTGCGATTCGTCAACTAACATTGAGCAACGAAATTGTGCCAATGTCATGTGGTAGTGCATTCAAAAACAAAGGTGTTCAAGCTGTGCTTGATGCTGTGATTGAATTCATGCCTTCACCAACAGAGGTTAAAGAGATCCAGGGTATCCTTGAGGACGACTCTGAAGCCACTCGTCCAGCAAGTGACGACGCGCCGTTTGCGGCGTTGGCGTTCAAGATTGCGACAGACCCGTTTGTTGGTACATTGACTTTCTTCCGAGTTTATTCTGGTACAGTTGGTCAAGGTGACTCTGTCTATAACCCTGTTAAGGGTAAGAAAGAGCGTTTTGGTCGTATTGTTCAGATGCACTCAAATTCGCGCGAAGAAATAAAAGAAGTTCGCGCCGGTGATATTGCTGCTGCGATTGGACTTAAAGACGTTACCACTGGTGACACGCTTTGTTCTCAAGATTCAGTGATCACACTAGAGCGTATGGAATTTCCAGAGCCAGTGATCTCAGTAGCGGTAGAGCCGAAAACAGTCGCTGATCAGGAAAAAATGGGCATTGCGCTAGGTAAACTAGCAGCAGAAGACCCGTCTTTCCGTGTTGAAACTGACGAAGAGTCAGGTCAAACGATCATCTCTGGTATGGGTGAACTTCACCTAGATATCATTGTTGACCGTATGAAACGTGAATTCAACGTTGTATGTAACGTTGGTAAGCCGCAAGTGGCATACAGAGAAACCATCCGTGGTTCTGTAGAAGCTGAAGGTAAGTTCGTACGTCAATCTGGTGGTCGTGGTCAATATGGTCACGTATGGCTGAAATTGGAACCAATGGACTTTTCTGATGAAGACGCACCAACTTACGAATTCGTTAATGAAATCGTAGGCGGTACGGTTCCTAAGGAATATATCCCAGCGGTTGATAAAGGTATTCAAGAGCAAATGAAACAAGGTGTGCTTGCGGGCTATCCTCTGTTAGGTGTGAAAGCGACGTTATTTGACGGTTCTTTCCACGACGTTGACTCAAATGAAATGGCCTTTAAGATCGCCGGTTCAATTGGCTTCAGAAATGGTGCTTTAGAAGCGCAACCAGTGCTTTTAGAACCTGTTATGAAAGTTGAAGTCACTACCCCTGAAGAAAACATGGGTGACGTAGTAGGCGACTTAAATCGTCGTCGCGGCATGATCGAAGGCATGGAAGATGCTTTTGGTGGTCTTAAGCTTGTCAATGCACAAGTACCACTGTCTGAAATGTTCGGTTATGCAACTGATTTACGTTCTGCAACGCAAGGTCGTGCTTCGTACTCAATGGAATTTTCCAAGTACGCAGAAGCGGCGAAAAACGTTGCCGACGCAATAATTGCAGCTCGCGCTGTTAAGTAATTTTAGTTCGGTCCGGTCTTAGGGCTGGACTTTAATTTCTTTATAGGAAATTTTAAAATGGCAAAAGAAAAGTTTGAACGCGTAAAACCGCACGTTAACGTTGGTACAATCGGCCACGTTGACCACGGTAAAACAACTCTAACAGCAGCTATCACTAACGTACTTGCAAAAGTATACGGTGGTGAAGCACGTGACTTCGCTCAAATCGATAACGCTCCAGAAGAGCGTGAGCGTGGTATCACAATCGCAACTTCACACGTAGAGTACGATACTCCAACTCGTCACTACGCACACGTTGACTGTCCTGGACACGCTGACTATGTTAAAAACATGATCACTGGTGCTGCTCAGATGGACGGCGCGATCCTAGTAGTTGCTGCAACTGAT
>NZ_JAKFZS010000041.1 GCF_021654285.1 Pseudoalteromonas luteoviolacea | reverse complement strand
CAGAAGTTCAAATATTTAGGAAACAAGGCCATTTAGTAAAGATATTTCCCATTTATGGTGGTAAATATCTTTTATGTTGATTAGCCATGATCCAGATTTATAACTCAAACGGATAGTCTTTAAATTGTTTCATTATTTGTAACCTTTTGTTTTAATTGCAGTACCCTTATCTTTTTTTAGTCTCCTCCTTCGTGATGAAAAGCGCTTTTCTTAATATCTGTTTGCGTAAATGCTTGCTTTTTCCTTTTTGCACTAATACTGTATAAATAACCAGTTTTTGGTTTGGCAATTCAGTCTACTCAAAGATTACAAATAATATAAGGATGAAAGATGTTTGTTGTACTGCTTAAGTTTTCAGATAATAAATCTCAAGCCAGCGAGTATATGGGGGCGCATAATCAATGGATTAAGCAAGGTTTTGATGATGGCATATTTATACTTGTGGGGAGTTTGCAACCCGGGCTTGGAGGGTCTGTGATTGCGCATAATATATCCCTTGAAGACTTACAAACGCGAGTTAATGCAGACCCTTTTGTGGCTGAAAATGTCGTTTCTGCAGAAATTTTAGAAATTGATCCCAAAAAGGCGGACGAAAGGCTGTCGTTCTTGTTGGGTCAATGATTGTATGAGTGCAATAGTAATGAGTGAAGATGGCCACAAGCGTTGCAAGTGGGCGGCCTCTGTCCCTGAATTTATTGACTACCATGATACAGAGTGGGGCTTTCCCGTCGGTGATGATATTCGCCTATTTGAAAAACTGTGTCTTGAAAGCTTTCAATCTGGTTTAAGTTGGAGAACAATATTAGCAAAGCGAGAGAATTTTCGACGTGCATTCATGGGGTTCGACTTTAATAAAATTGCGGATTTTACTGTTGCAGACATGACGCGATTATTATCGGATGAAGGCATCGTTCGCCACCGCGGAAAAATAGAAGCCACCGTTAATAATGCGAAAAAAGCCCAAGAAATGGTCACCGAGATGGGATCACTCGCAGCCTACTTTTGGCGTTATGAACCATCGCCTGAAAGTATGAATGAGCCACAAACGCAATCGACTTCAGATGTGTCTAAAGCGATAGCGAAAGATTTAAAAAAAAGAGGTTGGAAGTTTGTAGGCCCGACGACAGTGTATGCTTTTATGCAGGCAATGGGATTGATTAATGATCACGCAGCGGAATGTATTATCAGATCGAAGGTTGAAAAAGCGCGTCAGCAATTTAAAAGACCGCAATTACCTTGATGTGCTTCATTCTAGAAATCGTTTCATGACTTAAAGCTGAGTTAAAGACCATTAACTCAGCTTTATACGCGACATCAGTGCTTTACGCTTTATCTAGCGCTTGAGACACATCTGCAATTATGTCATCGATATGCTCTATACCCACTGAAATACGAACGAGATCTTCACTCACACCAGCTGAAGCCAACTCTGCTTTATTTAACTGCCTATGTGTGGTTGATGCAGGATGACAGGCTAATGATTTTGCATCACCAATGTTGACCAACCGCAGGATCATATTTAAAGCATCGATAAATCGAGTACAGGCCTCAATACCTCCTTTGATGCCAAAACTTAAAATCCCAGAGGCTTTGCCGCCAGTAATTTTATGACAGGCATCATGATCTGGGCTGCTTGCAAGGGCGGCGTAATTAACCCATTCGACTTTTGGGTGTTGTTGTAAATATTCCGCCAGCTTTTGCGCGTTTTCACAATGACGATCCATTCTTAGCCCAAGGGTTTCTATGCCTTGAAGAATTTGAAATGCATTCATCGGTGATAGTGCTGCGCCAGTATTTCTCAGTGGGGCAACACGACATCGGCCAATATAAGCCGCTTCAGCGAAAGCTTCCGTGTATACCACGCCATGATAAGAAGGATCGGGCTCGTTCATGACTGCAAACCGCTCTTTATTTGCAATCCAATCAAATTTACCGGAGTCAACAATGATGCCGCCAATCGTCGTGCCGTGGCCGCCCATATATTTAGTTAATGAATGTACGACAATATCTGCGCCCAGTTCAAAAGGGCGGCACAAATAAGGGGTTGCTACGGTATTGTCTACAATAACTGGTACACCGTGTTTGTGTGCTATTTCTGTAATTCGGTTGATATCGACGATATTGCCAGCGGGATTACCTATGGACTCACAAAAAACAGCTTTAGTGTTGTTATCAATCGCAGCTTCGAAGCCATCAAAGTCATCATAAGAAACCATCTTGACTTGAACACCTTGCCTTGGCAGTGAGTGAGCAAATAGGTTATATGTGCCTCCGTAGAGTTGGCTAGTACTAATGATATTATCGCCAACTTCAGTGAGGCATTGTATTGCGTATGTAATTGCAGCCATGCCTGATGACACCGCTAACGCGCCGATACCGCCTTCCATTGCCGCAACGCGTTTTTCTAGCACATCATTGGTTGGATTCATGATCCGTGTGTAAATATTGCCAGGTACTGCGAGGTTAAATAGGTCTGCACCATGTTCTGTGTTATCAAAAGTATATGAGGTTGTTTGATAAATGGGCACTGCCGCAGATTTGGTTGTGGGCTCGGATTTATATCCTTCATGTAAAGCTATTGATTCTAATTTCACAAAACTCTCCCTAACTTAAGTGTAATTGATATAAACGCCTGACTATTGTGGTGATAATCTTGTTCTATTTAGCGTTTAAGATGTATTCGTTATATCAACTTTAAAAAATCCAAATTCAACATAGCACACTTTTTGGACGTTGAGATAACTCAAAAAGACAGTTGAAATGAAGAGAGAAAAAAACAAATTAGCCTATGGTCTGGTATCTCTAAGGTGTGTGAGTTGGATAATTTGCTGGCATGACAATAGCTCGTTCCGATGTTGCAAGTAAGATAAGTCATGGAGCAATATTACAATTGTTATCTATCTAAAGTAGGGAAAGCGATATGAAAGTGAAAATCAACACGATTGGGCCTTCAGCCAAAGAGTTTGTGCAATTACGCGCTGATGTTGGTTGGGGTGATACAGATTTAAATATGGCAGCATTGAGTTTGGAGCAGTCACTATTTCATGTTACTGCACGTATGGATTTACAGCTTGTTGGAATGGGCAGGGTTATAGGTGATGGTGCCTTGTTTTTCTATATTCAAGATCTCGCAGTGCACCCAAATTATCAACAAACAGGGGTAGGCGGTATGTTGATGGCGCAGATTGAAAGTTGGTTGGCTGATAGTGCTTCAAAAGGCGCAACGATTGGCCTGATGTCAGCGAAGGGGAAAGAGTCGTTTTACGCACGTTACGGGTATGATCAAAGATCGGGTATGCCTCTAGGGTATGGTATGTGTAAATTCATTAAGTAGTTTTAACTGTCACTGTTTCACATCACGTTAACCACAGACTTAAAGCTCCCCTTAAGATCCTTGAAAGTAATCTCTAACATTGCTCACTATCGGCAATTAAGAACTGCAAATCCGTAGGAAATTACCTTTCCCGTGATTTAAAAATGCAACAAATTTTAGATAGTATGTAAATTAAAGCTTGTAATAGTATATCGAGTAAAACACTTATCTATATGAATTTTATATTGAAATAAAATGCGTATTTAAAAAGTAAACTGATCACTATCTTGCTGCTTAAATTTTAATCTTGAACATTTATTGTTCAGTGTGTATTCTGCGCCTTTTTGCAAAAATTAGTGAGGAAAATACAATTGAATAGTGCGGTAAGTAAGGTTTGCCTCGCAGGCCTGATAGGAATAATTTCAGGATGCGGTGGCGGTTCTTCAGATAAGAAGGAAGAAGGTATAACGCAGCCAGTTGTTGCCAATACAGCACCAGTGGTGTCTATAGAAGGGAAAGCGCATTCAGATGAGATGCAAGCGATTAGCTTGGTAGCACATGGAGATGATAAAGAGAGTCAATTGCTGAACTACACATGGTCACATGATGGAGGCTCGGCGATCGTCCTCGATGGTGAAAACAGCGCTAGTATTACCGCACGCAGCAATGATTTAGTAAAGGACACGCCGATAACATTTTCAGTTACCGTGTCAGATGAACAAGGCGCAGCAACAACAGCAACTCATTTGGTGACGTTCATTGATAACCCTGTTTTGACTATTGAGGCAAAAGAGCATGCCATCGAACAATCGTCCTTTTCTGTAAAGGCAGATGTTGCAACGAGTAAGGAAATTACGTCTTTTGAGTGGACCAGTAATGCACCTGACTATGTTGAAGTGACTGGTTTTAATACAGATACACTGATAATAAGCAGTGGTGATATTAACGAAGATATTCCTATCACCTTTAATTTAACTATCACAGATGAGACTGGCGGCAAGGCGATGTCATCTACTTCAGTTGTGATTAAAGCATTTGCACAACAATTAAAAATATCGGGCAAGGTAACAGATCAGCCTATTGAAAACGCAAATATTAAAGCGCAAATTGGTGATAAGGTATTTACAGCGGTCGCAAATAGTCTTGGCGAATACACACTTGCTATTAATTTAGAGCAAGGTGAAGAGGCGTATGCAAATGAATTAGTGAAGCTGAGCGCAACAGGTCAAGATAAACAAAGCTTTGTTGAGTTTGTTTCGCAGCTAGGGTCTTTGTCTCAACTCAGCGTGGCAGCTGGCGACGATGAAGTGCTTAATGTAGAAGAACAGTTTGGTGTAAATGTAACCAATGTGACAACTGCTGAGTTTGTATTATTGTCTAAATTTGACGATGCATTTAACTCTATTGAGCTTCTCGAACAACGTAAACTTGGCGTCAGTGCCAAAGAAAAATTAGATATTGCAACTTTGCTCAAAGCGATTGTAGATAATGACTCGGTGACTCTACCCGAAGGGTATGCTACAACGTTAGAATTGGTGAAGGACGACAATGTCGTTACTCAATACCTTACCCAATTAAAAGAAGAGCAACCAGAGCTTATTGACCGCACTATCGATGCTTTAAAGTCGGACACCGATTTACTTCAGCCCGCTGAGATCATCTTAGATGAAGTTTTGTGGGTAACAGAACCTGACTTTCAATATGGTATTTACTTCGGTCTTGAGCTGAACGACGATAATACTGGTTATTATATATTAAACGAGCGACATAAAGTGTCTTGGGAGCGTGAAAATAATCGTGTTGTAGTTACTTTTTTAGAGCCTGTTACACTCAATTACAACGCTTATATGGATGAATATCACTTTCTAGAACTAAATCGTATCGAGTTAGATTTTTACGCGCAAAATGCGCACTTTAATTCTACAACCGTTACCTTTATTGGCGATGCGTATGTGGATTCAAAGTTACAGACCCGTCAGTTCTCTTTTCACTCACAAACTTATACAAAAAGTAGCTTTGCGCAATTGTCTCAGCCTACATTGGAGGGAACTTGGTCATTACATAAAATAATCGACGGGACAGAAGACGCATACTATGAGTATGAGTTTGATGAGAACGGTATAGCTACAAATTTACAAAGCTCAGAGCAAAGCAAATGGCAAATATCGGGGAATGAACTTTCCTTTCAACAAGATAATAGAACTCAAATATTGCAGCTTATTGCACACAATGAGTTTGGTTATCATTTTATGGGCCGCACCATAGAAAACGACCAAATAACTCAATCCTACAACGCTTATATGGTCAAACATCAAGATGTCAGTTTTGAGTCGTTTGATTATCAACGTACCTGGGTAAGCCTAAAAGACACTCACAATAATGTATTTAAAATTGATGAACAGGGGTTGGTTCATTATGGTCTTAACACTGGGAGGCAGTATTCGCTAGAATCAGGAGAGCTCGTATCATATACCTATTCTTTTGATGGGCAAAGAAGGTATATGGCTTGTGAAAATAGCGAGTTATGTGTTCGTACTACTGAATACTCTTATAAGTTATTGGCTGTTTCTGGCGATACAATCGCAGTTAATTATACTCTCAATCTTCTAGACCGCGATTATGCTTTTGAGATGATAAAGTTTATCGAAGTAACAGACAAACAGGGACTACTGTTGTCTTTTGATGATGCGTTGTCAGAAAGTGAAATTAATTTATATAGCGAAAATGGAAATATCATAACTAATGTTAATCTTTGTGATGAAGATAAGCCTTGCGAGTTATTCCTAAAGTTCATCAATCAAGAGGGATTTGACTATTATTCATTTGAAAAGCAAGACGGTTACTATGAGCTAACGTCATCGTATGACAATAGCAAATTTTTCCTTGAAGTCACTGGCCTTGGTGACCAAAACTTTGCCATATGCTTAAAATCGGAGCTTACTGCTGCATGTGATGAATCAAATACCACCGTTTATACGACAACGCCGGTCACCTTTCCTGTTACAACTAAAACCAATGGACCTGGCCGTATAGACTTACGTACTGAAAATGTTCCTCTTGGTGAGAGTATTGGCCTTCGAATATTAGCAGATGAAGGCTACTATATTTCTGCTTTAAATATATGTGGTCAAGACTACTCTGTAGCTTTAGACGGCATTCAAACTGAGTTTTCTCATACGGAAAATTATTACGGTGCATGTGAAATCGAAGCCACATTTGTGGAAAAACTGCCAGTATATGGTAAGCACTTTTTATATGATTCGTCTTTATATCTCCCATTGTTACATGAACTGAATGTTCATCCTAACGGATCAGGGGTCTATACATATAATGAAAGCGCTGATTACACACATAGAATAAATTTCGTTTGGGATAATTTATCTGAGTATCATACTCGTGCTGAGTTTGAATACATTTTTTCAGTTAATTTCGCCAGTTACTATGCGGATGTTTTTACTGAAAGTGACCTTTATCAACCTATTAATGTCTTGGAGTTTCGCTATCTAGATGACAAGTCTTTAGCTTGGGCACTTGATGCTGATGAAAGTGATGATGGTATAGGTTTTGAATTTGGCCCTGTTATTCATAAAGACTTTGCAGGGGAAGCCGTTCAGGAGGTGACTGACTGGGTAGGAAAGTGGATTTTTGTATACCAAAATTCATATACATATTATGAAATTGAAATTGCGGCAGATGGTCAGGCTCTATTAGAAGCGGTCTCAGAGCAAGGTTTTCAAACTGACCCAGTACAACTGAGTTGGGAAGTGGATGAATTAGGGCAATTGAAATTAACTTCTCTGAAAAATGCTTTCGACACTTATATTTTAAAGCCTGTTCAGCAGCATAATGGTTTTATTCAAATAGAGACTCGAGACTCTCATTGGTTTGATGGTAATAGCTATTTCCAAAACGGAATAGGCATCATGGCAAAAGCAATGGATGAGCCATTAACTGTTGAAAAACTAGCAGGGCAGTGGCGCTTTAAGCGGAGCCCTGAGTCAAGCGTGTATCATGGCTTTGTTATAAATGAAGACGCATCAGTCAATAAGTATGCTAAGTTTGGTGATGTTCAACTGGACGAGAATGCTTTTGTTGTCAGATATTATCTCGACTACTCTCCTGAGTGTGAGACTGACTCAACGTTTTGCATAATAGACCACTCAGAGCGATTTAAAGTGTTGTCAAAAAACAATGGGATGGTGTTACTGGCAAAAAATAACGGTGAATACCATATTGCAGAACACAGCTCTGACATGCATGTTGAGCAATTTATTCCAAGTGCAATAGATAGATTTAGTTTTTACCACTCAAATGGTGAGAGGTATGTAACAGGAGATATATACTACAGATACTTTGATGGGGGTAAGAATAACTGGGAAATTTCAACTGTCTTTGATGAAACAATCGGGGTTGCAAAGTTCATTGATGGAAAGTTTTTACAACAAACCCCGCAAGGCGCTTATTGGATTGCACCAGTTATGCATATACCGAATGGCATTAAGGTATGCGTATATCAAGACGGCCAAAGTTGTGAACAAGGGGTTGAGCAAACTTGGTTTTACCAAACCCCAAGTTTTGATTTTACGTTGGATGCAAGTTAAGGTGGAGTTGTTAACTCTAAATTCATCGCTTGAAAATGTACCGTTTTCTCATAGCACTTAATTGACATTGTTGGCTGATGAAGGTTACCGCATTGCTGACTTTTAAGGTGTCGTTTGAGCCGGAAAATGGGCAATCTATACTTGAGTTGCTGGGTATTGAAGATTCTACTTTTAAAGCTTGCTTAACAAGCTAAGGTAATATCTTTCCACAATATTCAAACAATTTTTCTTGTTACTCATACTCTTTAGGTAACCTTCAAATTGATAATGTGAATGGCATTGAAAAGTTTAAAGTCTTAACTTCAATGCCTTTCAACAATATTAGTTTATCTGGGCGGGCACTCGCTGAACTTGAGAGTTTAACGCCATTAGAATCACTTGATTTTTCAGGTGTCGACTTTTCACATTTAGATTTAGGTGGTCTCAATACGTTGAAAAGCTTACGTCTGAATGATGGCTCGACAGTGACGGCTATGGAACTACCTACACAGTTTGTTAGAGCAATTACAAATTGAAGGAGCCTTGCTTACAGAACTAAATTTGTCCAATCAGGTCAGTTTGTTAAGCTTATCTCTTAGTTTTCATACTTAGTGCATTTAGATTTAACTGGCAATGTTGAATTAACAACATTGGACATTGGGGGGAGTAAAGTAGGGAGTCTTTCAGGCGTTTTTACTAATTTATATTTGTATGATTTACTCGTATTAGAAATCGCCTCATCTTTCATCGTTATGACGCAATTTATGTGATTTTGAAACTTCGCCTTGGAGCAAAATACGACCTCTTTATACGCTTATTAGCGACTCACCCCCGCTTTATTTATCGTCCAGATACTTGTTAAGTTATTGAATTTATGGCTAGTCATCGTGTACATGCTTGTATTATGATTAAAAATAACTCATGAGATACAAGGTGATAATCAGAATGCGCAAGAAAATATTGGTAGCAGATGACGATATTAATATCTTCACCAGTGTAAAGTATTTACTCGATGATTTTGATTATGAAATACAGGGTGCGACTACTGTTGACGGTGCTTTGGATTTGATTAAGCATCAACACTTTGATTTGATTATTATGGATATGAACTTTCAGCAAGATACCACATCTGGCAATGAAGGGTTGCAGTTAGTTAAGCGCATTCGTCAGGCGGATGCTGATTTTACGCAACCCATTCCCATTATTGCCATAACTGGTTGGGCTACCGTGGATATTGCCGTTGAGTCATTAAAACTCGGTGTTATGGACTTTATTCAAAAACCTTGGGATGATCAGCGATTTCTTAGCGCTATTCAAAATCAGCTTAAATTCGCAGACTCTCAGCATCAGGCTTTTAAACTCAAGCAAGAAAATCGTATCTTACGTGAGCATACGCAGTCACATAAAGGCATTGTTTATCAATCAGATATAATGAAGGACTTTATGGAGACGCTCCAAAATATCGCTCAAAGTGATATGAATGTACTACTCACCGGTGAAAATGGTACAGGGAAAAGCTTGTTAGCTGGCTATGTTCATCAGCACTCTGCTCGAGGTCAGCATTCTTTTGTCAGCGCCAATATGGGCGCAATTCAAGAGAGCTTATTTGAAAGTGAGATGTTCGGTCATACAAAAGGTGCTTTTACTGATGCGAAAGAGCATCGAGTTGGGCGCTTTGCATTGGCAGATGGTGGTACCTTATTTCTTGATGAAATCGCAGAAATACCTTTTAAACAGCAATCTAAGCTTCTGAGAGTTATTGAAGATAAGGCATTTGAAGTGTTGGGTTCAAGTCGCACGCTAAACTCAGACGTACGTATAATTTGCGCGACCAATTGTGATTTAAAACAGGCAATTGCAGAAAAAACCTTCAGGCAAGACCTATATTATCGCATAAACACAGCTGAAATAAGAGTACCTTCGTTGCGTGAAAGGCCTGAGGATATTTTATTACTCGCTGAATACTTTTTGCAGAAAAACAGTCGAAAGTACCGAAGAGCTTGCCCAGTAATATCTTCTGAAGCTGCGGACATGATGTATGCATATGCTTGGCCAGGGAATATACGTCAGCTTGACCATCTGATGGAAAAAGTGATGTTCACTTGTAAAGCGGACATAGTTGATTGGAAAGATCTGCAGCTTGAGCCGGCCGAAAAAACGGATGATAGAGGGGAGCAAAGCGAACTGGGATCAGTGGATGAGCATAATCTTACTCTGGTAGAGATTGAGAAAAATGCGATTCTAAAAAGGCTGGAATATTACTCAGGTAATATTAATAAAACAGTGCGCTCACTGGGCCTAACAAGAAGCAGTTACTACAGAAGAGTTAATAAGCTCGACTTATGACGTGTTTAGTTACGCTTTAAAGGATGAAAGATAACCAATGAGATTAAGTGCTATAGTCTGTTTTCCCTATGTTGTATTGGCAGTCGTTTTGATGTTACTTCTGCCTGTTCCTATCTATTTATCACTCTTTATCAGCATCGTTCTTGCCATTGTGCTTGCGTATTCTCTGTATGCAATCAAAGAGAAAACGACACAGCAAATACAAGTTCTATCGAATCTGGTAGA
Source organism: Pseudoalteromonas luteoviolacea (assembly GCF_021654285.1). GTDB lineage: Bacteria > Pseudomonadota > Gammaproteobacteria > Enterobacterales > Alteromonadaceae > Pseudoalteromonas > Pseudoalteromonas luteoviolacea_J. The sequence goes on along the minus strand of NZ_JAKFZS010000041.1, from coordinate 27,545 downwards.
TGCTTTGATTGATGAAGATTACTCGCTGCAAGGCAAGAGCCAGTCCGACCCTGCTTTAAGCTTGTTATTAGACAAGATAAACACCTTGTCGACTGCATTACATAAAAAAACGATGAAAACAGAGGGGGAGCAGCGCTTGCTTGAAAAAATTCTCAACCAAATGAATGCGCTGATACTTGTCGTCAATGACAATGGACAAGTATTAATGGCCAATCAAGCAGCACAAAACGTACTATTACCTAACGAGCATTCAGGCACGTCAAAAAGTAACTTACAAGCTCATCATTTATACCTGACTAAACCCGCACAATTGAATGATACCCCATTGGGGTTTATCCAGCACAGAACAGGCGCCAGTATAGTTGCTATGCAAGAGGCAAAACTCAAAGGTGAATACTTCTTATATCGCGATAACATTATCAGTGATGGTGAAAATCAAAGCTTGTTCCTACTGACTAATACTAATAATTTACTCAAGGAAAAAGAAACGCAAGCTTGGCAAAGTCTACTACGGGTGCTAAGCCATGAAGTGAATAACTCATTAACGCCAATTGCCACCATAAGTCGTGCCATGAAAAGGAAGTTGGAAGCTGGTAATGCTTCAGATAATCAGGGGTTTTATAAAGAGGGCTTAAGTGTCATTGATGAGCGCGCAAGCTCATTAGCGAGCTTTATTTCAAGTTACAGAGCACTGATGTATCTGCCAGCACCCACTAAAAAGCAAATATGCTTGGATAGTATGGTCTCCAAAGTGGTCAATTTATTTAGGGATTGTGAATTTGTGTTTTCAACTCGTTTTCAAAAGCAAGCAACACAGATCTTTTTGCTGGTGGATGAAAAACAGTTTGAACAAGTACTTATTAATTTAATCAAAAATGCCATCGAAGCATCCTCAGAGCAAGATAACCATATCGGCAATGGACAGGCCATTAAAGTTGAACTTGACCTTGAATGTGATAACGACTGGGTTGAACTTTATATAATTGATAGCGGTATTGGACTCTCAAATTTGAAAGATTTATTTGTGCCTATGTATACCACCAAGAAAAATGGTAGTGGTATCGGCCTGAACTTGAGCCAGCAAATAGTTCACAATCATGATGGGCAATTGTGTTTGCGAAATAGAGAATCAGAACAAGGTGCGATGGCCGTAATCAGACTACCTCTCAAGTTGTACTAAACATGTTTAAGCAGATACTGATTTTTGTCATTCGATGACGATTTTTTGTTGAACTAAAAATGTCCCAATATCGACACATTTGCAAAAAATTAGTGTCGATATCGACACATATGGAAATAGGCTTAAATAACAGAGAGATTAAATTTGTCATTTTTATCAATTACTTATGGTTTTTAAAAAGTTGGTACACTAAGTGCTGTAACCCTACTACTTAACAAAAGTTTCAGTAGGAATTTGAAAGGATGGATATAAAACGGCCTGAGGGTAAAAAGAAAAAGTCAGGGCAAAGTAAAACGCGGTTATTTGTTTTTTCCATATTGGCAATATCTGCGGCAGGGTATTTATTTAAAGGGGTATTAGGTAACGCCTCATATATCGCAGATCAAGATAATATTCAGTTAGCTAAGGTCACCAGTGGGAATTTTAAAGTTAATGTACGCTCATCTGGTGTATTGAAGCCAACAGATATCCGCTGGGTATCTTCGAGGGTGAGTGGAAAAGTTGAGCAAATACATGTCAAGCCTGGCAACGAGGTTAAAGCTGGGGAGAAGCTGGTCACATTAAGTGATCCAGAGTTATTTGTTGAACTTGACAAATCTCGGTGGCAAGTTCGCGCGACCGAGGCTGAGAATACTGCTGCACTTGTAGAGATGGAATCTCAATTACTCCAATTAGACAACGCAGTAACAGAAGCCAAATTTGGATATGAAAGTGCGAAATTGCGATTAGATGCAGAAGAGCAATTGCTTAAAGCGGGTAATGGCTCTATCTCATCGATTGAATATGAAAAAACGAAACTAGAAGTTCAACAGTTCTACTCTCGGTGGGCGGCACAAAAAGAACGTAAGAAAAAAATGGCAGAAAACTTACGGGCTAGAGTTATCGCAAACGAGGCAAAACTTGGTCGGATCCAAAATGATTTTGAGCGTGTGCAGCAACAAGTTGAGAACCTAGTCGTGAAGGCCACGATTGCAGGGGTTGTTCAAGACGTTCCGCTATTACTAGGTCAGCAAAGCACAGTAGGATCTAATATCGCTTTAATAGCTGAGCCGACATCTTTAATTGCTGAGCTACAAGTTCAAGAGCTGCAAATCCGTAACGTGAAATTGGGTCAAAATGTAACGATTGATACTCGAACCAATCTCATTCAAGGGGCTGTGTCTCGTATTAACCCAGCGGTAGAAAATGGCGTGGTTCAAGTCGAAGTTACGCTATTGTCAGATTTGCCAGCAGAAGCTAGGCCAGACCTAAACGTTGAAGGAAATATAGAGGTCAGCAATATTCAGGATACCCTGTTTGTCCGCAGACCGTCATTTGCACCAGCTAACAGAAGTGTGGGTTTATACAAATTGGACAAAACTTCAGCATTTGCACAAAAAACGCAAGTGCAACTGGGTGTGAGCTCAGTGAATGAAGTTCAGGTACTGGCTGGGCTTAAAGTCGGCGATACCATAGTCATCTCTGATACGAGTGATTGGACAGCGCACTCAACCGTCAAAATAAATTAATAATAAGGAATTTTTATATGTCGACCATTATCCAACTAGAAGCGATTAACAAATCATTCCTAACAGATGAGATTGAAACGCGTGCTTTAAGTGATATCAGTTTAAGTATTCAAAAAGGGGAATATATATCCTTAAGTGGTCCATCTGGGTGCGGCAAGTCTACCTTATTATCATTACTTGGTTTGCTCGATACACCGACAGAGGGGCGCTATCTATTAAACAATCGTGATGTTTCTAGCTTATCCAATGATCAGCGAGCGGTAATTCGCAACAGCGACCTCGGGTTTATCTTTCAGTCCTTTAACTTGATATCTGATTTATCAGTGAGTGAAAACGTTATGTTGCCATTGACGTATCAATCAAATATTAACAAATCTGAGATACTCAAGAGAACAGCAAAGGTACTAGATAGAGTTGGCATGTCTCACCGAAAAGACCATTTTCCATCTCAATTATCAGGAGGTCAGCAACAGCGTGTTGCTGTGGCAAGGGCGCTGGTGAATGAGCCCAGCATCATTTTGGCGGATGAACCGACTGGTAACCTTGATTCAAAAAATGCACAGGCGGTGATGGAATTGCTCGATGACTTACACAGAGATGGTAGCACCATTTGCATGGTCACACATGATCCAAGATCTGCAATGCAAGCTAAGCGACAGATAAGTATTTTGGATGGCCAAATAGTGAGTGACAACGGCGCGAATGACTCTGAAAGAATAATGAAAGCGTCTGCTTAACGTTTTAAACGGATAAAGGAATGATGATGTCTTACATTTTTGATATTAAGTATGCCTGTCGGTTGCTTTTAAAGTCCCCCAAGTTTACAGCGCTAACTTTGTTCGTACTTGTGGGCGGATTATCAATCAGCTTGTACACCTTCTCATTTTTGTACACCTTAATTTATAAACCCATTGATTTGGCGCAAAGTGAGTCGGCTTTGACGGTATCTGCGCAAATGAATAGACAAAGTGTGTCTATACCAGCTTATGAGTTTTCAATGATAAGAGAGCAGCTAGATGGTTTTTCCGAATTAGGTATTTTTAATACGAGCACACTTAGATTAACCTTTGGTCACGAAAATATAAGTGTGTCCGGCGCGTATGTCGATCAAGGCTTTTTTGAATTTAGTCGTACACAAGCTATACATGGGCGAGCTTTTCAGCACAATGATTATCAGGTGGGTGCTGAAAAAACGGTGGTGATCAGTAAATCATTCTGGGAAGAAAACTTCGCCAGTGATGATAATGTAGCCGGGAAAACTATTCGTATAAATAACCAAGTGCACACAGTTATAGGGGTTATGCCGGGTGGATATCATTTTCCTGATAGCGCTCAAGTTTGGTTACCTATTTCGTCAGAGTTAATTAATCCACTTGCACACACAGAAGCAACAGTCAATGTGTATACTCGGTTGGAGGTTGGTACAAACACGCAAGTTGCTGAGGTTCAGCTGGCGTCCTTACTCAATAATATCTACCAGCAGAGTGTTCAAAATGATGAAGCGCAAGAGGGCGAGTTCAAAATCAATTTGTTGTCATTCCCTCAAGCTCAGTTTGCAGGTGCGGGTAACTTTATATTTATTTTTCTTAATATCATCGCGTTGATGATATTGATATTGGCGAGTATAAACGTGGGTAATTTGCTACTGGCAAGAGCCATTTCCCGGCAAAAGGAAACTGCTATTCGTGCTGCGATTGGAGTTACGTATAAGCGACTAGTATTGCAAATTATGTGGGAAGGGATACTGATCACCAGTGTGGGCTGCGTATTGGCGATTATGTTAACGGGTACAGCCTTACATTATACCAATGTATTGATCACGACACGTTTGCCAACTGATATCCCTTTTTGGTGGGTCTGGAAGCTCGATGTACCGACAATAATGATGGCGATGGTGTTTAGCATACTGACTTTGTTTGTGTGCTCTTTTCTGCCTGCACGCGCAGCAGCAAAGCAGGATATTAATTCGACTTTACGAGATGGCACTCGCGGGGCGCAAGGTCTCAAAGCAGGCAAAATGTCGAGAAATTTAATCACGATTCAGGTATTTCTTATCTCAATATTGTTGTTGATTGGGTCAATTACAGCTTTTGTTGCCCAGTTTTTCTTAAATAAAGATATGGGAGTAAAGTACCAATCTGTGCTTGTATCGGAAATGAGCTTACCTAAGAGCCGTTATGCGTCAGTTGAGCAGAAAAGCCGATTTTTCAATCAACTGTATATGAATATGCAAAGCCAAGAAAGTGTAGAAGCGGCCTCAATAGTGTCGCGTTTAGGGAAGCAGCAGTTCGCGATAGGTGACATAGAATATCATGATGAGAATGATAAGCCGGACATCGATACTTATAGCACCATAGGGGATAGTGATTACTATGGTATCAAACTAGTTGATGGGCGCTTTTTTGACAGCAGAGACAATAATAGTGGCCAGCGTGTTGCGATTATTAGTCAGTCAATGGCTAACCGTTATTGGCCTGGGGAAAGTGCACTAGGCAAAACAATTCGCTGGGAGCAAAGTGCAGGTATCGAACAGCTTGTTATTATTGGTGTCGTGACCGATAAGTCAAATATGAGTAGCTTTTTTGCTTCCTTAGATAGTGAAGATGAGGTGTATGTTTCAGGCCTACAATTTGCCTACCCGAATACCAGAGCAATGTTAAAGTATACGACGCATTATAGTGACGGAGAAAAAGCTTTTTATGATGCGCTATTCTTGATTGATTCCAATCTAGAGCCTGACAATATTACGGCGATGGAGAAAACCTTTGATAGCGTAAGAAGTATGTTGCAAAGCATCTCCAACATCACTTTTATGGCCGGACTTTTTTCTATGATTTTGGCTTTAGCAGGTATTTATGGCTTAACTGCAAATAACATAATGCAAAGACGCAATGAGATTGGCGTGAGAAGGGCGGTCGGAGCAAAAGACAGTGAAATTATCAGGTTGTTTATTTTGCAGGGTGTTAGGCAGCTTGTGTCTGGTATTGGTGTTTCGTTGGTTTTATTCGGCTTATTATCGTATTTACTTAATGACATGTTACAAGGTGCGATCCCGCTTCACTTGTATTTTGTATTAACCATTGTAGTGGTTACTGTTATTTCTGCCTCTGTACTTGCAGCGGTGTTTATTCCAGCAAAACGTATCGTAGCAGAAGAGCCAAGCTCAGTACTTCGCTACGAATAATCATTACATATATGTGATGCTCTTTGTTGTTGTGGCTAATTTATGAAGTAGATCAGCCACAACTTTATTCAAAAAACTAATTCTTTTCGATTACATTTCTGATTGTGTTATGTTGAGTGAGACCTGTTTTATCAGACTCAATAACCTACTTAATACGCTTATAAGGAATGAATATGCAGATTAGCGTTATTACAGATAAAAACCTTATTAAATTGTACATCAGCAAACTCTATTCAGAGTTATTTGGTGAGGCAAAAGTCCCGACATCCGCTGAGTTTGATAGCATATTTGAAGCCTTACCTGCGCATGTGCACACAGCATACGAGGCAAAAATAGGTAATGAGCCTGTGGCATTTTTTACATTGTCGGAGTCTTTTTCATTTTTTGCCGGTGGCCGTTATGGGATCATCAATGAGCTTTGGGTCTGCCCAGATCACCGTGCAAATGGGGTAGGGTCTAAAGTGATTGATGAAATAATCACTCTTGCAAAGGAGCATAACTGGTCGAGAGTCGACGTATCAGCGCCACCAAATGCGCAATGGGACAGGACATTTGCGTTTTATCAAAAGTGTGGTTTTGAATTTACTGGTAGAAAGCTAAAGCGCTACGTGTAGTGTGTGGTTTGATCATGCTGCCTTTACTTTATGGTTATTTATAAATAACTTAGAAAGTGATAAATACAATTAGGTACACTTGTGTAGAGGTAAAGGACTATGTATAGAGAAGCAACATTAAAAGACAGTGCGAATATCGCCGCATTGTCGGCGCAGGTTTGGCTCCACAATTATGCTCTTGATGGAGTAAACGATGCAATTTCAGCGTATGTTTTGAGTGAGTTTACGGCTGAAAATATCGCAAATAAAATCAAGGACAATAGTTATCAATATATTCTTTGTGAAAACGCGAGCAACCTTACAGGGCTAGTGTCTTTGGACTATTCGGCCACTTGCCCCATTACATCAAAACCCAGTCCTGAGTTAGATAGACTGTATATTCAAGAGCCGTTTACAGGCAAAGGCTTAGGCAGAAAATTGCTTGATGCTGCCATCAATACTTGCAAAAACGCTGGACACTCTAAGCTTTGGTTAACTGTTTTTCACAAAAACGAGCGCGCCTTGGCTTTTTATAAACGTCATAATTTTAAAGTCATTGGCGAGACGTATTTTGTGTTAAACAATGAACGACACCTCAATTACGTGTTGAGTATAGATACGTTTTAAGCATACCTAGCAACACAGGTTAGGTTGCGCTTAATAAAGGAAAAATATGAAATCAAACGATATACGCCCATTTATTCCAGTAAAAGAGTTAGCTGTGTCGAAAGCCTTTTACGAGGCATTGGGTTTTACCAGCGACGATGCCAATGAAGACATGAGCGTGATTAGCAATGGCACATGTACGTTCTTTTTGTATCAAGCTGCTGAAATAAATTGTGACGCGAGTTTGATGTTTCAACTCAGTGTGCCTGATATTCAAGCCGCTCTGAATTCCATCCAAAAAGTAAAAAACATAGATGTAAGGTATGAACCCATCAAAGAAGAGAGATGGGGTAAAATCATCTACCTTTGGGGGCCATCAGGTGAAATGTGGCATATTACTGAGCTGAATAGGTAATTTATATGGTGTGTTAAACAGCGTTTTTCATCCCCAAGTTAAATAAATTATTATACTGTTTATTCATACAGTTGTATGTATAATCATATGAGTTTTACCTAGGAGTGATTATGAATTATACAATTGAAGAACATGTACCTACGCCCCAAGAATACTGTGATATGCGCGTGACGGCTGGCTTGTCAGCGAAATCTTTAAAAGTAGCAGAGATTGGCTTACCGAATACGTTATATGGTGTGTCTATTCGCCAAGATGGCAAGCTCATCGGTATGGGCCGAGTTGTGGGCGATGGGGCATGTAATTTTGAAATTGTAGATGTTGCAGTTGACCCACAATACCAAGGGCAAGGCTTAGGCCGACAAGTGATGGAGTATATTGATAGATACCTAACATCGGTTGCACTTGAAGGCTCGTATGTATCCATGATCGCTGATGAACCTAAATTTTATGAAAAACTAGGCTACCGCTTGGTGGCACCAAAAAGCCAAGGTATGACCAAAAAGTTTTATCAACCGAAATGATTTGTGGGGAGTAAGTGCTTCCCTTTGAAGAATTCCTAAATATCACAGTCTAGAGCCATCGAAACCTGAATTAAGAGAATGTTGGACAATATTGATCTACATACGGTTAGTCAGTGTTTAGGGCTAAAATTTAGTTTATTCATATAACAAAGATGGATGAACGAGTTAAAAGGCTCAGTGATAACTGTCGAAAAGTTATCATATTGTAAATATATAAAAGTACTTAATAAAGGATGTTTTATAACACGTGCTAAGTTTCCAGCGGTTTAAAGCGTTGAATTTTGGTGCTGAAAGCAGAATACGCCTTACTAAACTAAGTATTAAATTTACTGTTAATGCCATGTTGCTATATGATGATGGCTTTAGTCGTAAATAAGGAAAGTTAAATGTCATACGTCCCCGTGACTCTTCATTTTATTGGAAAATCTATAGAGTTTAAAACCCCTGATGAGCTATCTAAATTTGTAAGTGATGAGAAAGAAAGCCTTGACTGGCTTCGCTTTGATAAAGGGGCTTTCTCAAACTTTTCTAAAGTTTTTTTTCAGAACAGCATAAATGAGGTATTTAACTGGTTCACCCCTTTATTAAATAACTGGATAGATAGAGACGCTCCCTCTGATGACGTAATTGATAAAATCAATAGGTGTTTAGCTGCTGTGAACTTTCCTTTTACGCATACTGCTGAGCGTAATTTAATTGAGGAAAAGGTTGAAAAGGGCTCGTCAGCTTTAGCTATCAGCATCCTTTATTTATGCTGCGCCCCAATCAAAGATGCTGGTATGTCTGGGTATAGCAGAAACTATTATGAAAAGTACGCGAAGTTATCCAATGTTCGAGCAAACTCATCAAGTTCTGGTGAATGGTCTGAACTGGCACCTTATCGAGTTTTGGCAATAGCTGAGCTAAACAAAATCAGTGGGTTGAAAATAAGAGAGCAATTAGAAGAGGAGGTAGAGACTTCCATTGCTGAATTTAAAATCAAACAAGATGAGATTTCTTCTAATCTATTAAAATTACATAAAGAGGTTAATGATGGCACCTCTAAAATGAATAACCATATTGAACATGGTGAAAAATTACTAGCTTCCGCTGGGGGTCGAGCCCTCCAAAAATACAAAGGCTACATCAAGGAGCTAAGAAGCAAGGTAAAAAGCATGGAATCTGATGCCTATGAAACTGTGCAAAAAGCTCAAGATGTTTATTTATCTCAAGTAGAGCTAGATGCATCTGTAAAATACTGGGGAGATAAACAGGCTGCGCATAAAAAGTCTAGAGACACTTGGTTGCGCGCAACAATAGCGCTTTTGGCATTTATGGCTGCGATCCCTATTGCTTCCCATTGGCTGTATTCTGGTGAAGATTTTAAAGAGATCCCCTTGGTGTTAGGTATTTTTAATCCGTTGTCTATTGTTACTACAGTTATCCTCATCTCTCTATCAAGTTTTACGATTAGATTCTGCTCACGACAATACTCGACTGATCAACACCTATACCTTGAAGCAGAAGAACGAAAAACAATGCTTAAAACCTACTTGGCCCTAATGAATGAAGGAAAGCTTGTAGAGCAAGAAGACAGAAAAGTGGCTTTAGATGCTTTATTTAGGCCAGCTCAAACAGGAATTGTAGCCGATCATGGTGCTGTAGTACCTACAGATTCAGTGGTTAGGATTATCGAAAAACATGCAAAAGCACCAAGCACGAAAGCGTAATTATCAAATGCACCATATTTGTGCTATCCATTCGGCCAAATTTTGACATAATTTGAATACACTCGCGAGAGCTATACACAAACCACTTCTAAAACTAACCTCGCTATTCTGTGAGGTTTTGTTCCCAAATTTAGATCTATTGTGCTCCCTTACTCGATGATAACATCAATAAAACATCTGATTAGCAAGGTAGCATTATGGATATCAAGGTAGTTAAAGCAAAAAGCGCCCATTTAATTAGACTCTGGTTGGAAGGGAAAGATGCTTGGAATGACTATATGGAGAAGACACCTGAAGAGGTTGACTTCAGAGGGATAGATTTTAGCGATGAAATGCTGACTAAAAATTATTCTGAGGATGCAAGGGTTGAGGTTTTGCTTAGTGAGAGAACCAGCATTACCGAAGTCAGTTTTAAAGGCTATATTTTCCCTAAAAAGACCTCCTTTCATAGGGCTAAATTCCCGGGCTCGCTATCAATTGACAAAGCAACATTTAAGGATGATTGTGAGCTGGGTGAGATAGAGGTTTCTGGCTCATTAGTGATTGGCTCTACCACCTTTGAGGAAAGTTTGCGGTTAGATTTCGCAAGAATAGGTGGAGGCGCGTTGATTAAAGGTAGCTTGTTTACTAAAGCATTGAATTGTTCGGGCGGACGTTTCTCGGATTATTTCGAAATGAGACATTGCTCTGTGGGTCGGATATCTTCATTTCAAAACTCTCAATTCTCAGCGGGATTTGAAATGACGGCCTGCACATTTCATGGGGCAGTTAACTTTAGAGCGATGAATGTTAAAGGTAATTTTTCAGCCTATCACTCTTTATTTAAAGCAGCTTTGCATTATAACCGCTCACGATTTCATAAGGACGTATTGTTTTTAAACTGTGATTTTGAGAAGGCCTGTGTCTTCTTCGAAAAATGCTACTTTGAATCTACATTTGAATTAAAACTCGGAGAGGAAAAGCGCAATTTTAAGGAGTTAACCTTTAACGGAGCTCATTTTAAGCTAGACGTAAATATATCAGCCTTACTGGCTTGTGTACCTGATTTTCGTAAAACTAAAACAGATCATCACTTTGATGTTAGCGGTCTTAAGGTTCAACTTAATCGTAAGAAAAATAAAGGGGTAATATTAGAAAGCGCCTCAGACCCAGAAGATGCAGAACGATTTTGTAGACTCAAAGAAATAGCCGATTCAAATAAAAACCACGATAAGGCTCTAGCATTTTTCGCTGAGGAAATGAGAGCAAGACGATGGAATAGCATTAGTTCATTCGAGTCTATTTTGGATGGCATTTACTCTTTTTCAAGTAATTATGGGCAGAGTGTGAAAAGGCCGATTGTATTATTGATGTTTACTATATTTCTTTTTGCGCAATTCACCTGTAGTTACGGAGAGCGGGAGGCAAGAGGGAAGTTTGAATCAGCTCTCGTTGTATCTATAGCCACTATAACCCCCTTTATGGCCATATCAAGAGAGGCTAGGAAGAGCAGCCTAGATAAAATTTTTAACAATGGCGTGCCAGAAAGGTATTACTTGTATAGTTATTTGTATTCTTTTTCCGCATTCATATTGATATTCCTTGTAGGCTTAGGCCTTCGAAATAGGTTCAGGATTTAAGCAAGCAAAGCCCCATATTGAATTGGGGCTTTTTTATTCCATATCCCCTCTAAATCAGTATCATAGAATCCATATACCACTACGAGATATTTAAGTATGGAAAAGGAATTGGAAGTAGAGGCAACTACTGAGCCTGAGAAGCACCCGAAAAAGGTCGCAAAGTTAGATGGTGATGATGCACTCCTTTTATGGCTTAAAGGAAAAGATGTTTGGAATAAGTGGATGGAGCAGAACCCAAAAGCTGAAGTTAGTTTTGAAGGTGTTAAGTTTAATTACGCATGGCTAAAAAACCAGCTCGTTGACCAAGAACACATAAAAAGTCAGCTAGAAGAGCTTGATAGCAAGAAACGAGTGAAATTTTTAGGCTATGTTTTCGGTGGGAAGACTAGCTTCAAAGGTGCGGAGTTTAGTTATGTAGCTGTTTTTGATCATGCTGAGTTTCGTGCCGAGGTGAATTTTTCCCATTCAAAGTTTCATAAATATGCACGGATGTCATACGTAAATTTTGAGAAAGATGCTTTCTTTAGGTACGTTGAATTTAGGAATAAGTCTTTCTTCGAAGGAGCTAAATTTAAAGGTAATGCTCTTTTTCAGCATACTTGTTTTGATTGGCACTCAAGCTTTAGGAAGGCTAAGTTCTTAGAGCAGGCTTATTTCTCTATGTCAGAGTTTAAAAGTGGTGCTGAATTTTCATTTACGACCTTTAAAAATGGGAGTTTTTTTTCTACCTTTATAGCGAAGGGAATAATGGGTTTTGAAAACGTTTGTTTTGAGTCCGTTTTTCGCTTCGAGCCCCGTGACATAGGAAGTTTCGTATTTCCCAATTTTCAAGGAGCAATATTTGAAAAACAGTTTTCAATATCAGGTAACTACAATTGCATACCTGATTTTAGGCAAACCAAAACCAACCACCATGTAGATCTAAGTAAATTAAATGTTCATCTGAGAAGGTCTATTACTGAATATGGAGCTCTCCGTGAAAAAGCTGTTGACTCAGATGACGCTGAACGCCTTTGTAGGTTAAAGGAAATAGCTGAGTCTAACAAAAATCATAAAAGAGCTTTAGCATTTCATGCTGATGAGCAAAGAGCTAGTAGGTGGGGAGCATTAAATCCGTGGCAATCAATGTTAGATATGCTTTACTCAGCAACAAGCAACTATGGACAAAGCATAGCAAGGCCAGTTTTTTATCTAGCTTTATCAATAATAATGTTCGCTACATACAGCCTTAAACAACCTGAAAACATACACAAAGAAGAAGGTCAGTTTAAAACTGCTATTACAGTATCAATAGCGACTGTAACTCCATTTATATCGATATCAAAAACAGAACGCGAAGCTGGTTTAGCGAAACTTTATGGAGATAGTCCTCCTGAAGACTATGGTCTATATAGCTATGCACACGCAGGTATCTCATTTGTTTTTATCTTCTTGATAGGCTTAGGTCTTCGAAATAGGTTTAGGGTTTAAACAAGACTAACTTAATCACGCGTTTAATTTTATATTCCAAGTGGTATCTATGATTCTATTAAAGCATTATTTGTACCACTAAGAGTTAAAAGCATGAAAAAGGTTCGAAATTACTGAGGCACCTACTTTGAATCCAGAGAAAGCTGTTGAGATAAGGTTAAAAGGGGTTGAAGAGATGAATTCATGGGTAAAGAAACACCCAAACCACAATGTAGACTTCTTAGGTATAAACTTTGTTAATTGTTTAAATGAAGATACTAAAGAAATAAGCTTTTCTAATTTTTTCCCCTCTGGGGTAATAAATTTTGATAGGGCTGTATTCACACTACAGACTAATTTTTTAGAGCTCAGTTTCATGGAGGAGTTACAGTTCCAGCAGCTAAGAGCAGACAATCGTCCAAGGCATTCCGTATATATTTCGTATTGCCGGTGTTGAAGAAAGCTTAGCTCAACACCAATTTCCCCTGAAAACTCGCTATTTCTAACTATATTTGTAATAAGTAACAAGCAAATAGTGAATTTAGATGAACTTCAAAAGTCTGCAAGTCAAATACTCATCCTTGTTTTTTGCCATCTCTGTGTTTTTTATCGCGGTTGTGTCTATCAATCTATTCCTTATATCTAAAACTGAAAAAAGCCTCAGTGAAGTTGGTAACAAATTTAATCCCGCAATCTCTGCTGTTATCAATGCGGATAGAGATTTGTATCAAGCGCTATCCGCAGAGCAGCACACTTTGTACAGCACCAACTTGGATAGCAGCTACAACAGCTTATATGCTGATTATCAAGAAAATGCCCAGCAAGCGCTTGATCGCATGAACAAATACCGTGAGTTAATGCAAGATTACCCCAGTGCGCTTTCTCCGCTTCGGGGTTTTGATAACCAGTACAGGGCTTGGCTCAGCGACTCTCAAAAGGTGTTTGATTTAATTCGCCAAGGTGATAAAAGCGCTGCCATAATCCAAAGTGAAGGGGTCGCAACACAAAGCTTTAACAGCCTTAGGGAGTATTTTAATTTGGCAGGTGAGGCCGCCGATAGGATAAGTGGTGAGGTGAGTAACCAGTCAATCAGTGAAGTAAACAGCACTTTGACCGTGATTTGGGTGATCAGCGCCATAGTGGTTGCGATTATTATTGCCATTGGGGTAATCGCGCCTAAAAAAATGGCTAATGCGCTCAATGATTTGGCAAAGCAGCTAAAAGAGATGAGCCATGGTGACGGGGATTTGACCAAGCGCATTAACTCAGACCGCGATGATGAATTAGGCGATGTGGCTAATGAATTTGATAAGTTTGTTGCAGGTCTATCAGAGCTGATACGTACCATTGTTGATGAGTCTATGTCGGTTGTTAAAGGGGTGGAGTCTCTGGAACGGGGCTCTAAAGATATTCACGATACGTGCTCTAATCAACTTCAAGCCATTGAAGTGATTGTCACTGCTGTGAATGAAATGTCTTATGCAATTAAAGAGGTGGCAAAAAATGCCAGTCTGACCGCGCAAGATTTATCACATGTGAACGAACTGACAGACGAAGGAACAAGCGTGACTAACCAAACGGTGAGCCAAATAACCCAGTTATCAGAGGTGGTTGCACATGCGTCAGACACAATCTCTAAAGTTGCCGAAGATTCAACAAATATAACGTCGGTTTTAGATGTTATACGCGGTATTGCAGAGCAAACCAATCTACTGGCGTTAAATGCGGCCATTGAGGCTGCAAGAGCAGGGGAACAGGGACGAGGTTTTGCAGTGGTTGCTGACGAAGTACGCACGCTTGCCAGTAAAACACAGCAATCAACCGAAAATATTCAAGAAATGATCTCAAACTTGCAACAGGGCGTCGAGCAGGCGGTATCGTCGATTGAAAAAGGCAATGAGTCAACGAGTTCAACGGTGGAGTGCTCTTCTCAGACTTTGGAGTCTTTGGATAAAATTGCCCAAGCATCGGCGCGTGTATCGGATGTTGCAGTGCAAACCGCCACGGCAACAGAGCAGCAGAGTAAGGTAACAGAAGACATAAGCGGTAACTTGACGCAAATGTCAGAAGGCACACGCCATAACTTTGATACAGCTGTGGAAAACGAAGAGGTAGCTGATAAAACCATGGCCAGTGCTAAAAAACTGCGCGAGGCAGTCGGCGGTTTTAAGCTGGGTTAGTGTTTTGCTTTAAACTCTTGAAGAGAGCGCATGCCTAATAAAAGCTTGTGCTCTCTTGCTCCCTTCTTAACAAAATTCTCCTTAAGAACGAAAATAGATTTAGCTCGCTATTGATATTGAACAAAGCAGGTTTTAATCCCTGAAAAAGTAATCCCTATTTAGTCGTACCTCGTACCAACATTTATTTTTTCATGATTGATCATCGAATTAAATGGAGTCGAAATAATGGCGCTAGAGAAAGCGAAAAATGTATTGGGTGGAGACCTAGAGGTATGCTGTATCGATCCGTTAACCGGATTTATGCGTGATGGCTATTGCAATACGAATGACATGGACCATGGTACACATGTGGTGTGTGCAATCGTCACAGCAGAATTTTTGGCATTTACTAAAGCAAGAGGCAATGATTTAAGTACGCCAGCGCCTCAGTATCAGTTTCCGGGTTTAAAGCCGGGTGATGGCTGGTGTTTATGTGCTCTTAGGTGGAAAGAAGCATATATAGCTGGGTTTGCACCGCCTGTTAAGCTCAGTGCAACGCATGAAAAAGTTTTGGAGTATATAGATTTAGACGTATTGAAAGAGTTCAGCATTGACTAAGTCCATTCATAAAAAATGGGATATAAAGAACTGGTAGCTATGTGCCAGTTCTTCAAACGCTTGTTATCGACATAGAACTTTGTCTTATATTTCTTCGCTTTATCGTCCACAGTTTGACCGTAAAAATAGCCAGTGATAGTGTCTAAAACGCTGACAGTTTAAAAATAGGTCAGCTGCTTTTTTATTACAATAATAAGGAAATCAACAATGTATATGCTCAATTCATATAAGGCATTGTCTATTGCCATTGCAAGCACTTTGGCAATGAGTGCCAACGCAGCTGATGGCGTCACGCGCTTACCAACCGAGCTGCAAGGGCTGAATTACAACAAACCCTTAGTTGAGGGCAAATTGAGCTCATCTATTCCCACACCCGAAAGTATATTAGGTTTTCCTGTTGGGCAGCGCGCTGCAACACCGGCTCAAATTACAGAGGCACTGGCGGCATGGCAAAAAGTCAGTGACAGAATGCAAGTAGTTGAATATGCGCAATCTCATGAAGGGCGACCTTTACATTATGTGGTCATCTCGTCAGCAAAAAACTTGGCTAACACTGATCAAATCAAGTCTGACTTAGCGCGACTTGCAAACCCGGTCAATCTATCCAGCTCTGAAGAAAAGCGCATTATTGATCGTCTACCTGCGGTATCATGGTTAGCTTATACCATTCATGGCAATGAGGCATCGGGCAGTGACGCGGCACTTGCCGCCATATATCAACTCATTGCATCGCAAGAGAAAGATATTGAAACGTTACTTGATAAAAGCGTGATCATTATCGACCCCTTGATGAACCCAGACGGTCGTGCACGTTTTACCAAGCAGCTGCAACAGCGTCGCGGCGTCGCTCCGAATGTTGACACGCAGTCCACATTGCATACAGATGCATGGGCAACTGGCAGAAGCAACCATTACTATTTTGATTTAAACCGTGACTTTACGCTGGGTGTGCACCCAGAAACGCAAGGAATTGTTCGATCCATTAATGAATGGAATCCACAGTTAATGATAGATGCCCATGAAATGGGGCCGATGGATACTTATTTATTTGGTTTGGCAAGAGAGCCGGTAAACAAAAATCTTTCATCACATATCAGAAAATGGGGCACAGTGTTTGAACAAGACCAAGCTGATGCGTTAGATAAAGAAAATTGGCCTTATTATATGGGTGAGTGGCTAGAAAACTTATATCCAGGCTATTCGAGTTATGCTGCTTTTAGAGGCACCATTCATATTCTGTACGAGCAAGCACGGATCAAAGAAGACGGCGTGATGCAGCCTAATGGTCGTATAGTTAGTTATGCAGAAGGGGTTGATAAGCAACTGGTTAGTAGCATTGCTAACATTAAAACCTTAGCAAAACACTCCAAAGATATTTATCGAGATTTTGTCAAAGATAAGCGTCAGCTCATCTCAAAAGACAGCCCGTTTGCTGATCAAACTTTTGCTATTTTACCAACTGAAAATCATCAGCGTATGGCCAAGTTTGTCAATTTAATGCAGCTGCAAGGCTTTGAACTACACCAAAGCACTAAGCCGATTAAAGTGAGCAAGGCTAAAAACCAGCTCGGTGAGCAAGTTAAAACAGAACTGCCAGTTGGCACGCTACTGATCCGTAATCGCCAATCGCAAGGTCGGTTAGTGTCAGCCATGTTGGAGTTTGATGCAAAAATTACGGATGAGGTATTAATTGAAGAGCGTCAGCGTCTACTGCGAAACGGTTCAAGCTTGATGTATGACGCGACGGCGTGGAATATCTCCATGATGTACGGCCTTGAAGCATTGACTGTTAAAGAAGACATTAACGAAGATATTCGCCCTTATGAAGCCCCTGAGCAGCGCCCGCCAATCATTAAAAAAGAGAACGCTTTGGCGTATGTCATTGACGGTCAAGACGATGCATCGGTTGGCTTTGCAGCACGGCTGATGGAGCGCGGCGTGACAACACGGATTATCGATAAAGAAACTGTGTTGGATGATGTGAATATCAGCCGTGGTTCCATTATTGTTTCGCGTTATGACAATGAGTTTTTCGCAGGTGATTTAGATGCGGTAGTTGAAAAAACAGCCAAAGAAATGCATATTACCGCGCACGGGGTTGCTGGTGGGCACGGAGAAGGTGATTTACCTGATTTTGGTGGCTCTCACTTTAAAGTATTGGCTCAACCGAGAATTGCGATTTTAAATGGCAGTGGCGTAAGCTCACTGGACTTTGGTGCAATTTGGCACAGCATAGACAGCAACTTAGGCATTCGTCATTCACACATTGATAGCAATTACTTTAATTGGACAGATCTAAGGCGATACAACACGCTCGTTTTACCTTCAACATGGCGCAGTAAATTAGGAAAGAGCGAACTATCTGCTATCAACAATTGGGTTGAGTCCGGCGGCACACTTATTGCGATTGATGGCTCTGTTCCTCAGTTGACCAACCCGAAAGCAAAGCTAAGCCAAGTGAGGGAGATAAAAGACACATTCAAAGAGATTGAGCAATACGACATCGCATTGCAAAGAGAATGGTTGGCACAGCAAGACAGCTACCCAGAAATCAGCAATATTTGGCAGCATAACGCGGTAAGTACAGTCAATTATCCTTGGGATGCCAAAGCAAAACCGCTTTCAGAAAAGCAGCTGAAAAAGCAAGATGAGTGGCTTGCTCAATTTAGAACGTCTGGTGCGATTGTCGCTGCAAGAACGGATCAAAAACATTGGCTTACTTTTGGTGCGCCGCCTGTGATCCCTGTTTTAACAGCAAGAGATCCCATCTTGATGAGTAAAGGCCGCGTAGAAACCGCGGTAAGGTTTGGCAGCTACCAAGAAATGGATGCCAGCGCGTGGAAAAAACACGTCAAAAATGCAAAAGATAAACCCGTTTCGCGTAAAGTGGGATGGGCGACGTTACCCCAAAAGCAAGAGCTGACACTGCGTATGAGTGGCTTGTTATGGCCTGAGGCCAGTACACGACTTGCTAACTCAGCCTATTTGACTCGTGAAAGAAAAGGCAACGGGCAAATCATTTTATTCTCTGGTCAACCAGTATTTAGGGGCTCTACACTTGCCACTAATCGATTGCTGCTGAATGCCATTGTTTATGGCTCGGGACTTGGTGCGCACACGCCAATAACTAAGCTTTAAACCTACAGACCCAACTATGAAGGTGTTTACCCCTTCATGGTTGTGCTTTTTGATTACCAGCTATGGATTGAGTAGTGTTTTGAGCGCGTTGAGTAACTTGGCGTTTTCTTCGTTATTACCAACAGAAATACGGATGAGATCTGGCCGTTTGTATACTTGCATTTGGCGCGTGATATAACCCATCTCCAATAACTTCTGATAAATGTTACCTGCGTTTTCGCCAAATTCGACCAATACAAAATTTGAATGGCTTGGGTAGCACTTTAATCCAAGCTGATTGAGTCCATCAGCCAGTGATTTACGGCCTTGTTTAACGCTGTTAATCACCATGTCACTGTATGCTTTGTCCTGCAATGAGGCAATGGCGGCGGCAATGCCTAAGTTTGATACTGGGAAAGGCTGTTGTCCGCGATTTAGCCAGTCTATTATTTCTGAGTTAGCAAGTGCATAACCAATACGCAGCGCTGCCAAGCTATATGCCTTGGAAAATGTTCGCGTCACAATTAGGTTTGGGTGATCTGCAAACGTTTGGCTGTGAATGGATAAGGGGGCTGCATCAGTAAACTCTTCATATGCTTGATCAAGCACAACCAAAGTATGCTTTGGGACATTGCTAAGAATGTATTCTAACTCTTTGGCATCGAGCGCACTGCCGGAAAAATTACTTGGGTTGTCAATAACTAATAAGCTGGTGTTTTCGTCGCACTGAGCTAACAAATTGTGTGCGATATGGCCTAGGTTTTCGTCAGTCTGTGCAAGCTTTACGTCAATGCCTGATTTTTGCGCAAGAAGTGGGTATGCGAAGTAGCTACATGTTGTAAAAACAGCGTTGCTATCTTTTCTGTTAAAAGCGTGAAAAATGATATCGAGAATATTGATTGAACCACACCCGAGTATCACGTTGCTTGCAGATAGCTGAAATTGCTCGCCAATAACCGAACGAAGCTTTTGATAATCAGGATATCGATTACTACTATGCATTGCCTCAGCGACTGCTTGCATTGCCAATTCTGAAGGCGGAAAAGGGGATTCATTACTAGCAAACTTATGTACTTGTTCAAGGCCATATTGTTCTTGTATCGCTTCAGTTGTTAAGCCAGCTTTGTAGGGTTGTAATTGACTAAATTGCTCAGAAATGAGGGTACTGATACTTTGCATAAAAACTCCTTAAGTCCTTGGCATTTGTAATTATTAAGTACATGTGGCTGTCATCATAGCGGGAATTGAAATTCAAGGGTAGCGTGTTGGGTAGGTTATTATAAATTTAATTTTGAGCCGCTGTAGAGCTAGACAGAGACTAGCTCCAACCGGAATCGTTTGTATGTAGTATCTCTTATTAATTTGTTTGCTGTAGGGGTGTTTTATGCAAAGAGCGAGTACGCTTTTTAAACTTGCTTTTAGGGATGTCGCGAAGGATATAATAACAATATGTGCCAATAATCAGCGTGGCAATACTGAGCAATATCGTAATGGTTGCGATATTGGGGTCGCTCACTAAGCCAGAGATGATTGGAATGCAGCTTACACTCACAAAATAAGAGGTGAAAATAAGGCCGTATACAATCAAGTTGTGCACCATATGGATAAAAATAGGGGCGGCAAGTGTTCGATACTTAAATCTTATTAGGCATAAAACAATACCCAAAATGAGACTGCCAATAAAATTATTGTAGATAGAACCAAATAACAGCGAGCTTAAAGCAATGGCCCACAGCAGGGAAAGCTTTATACACAGCCTACCTAGCAATACGCCTCGATATACGACTTCTGCAAAATAGGTACCACGATCACTAAGCTGACAAATAGTACACACATGTAGAAAATAAAATGATCGTCTTGCGGTGAGATGTTTGTATCTAAAAAATTGTCGTTAACCAACTTAAAGTCGATGTGCGAATACAATTGCAAGATGTCTGCAGTGGCAAAATACATACAGAGTAGCCCCAAGGCGAATATATCATATAGGTGTACTCAGTTCTTGATGCTGTATTTGAAAAGGCTACACGTCTTTGCTTAGGTGTAAGAAAACGCAGAATTAGCGTGAGTATAAGCACACGCGATGTTATATCGAGAAGCACTTTGGTATGGGCATTGGCTAGGGTCAAGAATGAATTGGACGTGTTTGAATAAACTAATAACGCTACTGGCAATGACATTAGAATCATTGAAAGAAAATAGTAGGTAATAAGCCGAATGAGAGAAAAATGTGTAAACATAATTATAAGTTCAGGTTTTATGTCCTTATTTGTTTTAATTTTTTGCATTTTACCTAAAATAGAAAATTACCAATATGTAAATAATGGCGAAGTTAGGTTAAGTTAAATCAAATGGTCGGGTGGTATGCTTCTAAGCAATAAGCATAAGTATTGTCGTCCGTTCAATGCTGATTTAGCTTTTAGTCGCCAAACATCATACGCTTAAAGTTCAAAGCCTGAGGTGAGATAAAGATGCCAGATTTAGAAAACTTACTAGCAATTGCACAGCGAAAGTTCATTTTTGACCAAACGAATAGCTGGTATTCAGGTTCAAATACGTATTTATCCGCCTTACAAGATGAAGTCGCTGAAGTATTAGAAGAGATCCCAAAACAAAGAAAATGCCATTTAGAAGATGAATTGGGCGACATTCTTTGGAACTACTTAAACATCATCCTCGCCCTCGAAAAAGAGGCTGGGATAGATATGGACTCTATAGTTAAGCGTGCCGTGAACAAATATGAGCAACGAGTATCAACGATTGAGCAAGAGGGTAGTTGGGCAGAAGTAAAAGAAAAACAAAAGCGTGCACTTGAAAAAGAACAAAGTGAATGTGTAAAGCCAGGTCTTCTTCATAAATAGTAAGGTGTGTAAATTGGAGTATAAGGAAGTTAAAAGTAGTGATGTGCCTATTGAGTTGCTGCTTGAAGCCGATCCGAGCAAAGACAACATATTGTCCTATTTACAAGATGCGTGGTGTTTTGTGGCCGTCGACGCGCAACAGATTGTTGGGGCATGTGTGGTTAGTGAAGTGAATTGCAGACACGCTGAAATTTATAATATGTCAGTAGTGCCCAATCGGCAGGGCAAAGGGCTCGGAACACAATTATTGGTCTATGTGATTGCTCAATTGAAGTCTAAAAAAATTGAACGTGTTGAGCTTGGTACAGGGACTTTTGGCTATCAACTCACCTATTATCAAAGATTGGGGTTTAGAGTGGAGTGTGTAGTTAAAAACCATTTTTTACAAAATTACTCTAAGCCAATTTTTGAAAACGGTATACAGCATAAAGATATGTTAAGGCTTTATTTAAACTTAACTTAAATACTCAAGTAAACATGCTTGGAGGAAGCTCATGAAAATACATTACTTAGAAATTGTTTCTGAAGATGTTGATTCCGTGGTGAAAGTTTACGAAACAACATACCAAAAAACCTTCTCTAATCCAGAACCGCTGCTAGGTGGTGCAAAAACTTGCCAGCTTGATGACGGCAGTTTAGTGGGGGTACGAGCGCCACTTAGAGAGACTGAGTCTCCAATAATTCGTCCATATTGGCTGGTGGACGATATCAATGAAGCGGTGAGAAAAGTTCAGGCGTTGGGGGCAAAAATTGCAATGCCACCGATGGAAATACCTGGTAAAGGTCAGTTTGCCATATACATTTTAGGTGCAAATGAGCACGGTTTATGGCAGCTTTAAATAAGTAAGCCTTTTAATAATAACAAAAATAGAGTAACAAAATGCTGAACATCACAAGACACAATAAGCTTTTACTTGTACTGGCATCATCTGTCATATTTGCTGTATTTATCATTGTGTGGGCAAAGCAAGACAACCCCGCATTTAGGCCACTTGTTCAAGATATGCGTTTGGTCGATACGGTACTGATTGCTGATGTACTTGATCAAGAACGCATCGCATATTATGCCGACGTTAAAAACCACATGCTGTATGTTGACCAAGCAAACACTGAGCATGCACGTGTCTCATTGGCTAAAGCGGGTATCGTCATTAATTATCCAAAAATCAATAAATACAGTGACCTAGATGAAGCTTATCAAGCATTTTTAGAACAAAAAACACGTGAACAAGCTAATGTAAATCTATGGGAGCAACCTTGGTTTTTGAAAGTCGTAAGGCTCGCATTGGGCGCAGTGGTGATAATTGTATTGATTTTGAGTGTTGTTAGGCCTGCGGTACGTGCAATTATATTAGAGCGGGACAAGTAGTAAGATAAGTTAACGAGATTTGCTGTGTAACTCATTTTTATTTAAAGGAATGATCATGTTTACAGAAGAAGTTAAGTCATCAATTCATCAGAGCGTATTATGTTGGTTGGCTACTGTTGACAAAGACGGGGCTCCAAGTGTGTCTCCCAAAGAAGTGTTTGTTAGCTATAAAGACAATGAGCTGATCATAGCCAATATTGCATCAGCAAATAGTGTGCGCAATATAAAACATAACGATAATGTGTGCGTGAGTTGTGTGGATGTGTTTACGCAAAAGGGCTTTCAACTCTATGGTAAAGCAAGTTATGTCGCTAAATCTGACAGTCATTTTCCTGTACTCTTTAAAGAAATAGTGCCTATAACAGGGGATAAATATCCGGTTGCGGGCATTATTCATATTACGGTGAATAAGGTTAAGCCTATTGTAGCACCCAGCTACAAGCTGTTTCCTAATATTACTGAAGCCGAGCAAATTGAAAGCGCAAAAGTCACATATGGCGTCAAATAATAAGCATGCTCATTTTAAAAAACACATAAAATCAATGGTATAAATCTTGGAGTGGTCTAGTTTGAAGCAAGTAGAGACGTTTTTGGTCAATTCATTTGTGTTAGAGGGTTCGGGTGGTAATCCCGCTGGTGTGGTATTGAATGCCGAGCATTTATCATGTGCTGAAAGATTACAGATAGCCCAAGATGTTGGCTTTTCAGAAACAGCTTTTGTTACCCGAGATAAAGAGGTGGACTTTGAGCTGACTTTTTACACAACAACCGAAGAAGTTGATTTTTGCGGGCATGCGACACTGGCTGCATTTTCAGTGATGTTTGAGCAGGGCATGATTAACGCTGGAAAATACGTACAAAGAACCAAGGCCGGTATACTCAAAGTGCATATTGAAACCAACGGACAAGTTGTCATGCAGCAGCGCTTACCCGACTTTTTAGGCAGCTTCTCATACCAAGTAATTTCGCCCTTAATCGGTTTGGGTGAGGACGTGTTGGCTGCAACAAGCTTACCCATCGAAGTTGTCACGACAGGGCTTGCAGATATGATAGTGCCAGTACCAAGTGGTTATCTTGATAAAGTGAAGCTCAACGAAGATTTGATGAGTGAATTTTGCAAAAAACATAACTTGGTTGGCGCGCATGTATTTGAATTGAATGATTCAAGGTCCAATTACACTGCCAGTTGCAGAAATTTCGCGCCACTTTTTGGTATCCCTGAGGAGTCTGCAACAGGTAGCGCCAGTGGTGCCCTTGCGTGTTATTTAACTAAGCACATCAACTCTGACTCAAACACAACAATTGACTATCTATTTGAGCAAGGCCGTGCCATGGAATGCGCGTCTGAAATTTCAGCGACTATCAAATTAGACAACGGGCAGGTGAGTGAGGTCAAAGTTGGTGGCTATGCCAAGGTGTTTGATAAGCAGGCAGTCGCATTAGAAACGTAGTCTAGTACCTAGCTAGGTTCTTAGTGCTTGCTTGTTTTCTGCATTATCCTTGTATCAGAACGACTTAATCGGTGCTCAATATGTTTGATATAATCGCTATCTGTATTTTAGTGATATTCGCGGCTGTGATCGTTTTAAACTATTATTTTTGCAAGGCTTTTTATCGAGCTTGGTTAGAGCAGGAAAAAGCAAACTGGATTTCTTGGGGGAAGCCATCTTTTCAAGCGTTTTATGAGGCTCAACTTGACGATTTTTACCCAATGATTTTCGGTACTGAGTGCGTCAAGCTAAAGAATAAGGCGTTGATTAAGGCAAGCTCAGATATTAAGTTCTCTTGGTATGCAGCTTTAATTTTAATCGTTACAGGCTGTGGACTTGTTGGTTTTGAAGCGAATTTAACTGCTCGCTGGGCGATTGATTAAATAAAGTCATCCCAAGCCTAAATCTGTATAAAATTGTGATATTTCGATAATCGCTAACCTCATTTGTTACTCTCGACATTAATCAATCACCTCAATAGAAACTCCAAATCTGTAAATGCGAATTAAACTTTGAGACCTCATATCTAATTTGCTTTTCATTTGTCCATAACGATAAACCTAGGCTTCCATCTGTATTCTAACCATTTGCTCAATTACTTATTGTTTCGATGACTTTAGATTGCCATAACCGGCAGGTGCGTTCTTTTCACTGAGTAACCATGAGTTGTGTCTTTTATTGAGCATATGTGCCGTTGAGCGCTTTGATTTTAGGCTAACAGGTTATGAATTAATTTTTACGGTAATTACGTTGTGAGTTGTTTTCTCTCATAAGAGTAGGTGCCATAGCTTAGAGGGTATGCTGCTTTTAATAGAGTTTTTTTTGATTCAAGTTGTATCGGAATATGTTTGAAAGCAGGCATTAGTTTAGAAAATTCTGAGCGGGTACTTTTGTGAAACAAGCAGTTTATAACCAGTAAAGTCAAAGTGAGTAGTAGTGCTTTGCTCTTTGCAAATACACCAACAAAAGGAACTTTTATAAATGAATAAATACCTTTCGAAGATAAGTTTACTTCATCAAATACGAAAGCTGATGAAGCTGCGCAATATCAGCGTGTTTTTACTATCACTCATTTGTGTCACACATGTACAAGCAAATCATCTTGATGAGTTTGACTTTGATAAAGACAATGGCGCTTTGGATGTCGTTGGTTGGGGCAGCCTTGATGAATTAAAAGAGCATGTATCGGCAAATTATGGTGATGCATCTTTGCTCTTTCGCTTTGGCGTCTTAATTACGAATGCTTGGTACGATGCGAGTGCCCCTTATCACCCAACAGCGGTCGGTGTTTATTCCCATTTGGGACGCAGGCCAGCAGAAGAGGCAACTAACCGAAATATTAATACCGCGGTTATTTATGCCTCTTATCGAGTTTTAAATAGCTTTATGCCAACTTATAAAGCGTCTTGGCGTAAAATGTTATTGGATATTGGGCTGGACCCCGACAACAACAGCACTGACTTAAATACCCCGATTGGGATAGGTAATGCGGCAGGTTTTGCAGTTGTTGCTGGGCGACAGTTTGACGGTATGAACCAAGAGGGTGATACAAATAAACAGTATAATCCAATGCCATATGCAGATTATACTCAATATAAGCCGCTTAATACCGCATATAAATTGAAAAGCCCTTCGCATTGGCAGCCAGATATGCAGCGTAAAGGGTTAGGTTTATATAAAATTCAGCAGTTTGTAACACCACAGTTTGCGCTTGCAGAACCTTATTCATATGATGATCCAAATGATTTTGAAGTACCCCCGCCTTACAACAGTAATTTCAAAAATAAACGTGCATATCGTAAACAAGCCAAAGAAGTATTGGCTGCCTCTGCAAACTTAACGGATGAGCAAAAAATTAAAGCTGAGTTGTTTGATGATAAATTCCGTTCTTTATCATATTCACTTTCGAGCAATATTAGACCTAGAAATCTATCCTTGCTTGAATTCATCCAAATCGGCTTTATGACAAATTTAGCGGCATTTGATGCAGGTATTTTTGTTTGGCAAGAAAAATATCGTTTTGATGCTGTTAGGCCATTTAGTGCGATTAGAAAGCTATACAAAGACGAATCTGTGCAAGCTTGGGGTGGTCCAGGAAAGGGCACTGTCAGTATGCAAGGTGAAGAATGGCATAGCTATTTGGAAGAAGCAGACCACCCAGAGTACCCTTCAGCAACAGCATGTTTTTGTAATGCGCATGCGCAATCTTTAAGAAAACATTTTGGTGATGACAATATGGTTTATTACCTGCCAATTCCTGCTGGTTCTTCAAGAGTAGAACCTGGCGTCACACCTAAAAATGACATTGTAATTTCTTATAATAATTGGACTGATTTTGCAAAAGAGTGCGGTCAGAGCCGTGTTTGGGGAGGCGTGCATTTTCAGGCAGCAGTGGATCAAAGTGCTGAAGTATGTCCAGTATTTGGTGACCTTGCTTATGAATACGTGAGCGCTTTGGTTGATGGTAGTGCAAAGCTTAGAGCGCCAAGCCAAGGACGACCATTAAGTGAATTACCAGAGCGTTTCAGTTTTGAAAATGATGATGATTGATATGTAAATCTTTTCAATTTTATCTAATATCAATTGATTCTCTCAGAGACATGATTGTTTGGATCGTGTCTCTTTAATTTATTTCCCTATACTTTTGTCCTTAAAGTCACTTCGTCTCTAATGTTAAGTTGATAGATATATTGCTTTATTTTTATTGAGAGTAAGGTAGGTTGTTCGCATGATTAACACATTGCCAAATAGGCACTTTTTACTTCGAAAGAGTCTTCATTTATTAATGTGTAGATTGTTAGGTGAGTGCATGTGTCGTTTCCGATATTGATCTTGTAATAATAATTAGTTATGTCTCGTTCCACACCAATTGATATTATTGGATGTTTCTTAAAGCTGAGAATTTTCTCTTTTTTTAAATTGGTTTCAACATTACTTTTGGTCGTTGCATTTAATAGTGAGTCTAAATTAGACAATATCTTATATAATGTAGGGTCAACGATTGGAGAAGATAAAAATGGCACGTCACTCCATTTCTTTTGTGAGCAATTTTTTTCACTTTCTAACCACACTAATTCACCAATATACTCACTGTTTGCAACGGGCTCGATATAAGTAATATCTGTAGGGGATGTTCCTGAAAAGGTAGCA
>NZ_JAKFZS010000040.1 GCF_021654285.1 Pseudoalteromonas luteoviolacea | reverse complement strand
AACGAGAGACGAGCATAAAAAAATCCGATAAACATGGTTTATCGGATTCTGACATACTTAAAAGATCATTCAATTGATCAAACAATTAATGCCTAACTGATCGGCATTAACGCAAGTAGCTCTCTTTTTAAATTACTAAGCTGATTCAGCTCTAAGCATAACCCCAAGCCCTACACTGCCAACCAGGCCCTACACCTATGTATTGACATCTATAGAATGGAATTTTCGAAGAGCCAGCTCTTTTCTGCCAAGCTGCAATGACATTTTGCGTAGCATTCGATTCGCTGTAACCAAAAGCAGAAGCTGACACGTACCCAGCAGGTTTAATTGTATGAGTTTCAGAAGGCTTTGCATTTACATAGCTTGTTGACAAACATAATCCAGTACAAAGGCCTATTAATTTTACTAATTTCATTTTTACATTCCTTTAAAACATTACTCTTTTAGAGATTTAAAATCTATCTAAAAACCACTAAATAAATAAAAAAACTTAATGCCCGAATATAACCTAACCCATATTATAATCGCGTAAATTCTGATGAAAACAAATCCAATATTACTAGAATAATTGGTAATTTCAGCTGTGTAGCCACTGAACTTCACGACTAAAAAACATGGCTTTACATACTAATTTAGACAATAAATCCATATAAAGAAGTTTAAAAAAGTACTTTAATTTTAGAAGTTAAGTTATAGACGATGTATCTATAAACTTGAGCGCCACATTTCCATTTGCTTATCTTGCTTATTTAGCAACAGCAATATAGACACTGCAATAGCTCTTACTTGCAGAAACCGGAAACATACCTAAAGACTTAATTGAAACTAGTTTATGGACTACCAATTGCAAAACATTCCCACCCAGGACCTACAGCCCAATATTTACAAGTTATACCAGGCATTCTGGAAGAACGTGCAGCTCTTTGCCAATACTCTATAGCAAGCCTAGTAGCCCACGCCTCTGTTGGCCCCCAAGCACTAGTTTCAATCCATCTTTGTGAAGAGACCGATTGCGACTCTGAAGTTGCCATTGATTGAAAGGATCCAATCAATATCAATGTTAATATTGTTTTGCTGATTATTTTCATTTGTTTCTCCTTTTTAGTTCCAACAATAGAATTGATCAAAAAAAAAACTCAGTAAAGGTTCATTATATTGATTTATATTCAAGGAAAGAAAAATGAAGTAATAAAATATAAACAATAAAAACAGCAGTTTGAGATCACGAACAGCAATGTTAAATTATTTCAACAACAGTAAATAACAAGTTAACGGGAAGACTTTTTCACATTTAATAAAATATTAATATTTAGAGGAAATTCAGGTAGGTAAAAAATTAGGAAAACACGAATGTTTTCGTGTTTTCCCAAGTAAAGAAGATTAATTATAGTAAGCTTCACCCGCTTCAGCTTTTGCTTTTAACGGTTCTGAGGGAGTGAAAACATCATTTTCGGTTGCATAAGTAGATAGCTCTGAGCACACCTTGTTAATGCCACGTTTATCCATGTAACTAAACGGGCCGCCCAAGAAAGGCGGGAAACCGATGCCAAAGATAGCTCCAATATCACCATCTCTTGCTGAAGCAATAATACCTTCATCTAAGCAACGTGATGCTTCATTAAGCATTTGCGAGACACAGCGGTTGGCAATTTCTTGCTTATTTAAACGAGGTGCTTGGGTGATCCCAAGTAAATCATAAACAGACTCATCCACCTTTTTGCCTTTTTTATCTTCATAGGTATAAAAACCACGGCCGGTTTTTCTGCCAAGACGCTTATTTTCAATCAAGCGCTCGAATGCATTAGGCGCCTTAAAGCGGGCTCCTAGCTCTTTTTCAAGAATAGGCGCAATCTTAGAGCCTATATCAATCCCAACTTCGTCAAGCAATGCAAGCGGACCGACAGGGAAGCCAAACTCAACCAATGCTTGATCTATTTTTTCAATCGGCTCACCTGCGAGTAGAAGATTTGCAGCTTCGTTCACATACGGGGCCAAAATTCTGTTTACATAAAATCCGGCTTTGTCTTTTACAACAATGGGGGTTTTACCTTGCTTACGCGCAAAATTAACTGTTTTTGCAATGGTCTCTTCCGATGTACCTTCGTGAGGAATGATTTCCACCAGCGGCATTTTCTCTACCGGAGAGAAGTAATGTAAACCAATCACATTTTCAGGACGGGCTGCATTTTCAGCAATTTGTGCAATCGGTAATGAAGAAGTATTACTGGCAAAAATTGTCGACTCAGCACATTCTCGCTCGATATCAGCCACCATACCTTGTTTTAGAGCAAGATCTTCAAACACCGCTTCAATCACAATATCAATATGCTCAAAACCACTGTAATCCGTTGTGCCTGTGATACTGTTCATCGTAGATTGCATTTGCGCTTTAGATAAAATGCGTCGCTTTTGCTTTTTGGATAAGATTTTATAGCTATAGTTAAGTGCATTGCTGATACCTTGATGCGCAACGTCTTTAATACGCACTCTCACACCTGCTTTGGCTGCACTGACATGAGCGATCCCCGCGCCCATTAAACCACCACCAAGTACAGCCGCTCGCTCGATTTTAGCGGCATCATCACTTTGCCACTCTTTCTTCATCTCTGTTGTTGCGAAGAAAATGCCACGTAATGAACGCGAGACCTCTGTCATCACCAAATCGGCAAACCCTTCAGCTTCCGTTTTGTATGCTTTTAATTCATCAAGTTCTACAGATGCGCGAACAGCCTTGATAATGGCCATTGGAGCCGGGTAATGACCACCTGTTTTCTTCTCAACATTTTCTTGTGCTTTTTTGAAAATGATGTTGCGACCAAATGGGTTTGATTCTAAAAGCTGGCTTAACTTATCTAGTTTTGGCTTGCGCGCTTTAGGCTTGCCTTTACGGGCCAATTTAACTGCCACTTCCATTAAAATGCTTTGCGCCACACTCTCATCGACCAAGCCCGCTTTAGCCGCTTGCTTCGCCCTAATCTGCTTACCTGTTAACATCCATTCAAGCGCTTTTTGGATACCAACCAATTTAGGTAATCTTTGTGTACCGCCACCGCCTGGTAATAGACCTAGCTGTACTTCAGGTAAACCAAGTTTGGTTTTATCATCGCTGCTACATACTCGATAATCACATGCCAGAGCAAACTCTAGCCCGCCACCAAGGGCCGCACCATGAATCGCAGCTATCGTTGGGAATGGTAAGGATTTCATTTTGAAAAATGCCTGCTGACACATTTCAGAAAGCCTAAGTGCATCTTCTCGCGTATTCGCATTATCAAGCATCTTGATATCTGCACCGGCAATAAAGTTGTCCGCTTTACCGCTCACAAAGACCATGCCTGCGACATCATCTTTTTTACCTTGCTCGAGAATTTCCAGCAACTCGTCCGCAAAAGAATCACGCAAGGTGTTCATCTTCTCGCCTGGTACATCAATTGTGACCAAAGCAACTTTGTGACTATTTAGTTCATAATTAAATACTGACATTTATGCACTCTCCAATACAAAAGCCGCACCTAAGCCACCAGCCGCACATGCTGTTGTTAATGCAAGCCCACCACCTCGGCGTTTTAATTCATTTAAACTTTGTGTGATTAGTCTGGCACCCGTTGCTGCAAATGGATGCCCATAAGCAAGTGACCCACCATTAACATTGAATTTATCCATATCAATTTCACCAATGGCTTTACTGCGGCCCAGTTTCTCTTGCGCAAACTTGTCTGATGCAAACATCTTCACATTAGCCAGCGCTTGTGCTGCAAACGCTTCATGCATTTCAATTAAATCAAGATCTTTTAATTCAATACCTGCTCTGTCTAATGCTAAAGGCGTTGAGTGTGCAGGGCCCATTAGCATGTCTTCATGTACACCAATGGCAGAGAAGGCGTAAGAGCGCACATAGCCAAGAATCTCATAACCAAGTGCTTTTGCTTTACTCTCACTCATCATCAGTACCGCAGCAGCGCCATCTGTAAGCGGTGTTGCATTAGCAGCAGTTACTGAGCCATGTTTTCTATCAAATACAGGACGCAACTTCGCATACCCTTCAAGAGATGAATTTGCTCGAATATTATTGTCTCTATCGATAAATTGTTTGTATGGCTCAACATGTGCAGTCATCACTTCTGGCGATAGAAGCCCTTCATCCCAAGCTTTAGCGGCTAAAGAATGTGAACGATGTGCTAATGCATCTTGTTCTTCACGACTGATACCGTGTGTTTTTGCCATTTGTTCTGCAGTATCCCCCATAGAAAGGCCTGTAGAATACTCTGCTACAGCTGGCGGTACTGGTAGTAAATCTTTTAAACGTAACTTAGAGAAGATTTTTAGGCGCTGGCCCAAGGTTCTTGCTTTATTAAGGTCAACTAGACTGCCCGCAAGCTTTTTGCTGACACCGATAGGCAGGACAGATGAAGAGTCGGCACCTCCAGCAATACCTACTGCACTGTGGCCCGCGATAATAGACTCTGCGACATTCGCCACAGCCTGAAAACTCGTCGCACAGGCTCGAGATACAGAATAAGCATCAACCGACACAGGCATACCCGTACCTAATACGATTTCACGGGCGATATTTGGCGCTTCAGGCATTTGCACCACTTGGCCAAAGACGAGCTGGTCAATTTCTTTTTTATCGATGTTTAGTCGTTCCAGCATTTCATTGACCACGGTTTTACCCAGATCAAGCGCAGGCACATGATGATAAGCAGTTGCTTGTTTTGCGAAAGGAGTACGCAGGCCACTGACGATGGCAATACGGTCTCCGTTTATTGTTTTTAGAATGTTTTGTCCAGACATGAATTTGCTCTCCCGCTGACAGGTCTGACCTGTTATTTTAACTCGATTCTAAACAACCGAATCCATTCTGCCAATAGAAAAATGGAAATTGTCTGTAAAAATCACAGCGCAAATTAAACTTAGCGTGAATTTTAAACAAATCAAAAAGCATCTGAAAAATATATTAAAAATATGGAACTAAACGAAAAAAAAGAGTCTAAGAAAAGTGTGAAATTACACCTCAAAAGCTTGAGTTTTCTGTTTCAATCCATATAAATAAGCAACAAATTTGTCATAACAAGGACAAACAAGCATGGCAGTTAATGAGTTTACTGAATTAAAAAAATACTTAGATACCCAAATTATTGGTCAACCAGACCTGACTGAAGCCCTTTTAATCGCGATTTTAGCTGATGGCCACCTACTGGTAGAAGGCCCTCCAGGGCTGGCAAAAACACGTGCTGTAAACGCACTTGCTAAAGGCATTGAAGGCAGTTTCCAACGTGTTCAGTTTACCCCTGACTTATTACCTGCTGACATTACTGGTACCGATATTTACAGACAACAAACCAGTGAGTTTGTGTTTGAAAAAGGCCCACTATTCCATAACCTAGTACTGGCTGATGAAATCAACCGAGCACCTGCTAAAGTTCAGTCAGCGTTATTAGAGGCGATGGCGGAAAGACAAGTTACCGTAGGCAAAACGACTTATCCATTACCTGAACTATTTATGGTTATGGCGACCCAAAACCCGCTAGAGCAAGAAGGGACTTACCCGCTCCCTGAAGCACAATTAGACCGCTTTTTACTGCACCTCAATATTGATTATCCGAAAGCGCAAACTGAATTAGAGATCTTACGTTTGACACGTGGCGAGGCGCTCAGTACTGAAGCCGTTAAATTTAACCCAATCAGTCAGCAAACTTTATTCGCAGCAAGAAAGAAGGTACTTGAGTTACATCTAGCTGAACCACTTGAGCAATACTTAGTACAACTTATTATCGCTACCCGTGAAGCAGCCAAATTAGATGCTGAACTTGGTACTTGGATTGAGCTGGGTGCAAGTCCACGTGCAACCATTGCGCTTGATAAATGTGCTCGTGCTCACGCTTGGCTGCAAGAACGTGATTTTGTCACGCCTGATGATATACAAGCAGTGTTACATGATGTACTCAGACATCGCATTATTTTAAGCTATGAAGCACAAGCAGATGGTATTACAAAAGATCAGGTGATCAGCCGCATCCTTGAGTTAGTACCAGTTCCTTAAAGTGTAGTTTTCCGCTATGAAAGCAAATATTGATATTAAAAACTGGTTTGCAAATTGCCACAGCAATGGCGTTGAACTCGGGCTGAAAGAGTTGCTCTACTACAGGAGCAAGGCCCGCCTTCTCGACTTAAAACCAAAAGGTCAAATTCGCAGTGCACAAGCTGGACAATACCTCGCACCTCACAAAGGGCGAGGCATGGAATTTGCCGAAGTGCGTCAATACCAATATGGTGACGATATCCGCGCAATAGATTGGCGCGTAACGGCTCGTACGGGTGAAGCGCACACAAAGCTTTATCAAGAAGAGAAAGAACGCCCAGTCTTTTTATTTACAGACTTGTCCAATAGCATGCTATTTGGCAGCCAATTGCTGCTGAAATCTGTGCAAGCCGCGCATTTAAGTGCACTTGTTGCATGGTCAGCATCGCAACGTGGCGATAGGCTTGGTGGCGTGGTATTTTCAGAACACAGTCATCATGAGCTCAAACCAACGGCTAGGGATAAAGGCGTTTTAGCATTTTGTCATCAATTATGTGATGTACATAACACCAGCCTAATTAGTCGTGACAAACAAAGCGATAGTCGATTTAACGACAATTTAAAGCGCCTCAAACATCTCGCAAAGCCGGGCAGTTTAATCTATCTTATTTCTGACTTTTCTGAGCTAGATGAAGAAAGCTTTTCCTTACTTGAAGGGATAAGTAGACACTGTGAGTTAATTGGTTGCCAAGTCAGTGATCCATTCGAGCATACCTTACCAGCTTACAGCGAAGCAGTCGAAATCCAAGGTACGCACAGTGCTTGGACATTGCCACTGAGCGACAAGCAATTTAGAGACAAGTTTGCCAAACGCGCCCAGCAAGTGTTTAACACCCGATTAAAGCGCTTACAGCGTTCTGGCATGACCATGCTCAACTTCTCTGCTGATACCCCCTTAGAAACACAGCTCTCTAGGTGACAATAATGAATCAATCCCCTTTAGATGCCCTTCATGATGTAATACCACCAGAGCAAGTAAGTTGGTGGCCTTTGTCTTTGCCGATGTGGGCACTGTTCATTGCTTCAACGCTTTTGCTGATCGCATTGGCTGTTTGGTTATATAAAAATTGGCGCTATGGTGCAGCTAAACGAGAGGCAATACAGCTCAGTGAAACACATAAACAAGACGCGCTTGCTTTGCACAGTCTTGTCAAAAGATTAGCCAAACATTATTACGGTACAACCGTCGCATCACAAACCAGCACAAATTGGTGTAATACTTTAAATACGCTATCAAAAGCGCAGTTCAATGAACAAGATATTGCCTCGTTATATCAATCAGATAACAACAATGAACAAAGCGAAAAGCTCCTGACGGCAATTAGATCTTTTAAAATCAAGGAGCGCTTAGATGTTTGAATTTGAGTGGCCGCTGGCTTTTTTACTGCTCCCATTACCCTGGATAATCTCAAAAATAAAACCTGTTGCAGTGCAGTCCCAACAGAAAATCCGTATGCCTAGTTATGCCTCATTGGGCGGTATCGGCACACAGGCACAATCGTATTCTCGCAAAAAAAACTGGCTTGAAATGCTTGTCTGGCTGCTTTTAGTCACCGCGTTGAGTAACCCAACTTGGCTAGATGACCCAATCACATTACCCAGTGAAGGCAGAGATATCATGCTGGCTGTCGACCTTTCTCACTCTATGGCTGAAGAAGACATGGAGTACAATGGCCGCTATATCGACAGGTTATCTGTCGTTAAAGCTGTATTGGGTGATTTTATAGAACAACGACAAGGCGATAGACTTGGCTTGATATTATTTGCCGACACCGCTTTTTTACAAACGCCTTTGACCAAAGACATCAATACCGTAAGCCAAATGCTGCAAGAGTCACAAATTGGTTTGGTAGGTAGAGCAACTGCTATTGGCGATGCGTTGGGTCTTGCTGTTAAGCGTTTCAATCAAAAAGAAGAAAGTAATCGTATCCTCATTTTACTTACCGACGGCCAAAATACAGCTGGTAACTTACAACCTGAAGAGGCGTTAATCTTAGCTAGAGAAGAAGGAATAAAAGTATATACCATTGGTGTTGGCTCTGACGGTCGCAGAAACATGGGCTTTTTCTCAATGGGCAGTATGTCAGGGGCAAGCATTGATGAGCAAACATTGACACATATTGCCACAGAAACAGGCGGTCGATACTTTAGAGCGAAAGATGTCCAAGGTTTACAGCAAATTTACTCTGAGCTTGATAACCTAGAGCCTATTTCTGCAGAGGATGAAACATTTCGTCCTAAAATCGCATTGTTTTATATTCCCCTATTGACCGCAATTGCTCTGTGGGGTTTAGTACTGCTTATTCGCTTTGCAACACAATGGAGGCGAGATAATTAATATGACCGAATTTCAATTTATCCGACCAGAGCTACTTTGGCTACTGGTACCTTGGGCAATCATAAGTTTATTGCAATGGTACAAAAAAGCAGGCCATAAACAATCTCAATTAATTGCACCGCATCTTGCGAAAGTAGTTTTAACTGAAGGCAATCAAAGTAAAGCCAGTCACTCAACATGGTTAACCAGTCTAATTTTATTCCTAGGGGTGATCGCTGCAGCAGGGCCAAGCATTGAAAAGCAAAGCGTACCGGTTTTCTCGGCCAAACAGGCTAGAGTCATCGTTATGGATATGTCCTACTCTATGTATTCGACGGACATTGCACCTAACAGATTGACTCAGGCCAGATTTAAAACTTTAGACATGTTGCAGCAGTTTCGTGAAGGTGACACCGCATTGGTTGCCTATGCACAAGATGCCTTTATTATTTCCCCACTCACAAGCGATATAAATACGCTAGAAAACCTTGTGCCAAGTATTAGCCCAGAGATTATGCCGGGCAAAGGCGCTAACGTACTAGCCGGCATTGACCAAGCAAAAACCTTGTTAGCACAAGCAGGTTACCCATCAGGCGAAATCATTTTAATCACCGATGAAGTCGAGTTGGAAGATGC
Organism: Pseudoalteromonas luteoviolacea; assembly: GCF_021654285.1. Taxonomy (GTDB): domain Bacteria; phylum Pseudomonadota; class Gammaproteobacteria; order Enterobacterales; family Alteromonadaceae; genus Pseudoalteromonas; species Pseudoalteromonas luteoviolacea_J. The sequence goes on along the minus strand of NZ_JAKFZS010000040.1, from coordinate 30,232 downwards.
ACAAGATATACATGATATGCTCAGCGGCTCAGGTTATACCCTGCATGTTTACGGTGTTGGCACAGCACAAGGTGCGCCTATTAGTATGCCAGAAGGCGGGTTTTTAAAAGATAGATACGGGCAAATCGTCGTTCCTAAGCTTTATGTCGATAGATTACGTTCACTTGCGCAGCGCTTAGGCGGACGATATGCCACTTACTCTCCGGATAACTCAGATATAGAAGCCTTTGCAATAAATAATACGCAAGATATTGAAACGCCAAATGAGCCAAACGAAACCCTGTGGCGCGTCGATGCGGGAAAATATTTGTTATTTGCAATTATTCCTCTTGCGCTATTGGCATTTCGTAATAATGCCGTTGCGCTGTTAATTTGCGCTGTTGCCTATTTACCAAGCCAACCCAGTTATGCAGCCGATTGGCAATCTTGGTTCAAAAATACCGACCAAAATGCGCTTTCTGCGTATCAAAAAGAAGACTTTGATCAAGCAAGTATCGCACAAGATGCGACGTTACGTGGGGCTGCTCAATATAAACAAGGTCAATATGAGCAAGCTGCAAAGACTTTAGAAAATGCAAATACGGCCATAGGTCAATATAACCTAGGGAACGCCCTCGCCCATTTAGGTAAACTTGATGACGCTATTCAAGCTTATGATCAAGCGTTGCAACTAGATCCGTCATTATCGCAAGCACAAGAGAACAAAGAACTGCTTGAGCAAATGAAAGATCAGCAATCACAACAAAACCAAGATCAAAACAATCAGCAGCAAGAGCAGTCTTCTGAGCAACAAAACGATCAGCAGCAAGGTGAAAGCGAAAATCAAGAGCAACAATCTGGTGAACAAAACGATCAACAGAACCAATCGCAAGACGGACAAGGAAATGAATCTGAGCAAGAAAATAGCGAACAGTCAGAGCAATCTCAAAGTAGTGAGCAATCAGACAGTCAAAATAAGCCTGAACTAGCAGATAAACAAACAGGTGAAGAAAGCGAGCAAACAAAAGAGCAATCCCAAGCACGCCCGCAGCAAGCACAACAGAGTGAGCCAAAAGAAGGTGAGCAATCTGAACAAATGCTACCAAGTGAAATGAAGGAATTAACACCAGAAGAGAAAGAAAAAGCGCAGCAACTCAATCAGCTACTGCGCCGAGTACCAGATGACCCCGCTATTTTGCTGAAGAACAAAATGCTTTTGGAATCAAGACAAAGACAACAACAAAGACAACCAGTAGGAGCTGAGAAATCATGGTAATGCGATTTGCTATTTATTTTATTTTATTCGCTGTCGCGCTGCCCGCTTTGGCTATAGACAGACTGACAGCCAGTGTCGATAAAAACCCCGTATTAGTTGGAGAATACTTTACTTTAACTATAGAAGCAGATGGAAAAGTGTCGGGCCAAATGCCTGATACAAGCGCCATGGCAAGAAGCTTCATTACAGGTCCTGTGAGTACCAGCTCTCGCACACAAATTGTTAATGGCAGCATGAGCAGTGCTACAAGCTGGCAAATGCAAGTGATGTCTCGAAGTGCTGGAGAGTTTACCATTCCTGCTTTTGAAGTATCTGGTGTAAAGAGTCAACCCATTTCTCTGCGTGTTGTTGCAAGAGAAGCGGATGACAATCAACAAAAAGATGTGTTTGTTACCACTGAACTCAATCTAGAATCTTTGTATGTGCAACAAGCTGCGCTATATACCGTTAAGCTTTTCATTGGTAAAGATTTGCTCGACGCGCAAATGACACCGCCAACGATGAATGACGGCTCGATCACGCCAATGGGACAGCAAGAAGAAAATTACGAAGTTCTTGATGGCCGCCGCTATCGAGTGATCACAAGAAATTACCTTGTACAGCCTCAAAAGAGTGGTAACTTTAAAATTGAAGGGCCGATTTTCAATGGTCAAGTTAGAGAAGGTTATCGAAGAATGGCTGTCAGCGCGGTTGGTGACTCCATTGATGTTGAAGTAAAACCAATTCCTGACAATTACCGTGGCGCATGGTTACCGAGCGAATTAGTTAACTTGGCTGAAGAATGGCAACCAGAAGATGCACAAGTCGTTGTTGGTGCGCCGATCACACGTACGTTTACCTTGACTGCTTTGGGTATTACTAAAGAGCAAATGCCTGATATTGAAGTGCCGAGTGTAGATGGGTTTAGAATTTACCCTGATGAAACAGACCGTAACCAAATGGCCCGTGATGGTCGAGTCATTTCTCAAATGGTTGCATCATATGCGCTTCTGCCACAAAAACCGGGCACTTATACTCTACCAGAGGTTAAATTACCTTGGTTTAATACGGTGATAAATCGCATTCAATATGCCACTCTACCAGCGAGAACAATTGAAGTGATTGCAGATCCTAATCAACCTCAACAGCCTGTGACTTTGCCACAAGTTGATATACAAACCCAATCAACACTACCGCAAACCAGCGTTGAGCCGACCATCATTTACAAAGATGCTGAAAAGTCTTGGGTTGATTGGCTTATTATGGGGTTAGGCTATTTACTATGGTTGATTACATTGGCTGTATTACTACTTAGAAAACCGACTGTTTCAGCACAAAGCCCGCAAGTGGGTAATCAACCCAACATAAATATTGATGCACAAGCAAAACTCAAGCAATTGGGAAAAGCAGCAAAAAGCAATGACGCAAACCAGTTCTACTCGCTATTGCGTGACTATCTAGAGCTTGCTCATCAGCAAACACTGAAGTCGTGGTTAAGCCAGCAATCACCCGAAATTGGGGAAGAAATTGCAAAATTGCAAGCATCCCTTTATAGTGCAAATAAACAACAGGTCGATCTCGTAACGCTATATAATCAAATATGTAAAATTAAAAAGCGTTCAAAATCAGACGCTAAGAATAGCCTAGAGTCGCTTTACTAAAAAATATGGCGAAAAACGAAATAATATTGCTGAAGGCAAGGTCTAGTTAGCATGACCCAAAAACAAAAACGTTACGAATCTTTGGTTCAGGTTTACCATACAGAGTTATATCGCTTTGCTTACTGGTTATGCCAAGACCCAACCATTGCAGAAGATTTGGTTCAGGAAACATTTTTACGTGCATGGCGTTCTTTAGATGCACTACAGGATGAAAAAGCCGCCAAATCTTGGTTACTAACCATATTGCGACGAGAAAACGCCCGTCGCTTTGAGAGAAAACAATTTGACTATGCGGATGTTGAAAACGACACCTTAGTCGATACCAAAAGCACAGCATTAGATGATGAAATGGAGCAAACTGTTGTTCAAAGACAAATTAATCAGTTAGCTTCTGAGTATCGAGAGCCCCTTTTACTTCAGGTTGTCATGGGGTGCTCTGGGGATGAAATCGCAGAGATTTTAGAGTTAAACAAAAATACAGTCATGACCCGACTGTATAGAGCGAGAAATCAGCTAAAAGAGGCACTAACTAACGTGAATGAATCAGCAAAGGGGGCATCAAACTGATGGATGATTTAGAATTTCGCCGTCGCCTGTTCGCCGATCCGAGCGATGAGCAACTTATGAACGAAGCTAAGCAAGACCCAGCTAAAAAACGTTTGGTTGACGAAGTGCAAGGTTTTGATGATATGTTAGGTGATGCGTTAAAGGTTCCGGTACCTGAGGGCTTGCAAGCCAAATTACTTGCTAATATGGATGAGCAAGAACCTAAGACGCACTCTGCCGACAATGTCGTGAATATAGCTTGGTATAAGCGCTTTACTGTACCCATTGCGTCAGCGGCATCTGTTGCACTGGCTGTGATGGTTTACTTTAGCACCGCTGTCCATGCGCCTTTATATGCTGGAGAACATGCACTTGAACACGTATATTACGAAGAGAGCGCGTTAACACTCAGCAAAGAAGTGAATCTCCAGGTAGTCAATGAGAAACTTGCTATGCTTGGCGGTAAGCTTGAATCACTGCCTGGCAAAGTGACTTATGCAACATTTTGCAACTTTAAAGGCCAGCGCAGCTTACACTTAATCTTTCAATCAGATCACGGCCCTATGACCGTATTTATTGTCCCAAGCGATAAAAATGACTATCGTCAAGGTGATACCCAGTTTAGTGACAGCCGCTTCAGTGGTTCTATTAATAAAGGCGCCAATGCAGACACCATTTTGGTTGCAAAATTAGGCACTCCACTTGATAAGTATCAAGGCGAAGTCAACAACTCCTTACAATGGCTATAAAATGGGGCGCGATAAGCGCCCTATTTGTTCCTATAACCCCCCTATTTCAGTTCAATTTCTTTTTTAATTTCATTAGAATGTCACACAGTATTTAAACTTAGAGGAAAACCATGAAACAATTTTTTGTTTTATTGACTATCGTTTCAATGTTGTTTGCTACTGCTTTTGACGCTGAAGCGCGTAAAAAGTTTGGCAGCAAGAAAAAAGGTAAAACACATCAAACTTCTACTGTGCAACAAAAAAAGCAAGTGGATACTAAATCACTGGCTGCTCAACAAGGTGCAAAGAAAAAGTCGAGCAAAAAAGGCATTATGGCTGGCGTACTAGGTGGCCTTTTAGCTGGCGGTCTAATCGCAGCAATGATGGGTGATGATTTTGAGGGCTTCCAATTCCTTGAAATGATCCTTTTAGCCATTGCAGCATTTGTCCTGTTCAAAGTGATCATGGGCTTTATGCGCAAAAAGCAACAGCCGCAAATGGCTGGCGCGCCTAACTTTGCTCAGCAGCAGCCACAGCAAAATCAACCTTTCTCTCAACCTCAGCAGTTTCAAGCGAATCAAACAGCTGGTGGGTTTGGTGCACAGCAAGAGGTCCCATTTAACTTGCCTCGTGATTTTGATGTAAATGGCTTCCTACAAGGTGCGCGTTCACACTATCAAACGATCCAGACAGCGTGGAACAACAGAGACTACACGACAATGGCTGAATACCTAAGCCCAGAGCTTGTCGAAGAGTTCCGCCAAGAGCGTGAACAACAAGGTGACGTCGCAACTGAAGTTATGTTTGTTGATGCTGAGCTTGCCCGTGCTGACGTAGGTGCAGATAAGTGGGAAATCAGTGTCATGTTCCGTGGTAAATATCGTGACCAAGGTGACATGCAGGAAGAACCAATTCATGAAGTTTGGCACTTAGAGCGTAAAACACAGGGGGATGCACCTTGGTTGATCGTTGGTGTAGAAGACTTAATTTAAAGCTAAATTTTAGCAGATGAAAAGGGGCTCGAAAGAGCCTTTTTTATATCTTGTGACCCGTCTTGAATAACACGTTCTGGCTTTAAGAAAAGCCCCTGTCCTTATCTAATATCAGCTCTAAATCGCATGTTGTTGGCAAGGTTTCAATCCCCCATTCTGTTAGCCTTTGATATGACTGAATAAACTCATGGACTTGCTGCTCATTCATGCCTTTTCCTCTACTCGCAATCAATTTTTGCTCTTGCTCCAAGCGCCACTGATATACGTATTCAAAGTTTTGTCCGTTCAAAAATACCAAACTATCAAAAAACGAAAAAAGAAATTGATAATCTTTAGACAAAAAATCATTTACTTGCGATCGATACGAGCGTTCTGCATCACGTTGAGACTCAAATTGATTACAGCTACTTTTCAATAAATTTAGGGGCTGAGGTGACAAGCCTAAACACCACCCCTCAAATACCAACACATCAAGCGTGGAAGTAACTGACGTCCAGCTATCTTCAGGATAAGGTTCATCAGCCGCTTTATCAAAACGTGGCAAAACAAAAGGTTTTGATTGCTTAAAATCGTTGATGACATCTATGGCACGTTGGATATCATGAGTACCAGGTGCTCCCCGTGTTAAAAACAGCGGTGAATACAGACTCGCAAGCACTTGGCGTTTGGATTTGCTGTAATAAAAATCATCAATAGAAACGGACTCTGCCAACTTCCCTTGGCTTTTTAAATAAGCAACAAAATACGCAGACAGTGTTGACTTTCCACTGCCCTGACAGCCACTCACAGCTATACATATTGGTTTTGATTGATTTGCGATTGAACGCTTTAGCCAAACTAACGCTTTTTCGCATTCGCTAATATACTGCTTTGGCAGCGCATATGCTTCACAAAACTGCCGTTGCCAATCGGTTAAAACTTGCATTTACATGACTTCAAATTTATAGCCGACTCCATAGATTGAATGAATAAACTCGCAATCGGGCGCGATATCTTGCAGTTTTTTCCTTATTTTTTTAACGTGGCTATCAATTGTTCTATCACTTACAACACGATCATCATCGTAGATTGAATCCATCAGCCTTGCGCGATTATAAACGCGACCAGGGTGCTTAAACATGGTTTGTAACAGCATAAACTCAACATGCGTTAAGTCAGTTCTCATACCATTATAATTCACAAACAAGGTTTCTTCTTCAAGCACCAAGCCTGTTTGTATTGGCGCAGTACTATTGGTACGTCTTAAAATTGCCTTTACTCGTGCAACCACTTCTTTTGGACTGTATGGCTTACATACATAATCATCGGCACCCACCTCTAACCCCAATAAGCGGTCTATTTCTTCAACCTTAGCGGTTGTCATAATTATTGGCACTTCAGAATCTCTGCGTACTTGAGTACAAATTTCGATACCATCTACCGACGGTAACATGAGATCCAGCAAAATAATATCAGGGGCAAAGGTACGGACTCTAGAAAGTGCTTCAGCACCGTCCATCACGATGTCAAACTCATAACCGGCTTGCGCTAGATATTTACCCAGAATAACAGCCAGTTTTTCTTCATCTTCAATGATCAGAACTTTCTGATTAACCATTTAATTACCCTATTTGTTCTTCTTTGCGTTCTCGTGTTAAAGATCTTACTTCTTTTGAGAAGTGTGTCTATGTCTAAAATTTTTGGTGATTATTTAACTACCGGCAGTGTCACATCAACACTTACCCCACCTAGTTCACTGTGGGTGGCAACAATAGAGCCATTATGTGCTTGTACTATACTGGCACAAATTGCCAAACCAAGACCAGAACCACCGGAGGCACGGTCTCGCGCTTTATCGACTCGATATAATCTATCAAACAACCTAGGCAGCAACTCAGGTTCAACACCGGGGCTACTATCTTGCCAGCGGATCAGTACGGTATCTTTAGACTGCTCGATTACCACCCTTATTTGTCCTGGCTGCGCTTCACTTGAATCAGTATAACGCAGCGTATTTTGCATAAAATTGCTGAACAGCTGTGAAAGTCTCGCCTCATCACAGTTGAGTAAACATTGTGACTCACCAACTATCTGCCATTCAAAGTGCTTATTTTTAAATGTAGCCAAATGTGAATCGAACGTATGGCCTATCACTTCATTAATATCACACTCTGCCATGCTGTAGCTCAATGACCCTCTGTCAGACATGGAAAGCTGATGCAGATCATCAACGAGCTTGGTTAACCGATTAATTTCGTCATAGAGCGAGTTTAGCTGTGCTTCGTCAGACTCAATGATCCCATCAATCATGCCTTCAAGCTCAGCGTTAAATACCGCAATAGGCGTACGTAATTCATGAGATATATCTGCTATCCATTGCTGCCGTGAGTGTTGATTTTCATCCAACGTTTTAGCCAATGTGTTTAGGTCATTAGCGAGCAACCCAAGCTCATCCTTACTGAAAGAGTTAAAGGGCGGCTCATAATTACCAGCCGCAATTTTTTTAGCCGCCGCTCTAAGAGATAAAACAGGTGCAACAAGGAAACGACTAAATGGGATTGCAAGCAAGCTACTCACTATCATCGCTATGATCGCAATCCCTAAAAACCAATGCTGCTGTCGACTAGCAAATAAGGAATCTAAAGAGTTACTTATCTCTAAGCCATTTTCTAAGCCAATAAACCCAAGTAGCTCTCCAGTGTTATCTGCATTTTCATACACTTCAACCCATAGCGTGGTGTTTTTACTATCTTTTCGGCCTTTGAGTAGCTCACCAGATGCTGATTTAAGTACAAGGCGTGATTGAACTCCCCGCATATGTCTTGGGGGGCGCTCTTCCCTACCCATTCGTCTCTCTGGCGAAAACGCTTTATCATCTGATACTTCACTCTCAGATCTGTGATGTCTTGGAGGACCTCGCCTTGGGCGCTTTACCATGTCATCGATTTCTGTTTGAGTACGACCGTGATACTCTCCAACGAGCCGAGTCCAATGCGGATACTTTCTCGTCATCCACTGTTCGCCATACTGAGCAAAGTTTTCACGAATAGTGGGAAGTAAGGTGACCAGTTTTGCGCGACTACTATTTTGTAAGTACTCTTTAAAGCTTTTTTCAAACGCAAGTTGGTTGGCATAATAAACCGCTGAAATAAGCACTGCATTGACCGAAAGCAAGATTACAAGTAACTTTCTTCTTAGGGTTAACTTCATTTAAACTCCATAAAAATCAAAGATACAAGCAAATACTCTGTATCCGCCGCCCAACATATTGCACCAATATCAATGCAGGCTCTACGTTTTATGTATATAAAAGGCGTGTTTCTAATTTACTACAAGTAGTATCGGATATGAATGTGCAAAAACCGTGGAAGTTAGAGATACGAAGGCGAAATCTCGCCTTCGTATAAGATATTAGCAACTAATTAAATTGAACGATTTCTAAACCAACAACATAGCGTTCTGCTACATCCTCATTACTGCTGCTCCTGACCACTTTGGCACTGGCATTAAAAGGCGGGATCGTTGTGCTTTTACTATTGATGAACACCGTCACCAACTCACCCACTTCCAATGGATGTTCAATCTCTACGGACAAACCAGTAGCGCTTAAATCTAGGCATGTGCCAAGATGCTTTTCCCCAGATTGGCTTACCGTTAACTCAGCTTGCGCATTGACCATCATGCGCATAAAACGACGTTTATCTTCATGGATCATAGTGAGCTCCTAGACCATATTTTTTATTTTTTCCAAAAGCGATTGCATGGCAAATGGTTTTACGACATATTCATCACAACCCGCTTCATACCCTGCTTGTTTCTCTTGCTCAGATTCCAAACCTGAGACCATCATTACCGGAATATCTTTGGTTTCGGGTGTATTTTTCAGCATGCGGCAAGTGTCATACCCATCTAAGCCAGGCATACAAACATCAAGCAAAATCACGTCTGGTGGGTCCGCAATTGCATTTGACAAGCAGCTGATCCCAGATTCTGCATAGCTGAATTTAAACGCATCTGACAAAGCCATCGACAACATTTCGTAGTTAAAATACTCATCATCGACAACTAACACATGCGGTGTTCTACTCCGTCTTTGCTGCGTGGACATAGTCAATGTCGCTTCCTTATCACAATCCAAAAATTTAAATCCTCTTATTAAGGTAATTGGCTCAAAGCAAATTGCAAGTCAATTCCTATAAATCCAATTCATTTAATGCATTCATCACGCGCTTAGCCGAAATTGGGTAAGGTGTACCTAAGGTTTGAGCAAATAAAGACACTCTTAGTTCCTGTATCATCCAAAAAATATGTACAAGCTCTTTTGGTACAGGCATTCCTTTTGGCACCTTGTTGCACTTTTGACTGTACAAGTCTGATACTTTATCTAACTCTAGTACGCATAAGCGATCTCGGTTAGGGTCAACAGGTAACTTTTCTAAACGCTTTTCAATGGCTTTCAAATAGCGCAAGAGATCAGCGATTTTGTCAGCACCATGATCACTCACAAACCCTCTAAAGATAAGCGACTCTAGCTGAGATTTTATATCGCCATGTGCAGTGATCATGGTCAAATCAACACGGCCTTTCATGCGTTTATTGACACTGTGAGCAATACTCAATACTTGTTCCACTTGCGATGCAATTTCCACTACTTTATCGCCAAGCTCACCGCGAATATACTCTTTAGCACGCTCAAACTCAGATTCATCTCTAATCGTATCAAACTGCTTTAATAGGCTATCTACGCCAGCTGCTGTGCAGTCTGAGATTAAGTCATGAATTTTACCAAAGGGATTAAAGTACAGTCCCAATTTAGCCTTATTTGGTAAATGCTGCTGCAAATATTTTACCGGTGAAGGAATGTTAAGCAGAATAAGTCTGCGCAAGCCTAACTGGTGCGCTTGAGCAGCTTTGTCAGGGTGGTCAAATAACGAGATAGAAGTACTATCTTTTTTATCCACTAATGCAGGGAATGCCTTAATCTCATAACCACCTTGGGTCTTGGTATATTCTTTTGGTAACTCTCCAAATACCCATTCGGTCAAATCCTCTTGTTCAATGCCCTTTTCTGCAACTTTAGAAAGCGTTTGTGAAACCTTGCCTTGCAGCTTTTCTTTCAACGCCTCTAAATCAAAGCCATGTGCAATCACCTTGCCCGAATCATCGACCACTTCAAATTGCATTTTCAAGTGGTTTTCAAGCGAGCTAAGATCCCAATCAGTTTCGGCCACTTTGACGCCGGTCATGCGCAATAATCTTGTCGCCAATGACTCGAGTAAAGACCCTTGTAAAGGCTCAATTGAAGCCAGTACCGCATCCGCATAATTCGGCGCAGGCACAAAGTTTCTTCGCAAAGTCTTTGGCAAGCTCTTAATCAATGCACAGATTAACTCATGCCTAAGCGCTGGAATATGCCAATCAAAGCCTTCGTTTTGAACCTGATTAAGCAATGCCAAAGGAATATTAACGGTCACACCATCAACGGCTTTTCCTGGTTCAAAGTGGTAATTCAGTGGCAGCGTTAAATTACCCTGTTGCCAAATATCTGGGTAATCAAAAGCGGTTACCTTATCAGCATCATGTTGCATTAAGGACTCTCTGCTCATATGCAAAACACGTTTATCACTGTGCTTTTTAAACCACTGATTAAATGCAGCTCGATTATTTACATCGCTTGGGATCCGCTCATCGTAAAACTCAAACATAGTTTGTTCGTCTACCAAGATATCTCGGCGTCTGGCTTTGTTTTCTAATGATTGGATCTCTTCAACAAGAGATTGGTTATATTCTAAAAACTGAGCTTTTTGACCAAGCTGTTGACCAATAAGCGCCTCTTTAATGAATAGCTCTCGACTAATAACAGGGTCAATTTGGCTGTAAACTGTGCGCTTTTTCGAAACTATGGTCAACCCGTAAAGCGTTTGTTGTTCAAAAGCGATAATTGCACCCTGCTTTTTCTCCCAGTGAGGCTCGCTATAGCTGCGCTTCACAAGGTGCTGCGCGAGAGGCGCAACCCAGGCTAAATCAATTTTGGCATTAATGCGTGCATACAGCTTACTCGTCTCTACCAGCTCCGCTGACATCAACCACTTAGGGCTTTTCTTAAATAATGCAGATCCTGGGAAAATATGGAACAGGCTATTGCGCGCGCCTTTATAGTGCTGTTTTTCATCTTTCATTCCAATATGGCTGAGCATACCGCTAAGCAAAGATTGATGGATAGCATCAAAGCCCGCTTCGTTGCCAGAGCCTTTAAAATCCATTTCATCGCACACAGTCTTAAGCTGATAAACTATGTCTTGCCACTCACGAATACGCATATAAGCTAAGAAGTCTTTTTGGCACTGCTTTCTGAATTGGCTTCGCGACAGCGCTTCTTGCTGCTCTTCTAAATATTGCCATAAATTCAAAAATGCCATGAAATCAGAATTAGGGTCGTCGAATCGGCCATGCTTTTCATCGGCCGCGCCGCGCTTCTCTTGAGGTCGTTCTCGTGGGTCTTGGATAGACAGCGCTGCAGCAATGACGATAACTTCATTTAACGCGCCTTGCTCTGCTGATGCCATTACCATTTTGGCTAAGCGAGGATCAATTGGCAGACGGCTCAGCTTTCTACCAGCTTGAGTCAACTTGGCGTTTTCTCGACGTGATGCTGCTTTTACTGTGCCCAGCTCTTCCAGAAGCGCCATGCCATCTTTGATATTTCGACTATCTGGCGCCTGTACAAATGGAAACTTAGCAATGTCACCAAGGCCAAGTGCAAGCATCTGTAAAATAACGGATGCGAGATTAGTTCTAAGAATTTCAGGATCTGTAAATTCTGGTCGCCCTAAAAAGTCTTCTTCAGAATAAAGGCGAATACAAATACCCGCAGCAACTCGACCACATCGACCCATTCGTTGATTTGCACTTGCCTGAGAAACCGCTTCAATTGGCAGACGCTGAACTTTTGTTCGATAGCTATAACGGCTTATACGCGCCGTACCCGGGTCTATGACGTATCGTATACCTGGTACTGTTAGGGATGTTTCAGCAACATTCGTGGCAAGTACAATGCGACGATGGCTATGGGGCGCAAAAATTCGGTTTTGTTCAGCATTAGAGAGACGTGCAAACAGCGGTAAAATCTCAACGCCTTTCAAATTGCGTTTTGACAGCGCATCAGCCGTATCACGAATTTCTCGCTCGCCATTCATGAAAATCAGAATATCACCCGGGCCTGCATCACACAGCTCATCAACTGCGTCAAATATACCTTGTAGCTGGTCATTCTCGGCTTCGCTTTCTTCACCTGACACATCGACAACTGGGCGATAACGCACTTCTACAGGGAAGGTTCTACCTGACACTTCAATGATTGGCGCATCATTGAAATGTTTTGAGAAGCGCTCAGGATCAATGGTTGCTGAGGTGATAATAACTTTAAGATCTGGGCGCTTTGGCAGTAAGTTTTTCAAATAGCCTAAAATAAAATCGATATTAAGACTACGCTCGTGGGCTTCGTCAATGATGATGGTGTCGTATTGATTTAAAAATCGATCTTGTTGAATTTCAGCCAGTAAAATACCGTCAGTCATCAACTTTACATAACTTTTATCAGACACTTGGTCGCTAAAGCGAATTTTAAAACCGACTTCCTCACCTAGCTCACAACCCACTTCTTCAGCAATTCGATTCGCAACACTTCTTGCGGCTAATCGACGAGGCTGGGTATGGCCTATATAACCATCAATACCTCGGCCAAGCTCAAGACAAATTTTTGGTAGCTGAGTGGTTTTACCTGATCCTGTTTCACCTGCTACGATAACCACTTGGTTTTCAGCAATCGCTTGCTTGATATCTTCTTTTTTCTGGCTTACAGGTAAAGCTTCAGGATAGGTTACTTGCGGTAATCCTTCTTGACGTTGCGTTTTCAACTGCTGGCTTCGGGCAATGGACTCGCCGATTTGAGCAATCACTTTTTGTTGCTTCTTTTCGTCGGCTATTTTTTGTACGCCTTGCAGACGTTTTTTAAATAAAAACTGATCCTTCTTTAAACAAAAAGGGATATCTGAATACAACGACTTTAAGTCCACTACACGACACCTTGAAAATTCCAAAATCGTCGCGTAGTTTATCAAAACCTGAGTAATCTACCCAAGTAAAAACAAGTTTTTAAACAAATCTGTTGCCTGATTCGTAGGTATCGTGCAAATGTTTATCAAAAGCGAGTAAAACATGTGCTCTCGTAATTACCCCAACTAGTCGACCATCTTCGTCACAAACCGGATACAATTTAGGTTTGTCGTTAGACATCCTATCGGCAATTTGCAAAATACTGTCATCGGGACTTACGCATACAGGTTGCTTATTCATAACATCAGAGACAATACTGTGGGACTCATTTTGATATGTTGCCTCCAGCATCTTTTTAATACAATCTTGCTCAGATAAAAACCCAATGACTTTTTGGTTGTCATCTAAAACTGGACCGCCTGATTGACCACTTTGTAAAAGCTTTTCAACCGCCATTTCAATACGCATATTTGAACTAAACGTTACTGGTCTGTGATTAAAATAATCTGCTACTTTAACTGATTGCATTGTTTATTCCCCCAAATAAAATGCCAGCTACTTTTATAATAGTAGCTGGCACTGAAAAATTTGCCTAAGAATCAACAATTGAAGCGACTATTTAAAAATCTCTACATAGGTTTGCGCTGCTTTTGACTTACTCGCCCTGTACATACCTTTGGTATTAAATGGCATACTGATGTTGCCCTTCGTATCGACGATGATCACACCACCTGTTCCACCCGCTTTATACATAGGGCCAAAAATCACTTCTTTACCTGCTTGGTTTATGGATTTATTTTGATAAGCAACGCGTGCACAAATATCGGCAGCGACATTATATCGAATAAAGTACTCCCCATGCCCAGTTGCAGAAACTGCACATGAATTATTATCCGCAAAAGTGCCAGCACCAATGATTGGTGAGTCACCCACCCTACCATAACGTTTTGCAGTCATACCGCCTGTAGAGGTGCCTGCTGCCAGATTACCATGCCTATCTAATGCAACTGCACCCACAGTACCCATTTTGTAGTGCTCTGGAAGCGCTTGATGCAACGCTTGGTAATCTTTGGTACCGCTTTCTTTTTGCTTGAGCTTTTCTTTTGCTCGCAATAATGCCTCATACCTATGTGAGGTGTTAAAGTACTCAGACTCAACGAGTTCTAGACCCTGCTGCTTTGCAAACTTTTCTGCGCCTTCTCCGCTTAGCATAACGTGTACCGAGTTTTCCATCACCTCTCGGGCGAGATTAATCGGGTTTTTCACATGCTTAACCCCCGATACGGCGCCAGCTTGACGGTCTCTACCATCCATGATTGAGGCATCCAATTCATGATGGCCCTCATAAGTATAAACAGCGCCTTTACCCGCATTAAAAAAAGGAGAGTCCTCTAAAATATTAATCGCAGTAGCAATTGCATCTAAACTATCGCCTCCCTCATCAAGCACTTTATAGCCGGCTTCTACCGCCTCTTGGAGCTTCGCGCGATACGCTTTTTCTTGCTCTGGTGTGAAACGACTTTTTTCAATTGTGCCAGCGCCACCATGGATAGCGATAGCAATAGGTGAATTGTTGATTTCTGTAGCAGACACTTGCAAAGTGGTGAGCATTACAAATGCAGAGCTAAGCATTGTTAACTTGCGCATCCTGAGTTCCTGTTTTTATTTATGGTTTATTTGTTACTTAACTTGGCAAGATAAACTTAAGACTGCATTTGTGCAACAATATGCGCCTAAGTACAAAAACCGAATTGCAAATATAAAGTGCGAGGTTGTAATACTAGGATTTCAAAAACAAAAAAGCGCCCAAGGGCGCTTTTTTTCACTTAAAGATAATTATTAATTATGCTTCTTGTGATTGTGCTTTAAGACGAGCTAAACGCGCAACTTGGTGAGTTGACGTAAGGAAAGCAAAGATTGGTGCTAGGTAGCCACGTTTACGAAGCTCTAAGTAATCTTCGTCGCTTAATTCATTAAGCTTACGCTCATCAACAAGGTAGATACCATTGATGTCTTTTTTCTCACCAGCGATTTCTACTGTAAGTGTCTGTTGAACTAGAAGCTCTTTTTCAGCAAGGAACTGAGTGAACACTTCAGTTACACGTGCAAACTCAACGTAGTTTACTAACGCTTCTTTACGAGCTTGAAGGTATTCTGTTTCTTTACCGTCAGCAAATAGCGCGTTACCAGTTTCTTCGCCTACTAACGGGCTTGCTTCATCGATAACGATACCAAATTGATCTTCTTCAGGGTGCTTTACAAGACCAAACGGGTAACGAGCAGCAGCTAAAGGTGCAAAACCCGCCTGCCACTTACCGTCTTTAACATATAGGTTTTCACCAGGCTCAAGACCAAATAATGCAACAGGTTGGAACTGACCTGATTCAGTATTTTTAACAAACGCCATTGGGAACTCAGTCGCAACACGAGCAAACTCATGTGCAACAACTGGGATTAGGTGCTGAGACTTAAGAAATTCAACATTAATGCCGTTTTGTACTTTAAGGTTGGCATGCTTCTCGTTGTGTAAAGGCTGCACTTGTTGCTCCGCCATAATACTACTCCATTCAAATTCGAAATTATTACTTTTTGTGGCCCTAAGGCTAAAGGTTTTCGAGACAAATTGGAAGTATCAAATCACCATAATACTTCCAAAATCGACCTTAATATGCTTTAAATAACACTTTTTATTCAACTAGCATGTAACAATGCTATTACAAGCTGTTTTATGGTCTATAAACAACTCTGCTGTCTCTTCGCAATATTTTAAGGCCTTCATGGCAAGTTCATCCATTTCAATTGCGCTTTCAATACTTTTCTCACGGACTCCCATGCCACTCAATATACTGTACCACGATGCCCTAGAGTATGAGAGTTCACCTGCATTACTATGAATAAAGTCGTCAAACCTACCGTTCAACTTCCACAACTTCAATATCGTTTCTAGGGTTTCTGATACCTCTATATTTTCCCGACAATAATGCCAATAATCTCCTGAAATAGAATTCGTTTTGTAATGACAAACGATATAATCTTTAATACCGTCAAACTGCTTATTTATCTTGGAATTAAATTGCTCAACCGTACCTTTTTTATTAACGCAATTAATATACGACTGGACGGTATATTGAATGACCATTAGCGCGGTAGCTTCGAGCGGCTCAATAAAACCTTGAGATAGGCCGACTGCTAAACAGTTCTCATCCCAGTGCTTTTGAAGGCGACCAACTCGCATCTTAATATGTCTAGCCTCACGCCCCTCAGCTCTGTCACCAAGACTTTGTCTCAGCTCACGTTCAGCCTCTTTTGGGCTAATATATTTACTAGAGTACACATAGCCGTTTCCATCTCTATTTCTTAATGGTATGTGCCACCGCCAACCACAACTCATTGCGCTAGAAACTGTTTTAGATTCAAGTACAGAGTTTGACGCTTTAGAAGTCTGAATAGCAACTGCGGAGTCATTTAATAAGCTTTTGTTATATGAAAGAAACTTTCTCGATAACGATTTATTTACTAACACACCCGCAAAACCAGTGCAGTCTATAAAAAATTCAGCATTGAACGATTGCCCGCCAACTGTTGCTAATTCATGTACTACACCGTTATCGTGCACTACTGTTTCAACTTCATCAATTACGTGTCTGACTCCTTGAGAAATGCACTTGTCACGAAGAAAGTTGCCAAGTAATGCTGAGTCAAAATGATAACCATAGTCCAATTCAACTGGAAGCGGGTTAACCGGCTGCACTGACTTGTGCGCACGGGATAAAGCACTTGCCACGAAATAATTATCCGGCAAGACATTGACACTTTCTCCTTGACGCCATCTATTAACTTGTTTGATATAAGCACTACTGGTTTGGCTGTCTAATGCTGAAAAGAAAGGGTGAAAATAACTACTATGTCCTGGCACATTTGACCATCCAGGGAATTCTATGCCAACTTTATATGTGGCATTGCAAGCGGGCATCCACTCATCATCAGATATGCCCAACAACTCAAAAAAATACTTCAGTGAAGGCGTAGACCCTTCTCCTACACCGATGATTCCGATGTCTTCTGATTCAACAAGAGTCAAATCAACTTCTGGCCAATAATGCTTTAGCAAAATTGCAGTCATCCAACCGGCGGTTCCTCCACCTAGAATCACTATGCTGTTAGGTCTATTTGTCATTGTTTACCACACCATAAGAAAGTTATATTCGAGGGAATTTGTATTCTTTTAACTTATTCAATAACTCACGATGACTCGGGAGCCTTCCTTTCACAGCCTCTCTAAGTGTTTCCACTTTAGCGAACATCTGCTGTGCTTTTCGTTCATCATCTCGCGAACCATAATGATCGGAAACTTGAGTTTTAAAGCCCATCCCATAGAGAACATACTGGTAACTATCTAAAACAAAAGGCTCAAATGCATTGTCAAAATCATATCGGCTCAGTGGATTTGCTTCCCAGTGTTGTAACTTCATTTTTAATGATTCTGGAATGGTCTCTGGCTGTTTATTATTAATCCAAAACTCTCCATCAGTTCGCTGAGACAAAACGTAATGCATTTTAATAAACTCAACAGTCTTGTCCCACCTGAAGCCAAAAGATTGATTGAATTGCTGCGCTATAAAGTCCATATCCTGCTCTCGTTGAGGAAACTTTTCACATAGCATATTCACAGCAGCTTCAATCAAAAAAATAGCTGAAGCCTCTAATGGCTCAACAAAAGCTGCGGAAAGCCCGACAGCAAGACAGTTGTTATGCCAAAACTTTTCACGGTACCCAACATCAAAAGATAAATGCTTAGCTTTTATGTTACTTGTGTCTTGCCCAGCATACTCTCTAAGCCTTTGCTCAGCGTCTTCGGGTTTTAAATACTCATCCGAATATACAAACCCAATTCCCCTGCGGGATTGAAGCCCAATATCCCAAATCCACCCTTCAGGCTGTGCCGTAGAAATTGTCTCACAAGCAATAGGGTGTTCAACGTTTTCATAGGGGACTTGAAGTGCTACAGCTCTATTTGAAAATAAAACATCTGATACACTAACAAAAGGAATACCTAAGGCTTCACCTAATAACTTACTACCAAAACCAGAGCAGTCAATAAATAAGTCAGCTTCTATCTTGAGACCTGTCTTAGTAATAATAGAGTCTATCCAATCACTTTCGTTTACATTAACCTTTTCTACATCATCGACAATATGGCTAACATTTAAGTCATTAATGGCCTTACGCTTGAGCATTTCTGCAAATTTTCCTGCATCTAAATGATAGGCGTATCCTTGTAAACCTTCATATTGAGGTGTAGCAATCGTTTTAGGTGCTAAACCAAGTTCACAAACATCACCTTGCATGCTAACGGCTTCAGCATAGGTCTTTTCGGAACTTAGATTTTTAGACCAATAAGGGGCCAAGTTGAAGTCCCAAGGGTCATAAAGAGAAGTGAACAAATGATGGTAATAATTACCTGGCTCTTCACTAGGGCTATTGCGCCAACTAACAAATCGAGCACCTTGCTTGAACGTAGCATCACATTCATTTATAAAGTCTGTTTCATCAATATCTAATTTTTTTAATGTATCTCGGATTGTCGGCCAAGTACCTTCTCCAACACCAACCGTTGGGATATTGGATGACTCAATTAAGGTAATAGTCATTAAGCCGTTAGATTCTGACTTAAACTTTTTAGCTAACCTAGCAGCCGTCAACCAGCCAGCAGTACCGCCACCTACTATAAGAACATGATTGATTTTTCTGGCCATATTCACTACCTCACCTAACTTTTACTGTCCCCATAATACAAAAAAAGGAAGGCAAAAGCCCTCCTTTTTCAACTAATAATATATTAATAGCGGAATGACATACCTAAGAAGTAACGACGACCATTCTCTGCATTAAATTTAGTTAGTGGGGTAACGCCAGCAGTCGTATGCTCCACTTCATTCAACAAGTTAACTGCTTCAAATGAAATATCAATGTTCTCGTTTAAGTGGTATACGATGGACGCATCTACGTAGCCACGTTCACTTGCAACATCTGGCGTGCCAAATGTTGAACCATTGAAGTACTCATCGCGCCAGTTATAAGCTAGACGAGTCGCAATTAGGTCATTTTCGTAGTAACCAGAAATATTAAATGTATTCTCTGAGTTTCCAACCAAATCAGCTTGCTTGCCATTTTTGTCTTCACCAGATGCATCAGAATAAGTGTAGTTTGTTACTATACCAAAGCCGTTACCAAAATCTTGTTGGTACTGTACTTCAAAGCCTTTAACTTCACCGTTACCGCCATTCTCTTTGGTAGTAACTGTCCAATCTCCAGGTCTATCAGCATCTGGAACAAACTTAGTAACAGTTGCTGGTAATACAAATGACTCTAAGTCTTTAAAGAAGAAAGTGAATGAAACTAATGAACTTTCATTGAAGTACCACTCAGCACCTAAGTCAAACTGAGTCGCCAAGAATGGATTAAGAGTAGGGTTACCTTGATTTATTTGCTGTAGTGTCGCGTTCGCACCACTATAAGCTGGGCTCAGGTCCGTATATTTAGGACGAGCTAATACTTTTGCCGCAGCTGCACGGATAATAATATCTTCTTCAAGTGAATAAGCGATGTTTGCACTTGGAAGTAACTCTGAATAGTCACTTTCAGTATTCTCAAGGTTTTTCAACAATGGGTCATATGCAGTAGCGGTTAAGTCAGTAGAAACATGACGTAAACCAATGTTACCGCGATAGTTTTCACCTTCAAAGTTACCTTGAACATAGAAAGCTAAGTGGTCTTCTTCAAGTAATGAATAGCCGCTTCTATCTTCAAACTCTTCAACACCTGCATCACTTACCATAAACTGAGCTAGTTTTGCGTGGTCTGGTGTTAAAAACTTATCAACAGTTAAGCCAGGACCAGACTCAGGTAGCATTGACTCAGTCAAACCGCCATTAAAATCCGCTACAGATTTGCCATTAAATGCTGCTTGGTTTGTGAAATTAGAAGCAATTTTCTTTTGACCTGTTTCATGGTCTCTGATCTTAAAGCCTGCTTCGAATGATGTCCAAATACCTGCATCAAGAGCATAGTTCAAATCTACTTGAAAGTATGCTTCTTCATCATACTTAGGGCTGCGACTCCATGAAGGTGCCATATCAGCGTCATTCATAAGCTTTAATTGAGTACCATCAGTAGCATCAATATCAGTCCAACGATGACCTAAACCTGAGCCATTTATTTCAAACTCAGCGTCCGAGTGACCACCCCATTGAGCACCAATTTCTCTATCGGTACCACCTGTAGCTTCTGTTTTACCAAACTGTACAGAAACTGTATAGTCGTCAGCAACATAGTTAACTTGGAAGTCTAATACTTCTGTTTCCATTGTTGCTTCACGGTAATATGCATCAACCACCGCATCCGCATCAGTCAAACCATCTGTTCTATGGAAGCCGGTCACAGGTGTAGATGTGTCACCTGAAACGTATACACCAGTAGCATCTATTGCAGCAGTAGAACGGCCAGGCATAATTAAGTAGTTACTGTTTTGGTTATCAGCTTTTAATTCGGTTGTAAAATAATGCGCAGTTACATCCCAAGAGTCATTGGGTGCCCATTGAGCTGTAATGTCGTACGCTGTACGTTCACGTTCTTGATCGAAGTGGGCAACACCATTACCCCAAGTCCAATAGTTTTCACCCTGGTGACGAACAGTATGACGTTCAGACGATGAAATTGCACCTAAGATACCAAAAGTTTCTTTTTCATTTTTCCAGCTTGCAAGTCCAGAAAAAGCGGGATCTGTGCTTTCAGAAAGTTCAGAATATTGAGCTTCAATTGAACCAAAGAAACTATTTGAGTCTAAGTCTAGTGGTTTACGTGTACGCATGATAATCGTACCACCAACACCACCTTCGTCCAATTTTGCTTGAGGTGTTTTATATACTTCAAGGGCCGAAACCATCTCAGACGGCATCAATTCAAAGTTGAATGAGCGACGAGCTGGGTCTAAAACGTACCAACCAGTTGAAGCGACTGTTTGACCATTAAGTTGTGTTTTTGTTAAATCTGGATCAGTACCACGAATTGATACTTGTGAACCTTCACCAAAGTCTTTACTGATTTGAACACCAGAAATACGCTGTAATGAATCTGCAATATTTTTATCTGGGAAGTCACCAATATCTTCGGCTGTAACTGCATCTACAACAGAGTTAGCAAAACGTTTTGTATTCAGTGAAGCCTCTAAAGAGCGACGAATACCACGTACTTCAATTACTTCTACATCTTCTTGAACTTGAGTACCACTATCAGCAACTGCCACACCAGATACGCCTGCGGTTAACGCAAGACCAATGTTTGCAGCTAGTAAACTTTTCTTAAAATTATTAGCTAACACAGGATTCCCCTTGAATCATTTTGTTGGTTTTAAAATCACTTCTGCCCAGTGATGATGACAACGCTGTCATCTAATAACAAACAATACACCCAAAATTACATAATCGCTACATGTTTTTTAAACAAAAACTTTAAAAATTTTCATTAGAGGTACTAACCTCTTGAATAATAATGGATTATATAAAGCTTGGTCATACTTTGTTACAAACGCGAACTAATATACCACATAAGATGCATAAATCTGTAGTTTATAAGGTGAATGATACGAATTATTTGTATCTAATTAAGAAACTGCATAATTTTAATGCAGTAAAAGAAGAGTTAGTCAAAATAATAGCCTGGGCAGAAGCTGTTCAAGGTGATAACAATTCTCAATGACAACGCTGTCATTTTAGATGAATTTTACCTCTATGTCCAGTAAAAGCGTGAACCTTAAGACCCTTGCGGGACAAAAAACAAAACTCGGTGGATCCAATTGAAAATTAAGAAATTAATTTTTACCTCAAATACAAAAATCTCATTTACCGCAACAAAGAGCGGCTTAAATACACGCAGATAGCAAAAATTACATATAACAAATACTAATAAAGTATGTATTTTTATATGCCAATCAGATAGTTTTAAGATTTAATCGGTACTAATGTTTTCTTACATTAATATGAGGCAACTTTACTATTGATTAAATTATGTTATTTATCGACTTGTTAATTACTATTAATGTCTAATAAAAGAAACATGTAAGCTTTTACAAATGAAATGACACACTTAAACAAGAATAACTATTTTCAATAAAAAGGATTGCAATACGGGATTTAGGAAAAAATAAAGAAAGTGTAAATCGTGATTTGAGGCTAGAAAAACGCGTTAAACACGCGTTTTTCATTAAAAAGAATTAAGGACACCAAAAAACACTTAGCTTTAGTTCAGGTAGTCCCAATACAGCTCTAAGTGGGATATCTAATTCAGAGCCCTGCTCTTTTGCTTGTTCGTAAATGGCGCGCTTCGCTTCACCACTTATCAACAAAATGGCGTGCTTAGTATTCGCAATACCAGCTAGTGATAAGCTCATGCGCTCAGTAATACTCCCCGTCACGTCACTCTCTTTTGCATTAATTGCGCAAACAAGCTGTTCTGTCTTAAGTGCATCTTTTAAACCATCAGCATGTGGAAAAAGTGATGCGGTATGCCCATCTGGACCCATGCCTAAAATGGTTATATCAAATGGCTGTTTTAAAGACTGATAACGTGCTTCAACTTCACTTTGGCCTTGGATAGCTGACGGCTGTTCATTTTTCATCGTTACAAAAGGCGCACCTGATGCTTTGTCCTGTAACAATGTCGAATTAATAAACGCTTCGTTTGACTTTTCATGATTTGGCGCAACCCAGCGCTCATCAACCATTGCAACGGTGACTTTACTCCAATCCAAGTCCAAACCTGAAAGTCGCTTATAGGCTGGCGCAGGTGAAGAACCACCAGAAACCAATATACTCGCAGCAGCGTCAGTTTCAATTGCTTGGCTCAATGTATTTTCTAATACCGAAGCCAAGTGCTCTGTCATCTCGTCTTTAGAATCAAAAAACTTTTCGTTTAAGATTGCCATTAATTATTCTCTCCAACATTAAACCAAGCGTGACCTTTTTCTTCTAATAACTCATCCGCCGACTCTGGTCCCCAAGAGCCAGCTCTGTATAATGCAGGCGTGCCCTTCTCTTGCCAACGAGCAATGATTGGGTCAATCCATTTCCAAGCTTGTCTTACTTCATCACGGTGAATGAACAATGATGGATTATTTGCTGCAGCATCTAACATCAAACGCTTATAAGCATCTGAGTGGAAACCGTTACTATACTTTTCACTCAGTTCAATATTAAGTGTGACTGGTTCAAGTTGCATTTCTAAGTTGTCTAATCTTTTTGACATTAGAGTCAACTGGATACTTTCTTCTGGTTGAAGCCTTATAATTAAACGGTTTGGTAAAATTGGACCAACAGTATCATCATACACATTATGAGAAACTGGTTTATATTCTACGACAATTTCGGCACAACGTTGCTTCATGCGTTTACCGGTTCTTAAATAGAAAGGTACGCCTGACCAGCGCCAATTATCGATATGAGCGCGAATTGCAACAAACGTTTCCGTTGTGCTTGAACCTTCACCTAACTCTTCCAAATAACCAGGTACTAAGCTGCCATTCAAATCGCCAGGTACATATTGGCCTCGAACAACATTATCGTCTACCAACTCATCTGTAAGTGGACGTAACGCTTCTAGTACTTTCAGTTTTTCATTTCTGATGCTGTTTGCATTGAGTTTATGAGGGGACTCCATAGCGACAAGACACAATAGCTGGATAAGATGGTTTTGCACCATATCTCGAAGCGCGCCCGCTTTATCGTAAAATCCGGCTCTGCTCTCCAAGCCTACGGTTTCAGAAATACTGATTTGAATATTGTCAATGGTCTTAGCATCCCAAAGATTTTCAAAAAGGACATTTGAAAATCTCAGCGCCATAAGGTTTTGTACTGTTTCTTTACCTAAATAGTGATCTATGCGGAAAATTTGGTCTTCTTCAAAAAACTCCGCAATTTTGGCATTGATTTCTTCAGCTGATTCACCGCAATAACCAATCGGCTTTTCAACAACAACCCGCGAATTTTCACTGATCAAAGATTTCTTAGATAATAACTCACAGCATGTACCATAAACGGCAGGAGGAAGAGAGAGGTAAAAAACGCGAGACTTAGTGGTATCGTCTTGTTCTAAAATATCTCGAAGTAAGTCCCAATTATCATCAGCTTCAGTGACATTAACCACAACAGGCACTAAAAACTTGGAAAACGCAGTCCAATCGGCTTGGTTATACTCGCCTTTTCCTAAATGCTCCTGGAGTGCTTTGCCAGCGTTTTCTACATATTCATTTTTTTTACTTTCTTCTCGAACGGTAGGTAAAATGCGGCTACCTTCAGGCAAATTGCCTTCTTGATATGCACGATACATAGCAGGCAACAATTTTCTTAACGCTAAATCGCCACCCCCACCAAAAATTACGATATCAAAAGGATTAAGCATAATTATTTCTCACAAGGTTAGGTGCGCGGTCATTACTCTTTAGAGAACACGCGCTACAATCAAAACCGTTTGGTGTTTTAGGTAAACATACCAAACATAACTTCATTTATAGGTTTGAATTCGTTCTCAGACCACAATCTTGCTTAGGATTCAGGTGAAGCCTGCCTAGTAGCAATTGCATATTTATTTTTCTAGCAGTCTTTAAAAATGAGTCTTAGGGGCTCTGTAATTCCTCTCACAAAAATACAGGCCCTAAGTACTCCAGCGCTACCCGTTCAAAGGTATTCTTTACTGTCGTAGCCAAGTGCTACGATTTTATTTATTTCGTTTTTGCTTGTAATAAGCGATTAGTCCAGACGTAGAGCTATCATGCTCGTGACTAACGTTTTCTTGAGTCAGTTCTGATTCAATGTTACTTGCTAAGCCTTTACCTAGCTCAACGCCCCATTGGTCAAAGGAGCATACATTCAAGATAATCCCTTGACAGAAAATCTTATGTTCATAAAGCGCAATTAATCTACCGACTGCTTTTGCATCAACTTTATCTAAAATCATGGATGTTGTAGGTCGGTTACCTTGGTGTACTTTATGTGCAACTAGTTTCTCAATCTCGCTTTCAGACTTGCCTTTCGCGACTAAGTCTTCACGGATTTGCTGTTCATTGACACCTGCCATCAAGGCTTCTGTCTGGGCAAAAAAGTTAGACAGCAACACATCATGGTGTTTGCCTAATGCAATTTGCGGTTCAACTGATGCAATGAAATCCGCTGGCACAATAACATTACCTTGGTGCAAACATTGATAAAATGCATGCTGACCATTAATACCTGTCATACCCCAAATTATTGGTACAGTCGTATACGGTACAGTCTGCCCTTCAAATGTGACATGCTTACCATTACTTTCCATTTCACCTTGTTGCAAATAGGCTGGCAACATTTGCAACGCCTGATCGTATGGCAAAATTGCTTGAGACGTATACCCTAAAAAACTTGAATTCCATACACTTAAAAGTGCCATGATCAGCGGTATGTTATTTTCAAACTCAGCTGTTTTAAAATGCGTATCAACCTCAAACGCACCTTCAAGTACGTCAACAAACGTTTCAAAGCCAAGATACAATGCAATTGGTAGCCCAATAGCACTCCACAGAGAGAATCGTCCACCTACCCAATCCCACATTGTGAATACGTTTTCATCTGCGATACCAAATGCGCGAGTTTTTTCAAGGTTTGTACTTACTGCAACAAAATGCTTCGCAACTGCACTCTGTTCATTGGCACTTTCTAGAAACCAAGCAACTGCTGAGCGTGCATTGTTCATCGTTTCAGAAGTCGTAAATGTTTTTGACGAAATAACAAACAAGGTGGTTTCAGCGTGTACTTTTTTCAAAACCTCACCAAGTTGAACACCATCAACATTAGAAACGTAATGAACATTTAAATTACCATCACTGTAGGCGCTGAGTGCTTCAGTCACCATTTGCGGACCTAGGTTAGAACCACCAACGCCAATAGCAACGATGTCTTTTACAGCTTTACCTGTGTAGCCAGTCCATTCACCGCTGCGGACTCTGTCTGTGAAAACCTTCATTTTTTCAAGTTCTGCTTGAACTTGCTCGGTCACATTGACACCATCAACATAAATCGGAGAAGCTTCTCTGTTTCTAAGAGCGACATGTAGAACAGCTCTGTCTTCTGTGATATTTATCTTCTCACCAGAAAACATCTTATCACGCCACGTTACTATATCTGATTCTTTAGCAAGCGTGATTAGCTGCTCAAATACTCGGCTGTCAATATGTTGCTTCGAAAAGTCAAAAAGAACGCCAGGGATCTGACGAGAAAATTTATCAAAGCGTCCATTATCAGTCTCAAAAAGAGTCTTTAAATGCTGTTCTTTTAATTGTTCTGATGCTGATGATAATGCTTGCCAACTTGATAATGTTGTACGGCAATTCATAATTTTTCCCCTAGCGATGATAGTGTGCAAATACATAAATACACACATAAACATATTCGAGCGTTAACCATAAGTTAAAATGACAACGCTGTCAAACTGCATGTTCCTCATTTTACTTTGCATATAATAACTGATTTTTTATTTTTTGACACCGGTATCATAAAATAAATTAAAGTTATTCAGTTAATGTTAAAAAACTGCAGCGTACAAATTTGATCGTTTCATGAAAAGCTGAAATATACTATATTGCCTTACACGTAATGCTGATCCATATTATTTTGTATTAAAAGCCAGCATTTAAAGGGCTCTGAGAGTAAAGCACTCAATTTTTGGCCAAAGCTTAGCCTTATTCATATAGAAGAAAAAAAATGAAAGTAACCATCAACGACGTCGCAAAACATGCAGGCGTGTCTATGAAAACTGTATCAAGGGTCATCAATAAAGAGCCTTCAGTCAGAAAAAAAACTTACGATTTGGTTATGCAAGCCGTCGAAGAGCTGAATTACCAGCCAAACACTGCGGCACGAAATTTGGCAGGTACCTCTTCCTTTGCCATTGGCCTAGTTTATGACAACCCCAATGCCTATTATGTCATTGATATGCAAAATGGTGTGCTATCAAGGTGTAAAGAAGAAGGTTATGAGCTGGTGATCCACCCTTGCTGTGCTCAAGATCCGGATATGCACAAAGAAATCGCGACCATGATACAGCGCTCAAGACTTGCGGGCTTAGTCTTAACTCCTCCTCTGTCTGAGCAGCAAGACATCATTGATATGCTTGATAACTTAGGCGTTGCGTACGTAAGATTGCTTTCTGGTCAAAGTAATGCATCAGCACCCAGTGAAAGTAAAAATGAAGAGATCAAAGCTAATAACTGTATTTATGTTGACGATTATGCTGCAGCATATGAAATTACAGAACACCTCATTAAACTAGGACATAAAACCATTGCCTTTGCATGTGGAGATGCCGAACACAAATCAACTACTGAACGTTTAGCCGGGTATCAACAAGCGCTTAAAGATCATGACCTCACTTTGAATGACGATTTAATCTACGAGGGAACTTATTCGTTTGAGTCAGGTGTTGAAGGTGCAAAAGCGCTATTAAAGAATAACAATGCCCATAAGATTACCGCTATTTTAGGCGGTAACGATGAAATTGCAGCTGGCGCGCTCTTTGCGTCTCGCCTTATGAATATTGCCATTCCTGAACAACTTTCAATTTCAGGGTTCGAGGACTCGCCATTCTCTCGCCAGACTTGGCCCAAGTTAACGACTGCACATCAAGCCAATAGTGTGATTTCAGAACACGCGGCTAGGTTATTGTTTTCTAAAACAAGAGGCAGTAGAAAACAAGATAAAGACATCATCACAACCTTTACACCTTCCGTTGTGGTTCGCGAAAGTACGGGACCTGCACCTGTGTAACCTTCTCGGTTTGGCGCTCAAAGCAGCGCCAAACCTTTTGTTAGATTTGCAAGGCTGGTAAAACCTAGCGATTGCATCACTTTAATTTGTTGTTTAGAACGTTTACCACTGCGGCACAATAACAGGTAAGCAGTATTTGGTGAAAGTGTTCCATCAAAAACTGCATTGACAAGCCGACTAGCAGGTATATTAATCACATTCGCAGCACATTCTTGAGATATTTTACTTAATAGATGCGATGAAGCTTTATGCTCTGCGTATTCCCGAACATCGATTACCACCGCATCATGCGCTTTAATCCAGTTTATAGCTGAAAGACCATCTCGAAGCTCTACGTTATTGTTTATATTTGCTAAACTAGATTTTTGTATACTGCTATTTTTTTCACAGTAAAGCCTAATGCTGTTTTTAGAGATCACCACTGCGTTACTGGCTTCACTATCAAATGAACTTGGTGCTTCTTCTGAGCCTGAAATTATTACTGATAAATCTGCCCTACTCTCAATATGCAAATAAACTAACCCACCTTGCTTCGAGGCTACTGTTCTAACTTCCCATTGCTCACCAGATAAAAGTACCTCTTGAGAAAGATGGCCTCCATCATGATAAATGTGCACTGATTGGCCAAAAGTTGATGTAATATTCTGTATCAACATTTTAGTATTTCTATTTAAAGCATTAAGAATACATGCTTTTATACAAATACTATATTCACTGAATATGCGCTTTAGCTTGGGAATAAGTTGGTCAATGGGATTAATAATTAGGGCTTCTCTATTTTGTGAAACAAACACCCAGCTTGTTTCATTTTGATAAGCTAATTGAGTTACACCATACCAACTAGATGACGGCCGTTCTGCCAAATCCCCCTTTATTGGATTTATTGATAACAGTGGTTTTATTGAGCGAATTGCATCACATGCACTTTCAATAAACTCTGTGGTATCTGCAGGGCCAAATGATAGTCTTATGGCATTACTGCACTGCCACTCATCAAGCCCCATCGCTTCGAGCACAAAACTACTTGAAACTCCCGAACTACACGCGGAGCCACCACTTACCCTGATACCTGTTGCATCAAATAGGTCAATGATTTCCTTAGATGTATAATGGTCTAGCGAAAAGTTAATAGTAGTCGGTACAGAATGCTCGCACTTAGCGTGTAAAGAGACGCCAGGGAAAGTATCTAACAAGGCCTCAATGAGCATCTGTCGATGCAGTTCAAGTTGTTTCGTTGTATAAAAAACACCTTCTTCCTCTGCAAGTAGTGAAAATAGCGTATTTAAACCCGCAATCCCAGGTAAGTTTTCAGTGCCTGATCTCATGCCAGACTCTTGGCCACCACCGGCAATAAAAGGCACATACGGTTGACCACTTCTAACATATAAAAAGCCTATTCCTTTAGGTGCATATAGTTTGTGACCAGAAAACGGGGCATAGTCAATGGATATAGCATCCATATTAATGCTTACTTTACCAAGTGCCTGAACACAATCCACTAACCAAGAAACATCTGAGTTATTTTTCCGGATCACTTCTTCAAGCTTAAATAAGTCCTGCATTACACCCGTTTCGTTGTTCACTGCCATTGTACAAATCATGACAGCTTGAGGTACGTGCTGCTCAATGAATGCATAGTCAAGCTTTCCATCTTTATTCACTGGGATTTCCATCAGTTCAGCATGTAACCCTAAAGTTTCATTCCAGTGCTTTAAAGTATTTGGCACAGCTTTATGCTCAGTAGCCCCATACATCAAAAGGGGTTTATCAATCGCGTTACTTGCAGTTTGCATATAATGACTAATCGTCGAAACGACGGCGGTTTGAATTCCTTCAGTTGCTCCTGATGTAAAGAGTAACTCCCCCTCTTTCGTTCCCAGAATGCTTTTACCCTTCGATCGCGTTTGCTCTAGAAAGTCCTTAGCTAATAGCCCTGTGATATGTGCGCTTGAGGGATTACCAAAATTATCTGTCATCGCTTCAATTACACTATTTAAAATAGGTGTTAAAACTGGCGTAGTTGCGTTTGCATCTAGGTAAAACTCAGTAGGGGTCGAGGGGGTCATGGATACCGCTTATAACTATATAAACTAAGATATTCCATTTTACACAAAAAACGACTGGGAGTTAACTTTGATTTCTCTTTGTTTTGACAAATAAGGGTTAAAATGAAAAAAAGGAGCTAAAAGCT
>NZ_JAKFZS010000004.1 GCF_021654285.1 Pseudoalteromonas luteoviolacea | reverse complement strand
CTTTATAACCGGCAGCCTGCTGCGAAGCAGCGTTTAGGCTGTCCAGCCACGAAGTGGCGATGGTTGATAAGCTTGTTAGGTGACTTACTGGAGTTTTGTGACAACACAACTAGCACCTACCGGTTTTGTTTTTTCATGAGTACTACTTGAGCGATAAACCCACATACGCCCCTCGCCTGAAACTGTTGGAATCTCGAGCCCAAACATACAGCCCTCTACATACTCATGAGCATGTAGCATGTAGTTCGAGCTTACTTCGCCTTTAAGAATAAACTTTTCGTACCACGGTACACGACAGCCCAATAGCTCTTGATGCTCACCAATAGGAGCGTAGCTATGGGCCCAACCTAAATAAGGAGCCTTCAATTTAGCCTCGAAGCTTCCTTTAATTCGAAATGAAGCAATTCCATCATAGGGGCTACAATCAAATTGATATTTTTCTGAAGCTTCCAAACCCACAGAAACAAAAAATAGAAACACAAATATGTAAATTCGCATATTCACCTAACGCTTGCCGTAAACGGCACAAAATAGCAGGCTAAAATTTGCGACGAAGGAGCACAAGCCTGCTGTTTCGTGTCCTTGGTTTAACGGCCTTGTTAGGTATACTTTTCCCAAAAGTTATTACTTGCAATTTTTTGAGTGTGGCAAGGATTATTCTTAATGAACTCTATTGTTTCAACTTTGGATTCTGGGAGAACAGGATCTGAATGGTAACCACTACCACAGTACCTGAAACCAGCTTCCCAAAGTAACCTTGCTGAATGCCACTTATTTGTATTCGACTGTTTCGGTGTACGAAAATTTCGACCTAAAAAAGCCATCCTGCGACCACAATTAGGGCAATTATGTACGAGTTCTGAATCAGCTTGCCAAGCAGTACCCGTATTTGACTCTTCAGTTGCACGTCTTTTGAATGCCACTCGACAATCAAAACATGCAAATTTGTGCAGAAATTCCATGTAAACCTAACGCCGCAAATAAACGGCAAAAATTAGTTGGCTAAAATTTGTGAGGTACGAACAAAGCAAACTGATTTTTGTCCGAACTTTTTAATTTGCTTTGTTATATGGCATGTGCCTCAACAAAGTAAGAGCTTTTTTCGAAATTCCAGCATATTGGTTGCGAAACATACTTATTAATAAAACTGATATTAGGTTCTAGAATTTCGTAGCTCTCAAACATTAGCCCTTCTGAATTCACTCCACCAAATTCAGCTTTGAACTTACACAAGTCAAATTCAGCCAATTCATGCTCAGCAACTAGTTCTTCTGTTTTTTCTGAGTACTCTGCGATGAATCGCCGTACTTTGAGCGTTGTATCAATCATCCCAATGCCATATAACGCCTTTAGCAGCGGCGCCTAACGCGTAGTTTGCTTTGTGTTAATTTGGAGCGGAGCGACAACACAAAGCAAACGGAGTGTTGGGCGTCCTAGCGCACGTGTTTTTGTGCGCGATTGCTGCCTAAATTTGTTAGCTTGGTTTAAATTCTGATATCAAAGCTTCAAATTCATCTTTAGATGTTGGCACATGTATGTTTAGAGTATTCATAATCTTTAGAATATGAGCTTTAGATTCTGCCACTTGATTATCATCTTTAACCATTGAAGTGATATAGAATACACATTTATCACTAACCATAGAAAGAGTAACCAATTGGCTGGATTCTTTATTGTTTTTTCTTATTAAATTCCAATAAAGCAACCCTTGATCTTTGATCCACTCTTGATGCTTTATTTTTACATCATAGTTTTTTGAAGATTTTTTCAGATAACCTAATTCATATTTGAGGTGGCTTTCCAAGATGAGTTTTTCATTTTCAGTCTTTGAATGATCGGAAAGAAAGTCAGTTTTTGGTAATGAAACTATTTGATAGGAAATGTCCTGATAATCAAAGTGAGCTGCGCTTTTAGGTGTTACTTTATCCGAAAATTGCAGACTAAAGTAGCAGCCACATTCTGGGTATCCATTAAGCCACTTTGTAGCGCCGACACCTTCCCAAGTCCATAGTCCGGCATAAGATTTCAAACTTATTGTCATCAAGATGAAAGTAATATATTTAGACTTCATGGCTTCTCCTTGAAAGCTAACGCCCTAATAATGGGCAAAAAATTGTTGGCTAAAATGTTGAGGAACGAAAACAGCCAACTGTTTTTTGTCCTTATTTATTAGCTTGTTATATTTCACTTTACACAAAACTCGATTTCCCTGTTTGGCTCTATAGCCGCCTCTGTGAAAATACTTAATACCTTAATTTGAAATGATTTAAGTTTGCCCAAATTAACACTAGAATTTACAGACATCAATTTATAAGGCGGCTCAATAGAATTGATAGAACCAGTAATTAAGGAATCCGCTAGAGCATCTAAATTATGTCCATGCCATTCAGGAGCACCAACTTGTGATAAGAGCACATCATAAAATTGCTCTTCAGTTTTAATTAGACTCCAATCAATGACAATTTCCATAAAACTTCCGTGAAATATAACGCTTGCCTAACCGGCGAAAAATAGCAGGCTAAAATTAGCGACGAAGGAGCACAAGCCTGCTGTTTTGCGTCCTTTGGTTTAGGCACTTGTTATGTGCGCTTGTATGCATCTTCATGTGAGATGCCAAGATTTACTAATAAATCTTCAAAATAGCCAACATCTTCTAACTCGCGATTATCTTCATAAGCTAAGCACAAAATAATTCTCATTTTTGCTACTTCTGGGACAGATATGTTGTAACCATCGTTACTATCAACCCAAGACCACAAATCCTCTTTTAACTGCTCAAGGTTAAGATTTTTATGTTCAAACCAATAACCTTTTAGTTGTGAAAATGCACTTTTAGCCAAAGGGATTTCCGGCACACCAAGCTTCTCAACCCAAGAAATCATATGGGCTGCATACTTATAATTTTCGTTCAAGCTAGGACACTCCCCTGAGCACATAACGCCCTGCAGCAGCGGCCGTAGTGCAGGCGATTTTTTTTGTGTAAGCGTAGCGACCAACACAAAAAGAAGCGCCGGAACGGAGGTCCTGCTGGCTGAGCTTGTTAAATGAACATTACTCCCACCCTAGTTCGGAGTACGTCTTCTGATCTTCTTCGGGATACTCACTTTTGTAAATACCCCACCCCATATACTCATAATACTTAGTCATTGCCTCAAAGTATGATGATGCTTCACACGACCACTCCAACTTCGCTCCAGGCTCAAGCAATTTACGTGCATCATCTCCGTGAGGACCTGCCAAGCAAAATGTTTGCTCGCTTTCATTTTCTACCCAAAGTTCGTGCTTCATTGTTCTTATGGTTTTGTGTATTTAACGCCCGCCTTAACAGGCGGAAAATAGCAGGCTAAAATTAGCGACGAAGGAGCGCAAGCCTGCTGTTTTGCGTCCTTGTTCAAGCGTTTGTTAGCTGACGCTTTTACAAGACGTTCTAAGTTTATGTTCTGTAGACTTTATTAACCTTTTATATCCACTATCCGTTTTATAGCTAACATGAACACCAGTTGGAAAAACGACTATTGAATAAGATGGGTAGGAATATAACAATCCTGCGATTGGTGTATTCCAATCTGTAGACCAGCCATTCTTATTCTCAATTAACCAATTTTTGATTTCAACGTAAGAGGTATCATTAGGAGTAATAGTCTTTTCACATAATCTAAACTCAGGGGGCATCAGTTCAACGCTCACTTTCTGAAAACGAGTGAAATATACATATGCTGCAATCGAAGATAGAAAACTAAAGATTAGAATTAGTTTTAAGTATTTCACTAGAACTCTCATAGTCAGCTAACGCCTTACTAATGGGCGCATAAATGCTTGGCTAAAATTAGCGACGAAGGAGCACAAGCCAAGCGTTTTGCGTCCTTTTGAGTAACTTGTTAGAACTACCTACAGCTCTCTCATAGGCATTGTGCCAGCAATATAGTCTTGAAGAGATCTATTTTTATTCCTCGGATTAATGGTGACAATATCTACTGCCATCCAAAATAAGAAGATTGGTATGGTCAGGTATAACGCTGCGTAAGTCCATTGAGGTGAAATGTTGTCACCTAGAACCCAAATATAATCAAAGACCCAACCACTCAAAATTAATGGGCTTACAAACGCAATAATTAAGGATATTAATTGGAGTATTTCTCGTTTAAATGATTGCGATAATGTTATTTTACTTTCCGTTTTATAGTCTAAGTAGAATAATTTCATTAAATGTCTACCAACAGTATTGGCTTCATTTCCGACAGGTATTAAGACCAAATAGATAATAGGTATAAATGGAATTAGAAAACGAACAGATTGAGAATAGAAGGAATCTGAACCGTCCATTAAGTGAGACGAAAAAAAAGCAATTACAACAAAAACGATAACAATATCTATTAATGTAGCTAATAATTTTTGAAGATAGGTATTGAACCGTTTTTTGTGCTCAATTTCTTTGTAAATTTCACCAACAGATTTAGACATATACGCTCCATTTTATTGGTCGTTCTAACATTTTTATCTACGACAAATGTCGCATAACAACAGCGTAATGTCTGCCGCATAACAACAGCTTTTCAAATACGCACTTTAATACCCTTAACCATAACAATAAGTTAGGCAAATGTCACCAGATTAGAAATGGTTAAAATATGTCACTTGTCGTATAACAGTGATATTTGACAAATACTGAGCACTGTATATATATACATATAAATAATTTAAAATGGAACTGCATATGAAATCACCATTTTTATCCATGATTCAGGAACATATGTATACGCAAAGATATGCCAAAAGTACTATTTCATGTTATCTCTATTGGATAACTGCCTTTATTCGATTTCATAATTTATTGCACCCAAAAACACTTGATGAGGAGGCGGTAGAACAGTTTTTAAGTCACCTAGCCAACCAACAAAACGTGGCTGCAAATACACAAGCTCAGGCGCTCAATGCACTTGTGTATATGTATAAAGAGATCATCAAACAACCATTGAGCCTATCGCTTAAGTTTAATAAAAGCCACCGCCAACAAAAGTTACCCATTGTATTGACTGAACGGGAAATCGCAGCGCTGCTAACACACTGCCCTCATCAACATTTACTGGCAGTATCTTTGCTTTATGGCAGTGGTTTAAGGCTGATGGAAGTGCTGAGGTTACGAGTACAAGATATTGATTTTGATTACCATTGTATTCGCATATGGCAGAGTAAAGGAGGAAAAAGCCGAGTGGTTACACTTGCCGCTCACCTCATAGAGCCACTTCATCAACAAATCAAAGTCGTCAGTGCATATTTACAAAGAGATATTCAAAACAAGCAATATGCTGGAGTCTGGTTGCCACACAAACTCAGAGATAAATATAAAAGCGCAAACAAACAACTTGGTTGGCATTATTTACTACCCTCTCATAAATTGAGTATCGACCCTGAAACACAGCAACTTCGCCGTCACCATTTAGACCCACGGCAAATTCAAAGAGCTGTAAAAACATCAGCAAAAAGGGGAAAGATCACAAAACCTGTCACTCCACACACACTTAGGCATTCTTTTGCCACTCACTTACTCCAAAATGGTGCAGATATCCGAACTGTGCAAGCTCAACTTGGACATACAGATGTTAGAACAACACAAATATATACTCATGTTATCCAACAAGGCGCGCAAGGAGTAACAAGCCCATTGAGTAAAATTGCCACAGATCAAATAACGCCCTTTAGCAAAGTAAAATAACTCACTCCACCAAAACCTTACTTGGATCTAAATAAAACATCTTTTTCCAGCCTTGTGTTTCAAGTGTTGCGAGCCAAGGAAGTGGGATAAGAGACAAAATAGAATAATGCACATGGGCGGGCTTGCCTTTAGCGTTACCGGTATCGCCAAGGGTACCCATTAATTCACCTGATTTAAGCCACTGACCTTGATGAACTGCATAGCTTTGTAAATGAGCATAATAATGAATGCGCCATTTTGGCCCAAGTATAGCTACTACTTTGCCGCCTTTACTGACTTGCCCAGCAAAAAGCACAACACCACTGGAGGCTGATAATACGTCTGTGCCTTTTTTACCAAATATGTCTATGCCTTTGTGCACGCCTGATGTACCCCACGGTTCATACCAAAAGGTGTTGTGGTGCCAATCATGTACGGAAGCGCCTTTCACAGGTATGTGAAGGGATTGAGGGAGCAAAATACCAATAAAAAATACAAATAACAGGGATAAAAATACAGATTTGAGCAACTTCAATTTAATCTCCTTGAAAAAATCACCTTGCTAACAGTGTTAAAACACGAATAAATCTATTGCGCGTTTTGCACGAAAAGTAATAACTTAGTCAGTAACAAGCCTTTAAAAGTAGATTAAATACTAAAACTCCTTAAAAAGTGCTGAATATCGCGCTGATTAAAATACAAACTAATAATCTTGTCCTATATAAAACTGATTTATTCCTCCATTTTGCTTTCATAATTATGTATCACTATTTGCCATAATGAGGGCTTACGTCACTTGGAATAGATATGCAGCACACACTAAATTCGGAAAATTTCCAATCAACAGGTGCCGTTTGTGAACAAAAAAATAACAATAAAGACCCAGAAAGTACTAAAAACACAAATATGAATGAACTCATCACTATTTCGCCGTCTAGTCTTGGCTGTGCCAGTTTTCGCAAAGACTATGGCCTTAAATATGCCTACGTAGCAGGTGGCATGTACCGTGGTATTGCGTCCAAAGAGCTGGTAATTTCGCTTGCAAAAGCTGGTTTCATGGGCTTTTTAGGCACTGGCGGCAGACAATTAAAAGACATCGAACAAGACATTGTTCATATCCAAGCAGCGCTGTTACAAAACCAAGCGTACGGCATGAATTTAGTAGCCAACTTAGACTCACCAGAGTTTGAGCTCGCCACTGTTGAGCTGTATCTCAAACAAGAAATCCGTTGTATAGAAGCGGCGGCATTTATCCGTATTACACCCGCTCTGGTACTGTATCGCTTACAGGGGTTATACCAAGATGAACAAGGCAATGTGCGCTCGCGCAATAAACTGATCGCCAAACTCTCTCGCCCAGAAGTCGCCAATGGCTTTTTAAGCCCAGCACCTCAGCAAATCGTCCAACAACTGCTTGATGAGCACAAAATCACGGCTGAGCAAGCACAACTAAGTCAGTCTATTTTTATGTGTGATGACATCTGCGTTGAGGCTGACTCAGGCGGCCATACAGACAGAGGACAACCCGCTGTTTTACTGCCCGCAATCCAAAGCTTAAGGGACCAAAAAGTCGCTGAGTTTGGCTTTTTGCATTCACCGCGAATAGGGCTTGGTGGCGGCATTGGCACGCCAAGTGCTGCCGCAGCCGCTTTTATGATGGGCGCAGACTTTATTCTCACGGGCTCTATCAACCAATGCACCGTCGAAGCAGGTACATCCGATACCGTCAAACACATGCTGCAACACATCAATGTGCAAGACACTGAGTATGCGCCCGCTGGCGATATGTTTGAATCCGGTGCCAAGGTGCAGGTACTGAAAAAAGGCAGCTTTTTTGCGGCGCGTGCCAACAAGTTGTTTCAGCTTTATCAGCAATATGACTCGCTCGACGCCCTACCACAAAGAACACAAGCGCAGTTACAAGACAAATACTTCAACATGAGCTTTGACGAGATCTGGCAACAAACCAAAGACTACTTGCTTGCATCTAAGCGCCCACATGACGTAGAGCGCGCTGAAAAAGACGGTAAATATAAAATGGCCCGCGTGTTTCGTTGGTACTTTGCCCACAGCATGAAGTTGGCCTTTAGCGGCGATGAGCAAATGCGGGTGAACTTTCAAGTGCACACTGGCCCTGCCCTAGGTGCATTTAATCAATGGGTCAAAGGCACAGAGCTTGAACCATGGCAAAACCGTCACGTTGACAAAATAGCTGACAAGCTGATGCAAGACACCGCTGAATTGATGAATGCCAAGGTGCAACAGCTGTTGGCAGCTAACCTCGCTTACAAATAAAAAACGGAGTAGATATGAAAACATACATATTTCCGGGACAAGGTTCACAATACGTCGGTATGGGCAAACCGCTTTTTGCTGAGTTTCCTGCGTATGCTGAGCAAGCCAGTGACTTACTTGGCTACTCAATCAGCGAGCTGTGCTTGGCAGATCCCAAAAAGCAACTTAATCACACTCAATTTACTCAGCCTGCGCTTTATGTCGTCAGTGTCCTCGCCTTTTTACAACAGCAAAAACAACAGGGCTCAGCGGACTATTTAGCAGGTCACAGTTTGGGTGAATACGCTGCGTTATTTGCCGCAGGTGCGATCAGTTTTGAAACTGGATTAAAGCTGGTACAAAAGCGCGGTGAACTCATGAGCAAAGCAGCCTCCGGCGCCATGGCCGCTGTGCTAAATGTCAGTGAATCTGATTTAAATAACGCACTGGTAGACAATCACTTAAACACCATAGATATTGCCAATTTGAATGCACCAGACCAAATC
The DNA here is from genome assembly GCF_021654285.1 of Pseudoalteromonas luteoviolacea. Classification (GTDB taxonomy): domain Bacteria; phylum Pseudomonadota; class Gammaproteobacteria; order Enterobacterales; family Alteromonadaceae; genus Pseudoalteromonas; species Pseudoalteromonas luteoviolacea_J. The sequence goes on along the minus strand of NZ_JAKFZS010000004.1, from coordinate 292,149 downwards.
GTGATCTCGGGGCTTGCTGAAGACATTAACCAAAGCCAAGCTTTTATAGAGCAGCTAGGTGGTCGCTTTATCAAACTCAATACCAGTGGTGCCTTTCATTCTCGCTATATGACCCCTGCGCAAACTGAGTTTGCTGAATTTATTCAAGGCTTTGAGTTTAAAACTCTGCAAACACCTGTGATAGCTAACGTCACAGCACAGCCTTATGACCATGCGGATATCGCTCAGCACTTAATAGCGCAAATTACCCAGCCTGTGCAGTGGACTAAAAGCGTTGAATACTTGCTCTCGCAAGGTGATATGGACTTTTTAGAGCTTGGGCCAAAAAAGGTGCTGACCAAATTAGTGCAAACCATTGAAAAGCAGTTTGTGATGCCAGTGCAGTCAAGTGCGGTAACAACACCATCACATAATCAAGAAAGTGTTACGCCGCAGCAGCAGGTTGCACACTGGAATAACACGTATCCAGTGGGTACCGAGGTGCTTATTAAAGGTCAAAAAACACCCTATAAGACCCGTACTCAAGCCACTCTACAGTTTGGCCACCGCCCTGCACTTTATTTGCACGGTTTCGGCGGATACTTCCATTTAACTGATTTACGCCCTGCCCAGCAGCACGCGCACATACCCGCAACGGCTTAAATCCACATGAATACAATCACTGGCCCAAGCAAGGCCATCAACAGAATAAAACTTAACCATAATATTGGACCACAGCGATGAAATATTACATTGGCTTAGCCACCTCATTTCACGACCCTGCAATTGCAATCGTTAACGCAAAAGGCGAACTCATTTTTGCCGAAGACGCAGAGCGCTTTTTAGGCTACAAACGTGGCCTATACTGCTTGCCAGACAATCCTTACTACATTGAAGAAGTACTAAAAGCGCATTGCGCCGATTGCACCGAGCTAGTGATTGCCAAAACATGGAGTAAAGGCCGCGAAAAAAGCACCAATATTTTAGAAAATGTGGTTTTAAGTATTTTAGAGACTTTCTCATTTAATATTGACGTCAACACCCGTGATATTAAAGATCAGTTCTACTTTGCTCGCGCTTCTCAAGCAGCGGCAGGCAGAACCCTATCGCGCTTTTTTGAAGCTGGTTGCCGCAATTTTATCGTCGGTAACTACCGAACCAAAAAACCAACGGATGTACGCTATCACGACCACCATTTAACCCACGCGGCCAATGCCTGTTTTAACAGCCCGTATGATGACGCGACCTGTATCGTGGTAGATGGCATGGGCGAAAAAAGCAGTATTGCCTATTACACCTACAAACATGGCAAAATTAAACCTGCACCAATCAAGGTAAAACGCTCATTTAAGAGCTTGGGTTTGTTCTACACCATCATCTGTGAAAACCTCGGCTTTGACCCACTCAAAGGCGAAGAGTGGAAAGTCATGGGCCTAGCTCCTTACGGTAAAAAAGACCAAAGAGTCTATGATTTACTGCGCTCATCTTTGCAGGTTAAAAACGGTAACTTTGCTGTTCCGAAAAACCTAAATGCCATCATGAAAGAAATCAAAAGCATGGCAAGAGAGCCAGGTGAGTCGGTTGAACGCTATAAAGACTTTGCTTACACAGGTCAGTTGGTGTTTGGTGAGATCTTCATGGATTTAATCAATGCCGCATACGAGTATGCACCGTCTAAAAACCTATGCATTTCAGGTGGCTGTTCACTGAACTCCTCATTCATGGGCACCGCCCTTGAGCGCTCAAAATTTGACAACATCTTTGTGCCTTCAGCCCCTGCTGATGATGGTAATGCCATTGGCGCTGCGTTTTTAAGTTACCAGCAAGACAACCCAAGTTGGCAGCCAAGTAAAACCGTGCAATCGCCATACACAGGCTCGACAGTTAAAGAAAAATCACTGCAAAAGCTGGCGCAATATGGCCACTTAAAAGCCACAGATTACGGCGATGAGGTCTACAAAAAAACCGCAGAGTTTTTAGCACAAGGCAAAATCATCGGTTGGGCACAAGGTCGCGCCGAATTTGGTCCGCGCTCTTTAGGTAATCGCTCCATCCTCGCAAACCCATGTTTGCCAGATATGAAAGACACCATCAATGCCCGCGTTAAGTTCCGTGAAGAGTTCAGACCGTTTGCACCGTCTATTTTGCACGAGCATGGCGATGAGTACTTTGAAAACTACCAAGAGTCACCTTACATGGAGCGTACTTTGGTCTTTAGAGAAGAAGTACGAGACAAGGTGCCTGCGGTTGTACATGTCGACAACACAGGTCGTTTACAGTCAGTGAAAAAAGAGTGGAACGAACCTTACTACAACTTGATCAGCAGTTTTAAAGAGATCACAGGCGTGCCTGTACTACTAAACACCAGCTTCAACATTATGGGTAAGCCCATAGTGCATTCTGTTGAAGACATGCTCGCGGTGTTCCTGATGTCAGGCATCGACGTGTTGGTGATTAACAACACCATTTACGAAAAGAGCTAACAGTAAGCGCCCTAAATCAAGGGTGATTTAGGGCGACCGCCAAGGTAGGCGGTCACTTTATTTGCTTTGCACATTATTAGTTACACCCGTTTTACTGAGACAAACCATGAAAAACAAGCAAGATACTACGGCTAACAAACACACATCAGCTCAACAAGAGATTGCCATTGTTGGTATATCGCTGCGCTTTCCCGGCGCTAGCAGCAAAGAGCAGTTTTGGCACAACTTAGCAAACAAAGTAAGTAGTATCAGTGAGATCCCAGCGGCGCGTTTTCGATGGCAAGATGACTTTGACCCAACTCCGAAAAAAGACGAACAAAAAATCGTGAGTAAATGGGGCGGATTTATCGACAATATTGACGGTTTTGATGCCGGATTTTTTGCCATATCCCCCAAAGAAGCGCAAAGCATGGACCCACAACAACGCCTGAGCATGGAGCTGGCGTGGCAATGTTTTGAAGATGCGGGTTTGTCTCCAAGCACCTTCAAAAATACCAAAACGGGTGTGTACTTAGGTTGTAGTAATACCGACTATCAAGAGCTTGCCACGGGTAACATCGACCCGCATTTTTTAACGGGCATGTCGACAGGGGTTTTTGCCAATCGCATCTCCCATTATTTTAATTTCCAAGGCCCCAGTGAGACCGTCGATACCGCGTGTTCATCATCTTTGGTTGCGTTGCACAAAGCCATGAACGACTTTAATGCCGGTGAGATCAATGCAGCTTTAGTTGGCGGTGTTAACCTGCTTATCACTAAAAGTCGTTATGTGTCATTCAGTAAGCTCGGAGTATTATCACCAAATGGGCGCTGCAAAACCCTAGATGCCAACGCCGATGGCTATGTGCGTGGCGAAGGCGTGGGCATGGTACTGCTGATGCCATTAGAGCGCGCTGTAAAAGAAAACCTTACGGTGTACGGTGTGGTCAAAGGCAGCAGTGTCGGTCATTCAGGTCACACCAATACCCTCACCTCACCAAGCCCTTTTTCGCAATCTCGTGTCATTCAAGAGGCCATCGATAATGCGGGGATCCATAGTGATGATTTATCTTACATTGAACTACATGGGACAGGCACTCGACTTGGCGACCCAATCGAAATTCAAGGTCTTAAACGCGCTTTTCGTGCCACAAAATCAAAAGAGACCGACGGTAACTCTGCTTGTTATCTCAGTACAGTCAAAACCAATATCGGTCACTTGGAGTCCACTGCGGGCATAGCGGGTATCATCAAGGTGCTTTTGAGTTTTAAACACCAGCAAGTACCGCCGCTACAAAACTTTGAGACATTGAACCCAAAAATCACGCTGGATAAATCACCGTTTGCCTTAGCAACTGACTGTGTACCCTTAGAGCAAAAACATGTGCTTGCTGGTATTTCATCATTTGGCTTTGCAGGCGTAAACGCCCATGTGATTTTGCAATCACCACCAGCTCAAATAGCAACCCCAATCAATTTAGGCGCGCCAGCTGGTATTATGCTCTCCGCCAAAAAGCCTGAGGCCTTAATGGCGCGCGCAAAAGCACTCAAAGCCTTTATTGAAGCGCAAAACTTAACTGATGATAACTTGGCCGATTTGGCATTTACCCTACAAGTTGGCCGCGAAGGCATGAGCCAACGCTTGGCTTTTAGTGCCAGCTCAATGACTGAAGTCAAAGCACAGCTTAATTTGTTTATTGAAGGTAAAAGCGGCACTTGGCAACAAGGTAAAGCAGACAAAGACAACGCAAGTACCTGTATAACAGCAGATAATCAAAACACCTCAGACGCACTAAGCCAATGGCTATCAGGTGCGACTGTGGAGTGGTCAGCACTTTATACTGATGCCAAGCCACAGCGACTTGCCCTGCCCGGCTACCCGTTTAATCCAAAACCATACTGGATAACCTCAAAAAAAGATGCGCCAACAACCGAGGTTTTACACCCACTACTGCATAAAGCGTTACCGGCTTTTGATGAACTGCTGTTTAGCTCGACTTTTACTGGTGACGAATTCTTTTTAGCTGACCACCAAATCAATGGTGAGCGCCTGTTACCTGGGGTTTGCACGTTTGAAATGGTCCGTGCAGCCATCGCGTTATCCCACAATTTAGATGCGTCTCATACCATTCAAATTAAAAACGTCAAATGGCTACGCCCTATCAGCATTGAGCAAGGGACATCCACTGAGCAAAACACCGTTTATGTATCCCTTTGGCAGTCAGATAGTGCAATGCAATTTGAAGTGTGGCAAAAGCACGAAGGCGAACAACAAGTCAGTGCCTCAGGAGAGATGCAAGTGTCGCAGCACAGCGCGCCCGTCACCTTATTTGAATTAACCACTGAGTCTGATCAGCTGCTTTCACCAAGTGACGCTTACGCCACGTTTAAAAACATGGGCATAGACTACGGCCCCCGCTTTCAAGGCCTACAACAGTTAAGCAAACAAGGTATAACAGCAACCGCCAAAGTGGCCGTGCCTTCATCGTGCAGCCAAGGCTTTGGCTTATCACCTGCCCTTGTCGACGCAGCGCTGCAATCCTTAATCATATTTGCCGACCAGTCACACGCAGCCCTGCCATTTGCCACCGAGCAAGTGTGTTTTTACAACGCACAGCAATTAAATGAAGCACAGCACACTGAAGTCTGGGTCAAAGCGACACAAACAAGCAACGGCACAGATAACACACAAAAGTTTGATTTGGATATTTGTGATCTCGATGGCAACTTACTTATGGGCATTAAAGGTTTTTCAACTCGAACAGTGCCATTAGATGCTGTCAAACCAAGCACACAAGACCTGCTCACGCTTACGCCTTGCTGGCAAGCAGTCACACCCGACTTTGCAACCTCTCCTGAACTGCACGCTGCATACTTTGGGCCACAGGCATTAAAACCAGATTGGTTAACTGAAGGTACAGACACCAATCAGCTGGTTTGGCTGGCACAAGATGAGTACGCACAGCCGCTGGCTTTATTCCAACAACTCAAGCGCATGTTGGCAGACGGGTTTGATAGCAAGCCACTATCAATCACCTTAGTGACAAAACAAACACAAGCCGTTTTTGGCCAAAATGAACAAACTAACTGCGAAGGTGCAGGCCTAATTGGCCTACTGCAAAGTGTCGCACAAGAATACCCAAGCTGGACGGTGCGTATCATAGATGCGGAGCAATTAGATTCTCTCCCAAGTGAATTTACAGCGCAGCCTGCAGGGCTGTATGCGCATCGTACCGGGCAATATTTTAGCTTTGAGCTGGCGCAGCACACTTATCTAGATGCGGCAGCTAACAATGCAAGTCTGCAAAAACGAGGCACCTATCTCGTACTGGGCGGGGCTGGCGGTCTTGGCCAAGTATGGAGCGAATGGATGATAAAGCACCACGATGCGCAAATCATCTGGCTTGGCCGCCGTGAACTCAACACCGACATTCAAAGCGATATTGACCGCTTAGCAAAGCTTGGTAAAGCCCCTGTATACATTCAATGTGATGCCAGTGACAAAGATGCGATGGAAAGTGCATCTAAAAGCATCACCAGTCAATTTGGTGGTTTAAATGGTGTGGTACATTCAATTTTACACCTAGAAGACCAAACGCTGGCAAACATGGATGACGCGCAATTTAACCGCAGCTATCACGCCAAGCAGCAAACAGGTGAAGTTGCACTGGAAGTATTCAGCCAAGCAGATTTAGACTTTTTCTTGTTCTTTTCATCTATGCAGTCGTTTTCCCCTGCTGCGGGGCAAAGTAACTATGCCGCAGGGTGCGTATATCTAGATTCACTTGCTCGCACATACCAGCATAAGTGCCCAGTTAAAATCATCAATTGGGGATACTGGGGCTCTGTGGGCGTAGTCCAAGACGAGTACTACCAAAAGAAAATGATGGCGATGGGCATTGGCTCTATCGAGGCAGAACAAGGCATGCAAGCACTTGCCACCTTAATGGGCTCAAATTTAACGCAAGCGGGCGTGCTTAAAATCACGCAAGCCGCACTAACCGATACCTTTAAGTTACAGAGCTTTAGTGCACAAGGCGCGCAGCACGCATTCGCAAAGCAAAGCTCTGAACATCAAGCGCCTAAGCAAGATAGCAAAGCGCAGGTTGACCTAAACCCACTTTGCGCGGCACTCTGCCAAGCTGGTTGGCAACACCCAGCCCAGCGTGAACAAGCCCTTGCCATTTTGCCAGAGTATTTCAGTAAGTGGTGGACAGAGACCGAGCGCTATTTAGAGGCGCACCAGCTAATGAAAAATGGCGTTATTAAAACTGTTGAAGCTGTCCATAACTCAACCCCATCAGAGAATCTACTAGATAATTGTTTGGCGAATTTGCCTGCCATTTTAAATGGCGAGATCAAAGCCACAGATGCGCTCTTTCCCAATGCATCCATGGCCTTAGTCGAAGCGGTTTATCAAAATAATCCGGTTGCGGATTATGCAAATGCGGTGTTGATTGAGCAGTTGCAATCCTACTTGGCGACAGCTAATTTGGAGCCGATACGCGTGCTTGAGATAGGCGCTGGTACTGGCGGTACGACTCGCTCGGTTTTACCAGCGCTTAAACAGTGGCAAGTTGAAGAGTACGCTTATACCGACTTATCCAAAGCATTCTTTAACCATGCCAAGGCGCAGTATCAAACTGATTACCCATTTGTTGATACCAAATACCTAGATATCAGCAAGCCTCTTGCAGGACAAAATATTGATATCGGCAGCTATGATGTGGTGATTGCCACTAACGTTCTACACGCCACAGCTGACATTAAAAACACCCTGCAAAATGCCAAAGCCTGCTTAAAACAAGGCGGTGTTTTACTTATCAATGAAGTGGTACACACCTCCTTATTTACACATCTGACATTCGGCTTGTTAGAGGGATGGTGGCTAAGCCAAGATAAGCACTTACGCTTAGCAGGCTCGCCGATGTTGTCTATCGAAAACTGGCAACAAGCCCTTTATGAAACTGGATTTTTAAACGCCTTTGCCGCTGGTGATACCAGTGCGCCTCAGCAAGTTTTTTGTGCCCAGAGCGATGGGGTTTCTTTACAAGCAAAAACACCCACACACACCAAGAACAAAGACAAAAAAGATAACCCCAAAGCAACACAGAGTATGAGCAGTACACCAATACAACAGCCACAACACAATGCAGAACCCTCTGTGCTGACTGAATTTGTCCACAATGCGCTATTTGACATTGCAAGTGCCGCCCTAGACATGGCTCCTAACGAGTTAGACGCAGATGAGTCATTTGCAGACTATGGGGTAGACTCTATATTAGCCATTCAAATGCTGGATGAGATCAATGCCAAGTTTAACGTAAATTTGCCAGCGACCTTGCTGTTTGACTACCCGTCAATTGACACACTGAGTGCTTATATCATCGCAGAGCATAAAGAGCAGGTTTTAGCGGTAATGCCAGCACAAAGCGACAGCAACGCATCTGAACAAGCGGTTGAAGCGCAGCCAAGCCCTGATAGCACGCACAACTTGCGCACGCACGGCTCACACAACAAAGTAGTGCAAGCAGAGCAAGAAAACTTAACAACACAAGCACCTGTTCACAGTGGCAAAATCGCCATTGTGGGCATGAGCGGTCAATTTGGTGATGCAGACAACCTCGAAGAGTTTTGGACCATGCTGGCGGAAAAATGCACCTCAGTCAAAGCACAAACGCGATGGGATTTATCACGCCTTAGTGCCAATCAGCAAAGCTGGAGCAAATACGCCAGCTTGCTGAATGACATCAGTCTGTTTGATGCGCCCTTTTTCTCAATTACACCGCAAGAAGCCATGTATATAGACCCACAGCAAAGACTCTTTTTGCAAGAAGCGTATAAAGCATTAGAAGATGCCAATATGATCACCAAAGTCGCAGGCCAAAATGTCGGCGTATACTTGGGCTGCGCGCAAAGTGATTATGCAGGCTTGGCCGAAGAAGATGCGCCCGCACAAGTGTTTTGGGGCAATGCAGGATCGGTTATACCCGCTCGTGTCTCTTACTTTTTAAATTTAAAAGGCCCTGCCCTTGCCATAGACACAGCGTGTTCTTCCTCTTTGGTTGCCCTTCACAGTGCGTGCCAAGCTTTAAACAACAATGAGATCAGCAGCGCCCTTGTCGGCGGTGTTGCTACTTTATGCACGCCTAAATTTTCCATCCATGCGGGTAAAGCGGGCATGCTTAGCCCAGATGGTACCTGCTATACCTTTGACGATCGCGCCAATGGCTTTGTGCCCGGCGAAGGCGCAGGTGTGCTTGTACTGAAAAAGCTTGAAGACGCCGAGCGCGATGGCGACCACATTTACGGTGTGATCCTAGGCTCTGCCACCAATCAAGATGGCACCACCAGCGGGATCACCGCGCCAAGTTCTTTATCACAAGAGCAATTGCACCGCGATATTTACGCACGCTTTGACATTGCACCCGACTCAATTCAAATGATAGAAGCCCATGGTACAGGCACAAAGCTGGGCGACCCCATCGAGTTTCAAGCGCTGACCCGCGCATTTAGAGCCCACACCGACAGCAACGAGTTTTGTGCGCTGGGCTCGGTCAAAACCAACATCGGCCACTGCCTGACCGCAGCAGGCGTAGCTGGGGTGATCAAAACACTACTTGCCATGAAGCACCGCACAATTCCTGCCTCGCTTCACTATGAGCAAGGCAACAGTCACATCAATTGGCATAACACGCCATTTTTTGTCAACCAAGAAGCCATCGCATGGCAAAGTAACAACGGGCAAAAACGCCGGGCAGCGGTGAGCTCCTTCGGTTTTAGTGGCACCAACGCCCATGTTGTACTTGAGGAATATCAGCCTCAATCAATCAAGCAGCAAAGCACGACTACGCAACCTGTGATCATCACCCTCAGTGCCAAAAGCAAAGAGTCACTCAATGACAAAGCGCATGCCTTGAAGTCGTGGCTGACACGTAAAAACCTACAAGACAGCGCCCTGACTAACCTTGCCTTCACGCTACAAAGCGCCCGTGAAGAGATGGACCATCGCATGGCATTTACCGCAAGCACTATTGCAGATGTGCAAGATGGCCTGACGCAATTTACAAACAAGGCACGTGGTCACTACAAGCAAGGGGAAGTCAAACAAGGTAAAGAGATTTTAAGCGCACTTGATAGCAGTGACTTTATGCGTTGGATAGAGCAAGGCGACTTAAACAAGTTGCTGGCGCTTTGGGTTGTTGGTGCTGACATCGATTGGCCTTTATTGTACACACAGCAAACGCCAGCGCTATTGCGCTTACCCACTTATCCGTTTGCTAAAACGTCATTTTGGCTACCAGAGAAAAGTACACATAAATCCGTTGAAAAATGCGAGTCAAGTGCTGCGCTCGACTTTAATGGTCCAAGCGAAAACGTGCAAAGCACACAAGCTTTTGAACCTATTCCACAGCTACCAATCAAACAGGCACTTAATGCACCATCGGCACTGCTCCATTACAGTGCAAACTGGGCGGAAAAGCCGTTAACTTCTACTGAGCCTGCAACATATCATCGTCAAGTTGTACTGCTTGGTGACAACTTACCGGAAATATACTCGGTATCAAGCACGCGTCTTAGCTGCACGGCCACTGAAACTCAAGCGCAATTAGAAGCCTATACAAATGGACTTATCGGCTATTTTAAGCAGCTCGAACTGCAGCAAGGCACCATCACCAAAAAGACGCCGAGCAAGTTACTTGTTCAAGTTGTGGTGAAGGACCAAACCTCACTTTTATCTGCACTCAATGGTGTACTGAAAACAGCCGCCATCGAATACAGCAATATTGAGACTCAGCTAATTGCCGTTGATGATACAAATAATTTTGAGCACCTTGTTGAGGATGAAGCAAAAAAACAAGACGCCTGCATACGCTACCAACAAGGGCAGCGACAAGTTTTAACCTTTGACTTGCAAGCCTATCAGCAAGTTGACACCACCACTTTGCCTTGGAAAGAAGATGGTGTGTATGTCATAACTGGCGGCCTTGGTCAGCTTGGCCAAACCTTTGCCAAAGAAATCATCCAACATACTCAACAAGCACATATTGTGTTTGTTGGCCGCCGTGCACACAGTGATGCGATTCAATCACACCTTGATGCACTTGGATACGAGCCTTCAAGATTGAGCTATGTATCATTGGATATTGCCAATCATGATGACGTCAACGCCCTGTTTGCAAGCCTCAAAGCCAAGCATGGTGGTATCACAGGCATAATTCACAGTGCAGGAGTGATCAAAGACCAACTGATAAGCAATAAAACACCGCAAGAAGTCGCACAGGTGTTTGCGCCAAAAGTGGCGGGCTTAATCGCTTTAGATGAAGCAAGTAAAACATGTGATTTAGACTTTTTTGTCTGCTTCTCTTCCATTGCGGGTGTATTTGGCAATATGGGACAGGCAGATTATGCCTGTGCTAACGCCTTTATGGACCGCTTTATGGCTGCTCGTCAAACGCAAGTATCACAAGGCATGCGTAGCGGTTTAAGCCTGTCGATTAACTGGCCATTATGGTCAGAAGGCGGCATGCAGGTTGACTCATTAACCACGTCTATTTTGCAATCTCAAGGCATTAAAGTGATGCCGAATGAAGTCGGTATCGACGCGTTTTATCGTATTTTCACCTTGCACAACATCCCTACTCAGCACTGTTTTTTATATGGCGATGCCAGCAAATTAACACAGCTTTGGCACAGGCCTAGCACCACAACTCAAAGCTTCAACACTGGCTCTGTTGAGGGTGGAAAAAGCCACACCCAGATCCGTGACCACGTTAAGTCAATTATTACCGACATCACTAAAATCGATGTACAAGACTTAGATGATGAGGTTGATTTTAAAGACATGGGCTTTGACTCCATCATGCTGATGTCAGTGGTGCAACAGCTTGAGTCTGATACGTTTTTGAACATTGAAACTTTACCACCCGCACTGCTTTTTGAGATAAGCACAATCAATGAGTTATGCGACTATTTGGCTGCGCACCAACTGCCAACGCAAATGGATGAGCCTTTGGCTCAAAGCACACCAGCGAGTGCAAATTTACATGGGCCTATGCCACTGTCAAAAGCCCAGCAAGGTCTGTGGTTACTGCACAAGCAAAACCCGCAACTAAGCACTTACCACGTACCAATGGTTTTTGAAGTCAATGACTTGAATGTGGACTGCATGCAGGCTGCGCTTAACTGGCTCAGCCAAAAACACCCCATTTTGTCGGTGCAGCTTGCTGAAGTGGAAGGCTTGCCTCAGCAACAAATCACAGGGCTTACACCCACACTAGTACAAAATCACACGCCAGTGGCATCAAAATCAGCCTTGATTGATTTGATCCAAGCAGACATCAAGCTGCCATTCGCGATGACACAATCACACTCAGCACACAGCCCGCTGCTGTGGCGCGCAACACATTGGCAAGTCAACGGCCAGCTCGATGTGGTGGTTTTAGTATTCCATCACCTTATCATTGACGGTGTCTCTGCGACCCTATTGCTTGAACAATTATGGCAAACTTACCACGCTCTCGTCGCCAATGAACCGCTAGAGCAAGCTCAACCAGATACTGGCTTTTTCACCTACCTTGAGTGGGAAAAGCAGATGCTTAACAGCGAGCAAAGCACACAGCTAACACACTATTGGCAAACACAGTTGCAAGGTGTTGAGTCTGAGCTGACATTAGCTGGCAAGCAAGAAAAGCAAAGTGCGAATAAGCAAGCAAAGCGACTTGAACTGGCGATAAATAGCAACCAAGTGCAGCGTATTCACCAATTTTGCAGTAGCAATAAAATAAACCCTGCCGCGTTTTTCTTATCTGCGTTTCAAACCCTGTTGAGTGCTAAAACGCAGCGTGATGACATCACTTTGGGCGTGCCAGTGCTGCACCGCCCAACCAGTGATATGGCCAACTCATTAGGCTTGTTTGTAAACCAGCTGCCACTTAGGGCTTCTGTCAATCAGGTGCACTCATTCTCGCAATTGGCTCTACAAAACCAACACCAGCTTGGCGAGCTTATAAAGCACAGCGGCTATCCATTTGCTGAAATCGTCCGCGCAACGGGTGCTAAACGCGCGATGCACAGCCATCCGATTTTCCAAATCGGGTTTGCCTACCATAATTTCTTAAAACCAGATTGGATTGAGACTAATCAAGACTTGGTGAACGCCATTTGGCCTGACTGTGTGCAAGAACCTGAACTAGATTTAAGCTTGGAAGTCACGCCTTTATCACACAGCTTTAAGGTTGCGTTTAAATTTGATGAAGCCGTCTACCCTTCAGCAATTATTGATGCATTGGCTAAAGACTATACGGCTTTAATTGATGACGTAATGTTTGTAGGCGAGCAAGCACTTGGCAGCTTACCAGTCTTTGCTAACTTAAAAACCCTGCCTGCGGCTCAACCGACCCTAGTCGATTTATTTGAAGCACAAGCCGCTATGCATCCAGAGCACATTGCGGTTTGCTTTGGTATGCAGTCAATCAATTACCGTCAACTCAACGACAAAGCCAATCAATTTGCAAACACGCTCTTAAATCACCCTGAATTTAAGCAAGGCACTGAAAACCTTATTGCGCTATGTGCCAAACCTTCTATTGAGTTAATCGTCGCGATCCTGGGGATTTTAAAATCAGGAGCAGCCTATGTGCCCCTTGATCCCAACTCACCTGCGACGCGCATTCAACATATTTTAGAAGACGCCAAACCAAGTATTTTGGTGCTTGGCACAGAAGTGCAGCATGCAGGGGCCTACCAGCATCATCAGGTGATTAACTTGCAATCCGCCCTTGCAACTACTGTTCAGGTTGCCAATATCAATCGCGCATCTGCATCCAGCTTGGCGTACATCATTTATACATCGGGCTCAACGGGCAAGCCAAAAGGCGTTTTGGTTGAGCATCACAATGTGTGCAGCTTATTTAACAACACCCAATCGTTATTTGGTTTTAATGAGCAAGATACTTGGTGCTTGTTCCACTCTTATGCCTTTGATTTTTCGGTCTGGGAAATTTGGGGTGCGCTACTACACGGCGGCAAGCTTTTGATCCCCGATGAGCTTACTCGCAAAGAATCCGTGAGTTTTGCCAAATTTGTCATCGATAACCAAGTGACTATTTTAAACCAAACGCCATCGGCATTTTACCCACTGATGGACAAATTGCTGGCAAGCCCACACAATGCACTGCGTAAAGTGATATTTGGTGGTGAAGCACTCGATGTGAGCAAACTGGCTCCTTGGTTTGAGCAAGCACAGCCACACGCCGAGCTTGTCAACATGTATGGCATCACCGAAACCACTGTGCATGTGACCGAAGTCACCATAGATGCGAGCATGGTATATGGCGCACAAGCGCGCAGTACCATAGGCCGTGCCCTACCCGGCTACGAAGTATTGTTGTTAGATGAACAATTCAACCCAGTTCAAGCAGGGCAAGTTGGTGAAATTTTTGTCGCAGGTTGTGGCGTGACTCGAGGCTATCACAATCAGCCCGCGCTGACTGATACGCGCTTTATTACTCACAGCACCGGCAAACGCCTTTACCGCTCAGGTGATTTAGCCCGTTTCAATGAGTCTGGTTTACTGGAATACATGGGCCGAGCCGACGACCAAGTTCAGATCCGTGGTCACCGCATTGAACTTGGCGAAGTCCAACATGCACTACAATCACTGAGCTACATCACAGACGCCTATGTGACTAGCGCACAAAAGCAACGTGGACAAGTTTTGGTGGCGTATATCATTGCCCCAGACGCGCCGTCTACAGCGCAAATTCGTGCCGATCTACTGTTCAAGTTACCTGAATATATGGTGCCTGCTTATTTCGTATTGGTGCCCCATTTCCCAATTACTCCAAACGGTAAGATTGATAAGCAAGCATTGTCGAAGCAGTTACCATTTGTGCAGTCACAAACTGCAATGTTAGACGCAAAACCTAACGCCAGCACCCTCACTGCAACACCTAAACTGACTGAGCAATCAGAGCTCAAAGCAGCGGTGACGCAAATTTGGCAGCAAGTTTTAGAAGTCGAGCACATCGCCTCCAATGTGCCATTTTTCGAAGCTGGCGGTGATTCACTGCTGGCCAATGTGCTCACTGCTAAGTTTAAATCACAGTTAGATGTTGAGTTTCCGCTCACGCAAATTTTTCAATCCAGCACCATAGATGCGATGACAGACTTTATCGCCCAAGCACAAAATGCGCATACGCAAGCACCTGTCCAAGAGATAACAAGCGATGCAGCTAATAGCAATTCTGACAATCAAGAAAATCACACTCAAGATATCGCACTGATCGGCCTATCTTGCCAGTACCCTGATTCGCAGAACCACACCGAGTTTTGGCATAATTTGATCAACGAAAAAGACTTACTCAAACGACTCAGTGAGTCTACCGAGCAAGGCGACATTACCTGGCTCGACTCTTGGGTTGAGGGCCAAGACCAATTTGACCCAGAGTTTTTCAATATCTCTGAAAAGAACGCCAAAACAATGAGCTACTCGCAACGTCAATTGCTACTACATGCATGGAAAGCCATTGAAGATGCAGGCTACTGCGCTGAAAACATGCCAAATACGGGCGTGTATGTATCATCCTCTGGTGCGGATAACCCAGATTTAAACCTGCAAGACAAGTTTAAAGATGGTCAGTTTATTTTAAATGCTCAAGACTATGTGGCTTCGACCATTAATCAACCTGGTACACTGCCAACCACTATTTCATATCACCTTGGTTTTACTGGCCCAAGCTTGTTTGTGCACTCAAACTGCTCATCGTCTATGTCTGCCATCTCGTTGGCATGCAGCGCACTAAAAGCTGGCGAGATTGATTACGCCATTGTCGGCGCAGCTTGCCTTTACCCGCAACGTTACACTGGATATGAGTACGAAAAAGGACTCAACTTTGCAGGCGATGCACGCTGTAAGGTATTTGATGAACAAGCCGACGGTATGATTGGTGGCAGCGGCGTCTCTGTGATTGTATTAAAACGCGCCGATGATGCAGTCAATGACGCTGATAACATCTACAGCCTCATTCGTGGTATCAAGGTAAATAACGACGGCAAAGACAAAGCGGGCTTTTTCGCTCCGGGCACCAAAGGCCAAATGCACGTCATTGAGCAAACTTTAAAAGCGTCAGACATCTCCCCTGCTTCTATCAGTTATGTGGAAGCCCATGGTACTGGCACCGCCCTTGGCGACCCCATTGAGTTTTCATCTTTGCAGCAGGTCTATCAGCAATATAGCGGCGACAAACAGTTTTGCGGTTTAGGCGCCGTTAAATCTAACCTTGGTCACACAGATACGTTGGCGGGCCTCACTGGCTTAATTAAAACGTCGTTGGCGCTTTATCACAAAAAACTGCCAGCCTCATTGCATTTCAATAACGTTAATCCGCACATAGATTTAGCAAACTCTCCCTTTTATATGGTCGATAGCACACAAGATTGGCACACGCCGTTGTTACCAAGGCGCGCAGCTGTGAGCTCTTTTGGTATTGGCGGCACCAACGCCCATGCCGTGTTGGAAGAAGCCTGTAATATCGAGCATCACGAGCTTGAAAGCCAGCTGATAAATACACCGGCCATCATTGTGCTCTCTGCACACACGCAAGCGGTATTAGACAAACAAGTGGCGCAACTACATGACTATTTAGCTGCTAACAACTTAACTGAGCGAGATCTAAGAAGACTGGCTTTTACCTTGCAAATCGGCCGCACGGTGATGCCAATTCGCACAGGGTTTGTGGTCAGTTCTATTACTGAGCTGAAATCAAAACTCGCCGCGTACGTGCCAACAGCCACAACTAAGCCAACGCACTCAATTGATTTAGAGAATGCGATAAGAATTTTAGATCATCAAGGGATCTTAGCCCATTGGGTAGAAACCGGTTTCACAAACTGGGACTTTATCTATCAAGGTGCAAAGCTGCCAAAGCTCAGCTTGCCTACTTACCCATTTGCACTTAAAACCATTGGTCTTGGCGATATACAAACCGTGCAAGTACCTAAAGTGGGTGATGATGAACAGGCTAAAATGACGCTGAAAGCCCCTGTTTGGGTCAAAAAAGCCCAAAAAACAGGCCAAGCTAATTCGACTGCCGCTGATACAGAACACCACCTTGTTTTATGTGACTGCACTGCACATACGCAATTAAGTGAACTGCCAGATACGCAAATACATACATTGCACTCTGAACACTTCGCGATTGAGCAAAAAATTGCCGACTATGGCTTTCAACTGGTTGAGCTTATCAAACACTTAGCAAAGGCCAAAAAGCAGATAAAACTGCAACTGGTCATTGGCGACACTGCATCCGCCGATACTCAAGCGAACCTCTATACTGGCTTCCATGCGCTATTAAAAACAGCCAGCCTTGAGCACACAACACTGCAAACCCAATTGTTGGTAATAGGCACAGAAGTAATAGAAAGTGAAGTTGCTAGGATACTCCGTGCCGAACAAAGTGGCTTTGATGATAAATTTGTTCGTTACACCAAGGGTGAGCGTGAAGTATTAACCTATCAAGCAATTACACCAACTGAGCCAAAAATGCCGTTTAAAGCAAATGGCGTTTACCTCATCACAGGTGGTTTTGGTGGCATAGGTCAGCACTTTATCAAGGCGATCAGTGCACAGCCATTTAATAAAACCATTGTCGTGACAGGTCGTAAACCGCAAACCCATCCTGAAGTGCAAAAGCAGTTAGTGGCACTGAGCACATCAAATACACAATTGCAGTACCAAAGCGTGGATGTTTCACACAAAATGAATGTGCTTTTGATGGTTCGTGACATCCTTGCCAAACATGGCTCGCTGTGCGGTGTTATTCACGCGGCAGGCATTGTTAAAGACACGCTTTTAAGCAAAAAAGATAAGCACAGCTTTTCGCAAGTACTAGCCCCAAAAGTTTCGGGCGTGGTTGCATTGGATGAAGCCACTCAAGATTTGGCATTGGACTTTTTTGTCTGTTTTGCGGGGCTAAGTGGCGTAAATGGTGCTTTGACGCAAGTCGACTATGCCACTGCCAATGCCTTCTTAGATAGCTATATGCACTATCGCAGTGGACTGCAACAACGCGGTGAACGCCAAGGTATGAGCGCCAGTATCGACTGGCCGTATTGGCAAGATGGCGGCATGAAGATCAACCCTGATTTTAAAGACCTGCTGGCACAAACTGGTTTTACACCTATGCCAACACGCACAGGCATTGACGCATTTTACAGTGCGCTGCAACACCCTCAAACGCTCGTTGAATATACGAAAACGGCGCAGCCAACCAATGCCAGCAGTACGCCCAATCCACACCTGTTTGACAATATCGAGACACTCACTGCTGAGCTAAAAACGGGCTTAAGCGGCATTGCCGCTGACCTTTTAGGGGTGGATGCCAACGAGCTCGACCCTGATACAGACTTAGGTGACTTTGGCGCAGACTCTATCGCTTTTATCACCTTTATCAATCAAGTGAATACCAAATACCACCTAACATTGTCGCCGAGCGTGCTGTTTATGCACTCTACTTTAAACAGTATTTTGGCCCATATTTTGGACGAACATAGCGATAAATTGGTTGGGAACAACTCAGAACATACTGAGCTTCAAAAGGTCCAAGTTACTGAACAGACGGATGAAACAGATGATCGCATTGCGATCATTGGGATCAGCGCACAATTTCCACAAGCAAATAACATTGATGCATTTTGGCAAAACCTCGCCAATCAAACAGACTGTGTAACTGAATTTGACTGGGCAAGTGAAAATACTGATACCCGTTCACAACAACCGTTACCAAAAGACATTAACTGGCTTGGTCGCCTTGAGCGCAACCAACACTTTGATCCGCTGTTTTTCAATATTGCCCCAGCTGAAAGTGACCGCATTAAGCTCCAAGAAAGCTTGCTGATGTCACATGTTTGGCAATGTATTGAAGATGCTGGCTATGATCCAAAATCCTTAGCAGGCACCAATACTGGTTTATTCATTGGCTGTCAGGCTGGATATCACGAGGGCTTAATCACCTCCTCCGCCTATGCGCCAAATCGCATGAGCTACTTCTTGGATTTGCACGGCCCAAGTGAAGGCGTTGATACTACCTGCTCGTCTTCTCTCGTTGCCATCCACAAAGCCGTGCAAGCCATTCAAAATGGTGAATGTGATCAGGCCATCGTGGGCGGTGTGAATGTCATTGACTCTCCAAGTGCATCAATTGCCATGCATGACATTGGCGCGCTCTCACCCACAGGGCGTTGTCGTACATTCTCGGCAAATGCCGATGGTATTGTGCGCGGCGAAGGTGTGGGCATGATCTTTATTAAAAAGCTAAGCGAATCAGAGCGTGATAAAGATCACATCTATGGGACGATTTTAGGCTCCGCCATTAATCACGGCGGCAAGTCTCAAGGCTTTACGGTCCCCAATGCAAAAGCGCAAACTCGACTTTTGGACAAAGCTTGGCAAGATGCGGGCGTTGACCCAAGCACGCTCAGCTACATTGAGTGCCATGGTACTGGCACCTCACTTGGTGACCCTGTTGAGCTCGATGCACTCAAGGCCGCCTATAAAAAAATCAGCACGGCTACAGATAACGCGCAAACCTGTGCGCTGGGCTCAGTGAAAAGTAATATCGGTCACCTTGAAATTGCCGCAGGTATTGCTGGGGTGATCAAAGTACTGCTGCAACTTAAACACCAAACTTTAGTGCCATCACTCCATGTAGGTGAGCTCAACCCATACTTAGGCCTTGAGCACTCACCATTTAAAGTACAAACAGAGATGACTCCTTGGCAAAGTGAGCAACAACGCCGTGCTGGGGTGAGCTCATTTGGTATCAGTGGCGTAAACGCCCATATCGTACTTGAGGAATACAGTAAACAGCCTGTCGTCGAGGCCACAGCAGCGGATACTGAGTCTGCCATCGTGCTTTCGGCTGCTAGCCAATCGGCGCTAGAAGCAAAAGTTAAGGCGCTCAATACCTTTGTTGAGCAGCAACCGACCGTGTCTTTCGAGTCCCTCGTTTATACACTGCAAATAGGTAGAACGGCGCATAAATACCGCACTGGCTGGACTGTTTCCTCTGTTGCGGATTTAAAACAAAAACTCGGCGTTGAGCTTGAAAGCAATACTTTGATGATTAAAAAGGTGCCAAGCACAAAAGCTGAGGCGATTACTGATAACGATGTATTAAAGCTTGCACACAATCCAGCGGCTCTACTACGCTTTTGGCTTGAAGGTCACACAATCAATTGGTCTGCGCTGTATAAAACACCGGTGCAAAAAGTCAGCTTGCCAAGTACACCGTTTTTAAACACAAAGCCGCCTGCCGCACCTTGGTTACTGCTAGAGAATCAATGGCAAGCTATGCCACTGAGTTGCCCGCTAGATTGGCAAGCACAGCTACAACCGCTGCTTGCCAACAAAAAAGGGCTTATCGTTGCAAAGGATAAGCAAAGCGCTGAGCCACTGCGTGCTAAGCTCAACGGCTGTGACGTGGATATTGTACATTTTTCAGAGCTCGAAACTTTTGTATTTAACCAAGATACGTTACCTAGCTTTGTTTACTTCATTGCCGAGCAAGCAGAAACAAAGCCTGCGAATATAAAGCCTCTGTACGAATTTATACAGGCAATTGCCAAGTTTGATAAACACGCGATGCAGATGTTTTACGCTTTGCCAAATAGCCAAACTAACAGCAGTTATGACGACCTCAGCGCACTTCTCAGAAGCTACACCATGCGCAACCCTGCCCATGTTTGGAGTCTGGTTGAGTTTGCTGATAACTGTTCAAACTGGGCTGACAAATTACTGCAAGAGCTGGTTTGCACAAGCTTAAACAGCGATGCCACTCAACCTAACCAAGTGAAGTATCAAGACCAATCTCGCTTTGGCTTAGCACTGAACAAAGCTTCTTTACCTGCAAATAACTCTGCGCTCTGTGCAAACAACTTTAAGCAACAAGGTGTGTATTTGATTGCTGGCGCACTGGGCGAACTAGGCATGGCACTGTGCGAGCAATTATTGACGCAATTTAACGCCACCCTTATCTTGCTTGGCAGACGCAAAGAGGCGCAATGTCTTGACTCGCTCAATCAACTCAAAGCATGTGGTCGCCAAAGTCAGGTCCATTACTTGAGCGCAGATGTCGCTTGCGAGCAAAGCCTTGAGGAAGTTCATAAGTACATGGATGAACACAACTTGCCGTTAAATGGCATACTGCATTTAGGCACCGCCTTTAAAGAAGATGAAAACAACTGGGCTGACTTTGAACAAGCGATGCAAGTCAAAGTGCAAGGCTCAATCAATCTGGACAAGGTATTTGCACATACCGACCTTGATTTGTTTGTGATGTTCTCATCCATGGCGGTATTTGGCAGTTTAAATCACCTATCCTATTCATACGGCAATGGCTTTCAAAACGCATTTGCCCACGCCCGTCAACAACAAGTACTGGCAGGTGAAAGGCATGGTAAATCACTGGCCATAAATTGGGGGTACTGGCATTCGGACGACCCTATTAAAAGCATTGAAAATGGCTTTGCCGAGAAAAAAGGCTATCAGCTTATCACCATGCCTAAGGCGTTTAGCTTAATGCAACACTTGTTGAACAGCGAAGTCACAAATATGGGCGCTTTACTGAGCACATCGCCTGATAAAATCTATCAAAATACCGTGCGCTTAATGAGCCGCGAGGTTGCGCCCGCTGACACGGTCACACACTTATCAGGTTCACAGATTGAAGTAGTGAACAGCGCTGATATACGAGGTGCAGTGATCCAAATTGTCAGTAATGTGATTGGTATAGCAGCAGATGAGTTAGACCTAGATTGCGACCTATACGAATATGGCTTTGATTCCATCTGTTTACTGAAAACCTTTCAGCAATTAAAAGAGCAGCTTAATATTGAGCTACAAGCAGATGCGTTTAAAAACATGAATACCATAGCGGCATTCATCGAAGACATTGAAAAGCTCTATGCTACGCAGCACACAGATAGCCAAAGTGAAGAAAGCCAGCAAAAGCCTGACTTTATTTTAGATGCGGGCTTCACCCCAACAGCTAATACTACTGGGCTAACAAAAGCCTATGAAGGCGACGTAAAATCAGTGCTACTCACTGGCGCAACGGGCTTTTTAGGCAGCCATATTCTTCAGCAATTAATGGATGAGACAGATGCCACCATCTACTGCATTGTCAGAGTAAGTTCATTAAATGAGGCCAAGCAACGTATTGTGCACTCAGCCAAAAGCTACCAGCTCTCCCCTGATATGAGCCGCATCGAGCCCATGCTTGGAGATATGGAAAAACCACAGCTTGGTTTGTCTGATAAAGATTGGCAAAGCTTGTGCGAACATGTGCAGCACATAGTACACACGGCTTCTTACGTGAATCATATTCAGCCTTATTTTGCATTTAAAAAGTCTGTGGCGGGCACCAATCAGCTTTTACAAATGGCCACCACGCAGTCGCTCAAAATGATGCACTTTGTCTCGAGCACAACCGCCAGTACACAAGTCAAAAATTCGCATTTTTCTGTGAACCCCATCGAAGACTTTATCGACGTCACTGATGCTGAGCTCATTTGCAGTGGCTACGGTCAATCTAAATGGGTGCAAGAGGAGAATATCCGCCAAGCTTCAGAATGCGGTGTGCCCTACACCATTTATCGCTTTGCGCAAATTTCAGGGTCGTCACAAACTGGCATTGGCAACACCGATGATATTTTCCATCGAATTTTAAAAATGATGATGCGAACGCCTGTTCAGCCCGCAGAGGTTCCGTATTTACTGGATATTATTCCGGTTGATAAAGCCGCTGCCGCCATCGTACTTGGCATGAATGATGAGCAAAAACGCAATACGGTCTTTCATGTGGCAAACAAAACACCATTGCCTGTCACGCAGTTTTACGACATGGCAAAAAGCCAAGGCTTGCGCTTTGAGCAAGGTGAAAAGCATGCGTTTATTGAATCATGCAAACACTATATCGAACACGCAACGGAGGGGAATACCCAAGTCATTATGGATGGCTTACTCACGCAGCGCCCAGGATATGATGAATATTTGTTTGAAGCGTACCTAATGCCCATGGCACCGTACGATAAAGACAATTATTTAGCGCTGGTCGAACAATACCAAGTTGGATTAGATGACTGGGAGGCGCTATTTAACACCTACTTTAAACAGTGGCGAGAAGACCTGCACTACCAAGTTATTTGGCAAGAGGCTGAACTCCCCTCTCAATAATATAAAGGCTCAAAGTCGCCAGCATATTTGTGCGGCTTTGAGCTTTTCCTATAATTCAGCTACCGTGTTTTAAAAAAACGTACTGAAATACGCGATGCATATTAAAGACACCGCACATCAAGCGCTTGCAGAGCTTGGCTACCCAGAACAAAAAGTCAAAACGGCACAAGCTCGACAAATATCAGCAACTCTGTACCGCGCATTACCTGATCATCATATCGATTCAGTGTTTGAACTCTGTGAACAGCTACTTGAGTCAAGAGAGTGGATGCTCAGTTTAATCGCCTTTGACTGGGCATTTAGAGTTAAAAAACAATATACCCCAAGCACATTTGAGGTGTTTGAACGCTGGCTACTCGAATACGTAACCGACTGGTATGACTGTGACGATTTTTGCACACATGCTTTTGGTGAGTTAATCGTGCAGTACCCACAGTTAATAGATAAAACCCATGCATGGGCTAAACATGACAACTTTGCTGTTAGAAGAGCCGTTGCCGTGATCTTAATCTACCCGTTAAATAAAGGGAAATACCCCCAAAGCGCGCCTTTAAACGCTGCGAATCTCTTGTTCAATGATGAGCATGATTTAGTGCAAAAAGGCTATGGCTGGTTACTCAAAGTACTCTCTAAAACCTCACCCAATGAAGTCATTGACTATCTCAAAACACATCATAAAGAGATGCCACGTGTGGCATTTCGATACGCACTTGAGAAACTAGATAAGCAAGCCAGAGCTGAATTGATGTCACTGTAAAGCCAAGCTGTTCCCGTTATGGTAATTTTCGCCGTTATCATTTATGATTTTGTTACTTTATAACAATTAAGAGCATCCTATGATAACGATAACAAAGCTCTGTGATAGGTACCTTGAGCAGGTAAAACGCGTCCAAATCGAGCAGGATCAAATTGAATTTGCAGGCACTGCGTCAGAGTTTTTAGAAGAAATATGCGACACTACGCATTTGCATGTCATAAAACACCAAAAAGAGGTGATTGGTTATTTTAAGCTTGATCTCGCCTATGCGCAAAAATACGACTTTTGTCCTGAAGATGGTGTTGGGATCCGCGCATTTGTCATCGATAAAGGTCAACAAGGTAAAGGCTTTGGCAAGCAGGCTGTTGCCGCACTAATCCCTTTTTTAAAAGCATTTTACCCGCAATTTAATCAAATTTACTTAACCGTCAACTGCCGTAATTCGTTAGCTTATGAATGTTATAAAAAAGCTGGATTTACAGACACTGGTGAGAAGTATTTAGGTAGTCCAGCTGGGCCAAACTATATTATGCAGGGTTCATTAATTGACTAATGCTGCAGATTGGTCGGGATTAAAATATAAAAAATATCTTATCTAAATTAAAAATATGCACTTATAAAAAGTGCATATTCCATTCAAGACCTATAGATAGTCCACCTCTGCTAAACCGCCATCACGACGACAACGATCTAAGTCAGCTTGAAACTGAGCCCTGAAGATAGACTTGGATGACCATAAATAATTATAGTTATTTTTATCTATACAAGTTACCAAAATAGTCATGTATGCATGAGCCGTTGATTGTACACCGAGTGTCATCGCCACAGCTGCTACACCACCAAATAACATTGATTTTAATTTCATTTTTATTAACTCCCTTGTTTAATCACTATTTAAAACTCGGAGAAAATATATAAACAATTTAAAAAGGTGTAAATACAGAAAGTTAACTTTACAAAACTTTACCTTAGTGCGGTTGAAGGTTTATAAAATCCATGGATCATCAAGAATAAATATTATATTAATATGACAAAAACAAAAGAGGTAAGAAAGTAAAAAAGCTATATTCCAGCAATATCAAAAAGTACGCCTACTAGGCAGACGTACTTGAGAACTTAAACTAAATAAGCTTTATATCTGGAAAACCACCCTCATTAAAGCAACGTGATAGAAAATAGTTTTGCTCTCTAGGGTTATAGGCAGTAACAGACCATAACTCTATGAATTCAGAACGATCTACGCAGGTAATAACCATAGTATTACTGCCTATTGATGCAGAAACTTGGTTACTTAACGCTAAAGTGACTGCAGTAATACAGCCAAACAACATTGATTTAATTTTCATTTATAAAAACTCCTTGTTTAATTTTGAAGTGAAAATATATATAAACAAAAAACCAGTGTAAATAATAAATTTACAAAACTTTACTTCAAATTAAAACAAAACCAATAGATACTTTGATAGAGCTATTTATAATTTAGAAGCTAATTTATAAATAACGGAAACAAATAATTGTCTTGTCAGACATGTCCATTCTGAATTAACAAAAAAATTACACATTTCATCCACATTTGCGAATTAAGCTGGCTTCATGGGATACATCCAAGCCACCTGAAGAATTGTATGATTGAGCATGCTGCATTTGATGAAATCGTCATAGCGAGCCACAACCTTGGTAAAACGCGTGAGATCAGCGCGTTAATAAAACCCTATTGCCACAAAGTTCGTTGCGCTCACGCATTGGGATTAGATGAAATAGAAGAGACTGGCGCTAGCTTTTGTCAAAATGCGCAATTAAAAGCGCTCAATATTGCCAAGCACAGTGGCAAAGTGGCAATTGCGGATGATAGCGGATTGTGCATAGATGCACTAAATGGTTTACCTGGGCTGTACACTGCAAGATGGGCCAAACAGGCCGGCGGATTTGATGGCGCCATTGACCATGTGTTGACCCGCATGGCCTTAACACAAAAAAGACAAGCCAAAATGGTGTGTGCATTAAGCCTTGCTTATCCTAGTGGTCATGTTTGCTCTTTTGTTGGCGAATTACAGGGTACTATTAGCTGGCGCGCATCAGGGCGAAACCGCATTGGCTTTGAACCAATATTTATTCCTCATGGGCACAACTCAACACTTGCATCACTCCCCACTGAGAAACGAAATGCGCTTCACCCCAGAGCCAGTGCATTTAAACTGCTAAAAGAACATATATTTTGCAAACCGGCAATCACACTGCACCAACCGCACAGTGAGGAGGTACGCCATGCCACTGTATGAGCAATATCTCGAGATCAATCTAGCCTCAGACCTGAAAATTGAACTCAAGCTCAGCTTAACAAGTAAATTAAATTCTACCCAGTTACAGAAAATACAGGCACAAGTGCAATTTTTGTATGACAGAATATGTGAAATCAGCGCAACAGAATTTTTAAGAATTATTCCTAATTTACTTTTTTGCCGTTTCAAGTGGCTTGATAGTATTGATATTACTGTGAAACCTCTCTTACTTGAATATAACCACAACATTATCTGTCAAAGAAGTATTATTGAATACGAGACGCAGCCATTTGGTACTGTCGATATTTTATTTGAGAACGAAAAGTTTGGTATTTACTTGCTTAACATCAAAGCTGGTGAGTCAATCCCCGCACACATGCACCTGCAGATGGAAGAACACGAGCTCGTTTTAGATGAAGGCTTAATGTTTAACGGAGAAAATATAGAGCCCGGCAGTAGCTTCGATTGGCCAAAAGGCGTGGTGCATGGTTACAACAACTTAAGTGCATCACCCGCTACCATCTTGTGTATAGATCGTCCTAAGTTTATTCCAGAGGACGAAATTATTGTCAACCATACTAATCCTTTAGGATCAGTGACACCTGCCAATATCAATTACTATCAAGGTATCTCAGCAACATGAGCAAAACAGTTTTAGTCACAGGTGCCAGTTCAGGCATAGGCTACCAAATTTGCAAAGATCTACTCACCAAGGGTGCGCGGGTGATCGGTTTAAGCAGGACCATAGATAAAAGCCACCTGCTTAATGAATTTGAGCACTTTATCCCGTGGCAATGCGACTTATCGGATATAGCTCAAGCTGGCGACTTGTTTCAGTCTTTGATTGATAATATCGGCCCAATTGATGCCTTAATATACGCAGCGGGCGTTTGTTACCATGAGCAGTTTGGCCAAACTAAAATGAACTCCATCACTGAGCAACTGAATGTCAATCTTGTTTCCGCTTTTTTACTTTGTGAGCAAGCTATTGCACATATGCCAAAACAAAGTGCCATCATATTGCTCAGCTCAACACTGGCTGAAAAGCCCATTGCTACCAGTGCGATATATAGCGCGTCAAAAGCAGGACTCGAACAAGTAATGAAGGCATCTGCTCTTGCTGGCGCAGCCAAGCAAATCAGCGTCAATGCCGTAGCACTTGGCTGTGTCGATACGCCCATGTTAAACCAACATAGAGACGATAACTTAGGACAGCAAACACGATTAAAAGCACTCGCTGAGCTACACCCTTTTGGACTCGGTAAAGCACACGAAGTAGCGCAAATCATTACCACCTTATTATCTCAGCCGTGGACAACTGGCAGTGTCATTAAGGTTGATGGCGGCCTTTCATTAAACTAGATAACAGCACTATGACTACACTCCCAATTACATTATTACAAAATATGATGCTGGCCTTTTGCAGCGCAGCCCCTCATTTGCCCATTGCCAACGCTGGCGGCGTCATCAAATTTGACCATGTTGATGCCGATAAACTCGTCGAGGCACAAAGAGCCGTGATGGCCTGTCACGCGAGTTTTGATTTTTATTTTCAGCAAACACCCAATGGCGTTGAACAACATCAACATGCAAACTGCGAGCACTCTTATCCAATTATCGATTTATCCGCACTGCCTTTTGAACGTGCAGAGCAAGTAGCACGTGACAAAATAGAAACACTATTTACCACTCCTATTTCTGCATTTGAGTACCCGCTACACAGAAATGAAATTTTCATACTGCCGAATAATCAAGTGTGGCTAGCCTTCTTAGCTAATCATTTAATCTGTGATGGATACAGTGCATTTGCTTACTTAAAGCAAGTTGTAGACTATTACGATAAAGGACATACCCCGACAAATACTCAATTTGAACCAGTACAGCTCGCTAGCCAGCAAGCAGAGTACCTGACATCAAATCAATATCAAAAGGACAAAGCATTTTGGCTAAACCACTTAGCCGCGCCGATTGAATTTAGGCTCTTCTCACCAACAAACCCGTTAAAAAGTAAAGCGATACACCTTTCTTTACCTCGGTCGCAACTCACACCAATCGTTGAGTTTGCAAATCAACATGCACTGAGTTTATCCACATTGATGCTGACCCTTTGGATACGTCAATTAAACCAAGATTTCCCCCTATCTAACTCGGATAAATTACGTATTGGTTTACCTGTCCATGGTCGTAAAAAAAGTGAAAGTAATTTATTTGCATTTATGGCGAATATGTTGGTTCATGAATTTTCATTATCTGATGAACTCGATTTGGCAGCACAAGCCCAGCAAGTCTCCACACAATTAAAACATACCTACAGACATAAAAAGCTCCCTCCAGAACTGTTGTACGAAGAGCTTAAATTGCCGCCACATATACCACTCAGTGAGTTCAGATTTGGCTATATGGAACTGGAAAAGCTCAGCGATACACCGGGTATGCCGAGATCATTCAGCTATGAGTCGCATCAGCATCACAGCTTACCGCTACAGCTGAATGTGATTAACTTCCATGGTGTAGATCAGGTAGACTTTTTAATCGAATACAACCCACATAACCTAAATGAGGAACAAGTGGTTAAACATATCCGGTCTCTCTTTGACGCCATTAAAAACATCGCTAGTAACTGACAAAAAATGAAGCAAATACCAAAAGTAACTAACAAGGAGATCAGCGCATTGGGCATCAAATTTATGGATGACCCTGCTGGATTTCTGATGACACTTGCAGATAAATTTGGAGATGTACTGCAATTTAAACTTGGACCATTTAAAGTCACTTTGATCTCTAACCCCAGCATGATCCAAGAAGTGCTGATTGGGAAAGTGAAGCAATTTCCTAAATCGACCCGAGATACGAACATTCTCAGCAAAGCCATCGGCCAAGGTATTGTCACCGCTGATCAACAAACTCACAAACCTCTGCGTAAAATCGCCCAACCCGCCTTTATGCATCGTCGCCTGCAAAGCTACCAAAGTGTATTTGAGCAATATGCTTCAGAATCAGTTTCTAAGCTTAGCCATGGCGATACTGTCGATATGGCAGTAGAGATGGAACGGTTATCGCTGCAAATTACGTGCAAAACGCTGTTTGGTTTGTGTAAATCTGAACTGAAAAAAGCCAGTGCAGTATCAGAAGCGATGAATGAATTACATCATTTGCTCAGTAAAAACTTTGAAGATGTCGTCAACTTTCCTGCCTGGTTCCCCTCCCCGCTTAATGTCAGAGTAAAAAGAGCACGTAAAATCATAGATCAAATTATTGATGAAATTCTTTTAAAAAGAAGGAATGAGCCGTTTCAAGATCATGGAGACTTATTGTCATCCTTACTTGAAGCCACGGATGAAACAGGCAACTCACTCACCAATGAAAATATAAAAGACCATTTGGTGTCTTACTTTATCGTCGGCCATGAGACAACCTCGAATAGCTTAATGTGGTGCTGGTATTGTTTGGCAAAATATGATGCTGAGGCCAATAAAGTATATAAAGAAGTTATCCATCATAAAAATGGTGAGCCGTTGTCCTTTGATAAATTTCCAGCGACTCTTGCGTTTATTAAAGAGGTGTTGAGGCTATTTCCACCTGTATGGCTGATTGGCGCGAGACGCGCAACCGAGAATACGGAGATCGATGGATTTAAAATAAATAAAGGCGATAAAGTATTTATCTCTCCTTTTGTTGTACACAGATTAAAGAGCAATTTTGATAGCCCCGAATGCTTTGCTCCAACTCGCTGGGAAAATGAGCCCGACATAAAAAAAGGCAGCTATATCCCCTTCGGTGCGGGCCACAGAAACTGTATAGGGCAGCATTTTGCGATGCAGGAAATGCTGAGTGTTCTAGTCACGTATTTAAAGCAGACAAGAATAGAGTTTTTAGATGAGCAAATAGACCCACAAAACATCAATGCCAGATCCACACTCTCTAATCACAATGGCATGCCAATGCGCATAAACAAGCAGCTTCAAGCAACAAAAATTAATGAAAAACTCAAAGCTTGTTAAGTTTGATTGTCACGGCCAGTTTAATTTGAGCATTCTATTTTAAACTGGCTGTTATTGCAGTAAGCCTCTATAAAATATCGAAAAGCCTGATGCTTTTTAGTCTCCCACTCTTTCTTTTTTGAGAGCAAATACAAAGGCTTTATCGGCCACTTGAGATCAGCGATAACGGGCACTAATATGCCTTTTTTAAGTTCATCACGAATTGACACATCAAGCATTAAACCAATTCCCAACCCCGCTCTGGTTAATTGATATACGGCTTCTATATCATTGGTGGTATGTGCAACGCCGTTATTGAAGTCGAAGCTATGTTCACTCAAAAACGCCTTTAGCATGCCATGAGGGTTAAGGCTGGAAGGCAGGATAAACTTGTGTTCTTTCAAGTCGGTAAGGCTTTTTATTGCTTGTAATCTTTTGGCATATTCAGGCGCTGCACATGCAATTAACTGCGTGTTGAGTAATGAGGAGGTTATCATCTGTGGACTGTCGCTTACATTACCTAAGCGAAACGCAAAATCAATATCCTCTGCATAAAGGTCCACAACGACATCACTCAATTGAATGTCTAAGCGTATCTTTGGGTGTGCTTTAGCAAATTCAGTCAATGCCTCCATCACTACTGAGCGACACAAGGATTTCGAAATTGAAACGGTTAGCTTACCTGTAAGCGCACCTTGCTCTGATTTCAGTACTTCTTCAGCTTGCTCTATCGAACGCAATATATCTTTGCATCTAGCATAAAATCTCAGGCCAGCCTCAGTCACCTCTAGTTTTTTATGAGAGCGAAAAAACAACTGCGCCTCTAAGCGACTTTCTAGCATGGACAGCTGCTTACTGACGGCAGGCACGGATAAATTCAAACTCGCAGATGCTTGCGTAATACTGCCTTGTTCCACCACTGTCACAAAGGCTTGATACTGATTTAGCCTTGACATTCGCTGCTCCTTAAATATGGTTTCCATTTAGTTAATCTAGACTCTATTTATCTTCAATTTAAGTCAAGTCTATTTTCTCTTATAGTCATTGGACTGAATAAAATTTAAGGGATTTATATGATTGAACTGACTAAAAAAACAATAACGATATTAGCCCCAGTAGAGCGCGTATTTGAGCATGTTATCAACATGGAAAACTACAAGTTTTGGTTTCCCGATGTCATTGCAATACAAGCCAATGACACTCAACCACACGCAAGCGTTGGAAAAACCTATCTTGAAACCTTGGCTATTGCAGGCAGCGATCAGACGCTCACCATAAAGGTCGTAGAATGTGTAAAGAATACCACTTTTGTCACCCAAGGGGATTTAGTTGGCATTTTACCGCAAATGACTGTCTGCTTTTGGGAGAATGAACTTGGCTGCCAGCTTGAATTAAGCTACCACAGTAGAGAGTCCACACTTAACGAGCAATCGCCAATTATCATGGGGTTGCGCGAAAACCTAGCGCCTAGAGCCGAGACAGGGCTTACTCAACTTAAACACTTGTTAGAAAACCCATAGCACATGTACTAGGTCAAACAAAACGCATAAAAAACGATCAAAAAGTCATATTTGATTGATTCTAAAATGCCCTATGTGATTTGATATTTCCTGGTCACCAAGCATACAGTGTGTGTGCTTTTATTTTTCTAAAAAGGATTGGTAATGAAAAAAATAGTTAGTTTATTCCTATTCACTATGTCTTTTATGACATTCAATTCTCTGGCCACTGTTATTGGCGACACTGCGACCATACACAGGGCATACCCAGATATTTACACGAATTTTGTATCTCCAGTCTCAACCGTTGTAACGGATGACTCGTCTGATGCTGTAATGGTTCAATCTCATGCTTTAATCAACATTAACAGTGCTACCATTACGATCGATTACAAAAATTCAAGCGGGTTTGGCGGAGCAGATGGACGTACATTTGACGGCTATATTTTTAGAGGGTTTAGCTTTCCAATAACTCAGGCAAACCTGATTAGAAGTGATATCCAGACTACACATGTGACGTTTGACCAAGATAATATATATATAGACATCTCAGGGGGCTTTTCTGCCGGAGACAAGATCATCGTATCGTTTGAGGTAGCCTCTCCTGCACGTAGCGCCTTAATTAATATAGACAACCTTACACCAGATATTGCGATTCCTTCGGAAGGTGGCTTGGTAAACTTCGATAAGTCACTACAAAACCTGGGTGGGACAGCAGCAACCTATGAAATGTATGTACATTTAGTATTCCCAAATGGTCAAATACGTACCTTAGACACACCGCAACTTTATAAAATTCAACCTCAGCAACAAAAAATGAGCCAGGGCTTTGGCGTTGAAGTTAAACCTTGGTTCCCTCAAGGCCAATATTCTGTTGTTTATACCGCAATTGATACATTTAATGGTCAGTTTTACACAGACTCCGATATATTCTTAAAGCAGTAAACGACGTATCTTATCAAGTAATTTACTGCTAAAAGCGCAATTAAATTAGATCCCTTGGCTGCCAAGGGACTTCACCAGTTTTTCCCAATTCTGCTTTTCTTCTTGCGTTGCAAATATCATAGATCCAAATAAATTCGTTGCCGCTTTTTCAACCCCACTAAACTGTAAGGTATACTTATCTAATTGCTCCAAAACAGGCCTAGCCTGTTCTTCAAGATAAGGCTCAGGCATATCCATCGTGAGTACAATGCGGGCTGTTTTACCAATTAATAGTGGTGTTGGTTGTGGATTATCCTGCTCATACTTAAAAGCGAAATGAGGTAGAAAAGATCTATCAAAAAGTCCTTTTAACTTTGCAGGTAGACCGCCCCACCAAATTGGTGAGAAGATCACAATATGTTCAGCCCATAGGAGCCACTTTTGAAAGTCTTTTAAATCTGGTTCCAAATCTTGCTCTGTATCGTAGCCCGAGTCTAAGATCGGGTTAAAAGCCATTTCAGATAAATTGAAGTGCTTTACTTCATAGCACTCTCTCGCCTCAACAGTGTATGTATTGGCTAATTGTTGGCAAAAACTCGTGGATTTCGGGTTTCCATTAAGAATTAGTATTTTCTTCGTCATCTTACTCATTTCCAATTTTAAGAGGTCGATAACGATTCTACTCTCTCCCCTTAGGGGTAGAGTCAAGCATTGTTGGACAAGAGTTTATTGCCGATAGGCAGGCATCCACTCTTCCTATTCGCTCTTTTAATATCTCTGTTTGCTGAGTTAATTGACACTTCAGTTTTATCAAAAAAGTCTCAATTTTTGGCCAATCGACTTCTCCATTGTCATACACTATCACCGCCTCTAATTGAGATAGCGTTGAGCCCAAAGATTTTGCCTCTTTTATCAGATTCAAAATTTCGACGTGTGAAGCATTATAATATCGATACCGTCCCTTTCGAGGTGGTAAAGTAATTAACCCTCGCTCTTCGTATAAGCGTATCGCTTTTATAGAAAGTCCTGTTTTTTTCGCTACTTCACCTATGTACATAATACTTCTCTACTCTTTGACAGCTTCGCTAGATTAATTTCCAGCCTCAAGTCTCTATTAGAATAACAGTTGATGCAATAGTAGCCCTGGTACACTTGCTGCCACAATGGCTGAGATGACTGTACCAATATATGCTCCACTCATACAGTGCAGATGAAGCTTTTGGTTTTGTTTATAAATAGCATAAGTTCCAATGCTCACCGACACTATCACTAAAATTGCGAATAAATGTAGCCAGGTTAAGCTGCCAGTAGGCTGGATTAGAAAAGAAATTAAAGACGCTATAATCATCAATGCTACCCATACTCGACCAAAAAGCTTATGTAGTGAAGTGCCTTTTTTCATCGCTAGATTAAGAAACCCCAATCCAATAGCAGGAGTGACAGCAAACAAATGTATTAAAATAGGCAGTGAGATATCCATAAATACCTTTTTAATTTTTATCAACGGAAACTGTGAAAATATTTATCTAAAATAATTATTCTTTAAGACTGAAATTTAAATTAACAAGCTCAAATTTAAATTTTCACTAAAGAGAAAAGGGAAGTAAATCCCCCCATTTCACTCGGTAAAACTAGCAGTTACATAACATTAATCAACAAAGGGGGTGCCGCCGTTTCTTCTACATATCCTTTCCAAAAACCTTGCTTCATAATGCGACTCAACGGTCTCAACCCATTCAAGAGTCCCTTATTTATAACAAGACACCATAAAGCCGCCATAAGCATTTACAGAGATGGAAGTTGATGAAGCCACCAGTATAACAGCAGCGATTAAGAGTTTATTTAACATTATATTTTCCTTATTTGTTAACACTAAATTCGATACTCACCTTAGATACAAAAACCACTTTTTGCCATCGACATTACAACTCTGCCATACCTGACAAGACCATATGCATTAGTATGCTCGTAATATCTGCTAGACATTTATGCTTAATACAGCTCAAAAACCTGGTTAATATTTACACAGCCCAATATTGCATATCATATCTTTCATGTAAATAAATATATATCAGGCATGTTTTATGTGATGTTTTTGTTTCTTAAAAATCAACAATCAAGTTGTAGGAGTTTTTAGCGATAGGAAAATTGGGGGGTACTTCAAGTAGTGGCCAGAGATTTAATTCCATGGCGCACTACTTTTCTTCAAATATCAGAATTCAAAGTTTACTTGCACTGGGTAATGATCAGATAGTTCATTATAATAACCATTATGATAATAGCGCCCTGAACTTAAGTTCCAATTGCCTTTCAAATAGCTCCAATAAAAGTTACTCTCTGCTGTAGGGTAACGAACTGACATGCTTGGATTATTTTTAGGTTGTTTATAATCTTTGTGCCAAAATACATAATCTAAAGTGTCGTTGTACTCTAGGCTGTAATCAAAATAGTATGCATTGGCTTTGGTAAACCAATTATGTTTTGCTGAAAAAGAGCCTACTTCAGGTGTTTCAAAGTTCAACTTACTATGAGAAGTCGTCAGCATATCTGCAATTTCATGTTGCTTGCTCCACTCGACATTCATATCACCACCGATGATTACAGGCTCATTGGCAGGAATATTTTCGGCTTTGATAAATGTTTGAATTTCGCCTAACTGCCCCATACGAACGCGATGCTCTTGCTCTGTATTGCCATCATGTGTTGCTTGCAAATGCGTGCCAACTAAATGGTAGCGTTGCCCATTTTTTTCGATTTCAACATAAGCGAAACCTTTGTTCGCCAAATAATCCCAGCTTCCGCTTAAGCTATTTTTGAAAACATGTGCTTTTTGTGAGACGATTGGGTACCTAGAAATAATCACAACCCCACCACGAATAACAAATGGGCTATTTGAACAGTTCCCTGTTAAGCTATCCCATCCGCTACCGCTGCAATCTTGTCCCACATTAGGCGTTTGATATGGGTAAATATCTGACAAAGCAGATAATGCTTGCTCTGCGTCACCATTGAATACCTCATTGACAAGAATAACATCTGGACTGTCACTCAGTGATTTAATCACCTCCGGCAGTCGCTCAGCTCTATTACTTTGGTCCCAGTCCTGAACGTTTAACTGCATAATATTGTATGCCATCACCTTAAGCGATTGAGCCATACTCTGTGTGCTCAACAGTATCAAAACGCAAAATAGGGTTAGTTTGATCTTCATTTTTTCTCCAGTACTTCATTATTTTTGTATGTTTCGCTGAGAAACTCGCGCATTCGCGCACTTACAAGACGACTTACGGCGTAACAAATTTCGGTACAAAGAGGTTAAGCTTTGAAAGTGTCTATCTCATTTCAAAAAATGGTTATTTAAATGAAGGTTTTTATTTTTATGTATGACGATTTTAAGGAGGATTTATTACATATAACTAGAGAGGATTACAGCCATTTAAATAGCTGTAAGTAAGGGGCAGATAGCTCCCTTCTTTATACATCCGTATTTATGGCGCACATTCTGCCCAGTTTGTACCACATAAGTCTCGATGTGTTACAGGACAATGCCATGTGCCTCCCCAATTATCTCCGCCATTCACTTTTTTTGTGGCCTTTCCATTAAGTACAGCATGGTCTTGGCATAGTTGTTTAATTTTATTCTTTTTTAGTTTTAATTTCATTTTTCTTTCCTTGTGAGTTAATTCTCACAACTAACGTAACTTAACTTAAAATATAAAACAAGCAATAAAAACAGAGTTAACAAAACACTTAAACAAAATAAAAAACATTAAAAATAACATTGATTTTTAACCACTTATATAAAACCAATAAAACCATTTATAATCAAACTAAAGATAAAAAACAAAATAACCAGTACAATCAAAATATTAAAAAAATCTTCGTAAAAATAAAAGTCACCTTCCTCTACTGCACACCAGGTTGATTGTAAAATTCACTCTTATCACAGGCCTTCCATATGATGTCACAAAATAACCAGGATGCTTCTAAGCTAATTATTATTTGACATAATCAGTAGGAAAATAAATTTAATTTACAACATAAAATAAGAAGGGTGAAATCAGCCAAACACGAAACATTAACAATACAAAAAGATGGCCTTGTTGGACAAATAGACCTTTCCTAACGGTTTTGTCATTTTACTGATATTTAAACATACCTAGCCCATTCACCGTGTTGGTCACTTTGGCTTTAATCATCACATCTGTGTGTTAGCTATTAAAGATGCAGCTTTTTAGCATCTCACCTGTAAGTTGTTTAAAACGATACACGCCTTTTTCAACCAGTGGGAGCCTGACTATTCTTTTAGGTGTTTTAAACAAAGTTGATGCATTAATATTATGGCATTGTTTTTCGGGGACCTTAGTCCCAATATTGGGCGTTTTCCGTTGGGGATACGAGCTACGTCACCCTTAGCCGCAATTTCATCATAGCAATCACGCGTATCATGAGCACCATCACTGAAAGCTCTGCACTGACAGTGTAATAACTAGCTACATCTATAGCTAAATGCAACTTACGCCAAGTTCAGCGCTTGTTTGAGCTGTATTTTCGTACATGTTATTCGCCATTGCTATAAACTTCTATACCAGTGCTTTCGACAAACAATATCGGTAACTTCTTATGTTGTAGGCTTGGTTAGGTTTGAAGATTAGGCTGCGGTCCTCGTTTATACAGGAAGTTGTAACATGGGGCTGAATAGGTGCACCCATTTATTAAGGATTGAGTGTACGACCCCTTCAAGTACTCGAAGTGGCAAATTAAAACAGACCCAAATGTCAGGCAAGTTTCAATTACAAAGTCAGAATATTTTATTTGAACGGCCACGCCCATCATATTTGTCAATAATTTGAAATTACCGAATCGCACCGTCACTGAGCAAAATAGCAATATTGCCACACAGTATCAATGCGCGATTACAGGCAGCACAATTTTTAATTTTCTTTGCCATGTTGGCTTTGATTGCGTTATGTTTTTGATCTGATCACGCAAAAGGTCTGAAGTTTAATTATATAAGAAACAAAACTCCCCACTGAAATTTAAAAAAATCTGGTTAACTATTCAAAGCACTCTCAAAAACGAAGAAAAGGATCTAAAATGAAAGAAACCCCAAAACTTATTAAAGGGGGGCGCCCCCCTTTAATCTATAAGCCTGTATTTATGGCTCGCAGAATTGCCAAGCTGTTTTACAAACTTCAGGGTGTGTCATAATCTTCCATGTTTCTACGACGAAACCACCATTAACCTCTTTAGTCTGTTTTGCATCAAGTGACTTTTGAGATTTAGAAAGTGCTTTTAAGTTGTTCTTTTTTATTTTCAATTTCATAACTTTGTCCTTATTGGTTAATTTCCAAACTCAAGTTAGCACAAAAAAAAACAAAAAGAACAATAAAAATAATAAAAATCGCACTTAATTAAAACATTAATATTACAATATTTACAAAGCAGAGGCTTTCAAGATTAATTTAACAAAAACCATAAAAACAAAATGCAACAATCAAAAACATAAAATTAAATTAATAATGATTTACAACTTAAATAAACGTAGCCTTGATAAATTCAACGCATTACAATTCAAATAATGATACTTTTCAATTTAAAAAATAATTCCTAGCCGTTCGCCTTTCCACTTAATTCAATAATATATATTCGCTTTAAAGACTCGGTAAATTTATAACCACACCAAAGATGACAAAACATGTTAAGGTAGTGGCAAATCAAAAAACTTACTAAGTGCTCTATGACAATAGAAAGTTATCTTGCTCTATTCAGCGCCATGTTTATCGTAGGGATCATTCCAGGGCCTGCTGTATTTGCTATTACCACAGCTTCTATGACAGGCGGCTTTCAGCGTGGTGCCGCTATGACATTAGGTCTTATCATTGCTGATTATTTTTTCATACTCTTGGCGGTATCAGGGCTGGCTTTTATCGCAGAGTCTATGGGCAGCACCTTCGCGATAATAAAATATTTATGCGCTGCTTACTTAATTTGGATGGGTATTAAGCTGTTTAGAACAACACCTGCTATCGATACGCAAACGCCACCAGCAACCAAACATCATATTGATATTTTGGCTGGTTTCTTATTAACTATGAGTAATCCAAAAGCCATTATATTTTACGTTGCACTGTTCCCTGCCTTTGTGGACTTTCATACCATTACAATAACTGACATTTTAGGCATTTTTATCTGTGCTACCTTAGCATTTGGTTCGGTCAACCTCGGGTATTCATACCTCAGTGCAAAAGCAAAAAGGTTTGTTTCTACATCAAAGCGAATGGGGGTTTTTAATAAACTTGCAGGCAGTTTATTGTCAGCCTCCGGAGTGGCCGTAGCGATGAGGACATAACAATCTAATACAGGCTTCACTTTCAAGGATAGATTAATATGGAACTATTGCTTGGGCTAGTTGCATTTATAACGTCACTGATTGCAGCCATCATTGGATTTGGCGGTGGCATGTTGTTGATTGCTCTACTGCCATTATTTTTAAATCCCGCGCTGGTGATCCCCATACATGGACTCACTCAAATTACCAGTAATGCATCACGGGCGCTGTTTTCTCTTTCTGATGTCCAATGGTCGCTCCTACCCGCTTTTTTTGTCGGCTCAATACTCGGTACGCTCCTTTTTGGTGTCGTTTTATATAACATGCCAACAACCTATATTCCGACTGCAATTGGCCTGTATATCTTGTTAAACCTTTGGTACTCACCTTTTTCGAATTTTATTAAGCGTTTTGAAAACTTCTATATCATTGGCGCCTTACAAACCGGGCTGGGATTAATTGTGGGTGCCACAGGGCAACTATCTTTGACAGTGCTGACCAAACAGCTTCAGTCCAAAGACCAAGTTGTAGCTACCAGTGCAGTGTTCATGACACTAAGCCATTTAGCAAAAATTCCTGTGTTTTTGTTAGTCTCTTCTGAGCTATTACAAAGCGGCCCTATTATTATTGCCATGATGTGCGGCGCAATGCTTGGTTCATATATTGGCACTAAGCTGCGTTTATCCGCGAACAACACACAACTCATTGGTATCATTAAAGTGTTACTCAGTGCTCTGGCAATTAACATGCTACTATCAGCTCTTTTTTAGCCGTCTAACAACTAAACAAGATACCGTAAAGCGGCTTTTTTACCTTTATCAAACACAATACTAATGTCTCAAGCAGTTTACTTCACACTCCTTCCATATTCTTAGCATATAATGAAATAGATTTAGATAAGATAGAGAAACGACATGCGCTTGATCCCATATGCTCTTTTGAGCTTAGCCACTTTGACTGGGTGTCAATTCAGCGAAAATGACACGCCTGAAGTTACGGTAGTAACACCAGCTCCGGAAGTACAAAGTAATTTGGAAATCACTGAGATATCAACTGGTCCGCTAGATATGTTAGCACCAAGTGATACCGTTAAAACTTATTACACGGTAGATGTAACGGGTTTTAATAATATTGACGTTGAAGTCCATTTTTACCTAATGCACTCTGATGAGCTAGATTCACAAAGTGAGCAAGAAGCTGCAATTGAAGATATTCAGCAAATCGCCGTTGTTGAATTAGCAGGGCTTTCTGCTGGTACTAGCGACCACGAAATTGAACTGACATTGCCAAATTCTTTAGAAGGCGGTAACTACCACATCTTGGCTCAAATTGATCCAAATGACCTACACGTGGAAGACATTGAAGAAGATAACCACCCTTCTGTTGATCACGATCCTCATTTAGAAGGCAACTTCCCACATGCTGACATTGTCGTTCGCCAGCAAGAAGGTCATGATTATAAATTACTTGGCGCTGAATTTGGTCAAGCGGCGCTAATTTTGGACACGCCGGACGTCGACAATGGTGCAAGTGACCACCACTCTGATCTTGTTGGTTACTTTGCAGCTGACTATGAAGGCACAAACTTAGGCCTTTCGCATATTAAAGCAGAAGTCATGGTTGCTGGTAACTGGGTTGAAACACACTTTTGGGATGCAACAGCGGGTCAATATACAGACACACTTGCCCATGAATTCAGAGCTGAGCTACATGATGAGCATATTGGTTTTGACATCGCATTAGAGCCTGAATTAATCAAAAGCCTGCATGAAAACTACGACGCGAATGCACAAAACAACCTTGAGCTGCGTTTTACGCTCATTGATGCCGCACAAGATGCAGAAACAAACACTGATAACAATCAGGTGTTAACCTCTATCCCGTTCTACTTTTTTGAGCAAGAAGCTGCAAGCGAAGAGCCTGCTAGCCGCTCAGCAAGACAAGCTAGCTTCACTGAACAAGCCATCGTACCTGCCTCCGTTGGTTTGGCCAATATCAACTTCCAAAGTGAATTTGATAAGTCATACGGTGACAAATCTAAGTTCAGTGTTGGCGTAGACTTACAAGGTCAGCTATTTATCGTGCCAACTGGCGATCCAGGTGGTCGTATTACTGGTGAAGGTACTGTTGAAGCTTACTTCTTCAAAGCGAAAAATACCTTATTCAGTATTTCTTATAATGGCAGTGCTTACATCAGTGGCCTAAATACAGGTTATGAATCTGAAATGATCATCTTCAACAATGTTGTGTTTGAAGATGAAAAGTTTACTGCTAAATATGAAAAGTCATGGGAAAAGAAATGGGAAGAAGACAAAACGCTTGCCCAAGCCACATTTACTGTAGGCCCAATCCCTATCAAGGTGGAAGCAGGTGTTACTGGTAACTTAGGCTTTGAACTAACCGTTGGCTACAATGCAGAGCTATACGCAGAAGGCGATTTATTCCATGTCGACTTTGGTGCTTTTGGCCGTGGAGGTGTGAACCTACTCGTAGCTTCAGCAGGAGTGCAAGCGATTTTAACGTTAATCGATAATACGTTTGCCATGGAGTCAAATGCAGGCTTTGCACTTCTCACCAACAACAACACAAATCCACATATTTACTACGGTATTGAACTGAAAAATGACCTTGATGTAATTTCAGGTAAATTTGGTTTATATGCGGAAACCTATGGTGTTAAATGGTGTAAAAAGTGGGGGATCCCTTATCCTTGCGGTAAGAAAACATCTCGCTATGATCTTTGGTTATATCAAACCAATAGTGTATTTGATAAATCTTGGACAATTTACTCCAAAGAAGGTGAAATCGATCTATGATCACGCTTAATAAAGCGATGCTAGCCAGTGCACTTTGTGCACTGGCTGTTTCTAATACAGCCGAGGCAAGCTGTTCTGCGCAATACAACTTTGTTATCGATACGCACACCACATTTAACTACGACCAAGTAAGCCAGCAAGGGCAACAAACCCATATAAAGCTCAATGGCTTGCTGACTATCAAAGCTGCAAAGCACAATGACGAAGACGGATGGTGGGCAATCAAAGCGGATAAGGTGACAGCTGGTCAGGGGCAATTTGCATCAGAGCTTGCCAGCTACACAGTCCCATTTGCATTTAAGTTAGCAAAAAATGGGCTAGTCACAGACTTTTGGTTTCCAACCAAACTAGACACTCAGACGCAAGACCAACTTAAAGGCCTAGCCTACTATTTTCAGTTTCAGCGCAGCAATCCAGCTTTAATCAAAAAAGAGCAAGATACGCTAGGCCGTTATACCGTGTCTTATCAATTTAAAGATGATGTGATCCACCTGAATAAGCACACCTACGCCCTCCATGATAAAACACAAGCGGCATTGCAGACGGTAAACGTCGCTTCATCTGGTCATCAAATCACACCTAATGCGTGTTTTTTTGAAACTCGAAAAGGTCAGGAGACGTTGCTTTTTTCTGGTCAATCACAAAGCTTAAATTTAAAAACCAAGCAACAATATCAATTGCGACCAACAAGCTCAGCATATCCCTCAGCTCTATTTAGTTTGCCTACGAATTTAGATAGCTGGCCAAGCACAGAAAAAACTCTCAGTGAAGACGAGCTTGCCCAGCTCAAAAAGTCCTTACAAAGTTTGGTGAGCAAAGAAAATTTAACCGATATTTCAGCTTACGATTTAGCCAAGCAGCTAAGTCAGTTTGATGCGGTTATTGGCTCACTTGAGACGGTATTTTTACAACAAACACTCTCCGATGAAGCGCAAATGCGCTTGTTTAATGCTTTAGGTCAGCTTGATAGCGCAAACAGCCAATTACTACTTGGCCATATACTGGTTAACGCAGAGAAAGATCCTTTAATGCAGTTTCGTGC
The DNA here is from genome assembly GCF_021654285.1 of Pseudoalteromonas luteoviolacea. Classification (GTDB taxonomy): domain Bacteria; phylum Pseudomonadota; class Gammaproteobacteria; order Enterobacterales; family Alteromonadaceae; genus Pseudoalteromonas; species Pseudoalteromonas luteoviolacea_J. The sequence continues at coordinate 249,844 of NZ_JAKFZS010000004.1, read as the reverse complement.
TCTTCGTGCCTTATCTCAAGGACAAAGCGCGCTGAGCCCTGAACTTAGCACCTTGCTGACAGAGCAAATCGAAAGTGGCTTCAATAGCTTAGACTCAGAAGTGACGAGCAGCTTTTATATGACCATTGGTGCGATGCTCAACAGTCGCACTGCCAATGCCCAATCTGCTCAGCTACATAATGTATTATCTGAGCAATTGTCTTTGGTTACCGAAACAAATATCAAATCAGCGCTAATCACCAGCCTTGGTAACAGCCGAGATGGACAACACTTCGAGCAAATCGACAGCTATGTAGAGGACTCAAATAAGAGTGTTCAACGAGCCTCAATTAGAGCGCTCGGTATGATGCAAACTGAGCAAGCGTATACGAGTTTAGAAAAGCAACTAGCTAAACCGCAGCATCAAAATCAAGTCGCACTACTAAAAGCGTTATCAAATTATCAACTTGAATCAGCTGCCAGTGATGCTGTGCTTGCAATTGCCGTGAACAACCCGACAGCAGAGAGCCGTTATGCAGCTATCCAAGCTCTTGCAACACAAGAGCACAAAGACGGTATTGAAGCCACATTACGCACTGCGTTAAAAAAGGAAACGTCTAAACGAAACTTTAAAGCCATTGTTGAACTGCTTCACAGTACAAAGCAAAACACACCATAAACTTTCAAATAGTGGCTTCGTCTAACTAATTGCTAGTCGAAGCCATAACTCAATGTCATTTCAACGCTTCGCACTAAGCTAACTTAAATCTACTTAGGACCCGCCAATGACATTCCACTCCCCCATCCCGATCATTCGTAGCTTTGATAAGCAAGTCGCACACGCTTTTTATATCGAGTTTTTAGGGTATAAAATAGACTGGCAACATCAATATCAAGCTGACTTACCCATGTATATGCAAATATCAAAAGATACCTGCATACTTCATTTGTCAGAGCATTATGGCGATGCCTCTCCCGGGATGAGTATCAGAATTGGCTGTGATGATCTTAAGCCTTATCACACCCAGCTAATTGAAAAACAGTTTAAGCATGCTAGGCCCGATATTACCGAACAACCATGGGGACTTGAAATGGCCATATCTGATCCATTCGGTAATAAGCTGATCTTTTTCCAAAGTGCCGAGTAGAAGGTGAATGAGGTCACCTTCTAAAAGTGAGGACCCCATATCTAATCTTTCATTTGTTCTATCGCGACAATCTCAGAGCGGTTCATTGTCAGCTTATAACGCTCTAACTGGGTGTCTTCACCTGATTTAAAGCGCATAACTAAGTTGATTTGATATCGCCGCTCCACCGAGTTTTTCGACACTTTATGCCCTTCAAGGCTGTAAAGCTTTCCCGCACCCTTTTTCAGATAGCGCGCAAAAGAGCTCATATTAAAGGTGATCCTTTGCTGAACTTCCTCATACCCCGGTAAAAACTCGTCAATTTGCACCTGATTTTTACAGCTAAAGTGCAGTAAATTTGCTTCCTGACGATTTTGCCTGCCGCGCTTTTTAAGCAGCTTATCAACATCATCAGGTATATCTTTCTTTTTGATGTGCTCTAACCAAATGGTTTGCGTGCAGACGGTTTCATCATTGACCGAATTTTTAAATTTGTTGCGCCACTTGGGTCTGCCTTTTTGTACCTTACGCCATGCCCATTGAGTCAAATCATCTTTAAAGGTTTCTCTCAAACCATAAATGACCCCCAGCAGTGCGATAAGCGCTATCGTGATCTCTTCAAAATTTGACCGCGCATTCAGTACCAAATACATCACAAACGCCATGATCACCGCAGTCACTGCACCGCGAGCAAGGCGCTTTAGGTTGGCACCTAAGTTGGTCGTTTCTTTATTAAATACCACGCCATATTCTATGAGCCTTTCCAACAAGCGCATCTTATTGGTGATTCGATTTGGGTCGTCCAACGTCACCTGTGAGTTATAGCTTTGCTTTTCTCGATAGAGGTTTTCTTGTTTACAAAAATCTATTACCTCGCCCCGCTCTTTACTAAACTCACTTGATTTAGGGCCCCGAGCCAACAACTTTAAAAAAGCTTGCTCTGTATGCCAACTTAAATAATTATCAGCATTTTGAAAATAGGATTTAAGCCGGTTATCCGGTGGCGTATAGCGTCTTAACTTCACCAAGAGTTTTGCGCTTTGCTCAACCAATTCAATAGCTGCAGGATAAAACTCCTCAGCTTGTTTGAGCTTTAGGGTTTGCTTTACATCAGCGTCTAGCGCAATGCGAATTTGATAGCAAAATAAATTGAGGTTGACACGATAATCGCTTTTTTGCCCTTTGCTTTGGCTGATAAAACGACTTCGAACAAGTGGAAGATGTAATTGCTCAGAATAATAGGCACTGTGACACTTGATATTGGCATTGAAGTAATCGACTTCATTTAGCGTGTTCGCATTGATCCCCATGTCAATTGGGATGGAAAAGTATAGATCAAGCTGGTTTGTCTCTTTTGGCAGGAGCTGATAGTTGATTTTAAATGATAGGCTTTCGTCTTGGCTTAGTTTTGCTTTGCTCACTCGAATAATTTCCCTCCTATTTTTAACACCTGATAAGTATAACACAAATCCTTTTCTTACATTGGTTTAAGCTACTAAAAACTCAAGTATCACGACAAAATTTCATTATGATTAGATTGCCAATACAAGGATAATAAAGCTTTTGATTAATAGGAATTAACATGTCAGACACACAAAATGAAACGCTTGAAAATTTTATTGAGCGCGTGACACATCAAGGCGAATCAGTTGAATTTGAACACACTATCCAACTCATAGATAATTTATATGAATTCACACCTTGCGAATTTAAAAATGGCGAGCAAAATAATAAAGCAGGTACAAATTTAGGGTCATGCAAAATTCTCGCTTTTGCAAAACAGCACAAATTATCTGAGCAAGCCACCCTGCATTGCTTTGGGCAATACTACCGTCATGACGTCCTGCAAAACCCAGATGGCGATGACCATGGTAATATCAGAAACTTTATTAAGTATGGCTGGAGCGGGGTTTCGTTCGAAGCTAGTCCTCTCAAGGATCGCGCTTAGTTTGATAAATTAAGGGCTTTCAAATATAAAACTGATCGGTTCGCTAGCCAATACGTACAGTTTAAAAACTCAATTTTTGGCAGCAAAATGGAACAAGTAGATACTTCCAGAATTATAGAAATGGCTTGGGAAGACAGAACCCCTTTTGAGGCAATACATCGTTTGTATGGCCTTGATGAAAAAGCGGTAATTAGATTGATGCGTGACGAGCTCAAAGCCAGTAGCTTCAAACTTTGGAGAGCGCGAGTTTCTGGTAGAAAAACCAAGCATCAAAAACTGCGCTCTCCTGATGTCAGCCGTGGTTATTGTCCGACTCAGTATAAACATAGAAAATGAAACTTAGGTATGAATACAACTAGAGTTCATACCTGTTTTAATCGTCATTATTCAATATTTAAATAACCAGTGCGTTGTAGTTCTGACGCTTTGAACTTCACAGGATCTTGCAATCGACAATCGCCTCCCTGCCTCGCAAACCCTTTTATAAAGTCCGTATCATCTTCATTTGAAAAACACGTTTTAGGCACCATAATAGACTTTAGCTGTGCTGGTGAAAATGCCCAATTTTCATCCACCTGCAGCTGTAAACTCTGTAAATAAAGCGCATATACTGTCGCCGCTGGTGCTATCCAAGATGTGTGCTTTTCATAGTCGGGTGCATAACGCAAACCAAATGCATCAAAGTGCATTTTTGGCGTACTGTTTGCACCTAATTTTGGGAAAGTTTCTGCGCCGGTATTAATAAACATATCAACCGTTTCATGCATATTGAACTCATCAGCATATTCTGATGCAGTTTCTCGCCAAAACTGTTCTCCGGTCTTGTCTAACTGACTATCCTGCACACCCGTTGTGAAAGAAGCGATACGCAATCGGTTATCAAACTCAATAATGTCTAATGCGTGAGACAGCGGATCAGCCTCATGCAAAGCGGACTGCAAGCCTAATATATCCTCTAAATTAAACATAACTTCATAAAATGGCTGCAAAGATAGTAGCATTGAACTTGCTTCTTCAATCGTCAACAACCCATCACAATGTTTATTGAAAACACCTGAGACCATATCGGCCGTATGTGAGCCCGAATAGTTAACAAATCTAACACCGTGCTTTTGAAGAACATCTTGTTTTAGAGAGTCTGCAGCAGCCTGAAACTTTGCCAATAGCGCATTACTGTCTTTTTGGCATACCAGCTCATGATTTGCTTCAAATGGCCTAAACTTTCTTATGTCAATAACGACAAACCCTGCCCTTGGCGTGTACTCTGCCATATAGCCAATCACCCTATTACCATGGGCATTTTGGTGAGAGTTTGTCTCGGAGTTAAATTCATCTTGAGGTACGCGTTGCGCATATTGATTGCCTAATTCACCTAACCAAAATGACGATGCAAACCCAGGAAAAGACTCCCCGCTTTCAGCATCTGTAAACGTAAATTTATCAAGCTCAGATAATATTTTTACACCAACTTTAGAAAGTAACAAATTAGGGTTGTCAGCAACAAACTTGTTGGACTCCGCATCATAAGCATAAGCCGCTTTCATTCTGCTTCGGTAACGCAGTGCAACTTGTAAGGCAATTTCACGATCCAAAACGAGTATTGTTTGGTCTTCATCGACTCTTTGGCTTTCAAATTGTCCATCAGTAAAATTAACACGGACCTGCTCACACAACTCATGTCTCGACGCTACTGGTTCAAGCGTACAATCGATACCTTCTTGCTCCATCCAAGCCATTGTATCTTTTGAATACTTCTCAGCTGCAGCTTTAAGTGCCTTTAGGTTTTGTTGAGGTTCAGGCAATTTATTCGTGGGCGGGCCTGGCTGAACAGGCTCCTCAGGTAGCTCAGAAACAGGCTCTTCGGGTAACTGCGAGACTGACTCAGACGAGCCGCAACCTGCGAGGCTTACCAAACATATCGCCAACAACACCCTATTAAAATAGTGTCTTTGTTTTTCCATATTATCATCCTTAAAATCTAATGTGACTTTTAATAGCTGTAACTTACGAGATTTTATAAGGTAATATCGGTGCAGATGAATGTGCTCATACTTTGAACAAATGAATTTTTAGAGAGTAGGTAGTGCCAATTCCAATAACTAGCTGTGTGGGAGTAAAACACCACACAGCCTTAAAATAACTAGGTTTAGAGGGCCAAGTAACCTAGGGTATTTAGTTGATCTGCTCGGTATTTAAGAGGATCTTGAATCCGACACATGTAATCGCCCTTCCACATAAATGCGCTAATACCATACACATACCAATAACCGTCTGCATCATTACACGTCTTTGGTAAGATCTGATCTTTTAAAAGCGCTGGCGCAAAGCCGACTTGAAAGGTCTCATCGTATAGTTTCGCTTGTTCGTGTATTGCGTAAGATACAGCTACAGGCGTTGACCACGAAGATGACAACAATGCCCAATCCGCCGCATATTGCATACCAAATACATCAGATGTCATTTTCGGCGTACTATTTTGATTAAAGAAATTAGTGCGGCCGTAACCAAAGTTTACATACATGTCTATATGATCATGTCCTGAAAACTCGTTGCTAAAGTCTTTAAATACTTTTTGCCATCCACTTTCACCTGTCGGCGAAACATCTGTATCTACATTCTCTGATGTATATGGCTGAACTCGAATACGATTAGGGTAATCAATCACATCTAACGCATCATCTTTGTTATCTGCATTGATAACCGCTGCTTGAAAACCAAGTACTCCTGGTGCTTCAAACATTGCATCATAGTACGGCTTCATCGCCAAGAGCATGTTACTTGCAGCATAGTTTGACAGGTTACCCGAACACTCATTGCGCTGCCACGCTTGCTTTACGTGATAGCGGTTATAACCCCCAGAGAAATTAATATACTCAACTCCGTATTGCTCAATAACATCTTGTGTTAAAGAGTCCGCGGCCGTTTGCATATAAGACTTAAAGGTTTGACTGTCTTTGTTACACACAGCTTCTTGGTGCTGAAGGTACGGTAAGAATGTTGCTGTATCAATAACCACAAATTCAGCATTAGGATTATGCTGAGTTAAGTATCCAAGCACTTTAGAACCATGGCTAAAGTGTGGCTGTTGCGTGATATGATCTTTTGTATCACCTGGCGCTGCGCTGCCATATGCAACCGCTAAATTTCTCAACCATGCAGACGCTAAAAATGCTGGCCCTTGGGTCTCTGGATCTTTAAAGGTATCCAATTCTGTCAGTAGCTTTTTACCAAGTTTAGAAATCGCCACCTCAGGATCGCCTTCAACAAACGTATTTGTTTGCGGATCAAACTCTAAATGCGCTTTGATACGACTGCGATATCTTAATACTGTATGCAAGTCCATCGCTGAGTCTAGTACTAAAATAGTTTGTCTTGGATCTGTGCGATTTTGATCAAATGCACCATCACTAAACTTAACAACGCTGGTTTCACACATTGCATGAGGCGCTTCGCCTGCACACTGAATGTTTTCACTTTGGATCCAAGCGACGGTATCTGCAACATACTGATCGCTAGCAGCTTTTAAAGGATGTGCCTGAGCTGACATCGCCACAGCACTTGCGACCACGCTCAGTGCGATTGATAGTTTACCCATTGTTTGTTCCTTGCTTGTTAAATAGTTCTTGAACACGTGCAATTGATTCATCGATACTCGCATGTCTTACAAATACAGAACCAAATAAGTTCCCGTATATTTTGCGAATTTTATCATGTTGCGCATCAGAGTAACCCAATTCGTCCATCACGATTTGCGGGTTCTCTAATATTTGCGACTCCTCAAATGAGTTAAGTGAGGCAAATACAAGCTCTTCTAAGTCCAAGTCTTGTCTTTTCGAAAACGCCACATCTTGATTTGCCTGTTCATTTAATTTTTCTGCAAGCTGTGCTGTCGTTTCATACAAAGGGTAAGGCTCCCCTTGCTTTGCTAATTCATCCAATATTTTTATCGAGTACACTCTCGCCATAGCTTGATCATCACCAAATTCAGCCATTGCGCCCTCTAAATCAACCAGCGTATTTTTTGCTACCTCGATAACCGCTGGGTCATTCAATAATGCTTGTATTTCCGCTTTAACAAACCCTGATGAGTTAAATTTACCTACTGAGGCTTGCATACGATTGAAAGACACTAACATGCGCTCTTTCGTGCTGACTTCCCCTTGTTCAGGCAGTGGGTGTAGCTGATCTATATCTTCAGCAATTTTGTTGCTCAGCTGCTTTAACTCACTCACTTGTGAGATCTCAACTTGTTTTGGCTGCGTTTCCGTATTTTTTACTGTCGGTTGTGAATCATCATTTAGCCAATATGCACCTCCAAGTGCAATACCAAGCACCACCGCACCAGCGAGCGCTGACTTACCAATATTCATCCTTAAACTCCTCAAACAAATATAACACTAAAAGAACAAAGGGAAGCTAAGCTTCCCTTTGCGTACAGAGGATTACTGACGAACAATAACCTTACCTAAATCAGCAGCGAACTGGTTCTGCCAAGTTAAGTCACCAACAAACATACCGTTAGCTACGATGATGTGGTTAGTTGTTACGTCGCCTTGAGTTTCGAAGTTGTAAACGTCAAACTTAGTGTACTCACGCTCAATTGAAGCAACTTTAAGCTCAACACCTTCAGCGTTGTACATAGAGTGGCCAACTTTAACGTCTTTTGCAGCAACCATAGTACCGTCACCAATTAGCATACCGTGGTGTTGAGTTACTTTAAGCTCGTTACCATCTTCGAAAGTAAATACGTATAGAGCCGGTGTTTCAGGGCCTTTAGTACGTGCTTTCATTTCAAATACTTCAGTAGACATATTGCTTAGTGTTGCATCATCATTAAGCGCAACTAGGCTGTCTTCAGTACCTAAGTCTTTCGCGCGAATGTCTTGGATTTTGCCATCTTTAAGTACACGGATTAGTGTATCTTGCTCAAAACAACCACACTTACAAACTGCTGCGATATTATGGCTGAAAAAATCAATTACAGGGTAGAAGCCATTTGCTTTACCCCAATCACCAGCGCGCTGAGTGATTTTGCCATTTTGAACAGCCCAGTCGATACGCATATGACAAGCGCTTGTACCAATCGGTTGGTAAACACAACGGCCAGCAATACCAGCATCTACTTCTGCACGGTTAGAATAAGCAGCTACATCCATAGTTGCACTAGCCTGAAAAGCTAGAAAACTTGCAAATAAGCTTACTAATAATGTGAAGACTTTCATTTATTTATTCCTTTATATTTAAGTTTATGGTTAAAGAATTATTGATGGTTTGCTTTTAGAGTTACATTGTTGAACGCTGCATAACCATATGCTGAGATGTACCATGTACCAGCTTTAGGGTTATTGATTACACAAGACTCATTTGATGTGTCTGGATTCTCAGATGCGCAATCACTATCGAACGCCCAAGGCTCTGCACCATGCTTGATATATAAATCAGCATCACCAGAACCACCACTTAATGTCACTTTTAAGCTAGTAGCACCTGCTGGTACTTCATAAGTGAATGCTTTAGTCTCATTTTTACCGCCACTGATGACTTTTTCAAAACCACCGTCATCACCGCCTGCTTCTACATAAACAAGCTTATTAGGTGAGCCTTTTACGTCACTGATTTTGTTCTCAGACGCACCGCTAGAAAGCGCAGCAGTTACTTGAGTTGGTGAACTAGTTGGATTTTTTTCAAGGAAAAGTGCAGCAACACCAGCTACGTGAGGAGCTGCCATTGACGTACCACTAATGGTTCTTGTCGCAGAGTCTGCACCAATCCAAGCAGATTTGATTGATGAACCAGGACCAAATACATCGATACATTTACCCCAGTTTGAGAAACCAGAACGTGCATCTGAAGATGTTGATGAAGCAACTGTCACAGCGGCTGGTGTGCTTGCTGGAGAACGAGTACATGCATCAGAGTTTTCGTTACCAGCAGCAACAACAAATGAAATGCCTTTGTTTACTGCGCTTGTCACAGCGTTATTTACCGCTTGTGATTTACCACCACCAAGACTCATATTTGCAACAGATGGACCATTTGCGTTATTTGCAACCCAGTCGATACCTGCGATAACGCCAGCATAAGTACCCGAACCGCTACAGTTAAGTACACGTACACCAACAAGTTTTACATTCTTAGCAACACCATAAGTAGCACCACCGATTGTACCAGCAACGTGTGTACCATGACCGTTACAGTCTGCTGAATTACCATCGTTATCTACAAAATCGTAACCATTGACTGAACGACCACCAAACTCGTTATGGCTGTTCTGAATACCTGTATCGATTACGTAAGCAGTTACACCAGTACCTTTGTTTGGTGCTTCAAACTTATTATTTAGAGGAAGGTCTCTTTGGTCAATACGGTCTAGGCCCCAAACAGGGTTATTCTGAAGTGCTGAATAACCCGATTTAGATTTGATAGGCGCCACAGTGACAATCGCGTTTTGCTCTACAAAATCTACATCAGGGTGAGATAATAACTTAAGTAGCTGCTTTGCATCAGCATTTACAGCAACACCTGAAATACTGCTAGAATATTGACGTGTTACTTCAATGCCAATTTCCGTTGTAAGTGTATTTGTCAATTGTGTTGTAAATTGAGCTTTTACTTCATTATCAGCCGACGCAATGCCTTGAGGTACTTTGTACACTACGATGTAGCTGTCTTCAATTGCTTGAGTACCTGGTGAATTGCTATAAAACTCCGCTGCTTGCACTGAAACAGCCGATCCCGCTAGCAAACCCATTGCTATAGGGGTGAGTTTCCATTTGTTCATAAATTATCCTTATTATGCTTGTAAGTGTTTTTATATCGAAACATCTCTCTAAGTAAGTGCGACAAAACTACAGCAAACATCAGTCATACACCCACTTACTCCTCAATGGATGCATATTAATATTTACATACAAGGAATCAAAAATAAACACCCAATACATCAAATTACAACAATTAAATTACACTTTATTAATTTAAAAGGGAAAATTATTTGTATTTGGAACAGTGGAGAAGTGCTTAGGAATAATTTTAGTCTTCTTAAAAAAATGAATAATATACTAAAATATCAAGTACGATTTTTTACCTAATGAATTGCTATCATGGCTGTATATTTACGCCCATCACATTCATAGTTCACAAGATAAGATATGATAAATCAGATAAATACGTTTTCTTAAAATAAAAAGTTAATGCGCACTCACTAACTTTAAAAAACTTTATTATATGGCATAAATACAAATAAACACTTGTTAATCCAAATTAAAAAGGTAGTTTTTGCAACAATAAAAAAAGAGCAAGTAGCAAGATATTGAAATGTGCCGAATGATTGGAAAAGGTTTAGTGACAATAACAAAATAAAAACAACCTTAATGTATAACTCATTCTCGAATAATTAATTTAACCCCCATGCATTGCAGCCTCTAAAAGTGCATAAAAACTGCCCAGAAAAAAACAAATCAAAAAATTAACATAAAATACACAGCGCAGTTCACTTTACATACAGTAATTCCATGTTGCTTGCACACTTTATTGCTAACTTAATATCCGTAAAAGTAGATGAAAAATATCATCTTAAATCTTCACTCAATAATGATAAAATTTAGAATGTAAGGACCTACTTCATGCGCAAAAATTTATCAAAGTTAACCAAAATAACGACCTTCGTGGCGTTATCCTTAGGTTTTAATGCATCCAGTTACGCCTGCACAGGCCTAGACAACAGTATTAATGTAACAACCAATACCATACATAATGGAATGATGACCTATTTGTCATTCACACTGACTAATAATCAACATACCCTTCACGCGATAGGTGGTGATAGCTTCGTAAAAATGACATATGGCAACACCTGCGAAATATTCAATATCAGTAATTACAATGGTGTACAGGTCAATTTAAGTAATTATGGAAATACATACAATGGTCAAAACCTTCATACTCACCAGCTTATCCATGGCGGCAATGGCAATGATGTCATTAGGACAGGCAATAAAGTAGATTACGTCTACTCAGGTGCTGGAAATGACCAGCTATTCACCTTGGGCGATACAGATATAGTAGATGCAGGCGAAGGTATAGACTGTGCAGAAGTAGGCACAGCAGGCTCTATCCCTCAACGCCCTGAAAATCATGAGTTATCGAGCTGTGCTAATTTCTCGACCATCATAAGTAAAACCCACAGCTGTACTGGCGGCGGCGCCTTGTTCACCGATTATTATGTAAATGGTGTTTGGGGCATTCAATCCAAGATCAACAGTGTGAGCTACACCTTTGAGCAATATGGTGAATTGGTTTTTGTTAACGCCAAACTTGGTAACTCAACAGCCTGCTCAACACCTAACACCTCAAATATCGACCTTATTTTTGCCAAATTGAGTAGTGGGAACGATAGCTTGAATGCCTCAGCAGTTACTTACAACATGACGGTATATGGCCTAGAAGGTAAAGATAACATCACCACAGGCAGTGGCCACGACTGGGTATTTGGCGGCAGTGATAAAGATACTATCCGCGGTGGTGCCGGCAATGATTGGTTAATGGGCGATTCACGAATTGAAACAGACAAACGTGGCGTTGTTTTTACGCTTCCTTTAGGCAGCTCAGCAACCGCGCAAGACAAAGTATATGGGCAAGATGGCCACGACGTGATTTTTGGTAATGGCCATTCCGATCACCTTGAAGGTGGCAATGGAGATGATCTCGTTTTTGGTAATGCCGGTGATAAAGATCGCTTACATGGTAACAGTGGCGACGATATCTTAGTGGACTCTGGCGGTAACAAGTGGAAAAAACGCGCAAAGTTATGGGGCGGAAGTGGAAACGACATCGTATTATGTGAAGATGGTGACTGCGAACTCTTTGGTGGTGGTAGTGCAGACTTTGTCGCAAGTTTCTCGCAATATAATCATGATGTTGGATTATATGGTGGTGATGGCGGCGATACACTTTACAACCGTGGCGACCAATATCCTGAAGGCTCCGGTGGCGGTGGTAACGACCGATGCCATGGACCATGTAAGCTTATAAAATCATCAGGCACAGGGATTGGTGGAGACAATATAGAAGCTGCGGTTTATTACGCTGCTGGTGTCATGACCGCTGTATATGAGGGCGCGATTGATATGCGCAGCTTCAGTGGTAATCACAGTGATTTTAGTAAGCGCATCGCCGATTTGGTTGACCAAGCAGCGCTCGATTACTGGCAAAATAATCGTCACCATTCAATCTATGTCATTGAAGGTCGGAAGTAACTAAAAGCCTTAACTCGGCAGCCACCTTTGCGCTACCGAGTTACTGCAAATTAAACGCAAACGGTAATTTACGTCACCGCTTCTAAATAAATTAAGTTCTCCATTGCTTCTTCATTGGTACTACCGCATGTTTCCCTGTCGGCTTTAAAGTCACTGCATACTTGGGGGCGCTCTGGCTCACCAAAGATAGAACATAAATTATTGTCGTTTAAGTACTCACAACGAATATTTGCAGCCTTTCCCAAAGAGCTAATACTTGGTGCTATACAGCATGCTCCACAGCCTAATCTACAGTCCAAAATCAGCACCTATTCAATTCAAAAGCGCTATTATACGCGTTGTACGGCCGTCTGTATGTAATCTAAACAAAATATATACCGCCTTTAACAATTGTAAAAATGTAACAGGGTACGTAATGCTTTGTTACATATTGAGGTGATATCAAAACACCTTGAAATATCTAATGGCGTATTATTGATGGTAATTGATACGAGCTTGATTAGTACAAGCGTATCCCAATTGTCAATTCAGGAAGGAATTAACATCGTGGCTAGTAAAAAACAAATTATATTACCGGGTGTCGTCTTACTTGGCGGTATCGCAAGTGCAATCGCATTTGCGTCGATGAAAACGCCACCCGCTGAAAAAGAAAAAAAAATCGTTCACCCTTTAGTTGAGGTAGCGCCAGTGCAGGTTGCGCCTCTAGAAATGTCTGTAAATTCCTACGGCATTGTAAAACCTAAATACAGCACCAAATTAGTCGCGCAAGTCAGCGGTCAAATCATTGAGCTCTCAGGGCAGTTTGTAAAAGGCGGGTTTGTCAAAAAAGGCGATGTATTAGCACGCATTGACCCCAATGATTACGAAGCCGCATTGATTGACGCAGAAGCCACGCTTGCGCAAGCAAGTTCAGCACTAGAGATTGAGCAAGCTCAAGCACATGTTGCGAAGACAGAATGGGAGCGCATTAAAAGTAATGCAAGTTCTACTATCCCTTCTGAGCTGTATTTAAGAAAACCACAACTTGCAGAGAAACTTGCCAGATTTAAAGCGGCGCAAGCAAGTGTAAAGCGTGCAAAAAGAAACTTAGAGCGTACATATGTAAAGGCACCTTATGATGCCATCATTGAAAGTCGAGCGCTCAGTCTAGGCAGTGTTGTTAATCTGGGTAGTTCGGTAGGCGTATTAAATGCAATTTCTGTGGCAGAGGTTCGCCTACCCGTCGCGGATAGCGATCTACAACACCTGAAAAACAACGGAATTGACGCCAGTGTCACCTTAACGGCTAAAGTTGCCGGACAAGATGTTGCCTGGCAAGGTACAATAGTCCGTAGCGAAGGTGTTATTGATAACCGCAGCCGTATGACTTACTTAGTTGCACAAGTAGAGCGCCCTTATGATAACAGCCAAGCTCCACTGCGCTTTGGCGCGTATCTAAACGCACAAATCAAAGGCAAACTGCTTAACAACGCAGTAGAGATCCCACACCACCTTGTACGTGATGGTAAAGTCGCTATTTTAAACAAAGATCGTACTCTTTCATTTAAAACGTTAAATGTCGTCAGAGAATACGATGGCTTGGTAGTTGCTAACCAAGGTCTTGAATCAGGACAGAAATTAATTACCACCTCTTTAGAGTTCCCAACCGAAGGCATGCAGTTAAGCTTAGACGATGGCCAAGCTGCAACACCTTCTAATGCCCTTGCATTAAAAGAGGAGTAACAGCGTATGGAAAGCCAAGAAAAAGGCATTATTGCGTGGTTTGCACGCAATCCAGTTGCGGCAAACCTGCTGATGATTTTCATTCTCGTCGGCGGTCTGCTCACAGCATTCACAATGCAAAAACAATTGTTCCCACAAAATACTAACTACTGGTTAAGCATCCAAGCCATCTACCCGGGCGCTGCACCTCAAGAAGTCGAGGAAGGGATCACAATCAAGGTAGAAGAATCAATGGAGGGCCTTGAAGGCATCAAACGATTGATCACCTACTCTAACAGAGGCTATTCACAAACTTGGATTGAAGTCGATCATCAGTACGACCCCAAAGACGTACTCGATGAAGTTAAAATGCAGGTTGACTCTATTTCAACCTTCCCCGCTGACATGGAGCGTCCTGTCATTCGCAATGAAAAGAATGAACAGGAAGTCATGCTCCTGACATTAAACGGGGACATGAGCTTCGAAGATCTCAAGCACCTTGGTAACAATTTGCATGACGAAATGCTTGCTTTGCCGGGCGTAAATTTAGTTACGTTCAATGGTGGCCTTAATTATGAAATTGGCATTGAAGTTAGTCCGGATAAACTACGTGAGTATGGTCTGACATTCAGAAATATCGCGGATGCAGTACGAAACTACTCTGCCAATATGTCAGCAGGTCAAATTCGCTCTGACAATGGTTACATTTCAATGCGAGTTGAAAACCAAGCGTATCGCGGTCACGATTTTGAGCAACTTCCTTTGATCACATTAGAAGATGGTGCGCAGATTCGTTTAGGTGATGTTGCCACTATCTCAGATGGCTTTGAAGAAGGATTGATGTACTCACTCTATAACGGCAGAAATTCACTAATCTATGAGGTTCGTGCGTCAAAAGACCAAGATATCACCAATGTTGCAGGGATCATCAAAAACTACCTAAATGAGAAAGAGGGTCAATTACCACAGGGCGTGAAACTAGAACCATTTTTAGATTTCACTTACTACCTTGAAGGCCGCCTCAACATGATGATTGAAAACATGGTCATCGGTGGCGTACTCGTTATGCTTATGTTGGCGCTGTTTTTAAGAATTAGGTTAGCATTTTGGGTCATGATGGGTTTACCAGTATCGTTTTTAGGCGCATTTTTACTCATGCCTGCTGGCTCTATCGACATCACCATTAATCTAGCCTCTCTATTTGCCTTTATACTGGTACTCGGTATTGTGGTAGACGATGCCATTGTCGTCGGCGAATCAGCACATGCTGAAATAGAGAAACACGGTCACAGTTTAGATAACGTTGTCCGTGGTGTAAAACGAGTTGCAGTCCCTGCGACATTTGGTGTACTCACCACCATTGCCGCGTTTTTCCCACAAACATTATCTACCGGCCCAGAAGCGGCATTTTCTAAAGCCATTGGCGGTGTTATCATTCTTTGCTTAATTTTCTCTTTGATTGAATCAAAGCTTATCTTGCCCGCGCACCTAGCGGCAATGAAAGACAAGCCAAGCAACCCTAACAACCCATTCCACCGCCTGCGTGAAGCGCTAGACAACGGTCTAAAAAACTTCATTGAAAACACCTATAGACCTTCTATTGAAAAGTGCATTCATTATCGCTATACGGTGATCGTTGGTTTTATTTGTATCCTCATTGTCAGCGCGGGATTATTCGCTGGCGGATTTATTAAGTTTGTTGCCAACCCTAAAATCCCTCATGATTTCCCGAGCATTCAAGTTGAAATGAACTTGTCCTCTTCAGAATCGGCAACACTCGAAACCATCAAAAAACTCGAGGCTATGCTTAATAAAGTAGAGCAGCAAATTGAGCAAGACTACGATCAAGTTATGGTTAAAAACTTCGCTATCAATATGAATGGCAGAACCAACGCCACTATCCGTGCTGTGCTGGTTGAGCCGCATTTACGCCCTATTGATACTTTTGAATTAAGTGCAATGTGGCGCGAAAATATGCCACCACTACCAGGTGTAAAAACTTTAAATATTCAAGATAGTATTTCTGACGGCGGTCGAGATGATGGTGATATCAGCTTCCGACTTGAAGGCAAAGACAAAGACACCCTAAAAGAAGTAGCAGAAAGATTAAAAGATAAGCTCAGAACTATTGAAGGCGTTGGTGATGTTAACGACTCTATGCAATCTGCTACAGATGAAATCCAGCTGGAGCTAAAACCACTTGCCTATAGCATGGGACTTACGCTTGCTGACATTGCTTCGCAAGTAAACTTCAGTTATTACGGTATTGAAGCTCAGCGGATATTAAGAAATGGTGAAGAAATTAAAGTGATGATCCGTTACCCTGAATCACAGCGAGATGCCATCAGTGATATTCAAGACGTCCGTATTATCTCGCCTGCAGGTGCAGAGATCCCCTTGATTGAAGTCGCCAACATTAAGCAAGTAGAAGGTGTAAGCCGTATACGTCGTGAAAACTCCAAGCGTACTGTCAGTGTGTGGGCATCCATTGATACTGACAAAGCAGAACCCTTTAAGATTGCAGAACAGATCAGTGAAGAATACCTACCAAGTTTATTAGAGAGCTACCCTGGAGTTTCAAGTAGTATTGCAGGCCGTATTCAAGAAGAAATGGACAGCGTTGCAGAGCAGTTTAGAGACTTCGCAATCTCTATGATGATCATCTTTGCATTACTGGCGATCCCACTTCGTTCTTACTCTCAACCTCTGCTGATCATGTCCGTCATTCCTTTTGGTGTGGTTGGCGCGGTGTTTGGTCACATGGTACTTGGCATGACCATGAGCGGCCTATCTATGTTTGGTATTATTGCAGTGGCAGGTGTTGTTGTGAATGACTCGCTGGTAATGGTCGATTTTGTTAATAAAGCCCGAGAGCAAGGTATGAGTATAAAAGAAGCCGTTGTTGAGGCAGGTTGTCGCCGCTTCAGAGCAATCCTTTTGACCTCTCTGACGACATTTATTGGTCTTGTACCCATTATTATGGAAACCAGCTTACAAGCACAGATTGTCATCCCGATGGCTGTATCGTTAGCATTTGGCGTTCTATTTGCCACGGTCATCACATTACTGCTAATCCCATGTCAATACGTCATGTTAGAGGATATTAAACAACTCTCAAGAAAGGTACTACGCCGACAAAAAGCCGAACAGCCTCAAGTTCCCTCTAACGTCAACTAACAGGAATACTTCACCTTCTGAAAGAGCCCAGCATAAAACTGGGCTCATACACTTAATTACAAATACTATACAATCGCCTACCTTAGTGTTCAGTTTTCATTCAATTAAATCCAACTATCTTTCATGTGGTTAAAAATAAAACACTACAAAAACAGCATATATTAAGGATTAAAAATGCGAAAACTACTCATAGCTCCACTAATCACATTACTCACAGCCTGCGGAGGCGGCGGTGGTAATGATAATTCAAGCAATACAATTCCCCCCCAACCAGACCAAAGTCAAAATCAACCTGTCGCTGAAAATAATGCCCCCACAATAGTGATCACAGGCGAGACCATTGCGTTGTCCAAAGAATCCATCGCATTATCGACCCAGTTTGTTGATGCGGAAAATGATTACTTAACTGTTAACTGGAAAAGCTCTTTAGCCGATGTCACGTTTAAGCAAAACTCACTCTCTGAAACAGTAGTTTCCTTTCCAACTGTAACTGAAAAAAAGAGCATAGTAATAACCTGTGAAGTATCAGACGGAGTCAATCAACCGGTAAGTAAAAACTTTAACATCACCCTTTACCCTGAAAGCATCGGTGCACACTTCCAAATGGATGAGGAATATAAGTTTGAAGGCGGTAGTAATGTCAGCATCAATGTGCCTTTTGAAACAACATCCACGATTAAGTCGGTAACTTGGGACATTGAAGGCTTTGATCCTGACTATCAAGATGTGACTGAGCGCTTAGCAGATACACATGGCGACTCCTCGCTTATCCTTCAACTTCCCGCAGTCACCGAAGTCATAGAGTTCTTCGTGACCATCATTATCGAAACAAATAAGGGTACACACAAACAAACGGCAAAAATAAAAATTTCTCCAGCTGATGGGCCTGTATTAAATGTTTCTCTTGCAAAAGGATATGCTGTTTCTTCAACAGCACATTTGAGCATCGTGCCGACAATTGCAAATTCTGATGATATTATTGGTTATGCGTGGAGCTGGGCCCCAGACCCACAACCTACAAAGCCTTCATCTACAAAACGTATTTATCAATTGTACGCACCAAATGTTGAGCAAGAAACTGACTTTGACGTGTCACTAGAAGTCACGATGAAAGGTAACATTACAAAAACAGCAAACACAAAAGTTAAAGTATCACCGATACCCGCTGATAATAAGCTCACGCTCTCTAGCTCTCACGCCCTTGCCGCTGCTGGTCAAACCGTAATTATTAAAAGTAACCTAGAAGATACCTCTGAGGTGGAGTCTGTAACTTGGGATATTGACGGTGGCTTTGATAAAAGCTTGCTAGTAGAGGCGCCTAATCAGCTTACAATAGAATTGCCAGAACCTGACGACCTTAAAGAGCTTTATTATGTGCATTACGAAGTTAAATATAATTCTGGCGTAACCAAAACCGCTAAGATCCCTCTAGTATATCTCAGTACATCAGCTACAAGAGGAGAGATCCAACTCAAAGACAAATATCAAGAATTTGAGATCTACCCACAAAAAGAAGTCACAACCAATTACACATTAGCTAGCAGTGTTAAGTTAGACAGTGTACGAGTAGTTGCAGCATTTGGCACATATACTTATGACAAGCTTGAATCTGAATATCATGATAATAATCTTGCAATTACAGTGCTAGACAATGATGTACCTTTAGCTGGTCGACGATTTTTCAAGGTCATTGCTAAAGCAGGGTTAGCTGAAAAAGAATTTAATATCACGGCAAGGGCATATGACTCTTTATTACGAGCTTATTCTGGTGTCGATGAAGTTTTTGTTACCGGTGACCGTATCTCTGTCTTCGGGCAATTGATTCACACAGGCGGCAATTCTGAGTTTACCTCAAACTGGTCTTCAGACACGGCAAGGTTTAAATTTGAAAATCCAAAAACGCTAACAAATGAAGCAATCATCAATGAGCCATTTAGTCCAAAATCTGACACTATTAAACTGAGGTTATCAAGCCAAGATGGCAAGGACACAGCCACCAGCAGCGAACTTCAAATCAGACTTGTTGACGATATTACAATCAAAGGAGATAAGTACAGCTGCGAGGTGAAAGATCGTATTTTGCAAAAATGCGTTAGTGGAAATGACCAGCTGCATTTTGAAAACCAGCCAGAACAGTTAAAACAAGTGGTTGCTAGAGGGAACTATGTCTGCTTGCTAGGCTATGATGGTAAAGTTCAATGCGATGGTGACACCGAAAACCCTGTACTGGATGTGCCTAACTTGGAAAATATCATTAGGCTAAATACAGTCGGATTAGAAACCGTCTGTGGGCAACAGCAAGATGCAAACTGGCAATGCTGGGGGACGCTTGCAACAAAGATTGATAGCTTGCTTGAACAGCCAGGTCAAGTTCATCAAATTTTAAACCTTAATGAGCAAACTTGCCTAGTCCGAGACGGAAAGATGCAATGCTATCAAGACGATCAAAAAACCTATGAAAGTACGGGTAAATTTGTATCAACTCTACTCGAAAAAGACGGCCAAATTTGTTATCAGCCTAAAAGCTCATACTCCATAAGCTGCCCCATCAATAACTAAACTGTCCCACTCACCTCAGTCAGGTCTGAGGTGAGTGCAGGGCCATGCTTAATGACAAAAAACCATAAAAAGCCACCCCTTTATACTAAGTCGAAATTATAAACCAATCGAATTTCACTAGTCACCTTTACAAATGCCAAGAATAAAGACACACTAGTGTGAGTGTTTCGTTATTCTCTCGTATTATGAAATTATCTGCTTTACTTATCTTTGCTCTTTCGTTTTTAATAACAGCCTGTGACAATGAAGAGGCTGGTCGAGGTGACAAAGACACACCAGGTTATACCGCAACCATGTATTTTGACGCACTTTACAATAAAAAGGATATGAAAGCGGCCCTAGACCTTGCTACCCCTCGACTTGCGAGGATCATGCGCTCGTACGGCACGCCCTCACAATTCACTAGAAACCTTGTCAACATGCAATTCGACCATGTCACAATTGAGCTAGATATGACAAACAAGAGTTTGCGAGAGCAATATGGTAAAAATGCCAAAGTAAACCTGATTTTTACGGGACAATTGCACGGTGACCAAGTAGACGACATGCGTAGTGTGCAAATGGTTAAACGCAAGGGCAGCTGGTATGTAGACAAAATTAACCCAGACCCTTACGCACGATAAGATAATTAAGAGGCGCTCGAGACATCAACACTGAGCGCTTCATCACATACCTGCAACCACTCCTCTAGCAATTGCTTGTCCCCTTCAGAAATAATTCCAGCTTCACACGCTGCCACCAATTGCTCAGGCATAGATTTATCATACAGTTTTACAGTCTGCTTTTTTTGCCACCTTAAAAAGTCGTGATACGCTGCGGTCACTTTTTTTGACAAATTCAGTGCTGACTCTAGCTTTTCCAATCCAAGCATGTTTGTACTGGGGCATAATGCACTGATCCGCATCCGCGTAGTGTGGTTTTCATACACACTTGCACATAACGCTTTAACCTGTTCATCAGACATCTCTCGAGAACGAGTGCCAAAAGGGAAAAATATGCGCTTAGCGATACTTCGAAGCCACCTAGGTAAAAAGTTATCAATAAAGCTTTTCACCGCACTACTGTAACTTGATAAATGGTAAGACATCGCAACGTGAAGTAGCGGTAAATCACCACACTGATGCCCATCATCTTCAAATTTTTTCAGTACACAAGATGCCAAATACAAATGACTTAGCATGTCCCCTAACCGAGCAGACTGCATTTCGCGATATTTGAGCTTTCCACCAAGCCTCAACATGGCAATGTCACTTAGCGATGACAATACTTGGCTATACCAAGTGAGTTTTTGATAGTAACGCGCCACATCACCACTTACAGGGCTACGTACAAAGCGCCCCACAGTTAAACCGTTTAACAGAGCTTTCACTGCATTTTTACCTGAATGCGCAATGTGTTCGACAAGTAATTTATCGAAAACCTTCAGCCCCTGCTCTGGATCTGTCATTTGCGCTGCTTCCATCTCTTTTAAGATAAAAGGATGACAACGACTTGCGCCTTGACCAAAAATCATTAAATTTCGTGTGAGTATATTGGCACCTTCTACAGTGATGCTAATTGGCATGCCTGCATAGTGATTGGCTAAGTAATTTAATGGGCCTTTTTGTATTGCCTTACCACCATGAATATCCATCGCATCATTGATAACTATCCTCGCTTGCTCTGTTAGATGATATTTAGCAATGGCGGTTATCACCGATGGTTTTTTCTTCAAATCCACCGCAAGCGCCGTATTCTCTCTTGCGGCTTCAATACTATAAGTTAACCCATAAATTCGAGCAGCTGTACTTTGAACCCCCTCAAACTGACCTATCGGCTGTTTAAACTGATAACGTAGTTGGCTGTATGCAGAAGTCGATTTTGCACATAACTGCGCAGTGCCTGCGCTCAAAGCTGGTAGTGAAATTCCCCGTCCAGCACTTAGGCAAGAAACGAGCATTCGCCACCCTTTCCCTACACCACTCTCCCCACCAATGACCCAATCTAGTGGGATAAAAACCTCCTTCCCAGAAGTGGTGCCATTCATAAACGCTAAGCCCATTGGATCATGGCGCTCTCCTTGTTTAACTCCATCATGTGAAGTTGGGATAAGCGCACAGGTAATACCACGCTCAACTTCATCGTCCAGCAGCTTATCTGGGTCGTATACTTTAAACGCCAAGCCCAGTACATCAGCCACAGGGGCAAGCGTGATATACCGCTTTGACCAAGTCACTTTTAAACCCAATACTTCTTGACCTTCATACTCTTGGCGACACACTGTGGCATGATCTGTGATCCCACCAGCATCAGAGCCAGCATGTAACGATGTCAGTGCAAAGCACGGTAATACTTCACCACTGGCCAATTTTGGTAACCATTGCGCCTGTTGCGCCTGAGTACCAAAGTGCAATAGTAATTCCGCAGGACCTAAGCTATTTGGCACCATCACGGTCACTGCAGCGGACAAACTACGCGTTGCAATCGTAGATACAACGACAGAATTAGCTTGTGCACTAAACTCCTTACCGCCAAAGCTTTTGGGAATAATCATTGAGAAAAAGCCTTTTTCACGCAGAAATTGCCAAGTTTCCTTAGACAAATCACCTCGTGCTGTTATCTCAGTCTCATCAAGCATGGTCATTAATTCAGCTAACTCATTATTTACAAAAGCTTGTTCTTCATCTGATAAGCGAGGCTTGCCAGACTTGAGCCACATCCCCCAATCTGGCTTACCACTAAATAAACTGGCGTCCCACCACGTGTCTCCCGCTTTCATTGCTTCTCTCTCAGTGTCTGAGAGTTCAGGCAAAGCGCGTTTAAAGTAATTAAATGTCGGTTTTGAAATCCATTTTAGGCGTATATCTTTGACCGAAAATATAACCCAAACTGCAATAATTAATAATAAAATTAGCCACATGAGCGTTGTTCCCCAACTAAGTATCAAGATAAGTATGGATGAAAAACACACTAACTCAATAATTCACTCGCTTTGTTGATCTAGGAATAAATTTAACGACTTCGCTAAATATTTTAACGTCAAGTGTAGCTACAGATAATTGAGCACATTAGCAGACGCTGCTATCATCACCGCTCTCTATAACAAAAAGTGAAAACACAATGTCAGCAAAATTTAAACTCAGCCTAAGCGCAATCTTTGTCGCTGGGGCACTCTCACTGAGTGGCTGTAATTCAACAACAACGACTGAAAAACTAACTGAAAAAGACGCTGAGGTATTTCTTGCAGAAGCTGAAAAGCAGCTACAAGATTTATCTGTAAGAAGCAGTAGAGCAGCATGGATTTACGCAAACTTTATTACTGAAGATACCGCGGCGCTATCAGCAGAAGTTGGCAGAGAATACACAGCAGCACTGGTTGCACTTGCCAATGAAGCGGCTAAATTTGATGACCTAGAGTTAAATTACGACAACCGTCGAAAGCTTGATAAATTAAAGCTTAACTTAACACTTCCTGCGCCAAAAGATCCGCAAAAAACAGCAGAGCTTGCAAAGTTATCAGCCGAGCTTGATGGCATCTACGGTAAAGGTAAGTACTGTAATAACGGTACTTGCATGAGCCTAGGTGACATGACAGCTAAAATGGCCACCAGCCGAAATTACGAAGAGCTGCTAGATATCTGGCAAGGCTGGCGCGAGGTCTCAAAACCAATGCGTCCGCTTTACAAAGATCTTGTGTCATTAGCAAACGAAGGTGCTAATGAGTTAGGTTATGCTGATACTGGTGCAATGTGGCGTAGTAAATACGACATGCCAGCAGATGATTTTGCAAAAGAACTCGACCGTATTTGGGGTCAGGTTAAGCCTCTTTACAACTCACTACATTGTCACGTGCGCGCCAAGCTTGGCGAAAAATACGGTGAAGACAAAGTACCGCAAGATCAGCCTATTCCTGCGCACTTACTTGGTAACATGTGGGCACAGACTTGGGGTAACGTTTATGACTTAGTTGCGCCAGAAAACGCCGATCCAGGTTATGATTTAACCCAGTTACTTAAAGAGCATGACTACGATGCGATTAAGATGACCAAAGGCGCTGAAAAGTTCTTTACTTCTATGGGTTTTGAACCATTACCAGAAACTTTTTGGACACGTTCACTGTTCTTAAAGCCGCAAGATCGTGATGTTCAATGTCACGCATCAGCTTGGAATTTGGATAATAAAGATGACCTGCGCATCAAAATGTGTATTCAGCAAACCGGTGAAGAGTTCTCTGTTATTCACCATGAGTTAGGCCATAACTTCTATCAGCGCGCATATAACAAGCTGCCTCTCTACTATCAAGAAAGTGCTAATGATGGTTTCCACGAAGCCATTGGTGACACCATCGCGCTATCAGTGACGCCAGGTTACCTGAAAGAAATCGGTCTACTTGAACAAGTACCTGATGAATCGAAAGACATTGGCCTATTGATGAAAATGGCGATGGATAAAGTCGCGTTCATTCCATTTGGTCTGCTAGTAGACCAGTGGCGCTGGAAAGTATACTCAGGTGAAATCAGCCCAGAGCAATACAACCAAGCTTGGTGGGAATTACGTGAAAAATACCAAGGTGTTAAAGCGCCGGTAGCACGTACCGAGAACGACTTTGACCCAGGTGCAAAATATCACGTACCAGGTAATGTGCCATACACTCGCTATTTCTTAGCACATATCTTGCAGTTTGAATTCCACAAGTCACTGTGTGAAATTGCTGGTAGCAAAGAAGCAATCCATCGCTGCTCAGTTTACAACTCAAAAGAAGCTGGTGAGCGTTTGAATACCATGCTTGAAATGGGTAGCAGCCGCCCTTGGCAAGAAGCCCTAGAAACAGTAACAGGTAATCAGCAAATGGATGCGACTGCAATTTTAGACTACTTCGCACCATTACAAGCGTACCTTGACGAGCAAAACAAAGGCCGTCAGTGTGGTTGGTAATAATTAACTAAAATTCAATAGCGCAGCGACTTGCTGCGCTATTTGTTTCAAGCGCCATATTCTGCAACACTTTTTTGCTTCCTCCTCTTATGAATTCGAGCTAATGTATTGATCTGAATGAGGAGACCTTATGAATTTTCAACGCACTTGGCTATTTGGCCAATTTGAACTTACACGTTTATTTGCCACCAAACGAGGCTGGCTCGCCATTGCCGCATTTTTTCTTGTCTGGCTTATGGTATTACGCTACCCCATTTACAATGCAGTCCCTTTCATCAGTAGCTATGAGTTTTCAGACATTGTCGGGCAAGTCGCGGGCACTGTCGGATTGTCAGCATTGATATCTTGGCCTGAAGCAGAGCTTGCGATGTTTTGGTTGATTGGTCTATTTACCTTCCCTATGTTCACAGTCTTTGTTACAGCAGATCAAACCGTCGAAGATAGAAACAGAGGTACTTTAAGGTTTTTAACCATGCGCAGCACGCGACTAGAAATATTACTTGGTCGATTTGCAGGACAAGTGATGATCTTGGCGTCACTTATCGCCCTAGTCACCGTTGCAACGCTTGCCATGATGCTTTATCGGGATGCCAGTTTACTTGCATCCGCTTTACCCAAATCTATCGCGATTTGGGGCAAGCTGCTGCTCACCTGCTTACCTTTTATCGCGCTGATGAGCTTACTGAATCTGATCACTAACTCAGCAAGAATGAGTATTGTTTTTTCCATTTTATTTTTTACCATTGTAGCCTCTGTGATCAGTTATTTAGGCGTCCAGTACCCTATGCTTGATTGGTTAAATTACCTTATACCTGGACATCAAGTTACAGAGCTGACTGGTTGGCGAAATACCCCCGCCTCTGCTTATCTACTCCCAGCATGCCAAACACTGGTATTGCTTGGTATTGGACATGTTTTATTAAAAGGGAGAGATCTATGAGCGCAGTGATTGAAGTAAGCTCTTTGAGCAAAACGTTTGGTACAAAACAAGCACTGAATAATGTTGCTTTTACGATTAACAAAGGCAGTACGGTCGCGTTAGTTGGCCCAAATGGGGCGGGTAAAACAACATTATTCAGCATTATTTGCGGGTACTTAAAGCCATCTAACGGGTCAATTAATGTGCTTGGTCACAGCCCCGGCGATGCTCATTTGTTTGGCAAAATCTCCGCGCTGCCTCAAGATGCGCAACTTGACCCCAAATTTTCAGTCGCAAAGCAACTGAGCTTCTTTGCTCAGTTACAAGGTATGTCGCGTAAAGCGGCCGAAGCTGACACACAGCGCGTGTTAGAATTAGTCGACTTAGTCCATGTTGCCAACTCAAAAACAGGGGAGCTATCTCATGGCATGCGAAAGCGTGTGTGTATTGCACAGGCATTACTGGGCAGTCCACAAATTGTATTGCTTGACGAAGCAACTGCCGGATTAGACCCGAAAAACGCCAAAGCAATTCGCACCCTCATTGCCTCTTTACAAGGTGATATGACGTTCATTTTGAGCTCACACGATCTCAGTGAACTCGAACGACTCTGTGATACCGTGCTTTATCTGGAGCAAGGGCAACTCTCAAGCCATCAAAGCGATCTTTACCAAAGTGAACAAGGCAGCTTTGTTACTTTGCAAATGCTTAACCTAGACGGACCCATGAAAGACAAAATTGCGAAATTGAGCGGTGTAAAAAATATCAAACAAACCCAATCTGATGAGCTTGTTATTGAATATGCCAAGCAAGATGAGCCGTTTGATTTATCTTTACTCACCCTGATCCATGAAAACAGTTGGACTTACAAACAACTGGTCAATGGCAGAACGCTTGAAAATCAATTATTTGTTGATTAACAACATCATTAAACGTGTTATGGACCATGCTGTGTGTATTTGCTTACAAATGAGGCGCATATGAAAACACTCAGGTTGGTCCGTCATGCAAAATCAAGCTGGAAAGACCCATCTATTGACGACTTTGATAGGCCACTCAAACCAAAAGGCATTGCACGGGCAAATAAACTAGCAGCCACGCTCGGGCCATTGCCAGATACGCAAATTGTGACAAGCCCAGCAAAACGCGCAATAGACACTGCCAAAATTTTACACCGCGGCTTCGCGCCCAAAAATGATTTGTTGCAATGCGATGCGCTTTACACCTTTGACTCAGAAGTATTAATACAGACCATTATGCAGTGCCATGATTGTGTTAATGATATTTTCATTGTCGCCCACAATCCCGCTATCACGGCTGTGGCAAACCTCTTGGGCGCACCTAACCTTAATAATGTTGTGACGTGCGGATATGTTCAATTAAGTCTCAATGCGTACAGTTGGGAACAGGCCACTACTGCAAAAATGAAGTATGTTAGACACCTATTCTTAGATTAAGACTTGACCACCCTATTTTAGGAACTAATATCAGTGAGTAAACAATACGACAAGGAAAACTATGCAGTTTATTCAATTAAGCAGCCAAAGTGCAGGACTTGCAGCGCTATTTAATGAAATTGATACGTTAATGAATAGCCTCTACCCCGCAGAAGCCAACGATCTAATACCAATCGAAGAAGTGGATAACCCCAATACTTATCTCATCGGTCACTATGACGAAGAGGAGCTCGTCGCGTGCGGTAGCTACGTTGTTAAACAAGATCAATCAAAATACGCGGAGTTAAAGCGCATCTATGTCAAACCATCTCAACGAGGTAAGGGCATGGCGAAAGCGGTTATACAACACCTGCTCTCGCAAGCTAAAGCAAGTGGGCTAAAGCAAGTCAAACTAGAAACTGGCGATCAACAGCATGCAGCAATTAAGCTATATGAAGCGTTTGGATTCGAATTCTGCGATGCATTTGGGCAATATCGTCCAGAACCCTCTTCTGTATTCATGCAGCTTTCACTCGAAAGCTAATTACATAACTCAAAATGCTTGCTATTAGCTGATGCACTATATCTAATACACCATCACGGCAATGAATAAAGTCTAAATAAACAATGAAAACAGCAATTGTCCTCGGCGCGACAGGTCTTATTGGTAAAAACCTTGTGCAACAACTTGCAGAACATCCCTCAGTGAGTCAGGTTACTGCTGTTACGCGGCGACCTGTTGATTATCCATCGCCTAAGATCACAAACCAAGTAGTGGACTTTGATAACCTGAGTCAATTCGCCCATATATTTCGAGGTGATATGCTGTTCTCTTGTTTGGGCACCACCAAAAAACAAGCAGGCACGATTGCAAAGCAAAGAACCGTCGACTTAGACTATCAGCTTCAAGTTGCTCAACTTGCTGCCCAAAACCAGATCAAGCATTATTTTTTGGTTTCTTCCAGTGGCGCCAATGCTAATAGCCGCAGCCCATACCTGCAAATGAAAGGTGAACTGGAGCAACATGTGAAACAGCTGCACTTTGACACGGTCAACATCTTCCAACCTTCATTACTGGTTGGTCAGAGATCAGATACACGCATCGCGGAAACCCTCGGAAATTATTTATTACCGACTATCTGTAAATTGCCTTGGCTGAAAAAATACCGTCCAATCTCTGGGCAACAAGTTGCGAAAAAAATGGTATCAGTGGCGATGTCAGAGCACAAAAAAACTCAAATCTATGCACTGGATGTGTTATTCGATTGCTAGCAAAATTCGAAAACTAGAGGTCATCGCCTCACTTTTATAACAGAAATTCGAGGGAATGAATTGTTACCCCAAGATCACAAAATATGGATTAAATTCGTTTGGCATATGCCCCGAGATACAACTTGATTTAAACTCAATTACGGCCAGCCTGCGTGGCGTAGCCCGCGCATTCACACTGGAGCTCAACACCTTGAACACGAACCCGCCATTTAAGCTTGGTGTCCGACTTTTTAGTATCAGCTTCGAATTTATGGGTAAGATTACGAGAACAGGCAGACTGCACTTGTGCAGACGCTTGGGATTTTGAAATAGACAACGGATACCCCAATTCGACACACGCGCCCATTACGAATTTTTGCTCATCATGCATCACATTGTAAATGCCATTCGATATACTGGACTTTGGCAAACTCTGTACTTCGCTCCCAGTGCTTTTCGAGTTCTGATTGCCCTCACATCCAGTCAGTATAAAAGAAGCTATGATTAGGGTAGACCCCGTTAATACATTCAGCCAGTCCTTGATTAGCATATTAAATTCTCTTATTTTAGAATTTCGCGACTTAGATATTATTGTAGAACCCTCGCACTGTTGTGCCGTTAAATTTCTTCATCTACCGTAATATTTCCTTTAAAAGGGACTTATTAACATGCAAATCATTGGTTTCACTCCTTCTTAACCTTGCTGTATACTAGTCCCCAATCCCTCGTCAAGAATGCAAATGTAGATCAATTTCCGAGAACAGCATGACCAATAACGCTTCAAATACCGCCCTTATACAAGAACTCAAGTCTATCGTTGGTAACAGCTCTGTACTAACCGATAACACTAAAAAGCAGCCATACACCAAAGGATTTCGTTTTGGTTCAGGCGACGCATTAGTAGTAATAAGACCCGCTACTTTATTGGAAATTTGGCAAGCACTTAAAGCCTGTGTTGCCGCAGATGTTATTGTCATCATGCAGGCCGCCAATACGGGTCTGACTGGCGGCTCTACACCAGATGGCAAAGATTATGATCGTCCTATTGTCATCATCAGCACTATGCGCATTGATAGCATTCAGCTTATCGACAATGCCAAACAAATTGTTGGCCTAGCAGGTAGCACGTTATTTGGTCTAGAAGACACGTTGGCACCACATGGTCGTGAACCGCATTCTGTGATCGGTTCATCATGCATTGGCGCATCCATTGTTGGCGGGATTTGTAACAACTCAGGTGGCGCATTAGTGCAAAGAGGCCCCGCATATACTGAGTTATCTTTATTTGCACAAATAGATGACCAAGGAAACTTATCACTGGTTAATAATCTCGGTATAAACCTTGGGAATACCCCCGAGGAAATCCTGACTAATTTGCAAGAACAAAATTACACAGATGCCGATGTGCAATTCCCAGAGCTGCGCGCATCCGATGATGAATACCATGAGCGTGTAAGAGATGTTGATGCCGATACCCCTTCAAGATTCAATAATGATGGGCGCCGTCTTTATGAATCTTCAGGCTGCGCTGGTAAACTTGCCGTTTTTGCAGTGAGATTAGACACTTACCCTGTTCCTGATAAGCATCAAGTATTTTATGTGGGCACGAATGACCCTGCCGTTTTAGCGCAAATACGCCGTGACATTTTATCTAAGTTTGACAACTTACCGGTATCAGGGGAATACCTACATAGAGACTGTTATGACGCCTCTAAAAAATACGGTAAAGATACCTTTTTGGTAATCGACAAACTCGGTTCTAAATACATTCCAAAAATGTTTGGGATCAAACGTACCGTGGATCGCATTGCTGATAACTTTAAGTTTTTACCCAATAAGTTTTCAGATCGCATCATGCAATATTTAAGTTGCCTGTGGCCAAATCACTTGCCAAAGCGCATGGATGAATATCGTGACCGTTATGAGCACCACTGGATTGTGGAAATGAGTAACGCTGGTGTTGCTGAAGCCAAAGCTTACTTTGATGAGTTTTTCAAAACCAATGAAGGGAGTTACTTTGAGTGTACCGAAGACGAAGGTGAAAAAGCCATATTACACCGCTTTGTCGCCGGTGGCGCGATTGGCCGAATGCAGACCATGAACAGCAAAGAGATGGGCGCAATCATGACCATTGATGTTGCCTTCCCTCGTAACGAACAAGATTGGTTTGAGCAATTACCTCCTGAAATTGATGAGCAAATTGCTGTAAAACTCTATTATGGCCATCTTTTCTGCCATGTTATGCATCAAAACTACATCATGAAGCCAGGTGTGGATGCAAAAGCTGTCAAAAATAAAATCTTAGAAACATTCGATAAACGGGGGGCTGAATATCCAGCGGAGCATAACGTGGGACACGAATATTTCGCCAAAGATGCATTAAAGTCTTTTTATAAAAAGCTCGATCCAACTAACTCATTTAACCCGGGGATCGGCAAAACCAGTAAGTGTAAACACTGGCATGAGCCCGCTGATAAATAGTCTTTTTAGCTGCAATACTTAGCAAGTATTGCAGCGCGTCACGCCATATACTCGCCACTGAGTTAAATGCCCCTTTATTCGCGATGAATAAAAATATTTATATAATCTATTTGCAATATTTTTGATACACTATATCGCTATTAGAAATATTCAAGTTATTAGAATTATGAACCATACTTTCAAAGTCAGTGCACTTGCACTATGTGCGCTACTTACCAGTGCCTGTAACGCAACAAACCCAAACGAAAAACTAGATACAGGACTGCGTGTCGTCACTTGGAATATTGAGCACCTTGCTGCTGATAACAGCAAAGGCTGTAAACCAAGAACTGAGCAAGAGATCACCGCTTTACAACACTATGCAAAATCACTTGATGCGGATGTTATCGCTTTTCAAGAAGTGGGCTCTATCCAAGCACTAGAGACTGTTTTTGACCAGTCGCAGTGGCAGCTCATTTTATCTGACAGAAAAGACAGCCCAAGCTACACATGTCGTGGCAATGGATTGACGTCAACACAACAAAAAGTTGCTTTTGCTGTGAAAAAGCCTCTAAATGTTGAAAAAGTCGTTCATCATAAGCAATTTTCTGACATACAAATGGGTTTAAGAAGCGGCTTAGAAGTCCAAATTGGCTACCAAGGTAAAACAATTGACTTACTGAATGTACATTTGAAAAGTGGCTGCTTCGTAGATGACTATCGTCGTTCTGACAAAAAGTCATGTAAATTATTGGCCAAGCAAGTGCCATTACTGGATAACTGGGTTGAAACAAAAAGTGCTGAACAAGCGAACTTCATCGTGCTTGGAGATTTTAACCACAGGTTGACCGCACCATATAACCGCGTGAGTCGTGACCTATACTACCCTAATGGGCTTGCAGACAAGGCGCCAAACGACTTGTCTAAAGCAACCTTCTTCAATGCCAACCAAATGCTAACTGGGTGTCACCCATACTACCCTGCACCAATCGACCACATTTTGGTATCAAACACATTGAAGCAAAAGTATGTGCAAGGCAGTGTGAAGTTCCACTACTTTGATAATATGAAGCCAAAAGAAATGCTCAGTGACCACTGTGCACTGAGCATTGATTTAAACTAGGTTCAGTTTAATACTGGCGGACAATTCAATACTGTCCGCCTTTATTTTTCTAACTGTTCAATCACATTCAGTACTGACTTGAACAAACGTTTATTTGCCAGGCCAATATGTTGATTTACAACCGCGCCATAAGCACCAAAACGCACCACAACCAATTGTTTTGATGGAATGATCACAACGTACTGACCGCGATGTCCTCGCAGTGACACCGTATCTTTTGGTAATTTAGGCAACCAAAAACTCATATCGTTGAGCCACAATTGACCACCATAATGTTTATCAACGCCATTGCTCATCATCACCTCTTTTAGCCAAGCTTCAGAGACAACTTGTTCCCCCTGCCAACGGCCATTATTGATAAACAATTGACCTACTTTGAGCCAGTCATGGACACTTAGAAACATTCTCGCACCGCCTCTGAGGTTACCTGCTTCATCAAACTCTGCGATTGCATTATTAATACCTAATGGTGCGAAAAAATGTTTTTGATATAAATTATTAAGTGACTGAATATCACCACCTGATGCATCCATCAATGCGCGGCTTAATAGCTGAGTTGTGCCCGTGGCATATTCAAATTGACTCCCAGGTTGATAGGCTTTTGGCAATTGCGTGACGTAATTAACCGAATCCCCAGTGTGATACCACATAGGCGCTAAGTCTTCATATCCATGAATATCCGGTGTTTCAGCCCATTTGACGCCAGAACTCATATTCATGAGGTTTTTCACTGTCATAACGTGCTCACCAAAACGCTGTGACTGCTCCAAGGTTAGCTTTCCTTGGTCGACCAATAGCCCTGTTATTAACCCAGTTAAGGTCTTAGCCATAGACCAACTTAGCATCCGTGACCCGCCGTTATGAAACTCATCATACTGCTGTGCAACCAGCTGACCTTTATGCATAACAGCGACCGCAAAGGTGTTATCACTCCAAGAGTAGTCTTTATGATTAGTTGCGAAAAAAGCGTCTAATGAAAGATCAGGACGAAGCGCTCTATTAATTGGTGTACTGGGTGATGGCGCTGGAAAATCGAGATCCGCTGTTTGTGCATGCAGCTGTGCAGGTGATAAGTCATGAAGCAAAGTACAACCTAAGCCTTCACGAAAGACAGATGTGCGAGTTAATGTCGACCCATCTATTTGAGTCGACAGAGATACTTGTTTAGCCGTGCTATCAATATCAAGTTGCAACTCGCCCTGCACCGCCCCAAGTGCCTCGGGGATAACGCGCTGCTTAATAAATTCAATTGGCTCCTCGGAGATAAAGTGTCTAGAGCATAGCTGATTAGCACTGTAACCTAATAATACATTAGGATCTGAATTACAGCCGCTCAACAAGATAACCGATGCAATACTCCCCAGTAAAAAGTTTGTTTGTTTCATATTTATACCTTTTATTATTCTTCGATGCTATGACGAATAACTGAACAATAAATACAAAACACATCTAGGTTAACTGATAGCACTGCCCTTTGAGAGGTTTAATTGCTCACGCTGAGATACACAATAAACCAACAACCCTAAGCCTAATACAACATTAGCAAGTGCTAGACCCCATACAATCCCAGTAAAACCGGCCATATATGCCCCTAAAAATGCAAACGGGATCGACAAACCAAATAACCTAATAATGCTGACATTAAGTGCCGCCAGACTTCGACCTGTGGCATTGCAACAACTGACATACAACATGGCAGCCGCCAATGTAACGTAAGATATAGGCAAAACTGTCAGAGCCAGTTCGATTGAGCTACTGACAAATGTTTGTTTACAGAACCCCACACCCAATAAATCTGCTGCACTAAAAAGTATTACAGAGACAACAACCTGCCACAAAATACAGGCAAGAACAGATAACTTAATGCCACGCCTAACTCGTAACGACTTTTTCGCCTCCCAATTTTGACCAACAAAAATAGGTAAAGAAGTCGTGAGTACCATAGGCAATAGCAATGCCAGAGGCTCAAGACGCATCACAACACCATATGCTGCAACCGCATCACTGCCTTGTGAAGCGACAATCGCCATCAATACAGATTGTGCAATAGGCGTCAGTAATTGCATTGACGCGATAGGGACTAACAGGCGCGTTAAACAGCGAAACCCTTGACGGCTTTGTACCGATAGTAAACTAACTTTAATTGAAATATTTTCTCTGACGACCAAAAGATATAAAGCCCAGATGCAACCAATCACAGCTGCGACCAAATGAGCTACCCCCAGCTTTTCTAAGCCAGTTAACGCCATATTAGATGTAGCCCAAGGAGAGAACAGCGCTGCACTTACAGCAACTTGAATCGATGAAAATAGAATCAACAGCTGCGCTGCAGCGCGCATATTACCGAACGCCCGTAAAACCCCAAAAATGACCATAACAAGGAAAAAGAACACCACGGCACTCAAACGATACTGCATGTAGCTTTTAAGAGGCACCCACACTTCATCTCGTTGAGCAAAATCTGAAAAGCCGAGTAGATTCAATATTGGCAACAAGTTCAGCCAAATACACAACGCCAATATGGCACCAACAAGTACGGTAAATATCAAGCTCACCGCAGCAAGCTCCTCAACTTGACGTGCCTGTGTTAAACGCGTCGCAACAACGATGCCAAGCCCGATTGCAAAAGCAAACAAAGTCGCCTGAATAGGAAGTGTATAACTCATCGCAGTTAGCTCTTCCACGCCCAATCGAGATGCAAAATATAACTCAATTAAGTCTGCACTAAACAACGCTAAAATAGCGAAGAGCATAGGTATCGTTAACTGCTTTAGTACTGCGCTGGTTGACCCAGTTAATATCCAGCGCCTCTTTACTGCCCTTGCACGTTGCTTAGCACAAGACTGGTTAGGTACATTATTAAAATCTTGTGATTGAACACTTGCCATGTTGTGTGGCCAACTCCTTGCGTTTATTTTTCTTTGCAGAGTAATTATTTATGACTTATGTACTAAGCTTTTGTTCATTGACTATGTACACAAAGTATGAAGACTTGTAATTTCTTTCATAGTTCCCCAAAAAAATGTAGAACTCGACAAAACAGCGTGAAATTGAGACAAAGCTATCGTTCAAATTTACAAAGTTACATTACTGACTTTTATGAGACTCAAAAAAGCGTCATACTAATAACGTTAGCATCCGTTATAGCAGTATCATATGACCAATAAAACGTCAGAATCAAAAGAACCATCCCCCTCACCTTGCATTCGCAACTGTTGCTTAGATAGCCAAGACATTTGTATCGGGTGCTTAAGAAGCATTGATGAGATTGTTGGTTGGGCCGGAAAAAGTGAAGAGGAAAAGCGGCAAATTCTGAGCAGGTGTAAAATAAGAGCACAACAAAGGCGCCAAGCCAAAACAATGAAAGACATTTAGGCGATTAAATCTACCAAGCCTCTCAAGTTCAGGTAAGAGTCGGCCTTCATTAATATAAGCGTATAAACACTTTAACTATGCGTATTAATATCAAGATTCAGGCAGGAAACAAAATTCCATAAAAAACAAAATAAAAGAATAAATTAAATAACACAATGCAATAAACAGTAAGCTCATCTCTAGTTTACTCTTAGCAACATGCCTGGATGTAAACTTAGAAACCAGTGAAAAAACATTCCTCTTCTCTAAATTGCAATTTAAAACCAACCTACAAGCTGGAATTATAATAATCGCAAAAAGAATAAAGATGGCAAATAGGGTTATATGATATTCAAAGAATGATTGCGCTTCTAATGACTTCATCTTCGTGCACATACCAACTACTTCCTTTAGTTATCAAGTTTTAAATGTCTTAGCTGTACAATTATGCGCTCACTAAAGCTACATTAACCTATATGTTTATTAAAGTTGAATTTAACCATTTTCATAAGCTCACTTTAATAGATTTAAACACTCCCGCTTCACGAAAAAATAAACAAGGCTAAAAGTCAGAGACAAAAGTAAATATAAAAATAAAATATCAGACGGCTATTTTCTTTACAACAAATAATCCAAAACTTAATTTACAAGCAATAAAAACTGTGGATAGTTAATGTTAATTAATCAATTAGTTTATCGAGATTAATAAAAAAGTCGTTGAACGTAGCTGACATATCCTCAGAGTGCTCTTGAATTTGTTGCAGGTCGTCTTTGGCACTGTCTAGTGTTTCTCTAATAGTCTGCTCTTGCGCATCACTCACACCAAACGACATCATGGAATCTTCTACATCAAAGATAAGCCGCTCTACTAGCTCTTGGCATGCATTGTGGTAGTTTTTAAACACTTGCTCAATGTCTTCTAAGTCCCTGCTTGCTACCTGACTTAACTCTCTCAGCCCTTTGTTTTTTGCTTGTATTGCTTTAATGTTAGTTTCTAAACTTTTTAGTCTGGCATCAGCCCCCCTGACAACTAAAGCTAAAATATCATTAAATCGCCCGTATTTTTCCTCATCATCAATCGGCATGTTTTTGATTAACAGCGAACAATAGGCACTATTAAAAAAACTACGCTTTTCAATATTAATAACAGTCTTGCTATCTCTGCCTTTTCGAAGTAATTCACTCTCTAGTGGGTTAATCGCACCACAATTGCTAAAATCGCGAAACTCACCTAATAACCCAAGCTGAACAGACGCGTGTAAGTGTAGGTTTTGACACGTTGCCAACATCGCATTCGATAAGTCCGAAAGTGTGTTACATTGATAAGAATTCTCTATAAACTCCAAACACAAGCCAAGCTCACTACAGCTCGTAATGGCTGTCATGGTGACTTCTTCAGCCGCTTCACAGCTCACTTTTAAAGTGTCTATCTCACAGCTGTATTTAACTAGGCGGTCGATACGAAAACTCAACTCTTCTACATCGAATGGCTTGGTAATGTAATCATCGCCACCCGCTTTAAACCCTTCTAATTTATCTTCAATGTCATCTTTGGAAGACACGAACAACACGGGCGTTTTTGCGTTTTGAGGCGCCTGCCTAATGACCTTACATACTTCATAGCCATTCATGCCCGGCATCACCACATCCAATAAAATCGCATCATATTTTCGCTCACCAAATAAGGCTAATGCCTCTTCTCCGTTATAAGCCGAAAAATATTCATGGGATTCACCTAGCATTGTTTTTGCAATGTCATGGTTTACTTCATCATCATCGATTAACAAAATTGAGTACGACATACGCCCCCCAAAAACTAATCTCGATACTGCTGAGAAATATCAAAAAACAAATTTTCTTTTGCCAAAAACTCATCTAGCAATTCTGGATCAAAATGACTCGCTCGCCCTTCTCGCATAATTGCAATGGCCTTGTCATGCTCCATCGCGTCTTTATAAACCCGTCGACTTATCAACGCATCATACACATCAGCTATGGCCATCATACGTGCGCTGAGTGGGATCTCTTCCCCTTTTAGCCCTTGCGGATAACCTGAACCATCCCACTTCTCATGATGATAGTGAGAAATCTCTTTTGCTGTTTGTAAAAAGCTATCCGTTTGTCCTAACGCCGACTCGGCTGTTTCAATGGCATTACGGCCATACACGGTATGGCTTTTCATTATTTCAAATTCATCAGCGGTCAGTTTTCCGGGCTTTAACAAAACATTATCCGGGATCCCCACCTTGCCGATGTCATGTAATGGCGCTGATTTGTAAAAATTATTGATTACTTCCGGTGTTAAGATTTCTTTGTATTTATCTTTCTCACATAAAATCGTTGCTAGTAGTTTCACGTAGAGTTGTGTACGACGAATATGATTACCGGTTTCCTGATCCCGTGTTTCTGCCAAGCTTGCCATGGCCTGTATCGTCACGTCCTGCAAACGTGACATTTGCTCAGTACGCTTTTGTACTTCTTCTTCCAAATAATCATTTTTGTTCTTTAAAATATCTTTGGATTCTTTATTTAATAAATGGGTATTGAGTCGAGCTAATAAGATAGGAGGACTGATGGGCTTGTTAATGTAATCACACGCACCGAGCAAAAAGCCTTTCTCTTCATCTTCTACACTGGTTTTGGCAGTCAGGAAAATGACCGGGATTTCTTGATGCACTTCATGAGATTTCAGGTACTTGATTACCTCATACCCATTCATTTCTGGCATCACTACGTCAAGCAGAATAATATCAACATGGTTTTTCTCAACCACTGAAATCGCAGCTTCACCGCTTTTTACTGCCAAAACACGATACTTGTCTTTAATAATTTCAGTCATGAAAGCGAGGTTTTCCTTCACGTCGTCCACTACTAACACCGTTTTGAGCTGATCCATAGTTTCTTCTATATGTTTTGTTGCACAATTGTTCACCACACAAAAAATATAGGTCTATTATTACTGAAACGCCAAGCACGGACTGGATTAGATGAAAAGTTTACGAGTCAGCTTCTTTATCACCTTCTCAATAATGCTGTTGGTCAGTATTGGGATCGGGTTGATGTCTCATTATGTGCGCACCGAGGTTAATGCGCTATCTGACAAGCAAACACAGCTGTTTAAGCTTACCGAG
Source organism: Pseudoalteromonas luteoviolacea (assembly GCF_021654285.1). Classification (GTDB taxonomy): domain Bacteria; phylum Pseudomonadota; class Gammaproteobacteria; order Enterobacterales; family Alteromonadaceae; genus Pseudoalteromonas; species Pseudoalteromonas luteoviolacea_J. Next base: position 211,511 of record NZ_JAKFZS010000004.1, on the reverse strand, counting down.
TTATCTCATGAATTAAAGCTCAGCTCAGACAATCTCACAAACTTTGCCAGAGCTTACGCCGTCACCGGCAACGAAAAATGGCAAAAGCTATTTAGTTACACGCTGTTAGTGCGCGATGGAAAAGTCCATGCAGAAAACGCAAATACCTATGATTATTGGGATAGTCTAGCTGCGCCTCATTCAAGCATTCCTGAGTTTGTAAGAGTAAATGATGCCCACAATATCATAGAGCGTTTTCAACAACTCGGCGCACAAGACTTTGAATTACTGCAAATGCAAAATGCGCTTTCAACCTCTAATTCACTGGTCAGTTTAGAACGCCGTGCATTCAATGCAATTGAAGGCATACACAAAGACACTTATGGTAACTGGGTTAAAGACTCAGACCCAGATTTGATCAGCGCTCAAAAGATTCTATTTAGTGACAATTACTTAGTAGAAAAGTCTAAGATTATGTCGGCCATTGGTGAGGCACATAGAGCCATCACATCCAGATTAAATGCCGAGTTAGAAAATCATCAAAATAGTCTCAATACTGCATATATGCTGAGGAATGTCTTTAACCTTATTTTGCTTATCAATATTGCCTTATCTTTTTACCTACTTTGGAAGCTATACATCAACCCCGTTGCGTCAATCCAAAAGCAAGTGGTCAGCAATGTTGAGCAGGGTAATTACAATTTCACATTGGATGAGACCGTCAAAGGTGATCTTTCCGATTTATCTAAATCAATGAATAAATTACTCAACGACTTGTCCGAGCAGCTCGAATTCAACACCATCATGAAGGATTTTGGCTTGGCCCTTCGCGGAAAGAAAAATCCAAACGAGTTAGGTGAAGAATTGCTCCAGTTTTTAGAACAGCGTTTATCCGTCCCCCTACTCGGTTTATATGTTTTTGAAGAGCAAAAAGTCCTGACACGCGTTGCAGGCACAGGCTACAGCAGTAACTGCGCGAGAACTTACAGTAACTACGACTCTATCCATTTTCATGTTTTGAGTACGCAAAAACCCTATTCCATGAAGTTTGAGAAAGAGCAATATGCAATTGAACTCAATGGCGAAAAGCTCTCAATCAGCGAGCTCTATTACTTTCCTTTAGTAGTAAGTAACGACAGCATTGGCTTACTTGAGCTGGGTAGTCTCGTAGAGCTCACCGATCAAGATTACAAGTGGATAAAATCGGTGATAAATGACTTAGCAGTCAGTTTGCAGTTAACACAAAATATTGATTTACAGTCAAAAGCAGAAAAACGCATCGTCGAGCAACTAGAGCTGAATAAAAAAATTCTCGATGCCATACCCAGTCCCATGTATTACAAAAATAGTTCAGGTAATTATTTGGGCGTAAACAGTGTGTTTCACCAATACTTCGGTACATTTGATGCCGATGTACTCGATGCCACGGCTGAAGATATTTTTAATTATGAAATTGCGCAAGTGTTCGAGCAATCTCACCAAGACCTTATTGATGGCAAGTCTAACCAACACTATGAAATAAAAATTGAAAACTCCGAAGGTGAGCCCCGTAATTTTATTGTCTATGAAGCTGTATTTACCAATGCAGAAAACCAGCTAGCTGGCGTTGTTGGTTTATTGCTTGATGTGACTGAACGCAAGCAAATGGAACTAGAACTCAGATTGGCGAAAGATAAAGCCGACGAAATGAGTACAGCCAAAGGCGAGTTTTTGGCAAACATGAGCCATGAAATTCGCACTCCTATGAATGCTATTATTGGCATGAGTCACTTAGCTTTAAGGACAGAGCTCACTAGCCAACAATCTGGCTATATCAACAAAATTGATCAAGCAGCTAAGAGCTTGCTTGGCATTATTAACGATATTTTAGATTTTTCAAAAATCGAATCCGGCAAGCTTGAAGTAGAAAATATTGATTTCTCACTTCAAGAAGTCATGGATAATGTGGTCAATATCAATGTCATTCGAATGCAAGAAAAAGGCTTGGAAATGTTATTGGATATTGCCCCAGACGTCCCTATTAGTCTGGTCGGGGATCCGCTTAGACTCGGCCAGATCCTTATTAACTTATGCGGTAATGCAATTAAATTTACTGAGCAAGGGGAGATCACCATCTCGGTCAGCGCTGTCGCCCAAGAGAATGATCAAACAACGTTAAAATTTACCGTCAAAGATACTGGGATAGGCATGTCCCGGGAGCAACAGAACAAGTTGTTTAAAGCGTTTTCGCAAGCCGACGGCTCAATCACCCGAAAATATGGTGGAACTGGTTTAGGCTTAAGTATCTCTAAAAAGTTAGTTGAGCTAATGGGCGGAGAAATAGGCGTAAATAGCGAAAAAGGTCAAGGCTCGGAATTCTTTTTCACTGTACGCTGTGGCCTGCAATCCGCGAAGTTGACCAATGTAATTTGCCCTGACAGCCAACTCGCCGGCAAGCATGCATTAGTAGTTGACGATAATGAAAGCGCTCGTGCTATTTTGACAAACTTACTCAAAGCAATGAAGTTCCAAGTGACCTGCGCCGCCAGTGGTTCTGGCGCCATCGAACTGGTACAAGGCAGCGAGTTTGACATCATTTTTATGGACTGGAAAATGCCGAATATGAGCGGCATAGATGCTATTTTGCATATTCGCTCCCTAGAGCTACAAAAAGAACCCAAATACATCCTTGTAACTGCCTATGGCACTGATATTGGTATGAACTCTGAAATTCATGATTTAATCGATGCCATTATATTGAAGCCCGTCAATGCATCAGTACTTCTTGACGCGATCATGGAGTCATTCAACCTCTCAGAACAATCAAATAGCTTGAGCAGCTCGGAGCAGGTTAATCAAATTACACCAACTTTTGAGCAACAAAAAGTGCTGCTAGTTGAAGACAATAGCACCAATCAAGAAATTGCGAACGAAATGTTGAGCTCCTTGAACCTCAATGTGACTATCGCGGATAACGGCCAAATTGCTGTCGAAATGGTACAAAAACATGCTTTTGACATCGTCCTAATGGATATTCAAATGCCTGTCATGGATGGCTATACAGCAACTAAAAATATACGTGAACTAAGTCAGTATAACGCACTTCCTATTGTCGCCATGACGGCAAATGTAATGAAGGAAGATTTACAAAAATGTGAAGCCGCTGGCATGAATGGGCATATTGGTAAACCCATCAACTTTAATCAAATGGCCCAAACCCTCCACAGCCATTTGTATAAAACATCGAGCCCAACTGAACAACCACCTCCTATTGCAGTGAATCCCCCTTGTGAAGTCAAAGACACAAACGCTAAAAAAGAAACTGAGCTTGAAGGTGTTGACATTCAGCGTGCAATAAAGCGCTTAGGCGGCAATGAAAAAGCGTTTTGGAGTATCATTAAAAAGTTTGCCAGAAATCAGATTGAAGAAACTATCAACCTAAATCAAGCACTCGTCATCGGCGATTTAGAACATGCTGAGCGAATCGCACATTCATTAAAAGGCGCCAGCGCAAACTTATGTATCGACAACCTATCAAAACAAGCATCTGACATTGAGCATGCGATTGCCAATCAGAAAAAAGTGGACCCCCAATCCGTCGAAATACTGACAGACTACTTGAGAGGTTTACACAAACAATTAGGTGAGTTACATCATGAAGAAGCTCCACCGCCGCCCTCGTCAAACGTGGTAAGCCTGACCATTACACGAGATGATTTCCTTGAATTAGAGGAACTACTGCTCAGTTGTGACACTCAGTCAATTGAAAAAGTGCATGAGCTTAAAGGGCATCATAAAATTGATGAATCAACATCTGCACAGCTAATTGAGCTCATTGAGGATTTTGAATTCGACCAAGCCAGAGAAGTGATAGCAAAACTGTTAGAGCAATCAGCATAACATCCGTAATGGTCATACGATTTTATTAAAATGCCCATTGTTTTGGTGGTGTTTGAACTGATTGGATTCGCCTAATAAACGCAAGTTCATAACTAGTTAGTTGGACTGCGGTACACGTTGTTGTGAATATCATGACCTGCAAATTGAAAACTTATCTCGTCAATTTTTTCAAACCCTAATCGTTGATAAAACACGTTTGAATCATTTTCAACCCAAGTATATAGCCAGTATCTATCCCCATAACGCTTTGACAGCTCGTCTAGTAATTGTCTACCAATACCCTGCCCTTGAAATCCACTGTGAACATACAATTTTTCAACTTCAAACCCGTTATCTTGGCCTTGATGATGCGAGGTGAAGTTAATCAACAAAAACCCCAAAACCGCACTATCACGTTCGTAAACCAATAGTTTGTTGTCTTGATTATTTATGATTTTCTTAAAGTAATCTGGCGTAAACGTCGCCAATGCAAAAGCAGCATACTCATCTCGCATACCATCTGTTGTGTAGGTTGTTAACCAAACCTGCAGAGCCAATGCAGTTAGACATTGCGCATCTTGTGATCTTGCTTCTCTAATCATTTTGAATTCAATTTAATATTTAAATTAACGGCGTTAATACCACATTAGTCACTAATTTTGATTCTCGAGCATGACAACCTCCCCTAAAAAGCCAGCTTCTTGAAGCGTCGCGTAGCTCAAAGCATTTGGTCCAGCATGCATGACGGAATCTTCACCATCTAAAACACCATTTCGATTACTGTCTTTGTTCAATGCACCTATGTGTGCAAATTGGCCATTTTTACGGTATCTAACTGCAATAAAATCACCTGGAGAGATATCTTTTCCCCACCTCAACCGTGTACTTTCACCGCTAAACTCTAATAACTTAGCCTTATGCCTCAAGTTGGTCACCAACCAAGCGACATTTCGGTCATATACTTTGCCATTGCGTCTGATTGCATTTGCCGCCATTAGTACATCCGCACAATCAACACCCAAATAATGTTGGCTCTGATAAGGAACCGAGCCAAATATCGCTGGCACGTTAAAAAAGCTGCTTAAGATACCTAGATACCCGTCACCTTGCGTAAAAGAGACCCTTAAAACCTGCTTATTCAGCCCTCGGTGATCATTATTGTCTAACCCTACACTCTTTAATTTGCGCCCATCCTTATCAATCACTTCAACTTCAAACCAAAAACTCCCCGCATCACTCTGATAATAAGGTGAATTAAATACGTTATTGTGCTTTAACCAAGCGGGCGATACCGTTATATATTGTTTATCATCAAACTGCTCAAGATGCTTTTTCTGATAATGTATTTTACCAAAGCCGGACCATTGATAGGGTTGTGGCTCCCAAGGGTGATTCGCATTTTTGTAGTATTGGCTTGTATCTGGAATAATTTGAAACCACTTAATCTGTGCCCCTTCAGGTGCTTCCACTCTAAGATCAACAACATCTCCCGAAGGCAACATAACGGCATTTCTATTTTCCCAATCTTGCTCGTTTTCTAATTTTGATTGTATTTTAATATCTGCACTGGCACTAAAACTGAGCAATAAACACAATATGCCATGTATGAGTGTGTTTTGATTAAACAAACGCATTTATTACCCTCTACTTTTAACTGGTGTTAAATAGCCATCAAACAAGTATGTTAACCACCGAATATCCTCTTCACCAAGGCATGCTTGACTATGTAACTGAGGAGAATCGAGGACCTCTTGATAAACATGTGACAATGCTTCAACTGTCAGAAGTGCCCACTGCTCTTTTTCCAATACACCTAAATTGCTGCCATAAAATGCTTCATCAATTAATGGGTCATATTCTTGCTCAGACGTTTTCAATGCCTTTTCAAGCCGTGATAGCATAGGGTTAACTAGCTTTATCGTATCCCCTTCACTGAACTCCTTTAAGACTTTCTCTTGTGCGGACTGAATCTCTTTTTCTATAGAGTTTTGCGAGTATTTTTCAGCGAGAGGGCGAATACCATGTCTATTCACTAACCCAGTAATACTGGGTAGCGCAGCTTTTGCTGCTATTGCTGCCCCCACAGCTGGATTTAAAATGGCTGACAACCCACCAACAACAAACATGCCATAAGTTAATTTAGTATCTAGCGCATCAATATCATTGGCTAATTTATCCAGCTGACTTTCTTGGCCTGCTTTTTTAGCTCTTACCAAAGACTCTGCCTGCTGGGACAAAATTTCCGATAACAAAGTTTCAGCATGTTCATTGGCAAAGTGAAAAACTCGACGTTTTGGTAAGGTGTTTATTTCAGGTATGCAGGGAGGAAGGCTTCTTATGGTGTGCAAAGCAACGCCAAACTGGCCTTGCATAAATGGGATCACAAAATAATGTTTCTCATCATATTCTTTAATACTTGAATTATTAGACGATGAGATAAACCATGGACCTATTCCGGCCTCTTTTAGAAATATAAAACGCTTATCAACATGACGCTTGAGGTGCCCCACTCCCTGAGACATTTGGTGCAACTTATCTAAAAGTAAATTCTGCATTAAAAGAACCTCCCTGTTTTAATATTACACTAAATTCCTGTTAGTGAACTATATTAAATAGCTTAACTCCTTCATTGACTTTGTTGGTACAAACTCGGTTATTTTATATTCAGCAATACCCGTTTTAAAAAATGGGTCTTCATTTAAGGTTAATTCAAGTACTTCTTTAGAAGGTGAATTAGCTAAAATAACGCCTCCAGTTCTAGGCTCAGTAGGTCCAGACATTAAAAAAATACCATCGTCATAGCACTGTTCTAAATATTCAACGTGCAGAGGTAAATACTTCTCGACTTCAGACAATCCAACGAGATAATTAAGCGTGACGATAAACATGAGAGTTCCTTTTTTATTATTTATTGGGCGCACTCATTGCGCTTCCCAAAAAGTTACTAGTACTTCAAAATTAGTACCCAATTTGGTCCACCTTAATGTATCAATCGAAATGTCACCTGTATATAGCTACTTTACAATTACTTACAACTTATGAGGTTTTAACACTAATGATAATACTCGAAAAGTCATGCGACAATTTGTCACATTATCAGCTGCAAATTTATTACATATAATCCTCGAATTATCCTTAATATGATAACAATAAAATGCTCAAACACCTGCTGATATGGCATAAAAGAATTGCATTATGTAGCCTAGTTCCTTTGGTTATATGGGCCCTTTCAGGGCTACTTCATCCCGCAATGTCACACTTTGCCAAAGCGTCAATAATAAAAAATAATCCGGTCGCTGTAGATATAAATGATTTACAAAGTTACACAAATATCCAAGAGGCGCTGACACAAAATGGCATTGTCAGCTTTAGTCATGCAAGTCTTATAAAATATAAAGAACACTATTTTTATCAGGTACAAGCGCAGTTACTCAATGACTTGGAAGTACACTACCTTCCTCTCAATAACACTCAACTTCGTCTCACTGACATTGAATATGCTAAATACCTAGCTCAAAATTGGAGCGGGCTAAATATTCAAAGTACACAACGCATTACACAATTTAGTACGGCTTATCCCGAAATAAATAGAATCTTACCGGTTTATCGCGTGCAACTTGATAATGGCAACAACTTATACATTGACACACTAGGAAAGCGCATAGCTACACATAATACGCCACTTAGAGAATCCCTATCGTATTGGTTTAAGCAATTACATACATGGCAATTTGCAGGGGATAGACATAGTCCCTGGAGGCTTATTCCAATGCTATTTGTGAGCACTGCTTTATTTATTGTGTCTTTGTTTGGGTTGGTCGCATACAGCCTGCTGTGGTCCAAGGTTAAATCTAAAAGAAAGTCTGCAAAGTCATTGCACAGAGGTACTGGGTTAGTTCTTAGTTTATCCCTACTTGGCTTTGCAAGCAGTAGCTCCCACATTTTAATTGATAAATTCTTCATACAAGAGTTTAGAGCCTTATTACCAACAAATAGCATTTTTACTCGTGATATAAATCACGACCCCGTAAACGCAATGCGCAGCGCCAATGGTGATAATTTTCAATTACTAAATATTAACGGTGAAGTCGTCAGCCAAGTCGTTCAATTTGAAAAACAAAATATGCACTTTTCATACTGGCAATCACAAGAAACACGATTCGACAACGCAAGTGTTGCACGTTCTGTGCTGCTCGACCGGCTAGGGATTTCTGGGCGAATTCATCATCACCAGAAAATTGATAAATTTGGACCAACGTATGGATTTGTAAATAAGCGGCTTCCTGTACAACAAATAAGCTTTGAGCACTCACCAGAGGTACTTTACAGTGTCGAGATCCATACAGGCTACATTGCTGCCATCGATGACAATTGGCAAAAAGCACGTAGTTGGCATTTTGGTTACCTGCACAAATATCACTTTTTAAACCCGCTTGGCAAAGGCATACGTGATAGCATCATTGCGTTGATCTGCCTTGGTCTCGTATTTGTTGCATCAACAGGTACATACATGTACGTTTCAAGATCACTTCGCCAGCGCCGAGCGAAACAGCAACGTAACTTAAAAAATAACGAATTATTAGAAAATAACTAAGGAACAAGCATAATGAAATCTGGCTTTTCTTATTCCCTCATTGCCGTCGCACTTTTACAAGCTGATATGCTATACGCTCAGCAACAAGGCGATGACATTGAAAAAATCATCGTAACAGCCAGCAGAACTGCAAAGGCAAATACTGATTTAGCCCTCAGTGTCGGCAGTGTATCAAGTGAAGTCATAAGGAACGACAACGCACAGCATGTGTCCGAGTCGCTCGAAACCATCTCTGGTGTGTTGCTGAATCAACTATCCGGTGGACAAGGTCATAATGCAGCGATACGTATGCCGATTAATTTTGGAGGTTATACTCTCTATCTTCAAGATAACGTGCCTCTACAATCCGCAGCTTTTTATAATCACAATGCGCTTTGGTGGGCAAGTACAAACTCCTCACTCTCTCGTTTAGAAGTCGTTAAAGGTGCTGGAACCAGCCTGTATGGTTCAGGAGCCGTTGCCGCAACCGTCAATGTCATTTCTGCGCCAGTGAATAACGAAAATGACAACCTTGCAATCACATTGGGTGAACATGGTTATCAGAGATTAAGCGGCAGCGTAACACATAACATATCTGATACTAATGGTGTTAGAGTGAGCGCTGCACATCTAAATAATGATGGGTGGCGAGTACATAGTAGCGTTAAAAGTCGGAATTTAATGTACTACATGAATTCCAAATAGATGATAAGCAAAGTATCAAAACAAGTTTAATTTCATCTACCCTAGACCAACAAATGTTAGATGCACTTGAAGAAGATGAATTTTTACAAGACCCAGCTCAAGCCGGTCTGCCTACAGAAGTTCTAGCTATCGACCCTCGCCGCACAACTGATTATGTTAGGCTAAGCTCAGAATATATCTACGAAGACAATGACTTTTATGCCTCAGTGATCCCTTACCTTCGTTACCGCAGCAACGACTACATAGCTACGTGGCAGCCAAATATGCCTAAAATTGAATCTAGTGTGAACTCAATTGGTCTACTTGCATTAACTAACTTCAGACATACTACTGATTTTGAAACCACCATTGGTATCGATCTGGAACGCTCTGAGGGAGATGCCTACTCCTATCAACCAACAACACGCACAACCACAGGATGGGCTGCGGCGACATACCCTGAAGGCCATGTTTTTTATGATGATGCAACGACCTTTGTTGGTATTTCGCCTTATATTCAGCACTTAGGTAAGATCACAGAGCGCCTAAATTATGCTGTTGGCTTACGCTATGACAATAACAAATATGAGTTCAGTAATACTCTTCCGGTCTATGATAATGATGGGTTTGGTAATCGCTCTATCGCCAGTCGCAATGATACGTTTGAGCACCTGAGCCCAAAAGCCAGTTTAAATTATCAATTAAACACACATTCTAGTATTTATACACGCTACGCCAATGCAATACGCATTCCCACGTTCTCTGAGCTGTATCATTTAAAAACGAAAGAAACGAGCGCGCAGCTAAGTTCATTAAACGAAGAAGTATCAGATACCTATGAAATTGGCTATAAAGCTAACTTTGACAAGGTTTCAGTTGAACTTGCTTACTACGTGATGGATGTGAAAGATGCCATTGTCACCGCATATGATGACTTTGGTTCAAGTCTTCGCGTTAATGCCGCTGAAGTGCAACATCAAGGATTTGAATTTGGCACCACTTACACCCTTTCACCTGCTTGGTCTCTTGCGTTAGCTTACAGCCAGTCGAATCATAAGTTTGATCATTACATCCAAGATGAGGGGCGAATTGACTACAAAACGAAAAAAAGTAAAGAAGTCGATCTGTCTGGTAATAGCCTAGTCATGGCTCCGGAATATGTGGCTAACCTACGTTTAAACTACAACAGCCAAACCATTTCTGGGTTAAACATTACTGCTGAAATAAAAAGCATCGGGGACTATTGGATGGACTCAGAAAACTCTCGAGAACATAGTGGTTATACCATTGCAAATTTAAAAGCAAACTATCAAGTCAATGACGCGCTTAAAGTGCATGCTCGAGTCGCTAATATCGCAGATAAAACATATGCCCTACAAGCTGAGATCCGCTATAACCGAGAGCGTATACAGCCTGGTAGTCCTCGTATCGCGTATATTGGCTTAGACTATTCTTTTTAAGGTTTAAGGGGTAAAACATTAACAAGCAAAAAAGTGTCCAGCTGAAATGCTGGACACTTGTTTGCTGAACGTTTATGTGAACAGATACTGTATAAATAGCGTTTTAAGACAGGAATGAGCCACGGCTCGATAAATTAATAGACGCTCTAATATTCCGATAAATGAATAACCATATTTAACAGTAATCACCCATAAGTTTAGTTTAATGGAAATCGGCTTGAAATTGCTGCCCTTGCAGCATCGTATCAAGGACCCCACTTTCCAACCATTTATCAAATACAAAGTCCCCATATTCATCTTCATACCCAGAGGTCTTCGTATATAACCATTGTTTGCAGCCTAACTGATGCGTTTTTACTTTTGAGCGCTCTGCTTTTCCAATGGTATTCATTATTTCTAAAACATTAGGGGCATTATCCCTATGTGATAACTGGTTAAAAATACCGCTTCCAAGTGTGTCACCATTGTTATCAAGTAAAAACGTGTCATCGCGGACAACAATAAGTGCAGGAAACAACTCATACGCTTTTAATAGGCTGACAACGCTTTGGTACACTGGCTCTATTTGACAGACTCCTGCGATGTGATCAACTTGATATTCATACACCTCCTGCGCAGTGAAATTAACATGTTCCGTATGGGTATAAGCTGTTGCTTTTATAAAGGTTAAACCACGCCCTCGCTCAATGTGAACCATTAAAATATAAGCTTCTAAGGCGTCATGGTAGAATGTCTCAAGATTTTGACCTAAGCGGCTTTGCTGTAACTTTTTTATTTCTCCTTTTTGAAATAAGCCTGTCAATGATAACTTACGAAGTGAGGGGTGCGAGCATTTGTCCAAAAATACGTCTGGAAATACGTAGCCCGGATTTCGTGACAAATCACCATCACATTGTAAAAAATATTGCGCTTCTTTCAGCTTTGGGAAATTTGAACTCAGTAAATTCTGCACAGAGTCAAGGCTTGGCTCGAGGCAGGCCTTACGTTTAAGGTCGTGCAAAACCTCAATATCTAAACATGTGAGGTGGTTTAGCTCTATTGGTTCATTTAACTTAAAAAATCCAGATATTTCTAAGTTAGACAAGTTCGGCATTTTCTTCAGAAGCTTTGTCACATCTCCCACTGAGCCATTGGACCAAGTGCCATTAAAAAGCAATTCAGTGGACCCTAACCACAGTACTTTTAACCTCGGATACCATCCTTTAGATAAAACCTCTGTCACCAAAGAATAATCCATTGGATCAACGTCACTGTTTTTTGGTGAATATTCTGTACTCGAAGTACCTACAAATAAACGCTGCACATCTTTTGAGAAAGAAGAGTGGATATACGCCTCAAAAATATCTAAGTGATGTGCGCCCATTACAAATAAGAAACTACATAAGTCGTCATATTTTGGTTTGGTTGTGACATACCGACACGGTGGCAAAGGCTTTGCACCTAACCACCACTTTCTGTGACCCTGCGCTCCCTCACTGAAACCTTTATGTTCATCAGGAAACCTAAGCACCAAATCAAGAAAAGCCATATCCTGCTTTGCAACCAGCGGACTCTTAAAATAGAGCAAACGTTTAAGCATCACTTTTATACCAAAGATTTTCGTACTCACACCGGCTCTAACACAATAACTTTGGAAAAGTTTCTCTAACATACTACGCCCTTGTAAATTACTTCTTCAAATTGCTTTATTGTTTGCTCAACGTCATTTCATACAGTAAAGACAATTAGATAACATATGACCAATATCATAAATGCAGCTACCGTTAAAAGCAGGTCCAAACGAATGCCAAATTCATACTTGGCTATTAGTTAATACCCATATTACAAACACGCCTAACGATGCCTGTATACAAGTAGCTGCAAAGTAAAAGTTATATCTTTTAGATACTCTATGCTTCCAAAAAATATAAGCTAAAGGGGCAGTTATAAAAGGACTGAATACAAAGACGACTCCCCCCCAGAAACCAAGTACTTCTCTCAATTCTATAAAGCTAGATAGCTCATCAGCTAAATAAAACTTATTAATAGTGAGAACCCTAAAATAAATTCGACTATAGCCTCAAAAATTTTTATTTCATGTTTCATTAAACTGGCCTATTAAGAATACCCACATAACTCAAAATTCCATAGCTGCATGACACCAATAAATATTAGCTATATAACAAATTATTCGCATCTTTGACATATTCTCACTAAAACTGAACTTTTATAGCCCATGCAATGAATAGCTATGGGGAGCTTTGTATAAAAGCACTGACGTTATAGTAATTAAGAAATAAACCTAACTTTTAAAAATAGTTGTACCATCTAAAAAGCTATGAATAAAAGTAAAACTGCTTGGCTTCTCTCTCCTATTTTCAATAGCTAAAACCAACACCAAAAAAAACATATCAACAAAAATATCCATCAAAAACGGCCTTGTCATTTTTACCCCCGAATTCAAGCATACCTAGCCTTGTTCATCGAGTTGATCACCTTGGCTTTAATCATTACTTTTGTGTGTTGACTGTTGAAGGTGCGGCTTGTTAATTTGTCAGCCGTAAGCTGTTTAAAACGATAAACGCCTGTTTCAGCCAGCGAACGCTCATGATAGCCAGACTTTTCCTTCCAGTGTTTTAAACCAAATTGATGCATTAATATTATGGCGCTGTTTCTCGGATGGCCTTTCTCCCAATATTGGGCATTTTCCCTTGGGGGAATACGAGCTACGGCACCTTTGGCCGCAATTTCATCATAGCAATCACGCGTATCATAAGCACCATCACCGGTTACTCTGTCAACATTTCGGCGTAGTGACCGCAGTAAATCACCTAAAACTTCACCATCCGATACATTCACCATTGATAGCTCTGCACTGACAATGTCATGACTGGCAGCATCTATAGCTAAATGCAATTTACGCCAAGTTCGACGCTTGCTGGCTCGGTGTTTTCGAGTATGCCATTCGCCATTACCATAAACTTTTAGGCCGGTGCTATCGACAACAATATCAATAAATCCCTGCGAGGTTGGCTTGGTTCGATATTGAACATCTAGTGTCTTTCCTCGCTTGCACAAACAGCTGTAACCAGGGGAATGAATAGGTGCATCCATTAAATTGAGGAGTGAATTAACGAACCCTTCAAGTGCTCGAAGTGGCAAATTAAAGACAGACCGAAGTGTCAGGCAAGTTTCAATTGCAAAGTCAGTATATTTATTTGAACGGCCACGCCCACCGTGTTTTTCTGCGGTTTGCCATTGGTGAATAGCGTCGTCACTGAGCCAAATAGCAATATTGCCACGCTGTATCAACGCTCGGTTATAGGCAGACCAGTTCTTAATTTTCTTTGTCATGATGGCTTAGGCTGCGCTATTGTTTTTTGATCTGAACACGCAAAAGGTCAGAAGTTCAACTATTTAGGAAAAAAGGCCATTTTCAATGCAAAAATGCTTCATATACAACCTGCTTAAAAGACCCCTTTTAAAATTATAGTTTTAAATAATCTGGTAGCTCTAATGACGACTTCCCACAAGAGATAAATAGATATTCGTTCATGGTTGTAAATATACTGTTTATTCAGCTTAATAAAACTTTTCCCTAATTAAAGTAACAATAACGCCTAAGTTTGGTATAAAGATAATCATATTTATCCATTGACTCGTTACAAGCAGCTGTTACGATTAAAACTTAATCACCAATGGATAACCAGTTATAAACAGGAATTTAGAATATGAAAAAAATGATTATGATGGCCGCTACTGCCTCAACAATAACACTGTCGAGCTATGCGTCCGAGACTCCATTTAAAAATGGTGGATTTGACTTACCTTTTGACAAAGTAAGATCACCGAATATACAGCATAGCCCTTGGAAGGTACAAGATTATGAAACAGGTTACAATCCAAACACAATATACAATTATGGTGGGCTAGTAACGAGAGAATATGACGCCGCTTCCAACAACTGGTATGCAAAAATATATAGCCATCATGCTGAAGAATCAAAGTGTCTAAATTACGGTATAAATTGCCATAGAGCAGAGTTATTCTATTCTCCAGAACAGTATGATACGCATCCAGATTACCTCAATATTGATGGTCAACGCACACAAATTACCTTCCGTTTTAAAGTAGACAAAATTTGGAATAAAGGCTGTAGGATGAAAGCTCCCAACTCTCGATCTATTTGCTACTCCACCTTAATGCAATATGGTCCGCCATCTAATGCCGCTTTTCCTGTCGCACCCATGATGAGCTTTGTTATTGCCAGATACCCAAAAGCAAATGAGCAGCCTTCCATATCGTTACAACATAAAGTACATTGCGCAAAACCGAGCAATAAAACTCACTACTCAGGGATATGCAATGATAAAGGAAACAGTATTGCTTCTTGGTCTGCTGATACCATCATCCCGATTGAAATCGGGCGCTGGTATGTTGCTTATTCTCACGTACTTTGGAGTGAAAACAATGGGGAGTTTTCTGCCGCAATAAAACCAGAAGGTGGAACTTGGACACACTTTTCTAAAAATGGACAACTATTTCACCAATTACCGACTCGCGCAGCAAATGGAAGGCATAGCTTCAAAGCCGGTATTTATGGTCATGGTATAGATACTTCTGACCAAGAGCTGGTGATGTCGTTCGATGACTTCAAGTTTATCAACTAGCAATTACTTGTATATTCTTGAGAGCATACAGTGATTATTTTAAATTTAGTGGCTAATTTAAATTAAAATAGTACTTTTTGCAAAAAGAGCGTCTAAAGTAATGGAGCTAGACTGAATTAAAAATCCAGCTCCTTTAAATACACTATAACAATACTTATATTAATTATACTTTACTATTACACTCATCACCTGACAGTTAGAACCATATTGCCAACCTACGGGTTATCGGCAACTGGACGACCCTGAGCGTAAATTTGGTCACCTGTTGCTTTCGCAGTTAACATTATCGACAGCATTGTAGCTGCATAATCGCTTTATGGTTTAAACCAAAAGCCTCGGAAAATAATTTCTCCATAGACGAAAGTAGAAAACCTTACAATCTCGAATTCTATTTTATAAGATATAAACCGACCAATTAAACTGACAGTAGCATTAGATAAAAATGGAAATATAAGCATTAAAAAAGCAATTACTTTAAACATCAATATTATTTATAGTTTTAATTATAGCCTATATCATCAACAAAAAAATAAAATAATATAACCCTGTTTTCCACTCGAAAAAACTCTCAATAACGTAGTAATGGCTTCCTAAGAAAAGTAGTCACAACATTGTCATCTAACACTTCAATTGATTACTATAAATTCTAATTCAAAGACCTTGCGACTATTACATAACAAAGTTAGTATATAACAAATTCGTTATGTACTAACTTTGAGTGTGCTTATATGAAAGTTTTATTTTTATGCACCGAGAACTCAGCACGTTCTCTTATGGCTGAAGTGCTTCTTAAACATCATAGTAAAGGCCAGTACGATGTGTACAGTGCTGGCACTAGCCCGAGTGGCGCAGATCCTCGCACGATTAAAGCCATTGATCATTTTGGCTTAAATAGCCAAGGGTTAGTATCACAACATATAGATGAATTCGCCGCGATGCACTTCGACTATGTGATAACCCTATGTGCTAACGCAACAAAAGAATGTGAAGGCCGGGTCAATGGCGTAAACTGCCTTGCTTGGGATATTGCCGAGCCTAAATCTCGCCAATGTGATAACCCTTTTGAAAAAACACTGCAAGAAATCAATGAAAAAATACAATCCCTGTTGATTGAAAGTACGACACAAAAGCCTGCAACAATCCAACCAACGGCATTTTACAAAGCATTGGCTGATGAAACACGTCTAAAAACCTTGCTGATTATTGCAGTAGAAAAAGAGGCTTGCGTGTGTGAGCTAATGACGGCACTGGATGAGTCAAGCCAGCCGAAAGTATCTCGTCACCTCGCACAGCTGCGTAAAATTGGGATCTTATCTGATAGAAAATACCATCAGTGGGTTTTTTACTCGCTTAACCCGACATTGCCTGAATGGATGAAGCACATTATCACCTCTTCAGTCATCAATGAACCAAGTTTTATCGAGCAAGAGTTAAATAGGCTCAATACCATGGGGGATCGCCCTACTCGTTTTGCAAACTTGTGTAAATAAGGCGCTATTTTATGGGTATTTTTGAGCGTTATTTATCAGTTTGGGTTGCTGCCAGCATTGCCATCGGTGTTGGGTTTGGTATGGTATATCCGCCTTTATTTGAATTCATTGCCACCCTGACTTATGCCAATGTCAATCTTGTGGTCGCAATTTTTATCTGGATAATGATTTATCCCATGATGGTACAAATAGATTTCTCAACCATCAAAGAAGTCGGTAAAAACCCGCAGGGCCTCGTCCTGACTATCATCATAAATTGGTTAGTCAAACCATTTACCATGGCTGCATTAGGCTGGTTATTTTTTGAAGGACTCTTCGCAGATTTTGTCAGTCCAGAAACAGCGCAAGAATATATTGCAGGTATGATCCTGCTGGGTGTTGCCCCATGTACCGCCATGGTTTTTGTTTGGTCTCAGCTGACTAAAGGCGATGCAAATTATACGTTGGTGCAGGTGTCTGTAAACGATGTGATCATGATCTTTGCATTTGCGCCAATAGCTGGGTTGCTACTTGGCGTATCAGATATTCATGTTCCGTGGGATACGTTATTTATATCTGTGGTGTTATACGTTTTACTCCCCTTAATGGCAGGTATATATACCCGCAAAAAACTCAATGCTTCAGGAAAAAATGAGGCGGCCATAGAAACCTTACTGGCAAAATTAAAACCTTTTTCTGTAGTAGGTCTGTTGGCAACCGTTGTGCTTCTATTTGGTTTTCAAGCCAATACCATCATCTCTAAGCCAATGAATATTGTTTTAATTGCAATTCCTTTGATCTTGCAAACGTATGGCATATTTTTCATTGCTTATTTCGCTGCACTCAAACTGAAGCTTAAGCACAACATCGCTGCTCCCGCTTGCCTTATTGGCACATCAAACTTTTTTGAGCTAGCAGTGGCCGTTGCCATATCATTATTTGGATTACATTCAGGTGCCGCACTTGCTACCGTGGTTGGTGTTCTGGTAGAAGTACCTGTGATGTTGTCTTTAGTCACAATCGTCAATAAAACCAAACATTGGTTTGACCCACAAACACACTAAGAGGCAATTATGCAAACTCACCCTTTTGATAAGCTGTCACTGGATAGTGGTGCTACCTTTATTTTCACCCCTTGCCCAGGTACAAAAGATGTCGCCGTTACCGAATCTGTTGCTCAACTTAAAGCCGCTGGAACAGATGCAATTATTACACTGATGTATGACGGAGAGCTTCATAAAAATAATGCACAGAGCTTAGCGCAAGTGTGCAAAGAGCAAGATGTAAAATGGTTGCAATTCCCACTACCTGATGATGATGAACCTAATCAAGATTTTGTTAATGCATTTAATAACCACATCGAAGAAGTTTTTTCTATCCTTGAAAGTAAAGGTACAGTGGCAGTACATTGCAAAGGGGGTTCTGGTAGAACTGGGCTCGTGATTGGCCTTTTAATGAAACGCCTTGGTTACGATCACGCTGACATCCTACAGCAAGTACAAACGCTTAGACCAAAAGCCCTTAAACATCCGTCACAGTTGCAATTTTTCAATACATTTTAGTCATTAATCACTGCGCATCTAAACTAGATGCGCAGTGATTAATGCCTTCTTTACTCTACATTACACTGCTTTTTCTTAAGAGATAAAATCGCTGTTAGTTGCGCCAAATGTCATATTTATCACCTTGCCACTTAAGGAATGAAAACAGATAAGCGGTGCCTAAAAGCATCAAGCCACCCACTAATGCAGCCTCATGAACTAAACCTACCCCGCAAAATAAAAAGCCAGTTGTATGACTTAAATAAACAACTCTGTTCGCTGTGCAGCGCTTAGGCCTTACCTGTAAAAAGTTAAATACAAACCAGACTTTAAGTACAATGGGTAGCGCGCGCCAATTTTGCATGCTATTCGTCATCGCCAATTCCTCAAGTTCTAACGTCTGTATGCTGACATCAAGGGCACTGGCTAAGCACTTTTTTGACTCTAAACTCGCGTTAGCACCAGCCTCAATTCGCTGAATAGTCCGCACATTTAGCCCCGACATATGAGCTAGCTGCTCTTGAGATAAACCTCGGCTTAATCGAAGTTGCTTTAGTATCATCTTGTTTCCTTGAGTATTTAATGTATGAAGAATGATTGAAACTATGACATGACGGTCTAGAAAATACCTCGACTAATGCCCGACAGTGACCCGACTCACCAACGACATCTGCAAAATAGCATATTTATCAGTTACTTTTGATAACTTATAAAGTACAAAATTGTAACTAAATTTAAAATTTAGCGTCGTTTTTTTCGGTAAATTCCGCTAGCATAGCGAGCAATTTATAATAATTAGAAAATGAGGAAAGTATGATCCAAGATGGTTTTGCGTTTATCGCATTCTTAATGTTTGTCTCCAGCATCGTAATTTGGGGAGAAGACAAATATAAAAATGGACCTTTTTTTAAGTATGTCCCCGCGGTCATTATTATCTACTTTTCAGCTATGGTCATGTCAACATTAGGCGTCTGGGAAATGACAGACTCTGTTAAACAGGCACGAGGCGAAGTTAAGACTGCTATCTTACCTGCTATGATATTTTTGATGTTACTCAGGGCTGATTTAAGGGATATTGTAAAACTAGGCCCTAAATTACTAGGCACTTTTTTTGCTGCCACCTTAAGTATTGTGCTGGGCTTCATCGTCTCATTCGCCCTGTTCCAAAGTTACTTAAATGATAATGCAGCACTGACTTTTGGTGCGCTAGCTGGCAGTTGGATTGGCGGTACACAGAATATGGTCGCCGTGCAACAATCGCTTGGTCTAAATGATGCGGGTATGGGGTATACACTGCTCATAGACTCTATTGATTATGCGATGTGGATCATGTTCTTACTGGCCTTAGTCCCTTTTGCTCACAAGTTTAATGCATGGACAAAAGCAGACACCAGTACACTTGACGAGCTGCAAAAAAAGCTCACGCTTTCCAATGACAAAATCAGAAAAGAAACGACATTTCCAGACATGATGTTATTACTAGGCAGTGCTTTTGGCTTATCTGCGCTGGCCATCTACATTTCTGGCCTTTTACCTCATAATGCTGTGCTGACGAGCACAACGTGGAGCATTATGATAGTGACTATTGTTGGCGTTATTTGCGCAATGACGCCGCTAGGTAAATTACCTGGTTCACCTCAGCTGTCCAATGTATTGCTTTATACCTTGGTTGGCCTGATCGCAGCAAATGCTGATTTTGCAGAGCTTACTCAAGCGCCTGCATACATTTTAGCTGGATTCGTTATTCTGCTGATCCATGGTGTGATCCTCACAGTGATAGCAAAAATATTCAAACTTGATCTCTTCACCTGCGGGATTGCATCTTTAGCTAACATTGGGGGTGTGGCATCCTCACCTGTTCTTGCTGCGGCCTACAGCCAAACACTGGTTCCGGTTGCAATTTTAATGGCGCTAATGGGCGTAATTATTGGTACAGGTGCAGGTATTGGAGTAGCGATGCTATTGCAAGCGATGTAGTTACTTCGTAATAAACATGTATGGTGAGAGTATACTCTCACCATACCCTTCATTTATAAATATAAAAACAACAATCAATTATTATAAACAATAAAAACCTCGCATTAATAAATAAAATAAAACTATCGTCTAATGGTAATAAGCCTACAATCCTCGCAAACCCCATGACATAGCCTGATTTTCCAAATAAAAAATTAATTAAATTATAAACCGCTAATTTAGAAGGTTATTTTAAAAACGCAAAATTTACACTTGATTACTTATTGATCACATATTCAAACAATGTTAAAACATAAATCGTAAAATATAAGTAAGTAAAAATAAACAGGGCTTCTTTCATCAGAGTAAAAGCGATTGAACTAGGTCAAATACATGACAAAAAGCTATAAAGCTTACTTTTTTAAAAGGGTTTACAAAATAAATTCGTTATCAGCCATATTATTTAATCAAGGAATCGACATGAAATTTAAAGGCAAAGCGCTAAAAAGCCTAATTGACACTCAGATTAAATCAATCATTTTATCAAGTGTTTTTATGCTGATATCTTCCAGTGCATATTCTGCTGTCACTTTAAGTGAGTTCATTCAAATGAGCGAGCAATTTGACCAGGCAAACCCTGATTACATCATCTGCTACCACCCTAGATACAATATGAGTTTTTCGGAGTATCTTAATGAACTCATTGACATGGGGAAAATTACACAGCCTGTTGCGGATTGGGCAAAATCACAGGGGTACTACCCATATCTAGGATATTTTTTTGAGACATCTAGCTGGGAAGTCGTACTTTCATGCAGAGTCAGACCTTATACCTTTACCTCTATCAACTAGCGCATTACATACAAAGTCCGCATATAAATTGGTAAATCAAAAATGGCGGGCGTTGCAAACCCGCGACTTACCTTTTGTGACGATTTTTTGCCAATAAAACAGACAAGGTTATATGCGATACATGTGTTCACAATTAGACATCATCAATAAACTCACTCACAAAGGAAATAAGTATGTTGATCAATGCAATCGCATTAGTTAGCGCACTCGCATCATCTTCTTATCAAGCAAATAATGTGTTCACCATAGAGGACTATGAAGAGCGTGCTCGATTGGACAGCCAAGTAAGAAATCGCTGTACATCTATTCCGGTGTCATATTCAGACGTAAAAGTTCGTATAAATTGGGCTTATAACCAAGGCCTGATAACAGAAAGAGCATCGTACTGGGGAAAAGCCTACGCGTATTACCCTGTTATAGATATGTTTTCACATCAAATAACCGCTATTTGTAAAGGGGGATAGGTGCTCCTGAAGCACTTATATAAAAGGCTATATATGAAAAGACTATTGTTTATTACCACTATGGTTAGTTCTGCATGTTCATTTAGTGCGAACGCTGCCATGGATATTTGGACTTTTCAGCATCGTGCAAGCATTGATGCTCAAATGCAAGGTCGCTGTATATATCAGACGCCTGTCTACAATTATACCGCTCGCAATTACTGGGCATATGAAAACAGACTCATTACAGCTAGGGCTGCAGAATGGGGAAATACATTTGGTTTCTACCCAGTGATAGATATATTTACTGGCGAAATTTCAGCAGTTTGCTCCGCTGGTCGTAGCTAATTTTTTCATCTTAACTCAACAAGTAATAAGGAAATAATAATGCGTAAGTTAACAGTCGCTTTTACTGGTTTTTTGACTATAGCCTCCTTTGACTCCTTTGCCGCCTTAAATATGCAACAGTATGAATTCAGAGCATTACAAGATGCCAAAATACCAGGACGCTGTGTATATAGTCCTATCTCATATAACCAAGTCAAACTGCGTATTGACTGGGCGCTTGGCCAAGGTTTAATCACGGAGCGGGCTTCCTATTGGGGTAAAGCATATGGCTATTACCCTATTGTTGACATGTTTTCGAATCAAGTCGCTGCTGTCTGCAAAGGTGACCTAACATAGCCGCTTCAAATACACGCAAAGATAATCAATGCTATTTATAAGGAAATTATGATGTCTATAAAAATACTTGCTGCTGTAAGTCTAATATCTACTCTTTCACTGATTTCGTTTAATTCCGATGCTGCGATGGATTTGGGACAGTACAAGAGATATGCAGAGTATCACCAAGGGCTTCCTCATCGAGGATGTATAGGCGGTATTCCGTTAACTTATCACGATGTTTTAATTCGAATTAATTACGCACTCAATCGAAACATCATAACTGAGCGAGCCGCAAATTGGGCAAAAGCCAATACATACTATCCAATTATCGATCCTTTCAGTTACAAGGTAACTCTGGTATGTAAATGGACCCCCTAAAACACCTAACTTATAAGTTACACGACATTACATATATCGCTTTCTTTATAAACCAAACCTTAAATTTAATTATAAAAAGGACATTATTATGAATATTAAAGTATTTACAATTGTAAGTGCGCTTTCTTTATTCTCATTTGAGTCTTTTGCAGCCATGGACTTAAGCACCTATCAACAAAAAGCCTACGCTGATAGCCAAGCACCTGGACGATGCATGGGCAACATTCACGGCCCACTTAACTGGCGAATGTACATTGATTATGCATTACAAAATGGGCTCATAACCACACGAGCTGCAAATTGGGGTAAAGCAACTGGCTACTATCCAGTCATTAACCCCTTTGAAAATCGTGTAACATTAATCTGCTCTGTTGGTAGACCATAAAATCGAAAGGAATAAAATATGAAGTTAGCATCACTATTACTACTTACTATACTGTCAACACTCGCATCTTCGGTAGCTGCCAACAGCGACGCAAGCTCTGTAGTCACGTTAGACGAATATATTGAGAGAGCAATGTTAAATATAGGTAAAAGGTGTACCATGGGCCCAAGACTTACAGTGGCTCAAGTAAGAGAACACAACTTATATGCTCAGAATTTAGGATTGATCACCGCTGAAGCCGCTCTTTGGGGAAGTAATAATGGTTTCTACCCTTTAATTGATTTATTCACAGAAAGAGAAATCGCTCTTATCTGCAAAGCTTAAACAAGCTTCGTACATTTAAATAGTTACACCATATACTGTGAAATGACGCAAAAAAGCTTTGATGCTGGATATAAAAAAGGCACCTACAAGGTGCCTTAAAAACCGCACTTAATACAATACGCCTTATTAACTATATCGTCTTAACTCACATCTGAGCTATTTGACCTCAATACGTATTTGCGTATTTCCGTTGTCTATTTCTCCTACGCCTTTTGAAGCAACCGCTTTGTGACCTGAACCCCTTACTTTTCTGATGTAAGTATAATTGCCGCCATCAGCATAGGTATTTTTATATTGCCAATGACCATTCACTCGTTGATATAGCTGTATATCACCGCCAAAATATGGCTGGTGATTATTACCGTTAACTAAAATGCTGTGTACCGTCCAACCAAAATGGTTGGTTAAGTATGTTGCGCCAGAGTAATTATGATTGGTCGCAGTGATGGTATTTACTGCCACTTTGTTTGCAGATTGAATATCTAACTCTTTCACATAACGTGACCCTTTAGTCGGGTCAAAAGACGTGCTTTCGGTAAATAAAACATGCACACCGCCCCCCGTCCCTGCTTCTTCAGCAACAATGTCTTTCACATAAATATATGTCCCATTGGCTTCTGAGTCGTAAACCAAAGTCCGGGAGTCGTTTTCAGCAAGTGGCAAGGTGAGCCTTTCGCCTTTAATGTTGTACCAAGTGTTTGGGTTGAAAGTATGAGACTTAATCACATGAATGTTTGAGCGGCGATCTAGGTTGTAATTGGGGTGATAGTTATATGCTACATAAATTGCCCCATCATCATTAGTATCACTGACCGCATAATGACCGCCTTCGGCTAATTTAAATTCATGACCATTATTATCAAACCACAGTGTCCGTACAGACTTTTGCCCTGCATATTCATAACGGGTGAATACCGCAAGACGGTTTAAAGCATTGTCTAAGTGTAACTGTGGGTATGACTGATTAAAGTCACCGTGATTGGGCAAGCCTTTAAGCTTTTGAAACTGAGTGCCATAAGGGGTTGTTGATTTGTAAAGGTGCCCGCTTCGATATTTGTGCCCAAGCCCACGCGAAGACAGTTGCACATAAACATAACCGTTTTTATCAATATCGACTATCGCATTGGTATGTGGATCATTCCAATTGCTCTCAGTATGCACTTTTACTTTTTGATTGTAGTTTTTCACTACATAAGTGACTAAGTTGCCATTTTCGTTATTAGAAAACACCTCAAAGTGATTATTGTTTTTTTCCACCGCGACTGGGATATGTTTATGAGTATAAGTGCCTGTCGCACCACAATACTTGGGCACCCCATTGAATAACTGATTTGTTAAACAAAAATAGCTCGACTGATACCCACTATCATAAACATGAATATTTGATGCCAAACTTGTTGCCGATGACAATAAAATCATAAAACCAACTGAATATTTCATAAAATCTCCTTTTTTGAAATTTTATATTTACACCTCCAATGTTAAAAAACAAATACAATTTATTAATTATTTCATGCTTAAACGAGAAAACGTTAAATATCACTATTTCAAAAAGCACATTAAAATTTGCGGGAGATTAACCGCCAAATAGTCGCTATATTTCATTAATTAAAACGCTCAAAGCACCACATGATTTTACGCATCACATAGACAAAGTATATGCACTCTAAACATATCGGAAAGTTGCTTTGTAAAAATAAAAAGAGCCATCTCTGGCTCTTGTCGTACTTAACTTAATTATCAGCCACGATTATGTGGGCGGGCGTAATCAATATCCGGTCCATTGGGCACAACTTGCGTTGGATTGATCATTGTATGGCTGAAGTAGTAATGACGTTTAATGTGATAAAAATCAACTGTCTCAGCGACGCCTGGGTATTGATATAATTCTCTGACGTAATTAGATAAATTTGGGTAGCTTTCAATTGTACGCTTATTACACTTAAAGTGACCAACATACACCGCATCAAATCTTATCAAGGTGGTAAATAAACGCCAGTCGGCTTCTGTTAATGTATCGCCAACTAAGTACCTATTTTCGCTTAAAATATTTTCTACTTTATCTAGCGCATCAAATAGTTTGTCATACGCTTGATTATAAGCATCTTGGCTGGAGGCAAATCCTGTGCGATATACTCCGTTATTTATCGAGTCATAAACAAATTCATTGATGTCATCGATTTGAGTCTGTAGAGCACTTGGATAAAAATCTAATGTATTGCCTGTAAGCGTATCAAATGCAGTGTTAAACATGCGAATGATCTCAGATGACTCATTACTCACGATCCGCTGAGCTTGTTTGTCCCACAATACCGGCACTGTCACTCTACCACTGTAATCTGCTTTATTTTTGGTGTAGATTTGATGCATAAAGTTGCTGTCAAATAATGCATCGCCTGTACTGCCGGTTGCTTTATCGAACGTCCAACCCTTTTCTAACATGTCAGGGCTCACCACAGATACATCAATGTACTCCTCTAACCCTTTAAGCTTTCTAAATATCAATGTGCGGTGCGCCCAAGGACAAGCGAGTGATACAAACAAGTGATAACGGCCTTTTTCTGCCTTAAAACCTGCTTCTCCACTTGGGCCAACCTCACCGTCAGGGGTAACCCAATTTCGTAATTGCGCAGCCTCTCGTTTAAATTCACCATTACTTGATTTAGTATCGTACCACTTGTCTTGCCAATGTCCGTTAACCAATAAACCCATTTTTTTGCTCCTAACCTATGCTTAAATATGTATCTGCAACTGCTGACATAGCAGTTCAAAGTTTGGCCCAAATTTGGGCCACCGCCATTTATGCTGACTTAGCCAACTTGTGGTCGACACTAAAGCGACCTGCGCCAGTAGAGGCTAAGGCTAAAAAGCCGCCTGCCATGGCGATGTTTTTAAAGAACATAAAAAACTGCATTTGATCCGCAAGGTTATTGTGAAACACCAAAGCACTCACTACACAGAATCCGGCAAAAGCCAATGCGGTTAACTGGGTTAACGCCCCCGCTAAGATGAATAATCCGCCAACCAGCTCAAACGCAATCACTAACGGTAGTAAAAACTCAGGTAAACCACCAGAGGCGAGATACTGAGCGTTGCCCTCAAAGTATTGGATTTTATTCATCCCTGCCAAAATAAAGATGATAGATAAACCAACTCGACCGAGTAAGTTTGCGGCATTCGATAGATGGTCGTTCTTTGATACGATATTGAGTAAATTCATGATGTTCTCCAAAGCTGTAAATTTGTTTTACTGGCATCTCTGCCCGACTTGCTAACAAGTTTACTATCTAATTAGAGAAATAAAATTTGTAAAAGTAGAGGCTTTCATTCTTTTAAAAAGAATGAAAACTATAGGGATAGGCCATAATACGTCAAGTCAATTAACTTAACATACTGTTTAAAATACAAAAAGCAGCACAATGCCGCTTTTAAATAACCTCAACAATCGACAAGTACCATTCGCTACTGCGCTTTAGGCGCGACTTTGAACGATTTGATATTGCCTTCATTTTCAGAAGTAGTTGTAATATACGCTAAATGAATGTCGCCCGCTTCTGCCGATAAAGTCACCTTTGCAATGGGTGTATCTGTGTTTGCGCCCTGACCTGCTTTAACCACAATCAGCTCATTTAGATCCGTTGATAGGTCAACAAACTCTGTCGCATCACCATACTCCAAGTTTTCAGCTAATTTTTTGTCTCCCATATACACATCCACCTTGCCCATATCTGCGACATAGGTATGGATAACAATCACTCGATATTTACTTTTAGCCACTTCTGCATCGTCAATTTTTACTGCATCTAGCTGTGCAGCCTGCGCTGAATCATTATCTAATCGACCATAGCTGTAAACAACATAATCACCGTGCTCTGAAAATCTAAAACGCGTCGATGCAATTGCCACTTCTTTGGAGTTACCCTCTACGGCATAAAATGAAAACACATTGCCATCTGAGTCGTCTTGAACAAGTAACTTTTCGTCTGATTTAGCGCCGAACAACAAACCATTTCCATCTGATAAAGACATTTCTTCATGGCCTTTTTCAAACTCCCAATACACATCCATTTCACTGTTCACCAAGTTAATTGCACTCACATCAGCAGTGTAGGTGTCGTCATTGTTGCACCCAGCTAAAACAGATACCGCAACAGATAAAACCAATCCAGTTATTAATTTCACAATACTCTCCTCAAAGTGGCGTTGTGGGAAGTATATTGCTCACGGTCAGTGCGAGTTGTTATTGAATGTTATTTTTCAATACTTTGATGTAGCTGAGGGTTACAGAAAGCATTAAAGCGTAACGATAACCCGCAAAAAAGACATAATTTAAGCACTGAGCTTGCTGATAGGCTGGCAAGAAAGAATACGCGTATGCTGTTTAGCAAAATAGGCTTGAGTATGAGGCGCATCATAATGACGCTTTAAATCTGCTTCACAGTGCCACGCTTCCCACAAATAAAACACTCCCGGCTCGTCATGAGCATGATAGATTTCAAAATAGATACAGCCGGGTTCGTTGATTGTGTGCGCTCTCAAAATATTCAGTTCAGCCGTAATTTCTGACATATTGCCGTGATTTGCCATTAACTTGGCAACAATGTAATAGCTCATAGGGTATCCTTTTTAAATTGTATCAATAAAGAACAGCTATCATAACTAGCATCATATACGTAAACTATATAAACAAATGCGAACTAACTTTACATATATGTAATGCTATTAAATGACCTCTACCTTTTCTCTATCATTGTCGATTGTGGCAGCTTAAGCCGTGCAGCCAAACAATTAAATACCACTGTCGCGACCGTTTCCCGTAGGCTTTGCGCGCTCGAAGCGCACATCGGACAGCCACTGCTAAACAGACATGCACGAGGCATACATGTCACACAGGCGGGAGAGCAGTTATATCGGCAATATGCAGTGGATTTACAGACGATTCAAACTCAGCTTACAGAGTTCAAATCACAATCTCAGTTGATCAGCGGGCGACTAAAAGTTTTGGCTCCGAGTAACTTGGCCACAACTTCGCTGGCAGATTTTTGGCCAGAGTTTATGTGCACTTATCCTGATCTACAACTCGATATCCAGACCAGTAATCATATCCAAGATATTGCAGAGCAAGGCGCTGATTGCGCAATTCGTGTTGGTCATTTACCAAGCTCTAGCTTAGTGCAAAAACGCCTTGGCACCATAGAGAGTAAACTGGTTGCTGCACCTGAATACCCAGATATTAACTGTGTGACTGAATTATCTGAACATACTTTTGCCATTTCGCAGCAGGTCAATAACCTTACCCTCTCTCATCCGAAGCAAGGGGACTATAAGGTAACCGTCACACCAACACATTTTTGCAATGACATAGCACTACTTAAAGCCATGGTAAAAAGTGGCCGATGCATCGCATTGCTACCATTGAGTGAAGCATCAAGTTGTTTGCAAAGTGGCGCACTAAAAACAGTCCTGCCACAATGGTCTGGTGTTGAACGTCCGGTATATTTGGTGACAACTTCCCGCAAATACCCGTCACCGAAAGTGAAGGCATTTTCAGACATGCTAAAACAGTTTATGGTGCAACAGCCTTGGGCCAGTTAAATACTGCAATAACTCATTGCGCAATGTTTATCGAGCGCCTGCTCAAACAACTTTTGCAATAGGGTAATATCATTCGTGCGCACGTAATTAGGCCGAACAACCAGTGCGATAGTGCGGTGCGGACCCGGCTCATTGAGGTGTAACGCCACCAGCTCAGACTCGCCTTTTATCAGTTGATCAAGTGCCATTTGCGGCACTAAGGTGGTACCCATTTTTCCAGCAACCATCTGGATCAGCGTGTGTAAGCTTGTACTATCAAAGGTTGTGTCTTTTTGCTCTTGCGGCAAGTTACATGCACTCAAGGCGTGCTCTTTTAAGCAGTGGCCGTCTTTAAGTAACATCAGTTTGGCAATATCAAATTGGTCGCTGGTGATCTCTTGCAGCCCCGCCCCGCTCTCATCTTTGTGACTAACCCAGTAAAAATCCTCTTTCCAGAAGTTAAACGCCATCAGCCCATCAATTTGATATGGCAAAGCTAAAATAGCGGCATCTAATTCGCCTTGGCGCAGCATATCGGTTAAGACATGAGACTGCTCTTCTATGATCTTTAACTTAAAATCAGGGTATTGCTGACGTACATCCGGCAAAACTTTAGGCAGTAAAAATGGGCCAATGGTCGGGATCACACCTATTTTCATCGGTCTGCAAAGCGGCGACTTATCTACTTGTGAAAGCATCATAAACTCATCGACTTCCAGTTTAATTTTGCGCGCCTTATCCAGTAAAACCTTGCCTTGCTCAGTCACAAATACATGCTTATTATTGCGCTCAAAAATCACCGTCCCCAACTGTTTTTCAAGTTCATGTATCGCCGTACTTAAGGTCGATTGAGACACATGACATGCATCCGCCGCCTTTTTAAAGTGCAGTGTTTTTTCTACCGCAAGTGCATAGATGATTTGTTTTATAGAGACCATTCAAACGTTCTTTTTTATTGATTGTTTTTTCTATTTTAATCAATTGCACGGTAAGTGCACCCGCACAACTGTTCGTATTTTCGCCACACTTTACTCTGCGTTTAGTTTAATTGTGAATAAAGATAATAAATTCAATGTTATACACATTTTTTGATGTGTTTTTTTTATACATTCTAAAAAACTGATAATTATCATTAAATTATTCAATTTTTCATTTAATACCCGTCTATTTAGGCTCTAAAAGGTCACCACTCAGACAGCATTGAGCTGATTAATGTAACCCTATTGGAGTAAATTATGCGTACTCAACTGATGACGTTAGCCTCGGGCATCGCAATGGCACTGTCTAGTGCTGTGATTGCAGCGCCCAGTGCAACCCAAATTAAAACCAACCAGTTCTGGTGGCCAGAACAATTGGATCTCAGCCCGCTTAGGCAGCATGACATAAACTCAAATCCCTATGGTAAAGACTTTGACTACAGAGCCGAGTTTGTAAAACTCGATTTAGCACAAGTTAAAGCCGACATTGAAAAGACCCTCACTGACTCTCAAGACTGGTGGCCGGCAGATTGGGGACACTACGGGCCACTGATGATCCGTATGGCATGGCACAGCGCAGGCGTCTACCGCGTGCACGACGGTAGAGGCGGTGCTGCTGGCGGTCAGCAGCGCTTTAACCCGCTCAACAGTTGGCCTGATAATGCCAATTTAGATAAAGCCAGACGCTTATTGTGGCCTGTTAAGCAAAAATATGGCAAGCAGCTATCTTGGGCTGACTTAATGGTATTGGCTGGCAATGTGTCATTAGAGTCTATGGGCTTTAAAACCTTCGGTTTTGCCGGAGGTAGAAGCGATGACTGGGAAACTGATCTCGTCTATTGGGGTCCAGAAACCACATTTTTAGCCGACAAACGACGTGATAAAAAAGGCAAACTCAAAGGCCCACTGGCGGCGGTTGAAATGGGCCTTATCTATGTCAATCCAGAAGGTCCACATGGCAAGCCAGATCCCTTATTGGCAGCCGACGACATTCGCCTTTCGTTTGGCCGTATGGCAATGAATGACGAAGAAATCGTAGCGCTCATCGCAGGTGGCCACACCTTCGGAAAAGCCCATGGTGCTAATAAACCTGGAAACTGTGTTGGTAAGGAGCCTGCCGCTGCGCCAACTGAGCAACAGGGCTTTGGCTGGAAAAACAAATGCGGCACTGGCAAAGGCGCAGATACCAGCACCAGTGGCTTAGAAGGTGCGTGGACAGTCACACCAACTCGTTGGTCAACAAACTACTTAGACAATCTCATGAATTTTAATTGGGTGCAAACCAAAAGCCCAGCTGGCGCAATACAATGGATCCCAGATAATCCAGCTGCCGCCAATTTAGTGCCTGATGCACATATCAAAGGGAAACGCAGTGCCCCGATTATGTTTACCACTGATCTTGCCCTAAAAGAAGACCCTGCGTTTCGTAAAATTGTAGAGCGGTTCCGTGCAGATCCTAAAGAGTACGAACTGGCATTTGCCAAGGCTTGGTTTAAGCTCACGCACAGAGATATGGGTCCAAGAGCACGTTACCTTGGCAATGAAATACCAAGCGAAGTACTGACATGGCAAGACTTTATTCCTGAACATAACGGCAAAAAAATCACGCAAAGTGACATCAAAACACTACAAATTGCAATTAAGCGCACAGGTCTCAGTAACGCTGATTTAATTGAAACTGCATGGGCAGCCGCATCCAGTCATCGTGTTACCGATATGCGAGGCGGCGTAAATGGCGCGCGGATCCGACTCTCTCCACAAAATAACTGGACGGTCAATAATCCACGCCAGCTCAAACAAGTGCTCGCACAGCTTGAGCAAGTTAAAGCGCAATTTAACCAACGCTCAAAACGCCAAGTATCTCTGGCCGATGTCATTGTACTTGCTGGTAAAACTGGTATTGAAGGCGCACTTAGAAATGCAAATATGCCAAAAACAGTGCCGTTTAGCCCAGGACGCACCGATGCCTCTCAGGCACAAACCGACGTTAAATCATTCAGCTTTTTAGAGCCTAAAGCCGACGCGTTTAGAAACTATTACCATGACTCTGCCTTTATGTCGCCAACAAAAATGTTGGTAGATAAAGCAAACATGCTTGGGCTATCGGTTCCTGAGATGACGGTGCTACTTGGCGGTATGCGTGTGCTGGAAACAAATACGGATAACTCAAACACTGGCGTACTGACGCATACGCCAGGTAGCTTAGATAATGCTTTTTTTGTCAACTTGCTCGATATGCGCACGCAGTGGAAAAAGTCAGACACACAGCCGGGTATGTACTTGGGTTATGACCGAAAGACAGGAAAACAGCAGTGGCAAGCAAGCGCGGTTGACCTGATTTTTGGCTCAAATTCAGAGCTCAGAGCCATAGCAGAAGTGTATGCATCCAATGATGCTAAGCAAAAGTTTGCCGATGACTTTATTAAAGTCTGGGTCAAAGTGATGCGCTTAGACCGCTTTGACTTGATGTAAAACACAAAAGCCGCGTTTAATCGCGGCTTTCTCTCATCCGAATGTCATCACCCTCTGGGTGCTCTACCCAACGATTAAGCGATTATTAGTATCTCGGCTTGTTAAAATCTGCGCCGCATCAAAATTAGTCGCACGCTTAGCCATACGATCGTATAAAAGTACATTCACGGTGGCAGCCAAATTCATGCATCCAGTTGTCGGCACGTATACAACCGCATCAGCAGCATCGACAATATCTTGTGGCAAACTGCCATCCTCAGGACCAAACACATACAGCGCGTTCTCAGGATGAGCAAAATGCGGTAATGGCGTCGCACCTTCTACCAGTTCAACGCACACCAAAGCACGCCCTGAAACTTTTAAGCTCACTAGGTCATCGACTTGTTGAATTGGGATATTCTCAGCTACATTTTTTGTGTCTGTGTGATATTTTGCAGCTTTTGCGTAGCGGTTACCGTTAAAATACACCGCCTGTGCGCCATAGCACCCAGCAGCACGTAACACACCACCAACATTGGTTGGCGACTTAGGGTTCACCAAGCCTATCGCTGCAAATGATTCACTCATACTATTCACTCTTAATGTATAGGCAGTACAACTACCAAAAAATTCGACGGGCGATTGTACCATGTGCGAAATTTTGTGCCAGTCAGATGAAAAACGCCAATTTACATAAATTGGCAATAATTTGTAACATTTACGATGCCATCAACTCTTGCCAACACGTCTAAAAGCTTATTGGTTTTTCAACGAGAAACAAAGCATATAAAACAAATAATTAAACCATGCCATAAAAACATCAGTTAACCCTCATAAAACATCAACTAAGGCCAACCATCACAACGTTGTTCATCGACAAATATGAATGTAACAGTTCATGTATTTGCATTGAATTTGCATTCGAGATTGACTAATTTTAAAAAGGTACAATTCAGTACAGTTAAGGAGATAACAATGAAATTAACAATCAAAAAAAGTAAAATTAAGAACCTTTCTAGCAAGCCTGCTTTAGGACTAGAAGCAACGCCGCACGTTGCTGGTGGTATGAAACAAGTAGAGACGCGCGAACCATGTCGCTCAATCTGGGCATGCACTCACCCACAGGCGTGTTTCCCAGGTTAATCAGAATGCCTGAATTTGCGGCCACAAATTCAGTACTGTTGGCGACCTTTGAGCTCAGGGTCGTCTCAATTCATTAAGCGCCTCACTCTGTGCTTTTGAACAAAGATAGCAACATATTGATAATTCAGCGATTAACAGCCAAAGCCATTCACCAACCACTGAAATGAAAATCCTCACTCAACAACCGTGATGGCTGTTTGCATCAGAGGTAACGTTAAGGGAAATACAAAATTCAACAGACAATCCAAAGGTAATCAAAAGCTAACCTAAAGTTTTTCCTTGTCAGTATTTGCTAGGTTAAGAGTTGCCAATAAAAGGTGAACCTTACATCCAGTTAAATAAAGGAAATTAATCATGAAGTTGAAAATGAAGAAAAGTAAAATTAAAAACCTTATTCATACACAAATCGTCGATAGCAACTTAACACCCAACGTTGCTGGTGGCATGCCCGTCATAGAGACTCGCTCTGCTTGCAAGTCTAACTTTGCATGTACCGGAGGCTCTGCCTGCTTGAGTTAAAACCGCCTTATCTTTATCCTTGTTTTTTGACCCAAAAACGGCTTTACAAGCCGTTTTTTCATGCGTTTCTAGCTGTGTTATTGAACTTTGAATGTTCTCATCAAACAAGGAGCAACAGAGCTTCATTTAGTAATGTTCAGTGTGAGGTCTATTATCGCTTGAGTACATAAACATGTTCATCGAATCTCATTCCTTGATGCAAAGCTGTATTTTGCGTTATCTGGTTTAAGCCAAACCCCGCTTTTTCCATCACTCTGATTGACGCTATGTTGGGCGCCGAAACGGGATTGAATAATGATGTTACCTGAGTTTGCTTAAACACTTTCTCAATGAAAAGCGCCACGGCCTGAGTGCCAATGCCTTTTCCCCAAAACTCCTTAGCGAGCCAATATCCCAGCTCAGCACACTGCTCTGCTGCAGCTTTATCGGGTAAATAAGCCCCAATCACACCACAAAATTGACCATGTGATTCAATCGCATAATTCAGTGCATTTTGACGACACCCTATATCCAACCACCACTTTGCATCTTGCAAAGTGTAAGGCGCAGGCAGTCTATCAGACAAATATCGAGTCACCTCAGAGTCATTTAAATAATTAACTAAATACACATTGTCTGATGGCTTAAGTGTTCTCAATGTTACATCTTGATTCATCACATTTAGGGGCACTATTTAGCCCCCTTTCCTCTATTTATTCATTATATCCAGCGTCTCACTTGGCAACAGTATTGCGCATACTCTGAACCAAACTTCTGTCGCATTGCCCGCTCTTCAAAACGGATATACCAACGATCAGTAATGACAATAAATCCTAGCCAGCATACTAAACTGACAATTCCAGCTCCAAATAATAACGCAGCCCCGAGCAAAGAGACCGCAAAACCCAAATACATAGGGTTGCGGGAGAATTTAAACGCGCCGTGAGTAACTAGCTTCCCCGGTTCCGAAAAAGTCATCACATTGGTACCAAGATGGACAAAGAGTTTTTTAGCACCCGCAGCCAGTAGCAATCCAGCTATCAAAAAGGGCAAACCCACCAAGTTATAGGGATAAACTATAAGATGGTTCACATCTAAGGACCAACACAATAACGCCATGCTGATCAGGGTGATAAGATATAAAAATGGTGGCAAGAGTTTTTGCATTTATTCGCTCCTCAAATAAAAAATGACTTTACTGAGTGCGTGATATCTTTACCTTAACTTATGTTAAGCCCATTTTTTTGCGTATACGAGATAAGCTCACATCGGTGATACCCAAGTACATAGCGATTTGATTCAGCGCGATTAACTCACTGTCTTTACCAAACTCATCTAGAAATTGCTCATATCTTTGCTGTGCATCAAGCAGTAACAAGCTGGCCTCTCGCCTTTCTTTTTTCAATGCTAATCGTTCATACAGCCTTCGAACAAAAGTACTCCACTGGCTGTTTTGCTCAGCAAATCTAATCAAATCCTGATAAGAAATTGAGGCTATTTCACACTCACTTAATGCTTGAGCAGAAAAAGGACTCGGAGAGTGCGCTATCAATGAACCAATACTGGTAAAAGCACCACCGGGTTTAACCAACGACTTATTAAACTCTTTGCCATCAATATCGATATAGTAATAACGTCCAAAGCCAGAGAGTAAAAAGTGCACGTCTTTAACAATGTCCTGACTTACAAAAATATGTGATTTTGGCTGGTAAGTTTTAAACTCAAATACATCAATGCAAGCTGTGACTTCTCTTTCTTCAAAAGGGGCTCCCCCCCTTAGAAAATGTAATAAACGCGCTTTATTTTCAAAACTATCTTTATTACTCATGAAGCACTTCGTTTAATAAAATCAGTGTTATGTTTTACAAATAGCAATGTCGTCTGGTCATAAATCTCATTACACCAATGATGCTTACTGAGCACCAGATCTGGTACTTCAGCCACACTATCTGAGACGGGTTCAAAACCAAACTTTTCATAAAACGCAGCGAGATGTTCAAATGGCAAGCAATATACCTGTCGATATTGTGCTGTGTTTTCTACTAAAAAGGTGACTAACTTAGCTGCAATCCCTATTCCTCTAAAATCGGAGCTGACATAGATGCCACCAAGCTCTGCATCATAGTCGGTGATTTTTTGAATACGACCTAATCCAACTTTTTGCCCGTCAATTAAGGCTATGGCGACTAGATCCGTTTCGAAGCTTGATAGCTTAAACCCCACGCGTTGATACTGCTCATTGACCCAGTGGATCTCTTCATCATTTGCTTTTCTTATCGTTATATTGATGTCCACAGTATGTTTGCTCCTAAAACAAAAACATCTCTATGATTGAATAACATACACCTTACTTAAATACCAGTGTTCTGTCGTGACATCTTTACTATTACTGTGCTTTGGTACTTTTATTATGCTGTCTAAAATTAAAAAAGTGCATTTATTTACATATAAAACCTGACCTCTCACAGGGAAGTCAAGCCTACCAAATTTAAACACAACCAATTGTTATTAAATGCTTAATTCGACTATTCTTAGCTAAGTTGTGACACCACATTTAAGATGTTATTCAACTTCAATTGCTAATAATAAAACGCATTGCGATTTAGCTTCTATACTTGTTCTCAGGACTTTTTCTATTTCTCGCATCACCTGCGGACTAAGGGAATTTGAATATGACTAAATCCAAGCAACTTACTCTTTTTTCTACATTGCGCGCAAAGCTGATTGCGGCTTTTTCGGCTGTGATGATCACGCTCGCCGTGATTGGCTTTATTTCTTACTTTGCCTTAAAAATGGCCTCAGATGGATTTAAAGATTATCGAGAGTTAGCTCGTGATAGTAACCTTGCAGGCATTTTACAATCCAATATGCTGATGGTACGGATGAATGTGAAAGACTTTTTATTGACTGGCAGTGAGAAAGACATTCGCCAATACAATGAATATTTCACGCAGGTAGAGACCTTACTCAAAGATGCAACGCGAGAAATTAACAAACCCGAACGTGCAGAAATGGTGAAACAACTCACCACAAAAATAGCAACTTACAATGAGACGTTTGACCTGATAAAAGCGTATCGAGTCCAACGCAACGACTTGGTGTTTAATAAACTCAACGTCATTGGCCCACAGATGGAGCGGGAGCTTACCAAACTGATGTTCAGTGCATCAGAAAGTAACGACACACAACTTGCTTATTTGACGGGGGTTGCGATGCGTAACCTGTTACTTGGTCGC
This sequence comes from Pseudoalteromonas luteoviolacea, assembly GCF_021654285.1. Classification (GTDB taxonomy): domain Bacteria; phylum Pseudomonadota; class Gammaproteobacteria; order Enterobacterales; family Alteromonadaceae; genus Pseudoalteromonas; species Pseudoalteromonas luteoviolacea_J. The sequence continues at coordinate 174,415 of NZ_JAKFZS010000004.1, read as the reverse complement.
CTTTATGTCATAAAGTATTTAGAAAGTAATGACGAAAGCGCAGATCAGAGAGTCAAACAAGAATTCAGTGCGTTTGAGCAGCAAATGGATTTAATTGAACAGCTCACCAACACTGCGGCAAATCGTGAATTAATCGCACAAGTCCGCGCACTTGAAGCAGACTATAAACAAGCTTACCTCAGCGTGCATGACATCATCGTAGCTCGCAATGATAAAGTAATAAATACCCTTGATGTGCTTGGACCTCGATTTGCCAAACTGGTTGACGATTTAAAGCTTTCTGTTAAAACAGACCAAGACAAACTAGGGCCAATGCTCAAAGAAGCCAATGAGTCAGCAGTGACCAATATTATGATGACATTTGCAGTTGCCCTGCTGCTCAGTGGCTGTATCGTCTTTATTCTGACTCGAAATGTAATGGCTCAGCTTGGTAAAGACCCAAGCGAGCTAGAAAATGTTGCTCGGGCAATTGCGCGTGGCGACTTAGATGAGCAATATGATGAACGCGCGCCAAAAGGCGTGTTTAAATCTATGATGGGTATGCGTGATAGTCTGCGCCAAATACGAGAAAAAGAAAAAGAAGAAAAACGTATCGCCAGTACCAATGCGCGTATCAAAAGTGCACTGGATAACGCCAGTGCGTGTGTGATGATCACCAATACTCAAAACCAAGTTATCTATCTAAATGATGCCATTTACGCCATGTTCGACACTGCAAGCAGCGATATCTGTACTGTGCATGCGCACTTCGATAGTAAAGGCATACTAAACCAGTCGCTTAGCCAATCTCTCCCTGATTTCGCTGAATTCGAGCAAAAAGCGCAGGGCCTTAGCGACAGCTACGCTAATGAGCTAAAAATTGCAGGTCGAACGTTTGCAGTGGTTGCAAGCCCCGTTGTTGTAGAAGGCAAAACAGTTGGCTTAGTTTACGAGTGGGAAGACAAAACACAGTGGTTAGCCAATGAAGCAGAAAAAGCGCGGGTCGCATCGGAAAATGCCCGCGTAAAATACGCGCTGGATGGCTCATCTGGTCAAGTGATGATCACCGATGATAACTACAAAGTGATTTACCTTAATGGCGCATTAGAACAGATGTTTAAAGAAGCATCAGCTGACGTAACGCGGGAGCTCACAGATTTTAACTCTGCAAATATTAAGCACAATGCGTTAGATTATTACTTCTCTCATTTTACCAACCTACTTGCTGAATTTGACGGCCTTACAACCAGCCACCAAAGTGAATTTGTAATTGCTGGACGGACATTTAATGTTGTTGCCAGTCCCGTCAAAGTCGATGGTGAGCGCGTGGGGACCGTTCTAGAATGGCAAGATAAGACACAGTGGCTCGCGCTTGAACGGGAAAAATCACGAGTTGCTTCTGAAAATGCGCGGGTGAAATACGCACTCGACAGCGTATCAGGAAATGTGATGATAGCCGACCCTGACCTCAATGTGATTTATGCCAATAATGCGCTGCAAAATATGATGTTAGACTCCGAGCAAGATATCAGACAGCATGTCGGTGCTTTTGAAAGCACGAACCTAATGGGTTTTGCAATTCATAACTTTTATTTAGAACCTGAGCAGCAAAAGCTGGTATTTGAAAACTTAGATGATACCCACCGCAGTGTAGAGCACATTGGTAATAAGGTGTTTGCCCTCACAGCCAATCCGATTGAAGTAGATGGCAAGCGCATTGGTACCGTGTTGGAATGGGTAGACCGTACTGCTGAGGTGAACATAGAGAAGGAGATTGACGACATTGTACAAGCCGCTTCTCAAGGTGACCTAAGTAAGAAAATTGACCCAACAGGAAAGTCTGGTTTCTTTGGCAACTTAAGCCAAGGACTAAATGATTTATTAGGCACCGTTGAAGTCGCGCTCGATGATGTGATGCAAACACTGGGGGCGCTGGCTCATGGCGATCTCACAACCCGTATCACCAATGAATACCAAGGTAAATTTGGCAAACTCAAAGGAGATACGAATGCAACCGCAGATAAGCTAACGGAAATAATTTCTAGCATTCGCTCATCTGCAGGCAGTATTTCCCAAAGTGCCAATGAAATCGCGCAAGGCAATATGGACTTGAGCCAGCGCACAGAGGAGCAAGCATCCAGTCTTGAAGAAACCTCAGCCAGTATGGATGCCATGACAGACAGTGTGAAACAAAGTAGTAAACGCGCTGAAAATGCCAATGAGTTGTCACTTGATGCAGAGCGTCGTGCAGAGCAAGGCGGCCAAGTCGTCAATATGGCCGTTACCGCCATGAAAGAGATCAGTGATTCAAGTAAAGAAATTTCTGAGATCATCGGGGTAATAGACGAAATTGCCTTCCAAACTAATTTATTGGCTTTAAATGCTGCGGTTGAAGCAGCCAGAGCGGGCGAACAAGGGCGTGGATTTGCCGTCGTCGCAGGGGAAGTCAGAAACCTCGCTCAGCGCTCCTCTGAAGCAGCCAAAGAAATCAAAGATCTAATACGTGATAGCCAAACTAAAGTTGAAGAAGGTACCTCTTTAGTCAACAAGTCTGGTGAAACACTGTTGGAAATTGTCGAGGCGACCTCAAAAGTGCGCGTCATGATGCAAGATCTCGCAGAATCTTCACGACAACAATCTGAAGGCATAGTACAAGTGAACAGTGCTGTGACTCAAATGGATGAAATGACGCAGCAAAACGCAGCATTGGTTGAGCAAGCAACAGCTGCTGGCCAGTCTATGGCAGATCAAGCCAATAGTATGAATAGCACTATGGATTTCTTTACCATAGAGCAAAGGAGTACCGGACTTAGGACTTTAGCGTCCTAATTGATAGCGTAAAAACCAAGGGGCATTCGCCCCTTTTTTCTTGCCTCTCATCTTTTTTCTTCATTTTTATAATCAAGCTTGACCTGTCTATCACTTTATACTTTAAAGTCTGTACTCATTAATTTTATTGAGTGACGTTCATGTACAAAATATCAGAACTCGCAAAGCGCGTTGGACTGTCTCGCACGGCACTACTCTACTATGAAAAGCAGCAGCTCATTACAGGGAAGCGCCAAAGCAATGGCTACCGAGTCTATCTTGATCGCGATGTGCAACGGGTACGACTTATACAAAAGTTGCTCGCGGGCGGGCTTACCATAAAAGAATGTAAGGCATGTCTTGATAGCAAAATAGACCCTCAACTTTTACGTCAGCGGCTGTCTGTATTAGACGAGGAAATAAAACAAAAACAGCAAGCTCGCGATTTGCTATCAGCAATGTTAGGTGATGCGCCGCAACACGCTTGGCATGAAGAGCTCAATGCAATTGCGCCTGATGCACACTTAAACTGGTTAATACAACAAGGCTTTAATGAAAAAGAAGCCCTCAGATTAAAATGGTTATCAAAAGATATGAATGAACATGAAAAATATATGGCTGATTTTATGAAAGTTTTTTCTCCTCTAGCACGCTGGGCGCCGGGTAGTGAGGAAGATACGCTTAAAGCGCTGTCATATGTTCCCTTTTCTCCACAATTAATTGCCGACATAGGCTGTGGAAAAGGCTATGCAACTCAGCTACTTGCAGCGCATACTAAAGCCAACATTATTGCCGTAGACAACGAGCAAAGCGCACTTGATGCACTGACCGACAGCTTTACTCAACAAGGGCTGAGCCACAGGTTACAAACTGAATGCGCAAGTATGACTGAACTGAGTTTTAACACGCAAAGCATTGACCTTATGTGGTCAGAAGGCAGCGCCTATATCATGGGCGTACAAAACGCATTAAAGCAATGGAGCGCGATGCTCAACAGTGACGGTGTGCTTGTTTTTAGTGACATGGTATGGCACACAGCAAAGCCAAGTGAGCAGCCACAAGACTTTTGGGCTAAAGAATATCCTGATATGCAATCAGTTGAATCGAGATTGGCGCAAATATCCACACTCGGATACAAAGTCCTAGCGCATTTCCCACAAAGTGCTCAAGCGTGGCACAACTATTACGGACCTTTGCATGAACGCGTCATTGAACTCAAAGACACAATGGCAGATTCTACCGCACTGCAAGATATTCAAAAAGAAGTCGATGTGTGCACTGAGTATGCCAATGAATTCGGCTACCACATGTTTATTTTGCAAAAAATTTAACATGACACAGATAAAGGCGCTCAATGCGCCTTTTTACAAAACAGAATTAATATTTAGTGATCGCCAATAGTGCGTTATTGCTCTCACCATCGTGACACCTTCTGTCGCCGCTATCGCGGTTTTCTACAACTAGTGTATATTTTACTTGGTTGTTTTTTGACTGACGAATTGCTTCTAGCACAGGGCCTAGCAAGTAAGTTTGCTCTGGATAAATGATCAAAGGCTCTAGCTCAAAACCGCCATCAGAATAGCGAGAATAACGTACTTCATACGCGTTATTACCAATTGAAAAAACGTTTTTTAAATAACCAGAACAGTTAAAAACAGTTGCAGCTTGAGACTGAGCGGCAAACATTAACGCACTTACTGATAATACCTTAATATAGTTTTTCATTTTTTGTCCTTAAATTTTATTTATTAGTCACCATTTTGGTGACACCTCAACTTAAAGAACAAAAGTTAAAATAATATTAAAAGCAAGAAAGTAACAAGGTAGAAGCTGAAAATTAAATGCTTCCACTAACTATTATCACTTATTACCTGAAATCAGGAGTAGGCAAATTAGCATGAAAATCGATATAAAGCGTTTTCAATAATTCCGGTAACACCTGCCAGTAACCTTGTGCGTTTTCTACTCTGACTTGCCAAAATAGATTTTCTGTAAAAGATACATCAATACAGTCTTTTACCTCATCAATTCCACATTTATATTGTGTCTCAAAGTACTTAAAAACATCTACATAGTGCGCAGAGGGTGCTCCCTTGTTCATTTCAATGTTAATTGCTTTAGCGACACTTTCAAACCAAGAGTACGCATATTCAGGGTCGAGATCTCCCCATAACTTTAAGTGTGCTTGATCTGCCTTTTGGGTAACTTCAGCAAAACGGCACCTGAAGTCAAAATACATGTCTAATACGGTCATTGTGATGCTGCTTGGTGTATTTTAGTAAACCGCTCAGACAGCTCACTTGCTTGGCAATACCCTAAAGTCAGTGCATAGGCATAGTTTTCATCAGTCACATAAAACAATGCCGGGAAGCCACCCACTTGTAACTGGCGGGTTAACGCCAAATGCTGCTGCAGCTGCGCTTGCGTATCTTGTGCATTAAGTGAAGATAAAAACTGCGCTTCGTCTAGTCCAATAGACACCGCGCATGCTGCCAAAGTCGCATCTAATGATGGGTTTGCTGCTTGTTGATAATAGGCCGATTGAATCGCCTTTGACATTGCTTCTGCACCATTTTCTTTCATAGTTTGCGCCACAATCACAGCCCGACAAGCTTGGTAAGTAGAACGGTAAGGCGTGTTCTGGTGCCAATAATCGTGATTAAACGAGACTTGGGTTCTTTGTTCTATCTGATGCCAATATGAAGCGATTGTGTCCCTTAAGCTTTGCTCCATTGGCTCAGTATTGTCTGGCGCAAGGCCGCCCATAACCCATTCTACCCGAGCACTTGCATGCCCACTTAAAAACGCCTCTAATTCTGGCCCAAACCCAAAGCACCAAGCACACATTGGGTCCATCACATATACAAAACGCATCGACACTTAACTCCATCTCTTTAATTATACAGCCAGAAGATACACACAATTATATAAGTATCAACTATATCACTGATATTTAAAGCATCCATGCTAGTTTATCAGCCATGCATCAAGCTAACGCATACTCAAAGCTTGCTCCAACTGGTTGTCCCTACATATCGCCTTTGCCAGCTTTTACCAAAATGGAGTTTAAGCTTTCTAATTTGCCCTAGTTCATTGCGAACAATTTCAAATTGTTCATTTAATTCACCAGAAGGGTTTATTACAGTATTTTTATCAGTCCATTTAAGAGGCAAAATATAGTTCCCTTCACTGCGCGCAATCAGCCTGCCATCTTGCACAATCACTTCAAATATTTTGCCATTATTAGACACATACTTTCCTAGCAGCTCATCCAACTCTTTTGATGTTGCTTTATAGTCTGGCGTGACATGAAAGTTTACTGCATTGCGTACTCTAGAAATAATGTCAAAGTCCAAGCGCTCAGGATAATACGTTTTAAAAAATGACTTTATTTCTTGATGTTCAGTGATCTCCTCTGGTGATAGACCTTTAGCTGAAAGTTTTTGTACAAGTGACTTAAACAAACCTGTACTTTTGATTTGCTGCATGACGTCTGCACGGCTTGCAAATAACTGATCGGGTAATACGTTACCCGGTACAATCACGGTCTGCTCATCAATCATTGTCAATGCAGACTCAAGGCCCCCAATATGCCCATCAACCCCCTTTGGTCCAAATACCGTTAACCAGTCACTGCGGTAGCTGTCAGCCATAAACAGAATATTGGCTTGCTTTAACCGTATATTCATATGCCCAAATGAGTGCCCGCCACTGTGGTGCATTGAAATGGTTTGCCCACCAAATTCCATAGAGTAACCATCATCAACCAGGTTTTGTGTGAAAATAGTGCTGTATTTAAGCGCTTGGTGAGAAATGATCTGTGCGCCTTTATGAGCAAAATAGCCATTGAGGTGCGCATTGCCACCATCATAATTATTGTTTAATACATATTTGACGGGTAAGTCTGATATTTTCCGAAGTGCCTCTTCAAAAGGATGCGCATCTGACGCGATATTGCAATTAACCAACAGCAAGCCATCTTGCCCAACAACTACCCCATAGCTAATACTAACGCCTTCCCAGTGACGGGTCATAATATACACGTTATCTGTTAATTTTTGATGCGTATATTTTTGAGCACTGATCACCATACTCGAAAAGAAAAGCATAAACAGTGCGTAGATAAATAGACTCGTGTTCTTCATTTTTTGCCTCAATTACAACTTGAATACAATCAATAAAACCTAAACAAAGCGCACAGTAAATGTGCGCAGGGTATGGTTTTACTGATGCTTAACTGATGTAACTAAAAGCAATAAATTCATATAGATAAGAATGCCAACTCAATTAAGCATCACAGCAGTTGAGCAATAAACTCCACGGGATGCTTTGGCTTACGCCCTTCAAAGCGTTTAATTTGACTGCGGCAAGAGAACCCTGTTGCGACTACGATTGATGACTGCACATGTGGTTGCCAAGATGCGTTATATAATGCTCTTGATGCAACTTGATTTTTACTCTCATGGCCAAAGGTACCTGCCATGCCACAGCACCCGATACTAGGCGCGTTAATTTGTATGCCGAGCATATCAAAAATACTTTTCCAAGTTGCCGATGCTGCTCGTGCGTTCGTTTCTTCGGTGCAATGAGGCATTAGAGTCAATGACTCAGCCACCGATGTTGGCGTTAAAGTACCAAGGTCTTGTTGCTTGAGCCATTCATGAATTGTGAGTACATGAAAATCCCCTCGCTCTGCGTCACTAAGTACTTTGCGATATTCATCATCGTATACAAATACCAGTGCGGAATCTAAGCCAACCATAGGAATGTTTAAGCTTGCAGCTTGCTGTAAAAACGCGCTGGTGGCTTTGGCGGTTGCTTTAAACTCAGGCAAAAACCCTTTCACATGCTGGGTTTTACCGTTGCCATGAAAAGGCAAAAGAATGGCTTTTTTACCGAGCTTATTTACTAATTTAATGGTTGCAGCTATTAATTCAGCTTCATAAAACCAAGTGAATGGGTCTAATACCACCAGCACATGGTTATCTTTTTGCGACTGACTGAGCTGACTTAACGATTCATAGTTATATTCAACTCCTTTGGGCTGTTTGGTACTGAGCAATGGTAAATCTTGATAACCTAATCCCCACTTACTGAGCTTATTCACAAGCTTTGAGCCAATCACAGGATTGAGTATTGATGCGCCAAGCGACATCAAAGGCAGCAGCTTTTCAATATTGCCGACGACATAATCCTTAAGCCCACGACCATACTTTTGATGATAGAAATGCAAAAAATACGCCCGCGAATTTGGGATATCCACTTTGACAGGGCATGCCGTTGAACATGCTTTACAGGCCAAGCAAGTATCCATAGCACGCTTTACCTCGTGGTTTAACTGGGCAAGCTCTCCTGCTTCTGAGATCTGTACCTGAGACTTAGTTGCATCAAAGTATGCAGACTGTTGTAATGGTAACTCCACACCTTGGGCTGCTTGTAAGCGTGTCCACTCTTTAAATAACATAGCGCGCCCTTTGGGAGAGTCTCGCCTATCTTTGGTTATTTTGTATGATGGGCACATTTGCGTGCTTTCGTTGTAGTTAAAACACAGCCCGTTGCCGTTGCAATTTAGCGTATCTTGAAACGAGGTTTTTATATTAATAGGTATAAGCTGATCATATCGCGCTCTAAGCGGCCCCTCTACGCCTGCAAGTGCAGCCTCTTTATCAATCGGCGTACATATTTTCCCAGGGTTGAGTTTGTTATTTTTATCAAATGCAGTTTTAATCTTTCTCAATTCTAAAAATAATTCGGGACCAAAAAAATCAGGGCCATACTCACTGCGAAACCCTTTACCATGCTCACCCCAAAACAAGCCACCATACTTTTTTGTCAACTCAGACACTTTATCTGATATGGGTTTTAACATGGCTTGCTGCTTATCATCACACAAATCCAAGGCCGGTCGTACATGCAAAACACCAGCATCAACATGACCAAACATGCCATAACTCAAGTTATAGCTATCAAGCAGCGCTCTGAATTCAGTGATAAAATCAGCAAGGTTTTCTGGTGGCACAGCGGTGTCTTCAACAAATGCAACTGGCTTTTGCGCGCCTTTGGTATTGCCCAATAATCCCACCGCTTTTTTGCGCATCGCATAAATTTTTAAAATATCAGCCTTATTGGTGGTAATTGAATAAGATAAAACCCCAGCTTTTTTGCTTTCAATTAATGAATCTAATTGGTTCGTTAATGCCCTCACCTTGGTATTGATGTCAGACTCATTTGTGCCATTAAACTCCACCATATTTAACCCATCAGAGACAATATGAGCCGGAGTTTCTAAAAAATCGGCGACACTGCGCCAAATCATATCTTCACGTGCCAGATTTAAAACTTTGCTGTCCACGGTTTCAACAGAAGTCGAACGGGCACTCACCAAAAAAGGCGAGTGCCTCAAAGCAGAATCAAAGTTGTCATAGTTAATATTGACCAGTGTTTTGTATGGCTCAATAGGTAGGATGTTCAGTTTTGCTTCGGCGACGACCGCAAGGGAGCCCTCACTGCCTGCAATAATACGGGTTAGATCAAAGGACTGCATATCGTCACTGAGTACATTTTTAAGGTCATACCCAGTTAAAAAGCGATTTAATTTTGGGAAAATGTCTAAGATTTTGGTGCGGTTTTCTAAACAGCTGTTAAGTACGTCACGAAAGATATGTCCTTGGCGGCTATCCTGCTTGGCGATTGTCTGTGCTGCCTTCATCGGCATTTGGCATGTCTCAAGCTCATAGCCATCAGCTAAAAAGCACTTTAAAGCCAATAAGTGATCGCTGGTTTTACCATAAACCAAAGAGCCCTGCCCTGATGCGTCAGTATTTATCATGCCGCCCACCGTTGCACGGTTGCTGGTAGATAAATCAGGCGCAAAAAAGAATCCCAGCGGCCTTAAAAAATCATTGAGTTGATCTTTGATAACGCCACCTTGTACTCTAACCCACTGTTCTTCCGTGTTTACCTCTAAGATTTGTCGCATATGCCGCGATAAATCCAATACAATGCCTCCTGTGAGTGATTGTCCATTAGTACCTGTGCCACCGCCACGTGGACCAAAGCTGAGCTGACGAAACTCCGCTTTCTCAGATAACGACAATGCTGTTTGAATATCCTTATTTGACTTGGCAAATATCACAGCTTGTGGAAATTGCTGGTAAATACTGTTATCCGTTGAGTGCACCAAAGTGGTTGAATAACTGGTATCAACTTCCCCTTTAAACCCTGACGCTTTCAACTCGTTTAGGTATTTTTTAACGATACTGTCCAGATTCAAACGGACTTTATTTTCCTGACCCATTCTTGCGCCCCACGCAAAAATGATACAATATAACATAACTTAAAATATTCGTAACTAGACTTAACGCGCGAACACAGTCCAAAAAGCAGCACATAAAAAAGCGGCAAGATTGTCATCTTGCCGCTTTGAATTAGTTGGGAGATCTAATTTTAATAGTGTAGTTGAATTACTCAGCTTTGCTTAATTGAATATTGGCAGCCTGACCAAAAAAACTGTGCGTTTTGATAAGCGTATTGCCTTTAATATGTTGATAGTCGGCATCATTTGTTTGCCAAATGCCTTTTAGAAGGATTTCAATAGGCACACTCTGTGTTGTATGTGTTTTACTTACTTTTAACTCTGGCGAAGACACACTTAGAGTTGCCTGCTTAGCATTTAATTGCACAAGTAACTGCGCAGTCGTACTCACTGAACGCACCGGACCAAACTTAAAGTTTGTGAAGTCAGTACTGCTGTAACCATATAAGTTATTTATGCGATTACGGATGTACATACCTTTTTGATCTGTTTTACGAATATTAAAATAAGGGTAGCGAGCCATTTTTTGTGCCAATTCACTCATCTGACTCGGTGTCGCATCCATTACAACAACATATTCATAACTTGCATTAAGTGGCGCTGTACCGTGATTGATCCACGCTTTGGTAAATACACCTTTTGTTTGCTGCTTCGTCTTATTATGACGAGACGTTTGAGATCCACGACTGACTTTTACTTGCTCAACATTTTGTAAAAAGTAGCCAACGCCATTGTCATCTATCAACCAATCCCCTGTGCCTAGCGTCAAATCAAAGCGAGTACTATTAATTTCTTCGCCATTGACCCAGATTGAACGCGGCGTGTCTGCGACTGCCAATTGGAACAATGTCGTTTCAGTGACATTTTTACCATCTAGATTTGAGATCCCGTTGCCAGTTAAAAACAACATGTTGTCGGCAGCAAGCACATGCTTTTCTGCTACAAAACTCGACTCAAACTTGTCTTTATCTTGCGGTGCTTGGTGCTTAAACGTAAATAAACTAAATTTATCCTGCAGCGATGTAGATCCACTCACTCCAGTGTCAGAGCGCAACATTAAACTATGTTTATTTGGGCTTTCTAACTCGTCTAGACTCACGCGAATAGTAGTTGCACCTGGGTTTCGGTTCCAATCCCAACCAGCTTCTTGATAGCCCCACTCATCGGGCTCACCAAATGGCATCACATGCACGCTACCATGGCTTTGATAACGACCATAACGGTTGTCTTTTCTGTAAATTTCAGACGACCACACATCTTTATTATAGCCTTTTATAAGCGCCATCCGATCCCCGTGTCTATGCACGACAAACGCACCGCCATTATAGCTCCAGCTCCCTTCTGGTAATTTCGCTGGCGCAATATTTTGACCAAATATCTGGCTTCCTTGATCTGCTGATAGATTTGTCACTTGCAAGTAAATGGCGGCCAGCTCTTCATCCAATATAGGATATGCCATAGCCAAATCACGCAGGCCGCTACTGTAGTGCTTAACACCCAATTTGCTAAATGGATGCCTACCAGATAAACCTAGAGGCACATACGGGTTGGTATAACGCCAACCTGCGACCATGACCTTTTTCAAGCTGTCTAGCGCGGTGTTTTGCAGTGCAAACTCAGTGCCTTTTAGAATATACGCAACTTGTGCCGCACGCTTAAATGCTGGAAAAGCATAGCCTGCATAATGGCCATAGTGACGCCATGCTGTGCCATCTGGCCTAAAACCGTCGTGATATCCAGAAGGCGTTTGGCTTAGCGCTCCAGAAAAGAAATGAGAAAACTGCTTAACCAACGCAACACGTTCTTTAACATCAGGATTTAAAAGCAGTAATGCTAAATGTTGATTAGACAAGGTATTAAAATAGTCTAGGTTAGAGCTTTTCTCGTTTAGTGCCATATCAAAGCTCGATTTAAACTCACGTGAGAACCATAGTAACGCTTCATAAGTGGGCTTAAGTAGGTTCTGCTGTTCAAGTTCATTAGCCATCATCAGTGCAGAAATATACCACCAACGAGTGCTATAACCCCAGTGATGTGTCGTCACCAAACCACTACCGGCTGCGTAGCCTTGATCAAGTAAGTGCTTGGTCAGTAGGCTATACATGTTCACAATGTCAGACTTGTATCCATCAAACGCGCTGTTATGGTAGGCCTTTGCCAAATCCAACATCAAGTCAGTGTAATCATCTAATTCACGATATGCGTTCACTAATGCTTTATCTTCGCTAGATAAGTGCTTAGTTTGATATATGGTCTTTTGATAGCCCATGACGATATGGCGACCAGTTATAGTGCCATCTGCTGCGATGCTGATCTGATAGTCATCAAATCGTTTTTGCAACGACGCAAAACTACCCGAGCGACCTTTGAACTGATCAATCAGTTGCTGTTGCACCCTATCGATATCTGCCAACTGAGCTGTAGTTGGCGAAGGTAAATCTTTGCTTAAACCAAAATGAATCTCAGGTAATTTATATCGCGTCGTGACTTGATGATCTGACCATTGGTAACGCTTATCATCAACTGACACCATAACACGGTCAATAAAAACAGGCTGTGCTGCCTGTGTAATCGTACTCGGTGCTTTAAATATCAGTTTAGATAAATTATGTGTCACCGCAGGTTTAAAATCAGCATTCAGTGACACACCTACAGCACGCCAACCTGTGAAGTTCATATTGACTGGAAGCGTGGCCGTTTGCTCTGCATCCGTTAGCAACACTTGCATAATGTCATTTACAGCAACTGGATTATAAATCCAAAAAGACAGCACTTGTGTCGCACCTCGACCATACGCTTTACTCGCCTGCTTATCAGTCATGCGTACAAAGTCTTGCTCAATGGTAAGCTCATGTGACTTACCCCAATCCCAAAGCAGTGACTGTTCACCATTTATTGCTCTTTGCTGTGTGAGCCGAGCGTCATTGCTATGTACATTATCAGGGAGTCCATTTCCTTCAAAACTCAAAATTTGCGACTGTAAACTGTGAGCAGATACATTGCTCGCAACACCTAAAGAAAGTGCAGCCAACAGTGACAGTTTAAATTTTGCTTTGTGCATGTTTTGAAGCATATTGCTTTGCGCCTATCATTACTTTTTACTAAACCCCAAGTTAAAAACAATACCTAGGGATGAAATTCGGTGCGCATAATGCGTTATTCGCAATAATTTGGTCAACCGTTCCAAAACAAGTGTCATAAAAATTTAATAAACAACATACCAGAAAAAACGTTTAACATTAAAAATAAAACATAAAAATCAATACCTTAAAAACTAGAGAATTTTAAATTAGCCAAAAAACCTAAAGCAGAAACAAATACAATAAACTTTATCCCGCACATAAAAAGATCAAAAAACGCACGCAAATAAGAACAAAAAACCAAAGAAAAAAACAAAATATAGGTAGTTAGGATTAATCCAAATAACACAGCAGCACTTGGAACGATACAATGAAGGCAAGCGCTTCGTATGCACAAGCCATATTCATGACTTGTGCGACTTTACTATCACTTGTGTACATTACTGTAGCCTGTAATATGCTGTGCAATAAGCTGGTAGCAGATATCGTTTCTTGTGATACATAATGTATGTTCACCCACAGTTGATGAAAGCGCAATCCAGTCTGTTTGTGACAACTGCTTCGCATTGACGCCATTAAAGCTCACAACTTCATCACCTATCTTGATCCCTGAACCAAAGGCTGCCATATCCGGCATCACATACCTCACAACAAACGCACCATTGGTCAGCTTTCTCAATTCCAAACCCAGCAAATTGTATCGTGCTGTAAACTTAGTTGACCGATATGGCTTTAAGTGCAGCGTTAAGTTACTGTAGTCAATAACATAACTAAAATGCGATAACGCTGAGCTACCAAGCACAGACTTGCCATCATCGTCCCCTTCAATAAAATTGGTTTTCACATTGGTTAAAGTTAAATCCCCAATTTTAACTTGAGGTACTGTGCCACGCTGGTGAACAGTTTGACCATTTAAACCAAAGTCCGAGCCTGTGACTGTTTTACCCTTGAATTCAAAGCCCGCATCACGCACATAATAATTGTTCAGTTTGAAATAATGACGACTACCGGTATCAAGCGCGACCTCATGTTCAAGCACCTGGTTATTGCCTAGGTCAATTTCACTATCAAAATAAAGTTTGCTGAGAAACACACGCATAGGGATGGTTATATCTTCTTGTGATGATTGATAAGGTGCTTTTGAAATAGCGACAGTGCCTTTTTTAGGATCTACGTGCCACGTAAAATGCTTTAAAATATCATGACCAAGTACACCATCAAAAACAGCCTCCTCAGGACGTAAAAAGTAATCGGTTTGAGACAGAGGCATAAATGCAAAACTCACTTCATCAAAGCTGGCATCGCCAAGCTTTATATGGCTCACTTGCGTTTGATACGCGCGCGAATTTTCACCATCGCCCCACCCGCCTAGCTCAAGAGGATATCCTTCTTTTAAACCCAGCGCCTTAACTTTACTTGTATCTTCCAACAACGAAATCGATGCCCCAGTATCAATCATCATTTTAAAACCGCTGACACCGTTAATGGTCATATAAACATAGGGCTTAGCACTAATTTCGGCATCTAGTTGAGAGTGCGTTTTTCCTGCTTGCCAATTTGGCTCTAGATCATCATTCTCATATTTAAGTCGAAGATAATTAGCGACACTACAGCCACTTAATACCATGGTGCCCAGAAGTAGAATTAGAAGTTTCATCAATCATTCCTTTTTGTATGTGAAAGCCACAACAATACAAAAGGGCTTGTGAAGAGAACGTCAAATTGTGAGATTAAAATGAATCGAAAACACACAAAAAAAGTAACAAACAGGAGCGTTCTCTGCTGTGTCGGACTAGCTAATCCACTACCATTTTTCCTTATTTTCACTGTGAATTTTCTTAAAGTATGCCCTGTAGTGCGCTTTTACTGCGTGTGCGCCGACAGCTCGCCTCTGCTGTGACTCTTCTTCTTTAAGTAATTTCATATATTTATCAAAATGTGACTGGCTAATTATATTGTCCGAAATCGCAGCTTGAACTGCACAGCTGGGTTCATTTGTATGTGTGCAATCGCTATATTTACATTGTGAAATTAAATCAATGATTGAACTAAAAGTACGCTCTATACCTTGTTCAGCATTGTATAGTTGAAGTTCTCGCACTCCAGGGGTATCTATAATTGCCACATTTTCATCTTTGAAAAACAACTGGCGATGAGTCGTAGTATGTTTACCATGATCATCACTTTCTCTTACCTCTTTCGTTGACTGAGTAGTACGAAACATTTTATTAATTAAAGTAGACTTACCTACACCTGACGAACCAATTAACGCAATACTCGTTCCCTCATATAAATAAGTTTGCAGAGTATTTAAACTCTCGGGTTGATTTACACTCACCGGGTGAAGATTTGGTATGTCTAAATGGTCCATCTGTGACAAGAAATATTCTAGATCTTCGAAAAGATCTAACTTTGTCAAAACAACAACGGGAGTGATATCAAATTCATGTGCCAGAGAAACATAGCGCTCTAAACGTTTAACATTAAATTCTTCATTCGCACTTGTTACTATCCACAAGTAATCCAAATTAGCAGCTATGACTTGTGGCAAGCCGTTTGATATTCTGCGTACTCTATTTTTAGGTTCAAAAATTTTAATTATTTTATAATGTCCATTGGCTAACTCTGTAAGCACCCAGTCGCCCACAGCAAGGTTTTGACTTATAGGATGATATTCAGAACCACAAATAACCGACTGTTCTCCATTTAACCCCATGGCTACAATGCGATTACGATGAACTTCTGTGATTCTTAAAACAAGATAACAGGTGTTTTCGTCACAAATTTCTTCGTAACTGAGCTGTTGAAAGCACAGATTTGACCAACCTAGTTGGTTTAATTTTGAAAATGACATTCCTTGTGTCCCAATTTGAATTAGTGGTGTGCTTAGTCAATAGTTTCTAGTTGATTAAATTGAAATAACTCGCCAAATAACTGATTATTTTCTAGAATATCGAACTGTTTAATTAATCTATTTTTAATTCCGAGAGGGAGTTGCAGTATAAAAAGAAGTAAAGCTCAATCTTCACACAGTCCAAAACCACCCTTTGATAGCAACTTTATTATCTATGAATAAAAAGACAAAAATCTACTAACATTTTAAAAATAAAAAACCAACCAATTTAAGAAAAGAGCGGTCATTACTGGTTTTGTTATGGGGGCTATGATATGTATATTGATGTTCAGATAATCAAGATTTTCACTCTAAATAAATGGTCATGGCGTTTAAAAATATCAGTTCAGAGCAAGAGATGTTCCTATTTTCTTTACTCACTAAAGTTTATCAATATCGCGTAGCAAATATGCCTGCTAGGCAGGCACATTAAACAAAAGCTCTCTGGGTTAACTCATTTAAAATTGATAATTAACACCTAAGGAGAAACCACTTACGCTTGTATCAATGGGGTTAAACTCACCTAAATTTGAATACTCCAATGACACTTGCCAGTTTTCAGGAAAGCTGTACTTAACACCTAGCCCATAACCAAGCCCACCATCATCATAGGTATACTTGCTAGATTGATAGTGTTCACTTTCTTTTTTGAAGCGAAATTTATGTTGAATACGTGTATCAACCATTTGTAAATATCCATAAGCGGACCAGTTGTTAATTATTGGCACTTCACCAATTGCTTTTACTTTAACTTGTTGCTCTATCCTATATTCAGATGCAGATGAATAGTTAGCAGAAGGGTTTGAGTAATAAGGCTCTTCTTTCATAAATGCGCCAACGCCTAGGCCGTACGCCACTTCAAAAGATAAAAAGTCATTGTACTTGTACCCACCTTTGAGTGAAACGACACCCAAGTCCAATTGACCAAATTCATAATTACTGTATTCCGCCCCAGTGTAGAAGTCCTCACTCAGCTTGTCAGATGCATGAGTGTTAAATGCCATCAATGTTAATAGGCTTGCTGAAATGATTGCGTGTTTCATAATTTTAATCCCTTTACAGTATTTTTAAGCTGGGATTAATTTATCAATAAAAAATGTTAGAAAGGGTACAAAAGTGTTTAAGCAACAGTTATTAGTGTAAAAACACTAACAACCTACCCCATTGAAATGTACGCACCTACACTTTATAAACCGAAAAATTCAGAGTGAGTTAACTCGCCTGAATAATTCCACATAACAGTTTCAACACATAACAACGATTTAACTCTCTATGACCAAATAACCATGTGTAATAGTCGTGTAATTTAAAATTATCAAAAACAGCGCTATGCTCCATTAAAGTGTGATGCACTATTTATTTTCTTAATAAAGTTAGCACTTATTTTTTAAGAGTATTATAGATAGTAAGCACACACCCACATATTTATATAGCCAACTATCTAGCAGGAGAAGTGTCATGCCAAATACAGTAAATGGAGCAATTACAGATTCAGTAACGCAAGTAAATACCAAAGTGCTGGGAGAGACACCAGCGACGGCTATGGGAAACTTGATGATGACCACAAGCCAAGCGCTATCAGTCAGTGAGCAAAACCTTACGACTGGGCAACAGCAAGCAAATGTGATGTATCAAGCTGCCACAGTGCAAGGTATTAACGCGCTCTTAAACACAGGTAATGCAGTAACGGGTAAAGCGATAACCGAAAAAGAAGATCAACAAAATACCTAACCCTTACTTGTCCTGAAATAGTGTTAACGCCTGTTACTTTTATCGCTATTCACTTTGAACTGAATTTTTTAATCTGGAAAACGCATGTCTCACGATAATCAAGAACTTCAAAAGCCTGTGACGTCATTAAAAACACAGACAAGTGCACTCTCTACGGAAGATGCGCTCAATAATATACACGACATAAATAGGTTATCGGAAACTGCTGCGGGGGTTGCCCTAGCCAATTACATCGAGACAGGCGACCCAAAATTTCTCAGCGCACTAGATACTTTAAATAACCAAGCCAAACAGAACATGCCTAACAACAACCCTAGAGCCCAAAGCACTGTTACATCATCCGAAAAGCAGGCTGGTGCAATGTCTATGGAAGATACACTCAATAACATACATGACGTGAATAGGCTATTGGAAACAGCTTCAGGGGTTGCTTTAGCCAATTTCATCGAGACCGGTGACTCACAATTTCTGGATGCATTAAATAATTTAAATAACCAATCTGAACAAAGCCGCAGTGAATTTAGCAAGCTGTATAATAATGTCAAGTCTTCCAAATAAGGCTGGTATAGGCCTCTCATGCAGAGTCTAAAGGTATAAGCGCCGATTAATCAAAATAAGTCTCTACTCGACTTTTCCCTAAAATCTTTTTAGCATTGAAATTGCTAACATAATTAAAATAACAGCCCAGTAAAATTAAAAGGATCTTGATATTTAAATAGTGAACTTCTCGGTTTAACCAATCATTATTTATCTATTTTCAATCATAATAAGGAATTTTATATATGAAAAAATTAATCGCACTCCTACTTGCAACAGGCTTTCAAAGCGTAGCGTATGCAAGTGTAGAAGCAAATATCGATTACTTAGAAATGAAAACGAGTAGTCATATTAAAAAGCTTCTCATCGCAGAAAACATTGGTCGAGGCAATGTTGAGTTGACTATCGAGCCAATGAGATTAGGCGCAAGTGACGGAAAAGGGATTGAGATCACAGATTCTGCTGGAAGAAGTATTTTCTTTTCGATTGACGATGGGCACTCCGCCATTATTTGGGATAATGCAGTTGTTGCATCGACAAACTCATTCCCAGTGTATGTTGGTGGTAAGTATAGATTCTTCTTAAATATCACTGACAGTGCTATTAAAGTGAACAGAGTCACTGAAAACGGCATGGTTTCGATGTTTGAGTATAATAAAGTACTTACACCACCACTAGATTATAAATTGGTCACCCAAAGATCTGGGGCCAGATTTCATAACGTACTCATCACGACATACTAAAAGCTATTAACTTAAGCTGCAAACACGCCTTTTAAAAGTTGGGGTGTTTGCAAACAGCATTTCCCTTAATGAATCCATTTTCACCTTGTTCACCGTCAGTCGGCTATATAATTACATTCCTAACAGCGCTTTACCGATGGATACTGATAAATTTTAAAAGCCACAACTAATTTTAAAGAGCAACAATATTAATAAAAGAAAAACAATACCGCGCTTAAATTTCAGAAAAGAGTAATAAAAAATAGACATTCATATCTTTTTGCCACTTTCGATCACTCTCAGAAGCCTAATGCCTTTTACACAAGTGAGGAGGCGGTTAGCTTAAAAGTAGACTTTTTACCTGTCAATATTTACAGGGTGAAAACAGTAAATAAGACACTAAAGCAGTCTATACCATCACATCAAAGGAAAAACTTAAAACTAGCTATTGTTATGATTATTAAGGTTTATTTTCACTTTATAGTTGTAAATAGAAAGCTGATATGTTGAATTCTGAGTAAAATGCATGTTAACCAAGCGCGAGTTATCGCCCTTGAACTTAATTTCATTTATCGCTATAAATAATTCGTCAATATTTATAAATTGGCAATTTTAAAATAATAAAGGAATAAAGATGAAAGCTATGAAACTTCAAAAAACAGTTCTTAAAAATTTCAATAACAACAATGTATTAAACCCAAAAATGACAAAAGAAATAATTGGGGCAGGAGGTGGTCACTCAGGTAATGGTGATGTAACCCGTAACTGCACTGTTAAATGGCGTTAATTTTTCCCTAAAGCCAGTTTAAGTGCTCCACTCATTCAGTGGAGCATGTTCTAATCTTCTTCAATTGTAAGTCTGCGTATTCAACTTCTATGAGTCACTACTAATTTATTGAAGCTGCATAAAAAATCATATTGATAAAACATGAAACAGCAGGAACGTAATGACTGCTAGAGGAGCTATTAGACTTTAAATTTAATGTTTTCGGCTTTAACTCTAATGAAGATTATAATCTAAAAAGTTGCCATGATTCTTATGTTAAAAAGACATCATGACAACCGAATTAATTAAAAATACCAAATTAATTCTAAAAATAAAAATCACAAATTTATTAACAAATTAAATTGTAATTAATACCTGTACCCTGTTCGATTAGCTTTTCTTTCTTTCATATGATGATACACTTCACCATAGGATTTATGAGATATAGCCGACATAGGTCGTGTTGATCTGTATTCATCATTTATAAACCTAAAACGTGTTTCTTTCCCTTCTACATTTGATGAGGTTACATCAAATCCATATTCATCCTTTATATCAGCCTCTAAATCAACCAAGCACTTCAAATCTCCATCCTCCCAATTTTTACATCCATAAATATCAATATCTGTAATATCAATATTGTAACCATAATTTTTATAATATTTGACTAAATACTCACTTAGTGTGTCAGTACTCGGTGTAGGCGGTCTCGTTACATAAAACACAGTAGCTGCCACAGCAAACCCACAGCTTAATAATACGTATTTTATATCCCAGTTCTTGATTGATGCCGTGAGCTTCTTGCTCAAGCTGTTTTTGCAATCTAATAAGAAAGAATCTTTTCTATCCCCAGTCCTATTAGATTTATTCAACCCGATCAAAGCTAGCAATCCACTGTTTCTTTTATATTTAGGTGAAAAAAGGCTTATAGGAAGGAGTAACAAACCCAAACAAAAAATATAAAGCCCGTAACCAGGACTTTCTACTATCATAGGATCAATACTAATACTATCTCCTGTTTCTTGATGATATTTATCAAATTTATACTCTGCATTATTTTTAATATGCTCACCTAGCAAGCTATTATCAAAGTCTAATGATGCTTTATGTACTAAAAACACCATGGTTATAATCGCGACTAAATAAGACAAAAAAACATATCGTTTTTTTATTCCTAAAGTATAGATAACCACTGCAGGAAAAAAGGCAAGTGCAAAAAACCAACTTGGAATAAAATCAGATAGGTAGGCATCAAACGACTCTACAGATATCATAGGAAATAGGCATGCACCCAGCAAAAGTAAAAATGGTGGAAAGGCTGCAATAAGGTTTGGAATATGAAAAACTTTTGGCTTGTCGCCACTTATCGACGTTGATTGTTCCATTGTATTTAACTCCATTTCAATGACTTACGATTTTGTCATGCGGCATGATGGTCGAAGTAAACAACGAAAGCAATCATATTGAATGATAAGTTATACTGAGTGAATACAAATCGAACTAAAAATTATTTTTAAAACAATAAAAACAAAATTAATTAATATAAAAAACCAAAGGTCAACTTTCAATAACAAATAACACACAATAAAAATAGCAACTCACCCACTCCATTAAAAAATAAACTCAAAAAAATCATCGTTAAAAATAATAAAAACTAAGCACACCTAAAAATAAAATCAATTATTCAAAATCGACCTTTTGATAAATTGATATAGAAGTTTTTATAAAGCTTTTTATCACTATTCCAGCTGTGAAAATAAAAAGCGTCACACAGCCTGAAAGTATGCTCTAGGTACTTCACATATATTTAAAAAATCAAAGTGAAGTGCATGACTACTTTAGCTGTGACGAATACATGGTTTCCGGGGCCAACTCAGATGACCAGAGTGAGATTGATAAAAGTTTATTCCAGTGAAGATAGCCTGTGCGTCATCCCAGCAGCGCACACAATGAACCAAACCGTCGTCCTGAACTCGATTCAGGATCCATATCACTATTAGCAACGCATAGATCCCGAGGCAAGCTCGGGATGACGAGAGTGAGATTAACCGAGAGTGGTTCACCACACCTTAGATTAATCAGATAAATTCCTTAGAGCATTCTTGATTAAGCAAACCGTCGTCCTGAACTCGATTCAGGATCCATATCACGATTAGTCAACGCATGGATCCCGAGGCAAGCTCGGGATGACGAGATTGAGATTAACCGAGAGTGGTTCACCACACCTTAAATTACTCAGATAAATTCCTTAAAGCATTCTTGATTAACCAAACTCGTCGTCCTGAACTCGATTCAAGATCCATATCACTATTAGCCAACACATAGATCCCGAGCCAAGCTCGGGATGACGAGGGTGAGATTAACCGAGAGTGGTTCACTACACCTTAAATTACTCAGATTAATTCCTTATCGCATTTTTGATTAACCAAACCCATGGTCCTGTACTTGATTCAGGGTCTATTTCACTTAGAGCAAATACAAAAAACCCGGGACGAGCCCGGGAGCAATATGTTCAGGTAAATATCAATTACCAATACTTAACCACCAAAGGTTTTTGTCAAATGCGTCGCTAAGTTTATTTGAATTGGCTGCGGCTGGTTTGCAATATCAACCAACGCATCTTCAAAATCCCCTTTAGATAACGCACTGTATGCGTCGTTAGATAAGCCATAGGGCTCACTTGGCATGCCAATAAATGGAAATACCATGCGATCAAGCGTGCCATCACCGTCTTTGTCATGCACGACACTGATGGCGTATTTACCTGCAGGAATACCTTCTAGCACCACTTCTGTTGCCGGAATACTTGGCGCAACCACCATACGGTGAAAGTACTTGATACTCGATGCGCTGTAATTATCATCGCTGTAGTAAGAGTCCGCGTTGTCATGCAAATACACTAACAACTGCCCTTCAGTACTTGCCACCTGATTCACCACAATACGGACCTCAGTCGGCGCACCTTTTACTTCATTCACGCTCATATTAGAAGTAGACGAGCAAGCCGCTAACACTGTAAGTGCCAATGACGATAACAATACCTTTTTCATATAAAATACCTTTTAACCTTTATTGCCAAAACCAAACTCATGTTCCAATACGGCCTTGATTTCAGCATGACTTTGCAAGATATCACCATGATTTCGCTGTTTAAGTAAAGTACAATCTACTTTACCACCGATAAATGCTTCCACGTTGTTATCCGAAATAGCATCCAGCGTTTGTGACCATTCACGTGTCAGCGCATCCGACACCTGCGCCTCATATTGACCTGCTTTAAATAAATGCACCTGAGTCGTTTTCAGCGGTTGGCTCAATGGACATAAATCCAACCGCCCTTCCGCTTTACGTGCTTTTATCATCGCCTCAATACTGCCTTTCTCGTGGCCAAGCTCGCGCATGCGTACAACAAATAATTGCTCATTCTCAGACTCAAATTCTTGCGTCAGCGTTTTGAGTTTACCAGACTTGATAATAGTGTCTAAAAGCAGCACTTTTATGTCAGCACTGTGGTTTCTTTCAAATAAACCTGCCATTTCTAGTGCGATATTGCCCCCCAGTGACCAGCCTAAGAGACAAACTTTATCAGCTTCAATCTGAGCGCACACTTCATCGTAATACACCTTGGCAAGCTCATCTAACTGACTAATTTTTTTGTCATTAATGAGGTTATAGTTATCAACGCCTAAGCAATTAAACGACCCGTTTAACTCTGCTGCAAGCCCTTGATAAACCTCACAGCCGCCGCTGCCAGCATGGACCATCACAAGCGTTGGTAAGCCGTCGCTAAAGTCATTTAAGCGTTTCACTAATTGCCCGTCACGCGCTTGATTACGTACCAAACTTGCCAGGCCTCGTACGGTAG
This sequence comes from Pseudoalteromonas luteoviolacea, assembly GCF_021654285.1. Taxonomy (GTDB): domain Bacteria; phylum Pseudomonadota; class Gammaproteobacteria; order Enterobacterales; family Alteromonadaceae; genus Pseudoalteromonas; species Pseudoalteromonas luteoviolacea_J. Next base: position 150,719 of record NZ_JAKFZS010000004.1, on the reverse strand, counting down.
GAGATTTAAACAAATCAGCCACAGAGAGCCTACAGTTAATGGTTTGATTTATTACTCGTGTCAGTTTAATCGCAGCAATTGAAGTCCCGCCAAGCTTGAAGTAGTCATCGCTGATCCCTATTTGCGAGTGACCTAGTGCAGATTGCCATAACTCACATAACTTAAGTTCAAGGGCATCGCGTGGCGCTACATATTCATCACTTTTAATAAAATTAGGTTCTGGCAAAGACTTTACATCCAGCTTGCCGTTGACATTGAGTGGAATATTATCAAGTAACGTCATCGCAGAAGGCACCATAAAGTCGGGCAGCGCAGTCTGCAAATATCCCATGATCTGCTCTGCTTTATCAGCATCGGTATCGTCGCTCACAACATACGCTGCGAGATACTTTTCAGTCCCGTTTTGCTTTGCAATTACCGCAGCTTGCTTCACCCCAGCAACGCTACAAATGGCGCTCTCGATTTCACCCAGCTCAATCCTAAAGCCGCGTATCTTCACTTGTTTATCGTTTCGACCAACGTACTCTATATTGCCATCAGCTTGCCACTTTACAATGTCTCCCGTGCGATACATGCGAGGTTCGATATGGCTGTTTATTGAAATGTCTACAAATGGGTTTGTAACAAATTTCTCTGCCGTGAGATCTGGACGGTTTAAATACCCTCTAGCAAGCCCTTCACCGCCAATGTAAAGCTCACCCGGTGTACCCACAGGAACTGGCTCCCCCATCGGATCTAATACATATAAAGTTTTGCCTGTTAAGGCGTGACCAATGGGCGCATTGGTTCGACTATCATCAAGATGACAGACTGAGGCAAACACTGTGGTTTCTGTCGGACCATATACATGACTTAACTTCACCTGCGGTGTACTTTGCTTAAAGGCATTCACCACATTTAAATTAACCTGCTCGCCGCCAAACAAAATGTGCTTAAGCGGGCTATTTTTAAGCTGTCCACTGGTTGCCAGTGCATTAAATAATGCGGTGGTCATAAAGCTCGCATCGATTTTATGCGCTTCAACATACTGAGCAAATAACTCTGGAGAGAGTCGTGTGTATTTATCCACTAAATGCACACACAAGCCATTGAGCAAACTGAACATGGCATCAAAAATAAATCCATCAAATGCATAAGACGACATACTGGCAATACGGCGCACTTTAGTCGCATCCAAGTAATTGTTGCCCAGTGCAAAAGAATTTACCGCATGGTGCTCAATCTCAACCCCTTTTGGTTGCCCCGTGGTTCCTGAGGTATAAATGACATACGCTAAGCTCGTTAAATCCGTATCCACGTCCAAATTCTCGATGCTTTCACCACCGACATGTTCGGCAACTAAGACACTCGGTCCCGAGTCGGTATTAAAAACACCCGATAACTCAGCATGATAGTCCGCTTGGGTAAGTACCAAAGAGACATTTGCATCGCGGGCAATAAAGCGTGTGCGCTCATCAGGATTATCCATCGACAACGGGACATACGCAGCGCCTGCTTTGAGCACCGCTAGAATGGCCACCACCATATCGATATTTTGTGGGTAATAGAGCGCAATTAAAGTATCCGGCTTAATCGTGGATTTTTGGTCTATTTCATAGGCCTGACGGATAAATTGAGCAAGCTTATTGGCTTTTTGATTAAGCTGCTGGTATGTCAATTGCTCATCGCCACACACCACAGCAATGTCACTGCTACGCCTGTTGGCTACACGCTCAAAAATACGATGAATAGAGAGTGAGCTTGGTGTATGCACGGGCTTTTGATTAAATTGTTCTAATACTTGTGTGCGCTCAGCGTCACTCAGTACATTAATGTGATGCAACGCGTCAGCAGGCGCCGCCAGCATGCTTTTAAGTATTCGAACATAACGCTGTGCAAATGCATCGATGGTCGCTTGCTCAAATAAACTGGTCGCGTAGTTAAACTGCAAACTCAGCTGCTCTGTGCTGTCATCAACGACTAAGGTCAAATCATATTTCGCACTCTTGCCACTGAGCTTATCGCTTAGCACTGGCTTTAACTGCAAATCACCCTGCACGATTTGCTCGGCATTCATGCTCTGCACACTAAACATCACCTGAAAAATAGGATGGCGCGAGCTGTCTCTTTCTAACGCCAACAGCTCCACTATTTGTTCAAATGGTAAATCCTGATGCACTTTCGCTTGGGTAACCAGCTGATGCGTGTGCTGAATAAACTCGCTCGCACTCCTGTTTGTATCAACTTGGCTACGCAGCGCCATCGAATTGACAAAAAACCCGATAAGCGCCTGCACTTGGCTATGATGACGGTTATCCGAAGGCGTACCAACCACAATATCTTGCTGCCCAGATACACTCGCCAATGTGACATACAACGCGCTCAGCATCACAGTGTACACACTGGTTTGCTGTGCTTTAGCACTGTCCTTAACCTGCTTGGACAGCGTTTTATCTAGGGCTAAATCAAGGTTCTCACCTGCATAGCTCACTTGGTTTGGTCTTGCCCTGTCATAAGGCAGATCCAATGTTTCAAACCCTTGCAGCGCGCCTTTCCAGTAGCTTTGTAACTTGCTCAGAGTCTCACCTTGTAGATAATCTCTTTGCCATTTTGCATAGTCCGCATAACGAATACTCAACTCTGGCAGTTGAGCGGCTTTACCATTCAACGCTGCTAGATACGCTTTCGTTAGCTCTTCAGTAAATACGAACGTCGACCAACCATCAAATGCGATATGGTGCCACACAAAAAGCAAATACTGGGTGGATGCACGGCTAATGTGATACACCCGCATTGGGCTATCTTGCGATAGCTCGAATGGTTTTGAGGCCAGTTCACTAACAAGCGCTTCAAGGGCAATTTCATCCGCCACCGAGTGCTGTACAATAGCGATATTTGACGGTAATGTGTGCTGACTTAAAATGCCGTTATCTTGGGTGTTAAATACCGAATTTAATACCTCATGGCGGGCCACAACTTGATTAAGTGCTTTTTGAAATGCATCCAGGTTTAGCGACTCTCCAACTTCAAACAAGGCTGGAATATGATACGCGCTACTGCCTTTTTCATAGCTGTCGATAAAGAGTAATCGCTCCTGTGCGAACGACAGCGGTAAAGATTCCGTATCACTGCGAGGGATCACAATGGCCTGTGATGCATCAATGACGTTAGCCAGCTTGGCGACGGTATTATGAGTGAACAGCACTTCGAGAGGAATATCACGCTTAAGCGCTTTGCGGCTGGCCGCAGATAAACGAATCGCCGTAATTGAATTCCCCCCTAACTCGTAAAAGTTATCATCCACACCCACAGAGTCAACATTGAGCACCTGTTGCCAAAGCGCACATAAGGTCGACTCAAGCTCACTGCTTGGCGCTTTGTAACTCTGTTTAACGCTTTGATTAGGAACGGGCAGTGCCTTTTCATCCAACTTACCATTGCCTGTTAAAGGGAACACCTCTAATTGTGTATAGCTGGCTGGCACCATGTATTTTGGTAATGTTGACGCTAAATATGCGTTAATGTTTTCCTCACAGGCAGTACTGCCTACACTGGCAATCCAGTAAGCATGTAACGCACCATCTGCATGGCTTTTATCCGCAATGACGGCCGCACTTTGAACCCCCTCAACATCACATATGGCGTGCTCAATCTCACCAAGCTCAATTCGATAACCGCGAATTTTAACTTGGTTGTCGTTACGGCCAAGGTATTCAATTTCACCATTGTCGAGCCAACGAACTAAATCACCCGTTTTGTAAATCCGTTGATTGTACACATCATCACTACTTGCAAATGGATTTTGAATAAAGCGCGATTGTGTCAAATCGTCGCGATTTAAGTAGCCTCTGGCCACCCCTGCCCCGCCGATATATAACTCGCCAATTGCACCTACTGGCACAGGTTTAAGTGCCGATGACAAAACATACAACGCCACATTGGGATAAGCATGCCCGATGCCGTTGACCACTTGGCTTGGGTCAACGCATTTGTTCATGGCGCCTACTGTCGCCTCTGTTGGACCATATTCATCAATCAATGTCTCCGTAACCATTGAGAGCTTATCAATAACTGGCTTCGTCAGTGCTTCACCGCCGACCATTAAGCTGCGCAAGGTTATCTCACTGTCAGCCAATAAGAGGTTGGCAAGGCTTGGCGTGGTTTTTACAAAACGCACTTGATTGTCTGCCAAATGTGCCTGATATGCTGACACATTGGCAATGTCACCCTGATAAACACACACAGTTCCACCTGCCATGAGTGGGCATAAGGTGGTTGTCACGGTCAAATCAAAGCAATAGTTGGTCGAAAAATCACATACCTCTAAGGCATTTGATAAAGTACTTTGCACCCCAAAAAAGTAATTAAGTACTTGCGCTTGCTCTACCATCACGCCCTTTGGCTTGCCTGTGGTGCCTGAGGTATATATGACATATGCAATGTTATTCATGCGGCAGCGACGCTCAGCAAAAGCTTGTGAATTATCCAACACCAACATGGGTTTATCACAGCTGATGAAACCAACTTGCGTTCCTGTCAACCAAGTATCCAGTCGATGGGCATACTGTGATTGCGTCAGGACCAAGCGCATGTCTGTATCAGACAAGATAAACTGCACCCTATCCTCTGGGGCATCTGGTGAGATGGGGACATATCCCGCTCCTAACTTCAATACCGCCAACATGGCCACCAGAATGTCAGCACTTGGACTCAAATACAGCCCAATCAAGGTATCGGCTTGTACCGATTCACCTTGCTGAGCAAGGCGCTGCACTATGGTGTTTGCTAAATGCTCTGCTCGCTCGTTTAATTGCTGATAACTTAAAGTAGTTTTCCCTGCTTTAACAGCCACCTTGTCTGGCATAGCTTGTGCGTGCTGGGCAATCATGCCAGCAATGTCGTTTTCAAACTCAAAGTGCGCTTGTTGGCAGTGCCACTGCTGCGTGATTGCCTCACACTCAGCAGATGTCAACAACCCTAATTGCTGATGCGGTTGCTCTGGCGCTTCCACCAGCTGCTCAAGCAGCACTTTAAGCTGCGATACCAGCTTGCCCGCTTTGTCAGCATCTAGCCAATTTGCACTGTAGTTAATGGCTATATCGAGCGTATTCCCTTGCTCTGTCGCAACAAGGGACAGCGGATAATCAATTTTCTCAACCACCTTTTTGAGCTGCCACTTACGCGTATCACCTTGATGATTGATCGGGTAATTTTCAAAAGTGAACAAGGTATGGAATAACCGCTCACCTTGCGGCTGTAACTCAGCCAGTGCAACACTACTGGCGCTGTTGAGTGACGCAATCGACAGCTGAATCTCTGCCATGATTTGCGCACTAGACGCATCTTCTGGCCAAAACACTTGCAATGGCAAGGTGTTGATGAACAAACCGACACTGTTGTCGATGCCTTCTACTGGTAGGTTACGACCCGAGACAACGGTCCCCACGGTGGTTTGCTCATCGCCCGCATAAACCTGGATAAGCTTGTGCCAACAAAATTGTAATGCCACGTTGAGTGTCACCCCAGCATTTTGGCACATCGCTTTGAGCGCATGAAACTCAGCGCCTGTGACCATCAATTGTTGTGTATCAGGTTCTGTGACCTGCATCGGCTTGGTCAAATCAAGGGGCGCACTCAACATCTCTGAGATGTCATTTGCCCCTTCAAATTGCTGCTTTTTTTCTTGCCAATACTGCAGTGTCTGCACTTGGTGTTGCTGATAATACTGCTGCGTTGCTATGTAGGCCGTTTCCACCTCAACCGTCGGCACTGTGCCACCGAGTAACTGCTCATAATACTCATGGACGCTGCGCAGCAACAAAGGCGCACTCCAGCCATCACTGATGCTGTGATGCTCCGTTTTTAGTAAGGTGTATAAGTCATCTGCTTGCTTGATAAGTGAAATGCGGATCAAGCCCGGCTTTGACAAATCAAACCCTTTTGCGCGCTCTGCTTGCTGCAACGTATCTATTTTCGCTGCGCGCTCTACTTCACCTAATGCGCTAATATCTTCATAATAAAAACTATTGCTATCAATACTCGCTTTGGGTGAGACAATTTGCAACAGGGCTTCATCCCAGTTAAAAAAAGTGCGCAGCGCAGGGAACCTTAAAGAGGTTAACTCCCAGGCCTTTTGGTACAAAGGGACGTTCAGCGGCTCTTGATAATCCAACATCATTTGCACACGATATGCATCATCGTCTGGCTGGTTCAAATGATGATAAATAAACCCTTGTTGCAAGCTGTTTGCCGGACTCACCGACTCAATACCACGCGAAGGCGCAGTTTGACTCTGGATATAACGTTTAAACGCTTTCGCCGAGTCAATGTTTTGCTCACTCAAAAATGCAATTAATTCCGGCTTATTGGCTTTGATTTTATTCACCAGCTGCGGATCCGGAGACGCATTGCCAAAAGCCAGTTTTAACTTACCTTGCTCTGCCCAAATAGACAGGTTATGTGCGCTGATTTCCTTGATAAGTAACATTGCTTAAATCTCCATGATGTTGTCGTCGCAGGTATCGTCTTGCTCATCCAAATCAGCCTCTTCGAGTACGCTGTTTAAGTGCGCAAGATGCTCTACGGATAAGTCATTGGCAATAAAGTCACTAGGGGTGGCGACTGCGCCCTGATCGGCAATATGTGCGGTATGTTCAATCACATGTTGCAAGTTTGTCGCAAAGTAGCGTTCAAAATCAGCACTGAGCTGCAGGCCTAGACGCGACTGAACTGAAAACACCAGTTGGTCAGAGTCAATCATGCCGTTAATGTTAAGCATCAATGCCATCTCATTTTGCTCGCCAATTAACTGCCCACAAAACTCTTGAACAATCTGCCAACTCTCTACGCCCGAAGCGCTACTATTGAACTGACCTAAGTAGTTGAAGCTAATCAGTGGCAGCTTTTGAGTAATTTGGCCTCCTTGGAAAAAGGCCCCATAACCTACCCCTTTGTTCGGCACGGCGCGCAACATTTCCTTGGTTTGCACCACCGCTGATGAAAGGTCGTCATAAGCTGTTAACTTCACTGGATATAAGCTGGTAAACCAGCCTAGGGTTTGCGATACATCTAAGTGCTCATCAATGTCTTCTCGACCGTGACCTTCTAACGTGATCACATGCTCTGTACCAGATAATACTTGCGGCAAAGTTAAGCTTAACGCAGCTAACAATAAGTCATTGATTTCCGTGTTGTAGCCTTCGTTTGACTGTCTTAGTAGCATTTGTGTGTGCTCAGCCGACAAAGACAGGGAGTGTTCACTGACAGATTCAGTAACATTGAGTGCATTACTATGCTCAACCACATGTTGCCAGTAATTCAACTCACTGCTGTGATCTGTTGGGTAGGTTTGCATGCTCTTAACCCACTGGCGATAACTGCTGGTTTTTGCCGCCAATGTTTTACCCGTTAGCAAGGTTTGCATATCTTGTGACAACACCCGCCACGACACACCATCAATAATTAAATGGTGGAAAATAAAACAAACCCGCGCAACACCATCGCCATAACCTTGCAGATGTACCAGCTTAAATAACGGCCCATCATTAAGATCAAAACTTTGCTGCCATTGGCTCAACTGCGCTCCAATTTGCGTATCAGAGAGCCCGGTCGCATCTATCTGAGCGACACCACACCAAGCAGCCAAATCTAACTCGTTAAAAGATAAATAAGATTGACGATAAGTATCACCTTGCAGCGCAAAACGGACGCGCATCATATCGTGGTGCTCAACCAAAGCCTGGCATGCCTGCTCAACTTGCGACGTGGTTAGCGCTTCAGGTACCGTCAGCATAAATGACTGGTTCCAATGATTAGGTTGCGATAGGCCTAAGTCAAAGAACCAAGACTGTACAGGCAGTAAATCAAACTCACCTGTTAGTACTCCTTGCTCTGTCTCTACTGTCTGGGCTTGCGGCAATTGCGCTAGCTTTTTCGCCAATTGCGCCACAGTCGGTGATTCATAGATGTCTTTCACTTTGATCGTATAGCCCAATAAGCGCAGCTGCGACATCAATTGAATACTAATGATTGAATCGCCGCCGATACGGAAGAAGTGCTCATCAATCCCCACTTTTTCAAGGCCAAGTAACGCCTGCCAAATATCACACAGCTGGCTCTCAAGTTCAGTGGTCGGTGCCACATAATCGCTTTGTGCATCAAATACAGGATCTGGTAAGGCTTTACGATCGACTTTGTTGTTTACAGTCAGTGGCACTTGCTCAATGGCCATAATGGCGCTGGGCACCATGTACTCTGGCAATTGCTCAGCTAAATACGTGCTTAGCACGTCATGGTTAAGTGCGGTTTCTCTTTGTGATACCACATACGCAATCAATTGCTGTGTGCCTTGCAGCAATCGCGGGATCACAACTGCTTGCTTCACATCTTGATGTGCAATGAGAATGTTTTCAATTTCTCCCAGCTCGATTCTAAAGCCTCGGATCTTAACCTGCTCATCATTTCGGCCAATGTACTCTAGCTGACCATCAGCAAGTCGGCGCACCAAGTCACCACTGCGGTACAAGCGGGATTCATGAGAAGCAGGCAATTGCGCAGCAAATGGGTTTTCAATAAAGCGCTCACGGGTCAGCTCTTCGCGGTTTAAATAGCCGCGAGCAAGACCAGCCCCACCGACATACAATTCACCTACAACTCCAACTGGCACGAGGTTTTGGTTGGCATCAAGTACATACGCTGACATGTCACTCAATGGTCGACCAATGAGTGATTGATGCTGATTGTTATCCGGTGAGAGTTCCTGATATGTCACATGCACGGTAGTTTCTGTGATGCCGTACATATTGATTAACTTAGTGTGCGTATCACCATAGGCCTGCCACCAAGGGGCAAGGCGCGCCATATTAAGCTTGTCTCCACCAAAAATAACATAACGCAGCGCAGGTAGCTGTGCACTTTGCGATACCGCGGTGTCAGTGAAAGAATAGAAAGCACTCGGCGTTTGGTTTAATACCGTGACGCCTTGGTTTTGACACAAAGCAATGAACTCACGTGGGTCACGGGTGCAGGCTTTGTCAGGGATCACAAGGCAGCCACCGTGTAATAGCGCGCCCCAAATTTCCCACACACTAAAGTCAAAGGTACAAGCATGGTACATCACCCACACATCTTGCTCGGTGAACTGATACGCTTGCTCACAAGAGTCAAACAGTCGTACCACGTTGTGATGCGGTTGCATCACGCCTTTGGGCTGTCCTGTGGTGCCTGATGTGTAAATCACGTATGCCAGATCATCTGCTGTGGTATTCACCACAGACAAGTCGATATCCACTTCTTCCTGACTGAGTTCGTCATAACTGAATACTTGCACAGATGTATCTAAGCCATCGAGTACTTGCGAAAGGTCCGCCTCTAACCCTGCTTCACAAAGCAATATGGGCGTTTGTGTGTCGCTCAAAATAAACTGGCTACGTGATTTTGGATACTCTGGCGTCAAAGGCACATAGGTGGCTCCAAGCTTTAATATCGCCATCATGCTCACTAACAACTCAAGGCTGGGAGCAAAATACAGACCAATGTAAACCGGCGCTTGGCTTGTGGCAGAGGCAATACTGGGGTCTCGCGCTAAAATTGCCTTAGCCAGCGCCGTCGACTGTGCATCTAAGGCTTGATAGCTAAGCGCTTTGTCTTGGAACTTAAGCGCTGTATTATTTGGGTACTTTTGCACTTGTTCGGCAAAAATCTCACTCAAGCTGCCACGCTCAGGGAGTGGCCCAACTTGCGGCTGAATTTGCATCAGCAACTCATGGCTTTGTTGCTTTGACAGCAAGCTAATTTGACTGTGTGGCTGCTCAACTTCAGTAGCGATGGCATTAACGATAATTTGCAGCTGCGCGATTAATTGCTCAGCCTGAGACGCATTAATTTGCCGTGTACAATAATTCAAAGAAAACTCAACCTGATCCGGTGTGGCAGTGACAATAACGGTGATCGGGTAATCGCTTTTCTCACGCGTCTCACGATACTGCATTGCCTGCTCTACGCGCTCAGCATCACTTTCTTGCACTTCTGGAATTGGATAATTCTCAAACACAAATAAAGTATGGAATAACGCATCCCCTTGGCTTTGTACACGAGATAACTCTGCACCACTGTGGGTATTAATATCGGCGATTTCCAGCTGAATTTGCGACATCATCTGTGTGATCGTTGCATCCGTTTGCCAATTTACCGCCAGAGGTAAGGTATTGATAAACAGACCTACACTTGAATGAATATCCGCAACAGGCATATCTCGACCAGATACTGTGGTCCCAACGATTGTTTGCTGATCTTGGCAATAGCTTTGCAGTAACTTGTGCCAAACAAATTGCATGGCAGCATTGAGCGTCACACCTGCATGCTTACACACTTGATTTAACGCACTAAACTCATCACCTGCAATCACAAACTGGCTGCGTGCAGGTTCAGTGATGACGCGCTCATTGGCTAAATCAAATGACTGGCTCAGCAGGTAATTAATGTCATTGGCATGCTCAAATTCAGGCATTTTTTGCTGCCAAAATGCATCCGTTTTGTCTTTGTTTTCATACAGGTACACCTGCGCGGCTTGATAAGCATGGTCATGTTGGATAACGGGCTGTTCACCGGCTTTCAGCTGGTTGTAAAAACCGTTGACTGTCTCCAGTAGATTCCCGACACTCCAGCCATCGCCAATGCTGTGATGCTCCGTTTTTAGGACGCTATAATGGGTGTCGCTGTGCTTGAACACCACCACTCTAAAGAGCCCAGGCTTTGCCAAATCAAACGCTGTGAGCCTATCTTGAGTGAGTAGCTCATTCATTTTTTGCGCGCTTTCACCTTCTGGCAAAGTAGTGAGATCTACCACTTTGAAATGCGCATCACTGAGCACAAGCTTTTGGCTGATCACTTGCAGCATTTGCGCTTGCCAATTAAATGCCATACGTAGCGCGGGGTGTTTATCTGTCGCTAGTTGCCAAGCTGCTCGATACAGTTCAAGGTCTAGTTGAGTATGATAGTCCACCAGCAATTGTACTCGGTATGCGTCATCATCTGGCTGATTTAAGGCATGATAAATAAAACCTTGTTGCAAACTATTGGCAGGATATAAAGCCTCTACAGGAGCCTGTGACTGGAGGTTTTGCAGCAGCTCAAAACTAATCTTCGCCTGCGGGAAGTCACTTGGCGTGCTCACCCCGCCAGATTGCATTGCCATCACACCTTGAGCAATCACCTGCTCAAGTGCACGCTCAAAGGCACGAACAAATTGCGCACCTTGCGCTGGCGCAAGTCTGGATTCAACCTCAATGCTCAACGCATCCTGTTTAATTAATCCCAACACATTGAGCATTAAGTCGCTGTCATTGTCAGCGCTAACCGCTGCGCCAACAGGCTCCCCGGTAATTTGCCAATCAGCAGGCTCAGCCGCTTTATACTGCCCAAGGTAGTTAAAGCATACTTTTGGCAGCGGCGCAGGTAACTTTTCAGGGTCGAATTGATACAGCGCACCAAAACCAATGCCCTTATCAGGAATAGCGCGCAACATGTCTTTGTTAGCAGCAATGGTTTGCTCTATAGATTGCGCACATTCGAGCTTAACTGGGTATAGGCTGGTAAACCACCCCACTGTTTGGTTCACTTCGAGTGCATCATCAATGGCTTCTCGACCATGGCCTTCGAGCATAATATGATGAGACTTTGACCCAAATACAGTTTCCATGGCAATGGCAAGCGCACTGAGTAACAACTCTTGCGTTTGCGTGTTATAGCCTTGAGCGGCTTGCTGTAACAAAACTTCTGTTTGCTCAATCGATAAAGACAAGGATAATTGCTGTGATGAATGCAAGGGCTGTGGACTAGGCTGTCCTGCTAACACCTCAGACCAATACGCCGTTTGCGTTTGATTACGCGCTGCGTATTGCGCCAGTCCATCCACCCACTGACGATAACTGGTTTGCTTTGCCAACAGGCTTTGTCCAGCAATAAGTTGCTCAAGGTCGTTAAGTAAAATGCCCCAAGAGACGGTATCTATGATCAAATGATGGAAAATAAAACACAGTCTATCGCGGCCATCGCTATACCCTTTTAATCTGACCACACGCCATGTCGGGCCTGCAAAAATATCCAAGCTGGCTTGTAAAGTGCTCAAGGTGTCACTGACTTGTGCCTCATCCAACAAAGAGATATCCAGTTCAGTTAATTCAAACAACACTTCTTCACAGTAACGGTTTTTACGCTCAACAATGCATCGGCTGCGTAACATGTCATGCTGATAGCTCAGTGTGGTTAGCGCCTCATTTAAGTCATCATGAGATAAGTCATTCGGGCAGTAGGCACTAAATGCTTGGTTGAAGTGGTGAACATTGGCAAAGTTTTGTGCAAAGAACCAATTTTGCGTTGGGTGCAGGTCAAAATCACCTAATAAAACCCCTTGCTCTGACAGCACCTCCACTTCCGCGACATCATCATTATCGGTGATAAATTCTGCCAATTCCGCCACACTTGGCGCGACAAAAATATCTTTCACCTTAAGGGAGTAGCCCGCGCGTCTCAGGGCTGATACCAAACTGATACTGACGATTGAGTCGCCACCGATTTGGAAGAAGTTATCGTTTATGCCCACTTTTTCAAGACCCAGTACACCTTGCCAGATATCACAGAGTTCTGTCTCTAATTCATTGCGCGGTGCTTGGTATTCAGTGCAGGCGCTAAACTCAGGCTCTGGTAATGCTTTTCTGTCTAACTTGCCATTGAGCGTTAACGGCAATGCATCTATCACCACAAAAGCGGCCGGTACCATATACTCTGGTAACTGTTTTGCCACAAACTGTCTCACATCGTCTAAATCAATCGATGCATTACGCTCTCCAACTAGATAGGCAACCAGCGCTTTTTGTTGATTGTGCACTTTATCAATCACCGCAACGTGTTTTATTTCAGGGCGCTTTAACAAGCAGTGTTCAATTTCGCCCATTTCGATACGGTAGCCACGTACTTTTACCTGAAAATCTTTACGGCCTTTGAATTCAATATAGCCTTTCTCATTCCAACAACCGTTGTCGCCAGTACGATATAGTCGGCCAAGTTTAGGGTGTTCAAAGTATGCAAGATTAGTACGCTCTGGGTCATTAAAATAGCCCTGAGCGACCCCAATGCCACCGATATGAATTTCACCCAAAATACCAGCAGGACAATGATTGCCATATTGATCCAGCACCCACATCGCTTGGTTCGGCATTGCCAAGCCATAAGGGATACTCTGCCAATCCGGCTCAACTGTTTTTATTTCATGCCATATTGACCAGATACTGCCCTCAGTAGCACCACCTAAGCTCATCACGATGGCATGAGGTGTCATAGCGCTTAGCTGCGTAGGTAGACGCAGTGGGATCCAATCTCCACTCATCATGTAAACACGCAAACTATCCACATTGCGTGCTTGTAATGCTTGTTCATTTACGAGCAGTTGCGCAAGCTGTGGGACCGTATTCCAAATTGTCACTTGGTGCGCTTCGACCATGTCTAACCAATGATCTGTGTCCTGCACTTTGTCTTGCTCAGGCAGCACAATTGCAGCCCCCACGGCCAAGGCACCAAACACATCGTATACAGATAAATCAAAGCTCAAATCCGAAATACCAAAAATACGATCTTCTGGCATAACCTCGAAACGCGCATTAACAGCAAAAATGGTATTCATGGCACTTTCGTGGGTGATCACCACCCCTTTGGGCTGGCCAGTACTGCCCGATGTGAAGATCACATACGCAATCTCATGCGGCAGAGGCAAGGCTAAGCTTTCTCGCCATAGGCAATCTGCCTTTGCACTGTTTGCGGCGGCCTCTTCAACTAAAGTGAATTGGAATTCGCTCAACCATGGTTCATTTTGAATACGCTCGAATAACGTTTTCGAAATTAATACCTGCTGCACGCCGCCTGCCAATAAAACCTGATGAATACGAGAATTTGGCCAAGCTACGTTGATTGGCAAATAAGCACACCCTGCGGTATTAATGGCCAGCAGTGCAGCGACTTGATACTCACTCTTTTCGCACATAACAGCCACCAGCTCACCGCGATTAGCTGCTTTTGAGGCCACTTGGTAGGCAATACCATAGCGGTATTCACTCAGGGTATGATAATCAATTTGACGACTTGACGTGATCACAGAGACGCGTTCAGGGTACTGTGCTACTTGTAAGTCAAAGCCATCAATTAGATTGTGCTCTGGGTATTTTGCAGGAAAGTCATTCCACTGGTGTTCAATCAAATGTGTTTGTGCCTCAGTCAGGGTGCTGATACAGCCACATATTTGATGGGCATCATCTTGCGCTAGATGCGAAATAAACCGTTTTTGTATTTCACCAATTTCTTGTATAGCCTGGGTATTAAATTGCGCGTCTGCTGCAACAATTTTTCGCAGCAACTGTGAACCTGTTTCAAATAACGTAAAGTCTAACTCAAACTGTGCCACAACTGGTGTTAATAGCACGCCTTCCACAGTGACCGCATTATCTTCACCCAAACGGAGCTGCTGTTCAGGTAAGCCTGCAAGCACCTGCATCAAGCCTGGAATAATATGAGACGTTTTTAGCTGTGCAAGATAGTTACACACCACATTGATGTTCTTGCTACTCAAGCCTGATGGGGCTTTATTCAAAAGCAGTGCAGTCAGCTGCTCACTGATGGTCTGTAATAACTCAATCAGTGACTTTTGATGAACCGCCGTGATAGACAACGCTTCTAAATCAACATAATGACCTAACAAGTAACGATTTTTACGCGTTCTTCTGGCGATCGGTACACCAATGGTGACGTCTTCATCGTTAGTCAAACGGCTCACCGTTAAAATAGTACTTGCAAGGATAACGCAGTAAGGGCTGATACCGTGTTCAGCGGCCACTTGCTTTATCGATTCAATACACTCAGAGGTATCGTCTAATAGCACGGCAACCTCGTCACTGGCATCAGCGCTGTGTGGCTTTTTCATGATGAAGTCCACTGGACTCACCTGCACATCGGCAAAGTTTTGATCTTTAGCAGCGTAATATTCAATATCTGGTGTCAATATTGAACTGCCATCCTCGCTCGATAAAAGTCTCAGCAAATCATTCACTAAAATTTGTAAAGACCACTGATCACAGACGATGTGGTGACCTTTGATCAACACAATCACCTCAGAGTCTGTCAGTACTTGATAGTAAAACTCAAAGTTACGCACGCTGGTATCAATAAATTGCGCATTATACTGATCGCATAACTCGGATACATTCAAAGCAGTGTCCGCCATAGCTTGCCACTGCACCGCGCCCTCTTGGAAAATGAGTTCCGGTGTATCCGCTGTCAGCTCCACTTTACTGTGGATCACTGGGTGACGTTGCTGTAATTGAACAAGCGCATTTTGTAGCTGTTCAAAACAATCGTCCATGGTAATTTTAAGTGCACTAGAGACGTTAAAAACTGAGCTCGTTGGTGCAATTTCTTGACCTTGCCAAACTTGTAATTGGCGCTGAGAAAGAGGGAGAGTGTGTTCGTTACGCATTGGGTTTATACTTCCATTATTATTTTTGTGATGGCATAAAAAGACATTCAACGCCGCGAGCGTTATGATTTAACTGATTACTGTCAGTGATTAAGCACATGTGTAGCCTCCATCGACATACACAGTGCTACCTGTGGTCCATTCACTTTCTAATAAATTAATAATTTCTTTTGAAACATGCTCTGGTGAGCCAAATCCTAGCGGGTGCATGCTGGCTAGCTTTTCAAAGTGACCCGGTTGCGCCATACCTTGATAGCCATCATTAAGCTTGGTCTGGATCATGCCTGCGGCAATGCAATTGACCAGTACACGATCTTTAGCCAATTCCAACGCTGCACAGCGACTTAAACTGCCTAGCGCCCCTTTACTGGCCGCGTAGCCGGAGATGCCCGCCTCACCCGCTGACTGACTGACTGATGACAGCAAAACAAGTGAAGTTGTACCTGCTGCATTTCTTACGCTTTTGCGCGTAAATGCCTTAATCATGGCCAGCGCACCACCGCAGTTAATACGGTAAATCTGCTCAAAGTCAGCATAACTGGATTGGCGCAGCGTAGTCATCGCGTGTACGCCTGCACAAAATACAGCCCCTTTAAATGCACCATATTGCTTGGCATTGTCGATAATGAGTGGCGTCAATTCGTCTGGCATATTCAAATCAGCCACGGCCGTTTTATGCTGCCCAGGTAACGACTCAACCAATTCACCCAAGGTTTTTTCATTTCGTCCTATCAGTAGGAGTTCGTAACCTTTATTTGCTAAATCAAGGCAGGTTCTCTGCCCAAGATCTGAGGTTGCACCAAGCACCAAGACTCTTAATGGAGCCCCATCAATATTCATTGTTTCCATTACTATGCTTCTTCTCTTTAAAGGCCACATCACGCCAAAAGCACGGCTGTGCTTTTGGCTCATATGCGTATACTCAATGTTGAATTGTTAAACGGATATTTCTGTGCTCGGGCGCATGGTCATACACTGCCCTGTCATCATGTTGTTGTAGTGTGAAAAGTGCGCGATAAACTCGATAAACTCCTGCTGCAAAAACACAGTTGGTCGCATACCGAATACTGAACGCTTTAGTGCACGGCGCATTTTCTTTCGCTCAGCTTCATCTTTTGCTAAATAAGGGATCACAGCACTGTTAATGAATACGGTATCACTCGTCAGCTCTCTGGCTAAGGTTTTCATAAATGCATTCAAAGCATGGTTGGCCACTGAATTCACTTCTTGCCCGAGATAACTCAAACTGTCCGAATACAGAGGGAAAACAATGTTTGCGCCCACCTCTTTCACAAACGACGCCAGACTTTGATAAATTAAAAAAGTATTATCTAAGTAGGTTGTTATGTGCGCCAAGCAACTCGCATCTGTGAACAGCGCCTGCTCATTTGCGCACTGCACGCCTTGGATAACAACCAGTGGCTGTCCATTATCGAGCATGCCTTTTTCGGTCAATAGCAACTGAATATCAGGTTCATCTTGCGCTTTGATTTCAGCCTGTGACAAGCTGGGTAGTGACACATTTTGCGATTGAAATTGCGCTGAGGGCGCTATCAAAATCACATTGACGTTTGCACTGACGTAGTGATCAACCACCGCTTGATCAAACTCACTTTCTGCTTGTACCAATAATAAAGATTGCGCCGCACTCATATTAAAAACCCTCCGTCCAGATGGATGACTTCTCCATTTTGATAATTTGGCGCATCTGATGTGAGGTGCAATACCGTGCGTGCAACTTCACTACACTGCCCCATGCGTCTAACACTGGTACAGTCGATAATAGGCGCAACAATAGACTGCTCTGCGCTGTCCACCATTTGTGTTTCAATCAAACCTGGTGCGACGGCATTACACAAAATATTGTCTTTTCCATACTCACGCGCAATGGTTCTGGTCATACCGATGATCGCGCCTTTAGACGTGGCATAGTTAATTTGCCCTTCACGCCCGACCACGCCACTTTTTGAGACCATATTGATAATGCGACCAAATTGCTGCGCTTTAAAAATCGGCAGCACCTGTTGGCATAAATTAAACGTGCCTGTTAAATTCGTCGTCAGTACTTTTTGCCAATCTTCTAGGGCCATCAGCTGTATCAGGCTATCGTGATTAATTCCTGCGTTATTAACCAAAATATCAATGCGTTCATCTCGCGCTTTAATGGTCGCAATGCTATCTAACACAAAACCACTGTCAGATATTGACCCCTGTAACCACATAAAATTAGGGTTAGATTGCAATTCACTTGGCACACTTGAGCGTGCAATCCCATAGACTTTTGCTCCTTCTGCCAGATACTGCTGACATATTTCCAGCCCTATACCTTTGGAGCAGCCGCTCACAATCACGACTTTCTCTTTAAACATCCTTTTCTCCTATTTGATCTAAGTATCGAATGGCGATCCGTGCACTCGCAACTTGTTCATCATTAACCCAAGCTGCAACCTTAAACTTCACCAGCTCGCCCAATGCGATCTCTACCATAGCGCGAATTTCTAAAACTTGGCCAGGTAAAACAGGCGTGAGAAACTTGACCTTATCAATGCCAGCGATAACCCCTTTCGATTTGCCAGTAATGCATAGACCACTGGCTTGAGCCATCGCCTCGACAATCAATACACCAGGAAACACAGGTTCATCTGGGAAGTGCCCCTCTAAACAAGGTTCGTTATAGCCAATAAACTTTTGCGCGATAATAGACTCGTTTGGCTGTACCTCGATGACTTTATCAACAAACTTAAATGGCGGTTTATGCGGTAAATTATCCGGTGAAATCATTTTTCATCTCCCCAGTCGAATAAAAAGTAAATCATCACTAAAAGCACCACGGTAAACCCTGCTAGGGTTTGCACTTGCACAGAGACATCTGCAAGCGATGCCCCTTGATTAGCCGTTAGTCTAAATGCATCTAAAAATGCCGTAGACGGTAACCACTGAACGATGTTTTGAATCGTCTGTGGGAAGTTGGAAGTGTCAAAATAAATCCCAGATAAAAACATCAATGGGAAATACAGCAAGTTAGAGATACCCGTGGCCACTTCCACTTTTTGGCTACGCGCACCAACCAGCACACCGATTAAGCACAGGACGACAGAGCCCAATAACAGCACGGTTAAAATACTTAACCAATTGCCAAGGGGCTGATAGCCAAACAAAAAGTAGAAAGTCGCAAACAGCGCAACCAGCTGGAATATCAATAAAAACACTCTGGCGAAAACAATCCCAATCACATAATCTAAGCGGCTAAACGGAGATAACTTCAAGCGTTTAAAAAAGCCCTGCTGACGGTCTGAAACCAATCCATTTGAAATAGAGGTGATACCAATACCGATGATCTGCAGCACAATGATGCCGGGGATCAGCCAGTCAATGTACCTAAACCCTTGAAGGTCAATCACCCCATCCAGATAAGGCTTACGGGCTTGGTCTTGAAGTGCCATGACATGGCTAAAAGCAATCGCTTGCTCATGACTGTTGCGTGTTGAAAACAAACCGCTAGGCGTCAAAATCAGCACATCACCATGATTTGAAAGAATCGAAGATAACCCTTCACCCGGAGACACTTCCGATCTTGGCTCAGCAAAATGCGCATTGATCCGTGCGATCAACGCGGCATCTTCAATGTTGAGTATGCTGACCTTGTTATCTTTCTCAATGGCTTGATACCACTCAGCGTCGATTTTTTCCTGTTCAATGACAACCACATTCACTTCTGCCATCGGCTTCTCACCTGAGAAGGCTTGTACTAATAGCAACGCCATAAAAATGGGGAAGCCAAAAGTCCAAAACAAGGTGGCAGGCTCGCGGAAAAACGGTCGGATATTAAGCAGCATGAGCTGCCAAAATGGCTTTCTTGTCAGTACATTACTAGGCATGACTTGTTTCCTGCTTGAGAATATCGTGGCCAGTGAGTTTTAAAAACACATCATTGAGCGTGGCTTTGCGCGGCTCTCTGATAACCGGATCGGTAAACGTGCGGTGGATAATGGCATCAGGCGTACCTGACTCAATAATTTTGCCCTGCTCGATGATAAGTAGCTCATCACACAGATAATCGGCCTCATCCATATAATGTGTGGTGAGAATGACCGTCATGCCCTCTTCTTTGAGCGATTTGATGATCTCCCAAAAGCTCTGGCGGCTGGTTGGATCAAGACCCGTGGTGGGCTCATCTAAAAAAATCAGTTCAGGTTTGCCCACTATGGTCATGGCTAAAAAAACACGCTGCTTTTGACCACCACTGAGGCTGTCTAGCCATGCATTGGCTTTGTCAGTTAAGCCAAAGCGCTCTATCAGCTCATCGACATCCATCGGATCTTTGTAAAAGCTGGCAAATAAACGGACAGCTTCTTTTACTTTGGTTCTGCCGTACAAATTATTGGACTGCAACAGTCCGCCGATTTTCATGCGGATCTGCTTTTCATTGTCCTTCCAATCCATGCCAAACAAGCTGACTTTGCCAGATGTTGGTTTTTTCAGACCTTGTAATATTTCCAATGTGGTTGACTTACCCGCCCCGTTTGGACCGAGTAATCCAAAGCATTGCCCCTTTTTAACTTGGAAAGATAACCCCTTTAAAACAAGCGTATTATTCTTGTTATAAGACTTCTTTAAGTCTGCTACATCAATGACCGCTGACATCTCTATTTCCCTTTTACTGTCGACACCAAACATGTCGTTGCACTGAGCTGTGTATTCACACTCATTACCAATACGGACTCTGGTTTACTGGTATTTTGCAGTGCCACGTCACGGCCCATAAACATGCGTCCGTTCAGTGCACAGGTGGCAAGGCTAATTGCGTCAAGACTTTGGCACGCAATGCCCGATTCTTTATACGCTCTGCCATTAATCACTTGAGTAGTTGAAAACTGCGCTTGTAGCGCATTTGAAATCGCCTCAAATTGTTCAGCGTTAACCATAGAAAGGACTATCAAATCTGGTTTTGCTGCAAGTTGTGTAAGCGCTGCACAGTCCCACTGTAGGTTTTCTTCATCAAATACCCAACGACCGGCATTGAAATCACTCACTTGGGCAAGTGCTCGACTCGCACGCGGGTCTTGTTCATTGACCGCGACCAGTGCATTGGCTGAACTTGCCAACCTGCGCTCATCCACTTGCATTTGCTGCCAAACTAAATCAGATGTGTCGCTCTTGTCTTCTGCGCTACACACCAAAGCACAGGCAATTTTGTCTTCACTTAAATCCATGAATGCATGCCACAGTGCGTGCATACCTTCATTGCCTAAGTCGCTAAAATTGGCAGAACAGCCTTTTAAATCAAATGCCAAAGCGAGATTTCCAAGCGGCGCATTGAGCACGGTATCTGGAAATAAAGTACTCTTAACTCCTGTCGGACCATATTCTTGTAAGTCAGACAGATTACGTTGCTGTACTTGAGATGCCCCCAAAGTAGTGCCGAAGTACGCACCCATCGGCGGCTTTTCAGCATCACTGTAATCCACATCCGCACCGCTAAAGGCAAGGTATGACGCGCCAATGGCATATTGACCTATGGTACTCATGCGACGACGATATAGTTTTGCTTGGAAAGGCTTTAAGGCAAATTCTTCCTCATAGCTAAGCAAAGGTTGATCCGCACCATTGCTATAACCACCTTGCTCAGCAATGCCCCCGTGGCCAAGGATATAAACCTTCTTACCCTCAGCCTTAGGAATGGCTGAAACAGATTTACGTGCTAGCATGGTGGTATTGTGGCCGCCAAACGCCGAATTAGTTGCGCCGATGCACTCAACCTTGTGATCTATCAGTCCATTCACAACGATATGGTGACCTTGGCAGTCTTCGCGAATGTCATCACCATTTAATGTCGAAGGCAGTTGCCCGTTGTCGATAGCGACCAGTGCAGAAATAAATTCAATGGCTCCCGCTGCGCCTAATGTATGACCAAAATAAGACTTGGAACTTGATACTGGGATAGATGCTTTATCCTGTGGGTTTAGCGCAGCGAAAATACCTTTTAGTTCAGCACCGTCATTGGCGGGTGTACCAGTCCCGTGGGTGTTGACGTAATCTAGATCTTCAGGATTCACATCACTTGAGCGCAAAGCACTTTCAAATGAGCGTCTTACACCAGCCCCCTGCGGCTCAGGTGCGGTCGCATGATATGCATCTAGACTTGAGGCTGTGCCCGCCAATTGCATGATGCTCGGTTGATTTCGAGCCTCGGCATGCTTGTGATTCTCTAACACAAGGAAGCCTGCGCCCTCGCCTAGGCTTAAACCCATTTTTACGTCATAAGGAGAGCAAACCTCCGGCGCAACCGACTGCAAAGAGTGAAAGCCGGCATAAATTGTTTTCGCCAAGGCGTCGGTGCCACCGGCTATCACAATATCAACCACATCATGGTCTAAAAGCTGTTTTGCAAAGCCCAGTGCGCTGCTACTCGATGTACATGCACTGGTAAAGGTTAGTACAGGGCCTAGTACGCCAAAGTGTTTAGCTATGTTGTCACTTTGCTTGTGCGCTGGGTACTCCAAAAGACCGTCATGCTGATTCTCCATGATGCCCTTTTCAAGCTTCTCCATACCCGTATTTGCGTTGCCGACACACAGTGCGACACGTTTGTTTGCTAAGGTATGACGTGAGATATTTGCAGTACTCAGTGCTTCTTCTATCGCTTCAATGGCAAATAGGGTTGAAAAATCAGGTAAATCAGTTTGTTTATCTTGATATTTTTCTCGTACTGAGCGAACAATACCTGCAATATCGCTCGGCAAGCCAGTCACGTCAAAACAGCTTAGTGGTGCAACTCCTGAGCGTTGTGATTGCATTGAGTTATATAACTCCTGTGCATTGTCTCCACACGACGAAATTACACCGTATCCGGTTATCACAACTTGTGATTTACACTCTGGCATTTCTTACTTTCTCCTGTAAACCCTGCAATGTCACTTTGCCCATTGCATTGGTAGGTAACTCATCAATGAATTCTATTTTGGGGATGGGTAAATCTTGGAATAACGCTCTGACTTCATCTGTGATGTCAAAATGTGAGGATCCTTTGGCAACAAAAGCTATCAGCTCTCCGCCGCGCACATTGTCTGCTTGCTCGATGAAATACACCCGCAAAGCATGCCCTGAAAACAACTGAGATAGCTTGTCTTCGATGGCCTTCAACGAGTAGCGTTTGCCCTTGAACTTAAATACGCTGTCCTTTCGGCCCAGATGTACAATTTGGTTGTTAGCGAGTATTTCAATCTTGTCATCTAGCGGCGCACATTCGACTCCCAAAGGTAGGAAGTCAGAATAAATCAGATATTCACCACCCGATGGTTGCAAACTAACGGTAGGCAGTAGCTGGTACGTTTGAATATGGTCTTGACCTATCATGCGATAAGCAATGGCACCTGTTTCGGTGCTACCAAGCACGTCAATGCCTTGCAGATCTGGGAGCTTGCTTTGAACTAGCTCAGCAAATTGTGTATCCCTTTGCTCACCAAACTTGCCACCCGAATTGACGATGTAGCGATATTGAGCCGTCAAAGCACCTGACAAGTTTCGCCAAATGCTTGGCACACTCACCGCCATGACATGATTGACCGCCTCAGGCACAGGCCTTAGTAACGTATTTGATTGATACATCACAGGGGTCTCAAGCTTAAGTGGCAACAAAAAGCTCCAAATAAACCCGTACATGTGTACAGGTGACACATAGGCATCTATTAAATCAAGGACACTAAAATCAAATAAAGTCGTCAGCTCCTCTACCTCTTGCACCATGCTCGCTAACGATTTTTCAATGCGCACAGGCACACCTGTGCTGCCTGAAGTTTCAAAAACAATGACAGCCTCTTGCTGCAAAGACGCTAACTGCTGATAAATAGACTTTGAGTCCAACAACGACAGCTCAACCTGCTTTGATGACAATTGCGTAAAACTCACCGTGTTTTCACCTTGAGGCTGTGCACTCATCAGCGGTTTATAACCACTTAGTACCGCCGCAACCGCGACCATCATCATTTTGACGGGATCCGTATCTAATACTCTCAGTGGCTTAGTTTTATCAAGCCCAGTGCTTTGCAGTGCTGTGATTAATTGCGCAATATGCTGCTTAAACTCAACATCGCTATAACGATTGCCATCAGAGGAGTAAAACAGTGCACTGTTCGTGTTTGCACTTTTAGTCTCTTTTGCCACTATAGTCCGAGTCACAATACTGCGAACAGTATGCCTGCCCTCATAGTCGGCATTATTAAACACAACGCCAAATTTACGCTGACAATCAGCGTAAATTTGTAGTAAATCGACTGAATCAAGAAATAAAGGACTACCCAATAAATCATCATCATCTGATAGCTGCGCTATTTCTGACTCTTCAAGTTCAACCGAGATTACGATTTGTCGACGTACCTGATTGATTAAGCCTTCAAAATCCTTCATTCAGTTACCAATTCCTGTAATTCAATTGCTGCAACGCGTTTTTTGAACGATGCTTTAGGCGGCACGGCTTCGACCTCACCACTGCAAATCAGCGTTTTATTCTGATTTACAATGGCAATGGCCAATCGCACATGCCGGTTTGGTAATTTTTCAGACACTTTGACTTGCGCATAAATGGTGTCACCGATATACAAAGGTGCATGATGGCTTACGGTCATATTCGTCACCATAGAGCCCACACCTGGCAACTGCATACCAATAACTTGCGCAATCATGGCTGGCGCTATCCCTGCGTGGGCTATTCTGCCTGCTAACCCCATTTGCTCTGCAAATACAGCGTCTACATGCAACGGGTTAAAATCCCCAGTGATCCCAGCAAAGCTATATACATCTGCCTCAGAGATAGTTTTTGAATGTACCGCACTATCTCCTTCATTTATTTCCCTATACGTTTTTCCAGCCGTGTAAAGAGTCATAATTACCTCAACTTTTATGCTGCTAATTGCTCAGAAATAAATTCGCTTAACGTATGAATTGACGACATTTTTTGCTGTACAAGTTCGCTTGGAAACTCTTTAAACTTCAGGCCATACTTTTTTTCTACCGCTGAAACCAAGTCTAAAAGTTCAATGCTGTCTAAATCTAAACCAGCACCGACTAGCTCCGCGTGCTCATCGATTTCTTCCAGTGAGTCAGCCACTTCAAGCTCTTCAATTAAGATGTCAGTTTTAATAAAGGTGATGATGTCTTGTGTACTATTCATTGTTCTTCCTTAGCTTATAAAAAGTGAATTAAATCAGTATCTAGTCGAATAAAAAGGCAACCATTTCTTCGATTTCACCATCCAGCGCTCGGTCTTGGATGACAGGTGAGAAAGTTTCAGCAAGTGAATCAAAGAAGGGACGAGATAAGCTATTGAGCTTCTCTGCAGATTGGTCTTTATCAAGCACATAGTAAGCCTGACGAATTGCCATCGCTTGAATTGCAATCACTGACTTCACCAAAGATAAAATGGTTTTCAAATCACGGGCTGCAATGGTGCCCATGCTCACGATGTCTTGGTTTAGGGCTTCAGTCGTGCGGGAGAAAACCGACATAGGGCCAGACTGCTTAAGCGCTTCTGCAACCAATGCCGATGCGCTGATCTGCATCGCTTTAAAGCCGTGGTTGATCCACGCTTTGTCACCTAAGTCGTCAACAGCCACTAGGTTGTTTGGAATGCCACCGTTTAATCTGTCATCAACAAGAATACCCAACTCTCGCTCTAACAATGCGCCCATATTGGCTACTTGTGGTTTAAGTGCATCACAAATTGCAGCAACATGACCACCATAGAAGTGACCTGCGTTGAGAATTAAATCACTTTCATGGTCAATTAATGGGTTGTCATTTACTGAGTTGATTTCTACCTGAAGCACTGATTTTGCCCAGTTCAACGTATCTACCAAAGAACCTAGCACTTGTGGAGAACAGCGAATTGAGTAGCTATCTTGCAAGCGGAACTTCTCTTTTAGACCATGTTCAATCACTTGGTCATCCGTTCTTTGTCTGCGTCCCAATCTTTGTTCTGGGTTAGACAAACGTTTGTAAATTAAATCAGCACAATACCTTTGACCTTGATGTGGCTTTAATTCGTGCACTTTAGGGTGGAATGGTGATGCTCTGCCATCGATAAGCTCTACAAACAACGCAATTAACTTACATGAGATGTCAATTGCTGTATCAATCTCATTGATGGTATTAGCAGCAATGGCACTCATCACAGACGTCCCGTTCATAATTGCCAAGCCTTCTTTGGCTTTTAATTCATAGGGTGCAATGTTGAGTTCTTCCAATACTTCAGAAGTAGGTCTAATCTCACCTTGGTAATACACATTTCTTTGTCCATTTAATGCAGCACCAATGTATGAAAGTGGTGTTAAATCACCGCTAGCACCAACAGAACCTTTCGCTGGTATTGCTGGGAATATATTGTGTTGTAAAAATAGCTCCATTTGCTTGAGCAACTCCCAACTCACGCCTGAGTAACCTCTTGCATTACAATTTAAGCGGATCAAAAGCGTGACGGCGCAGTCGCGCTCACTCAAGTATTCACCTACACCACAACCGTGATAGGCCATTAAATTCTTTTGCAACTCTTGTGACATCACAGGCGAAATACGATTACTGGCCGAATTCCCGAATCCGGTTGTTACACCATATATGTCATCCCTATCAGAAATACGCTGATCTATATATCTGCGATTATTCTCAATGAGTGATTTGTGAACCTCTCCATTCAACTGCACTTTTGGATAATTTTCCTTGATAAACTTTTTAATATCCTCAAGCGTTAGTTGGCTTATTAAGTCTATATCTAATGTTGATACTACTTTACTTTCAGACTCAACTTTTGATTCTGAAAAAGAGAGATCATTACTCATTTTTCTTGCTTCCTTTAACGATTTAAAAAACGGTCATTTTTAATTTATATTTAGACTTTATAATCAAGTTAAATATAAATAACACATACATAATAGGCATTATAAATAAACTGCCTTATGTCGACTTTAAGTCACTCACTTAGTTCGTTACTGATCTTGCTCAACTGTAAAACAACTTTCTGTAACTGAACTCACCCACCCAAAAGCGTGTGTGTCATTTTTTACACCATTACATTTAATCAATCAATAGTACCCACAAGAATTACACCAAGTACATTTATTGCTATAAACTTTTACAAAATAGTGGATAAAACGACCTCACTTAACAAAAAACATACAATGGGCATGAAGGAATGATTTACCAATAAATACGATAAAAGAGAAAGGTTAAGCTGAGATCTTTCCATACAAGCAAGTCAGAAAAACCTGATTTATAGATTAATTATTACAAGAAAGTTTAAAATAGAAGACATTAAGAAAGTAATAGCAAATTAATTAAAATATGTTTGACATTTTAACTAGCCTTATAAATAAAGTCATAAAGCGAACTTTAGAATATATACTCAATTTAAAACCCAACTAAAAAAACCAACCTGTACCTATAATGGTTAATTTATTATGTTATTTATATGAATACATGTCATTGAATATAAATAAAGACAGTGACTATGCTAAACATAATTTTATATTTTTATGAATTGATACTTTTTTGTGCAAACATTTCCATTTTTACAAGTAACCATTTAAGGTACATTAACCAAATCCTCGTTTAAAATGCCGTTTTTATCAACAATTAAGTTTTAATGACGAGTAAAAAAAGCAAAACATAGACTTGTTTCTTCTAACGAAATAGTAGAACTCAATACAAAAAAGCATTTCTATGACCTCTGCCTTGGTGTTATTTTGCTATGCCTTTCCCACAAAACTTCGATTGTGGCTAAGTTAAAAAACAAAGAATTCATATGGCTAAATAAGAATACACTTACTGGAATGAATTTAAGGTAGATTTGAGTAAATGTAAGTTCCAGCTGCACTGAGCTTCATGATATTCAACGCAGGTAGGGTGAATCGGTGTTTAGTAAGGGTTAAAAATAATCTAAGCATTTTACATATGGGCATAAAAAAGGGCCTCCACTATCTTGGAAGCCCTCAAAATCGTAGCATTTGGATAACTAACTATGAGTGTATCGAAATGATCAAATTAATTTGCTTTCTCACTCGTAGCTGGCTCGCCATACTTTAGGGAACGAGGTCCATGAAGTAGACCGTTGTGAACCTCTGATGAAAGTAATCGATGCGAAGCAATTCTAGCAATATCAAAGCCAGCATCAAATGCGCTTTCAACAATTTGGTTCACTGCCGCTTCGACTAACATACCCACTAGTCCATGACCACCACTGCTGCGTGTTTCTGCAGATGAAGCTCTTGCGGCATGTTCCCACAGTAAATTACCCGTTTTAAGATCAACCAGTTTCGCAGATACTGAAACTACAGTATCACTGCTCAGCACCACATAGCTTGTACCATACTCTTCAATTGACACATAAAGTGCTGTATCTGCACCAAATATTTCTTGTAACTTTGTTGTTGGTAACGCGTGTGCATCAGTCGCAACAGTAATACCGTTATTTCTAAATGTCTGCTCAACAACAGCTACAGGAAAAACATAGAATCCGGACTCAGCAATTGGCTGAGACATTTGCGATAACAAACTGTACGGAGCAATTACCTCTGGTGAATTATTTAAAGGAGGTAAAATCACAACAGAGCGTGGATCTGAGTTTCTAAACTCTGAATAATCATGTGGTTCAGGTGAGCTGACACAACCACTTAGCAAAGTTAGCATAGCTAAAATAAACAAGCCCTTTTTCATGTTACGATCCCTTTGCCGAGTTTAGTAGAAAATCAATGTATTGTGCTGACTCTGGAAAAAGTGACTTTTCCGTCTCGAAATGCTGTACGCCTAACTCAGAATTGCCTGACTCAAAATAGAGCATCCCCAAATGTGCGTGCACACCAGGTGCAACCGGTTTGCTTTTACCTGAGGCCTGTTGAATAATTTGCTCAAGAGATGAAATTTGCTCAGAAATGTCCTTCTCATCAGCTTTAAAATAGTTATATACAACCTCACTATACTCGCCATGGTAAAATAGAGGCTCTTTTGTTTTACAACCAGTTAGGGCTGCAGCGGCAGCAACAGCAATAAGTAACTTCTTCATACTACTTTGGGACCTTAAATCTTCCAAGCACCAGATTCGATGCCATTTACTAATTTATTTACTACTTGACGAATAGCAAGATCTAACACCTTGCCATTAAGTGTTGCGTCATAACTTGCCGTGCTTCCAAAGCCAACAACCTCACGTTGAGATAGGCTATATTCACCTGCACCTTGTACTGTATAAATAACTTCCGAAGTTGTAATATCAACTACATTTAAAGTTACTTTTGCATAAGCAATTTGTGACTTACCGCGGCCTAAAATACCAAAAAGCTGCTTATCACCAATTGCCTTGCGACCAAATTCAGTTACGTCACCAGTAATGACAAATCGAGCACCAGCAATCTTCTGTTGTGCACCAGAATAATTCGCTTCTGTTGCTAACATATCCATATTATCTCTGTCTAATACAGAGAATCTGTTCGTTTGCTGCAAGTGGCTCATTAAAGTTGTTTTTGCTTGGCTTCCTAGGCGATCCTGACCCGAAGAAAAAATACCATTTTGAAAGCTTGATCTATTTACAAATTTACCAACCGCAATTTTACTCTTTACACCAGAGTATTGGGTGTTGTAACTATCAACCTTTGGGGTTTCAATAACTTTTGATGAAGTAGTTGCGCACCCAGCAAGCGTGCCAGTGACTAAAGCGGCTAAGAATAAAGGCCGTACAAGCGTTTTTTTATTTTTTATCATTTAGCTTCCCTATGCTAGAAAGATGTATTACTGGAATAAAGTGCCCACGAAGATAGAATATAAAATTCTTAAATTCCATGCTTTTACACTTACATTAGTAATTTTAACCTAAATGTACCTAAAATTACAATATTCAGACAAAAACATATAAGTATTCATAATCTTAAACCCTACAATTACAACCTCTATCGCTTACCACCTCATGATCAGCGATAAATGCGTCAAAACATGCTTAGAGAGTGTGCGTAGCAATCATAGAACAAAACACTCTATAAAACCGAACAACTCGTCCTTATTTTTAAGTTTTACGTCATGGCGCTTTGAAACTAGTATCAAACTAAACATGCAATATGATTGGAGTTTCATTCTGTGGCGCAAATACTCAAAGCAACCACCCACGACATTGGCGGCTTGACAGTTAGTCGGCTACTGCCACATATGAAAAAGCGCATGGTCGGCCCGTTTATCTTTTTTGACCATATGGGCCCGACCCACTTTCCAGCTGGCCAAGGGATTGAAGTTCAACCTCACCCTCATATCGGCTTATCCACATTAACTTACTTGTTTGAAGGGCGCATCCTGCACCGTGACTCTTTAGGAAACAAATTAGAGATAACCCCAGGTGACGTTAATTGGATGGCAGCAGGGAGCGGCATTGTGCACTCAGAAAGAGAGAGCTTTGAGGTTAGAGGGGGTGAGCATGCCACCAATGGCTTGCAATCATGGATTGCTCTGCCAGAACAATACTCTGATATCGACCCAAGCTTTGAACACATAGGCCGACATGATCTGCCGCAGACCACATATAATGGCGTCATGAAAAGGGTTATTGCTGGCGAGGCTTATGGCCTTAAGTCCCCAATAACAACCTATTCAGAGATGTTTTATGTGGATGTAATTGCTCCACTACAACGTACAATCACAGTGCCCAACCCAGATCAAGAAACGGCTTTATATGTGATTTTTGGTGAAGTGACCATCTCTGGCACACCCTACTTGCCGGGACAATTAGTACTCTTAAAGCAAGAGGAGACACATATAACGACCACCAAAGCTACTCGCCTGATCTTATTGGGCGGCGATAAATGGGAAAAGGTACCTTATATACACTGGAATTTTGTCTCCTTCAGTAAAGAGCGAATAGAGCAAGCCAAACATGATTGGCGTGAAGGCAACTTTCCGTCCATACCCGATGATGACCGTGAATTTGTTCCGCTGCCAGCAGGCAAACCAAAAGCTCAGCCACTGCGCTAACAATCTAGCTTTGATTAATTTGAGGAAAGGTAATGAGAGAAAAAATTGAATTTGTCAGTAATGGAAACACACTTGCAGGGCTGCTGGAGCGTCCGACTCAGCATATCAAAGCAGTCGCGCTATTTGCACATTGCTTTACTTGCGGTAAAGACATTGCGGCAGCTTCTCGTATTTCAAGAGCCTTGGTTAAGCATGGTTATGCAGTGCTGCGCTTCGACTTTACTGGCCTTGGTAATAGCGATGGAGACTTTGCCAATAGTAACTTTTCATCAAATCTAGAAGATTTATATGCAGCAGCAGACTATTTGCGCCAAAACCTGCACGCACCGCAATTGCTTATTGGGCACAGTTTGGGCGGCGCAGCGGTGTTAGCGGCGGCGGATCAAGTTGAAGAGGTTAAAGCGGTCGTTACCATTGGCGCACCTGCAAACGCCAAACATGTCGCACACAACTTTTCAGCTCAAATTGAGCAGATAAAGCAAACTGGTGAAGCTCAGGTTCAACTCGGTAGACGTACTTTTAACATCAAAAAACAGTTTTTAGACGATTTAGATACCCATAGTAAGACACAACACACGTTAAAGAATAAAGCACTACTTGTTATGCACAGCCCTATTGATGACGTGGTTAGCATTGAACAAGCAGAAGCGATTTATATAGCAGCCAAGCACCCAAAAAGCTTTATTTCTTTAGACAATGCAGATCATCTATTGAGCAGAGCACAGGATGCTGAATACGCTGCCACGGCAATTTCTGGCTGGGCCAGTAAATACATTGTTCCACACCCTGAAACCGCAGCTGACCCCGTTGAAAGTGGCCACCTTGTTGTCAGCGAGAAAGACCATAAATTTACCTTAAATGTTGTCAGTGATAGTCACAGCTGGCTGGCTGATGAACCAACCCAAGTTGGCGGAAAAAACCTCGGCCCCGATCCTTATGAGCATTTGCTAGCGGCTTTGGGTACGTGCACAGTGATGACAATGCGCATGTATGCGACCCATAAAAACTTGCCACTCAAGCACATAAAAGTGACGTTACAGCATCAAAAAAACCATCATCAAGACTGTGACACCTGTGAGCAAAAAGACAGTTATGCGGAACTTATCACTCGCAAAGTTGAGATCGAAGGTAATTTGACACCAGAGCAAGAGCAAAGGCTGTTGGCCATTGCCGATAAATGTCCCGTGCATAAAACGTTGCATAATCACATCGAGGTCAATACACAGCTAGTCAATGATGCCTAATAGGTTTGGATAATAGATTTGGACACTCACTCTGGCGATGCAATGTGCATCGCCAAGTGAATATTGCAGCAATTTATTTATCTTCAAGCCTACCTTTGTACTTATCGAACCACCATAAGATATATTCTAACTTTTGTTGCAGGTACGAAGGTCTTGCTGTTAGCGCGTGGCTCATATGTGGCATTCGCACCATGGCTGTATCAACATCCTGTAACTTTAATGCTTGATAAAACTGCTCTGTTTCAGAGATGGGCGTGCGATAGTCTGCCTCTCCGGTGATCAATAAGCTCGGTGTTTTGATGTTATTCATATACGTGATGGGTGAGTGCTTAAGATAATGCTCTGTGTTTTCCCACGGCTTTCCATTAAACCAGTACTTTGGAAACATTGGATAAAAATCAGAGGTCAGCACAAAGCTATATAGGTTAACCGCCGGCTTCATAATCGCAGCAGCTGCAAACTGCTGTGTTTTACCCAACATCCAGGTGCCAATCATACCACCGCCAGAGCCGCCCATAATGTATTGCCTTGTTTCATCAATAAAGCCACGTTTAATCAAAGCGTCAATACCACTGATCAAATCTTCATGCTCATGATTAGGAAAGTTATTATGGATCAACTGAGCAAATTCATTGCCATACGAGTCGCTGCCTCTTGGGTTCATGTAAAGCACAACATACCCACGGGCCGCCAACATTTGCAGCTCAGCAGTAAAATGCGGACCGTAGTTCGCCATAGGGCCGCCATGTATTTCCAATACCAATGGATACTTTTTAGATTTATCGAAATTAGGCGGATAGATCACCCAACCATGAATATGCTTATCATCATATTTTGATTTACTCCACAGCGCTTCCACTTGACCAAGCGTCACAGTATCTAAAAATTTACCATTAAAATCGCTGAGTGTGCTGATCTTGCCCTCGCGCAACACAGCCAATTCTGGCGGCCTTTGAGTATTGGCAACAGGAAATGCAACCATACCATTACTCGCCACATCAAACTCTCCTCCAGCGTATGGTCGACCAGAAGTCATGTTACCGAGCCTGTCAGTCAGCACTTTGAAATCACCAGCTAAACCGCTATAACCTAACTGCGTCTTTCCCTGATCATCATAACTGAAATAGATGCCAGCACTATCGTGTCGCCACTGCAAACGCGCCACACTTCTATCGAGCCCTGCAGTTAAAACAGACACTTTACCTGTCTTCAAGTCTTTTACATGCAACTCTTTATTTTGATAAATCATGCCATTGTCATCATAACCCGTATAGGCAAGGTATCGGCCATCAGGGGATACGGTCGGCATGTCATCGGGGCCATCACGCTCAACAACGCTTGTTATTGCATGGTTTTTTAAATCTAGATAATGTATATCGGTATTAAAGTGTGAAAACTCAGGATTGGCATAACGCTTTGCAGAAAAATAAATACCTCCCCCATCCTGTGCAAAGCTGATTCTTCCGCCATGACTGTGCTCGCCTTTTGTCAGCTGCTGAGGTGCGCCCGCAGTAGCTGATTGTAGAAAAATTTGGCTCGCTCCCGGCCTCAAATACCCCGCCCCATTTAAACGATACCGGTTCGACTCAATCAGTTTTGGCGCTGGGGCCCAGTTGGCATTATCTGGTTTGCCCTTCAATGGGATAGGTAGCGCCTTTGGCTGCTCAACAAACATGGTAAAAGCAACCGTTTGATTATCTGGTGACCATACAAGATTACTTGGCATACTCGGGTACCATGATGAGTGATGAATATTACCCGTTTGAGTATCTTTAAAATTAATACGTGCTCTGCCGTCTGTGACTGAAACAAAAGCCAATATATTTTGATTGGGGCTTAATACTGGTGCAAAGCTCGCATCCGATTGAATATCGATAGGTTGAAATTTTTCTGTAGCCTGATGATAAACCCAAACATGGCTAGTTTTTTGGTCATTGACTCTATCAAACTGATTTTTAACGAAGTAAATATCATTGCTTACATTTGAGACATCTACCTGATCGACATATTTAAGTTCAAAGTAGTCTTCAGGTTGCAAATACTGTTCATTGGCTGCTTGCACAACATCAGTATTCAACACACAGGTTGCTGCAACCCATATAGTTGCAATTACATTGGTTTTTTTCATAGTTATTCCTCCTGTGTTTTCTTTGTATAACGACCAAAAACATCTAGCCAGTGAACAAACCCTTTTATCAGAAAACAGTCAGGAGAAATAAAAATTAAAAGACTATAAAACAAAAATTTAAGCCACATTAAAAATGTAGGCCAAAGTGTAAGCACGTCATCATGACGTCAAATTTAAGTAGAATAATCAACCGCGGTGACTTCTAGAAACACCATGGTTGACCAAACCATATTAGTCGAGGTTAAGTTGCGTTTCGTGCAGATCCAGCGGATAAACTGTAGATATTTTATCTTCTTTGGTACATTTTACGGCAATCTTATTTGACCCTACCGTGGTGGAATTTCGGCAAGTAACGAATTGCGCTTTCATACCAAACCTACGTTTATAGTCAGCAACCACTTTGTCTATTTGCTGTTGCATCTGAGGGGTTGCTTTCGCGTAGAGTACATCATAGAAATTGACCCACTCTTCAATACCTGACTCCGCAGCGACACCTAACCAGCCCATACCAATTAATGTTGATTGCTCGACGTGCTGGCCTTTTAAAAACATAAATGCCAAATAATACTGTGCATCTTTATAACCCCATGTAGCGAGTTCGCCAAGCGCCTCAAATGCCTCGGGATATGCTTTTTGATGATAGAGCTTAATGCCCTTTTTTTCTTGCTTATGGATGGCGTCAATATCTTTAATGATGGCGCGATTAGATTGGCACCCAGGGAGTAGCGTGATCAATACAACAAGAAGAAGTAACTTATGAATCATAATTAAAACCCAACCAATTTGGCTACAACACTTATAATTTGAGCAAGAGTAACTGGTTGCGATTAAAAGCGCAAAAGAGAATAAGGTGTAAAATTGAGGGGTTTGAACTAAAAAAGCGGCGGGACACACCCCCACCGCTTTATTCAACACACTCTCTTCTTTCGAAGATAAAGGAACATAAGTATGCGAATACTTTGAATATTAACGATATTTTATTACAAAACAACGAAAATATTCGATATTTTTTTAAAGTCGAATACCACCGTCAATTTCGACGACACGACCGGTAAAGAACTCATTTTCAATAATATATTGCGCAGTATGGGCAATTTCTCGTGCTTCACCCAAACGGCCTACTGGCTTCATTTTAACCAAGCGGTCTTTTGCTTCTGGCTTCATCGCATCCGTCATCTTAGTACGAATAACACCTGGCGCAATAGCGCCGACACGAATACCATAACGACCTAGCTCTTTTGCCCATGTTGTCGTCATTGCCACAACACCAGCTTTTGCAGCTGAGTAATTAGTTTGGCCAATGTTACCAGCACGTGCCACACTCGACATGTTAATAATCACGCCACCTTGATCTGCCTCAATCATTTTTACAGCCGCTTCACGACCACATAGGAACACACCTGTAAGATTGACATCCATCAGTGATTGGAACTGATCAAGCGACATTTTATTAATCACTTCGCCTTCTTTGACTTTAACAAATAAGCCATCACGTAAAATACCCGCATTGTTGATAAGCACAGATAGCGAGCCAAAGTCTTGTACAATTTTATCAAATACTTCTTCTACGTTGCTTTCAATACTGACATTTGCAACGTAAGTTCTAACGGTTACATCAAATTGGCTAAGCTCTTCAACTGCAGCATGCAACACTTCTTCTTGCATGTCTACAAGTGCAAGGTTTGCACCTAAGCTTGCCATTTTATGTGCCATAGCAAGACCTAAGCCTTGCGCGCCCCCAGTAATAACAACCGTTTTATTTTCTACATTCATAATTAAATTTTAAACCTTTACATTTTAAGACTTTTCAGAGAAAAGTTTAAATATCGCACTAAAATCTTCCGACCCTTTGCCTTGATTTTGCATCAGGTTATACAGATTTTTCGCCAGTGCGCCCATTGGGGTGGCTGAATTTGTCTGCTGAGCGGCCTGCATTGCAAGTCCTAAGTCTTTTGCCATCAAATCCACCATGAAACCCGGTTTGTACTCATTTGAAGAAGGCACATTGTCCAGTACATTCGGGCATGGGTTATACACTTCAAGTGTCCAATTGCGCCCAGAGCTATTGAGCATGATTTCGCTCAATACTTTGGGATCTAAGCCGTGATCTACACCCATTTGGAGTGCTTCGCTGGTCCCTGCCATTAAAATTGACAGCAGCATATTATTACAAATTTTTGCGACCTGCCCGGCACCTATGTCCCCAGCATGATAGATATTTTTACCCATATCTTTCAACACTGTGTGCGCTTTGGCAAATTCTTCGTCGCGTCCACCAACAATGAAAGTCAACGTCCCAGCAGCGGCTCCTGCCACACCCCCAGACACTGGTGCATCAACAAAAGACACGCCCGCATTTGCCAGTGTTTTACCAACAAACTGAGCAGACTCTGCATCTATTGTCGAACAGTCAATAACCAGTGCCGACTTACTAAGGTAGTTGATTAATCCATCTTCGCCAGTATAAATTGAGCGAACATGTTTGCCCGCAGGCAGCATGCTGATCACAAAGTCTGCACCTGCGCAGGTATCAGATACTTTCTTAGCAGCGCTTGCGCCTTGCTCAACTAATTGATTTACCACTTCTTCATTTAAATCAAATACAGTGACATCATGACCTGCTTTGACTAAATTCGCAGCCATTGGGCCACCCATATTACCTAGGCCAATAAATCCAACTTTTGCCATCTTTATTTCCTTACATACTTGCTAATGGGTGGTTTTCATCATCCCACTTTGGTACAAAAAAGCCGTCAACCACCTTACTATCAACCTCAGCAATTGATTTAAAGCGCCAATTTGGCTTGCCGTCTTTATCTATTAACAGTGCACGCACACCTTCTTGAAATTCACCAACCTCACCACAGTGAACGGACATACTAAGTTCTTGTGAAAAACAGGCTTTTAACGATTGACCAGCAAGGCGTTTAAGTTGCTCACTGACCAGCACGGCACTTAAAGGTGAACCATGCTTTAAACCTGCTTGTGCCTTGCTAAGCCACTTATTATCGCTGCTATCCATTGACAAAATATGGTCAACCTGTGCGGCTAAACCAGTGTGTTCCACTAACTTCTTAATGTCTTTTTCCAGTGGCTTTATTGCACTGTTCGGCAATGAATGTGCGCCCTCCTCTATCGATAATAGAAGCTGCGTCAACTTATCATGGTTGAGCACATTCGTTTTGCCCCAGTTCACTTCACTTAAGTTATGAAGCAAAATATCAAAATGATCTGCATTGATGAAATGATCAGCTAATCCGACAAACTTTGCATCATTGGCATTCACAGAGGCGCCTGTTAAACCTAAAAATAGACCAACACCTTCTGGCATTTTGTTGAGGAAATACGAGCCACCTACATCAGGATATAAACCTATGGTAATTTCAGGCATCGCAATACGAGATGTCTCAGTAACTACACGGTGACTTGCACCAGCCATTAGACCAAGGCCGCCACCCATAATGATACCGTTACCCCATAAAAGGATAGGCTTGTCATAATTATGGATTTGATAATCTAGGCGGTACTCTTCGCTAAAGAAGGTTTCCAAGTAATTATTGTCGTCGTCAGCAGCCATCGCTTTGTACAGACTAACAACATCACCACCTGCACAAAATGCCTTTTCGCCAGCGCCTTTAAGCACGACCATGGCGATGCTGTCATCTGCCGACCACTCGCTTAACTGCGGCGCAAGTAAACGAATCATATCTAAGTTAAGCGCATTCAACGCTTTTGGCGCATTTAAGGTCGCAACTGCGACCTTCATGTCGTTATTACAGTGCGCCAATTGGAACACGACTGGCGCGTCTTCTTGGTTTAGTAACTGTAATTCAACCATTAGCCATTCACCCAATTTGCTTTGCGTTTCTCTAAGAATGCGTTCACGCCTTCTTTTTGATCTTGTGTATCAAATAATGTTACGAACAATTCGCGCTCAAGCGGCAATGCACTGTCAATCGTGCCTGTACGACCTTTTTGAATAAGTGACTTACATGCTGTAACCGCAACAGGGCTTTGATCTTCCACTTTTGTAGCAAGTGCCAGCGCAGCTTCTAAAGCTTGACCCTGCTCTACCACTTCTTCAACTAAGCCAATCTTCTCTGCTTTGTCAGCTTTGAGGCGCTCACCGCATAAAATCATACGCTTCGCCCAACCTTCACCAACCAGCCAAGACAGGTTTTGTGTGCCACCCGCACAAGGAAGCAGACCAACCTTTGCTTCAGGCAGTGCCATTTGAGCTTGTGCTTCAGCAATACGAATATCACACGCCAACGCCACCTCTAAACCGCCGCCCATTGCAAAGCCATTAATGGCCGCAATTGATACACCACGGAAGTTGCTCAGTGTTTCGAATGCTTCACCAAAGACACGCGACATATCGGCAGCAACGCCTTTGTCACCATCTGCAAATACATTTAAATCAGCACCCGCTGAGAAGAACTTCTCACCTTCGCCGGTAATGACCAACGAGTAGATTTCTTTATCCGCGTTTAATTCGTTTACCAGCTCTTTTAAGCCAACCAGCGTGTCACGTGTCCACGTGTTTGCAGGTGGATTAGACATAGTAACTATTGCAATGTGACCACGTTTTTCAAGTTTTAATTGTGCAGACATTTATTTGCTCCTTATAAAACGCTTGCAGCGCCTTCGGCTAAAATTCGACGGGCAATGATCACACGCATGATCTCGTTTGTGCCCTCTAAGATTTGGTGAACGCGCACATCACGTAAATGGCGCTCAAGTGGGTATTCTTTGATATAACCATAACCACCGTGGATCTGCAGTGCATCATCACACACCTTTGTGCCTACATCTGTCGCAAAACGTTTTGCCATCGCACAGTAAGTGGTTTTCTCCGGGTCATTGCTATCTAGTTTAAACGCTGCCAAGCGAACCATTTGGCGCGCAGCAACCAGCTCAGTGTTCATGTCAGCAATTTTAAATTGCAGTGCTTGGAATGCAGCCAAAGGTTTTCCAAACTGCTGACGTTCTTGCATATACTCTTTTGCTGTATTCAGTGCTTGCTGCGCAGTACCAATAGAGCATGTGGCAATATTGATACGACCACCATCAAGGCCTTGCATTGCAAATTTAAAGCCTTCGCCTTCTTTACCCATCAGGTTGGCAGCTGGAATTCTGACATCTTCAAAGGTAATTAAACGTGTTGGCTGTGCATTCCAGCCCATTTTCTCTTCGGCTTTACCATAAATAACGCCTGCCGCATCCGCTGGGACAACAAATGCTGAGATCCCTTTAGGGCCTTCTTCGCCAGTACGTGCCATGACAACTAACACGTCCGTCTCACCTGCACCAGAGATAAACATTTTTGAGCCATTTAAGACATATTCATCACCTTCAAGCACCGCTTTGGTTTTAAGTGACGCCGCATCAGAACCTGAACCAGGTTCCGTTAAGCAGTAAGATGCTAATAATTCCCCCATTACCAGCTGGTCCATATATTGGCTCTTTACCGCATCGGTACCAAAACTGGCGATCATCCAAGTTGCCATGTTATGGATAGTCAACATCGCTGTCGTCGCGGTACAGCCCATAGACAGCTGCTCAAAGATAATGCTTGAATCTAGGCGAGATAGACCTAAGCCACCCGCTTCTTCTGGTGTGTATAAACCGCAAAAACCCAACTCACCCGCTTGTTTAATTACATCTTTAGGAAAAATATGCTCCTGATCCCAGCGCGCAGCATTTGGCGCAAGTTCAGTCATAGCGAATTGGTAAGCGGTTTCGGCGAATGCCTGTTGATCTTCATTCAGATTAAAGTCCATAAAAGACCTCTCTTGTTGTCGTATCAAGCGATTTTCATCACTTGTTTTTATTCTTGTTGCACCTGATCTGCGTCAGGCGGTACTACTAAAAGCCCAGCATAGGTACTGGGCTTTGGAAATATATTGGATTAACGTAAGTTAATGCTCATATTAGGGCCGGTTACCGCTTCATCAGCAAACCAGCGAGATGTGATAGTCTTCGTCTCTGTGTAGAAACGAACACCTTGTTTACCATACGTGTGCACATCACCGTAGAAAGAGTTTTTCCACCCCGTGAATGAGAAGAAAGGAAGTGGCACAGGAATAGGAATATTAATACCCACCTGACCTACTTGAATTTCTTGTTGGAATTTACGAGCAGCAGCGCCGCTTGCTGTGAATAACGATACACCGTTACCATATGGGCTGTTATTAACCAGCGTGATTGCCTCTTCAAGCGTATCAACAAACACACAATTTAATACTGGACCAAAGATCTCTTCTTTGTAAATGTCCATGTCTGTTGTCACATTGGTAAATAGTGTTGGGCCTACCCAGTTACCGTTTTCATAACCTTCAACGGTAAAGTTAGAGCCATCAAGTAAACAAGTTGCACCTTGCTCTTTGCCCGATTCAATCAAAGACAGAATACGCGCTTTTGCTGCTGCTGACGTTTGTGGGCCATACGCAGCTTCCGGATCATTCCACACACCCGGACGCACTTTTTCAAGGCCCGCTTTTAAGTCATCAACCCATTCTTGTGATTTGCCGACAAATACAGCAACTGAAATACCCATACAACGCTGGCCAGCAGCACCCACTGATGCACCAACAAGGTTATTAATTGTTTGCTCTTTGCTCGCATCAGGCATAATTACCATATGGTTCTTAGCACCTACACAAGCTTGGACGCGTTTAAGGTTTTCCGTGCCTTTACTATAAATGTATTGACCAACACCACACGAACCAACAAATGAGACCGCACGGATCTCTGGAGCTTCTAAAATCTGGTCAACTTGATCTTTGCCACCATGCACAACCTGTAACACCCCTTTTGGCGCACCGGCTTCTTCGAATAATTCTACTAGGCGCATTGGTGTTAGTGGGTCTTGCTCTGATGGTTTTAGTACAAATGTGTTTCCGCATACAATCGCCATTGGGAACATCCAAAGTGGGATCATTGCAGGAAAGTTAAATGGCGTGATACCCGCACATACACCAAGCGGTTGAATGTATGAATATGTATCAATGTTACGTGCTACATTTTCAACGGTTTCACCCATCATCATAGCTGGCGCATTAGCTGCTTGTTCAACTACTTCAATACCGCGCCAAACATCGCCTTTGGCATCTTCGAATGTTTTGCCAAGCTCATGACAAATGATGGTTGCGATTTCTTCTTGGTGCTCTTTTAATAATGCAGCATAACGCATCATGATACGTGCACGCTCAGGTACAGGGACATTCTTCCAAGTTTGGAACGCCTCTTGTGCTGAATTAATAGCTGCTTGTACTTCTTGTGACGTAGCGCAAGGTACCTGTGCAAGGACTTCTTGATTTGCTGGATTAACAACGTCTAACCATTTGTCAGACTGCGACTGTGTGAATTCACCGTTGATGTATAGTGGTACCTGGTGCATTTTGCACTCCTCCCCAAAAAAACTGAAAGTAGCGCCGCGTTAGAAATTAGTATAAGTGCGGCGCTTTGACGATTTTAAACTTCTACTGCTAGTGCAACCGCCTCACCACCACCGATACACAGTGATGCGATGCCTTTTGATAGGCCACGATTGCGAAGTGCATGGATAAGTGTCACCAAAATACGCGCACCACTTGCGCCAATTGGGTGACCTAGTGCACATGCACCGCCATTGACGTTAACTTTTGCACTATCAAGTTGCATTTCATTGATAGCAAGCATAGTTACCATGGCAAATGCTTCATTGATTTCCCAAAGGTCTACGTCTTCTTTTGACCAACCTGCTTTATCAAGCAATGAGTTCATCGCACCCACTGGCGCAATTGTAAACTCAGCTGGCGCTTGAGAATGTGTAGCATGTGCCACAATTTTACATAGCGGTGTTAAGCCATGTGCCTTTGCTTCTGACTCACTCATCAAAATAAGCGCCGCTGCACCATCTGAAATAGATGACGAATTAGCTGCTGTGATGGTGCCGTCTTTTTTGAAGGCTGGACGTAGTGAAGGAATTTTATCTGGACGCGCGTTACCTGGCTGCTCGTCTGTTGTTACTTCGATGTCGCCTTTGCGAGTAGAAATAACATGCGGGATAACCTCATTGTCGAAGTTGCCGCTTTCAATTGCTGCGTTTGCTTTACTTAATGAATTAAGAGCAAACTCATCCATATTTTCGCGAGTAATGCCATATTGATCTGCAGTATCTTGAGCAAAGCAGCCCATTGCTTTTTTATCATATGCATCTTCAAGACCATCAGCCATCATGTGATCGATAACTTGATTGTGGCCCATGCGCATACCACCACGCGCATTTGGCATGAAATATGGTGCATTTGTCATGCTTTCCATACCACCTGCAATCGCAGTTTTGATACTACCTGATTTAATTAAATCATGAGCGAACATGGCTGCTTTAAGACCTGAGCCACATACTTTATTGATAGTTGTTGCACCAGTTGAACGTGCAAGACCTGCATGCAAAACAGCTTGGCGCGCTGGCGCTTGGCCAAGGCCCGCAGGCAGTACACATCCCATAATAACTTCATCGATGCTGGCATCCGATAAACCAGTATCATTCATGACAGCTTTAATTGCAGTTGCACCTAAATCTGTTGCAGCTGCACCAGATAGGCTTCCCATAAAACCACCCATAGGGGTACGTTTGGCTGCTACGATGACTACGGCTTCGTTACTCATTTAAAACTCCTGTTAACAAGCAAATTGCTTGCTTTTAGTAATCTCTTACGTCGAGCATACCTAAAATTTACGTTTACGCCAACGTAAATCTAAAAACAAGCGCTTTGCGATTTTCAAAAATGTAAAGTTTACTTGCACAGCTGTCTTGCCAAGTTGGCATTTTACTGCGCATTCCCTTGCTATATCCCATGTTTAAGAGCAAATTAACAAAGCATATAGTGCCTTATGCGAGCTAAAAGTAGTTCAAGATCCAGATTTTGCATATGCGACTAAAGCATGATGCAAAAACGACACTTTACCTTTACGTAAACTTCACTTATATTGATCTAATCAGTTTCGAAGTAAGTGTGTAAATAATGCAAGACACCAATAAAGAACCAACCTACTCAATAAGCGAACTCGCTAAGGAATTTGACATTACCACACGAAGTATTCGTTTTTATGAAGATCAAGGATTACTTTCGCCAGAACGTAATGGTCAGACCCGAATTTATTCAAAACGAGACAAAGTGCGCCTCAAACTTATTCTGCGCGGTAAGCGACTTGGTTTTACGCTTGCCGAAACTGGTAGATTGTTTGAGCTTTATGATGCAGACAAATCCAGCGAAAAACAGCTCCATACTATGCTGCAATTAATAGAAGAAAAAAAAGCAGATCTAAGTCAGCAGATGGATGACATAAAAGTCGTCCTCATGGAACTGGTGACAGCAGAAAGACGCTGTCTAGATACACTAAAAGAATTACAAGACTAATCAGTACACAGTATTTGTTCGCTGAGGCGTATACCAAAAGCAGCCTCAGCCACCCGCTAGGGTATAACACAAATTCTCACACAGGATGACAACAAGATGAGCACAGTATCACTATATAAAGAACTCAATTTTGGACTTGGTGAAACCGCAGATATGATCCGTGATCATGTCAATAACTTTGCCACCAGCGAAATCGCGCCATTGGCAGAAAAGACCGACCAAGAAAATAACTTTCCAAATGAGCTATGGCCAAAGTTTGGCGAAATGGGCTTACTCGGCATCACTGTGCCAGAGGAATTTGGCGGTGCGAATATGGGCTATTTAGAGCACGTAATCGCAATGGAAGAAATTAGCCGTGCAAGCGCGTCTATTGGTTTGAGCTACGGTGCACACTCTAATCTGTGTGTAAACCAAATCAACCGCAACGGTAACCAAGCACAAAAAGAAAAATATTTACCTAAGCTAATCAGCGGCGAGCACATCGGCGCATTGGCAATGAGTGAGCCGAACTCAGGTTCTGATGTAGTTTCAATGAAACTCAAAGCCGAGAAAAAAGGCGATAAATACGTCCTGAACGGCAACAAAATGTGGATCACCAATGGTCCTGATGCCGATGTATTTGTTATATACGCCAAAACTGAATTAGATGCAGGCCCTCGCGGTATTACCGCTTTTATCGTTGAGCGTAACTCTCCTGGTTTTTCTACTGCGCAAAAACTCGATAAGTTAGGTATGCGTGGTTCAAACACCTGTGAGCTTGTATTTGAAGACTGTGAAGTGCCTGAAGAAAATATTCTAGGTACGTTAAACGAGGGCGTTAAAGTCCTCATGAGCGGACTTGATTATGAGCGCGTTGTATTAGCAGGTGGCCCACTGGGTATCATGCAAGCATGTATGGATG
This sequence comes from Pseudoalteromonas luteoviolacea, assembly GCF_021654285.1. Taxonomy (GTDB): domain Bacteria; phylum Pseudomonadota; class Gammaproteobacteria; order Enterobacterales; family Alteromonadaceae; genus Pseudoalteromonas; species Pseudoalteromonas luteoviolacea_J. The sequence continues at coordinate 106,543 of NZ_JAKFZS010000004.1, read as the reverse complement.
TGGTTGTGCCGTATATTCATGAGCGTCAACAGTTCAATCAATCAATTGGCGAATTCCAATTGGTACAAGGCAAAATCGCAGATATGTATACGCAAATGAATGCGGCGCGTTCGTACGTATATACAGTAGCAAAAGCCTGTGACCGTGGTGAAACCACCCGTAAAGATGCCGCTGGCGCAATTTTATATGCCGCTGAACTTGCCACCAAACTTGCTCTAGACGCGATTCAGCTACTTGGCGGTAATGGTTACATCAATGAATACTCAACTGGTCGACTTTTGCGTGATGCCAAACTCTATGAAATTGGCGCAGGTACGTCTGAAATACGTCGTATGCTGATCGGTCGTGAGTTATTCAATGAAAGCCGTTAAGGAGAAGTGGCATGACGGTATTAAATACTTCAGTTAATACGCATGACCAACAATTTAAAGACAACCATGACGCTATGGCGTCATTGGTTGCTGATTTAAATGATAAGGTCGCAAATTTAAGTCAAGGCGGTGGCGAAGCCCTCATTGCTCGCCATCAAAGTCGCGGTAAACTGTTTGTGCGTGACAGGATTGATACCCTACTTGACGAAGGCTCTCCCTTTTTAGAAATTTCTCAATTTGCCGCGTTTGGCGTATACGAACAAGACATTCCATGTGCTGGTGTTGTCGCTGGGATCGGACGCGTTAAGGGCGTCGAATGTATGATTGTTGGCAACGACGCGACTGTAAAAGGCGGTACTTATTTCCCTTTAACAGTTAAAAAGCATTTAAGGGCGCAAGAAATCGCAGAGCGTTGCCACCTACCATGTATTTATTTGGTCGATTCTGGTGGCGCTAATTTACCTGAGCAAGACGAAGTATTCCCAGATAAACTGCACTTTGGCCGCATCTTTTATAATCAAGCCCGTATGTCAGCCAAAGGCATTCCGCAAATTGCCGTGGTCATGGGTTTATGTACCGCAGGTGGTGCCTATGTACCCGCCATGGCTGATGAAAGTATCATTGTTAAAGAGCAAGGTACGATTTTCTTAGCTGGTCCGCCTTTAGTAAAAGCGGCTACTGGTGAGGAGGTCAGTGCAGAGGATTTGGGTGGTGCAGATGTACACTGTAAAGTGTCTGGTGTGGCCGATCACTATGCAGAAAATGACGAGCACGCCCTCTCAATTGCACGCCAATGTATTGAACGACTAAACCATCAGCGCCCTACCCAACCTATTCTAAAAGACATCAAACCACCTAGATATGATATTAGAGAGATCTACGGCATTGTCGGTACCGATCTTAAAAAACCATTTGATGTCAGAGAAGTGATTGCGCGCATCGTGGATGACTCTCAGTTTGACGAGTTTAAGCGCTACTTTGGCGAAACGCTTGTCACCGGCTTTGCCGAAATATTTGGTCGTCCAGTAGGGATCGTCGCAAATAACGGTATCTTGTTTTCAGAGTCGGCGCAAAAAGGCGCACACTTTATCCAACTATGTGCACAACGTGATATTCCTCTGTTGTTTTTACAAAATATCACTGGGTTTATGGTTGGCCAAAAATACGAAGCCGAAGGCATCGCCAAACATGGTGCCAAAATGGTTACCGCTGTGTCCTGCGCCGACGTACCTAAATTTACGGTACTTATTGGTGGCTCATACGGCGCTGGTAACTACGGCATGTGTGGTCGCGCATACGAACCCACCATGATGTGGATGTGGCCAAATGCACGAATATCCGTCATGGGCGGTGAACAGGCAGCTGGCGTACTCACACAAGTCCGTCAAGATGGCTTAGCGCGTAAAGGCCTGAGCATGAATGACGACGAAGTTGCTGAGTTCAAAAAGCCGATTGTCGAGCAGTATGAAAAGCAAGGTCATCCATACTACGCCAGTGCAAGGCTGTGGGATGATGGCATCATCGATCCAGCAGACACACGCAACGTATTAGGTCTGGCGCTAGAAGCTGCGGCGAACGCGCCGCGTCAAGAATCTAAGTTTGGTATTTTCAGAATGTAGGGGGCGTACATGTCTGTCACTTTAAATATTACAAAGAGCAAAGTGGCGATTTTAGAATTAAGTCGCCCTGAAAAACACAATGCATTTAATGCTGAAATTATCGCAGAGCTAATCAAAACCATTGATTATGCCAATGAGCTAGACATTCGCGCATTGGTTTTAAAAACCAATGGTAAGCATTTTTCAGCTGGCGCTGACTTAGCTTGGATGAAGTCAATGGCGGATAACAATTATGAAGAAAACGTCGCTGACTCTCTAGAGCTGGCAAAGCTGATGCAAGTGCTGGCTTCCTCCCCTCACCCAACTCTATGTTTGGTACAAGGTGCTGCTTTTGGTGGCGCTCTTGGCCTTATCGCATGTTGTGATATTGCGGTTGCAACACCCAATGCGAAATTTTGCTTGAGTGAGGTCAAACTGGGCCTTATCCCTGCGGTTATTAGTCCATATGTGATTAAAGCGATTGGCGAAAGGCAAGCGAGACGTTACTTTTTAACGGCTGAAGTCTTTCAAGCTGAGAAAGCCCTCGAGCTTGGGCTTATTCACCAGATCAGTGACAATTTAGAGCAAAGCGAAGAGTACTTCATTGAGCAGCTTTTAAATAATGGTCCAACTGCCGTCAAAAGTGCAAAGTCTCTGATTGATGAAGTCGCTGGTAAAGCCATCGATGAGCAACTGATCACACACACCGCAAAACGCATCGCTGAAATTCGAGTAAGTGAAGAAGGACAAGAAGGTTTGAGTGCCTTTTTTGATAAACGCGCGCCTAATTGGCAACCGACGGCAAGCGAATAAGGAGAATAACATGTTAAAAAAAATCTTAATCGCTAACCGAGGTGAAATCGCCTGCCGAGTCATGCGCACCGCAAAACGCTTAGGCATGAGTACAGTCGCGGTTTATTCAGAAGCGGATGCCGATGCACTGCATGTAAAACAAGCAGATGAAGCCTATTTCATTGGCCCAGCACCTAGCAAAGACTCATACCTTGTTAGTGAACGTATTTTAGAGGTTGCCAAGCAAAGTGGCGCTGATTGCATTCACCCAGGCTACGGCTTTTTGTCAGAAAACGATGCTTTTGCGAATGCCTGTGAAGAAAACAATATTGTTTTCATTGGCCCACTTGCCAGCTCAATCGAAGCCATGGGGTCAAAAACCCGCGCAAAAGAAATCATGGCACAAGCCAATGTTCCACTTGTGCCAGGCTACTACGGCCAGCAGCAAGACACCGAGTTTTTAACCTCAGAAGCTGAAAAGGTTGGCTACCCAGTCCTTATCAAAGCCGCTTTTGGTGGCGGTGGTAAAGGTATGCGTGTTGTCAGAAGTGCTGATGAATTTTTGAGTGCATTAGAAGGCGCTAAGCGCGAAGCTTTGGCAAGCTTTGGTAACGATCTAGTGTTACTAGAGCGTTTTGTCGATAAACCGCGCCACGTAGAAGTACAGGTGTTTGCTGATAACCATGGCAATTGCGTGTACTTGGGTGACAGAGATTGTTCTTTGCAACGACGTCATCAAAAAGTCATTGAAGAAGCACCAGCACCCGACTTAAGTGATGCGCTACGCAAAGAGATGGGTGAAGCGGCTGTTCGCTGTGCACAAGCCATTAATTATCGAGGTGCTGGTACTGTTGAATTTTTACTGTGCGGTGACGAGTTCTTCTTTATGGAAATGAATACGCGCCTGCAAGTAGAGCACCCAGTCACTGAAATGGTAACTGGACAAGACCTGGTTGAATGGCAAATTCGTGTGGCAAATAATGAGCACCTGCCACTTTCGCAAGAGCACATCACATTACAAGGCCACAGCTTCGAAGCACGTATTTATGCTGAAGACCCTGAAGAAAACTTCATGCCCTACTCGGGTAATTTAGCGCATCTGAGCTTCCCTAAAGCACAGCGCGGCGTGCGAATTGACACTGGCGTGCAACAAGGTGATGAAATTAGTCCGTTCTATGACCCAATGATCGCCAAATTAATTGTGCACGGTCACGACAGACGCACGGCTTTGCTTAAGCTCAGATCTGCGCTTAATGAAGTGCACCTAGCGGGTGTGAAAAGCAACATTGCATTTCTACATCATTTAGCTGAACACCCAACCTTTATGGCTGGTGCACCTGATACGCACTTTATTGATACGCAAACAGACGAGCTAACAGCATCTAAAGCACCAAGTAACACTTTAGTTTGCTTGGCAAGTATTGCTTACCTTGCTCATAAACAAGCACCAAAACTCAATACTCCGTGGCAGCAAGTGGGCTTTAGACTCAATCAAGCTCGTAAGCTCACTGTACCATTCACCGAGCACTTTGTCGTTGCACAAGCGCAAGGTCATCATTGGCAAGTTCACTACCAAGACTTTGAACACCGCGTAGAAGCCAAGCTTGAAGGTCACCAACTGATTGCGAATGTTGATGGTAAACGCATGATTGCCGATGTACTCATTGACGAGTCAACAATCACGGTAATGTACGGCCCTTATCAGCACACCTTCGAGCTCAAAACTAAGCACTACGTGAGCGAGCAAGAACATCAGGAGGCTCCTTTGGCTGCGCCGCTCAATGGCACCGTCGTGAAACACTTACAAACAGTGGGAGCAAAAGTCAGTAAAGGAGATCCTATTGTCGTTATTGAAGCGATGAAGATGGAATATACCCTCAACGCACCATTTGATGGCACACTGACAAGCTACTGCTTTGATGAAGGTGAACTCGTAAGCCATGGCGCTATGCTGGCCATTGTTGAGGAAGAAGCAAATGGCTAACTACCCTACTCAAGTCAAAATTGTCGAAGTGGGTGCCCGCGATGGCTTGCAAAACGAGGCCTCAGTCAGTACGCAAAGCAAAATTACGCTTTTAAATGCATTAGCCGACGCCGGATTAAAGCACCTTGAAGCCGGCGCTTTTGTCTCCCCTAAATGGGTGCCGCAAATGGCTGATTCGGCGCAAGTGATACAAGGTATTACACGCAAAGAAGGCGTAGAAATAAGTGCCCTTACACCGAATCTAAAAGGGGCTGAATTAGCCCTTGAAAACCAAGTTGACGAATTTGCTATCTTCACGGCTGCCAGTGAAGCGTTTACGCAAAAAAACATCAATTGCAGCATTAAAGAAAGTATTGAACGCTTTCGTCCTGTGGTTGAGCTTGCACAAAAAAACAACATCAAAGTAAGAGGTTATGTCAGTTGTATTGCAGGCTGCCCCTACCAGGGAAAAGTGGAACCCGAGCAGGTTCTCGCAGTATGTAAACAATTGTTGGCACTCGGCTGTTATGAGATAAGCCTCGGCGATACCATAGGTGTCGGCACGGCAAATCAAATAGAATCACTGCTAAGCTTGCTACTCGAACACATACCAGCACAAAGGCTTGCAGTGCATTTCCATGATACATATGGCCAAGCGCTTGCAAACATTCACAAGGCGCTAGAAATGGGTATTGCAACCATAGACAGCGCGGTTGCAGGTCTCGGCGGCTGCCCTTATGCCAAAGGGGCGTCAGGAAATGTTGCCACTGAGGATGTTATTTACTTGCTGCAAGGACTTGGCATTAGTACCGAAATTGATTTAGAAAGGCTAGCAAAAGCAGGCTGGCAAATTTGCGATGCGCTTAACAAAGCGCCTGTAAGTAAGGTTTCTTTGGCATTAAAAAATACGTGCCAGTCTTAACAACAAGACAATATTGACAACGAGGAGTGGGCTAATGGCCGGTTTCGATAAAGTAGTTTCTAGCTACGAAGAAGCAATGGAGGGTCTCAAAGATGGAGATACCGTTATTGCCGGTGGTTTTGGACTGTGTGGTATTCCAGAAGGTTTAATCGCTGAAATCAAACGTAAGCAGACTAAAGAGCTGACTGTGGTATCTAATAACTGCGGTGTTGATGATTTTGGTCTTGGTATTTTGTTGCACGACCGTCAAATCAAAAAAATCATCGCATCCTATGTTGGTGAAAATGCCCTATTCGAGCAGCAACTACTTGACGGCATTATTGACGTAGAGCTTACCCCACAAGGCACGCTAGCAGAAAAAATGCGTGCTGGCGGTGCAGGTATTCCAGGTTTTTACACCGCAACTGGATATGGTACACCTGTTGCTGAAGGCAAAGAGGTTAAAGAATTTAACGGTCGCCCTTATATTCTTGAGGAATCTATCACCGGTGAATTTGCCATTGTTAAAGCTTGGAAAGCAGACCGCTATGGCAACTTGGTCTTCCGTCATACCGCGATGAACTTCAACCCGATGGCTGCAACAGCTGGCAAAATTACCGTTGTTGAGGTAGAAGAAATAGTTGAGCCTGGCGAATTAGAGCCAAGCGAAATTCACACCCCAGGTATTTATGTTAACCGCGTTATCAAAGGTAACTTTGAAAAACGCATCGAACGTGTTACTACGCGCAAGTAAGGAGATCACCATGGCTTTAAATCGTGAACAAATTGCAATGCGCGTTGCGCAAGAGCTTCAAGATGGTTACTACGTAAACCTAGGTATTGGTATTCCAACGCTTGTTGCGAACTACGTACCTGACAATATGGAAGTGATGCTACAGTCTGAAAATGGCTTACTGGGTATGGGTCCGTACCCAGATGCTGACCAAGTTGACGCAGATATGATCAATGCGGGTAAAGAAACCGTGACAGCAGCCACAGGAGCAGCTATTTTTAATAGCGCAGAAAGCTTTGCCATGATACGTGGTGGTCATGTAGACTTAACGGTATTAGGTGCATTTGAAGTGGATCAGAGCGGCAATATTGCTTCTTGGATGATCCCGAAAAAGTTAATCAAAGGCATGGGTGGTGCGATGGATCTCGTCGCAGGCGCACAAAATATTGTTGTGACCATGACCCATGCTAGTAAACACGGCGATTCTAAATTACTTGAGTCATGTACACTGCCACTGACTGGGGTAAATTGTGTGAAAAAGATTGTGACCGATCTCGCTGTGTTAGAAATAAAAGACGGCGCATTTCATTTGCTTGAGCGCGCGCCAGGTGTTAGTGTTGATGAAATTATCAGCAAGACTGCAGGTAAATTAATCGTCGAAGGCGATATTCCTGAAATGCAGTTTGCGTAAAACGTATATTACGTGGTCAACATAGAAGATTAAAAACTAACACAATTGTACCGACCTCATTCCCAGTGCCAAAGGCGCTGAGTTACCCAAAACCCCTCGCAAGAGGGGTTTTTTTTATCCTCTTGGCTTAGTTTACCTACCCTCATTGCAAAGCAAAGACGATTTACAGGCTTTTTCACCCGACAACATCTTGTAACACTTCAACGCCATACTCGCTATTGAGAAAATCAATTTGTCCTCCATATTGATAGAGAGCAATGAACACTTTTTGCGTAGCAAGAGTAAAAATAAGTAAGTAAATTCAATTTTAATGAGGTGACTATGAAACGCGTGTTACTTTTTCTAGCAACAAACTTAGCCATCATGGTTGTGTTGTCCATTATTTTATCCATTCTAGGGGTTTCCTCTAGAAGTTATGCCGGCATGCTCACCATTGCAGCCGTATTTGGTTTTGGTGGTGCATTTATTTCGCTATATATCTCAAAGTGGATGGCCAAAAAGTCAACGGGTGCCTATGTAATCGAGCAGCCTCGCAATGAGACCGAGCATTGGTTAGTCAGCACCGTGGCAGCGCAAGCACAAAAAGCGGGTATCAAAATGCCAGAGGTTGCCATTTATGACAGCCCAGAGATCAATGCCTTTGCTACAGGCCCCAGTAAAAATGACTCACTCGTTGCTGTCAGTAGCGGCTTACTTGCAGGCATGAGCCAAAGTGAAGCAGAAGCAGTGCTCGCACATGAGGTATCCCATGTTGCTAATGGTGATATGGTCACACTGACGCTGATTCAGGGGGTCGTAAATACATTCGTCATTTTTATTTCAAAAGTACTGGCCAATATTGTCGACGGCTTCTTAAATGGTGATGAAGAAGGCGAAGGCTTTAGCTGGACCTACATGATCTTTGACCTTATCTTCCAAATTCTGTTTGGCTTCTTAGCATCTATGATCGTTGCTTACTTTAGCCGTAAGCGAGAATATGCTGCCGACAAAGGGGCTGCTGACTTAGTCGGTGCACACAAAATGAAAGCTGCACTTGAACGTCTACGTAGCAATCAAGAATCTAAGTTAGAAGGTTCAATGATGGCATTTGGTATCGCATCAGGTAAGAGCGTGGTCGATTTGTTTGCCTCACACCCACCACTTGAGCAAAGAATTGCCGCACTATCTTAGGATAGCGATGTAAACACAATGTATATTTTATAACCATAGGCCCTAACGGGCCTTTTTATGGACGATTTACAAATAATTAAATTTAGGAATTAAATTCAATTTTTACGTAATAAATAGTTATAAAAAATTATATCTTTATATGGCAAAGATATATAATTACTTTCCTTAATATTCTCTATAAAACAATACTTAAGTTCTTTCACCTACGAATAAACCAGTAAATATGTCGTTTATTTTATGACCAAAAGACAGGGAAAGTTACTTTTTGGTTATTTATTAACCCACATTTAACTCAAATCTTAATCTAAACCATACTTTTTGCGTGTATCTATACCGGGCCCATTTGTTTAAAATATGTAACCCACTTTATTGACATAATAGCAATATTCTACGTTCGCAAGGTAAAAAGAAGTATGCTGATCAAAACTCGATTACTCATTTCATTTATGCTCATTGGTCTAATACCAGCAGGTATACTGGCGATGGTCTCTTTGTGGACCGCCTCCACAGCACTTGAAAAACAGGCATATAATCAGCTTACTTCCATCAAACAAATAAAACACAAACAAATTGATGATTACCTTAATGCAAGAAAAGGTGACTTATCAGTTATCGCAAAAAAATGGCAACTTCTCGTTGAGCAAAACCCTACCCTGTCAAACTCAGACCTGGCTCATAACTATCACAGCCTTTTTGACACCTTCATCAATGAGAAGGGGTTTTACGACTTTTTCGTGATAGAACGCGATGGCTTAATTAGCTATACAGTTGCTAAAGAGTCTGATTACAACACCAATCTTGTTACTGGCCCGTTCAATAACTCAGGGCTAGCTACTTTGTTTACTCAAGTCATTTCAGCAAGAAAGTTTATCTTAGCCGACTACAGTGCGTATGCACCGAGCAATAATGACCCTGCTGCCTTCATTGGTATTCCCGTCATAATTGACGGTCAAGTCAACTCGGTACTTGCACTACAACTTTCAATCGATGCGATAAACGCCATTATGCAACAGCGTGATGGCATGGGAGAAACTGGTGAGTCATATCTTGTTGGTAATGATTTCCGCATGCGTTCAGATTCATTTTTAGATCCAATTAATCATACCGTCATTGCTAGTTTTGCTGGATCGGTTGAAGCAAATGGTGTCGATACCGTCGCTGTTCGCCGAGGCTTACAAGGGATCTCTGATACAGAAATTATTATCGATTATAATGGCAACCCTGTTTTATCCGCTTATCTTCCTTATACATTCGCTGGATTAAAATGGGTACTTTTGGCTGAAATAGACAAAGCCGAAGCTTTTGCGCCAGTTTATAAACTCTACTGGATTATTGCCCTTATCTTTTTATTAACTGTTTTATCAGTCGCTGGAGCAACGGTATTGATCGCCCGTTCGGTTTTAAAGCCACTTGGTGGTGAGCCAATTGAAATGCGCAAGATCAGTGAGCGGATCGCTGCAGGTGACCTAAGAGAGCAGTTTGGCCGTGACGAGAACGCCATTGGTGTGTATGGCGCAATGCGACAGATGAACACCTATTTAACTAGCGTGATAGGCACCATAGTTGAAACCACAGCACAGCTGGCTTCTACAGCCACACAGACAAGTGCTGCCAGTGAACAAGCAAACGCTAGCTTACAAGAGCAGCATGCCAATATTGAGCAAGTCGCCGAAGCAATTCAGCAAACGTCTCACTCTATCGATGAAGTAGCAACCAATGCGCGTAATGTTGCCGATTTAAGCTTGGATGCAGAAAAAACATCTTTGTCAGCAAACCAAACTCTCAGAGATACAGTCGTACAAATGGAAGCGCTCAGCACCGCCGTTGAGAACTCAGAAACGGCCATTAAAGAAGTTGAGTACAATACGCAAAATATCAGCCGCGTTATCGAAGTTATCCAAGCTGTGACTGAGCAGACTAACTTGCTCGCACTCAACGCAGCCATTGAAGCTGCGCGAGCAGGAGAGCATGGGCGTGGATTTGCCGTTGTTGCTGACGAAGTCAGACAGCTTGCACAAAAAACTCAAGCATCTACTGCCGACATTGAAAATATGATTGCCAATCTTCAGTCTACATCACAAACAGCCGTATCTGAGATGCATGCATCCGCTGAAGCGACTAAACAGACGATCACAGCAGCCAATGACAGCGCCTCTTTACTTGAGCAAAGTGTACATCAAATCAATCAAATAGCACTGAGTGCGCAAACCATTGCTCAGGCGGCTCAAGAGCAATCTGCGACGACGGAAGAGATTTCATATAATGTTGAGTCAATTAGACAAGCGGCTATTGATAACGCTGCAGGTGCAGATCAAGTTACCAGCGCGAGCCTTGAACTAGATAAGCAATCTAAAACCCTGAAACAGGTTACATCAGCCTTTAAACTGCCTCAGCAATTACACTAGTCTTTAGTGAAATTCAGCAAGCGCCTAACCGCGCTTGCTCAGTCCATATGTAAACCCACCTGCCAATATAAGCATTGCACTTGAAATCATCAAACAGGCTTCAAGGCCATAAAACTGATAAACAAGACCAGATAATACCGTACCTAACAATCTGCCCATTGCATTAGCCATGTAATAAAAGCCAACATCCATCGACACGCCATCACTATCAGCGATTTTCACGATTAAGAAACTATGCAACGATGAGTTAACGGCAAATACGGCGCCAAATATCAATAAACCAGCGATAATCACTATCTTAGGCTGCCAGTTTAACCACAAACCCAAAGCCAGCATAGCTGGTATAATTGACAGTAAGGCGACCCACTTGAATGCTTGTTGGTAATTACCACCTTGCTTTGCTGTGATTTTTGGCGCGTTCGCTTGGACTATGCCATAAGCGATAACCCAAAACGCCATAAAACCGCCAACCCACCAATGATCCCAACCAAATGTTGAGGCCAAAAAGACAGGTAAAGCCACCACAAACCAAACATCGCGTGAAGCAAACAAGAACAAACGCGCCGCCGCCAATAGATTTAACTGGCGACTTTTAGAAAACAGTTCATTGAACTTGGGTTTATTCTTTTTCTTACCTAAGTCTTGCTTCAACAACACTAAGCTTGATATCCAAGTGATTGTCAGCATTGCTGCCATAAACCATAAAGCGCCTTGAAAGCCCAGTAAAGTCAGTAATAAGCCACCAAGGAAAAAACCGACCCCTTTTAAGGCGTTTTTTGAACCAGTAAGTAGTGCTACCCACCCATACAAAGTACTATCTTGATCTTTCGGAACCAGTAATTTAATGGCACTTTTGGCACTCATTTTATTGAGATCTTTGGCAATACCAGACAAAGCCTGCGCGACCATGACATAGGCAATTGTCAGCAATTGCTCATCTAATGCCAACATAGACACAGCCACTATCTGCAAAAATAGCCCTATATTCATGGTTTTATTTAAGCCAAGACGTGCGCCTAACCAGCCCCCCAATAAATTGGTAACCACGCCAAAGATTTCATAAAACAAAAATAACGAGGCAATCGCCAGTGGGCTGTATCCCAGTTGATGAAAATACAGCACCACCAACATACGCAGCGCACCATCTGTCAAGGTGAATGACCAATAGTTACCAGTGATAACAAGGTACTGCTTAATTTCTGGTGATAGCCTTGCCATAAGTGACTGCGTCATGATGTTATCCCCAGCGCTTATCGATAACCAAACGGACTAAATCTGCGGTTCTATTTGCATAGCCCCACTCGTTATCATACCAAACGTATAATTTAACTTGCGTGCCATTGACCACCATAGTTGATGGCGCATCAACTATGGCACTTCTTGGGTCCGTTTTATAATCTATTGATACAAGTGGACGCGTTTCATACCCTAATACGCCTGCAAGTTCACCGTTTGAAGCTTGCTCCATCCAGCTGTTAACCTCTTCGATACTGGTTTCACGATTGACTTCAAATACGCAATCCGTAATCGAAGCATTCGTTAGAGGTACTCTCACAGCGTGACCATTTAACTTACCCTTCAGCTCAGGGAAAATATGCGTGATTGCCGTTGCTGAGCCCGTCGTCGTTGGAATAAGACTCGTGCCGCATGAACGCGCACGGCGCAAATCTTTATGCGGTGCGTCAATGATGGTCTGTGTATTGGTAATATCGTGGATTGTCGTCATCGAGCCGTGTTTAATGCCAATATTATCCTGTAGCACTTTAACAACGGGCGCTAAGCAGTTAGTCGTACAAGAAGCCGCTGTCACTATCGGATGCTGCTCAACATCGTAATCCGTGTGGTTTACACCCATCACAACATTTAATACCCCCTCTTCTTTGACTGGTGCAGTCACAACCACTTGCTTCACACCTTGAGCAAAAAAAGCAGCGAGCTTCTCTTTGGTTTTAATCTTACCTGAGGCTTCTATTACAAGGTCACACATCGACCAGTCATTATCAGTAACGGACACTTGCTGCGTTACTGCAATGCGCTGATCGCCAATGATCATCTCACTGCCCTCACTCAACGCCTCATGTTGCCACTTGCCGTGTACAGAATCAAAGTTCATCAAATGTGCTAAAGTAAGTGCATCGCCTGCGGGATCATTTATCTTCACCAACTCTATACCTGGCGAATTCCACAGTGCACGCATAGTCAATCGGCCCATTCTGCCAAAGCCATTGATCCCAACTTTAATTGCCATCATCTTTTCTCCCATTATTTAGCCATTCGCATATGTCGTTATGACTGTTGACAATGCGCCCAGCAACTTTAATTAACACGCCTCACTTTGCGTTAGTACCGACATTAAGTATCTCAGTACGCCATGCAGACAAAATTATGTCTATTGATGAGGATATTTACAATATACGGAAAATCATATATTCATTTTTCCATATATGCAAACACTCACTTGTAATGATTTTGTATCATTTTTATTAATTTTATTTGAAACTTTTTCGCGATTTACTAACATGAAATTAGAAGTAAAAAGCAATGTTAATTTGAAAGGAGTTAATCACTATGAAGCTTAAAGTCACCAAAAAGCCTTTGAAAAAATTGAGTTATGATAGCCTACCACTTGATAGAAAACTGACTCCACTGGTCGGGGGCGCGGGCTTAAGTAATGGCCCAACACAAGAATGTGAAACCTACTACCACTGCGATTCCGAGACGCCATAATTGAGCCACTGAACATGCAAACGTTGTCTTTTCATACGGCAACGTTTGCTTACTCGTTAAATCTTTCCTGCTCATTACCGATTGATGATAAACTACAACAAATCCCAGTTGTTTCGAGTACTTTAGATTGGATAAGAATACCTACATCCCAGAAAACTTTATCGAAGATGTTAAAACCTACCTACCTGAGCATTTAAATTTAGATGACTTCATTGAGCATTGCCAAAAACCTCTTAGGCTGTCTATACGCGTCAATACACTCAAAATGTCCGTCGATGATTTTAAACTCGAAGCAAAAGCACTCGGTTGGCAAATAACACCTGTGCCTTGGTGCCCAGAGGGCTTTTGGATCAGTCGCAGCGAAGAAGAGCAAGCGAACCTGCCTATAGGTAATACAGCCTTACATCTCAGTGGCTGTATTTATGTGCAAGAAGCAAGCTCAATGCTCCCGCCTTTAGCATTACGATCTGAAATAGAAAATATGGACACTGATCAATATGCTGTGCTCGATATGGCTGCGGCTCCGGGCTCTAAAACCTCACAGCTTTGTGCCTTAATGAATAACCAAGGCCTATTGGTTGCCAATGAATTCTCATCTTCTCGGTTAAAAGTGCTTGCCGCCAATATGAAGCGAATGGGGGCAGCAAACTGTGCATTATCACATTTTGATGGCAAAATATTTGGCGACTACATGTATGAGTGCTTTGATCACATACAGCTTGACGCGCCATGCTCAGGTGAAGGCACTGTAAGAAAAGATGCAAACGCACTTAAAAATTGGTCAATAGAATCTAATATCGATATCAGCGATGTGCAAAAAAGCCTGATCAAAAGTGCCTTTTTAGCGCTAAAACCTGGCGGTAGTTTAGTGTACTCAACTTGTACACTGACCCCTTTAGAAAACCAACAAGTGTGCTCATTTTTACTAGAAGAATTTTCAGGTGCTGTAGAAATCACGCCACTTGACGACCTTTTTAACAATGCGAGTCAAGCCACCACAAGCGAGGGATACTTGCATGTCTGGCCACAGATTTTTGATAGTGAAGGTTTCTTCATAGCAAAATTTAAAAAGCTCGCCTCTGTTGAACACCACGATCAACAGCGAAAAAAAGGGGCGTTTCCTTTTGAAGCTTTTCCAACTAAAGCACACAACACCTTCGCGAGCTATTTAAAGAAGCAATTTAAGATTAAACAGCTTCCAGGTGCGCTCATGCAGCGCGATAAAGAGCTATGGCTATTTCCCGAAAAGCTTGCAGATGTGCAAAACAAAATAAAATATGCGCGCTTGGGAATAAAAATAGGCGCAATCCACAAAAATGGTGTGCGGTTAGAACATGAGCTTGCCACCGCACTTGGACATTTAGCGACTGAAAATGTACATGCACTTACTGAAAAACAGGCTGTAGACTACTTCCAAGGTAAAGATGTACGTTTAGAAAAACCGACTAATGAGACGGGCGAAGTCATACTGACTCTGTGCGGTGCCCCTGTGGGTCTTGGCAAATGGCAAAAGGCGAAGATTAAAAATAACCTCCCTAGAGATTTAATTGCACAAGGTCAGTTAATAACTTGGGTATAACCTGATTAGAACTTTTTGACAACTTTAAGATTATTAATTCATATGAGCGCAACACTCTGTTTTTATTATGTTTTAAAAATGTCATTCTGTTTGTAACTTTTGTAATGCATTTACTACACTTAAAGGACTTTCTACTTCTCCCTTATGTTTTAGAAGGTGTTTAAGTTAGCGCACGGCTCCAAATGAGCCTTCCCCTACGCCCAGATTCACACATTACTGGGCGTTTTTTTATGTCTAAAATTTCAATCCAAATCTGCAATAATCCTGTTCTCTAAGTCTATTCAAATTGCCATTTTATACATTACATATTTTTAGTTGAATAAAGTAGCAAAAGAAAATATGATTTACATACAAAATGCTACATAACGTATAAAAATGGGTATTGTAAAAATTTCCGAAGAACTGCATGAAGAGATCCGCCTAGCTAGCCAAGTGATGTCTCGCTCAATCAATTCACAAGCTGAATTTTGGTTGAAAATGGGCCGCCTAGCTGAGCAAAACCCGGACAAGCCGTTCGCACAGTTAATACAAATAGAATTAGAGCAAGTAAAAAAGAAGCAATATGAAAGCAGTGATAATTAAGGATCAAGATCAAATCGTTAAAATGCGACGCTCCGGACAGATGTTAGCAGCCGTGTTTAAAGCTCTGGATGGCTTCATCAAACCTGGTGTCACCACGATGGAAGTGAACGACTTTGTCGAAGCCTATATCACAGATGAGCTTAAAGCAATTCCGTCAACCAAAGGTCAATATGGCTACCCATATGCAGTCAATACGTCACTTAATGAAGTTGTTTGTCATGGTATGCCAAAAGCGAACCAAAAAATAAAATCGACCGATATCATCAATGTTGATATCACGCTCAAATGTGATGGTTACCTTGCCGACTCCAGTAAAATGTACGTCATGGAGGCCGCTCAAGGACTTGCTAAAAAGCTTGTAAAAACCACCTACGAAGCCATGTGGCAAGGTATAAAACAAGTTAAACCTGGTGTAAAACTGGGAGATATTGGCTATGCAATTCAGTCATATGCGCAGCGACATGGCTATAGTATTGTCAGAGAGTTTTGCGGTCATGGCATAGGCACTGAGATGCATGAAGGGCCTGATGTGCTTCACTTTGGCAAACCTAATGAAGGGTTAACTCTACAAGCTGGCATGACATTTACTATTGAACCTATGGTCAATCAAGGCCAACACAAGGTGAAAACCTTAAAAGATGGCTGGACCGTTGTGACACGAGATAGAAAATTATCAGCTCAGTGGGAACATACCATTTTGGTTACAGAGACAGGCTATGAAGTCCTGACCTTGAGAGAAGAAGAGCCGCTGGCGATTCAATAAACTCATTTCTGTTCATCCAGTTTTTCATTGTGTCTCAAAGTAATAACGATGATTTTTGCTTCTAAGTTAACGGGCTTACTGATCATTTAGAACGGTATTGATGACCAACTCAGTTTAGAACAGCAATCAAAAACTTTGCGCAAAAATCATATAGAACTGTTTGCCGTTAATAAAAGCACAATACAGCAGGTTTGAAATGTAATTTGGATAGTTGAATACTCGAAATAGAGAGTCGAATATATATCAACCCTCTATTTCAATTAAAATTACAGCTTCTTCATTTTATAAATTAAGTTAATATTTTTATCCCCAAAGAACACGCGTTTCTGCATCACTACGTGTGTGAGAGTCTCATTAACAATGCGATACTGATTCAATACCCTAAAGCCTTCATCCGGGCACGCGTTATCCACCAGCTCTCCTGAACAATATGCGGTGATCACACTGCCATCGTCTTGATAAGCTACCATCTGTGTTGAATAAGATGACTCTGTCTCATACACTCTCAGCTCTGTTTCTGAGAATTTATAAATACTACCATCCTCATATTCAAACGACGTGCTTAAAAAATCTGATTTCCCGAACCCTTCTTCGAACTCAGTGAGCAGGTTTGCAAATTGATATGGCGTGACATGACCCTGGTTAGTCACGACAGTTGTCAAAAAGTGCTCAGTACCATTCGCTACTTTAAAAACACCAATATTAGAAATGATCCCTTCATAGTCAATCGCTATGTTTCCATTTGCAATATCCAATAAGACATCTTGTTCTGTTGCTTCTCGTTCAGTGCTACCTATCATTAGCTTGCCAGAGTGCTCATCACTAACCGTAAAATATGTTCCTCGATATCGAGCAAAAGACTCCTCTTCTACTTGGTTATTCAAATAAAATTGAGAAAAATACGGCTTGCCATATTCAACGCTAAAATCCTTAACTCTATTAGCATGAGTTATAACGCTAATACTATTTTTTGGCGTAAATGAAGATTTTATCTTTGCTGAAAGTTCTTCACTGCGATCTGCATCTGGAACAAGCACTCTCTGATAATTAAGATCAAATATCGTAAATTGTTCAGAACCGTATAAAATATCTAGCGAATTGTACTGATGCTCATAAGCATAGTGTTGTGGGCGATATGTCACATCATCCCTGTAATAGTCATTATATTTTTCTATTGATTTCTCAACAATATTACCAATTTGATTGTTCACGATTTCTGCACCGACTCTGATGCTATTTAATTGCGGACTGCCATAGAATCGAGCTTTTAATATATCCAGTGAGAAATCCGCTTTTTGATTTTCAAAATCAATGTGTCCAACCAAAAAACTCGAAGAGTTTCTATCTCCATGATAAGGCACGTGGTATTCCATAGATTGAGAAATCTGAGGCATATCTTGCTTTATCAACGTCTTGACGACCTGCTGTTCAGCACCACCTTCATATACAACACGGATCTGCGAACCTGACTGCGCAATTACACGAAATGGGAAAGGCGCATAATCAAGCTCACCCAATTTACACTCATACTTTTTAACGTAACACTTTATCTGCTGCAGCCCTGAGTTTTCAGAACCTTCTGAGCCATAAGATAGGTAAGTGAACTGGTTATCATGAATAGCTACCCCTTGATGTTCACTGCTGAAAGCAAAAATACTTTTTTTATCTTGGCTTTCCCAGCCACCAACCAAAGATTCATAGCTGACATCAATTTCTTCCCACTTTTGAGGGTTATCTTTAACCATGATC
The DNA here is from genome assembly GCF_021654285.1 of Pseudoalteromonas luteoviolacea. Lineage (GTDB taxonomy): Bacteria > Pseudomonadota > Gammaproteobacteria > Enterobacterales > Alteromonadaceae > Pseudoalteromonas > Pseudoalteromonas luteoviolacea_J. The sequence continues at coordinate 88,519 of NZ_JAKFZS010000004.1, read as the reverse complement.
TTTAAATCATAATCAGCACTGGCTTTTCCATCAAAGAGCGTCATGGTTATAACGTGCTCTCCCACAGAGAATAAGTCTGGGTTCACAGTAATCGTTAATGTTTCAGGACCATTAGACTTAACTACCCAATTATGGTTATCAGACATTGTCACAGATATCTTATCTGATTCTTTATCATTTAAAGTGAATGTAAAGGTATTTGACTCTAACGCCAATACTTCATGTTCTAAATTACCAGTAAGCGTAGGTGCAGTATTCGGCTCAGAGTCAGAACCTCCACAACCAGACAGAATTGAGGCGAGTAAACTCGATATAAATAGCTTTTTCATTGAATATTAATAATTAGTAGTATGAAATTAATTTAATTTTACTTAAAGAAAAACACCCTATTCAAACGAAAAAATTCAAAAACACAAAGAAAAAACATACTGTAAACAAACAAAAAACAATAAAGATTACTTTTAAATCGATTCATTCTATAAACGTTGTTTTGACCTGAACTTATTTTTCTCTAACTTAAAGTTTTCTAAGCAATAAAAGTGAATTATCCCAGCTTTTATTGCTTATATAGCTGATTATCTTACAGCTTCATTGATGCACTTTAATGTCAAGCATGTCAGTTTAATTTTCTAAATACTTGTAACGCAATTTGTGAAAGCATAAACAATGTGAACGTAAATATAAGCCCAAACAGCATCACGGGATCATAACCCTCAATCACGGCCGAAATGGCTCTCGCGAAAAAATTAAAAAAGAAGTACATCGATGCGGGTAAAATCAGCAACCACGCTTTTTTATAAATACCAATGGCGGTGATTATTGCCAAACTTAAAGTTGGCGCACCCAATGTGCGTAAATTAGTAAAGCCATAATCTGACACTGCGTTAAAACCACTTGGTTCGTTAATAATCGCAGGAAAAAACATGGCTGTTAATGCCGCCGAGCCCAGAATAAGTACAAACATGCCGCATAACACTTGTGCGAATTTGATCATAAAAATAGCCTATCTATCTGTTATTTGATGACAAACATTTTATTTGAACTGACCGTACCTAACTTGCACTATTCGGTCACGGATTTATATTTTTCAGTCAGACTGGGCTTTTCTCAATTCAGTTGGCGTGATGTTAAAGTGCTGCTTAAATGCCCTTGAAAAATAACTTAACTCCTCAAAACCGCATTCAAGTGCAATGTCGGTAATGCGTTTATTGGTTGTGTTTATTTGCTGTTCTGCCTTTTCTAAACGCTTCAATACAAGGTATTTGTTAGCACTTGTACCATACACTTGTTTGAATTTTCGATTAAAGGTTGATGTGCTCATATGACATAAAAACGCCATTTCATCGACCTTCAAAGGAGAATATAAATGTGCTTGTACAACCTGCTGTAGTTTTGGTTGGTTCGGTAAAAACAGCTCGCTCAGAAGTGGCGTAACTTGGCTGCTTGAGTCAGCTTGTATGATCAGCTCTATTAGCTCTTGTACCTTTAAAGCAATCAAACTATCTGTCATGTCATCTGGCTGAGCAATGTACTGTTTCAACAGCGTAAAATAGCCCATGAGTAGTTTGTGATTTGAGATCACCGCGGCTGATCCAGATTCTGAACTCTTTAAATTTAAGTGAGTGCCTACAAACCTCTCAGGTAATGAATTCTTATATATTGATTGAATTAACGACTGTGTTAACCTTACTCCGACAAATTCAACTGCATTGCCTTGTGGGCTGTCTAACCAGCGATTAATGAAGTTATCAGCCTTCATCAACAACGTATCCCCCGTCTTTAAAGACAAAGTCTTACCTGCGCAAATTAAAGATGATTGCCCTTTGAAGATATGTATCAACCGAGCTTCATTAACTAAGCCATCTTGGTAGGTAAAAGGCGCAGAAAACTGCCTGAGCCCCATTACGACTTGAGAGTCGTAGTACAAGGTCTTTAAAACTGGTTTATGTTCTGATGTCATCTAGCTGAATTAACTTTGTGGGGTATCAAACAGTTTAAAGGAATGAGTTGTGCCTGTCCTAATTTATTCTCTACCGGCCAAGCGCATATCGCATAGAACCTAATAAATTTTACGCTCATTCACGATTTAATAAAGGTAATGTATTTCGACTTACTTCAACAACAAGCAATGTACGTCTATATTCGCAAAAGAAACTTAGTACTGGAGAATGTATAGACTTAAGGAATTACCAAATTTATGGACACATGGGGACAATTAACAGTTTTAAACACTCCATTTGCGGCGAAAAGCCGTGCCAAATAAAGCCATAAAAGATTAAACAGAGAGCGTGTTACACACTCTCCCTCGCTACTTCAAATAAGATTGTACTCACCGCAGTTTTTAAATCACTGGCTGGCAACAAGGTGTCAGGAAGTAGCTTGGCAGAAATAGACTCTGTGTAGGATTGCAATACAGGGCTAAGTTTACATGGGCTAATGCGGCCTTCTTTGATGCCACCAAAGGTATTCATCAGGACTTGCCGGTTTTTTTGCAGCTCCAAGATTACCGCGCTGCGGATCGGGCTATTTTGGCAAAGGTGCTTTTTGCATGCACGAATTGCAATTTCCATAAACGCAGAAATTTCTTCATTACTGTGAGTTGGCTTATTTAAGCTTGTGCGCTTACCCTGTTCACTCGAGATAGGGGTAATGCTGTTTTTAAAACCAAGGGCTCTTTCACCAATTAGTTCCATTTCATCACTCGTTAACATCAGCTCGCCAAATCGCGCAAAGTACATCGCTTTATCCATTTCGTTTTTTAGGATAATTATGCGGGTAATTTTTCCGGTGTACATTACACTTTATTACACGCCCTGTTATAAAATATAAATTTGTTGCGCCATATACAAAGCGATACAATACGGCTTTTAATCCACAGAGCCTGCTATCGTGCAATTTGAAGTTGAAGCCATTGGCCATATAGAATCCCCTTATAAGCAAAAGTTTGCCATTCCAAGACAACCAAGACTGGTACCAGAGGCCACCGCAAAGCTGATATTCAGCGAGGCATTTAACCGTGAAGAATTTGTGCGAGGCATTGAAGAGTTCACCCACCTTTGGCTGCTATTTAGATTTCACGAAACCGCTGACAAAGGCTATTCGGCGCTAGTTCGCCCACCAAGGCTAGGCGGTAATGAGCGCAAAGGCGTATTTGCTACCCGCGCAACCTTTAGGCCAAATGGCATTGGCATGAGTGCAGTCAAGCTAGAAGGTGTTGAATATAAAAATGGCCAATTGGCGCTGCTGCTCTCTGGCATAGATTTACTCGATGGCACGCCAATCGTGGATATAAAGCCTTATCTGCCCTATTCAGATGCACTGCAAGGTGCCTCGGCAGGATTTGCCGATACGCGCCCTGAAACCGAAATGACGGTGTCATTTAGTGAGCAAGCCCAAGACTTTATCGAAAAGCAGCGTCAATATCCCGAGCTAATGAGCTTTATCAGCAACGTCTTAAAGCAAGATCCAAGACCTGCCTATAAAAAGAAAAAACAACAAACACAAAGCTATGGCATGAGTCTGTACGAATTCAATATTCGCTGGCAAGTTGAAGATGAGCATAACCATGTCATCGAAGTGAGCGCAGAGAAACCGCAAACAGCCAAAAAACCACAAGAATAAATATCTTTACAGCGAAAATAACTCTTTTTTAGCACCTTAGGCACTGTTAAACTACGTGCCTAATTAAAAACACATAACATTGAACGGAACAAGCATGCGTACCAGTCAATATATTTTAGCGACTCTTAAAGAGACGCCTTCTGATGCCGAGGTGGTCAGCCACCAGCTAATGCTACGTGCGGGTATGATCCGCAAACTCGCTTCAGGTTTATACACTTGGTTGCCGTCAGGTTTAAAAGTACTTCGTAACGTAGAAACTATTGTACGCGAGGAAATGGAAAAAGCTGGCGCAATCGAAATGTTGATGCCTGTCATTCAGCCTGCTGATCTGTGGGAAGAATCTGGCCGCTGGGAACAGTTTGGTCCTGAACTACTAAGAATTACCGATCGCCACAATCGTCCATTTGCACTTGGCCCAACGCACGAAGAAGTGATCACTGACTTTGTACGTAAAGAAGTAAGCAGCTATAAGCAATTGCCTTTAACACTTTATCAAGTACAAACTAAAGTACGTGATGAAGTTCGTCCGCGTTTTGGTGTAATGCGTGCACGTGAATTCACCATGAAAGATGCTTACTCTTTCCACCTAGATGACGCTTGTCTTGAAAAAACATATCAAGTGATGCACCAAGCATACTGCAATATTTTTGAGCGTCTAGGTCTAGATTACCGTCCAGTTATTGCTGACACAGGTTCAATTGGTGGTAGCGTATCACACGAATTCCACGTACTTGCTGAGTCTGGTGAAGATGCGATTGCATTTAGCACTGAAAGTGATTACGCAGCAAACATCGAAAAAGCTGAAGCACTGGCGCCTTCAACTGAGCGCGCAGAGCCAAGCAAAGAACTAAATACTTTCGATACACCGAACGCAAAAACCATCGCAGAGCTTGCTGAACAACACGGTGTTAAAGCGCACAAAGGCGTTAAAACACTGATTGTATACGGCGCTGAAAACGAAGACGGTGAGCGTGGTCTGGTTGCATTAATCGTTCGTGGCGATCACGAATTAAACGAGCTAAAAGCTGAAAAGCTACCGCTTGTTGACTCTCCGCTTGAAATGGCAAAAGAAGAAGACATCGTTGCTGCAATTGGCGCAAAACCTGGTTCACTTGGTCCAGTTGGCCTTGATATGCCAGTGATTGTTGACCACAGCGCTGCTGTTATGTCTGACTTTGTTGCCGGTGCAAACAAAGATGGTGTGCACTACAGTGGTATTAACTGGGGCCGCGATGTCGCTGAGTTCACAACGGCTGACATTCGTAACGTAGTTGAAGGCGATCCAAGCCCGTGTGGTCAAGGTACTTTACAAATCAAACGCGGTATTGAAGTAGGCCATATCTTCCAGCTTGGTAGCAAGTATTCAGAAGCAATGAATGCAGGCGTACTAGGCGAAAGTGGTAAAAACCAAGTCATGACCATGGGTTGTTACGGTATTGGTGTATCACGTATCGTGGCTGCGGCGATTGAACAAAACCACGATAAGTTTGGTATTAAGTGGCCTCAAGCCCTTGCACCATTCGACATCGCAATCGTTCCGATGAATATGCACAAGTCTCACCGCATTCCTGATATCGCAGAAAAGTTCTATGCGGACTTAAAAGCAGCAGGTCTTGAAGTATTGTTTGACGATCGTAAAGAGCGCCCAGGTGTCATGTTCAACGATATGGAACTCGTGGGTGTACCATTCACCTTAGTCATTGGTGAGCGTAACCTTGATAACAATCAGGTTGAGCTGAAAAACCGCCGTACTGGTGAAAAAGTCATGTTAGACATTGATTCAGCAGTTGCTGAAATCTCTAAGCTAATGGCTTAACTCTCCCCCATTTTAAAAACGCGCCTAAATGGCGCGTTTTTTGTTTTACCTGCTACCTTTGCAGAAAATGTCATCTTAGCGTCTCAATACTGATAAAAGTTTGTCATCTCGTGCCTTTACCGTAGACATTATTACGCTTGAGAGTAAACAAGATGGAGCAAACTTACTACCCCAGCATATGGATTTCAGATGTGCACCTTGGCTATAAAGACTGTAAGGCTGAATTCTTATTAGACTTCTTAAATTGCACGCGCTGCGATACCCTGTATTTAGTGGGTGATATCGTGGATCTTTGGTCTTTAAAAAGGCAGTTTTACTGGCACCCGAGCCACTATCAAGTTTTAGAATGTATTCAGAAAAAAGCTGAGTCCGGTACGCGTGTTATTTATATCCCGGGTAACCACGACGAGACGTTTCGCAATTATGTGGATATGACACTGTTTAATGTTGAAGTGCACCACACATACGTACATACCACCTCTGCAGGTAAGCGTTTCTTATTGCTACACGGCGATGACTTTGATTCAGCCACCCGCTACAACAAATTAATCAGTATTATTGGCGATCAAGCCTATGACTTTTTGCTGTTTTTAAATCGTTGGACCAATCGTGTGCGTAAGCTCTATGGCGGACACTATTGGTCGCTGGCTTCTTGGCTTAAAAACCGAGTGCATAAAGCGCGCGCAGCGATTGCGGCATTTGAGCAAGCCGCTGTGCACGAAGCAAAAAAACAAGGCATGGATGGCATTATCTGTGGCCACATTCACCAGCCCAGAATTAATGTCACCGACGGCATTGTGTATTGCAATGATGGCGACTGGATAGAAAACTGCACGGCACTTGTTGAAAACGAGCAAGGCCGCATTGAATTACTGCACTGGTCTGATATACAAAAAGTATTGAACGTCGTTGAGTTAGACACACAAAATTTAGACGGCGTTAAAGCCGCCTAATTGCTATCTAAATAACACAGACTCTTTGCTAAACCAGCGTATACAAAACATCAGCAATGCCCCAGCAAGCAGTGCTGAGGCAACAAAAATCATCACCACGGCACTGTAGTCTACGGTGCCTTTGATGATCTCTTTAATCGCTAAGGATACGTTGGTAATGGGGATCCAAGCCGTAGTGGTATTAAGCGACATATTCGGCATCACTGACACGACAATGGGCACAAACACCAGCATGCTCAGCGGCCCCATATAGTTTTGCGCCTCTTTGAACGAACGTGCATAGATTGAAATTGCCAACACCAAGGATGAGAGCATCACAGCCACAGGCAGTAACAGTGCAAAAATCAGCATAAAGTCCCCAAGTGTCACGCTAGAAAAAGCGTCTTTGATGGTGTCTAACACCCCTATTCCGCTCGCAATACTTATCCAAATAGCCATGCTAGAGACGGTCACCAAGGCACAGGCGATGGAGCTTGCCAATATTGTTAAAAACTTACCCAATACCAGTTGCGTACGCGTCACAGGGGTCAACAACAAGGTTTCAAGGGTGCCCCGCTCTTTTTCCCCTGCCCCCAAATCAATCGCTGGGTAACTTGCGCCCATTAAAACAAGCGGGATCAACATATAAGGAATTAATGCACCGAGCTTTTCACCGTAATTTTCACGCTTATCTGCGGTATCGACTTTGGTAATGGTGATCGGTTTTAGAATTGCACTATGATGCGCTTTAGGCGCCCCTAAAGCTTCTAACGTCGCAGAGCGAATGCCTGCGGCGTATTTATTAATCAGCTTTTCCAATCGCTTATATACAAAGTTAATCGATTGGGCATCATTAAATACCACATGCCAAACGGCTTGCTCTGGTGTGACACTCACTTGCTTATCTTGCTGCTTAGGGATCTCAATACCGACATCTATTTTCCCCGCCTTTACAGCGGCTTTTAATGCCTCGATGCTGTCAAACTGCTCATCCCCTTCATACGGTTTAAAGCTTTTATGATAAAACAGCATTTGTGTAAACTCTGGAGAAAGCTCTGCATTAGCAAGGTAGTAAGTATGCACCTTTTGCTCCGCTTCAAAGGTGGTCTTTGACGCTAAAAACCCTAGCAAAGCAAATAAAATAGGAAAGATAACGATGGGCAGGGCAATGACAAAAAACAGGGTTTTTCTATCACGCAGTAGCTCTTTGACTTCTTTTAAAAACACTTCAAACATCTGCACATCCGTGATTAACAATATTCAAAAACGCATCGTTTAGCTCAGTACTCTGCCCTGCTGTTTTAAACGCGTCTATGCTGCCAGAAAAACGACTTTGCCCCTTATCTATTAAGCACACGCTATCACATAATAAAGCGATTTCATCAAGGTGATGCGTAGAAAACACCACTGGGGTATGTGCAGATTTGAGCTCACGAATAAACTGAATAATGGTTTGCTTGGTCATAATATCTAAGCCTGTAGTTGGCTCATCCAGCACAACCACATCGGGTTGATGTACCACTGCTCGGGCAATATTGGTTTTTTGCTTCATGCCTGTTGATAAATGCTCAGCGCGTTTATCTAAAAAGTCGTCCATTGCTAATTGACTAAACAATTCATCACAGCGCACTTTGAGGGCTTTGCCTTTCAAACCATGCAATTTAGCAAAGTACTCGACATTCTCTTTTGCCGTTAAACGACCATATAAACCTGTTGTACCAGATAAAAAGCCAATGGCTTTTCGACCTTTCAAGGGGTGCTTGACAATGTTATGTCCAGATATTTCAATGCTGCCAGCATCAGGCTTGAGCGCAGTTGATAACATGCGTAACGTGGTGGTTTTTCCCGCACCATTGGGGCCTAGCAGCCCCAATACTTCACCTCTATCACAGCGAAAAGACACATCTTCCACAGAATGAAAGAAACCATCACGCTGCCTTGCGTCGCCACGACTGGTGGTATTTTCTAACTCTTTGGCGAGCTTAAAGCGTTTTTTCAGTCCGTTTACTACTATCACTTATCTTCCTTCTCTTAGGCCTAAAGTAGCTTTCATCCGCATAAAATGCTTCATCTTGCGTGTCATAGTGCCAATCAGGTATGCCCAACAACGGAATGGGTGACATCTGTTTATTGTCATCCAGCACCTTATCCATTGTGATCAACTCAACCAAGCGGCTATCCAAGTGCGCATATTGCTCAAGTAGAGGGAGAGCAGTAAAAGACTCGTCAACTTGAATACACAGCAACTTGCCCGTTAGGCCGATAAACGGGTTAGTCAGCATTTCGTAATTGGCATGACCAAAAACGAAAGGCAGAGCTTCTGCATGCCACTTATCCTTTTGCACAAAGAACGCGTCATGCCATAAATGCGAACGCAAATCTTCTTGCCATTGCATATGAGGCACCGCGAGTACTAATCCGCATTCATCAAACAAGGTTAACGCATTGCGTTTGCGACTGCGCTCTTTTAAGCCGTGCAGTGCTATTTCTTCAATGTGGAGTTTATTAAGTAGACTTTTGGTTTTTGGAAATAAGCACCAGATCATCGCCCCAAAAAAGTCATGCCAGTTATGCTCTCGTGTCGGTACCTGACCGGTTTGCGCAATGATCTCCTCATAGTAACGTGTTTCTTCTTCCAGCTTACTGTTTTCAGTAAAAACAACGTGTTTACCCTGTGCGTTTTGCTGGTTGGTCTGTGCATTTAACCACTCAAAGCTTGGCCAGGTATCAAAGGCTTGTAAATTAAATATTGCCTGTAAATGCGCAAAAGGGGCTTGCGCAAACAATTGATTTTGCCAATTTTCAGGGGGAGTAAACTTTTTCATGCTATCTATGCGTGCTCATTTCGCAAATTGTACTATTGCGCGCATTTTACCAAATACACGCGACGGCGCAAAAAGATAAATAACGTCTGCATACTTTTCCATCTACCTAGCACCATACATCGGCTAAAGTCGAATTTACTTTGCAATTATGGTATTAATTAGCCCGGAAGTAATCTCATAAAAAAGAAAGGTCATGAAACTAAAATTAACACTGAGTGCTTTGTCGCTTGCCATTTTAGCAGGCTGTGCAACGACAAAAAGCAACACACCTGAAGACATTGTCACGGCATATAATAGTATTAATGCCGAGCAACTAGGTGAACACATCAAAACGCTTGCCTCTGACGAGTTTGAAGGCCGCGCGCCATCAAGCAAAGGCGAAGAACTAACGCTTGCTTATTTGACTAAACATTTCAAAGCATTGGGTTATGAGCCGGGCAACGGCAATAGCTTTTTGCAAGAAGTACCGCTGGTATCAATCGAAGCCGATCCAAACATGACGCTAAAAATCGGTGAGCGCAGCTACCCGTATAAAAAGGGCATGGTCATGGGCACAAGCCGCATCAGCCCAGCACAGTCTCTAAACAACTCAGAACTGGTATTCGTTGGTTACGGTGTCAATGCGCCAGAATATGGCTGGAATGACTACAAGGGTCTGGATGTAAAAGGTAAAACGGTTGTTATGCTGGTAAACGATCCAGGTTACGCAACAAAAGACCCTAAAGTGTTTAACGGTAATACCATGACTTACTATGGACGTTGGACATACAAATATGAAGAGGCAAGCCGTCAAGGTGCTGCTGGTGCCATCATTATTCATGAAACAGCGCCTGCATCATATCCATGGGAAGTGGTTGAGAACTCTTGGAGCGGTGAGCAGTTTGGCTTCCAAAAAGAGAACAACAACATGGACCGCGTTGCAGTGGAAGGCTGGATCAGTGTTGATGTTGCAAAAGAGCTCTTTGCAGATGCAGGCCTGAACTTTGAAGATGCCAAAAAGAAAGCTGCTGAAGGTGCATATCACGTAGACATGGGCGACTTAACTGCGTCTGTGGATGTTAAAAGCACTATCAAAAAGTCTGTATCATATAACTTCATCGCCACGCTACCGGGCGCTAAAAAGTCAGATGAGCACATCATTTACTCTGCGCACTGGGATCACCTAGGTGTCGATCCTAACCGTAAAGGCGATAAAATTTATAACGGTGCACACGATAACGCAACAGGCACAGGCGGTATCATCGAAGTGGCTGAAGCTTTTGCTAAATTACCTCAGCGCCCAGACCGTTCGATCACCTTCTTAGCGGTCACCGCTGAAGAGCAAGGTTTATTAGGCTCTAAATTCTACGCTGAAACACCGGTCATTCCAGCAAACCAGACTGTTGCAAATATCAACCTTGATGCCCTTAACTTACTTGGTAAAGTAAAAGACATCAGCGTTGTTGGCCTTGGTAAATCATCACTTGATGGCGTACTTAAAGAAGTGGCAGATGAGCAAAATCGTTCAATCTCAAATGAGTCAAACCCATCTGCGGGTATTTACTACCGTTCAGATCACTTCGCTTTTGCTAACATGGGGATCCCGGCTATGTATGCAGGTGGCGGCCATGAACCATTCGACGATGCCACAGCCAAATACCGAAAGCGTATGAGTCTTGTGCTACGTGGTTGTTACCATCAGCCATGCGATCGCTACAGAAAAGAGTGGGATCTCAGTGGCGCAGTCCAAGATCTTCAACTATTTTTCAAAGCTGGTTACTTAATTTCTCAAGAAGAAGCGTGGCCAACTTGGAGTACAACATCCGAGTTCCAAAGAAAATAAATGGAAATGATATTGATTTTCATTTAATTTAACACTAAAGTGCAACTGTTATTAGGTTACCGGTTGCACTATATGCTCTCATATTCTCGTTCTTATCCGTTCAAGGCGGCTTCTCAATTTGCCTATCTGGCAGCAAATAAGCGGTTGATACTCCCGTTATTATTGATAGCAACTCTATTTTATGCACCTATTCGTGACATTGCGTTAGGCACGCTAGCTGACGCGTTTTTCCAAGTCAGTGTGTTTGTTGCAGGTACCTTAGCAATTTACTACTATCTCGTTGAAAAACTTCCCCAATTAGAACTCAGTTACTTAAATAAAAAATCTCCTGCACTTGAAGTCACCATGGCTGCCGTGCTTGGGGCATTACCCGGCTGTGGCGGCGCCATCATCGTTGTAACCCAATTTACCAAAGGGCAAGCCAGTTTTGCCTCCGTCGTTGCCGTATTGACCGCAACCATGGGCGATGCAGCATTCTTGCTTTTAGCAAAAAAACCGCTTGAAGGCATGGCCATCATCTTACTAGGCATCGCAGTCGGTACCGTCAGCGGCCTAGCCGTAAACCTGTTTCACAAGGCCGATTATTGCAGACCAAAAGCCAATGACACACAAGCAGAAGACTGCGACCCACCCACTTTTGCCGTACGCATGAGTGAACCTGTATGGAAAATAGTCCTGTTCCCTTGTATCGCGATTTCACTTGTTATGGCTTTTAACATGGACTTAGGACAATTTGAGCAACCTATCGAGTTACTCGGTGCGGGCATGGCCATCTTCGCGGTAGTTATTTGGGCGTTGTCATCCAAAGGAAAAACCTATAAGCAAATTACGGCAGAAGAAGAAGAGGTTAAGCCCCCTTCTCGATTAGCAAAAATCCTTCAAGACACGCACTTTGTCACCGCTTGGGTAGTGGCAAGCTTTATGATTTACGAACTGTCGGTTGCTTTATTTGGCTTAGACTTAGCAGCTTGGTTCACAGAGTATGCGATTTACGCACCGCTTATTGCGATCATGATTGGATTACTACCAGGCTGTGGCCCACAAATAGTGGTGACCAGCTTATATATTCAAGGCGTATTGCCATTTAGTGCATTAGCAGCAAATGCTGTCGCAAATGATGGTGATGCGTTGTTTCCAGCGATAGCCCTTGCGCCAAAAGCAGCACTGTTAGCAACAGCCTATTCAGCAATACCCGCCTTGTTTGTCGGGTACGGTATTTACTACTGGAACCTACCCTAACCTATTTCAATTCGCATATTCACAACCAGAACAAAAAAGCGACCTCATGGTCGCTTTTTCATATCTATTGTTTATCGAACTGGTCTAGTTACTTTTCTATCCAAGGTTTAACACTGACCAAGTTTGCAAGCACATTAAATCGAGCATTGTCATTTTCCCAGCTGTCATTGACATGAAAACGACAGCGGTTCAATTCACAGCTGACGCCTTCACCACTCAAAGCGACGTTGCTTGCAAATTCCACCGTAACACCTTTTTGCTCAGGTAACATGAAAGATAATAGCTTACCCACAAATACACCTGACAAATCGCTCAATAGTGTCTCAAACTCAGTGTGTAGTTGATATAATTTGTGTTTAGTAAGATGTTGATTAGAGAAGTATGCAGATTCAATTTGGATCTTAATCTCACAATAAGTCGCCGTCTCAGGTTTTACAACTACCACTGCTTTGTCTTTATCAAGCTTTTCGTCAATTGGTAACATTAACTGCGCATGTTCAGTGTAGTGCAGCGGCATTGAAGTTTGCTCAGTAACTATGTTTCCCTCTGCAATGGTGCATGGCTTTTTACTTTCACCTTCAACCAAATAGAAGTTCACTCGAGCAAACTCGAACTCACCTTTTTTGACCACCTTTAGGCGGTCATAAAAGCCTTCATAAGAGGCCACAAACTCTTCAGCGAAACAACCAAAGCTACTAGATAGCAGTAGCAGTGGTAGGATCCTATTCTTCATCAAAATAAGCCTTGTTATGTCTGATCATATCATTGAGTTCTTCAATGTAATCTTGTCCACGTTCAGAGTATGACATTAAACCCGGCGTCAGAGCTGTCGCGGTGATCTCTTTTTTATCAGCCCTAAGCTGCGCACGAACTGTGCGAAGCTCACGATAAGCATCATGTGTATTTATATTTCTAAAATACGAGGTAACCGATGCCCTGACCGACTTAAATGCTGCCACTTCATGTGCGGCCTCATCAGCACGGCGCTTCGGGATCATCCCGCACCCTGTACGGTAACACCACTGACCGAAAAAGTTCAAACCGATCCGTGCAAATCGAGAGGTCCCCCATGCAGACTCATTGGCCGCCTGCATTAATGCTAACTCTTTCGGGATAATATCAACTCTATCAAGGGCCAATTTTAAACTCTGAACAGTGATCTCTTCTTGATCTATCTTATAAAGTTGAAAGATAGTCTCTACACGTTCAATCTGCACATCACTGAGCGACTCATCAAACTGCAACATCATCAATGCAATTTCAATACTCGCTCTTTGTTGCAAAATGACCTTATTCTCAGCCTCTACATGAGGTTTAATGAAGTCAAAAAAGGTCTTTTTCTTAGTCGCAATGTCTTTAATAAACGCAAAGTCAGGTAGCTGCACATCATGTAATGGCTGCTCAGGTAATTCGACTTCAGGGATCTCAACGATAACTTCTGGTACTTCTACTGGCTCTGGCTTTTCCGGTGGTTCGGTTATAAATGGATAAATAATTGCGTACAAAGAAACTGCAATTAATAAAATCTTGATCAAATTAGAACGCATGATTCTCCTCTCACTAGTACCTACCAAACGAGCTATCTGAACTTCCTTTGTCAGAGAAAGACTCGTTGTACTTAGTTCATCTCATAAAACGGCGACCGATTATAGCAACAATCGCAGTTAAACGCGAATTTACGCCTATCCGTCGCTAAAATAAGCTTTTTTCCAGTCACACCAAGTAATTACATTTTTAACTTTGCATCGCTATACTTAGCTTACAAAGATGGAATAAGACAATAACTAGCCACGTAGAGTACCTTATGACCCAGCCCGTATGGCAACAAAGATTGCTAGATCAAATAAAGAATCGCCCCAATGATAATCGCTCAGCATGGCAAGTAGACCGCTCTCGGATCATCCATGCAGCTGCTTTTAGGCGCCTGCAATCAAAGACGCAAATCATGAGCATTGGCGTAAATGACTTTTACAGGACACGGCTAACACATTCACTAGAAGTATCTCAGATAGGCACTGGCCTATTGCGTCACCTCAAGCTGCAAAACCCTGACTTTGAGCACTTCCCTTCAGCAAGCCTGATTGAAACCATTTGTCTTGCCCACGATATTGGTCATCCGCCTTTTGGTCATGGCGGAGAAATCGCGCTCAATTATTTGATGCGTGATTACGGGGGATTTGAAGGCAATGCACAAACACTGCGGATCGTTACTAAGTTAGAGCCCTATTCAAATGGCTATGGCATGAACTTGACCAGGCGTACGCTGCTCGGTTTTATAAAATATCCAGCGCTCATCTCTGCATTACAGCTTAAACCACAAAGCATTAACTCGCATCAGCGCTTTATCTACACCCAAAAATGGTTCCCCGCTAAGGGCATTTATGATTGCGATAAAGACGTTTTTGATTGGATATTGTCGCCTTTGCCCAACAAAGATAAAGCCCTTTTCACAACACACAATCCCATTGATGAGTTTAAATCTAAGACTATCTACAAATCTCTTGATGCGGCCATCATGGAATATGCAGACGATATTGCTTATGCAGTGCATGATTTAGAAGATGCGATTGCCACTGGCACACTCAGTGAGCGCGATTGGTATAACTATGCGATGCCTGAATTTAAAAAAATTAACTCCCCTTGGCTTGAGCAAAACCTGTCGAGTTTAACGCATCGCCTTTTCTCTGATGATGAACCGCTTAGAAAAGACGCCATTGGCGAACTGGTCAATATCTTCATTGTTCACTGTGCTTTGGTACAACACGATGCAGAGTTTGACGACCCCTTGCTCAAAAATACAGTTAAGCTCGGCGATGAATTTGAAGCCATCCTCAAGGTCCTTAAACAATTTGTATACCAAAGACTCATTCGTGAACCGACTATGCAGCAAATTGAGTTTAGTGGTCAGAATATGTTGATTGATTTATTCGATGCATTTTCCAGCGACCCAATGCGTTTACTGCCTTATACTGCTCAATCTCAGTACCAGCAAGCTCAAAGTAACACGGCAAAAATGCGAGTGCTTGCAGATTATTTATCTGGCATGACTGATGAATACGCAAGACGCTGTCATGCACGTTTATTTGGCAATAGCATGGCGAGATTATAGGGTGCGTTCTGTGATATTTTTATGCCTACAAATGGAGATAAAAGATTAGTGTTTTGAGCGAGCTGCATTAAACACTGCCAAGTTGTATTGTCACTAATTTATAGTTTGTTTTTCATACAGTCGTGTTAGCCTAATTTTGGTGTTAATAAATTAAAAAAGGAATAACAATGAAATTAAAACTACAAAAAGGCAACTTAAAGAACTTGTCGAATGATAATGTGACTTTAAACAAGCAAGTAACTAACTAAGCAGATCAATGGTGGTATTAGATGGTACGCAACATGGGAGTGTACAACTGGTTGGCACCGTTGTGAGCCATAAATTATCCTATAAACATGGGGTCAGCTGACCTCATGCTTTTCATAGCCTTTCTAAGCTCATTTCCCACCTCCCCTTTCAACAAATAACATCAATCCAAATTTTCATAAAAAAATCATTTGAGTAAATACAAAATGCGAGTTCTGGATAATCAGAAAGATAAAAATATCGCTTTGCCGTTTTTTGGGGCTAGATCAAAAATAGTGAGTCTGAAGGTAAATGGGTGGTAGCGTCTACCCCCCATCAAAAAGGTTGGTTATTTTAGTTTGTCACTGACGATTGGGTAATGATCCCAGACGTTTTTATCTGCAAGTGAACGGACCAATTTAACGTACTCTGCATGTGTCCAAGCCAGCGGTGTTGCCGAATTTGTGCCTTCACCTAGCTGATAACCAAACGGGTTAACACCGACGCCATCCCAAACTTGCTCTGGTAGCATCAAACCTTCGTTGGCAAAGTGCTCCATGCCACGTACATAGGTATGCTTAATACGCGTCACAGCTTCTTTGTTTAAGCCCTTAGTCGCAGCGGCAGCCGCTATTTCATAATGGCCTTTTTCACCTGTAAAGAATGGCCATACACGACCACGCTGTCCCGGTGTATTTTGATCGCCCTCAGCATAATTAGTCCCTTTTACTTCATCTTCGCCATAGCCATCGTTACCGTAACGACGGTAGCCTGGGTACGAATTTGGATCGCCTGCAAAGGTAAAGCTGTATTTTACACGCAAGTTTTCAGGTAACGTTTCATCTTCGTACTCTGGCAGTGTTTTCAAGATACTAGGCGCATCGGCATCCCTTACACCATAACGTACCAACTCTAAGAAACCACCATCAATGATCTGACGCTTATCAAGTCCTGTACGGCCATTGTTATCACCCAATTTTGTGGCGGTGTTTGGGTTCTCGTCTCGTGCGATACGGAAGAAGTATTCACCATCTGTGTCTTGGCCTTTCAAGTTACCTTCGGTGGTGAACATCAGCTTTTCAACAGTATCGTTATACTGTTTAGCAGTATCTAGATACCTTTGCTCACCGGCTTTATCACCTGCTAGCTTAGCGATGTCGCTTGCTGTCACTAAGCCCGCAATCACCGCCGCGGTTGTCGAAGGAGAATACCCGTCTTGCTCTTCCCAGCGCTCTTGTTGGGTCGCCGGTGGTGCAATTTGCGTGTCATTCCACAAAATCTTTGCCAGACCACCGTCTACTAGGAACTCTGCCGCAGGTTTGAGCATGCGCTCGTACCAGTAAACTAGCTTTTCATCACTTAACACACCCGCTTGCCACAATTTCCAAGCAAGCATGATCGGCATCGCTGTTTGGTCAAGCTGAACGCCTACCCACTCTAACTCACCATCAACATGTGTCTTTTGTAAAAACCAGCCAGTATCGCCTTGGTTACCCGGTGTGCCATCCATCACTTGAACTTTTTCAAGGTATTCAAATGAGGTTAGCGCTGTATCTGGGTCGCCCATCGCCATGAACGCCATAGCGACTTGATAGAAGTCACGCACCCAAACAGCTTTATATCCTGTGTGACCTTGCTCAGCAGCAACTGTGTCACCCCATGGGTTAGAAAGTGATGCAATGAGCGCTCCGGCATGCGTTTTATCTTCCTGTGCTTTTAAGACTAATGCACTGACATTTAATAATTTACCGCTGTCAGTGGTGTAGTTTGAAAGACGCTGCATAGGTTCAAGGCTGGCTAAGTAATCTTCCCAACCTATGTGTTCGCCTTGGCCATTGTAGTGTGCAAGAACTTTGTCATAGCCTTTATTTAGCGCAGCGGCACCTTGAGCGAAACTATCCGCTTGTGACTTGCCAAAGCTCAACGCAAGGTCAAAGGTCGCAGATCCCTTAACTTCACCAAGCTCTGCAAGCCAGTTTACATTGCCTTTTGTATCACCCGTGCTTTGGTAAGTACGCGTCAATGCATGATTTTTCTTAAGTTCATTCAGATTGTCACTACTACCTGTAAAACCTACCGATACTTGCTCAAACCCTGTACTACTTTGCAAGGTTAAAAAGTTATCAGCTTCCCAAGCAACCAAACCTTTGTCTGTCACGGTTGCTGAGTCATTTAGGCCGTTATTATTTACATATGGGTTGACGTTCACAAACGCTTTTACACCGCTCAGCTGCGTATCTACTTTTGCTCTAACAAATAAAGTCTGGCCATCAGGGTCCGTGAAAATGTGTTTCTCTAGTGTAAAGCGACCTTGCTTGTCTTTGCTGACAACTTTATAAGCCAGTGATAAAGGGCGACCTTGTGCATCTTTATAAAGATAATCAATAGACACATCTAACTCATCGCGCTCAGTCACAGTAAAGTCTTTACCTGTCACCACAAACTGCATATCACGAATTTGAGCTTGGTGAATAAGGCCGAACATGGTCTCAGTGATCATGCCTTTGGCAATTGAAAACCAAACTTTAGATACTTCACCTGTTTGTGCATCATTTGCATACTGGCCATTTTTATAGGCTTCATAAGACGTGCCAATGCCCGTTTTATCTGAATAAGTCCAAAACGGCTTATCGCCCGGCGCACCGGGTGCGGTCTCAATCTGCTGCGTATTCGTTGCACTACCACACCCAATAAGGCCTGCGGCAATCAGTGCCAACGACAAACATGACAATTTTTTCATTTTTACTCCTCAGTGGCTGTTTTATTGCGCGCTTGTTTTCACACGTGCAACAGACAGCGCCGCTAAAATAAACGACACACCACCAATAACTAATGCATAAATAGGTTGATTCTCGAAAACGTTTCTTAAGATAAGGCCAAGTACACTGGCTGCCAGCAATTGAGGGATAACAATAAAGAAGTTAAAAATCCCCATAAACACGCCCATTTTGTGCGCTGGCACAGCATCGCTTAACATGGCATAAGGCAGAGATAAAATAGATGCCCACGCAAAGCCGATACCTATCATTGGTACCCACAGTAAACTTGGATCTGAAATAAACAAAAAGCTCAATAGCGCACCGGCACCTAAAAGCAGATTTAAACTATGCGCCCATTTGAGGCCAACACGTTTGACCACAAATGGGATACATACGGCTGCTAGCGCGGCAAAACCATTATATGCAGCGAATAGGATACCGACCCAATCAGCGCCATCGTTATAGGCTTTAGAAGTCACATCCGTCGCGCCATAGTGAAAACTGGTTACTGCCGATGTGGTATAGATCCACATTGCAAATAAAGAGAACCAGCTGAAAAATTGCACCACCGCCAATTGCTTCATGGTTTCTGGCATAGTGAATACATCGTAAATGACTTCGTAGAAACCACCGCTTGTACGCTGCTTGTTTTGCAAATAGCCCGCAATGAGAATGATCGCTGAGAACGACAGTAATAGCGCACTTAACAAGTAAAGCTCTTTTTCTAGCTTCAACACGGTAACACCCGCCAAAATAAGCCCACCAATCACACCACTCACAAGTGCAAACTTGGCAAACTGAATACGTTGTTTTGGCTGTGATGATGCTTGTTTCAGCTCTGGTGATTCAAATTCGGCTAACTGCTCAGGTGTGTATTCTCTGGTTTTAAGAATGGTCCAGCCAACTGCCAAAAATAAAATCACACCACCAAAATAAAAGGCATATTTAACAGACTCAGGAATTTCCCCAGGCGCTGCCGTGTTGCTGATCCCAAACCAGTTGGTCATCATCCAAGGCAATGCAGAGGCGATAATGGCACCAATACCAATGAAAAAGCTTTGCATTGCATAGCCTGTTGCGCGCTGCTTTTTATTAAGATTATCACCTACTAATGCACGAAACGGTTCCATCGTGACATTGATTGACGCATCCATGATCCACAGCATACCGGCTGCAATCCAAAGTGTCGGCGAGTTTGGCATGATGAAGAGTGACAAAGTCGTCAATATCGCACCATACAAAAAGAAAGGACGACGACGGCCAAGGCCCGTCCAAGTTCTATCGCTCCAGTAGCCAATTATCGGCTGTACAATCAATCCTGTGAGTGGCGCTGCCACCCACAAAATAGGAATATCATCAACTGATGCGCCTAGCGTTTGGAAGATTCGGCTCACATTACCGTTTTGTAACGCAAAGCCAAATTGAATGCCCATAAAACCAAAGCACATATTCCAAATTTGCCAGAAACTCAGTTGTGGTTTTTGTTTTTGCATAATTAGTTCTCTAGCTCATACACAACACTGGCAAGCGGTGCCAAGGTGATGTTGAGTTGATTATTTTTAATGACAAGTGTTGGGTGAGATTCCAACTTATCGACGACTTTGCCTTGCCACCCCTCTGGTAATTCAATCGTAACCTGCTGCGCATTATCAGCATCAAAGTTACTTGCCACAATAACTTGCTGAGCGGCATTATCACGTGCAAATGCCATCACTTTTTCAGCTGGCTTGTTAGCACTCTCTAATGTGTTCAGTTGCACCAGTGCGCCATGTTGAATAGCAGGCATTGAGCTTAAGTTCATGAGCTTTTTGTAATATTGACGTAATGCCTTTTGCTCATCACTTAGCTGGCCACCGTCAAATTTGCCCTTATTCATCCAAGCCTGATGTGCAGGTACACCGATATAATCAAAAATGCTGGTGCGGCTAGGTTTACCAAAACCGGCCATCTCTGAGCCGTCTTCACCGACCGATTGACCGAAATACAGCATAGTCGGTGCTTTACTGATTAAATGGCTCACTACCATCGCTGGTTTGCCTTTTTCAGCGCTGCCTACAAATTCAGGGCTGGCGATACGTTGCTCGTCATGGTTTTCTAAAAAGTGCAGCATGTGTGGTGCTATATCTGACACGCTTAAGTGTGCATCCATTACATTTTGTGCATTGCCAGTGCCTTGCATCAACAGCTTCAAGCTGTCATAAAAGCCCACTTTGTCATATAAGAAGTCCATTTTTCCTTGGTGAATATAAGGGCGATAAAGGGTTGGGTTGTACACCTCAGCCAATAAAAAGGCGTCAGGGTTTTGCATCTTGATGGAAGAGTTTAAAAAGCTCCAAAATTCAACTGGCACCATTTCAGCCATATCGTAACGGAAGCCATCTACCCCTTTATCAAGCCAATATAAGGTGATGTCTCTAAACTTATACCAACTATCCGGTAGGTCTTTATCTTGCCAAAATGCATAGTGTGCACGGTAGTCTTGCTTTGCCATCTCAGCAGGCAGCGTTGGAAAGTCATAGCTGCCATCAGGGCGCACACCGTAATTCACTTTAACGGTTTCATACCAATCATGAATATGCGGCTGCGCAGCTCGTGCGCCATTCCCCGTCCATTTCGCAGGTGATTCTGTAAATTGGCCATCCGCAAGCGGGTGAGACTTACCGCCTAGTACTTGGTAATCAGCAGATGTGGGAACTTTAAAGCCCTGCCCTGTCACATAATAAAAGTTGTTATCACGGGCATAAGTCAGCGATGTATTGTCTTGCGCGCCAAAATCTTTAACCCCTTGCGGCGCACTCAAAGATTGGTAATTTCTTGCAACATGGTTGGGTACAATGTCTATCACTACTTTCATATCTGCATCATGAGTACGCTCAATCAGCGCTTCAAACTCTGCCAAGCGCTTTGCAGGATCTTTTGCTAAGTCAGGGTTAACATTGTAATAGTCTTTAATTGCATAAGGTGAACCTGCACGGCCTTTCACCACATCGGGATCGTCTATACCAATGCCATACGCACTGTAATCGGCAACTAAAGCATGATGTAGCACACCCGTATACCATACATGGGTCACGCCCATGGCTTTAATTTCCGATAACGCCTTTGGTGTGAAGTCATCGAATTTGCCCACGCCATTTTGTGCCAACGTACCCCAAGGCACATTATTGGTATTTGTGTTGCCAAATAGTCGCGTGAATACTTGGTAAACGACAGGTTTTTGCTCTTGTTGTTTGGCTTGCTTACTTTGCTCAGCAGGTTGAGAAGACTGACATGCTGTCAGCAAAACACTGCCTGATATTAAGCTCAGTGCAAGCACCAAAGGTTTTATTGTCATTATCTTGTTGTCATATTGGTATTTTAATTGAGTCTACTGACTTGCAGCCCAGTGTTGAACCACTTGCATACGTATTCAAAGTCGTGATTAATTTCTTGTTCATATAAAAAAACGCGAAGTATGGTAGATACTTCGCGTCATGAAAAGGTATCGTTCATTGTCTGCGGGTAAAAAGGGCTAACTATTAACCCTGTTTTTGACATTAATCGATGAAATGAGCCAGCTGGGCGCGGTGGTCCGAAAAATTTAGTCCGCACCTTCTGATATACTCACGGACTTGATTCATCTCGAACTTATTCGCAGCTTGGCTTGCAGCAACCAATTGACGCTGTTCTGGATAAATGCCATATCCGGCTAACAAACAATGCCAGCTGACAGATGGATAGTATTTATCAATATCCTGCCTATCTAGTTCATCTGATAAATTTTTTCCTTGCACCCAGGTATTTAAAACGTCAAATAAAGACTTTGACAACTGGTTGTTATTCGCATTATCACGCCAATAAGCTGTATCATTGCGGCTGTTAACACGGTAATGCGCGACGATATAATCCCTGATAGCTTGATATCTTTGTGACATCATTCGATTATGCTTGTCTCGCCCTTTGCAACTAAAGTTTTCTTCTTGATAACACTCAATAAATGACTGGACGGTTTCTTGTACTATATGTAAAGCAGTTGCTTCCAGTGGCTCAATAAACCCTTGAGACAGCCCAATTGCCACACAGTTTTTGTGCCAATGTTCTTTTACTTGACCCACTTTCATATTCAGGTGTCTAGCTTCAATATCACTATCTAATAACCCAAGAGCAGCCCTTAATTCCGTTTCTGCTTGGTCCTTATTACAATACCTCGAACTATAGACATAACCATTACCAACACGATTGGTTAAAGGAATATGCCAACTCCATCCGTATTTCCTTGCTATTGACAGCGTTTCCGACGCAATAACATCTCCTTGCTCAGTCGGGAGAACAACAGCGCTATCATTAAACAAATTATTTGAGAATGACTCAAAACCAACCTGTAAATGTTGTTGCAGAAGTAAACTAGAAAAGCCAGAGCAATCAATAAATATATCGCCACTTACTTCCAGCCCAGATTCGCAAATTAATGCCGAAATTGTGCCATCGATGTCTTTTCGCACATCTTGTACTCGAGCCTGAATGTGCTCAACACCAAAGCGTTTTGCTTTTTCTGCCAGTAACAGCCCTAGCTTTGCAGAGTCAAAGTGATAACCGTAGTTGATTTCAAACGGAAAGCTTTCAGCTGCAATAGGTGCTTTTGCATGTTCAGCTAAATAAGTTGCTAAAAAGAACGGATCTGGATGACCTTCTAAATCAACCCCTTTTCTACGCACAAAACTATTATGAAAAAAAGCCGGCGCAGAGTAGTCATCGGGCTGTGCAGGAAACGGATGAAAGTATTGCTCAAATCCGGGTCTCGTTGACCAGTTTACAAAGCGTATGCCATTTTTATAGGTCGCATTGCATTGTGGCATCCACTCTGACTCGGGCACTTCAATAAAATCCATAAAGGCCTTGAATTGCGGGGTAGAACCTTCTCCGACGCCGATGATACCTATATCGGGTGACTCAATGACGCTAATACAAATATCTTTATCACACCAACTCTTTGCAATTAGGTTTGCCGCCATCCAGCCAGCGGTTCCTCCACCTAGTATGACAATTTTTCTGCTATTCATTGTCTTTCTCCTGATATACCGCACCGTAAATATTATATAAAACAAAGCCACCAAAACATTCGTTCTGATGGCTTTTATTTCAAGCGACTAACTATGCTCGCTAAAAGCTATAGTTGAAGCCTAAGAAGTACTGGCGACCGAATACCTTGTCTTCTCCAGTTCTCAATGAGCTACCTAGATTTGACGTATTGGCTTCATCGGTCAAGTTATTGATCTGGAATACCGTTTGTACCCCATTATCAAAGTCATACGTTGCCTGCCAATCAACTACCGTGTACTCATCAGCTGAGGTTGGAGAGGTACCGCCCGGTGTCGCGCCTAAGTATGTATATTCATCACGATAACGAATGTTGAAATGCGTTGTAAACTTATCAATATTCCAGAATACGGTCGCGCTCCAAACATTTTTCGACAGGCCCGGTAAACTCAATTGCTTATCAGGGAAATTACCACCACCATCAATGGTTGTTTCACTTTCAGTATAAGAGTAATTGGCATTCAGACCTAAACCAGAAAATACCCCAGGTAAACTATCAAATAATGTCGTGTACGCGAGCTCAATACCACGGACATAGCCGCCTTTGTCATTGTTGCGCGTTGTTTGATATTGTCCAGGAACAAAACCTTGCGGGACTTCTAGACCAATCGTAGACCAATCTATTTCGCCCTCAAAGTACGTTACATCTTCGATTAATGACTCTATATTCTTCCAAAATAGAGCAGCAACAAATGCGCCGCCATCTTCAAAGTAATGCTCATACGACAGGTCCATTTGATTCGCTCTGAATGGATCTAGGTTTGGATTACCTTTAGACCAAACATTGTATCGTTGGCTTTCCCCATCATTTGCAGTATCTGCCCACGAACCTGCACCACCGCGCAATTGGTTAACTGGTGGGCGGCCCATAACTTTTGCAGCAGCAAAGCGAATTTGATCTTGCTCAGTAATACGGAAGTTAAGGTTTAGTGACGGCAAAATATCAGTATATTCTGGACCATAGTTTACATGACGATAATCCGTGCTCGTAACACCATTATCATCGGTAATTGCATCACCAACTTCATCACCTTGTATCTGTTGGATACCAATCGACTTCGTATCGGTGCGCACAGCACGTACACCAAAGTTACCGGAAACTGGAATATTTCCAATTTCAGTATCTATGTTAGCCATTATATAAGCTGCAAAAACTTCTTCTTTGACTGCGCCACTCTCAACCAGTGTCCAGTTATGCTCCCAAGTTTGCTGCCCGTCATAGTTGCCAGCTCCAAATACAGAGTCCGCAATTCCCACCATATCTAAATCTAGGTAATCAAAGCCACCACCATTTTTGACGGTCACAAAGCCAGTTAAGTCATGTGGAACACATGCGTGATTTTGGTGATTGAACTCACACCCTTTATTTGTCACAATCTCGCCGTTTGGTAAACGGTAGCCGTTTTGTCCCTCACGGGCTCCCCAACGGAATGTCGAACGCTGATCAGTAAACTCACGCTTAGACCAGCGTATACCGACTTCAACTGCAGAAATAACGTCATGTTCAATATGATATTTGAAATCAAGATTGGCACTATCGATCTTATCGGTGTATTTGTGTGGGAACTGCTCCCAATCACCCAAGCGCATATGAGATAGATCAGTGTAATCATGACCTAACACTAACGAAGCTGCATCAGTGTTGTTATGATCAAAAGCAAAATATTGATTGCTCAATTCTTGCCATGTTTCTACAACTGTGCCGTCTTCCAATGTTCCCGTGCCAAACTCATAAGCATGCATTGATGCAATCATATCGCGACGCGTTTTTTCACCTTCACTGTGTGCAAGGTCGAAACTGATTTCCCACTTGTCTGTCGAGTACTCTAAATTTAAGCCAAAGCTATCTGTGGTCGACTCAGTTGATTGATCTTCAGAGCGCATTTCTATCCATGGCCCTGCTGAGTCACGAATGAAATACTCACCCGCCACTAAG
Organism: Pseudoalteromonas luteoviolacea; assembly: GCF_021654285.1. Taxonomy (GTDB): domain Bacteria; phylum Pseudomonadota; class Gammaproteobacteria; order Enterobacterales; family Alteromonadaceae; genus Pseudoalteromonas; species Pseudoalteromonas luteoviolacea_J. The sequence continues at coordinate 63,159 of NZ_JAKFZS010000004.1, read as the reverse complement.
AATCGGTTTTTCCCCTCGCCGTCATACTTGGCGTTTCGTAATTCGAACAGTTCTTTTGCACCATTGGTACGTGACAAACCTTCTACGTTCAATCCATTTTTACGATCTTCTGAATCGAACGTCGAATGAAAATAGTCAAACTGTGCTTTAAAGTTGTCCGTAGGTTGGTAGACAAGTGTGCTCATCATACCTAGACGCTCATCAGCACCAGCGGTATTTCTATACTGATAGCCATTAAATGAACGTTCATATTTTTTACCGTCGCCATCAATATCACGTGCGGCTTCTGGAGAATGGCCAGAAAACTCAACTGAGCTATTTGGCTGATTCAAATATGCAGCGCCAATACCAAAGCCCACAGTTTCATCTAAAAACTTGCCTTGGTAAGAAAAACTCAAGCGCTCACCATTGGCATCTGCATCAATATCTGATGCAGCATCATTATGAGAAAACCTTACACTAGTATTAAAGTTATGCGTATTTTCTGCATCTAGCGGGTTGGCCGTTTTCAACTCCACAGTACCTGCCACGCCGCCTTCTACAAGAGATGCTTTTGGCGATTTATAAACAGCAGCCTGTGTAATTAGTTCTGACGGATATTGATCAAAAGAAATCCAACGACTACCTGCCGAGTAACCACTGGTACTGGCTTGCTCACGGCCATTTAATGTTGTTTGAATGAAGTCTCCGTTCATACCACGAATATTAAGCTGAGATGATTGACCGCTATCTCTTACGGCGGTAACGCCTGGTAGACGGCTCAATGCATCTGCGATTGAAATGTCCGGCAAAGAAGCCAAGTCTCCCGCATCAACCACTTCAGATACGGTATCGCCAAATCGTTTCTTATCAATCGAAGCTATGATACTGCGGCTGATCCCACGTACCTCTATCACTTCTACTTCTTCGTTTATCTTTGCTGTTTGCTGCTCTTGTGCGCTTACAGTGTGACTTACACCAGCTGCGATGAGTGCAGCTGTTAATAAGCTTGGTTTGAACGTAGACATAATGTTTTATCCCAATTAGCTTTTTTGTACGTCGCTTTGTTGTTATTTACCTAATGCAGAGATTGATAGTAAAACTGCAAAAATAAATTCATTTGACGTTAATTTTGTTGTCACCCGCCATATTAGCGTTGTGACTTGGCTAGCCACAACTTTATGCATACGTATTCAAAGAAAGGTGAGCAGGCATGAACTTCAAAAAAGTCGTCTTAAAAAGCTTATAAACCTATGCTTTTATTAACTTTATTTAAAATGCAACCAAAGTTAACAATTCCAGCAATACATTTAAGTATATTTTACAAGCAAGTAACTCAAGCGCTAAGCAGAAAGAGTATGACATAAAAATCATCATATAGTTGAGTGTTGAATACATTAAAATGAAATTGGTATTACCAATTTTAATCGCCAAAAGGCTCGTAAAAGCAGAACAGCGACTTTCTTCACTATAAATTGGTAAAGATGATTTAGTAAACCTTCAATTGTCAGAGATTTGTCAAAATTTCATAATATTTTAAATGCATACGTATGCAGTTTTTTTACTCAAATGCATGCATGCCGTATGCTTTTCGACAATATTAACGACCAGAAGCACTTTATACTTTTAGCTGGCTTAGTTCGCTTTAAGAAGTGGCTTCACTGCACAAAGCTGGAGAATCGTGCATGGCGCAAAATGAATGGTGGAAAGGTGCGGTAATCTATCAGGTTTACCCACGCAGTTTTAAAGACACCAAAGGTGATGGTATTGGTGACCTTAATGGCATCATTGAACGTCTTGACTACATAAAGTCATTAGGCGTTGATGCGATTTGGATATCCCCATTTTTTAAATCGCCGATGAAAGACTTTGGATACGATATCAGTGACTATCGAGATATTGATCCTATGTTTGGAAATATTGAAGACTTTGATAACTTGATTGCTCAAGCGCATCAGCGTGATATCAAAATTATTATTGATCAGGTTCTCAGTCACACTTCCAATGAGCACCCATGGTTTGTCGAAAGCCGTCAAGATAAAAACAACGAAAAATCTGACTGGTACGTGTGGGCTGATGCTAAACCAGATGGCAGTCCTCCTAATAACTGGTTGTCTATTTTTGGCGGCGTTGCGTGGCAATGGGAACCGAGAAGATGCCAGTACTATTTACACAACTTCTTAACTGAGCAACCTGATTTAAACTTCCACAACCCGCAAGTTCGTCAAGCGGTATTAGACAACGTCAAATTCTGGCTAGACAAAGGTGTGGACGGTTTCCGTTTGGATGCGATTAACTTCTGCTTCCATGATAGTGAACTGAAGGACAACCCTGCTAAACCAAAAGAATTGAGACAGGGCCGAGGGTTTAGCGAAGACAACCCTTACGCGTTCCAGTACCACTATTACAATAACACGCAACCGGAAAACTTGGATTTTATGGCTGAGATCCGTGCCCTGCTTAACGAGTATCCGGGTACGGTCAGTTTGGGGGAGATTTCGTCAGAAGACTCTCTTAAAACCATGGCAGAGTACACATCCGGTGGTGACAAACTGCATATGGGATACAGCTTTGAGCTACTGACCAATGATTACAGCGCTGAATATATTCGCGAAACGGTATCACGCCTAGAGGCTGTGATGACCGAAGGCTGGCCATGTTGGGCATTTAGCAATCATGACGTTGAACGTGTAGCCAGTCGCTGGTCTAAAGACGGCCAAACAGTAAACCCTCAGCAAGTGAAAATGCTCACCGCCTTACTTGGCTCACTGCGTGGCAGCGTTTGTATGTATCAAGGTGAAGAACTTGGATTAGGTGAAGCACAGGTTGCATTTGAAGACCTTCAAGACCCTTATGGCATAACATTCTGGCCAAACTTTAAAGGCAGAGATGGCTGTCGCACACCAATGCCTTGGTCTGTGGAACAAGCACATGCTGGCTTTACACAAGGTAAGCCTTGGTTACCTGTTGCTGATGCACACGCGCAAACTGCGGTAGATCTTCAAGAGCAGGATGATAATTCTATCTTGGCACAATATCGCGCATTTTTAGCTTGGCGAAAAACGCGCCCAGAGCTTGTCACAGGAAATATCGAATTTGTAACGACCAAAGAGCCAATTTTAGCCTTTTATAGAACATTAGAAGACAAAAAGTTGCTTTGTTTGTTTAATTTGACGGAACAAACTTCTGAATTTGTGGTCGAACAAGACATAAAGGTTTCCATGGATGAACTGGCTCACCAAACCGGTGAGCTAAAAGCAGGTACCGTCACCCTGCCCGGTTACGGCTGCTATTTCGCATCTATCTAACACAGATGACCTCAAAAGCCCCATTTATGGGGCTTTTTCATTCCTTTATTAAATTCTTAAACGCACTAATTTTCAATGCTTTACTATAGTACCAACCTTGATGTACTACCACACCACGAGCACTGAGGTAATCAGCTTGTAATTGTGTTTCAACGCCTTCGGCTATCAACTTTTTCTCTAATTTATCAGCCATTTCAATCACTGCGTTCAATACAGGGGATTGCAGATTATCAAGCCCAATAGAGGCCACAAAACTTTGATCTATTTTCAACAAGTCTATTGGAAAGCTCTGTAAATATTGTAATCCACAGTAACCCGTTCCAAAATCATCAATGGCAATCTCAACCCCTAACTCCACTAGCTGATAAAGTACCGACTTAATTTTAGTTTGGGATAACACGTCTCGTTCAGTGAGCTCTATGGTCAAGTTATTAAACACACTCTTTGCTTCACACAATTTTTTAATATAGCTTGGGCAACTCAAGAGGTAGCCATTGACATTAAAAGAGACTTTAAAATCTGGCTTAACTGCTATTACTGGCGCCAGATCAGATATCGCTTTATCTATTTGGTATAGAGACATCTCCAAAACGGTGCCGTCTCGCTCGGCCTCAGGTACAAAGTAAGTCGGTCCAAGCTCTCCCTCCACAGGATGCATCCATCTTATCAATACTTCAGCACCGAGAATATTTTGCGTCTTTGCATCAATTAAGGGCTGATATACATTGAATAACTCTTGTCGGTTTAGTGCCCCTAGCAACAAGGCTCGGCTACTTAACACGCGTTTATCATAATGGTTGAGTAATAACACCAGACCTAACCAAGATAATACGTACATCAAGCAAAGTGCAGTTAGCCATACTGGACTTGGCAGACCTAAATAACGCGCATTTTTACTGACCACGACCGATAATTGCGGCACATTTTTAAATGGTCTTATATGTATAAACTTACGGGTTTGATCATCAAATACTTTCTCAAGCTCAATGTTTTGCACTACAGGGAAAATCGAGTGCCCTAGCGGCAAGCTATAGTCGCCTTGTAAAAAGACCGGGACCCCAGTTTCACTATCCACAATGGCGATGTAATCAAGTTCACTGTATTTACTCAAGTGCAGCATATCCTTTATCCACTCGGTAGGCAGCAAGGCATTGACCTCATAACCGTCATGCCGAGTTCGTGCCAATACAAATGCGGACACTTGCAAAAACTCAGAAATAATGGGGCCATGATATCTTAGCCCTCGTTTCTTAGGTGGCTCGCTAATGAACATAGGGGTAGGAAGTAAGCCAAAAGAATTGCATACGAGCTCGCCACTGGGGTTAACAATGCCAATTTCGCTCACTGCTGGGTGTTTAAAGACGAATTGCCTCATCTGTTGAATGGTTGCAGCAGAGCATTGCACATCAATGCTATCGGATTGATGTAAAAAAGTATCAACATTATTTAGCTGAGATCCAAAATCGAGTATGACGCGCTCAGCCATCGCCCTAACATCAGCTCTATTAGATTCTGCATGCTGAATGTAAATAAACGTGGATATAAGGCCAAAAAGAAAAGAGCAGATCAGCCAAGAAACTACAACATTTTTAGAATGATTAGTCCAAACTGACAGCCTCTGACCCAAGTTAGAACCTCAAGATAAAAGAAGTTACGAAAGTGTAGAGAGTTAATATTACCAATATATGACAAAGGGTTTACCCTTGCGAGTAAACCCTTTGATGTAAAGCCTTACAAATAAAGGGGAGAAACTACCCCGTTATTTGGCTTACAGGTTCTTGCTTGTGCCTACTTCAACACGAGTTTTTAACTTCTGACCTGGTCGAAAAGTTACTACACGCCTTGCAGAAATAGGTATATCTTCTCCAGTTTTAGGATTTCTACCTGGGCGTTGTTTTTTATCACGCAGGTCGAAATTGCCAAAGCCAGAGAGTTTAACCTGCTCTCCGTTTTCAAGCGCTGAGCGGATTTCTTCAAAAAACGCTTCAACTAAGTCTTTGGCATCCTTTTTATTTATCCCCAGTTTTTCAAATAGGTGTTCAGCTATGTCGGCTTTAGTAAGCGCCATATCTAGTCCCTCAACGATGCATTAAATTGTTTGGCCAATTCGGCCACGACTCTGTCTACAACTTCGTTGATATCTTTCTCTTCGAGCGTTTTATCAACGTTTTGTAGGGTTAGGGCGATGGCTAAACTCTTATAATCGGGTTCAATACCTTTGCCCTTATACACATCGAATAAGTTTAGGTCAACTAATTGATTTCCGCCAACTTTCTCAATGCTTTCTAAAATATCGCCTATTTTTACATCATCTGCAACTAAAATAGCAATATCTCTGCGATTTGATGGAAATTTTGAGATACTAACCGCTTCTGGCAGCTTTCTTTGTGAAATTGCATCCACTTCTACCTCAAATACAAACGCTGTGTCGTTCAATTCTAACGACTTTTGTAATTGAGGGTGTATCGCACCAATAAATCCAACTTTTACGCCATCAGCATAAATCGCTGCTGATTGACCAGGATGTAAACCATCACTTGCTTCGGCTTTAAAAGTAAATCTAGCAGGGTCGTTGCAAACTGCAAGTAATGCTTCAACATCGCCTTTAATATCAAAGAAATCAACTTTGCGACTTTCAATACCCCAGTGTTCGTTGTGCGTATTACCATAGACAATACCACCAATCACTGCGCTTTGACGTACACCGTTTTCTGCGCTTTCGTCTTTAATGAACTTTAAACCATGCTCAAAGAAACGAATACGTGATTGCTGACGGTTTTGGTTATATACCAAGGCGTTCACAAGACCCGGCATTAAACTCACACGCATTGCTGACATTTCAACAGAAATTGGGTGAGGTAACACAAGCGCATCGCTTTGTGGATGAAGCAGTGCTTGCTTCTTAGGGTCTACGAAGCTGTACGTAATAGCTTCTTGGTAACCGCGAGCAACAAGTTCATTGCGGAAACGTGAAACTGGTACAGATGCCTCTTGGTGATCTGTCATTTTAAGTGCTGCAGTTGGCGCAACATTTGGAATGTTGTTGTAGCCAAATACGCGTGCAACTTCTTCGATAAGATCTTCTTCAATACTGATATCAAAACGGTAACTTGGCACTTGTGCTTGCCACTGACCCGCTTCAACCGATACCTCAAGGCCAAGACGTGTCAAAATATCAGTTACTTTAGCATCTTCAATGTGATAACCGATAACACGGTCTAAACGCTCACGACGAAGTGTGACTGATTTCGCCGCAGGTAAGTCAGCATCAGAAACCGCTTCAACAACCGGACCTGCTTCACCACCCACAATTTCAAGTAGCAATGCCGTCGCACGCTCCATAGCATCACGCTGTAGCTGGTGATCTACACCACGCTCGTAACGGTGAGATGCATCAGTATGTAGGCCATAACTACGTGCTTGACCAGCAATTGCAAGTGGGTTGAAGAAAGCACTTTCAAGTAGGATATCTTGAGTACCCTCTTTAACACCAGATGCTTCACCACCAAAAATACCCGCCATTGCTAACGCTTTTTCGTGGTCAGCAATCAGTAATGTTGATGTATTAAGCTTAGCGGTATTGCCATCTAGCAATACTAATTCTTCATCTTGCTGTGCTTTACGTACCTTGATGCCACCAGAGATAGCAGCAAGGTCGAATGCGTGCATCGGATGACCTAGCTCAAGTAATACATAGTTAGTCACATCAACAACAGGGTCAATTGAACGAATACCTGAACGACGTAGTTTTTCTACCATCCAAAGTGGTGACTCAGCGTCAAGGTTAATACCCTTGATAACACGACCTAAATAACGAGGACATGCGTCGCTATCTACTAGCTCAATATCAATCTTGTCATCAATGGTTGGCTCAACTGTGTCGATAGTAACTTCGGTTACATCTAGACCGTTTAATACACCCACTTCACGTGCAAGACCTTTAATACCTAAACAGTCACTGCGGTTTGCCGTTAAATCAACATCGATGGTTACATCATCAAGCGCGAAATATTCACGAATATTTTGACCAGTTGTAGCATCCGCTGGTAATTCTAAAATACCATCAGAGCTTTCTGCCATGCCAAGCTCTTCAAACGCACAAAGCATACCGTGAGAAGGCTGACCGCGTAGCTTCGCTTTTTTAATTTTAAAGCCGCCAGGTAAAACCGCGCCAACTTTAGCTACCGCTACTTTTAGACCTGCACGGCAGTTTGCTGCGCCACATACGATGTCTAGTAGTTCTTCTTCGCCAACATTTACTTTGGTTACGCGAAGCTTGTCTGCATCTGGGTGTTGGCCACACTCAACGACTTCACCAATGACTACACCATCAAAATCACCAGCAACCGGATCTACACCATCTACCTCTAAACCTGCCATAGAAAGCTGTTCAGAAAGAGCATCCGTATCAATCGCAGGATTTACCCACTCTCTTAGCCACTTTTCACTAAATTTCATTTTTGGTTCGCTCTTATCTGAATTGGTTTAGGAATTTTAAATCGTTTTCGAAAAATGCACGTAAGTCGTTCACGCCGTAACGTAACATCGTCAAGCGCTCAACACCCATACCGAAGGCAAAACCAGTGTATTTTTCAGGGTCAATTCCGACTGAACGTAAAACATTAGGGTGCACCATACCGCAACCAAGTACTTCTAACCATTTGCCGTTTTTGCCTTTTACATCTACTTCAGCAGACGGCTCAGTGAATGGGAAGTATGAAGGACGGAAACGAATTTCCATGTCTTCTTCAAAGAAATTACGCAAGAAGTCGTGCAAAATACCTTTAAGCTCAGTGAAGCTCACGTTCTCATCTACCATAAGGCCTTCAACCTGATGGAACATTGGCGTATGTGTTTGGTCGTAATCATTACGGTAAACACGTCCAGGAGAGATAATACGAAGTGGAGGCTGCTCAGCTTCCATGGTACGGATCTGTACGCCACTTGTTTGAGTACGTAAAACAAGCTTTGGATTAAAGTAGAACGTATCGTGGTCAGCACGCGCTGGGTGATGCTCAGGAATATTCAAAGCATCAAAGTTATGAAAATCATCCTCAATTTCAGGACCTGATTTTACTGCAAACCCGAGCTCACCAAAAAATGATTCAATACGCTCAATAGTACGCGTTACAGGGTGTAAACCACCTGTAGGCGCTGTACGTCCAGGTAAAGTCACATCAATTGTTTCTGCTGCTAGTTTTTGCTCTAATGCAGCATTTGCAAGTGCTTCACGTTTTTCGTTAATTGCAGTTTGTACCTGGTTTTTTGCTTGGTTGATTACTTGGCCAGCTTCTTTACGCTCTTCTGGCGCTAGCTTGCCTAGGGTTTTTAATAGCCCAGTAATCTCACCTTTTTTACCAAGGTAGTTAACTCTGACTTCCTCAAGTTGCGCAATCTCACTGGCACTTGAAACGGCTTCAAGCGCTTGCGCTAAAATATTCTCTAAGTTCATTCTATACCTGATCTGGTTGAGGTAATTTGCCTTTTCTGAATCAGTTATGATAACTGAAAGGTGGGGCTAGATTCTAGCCCAAATTCACAGCTTTAGTGTTGCTTTTATAAAAGGAATGGTAAGTTTTCGCTGTGCGGCCATGGATGCGTGGTCCAACTTGTCCAAAACATCCAATAATGCTCGCATATCTCGGCTTAATCTGGTCAATAAAAATCGTGCACATTCATCACTTAATTCAAGCCCACGCATGTGCGCACGCTTGACCAGCGCCTCAGCTTTATCATCATCACTCATGGAACGGATCTGAAAGGTGGTACCCCACGCCAATCGAGATTCTAAATCAGGCAATTCGATGTTAAGCATATTTGGTAAGAGATCCGCGGTCATCACCAAACACTTTCCCGCTTCGTTAAAGCGATTAAAAAAGTTAAAGAGTGCTTTTTCCATCGCTTCATCACCCGCCACTAGATGCACGTCATCAATACAGACTACATCGAGCGCATCTAGGCCTTCCAATACATCAGGGCCAAATTTAATGACCTCTCTCAATGAAAGTAAAATGGTTGAAAGGCCAAGTTCTTGAGCGTGAATACACGTTGCATACAACAAGTGGGATTTACCAGAGTCGGCCAAACCACACAAATAAGTAAATTGGAAACTCGCCTGAATGTCGCTCAGCGCTTTCTTTAAATGCGTGACTTCCAGTGATTCTTCACCACCGAAATAAGACGTGAATGTCTCATCATCCGGTAGTGTTACAGGTAAAGCTAACTGCATAGGATCTAACATGATTACTGCCCTACCCAGCTGTACCTTAAGTTTTCAGCGCTGACGACTTGGTGAAATGCTCTGGGATCGACGTACACTTCAAACGATTGCTCAAGTTTAAGTGATTTTTGTAAATCTGACACAGAAGATAAATGCTCAACTTCAAATTGAACTTGTTGCCTGTTGCGATAGATGACATCGACATTATTGACAGTACTAATAGTTAATAGCTCTCTTTTCGCTCGCTCGATTTTATCAAACGTTCTTAATCCATCCACCGTGATCACGGTGCTATTGGTTGCGTAAGACTTGGTGGGGTCAATGATATATTCGCTCGCCAACGCCGCTGACATGTCATTAATCATTGAAATCAATAACTGCTGCTTGTCGCCCACAAGTTGTACAGACTCAAACATATCCGCGTCAGTATACCGCCAATCTAGTTGCCAGCTGCTAGAGTTTGGCTGTTTAAATAAACGTCCTGTAATCACTCGCTCAGCATTATAACGGACCGATGCAGCTTCAACTGGCTCAGAGAAATTTCCCCATACCTCTGCAATACCAACCTGAGCGCGGTCAGTTAAGTCCATCAAGGGCACGACAACGGGGATCCCCCACTCAGCTGCCGTGTCATATATTAATCGCTCTAATTGTGGGTAACTCTCTTGCGTGACAAAGTCGCGCCTTAGGTTATCTTCAATCACCAACCAAATAGCGATTAAAGGCCGTCTGTTACCCCACAAGCCAAAACCACTTTCCCTGACTAGGTTTTCAACTTTTTCTGCTTCAAAGCGCACTCTTATTTTCAGCTCTTGGTTAGCATGCTCGATATACTCGTACTTGAGCATATAATCTGAAATACGCCTTTTGCTTTTTTTAATTACAGGGTGGTTACTATGGCCGGCCTTGCCAGTGAGCTTTTTAATCACTTGGTCAAGTGCATCTTGACTCGCCTTGGCCCGAGTGGCTCGCGTTTTATCGTCCACCACTAACGTCGCTTCATATAGATCCGTTACCTCTATCGCAAACGTCGAGCTGCACATCCAAAAAAGACAAATTAAGAAGAGTTTTTGTGCCATTCGCAACCATCTAAACAAAAATAAAGTTTGATCCTAATGCAATCATACACGCTGGTAAAGCCATGACGATACATTTAGGTCGCAAAATAAATTTGATTTTTTCCTTTACCTTTCGCTTCGTACAATGCCAAGTCCGCATCATGGATTAAAGCTTGCGCATCAAACGATTGGTTGATCACCGAGGCAATACCAATACTGCAGCCGCATTGCACTTCAATACCAGATTCTAAAGTGATGGAAGATGACAGAGACTTCAGCATCCGCTCGGCTAACTGAGTTAATGACTGTTTGTCTATTTTTTCAGTTAACATCACGACAAATTCATCGCCGCCTAAGCGACATACAAAGTCATAGCTGCGTAATGTTTGATTGAGTCGTTCACTGACCGTTTTTAACACTAAATCACCGCTTTGATGGCCATGGTTATCATTAACGGGTTTAAAATCATCGAGATCCAAATATAAAACATAGACAAGAATATCCCCACGTTGAGACCGTGCAGATAATCTTTCTAGCTCTTTAAACAAATATTTTCGATTGGCAAGTCCGGTCAAACTGTCATGTAAAGAGTCATGTTCTAGTTGCTGTTGTAAGGACTCTCTCACTTCTATTTCATGCTCAAGCTTTGTTAAGCTCTCTTTGAGTTCAGAGGTTCGTTCTTGCACCTTGGTTTCAAGCTCTGTTTGATAACTTTGCAATACTCTATTGGCTTCTATCAAGGCTTGCTGATTGTTGAATGCATCCAGTGCAGACGAGATCACATGGCTGATGGTATACAGTACATCCACTATCATGCCCGAATATTCATTCTCTTTTCGATAAGATTGAATAATGAACGCACCTAAATGCTGATTGCGATTAACAAGCGGAAAGCACAGCCACTGCATAGGTACTGAGCCCAAGATGTTGACTTCGCCCGTCTCAATTAACTGTTCAATATCATGCTGATTGAAATTGCACACTTTATGTGATTTCAGCGCAAAGGCTGTCAATGAGTGTGAAATATCGTCTAAAGACAAATTATCTAACTCTTCAGCCTCGATATCGTCTTTAACATCATGAAAGTACGGGAAAGATAAATTCCCATTTTCTTGGTACAAGACAACGTAAAAATTGTCTGCATAAGTTACTTTTTGCAATATACAATGAATGTCTAACAAGAAGCGTTGAATTGAATCTGATGTATTCAAACACGCCACTATATCCGTCATGCTATCGATCACATAGCCGCTATCTACCGCCTCTACAGCTATTTTTTCCATCGCGTATCCCTCTGTAACTATTAACGCTGCGCACTAAGCCTAACTGCTCAAAGTTTAGACAAAACTTTAACCTTTTGCAGTATTTGAAAAATGACATATTTATGTCAACATAACAATTTACACTATATTTACAAAAATAATAATTAATATGAAAACCTTTATGCAAAGACAAACTTTTATTGTCTTACATGTGATTGCCATTGTGATAACTATCGGCAGCATGTTAACAGGCTTTAGAATTGCCATCATTAGCCAAGACTGGTTAGCGCCCATCTCTGCGCTTGTACCACAAGGTGCAGTACATAGCTGGCACCTTGGCTTCTCTATCGGGCTGACCTTACTCGTGACAGTATTTATTGGTTACACTATTTTGGCACCTTTTCGCAGTTATCCATCAATTTATCATAAGTTAATTAACCACTTAGGGTATATCAGCATTTCTCTTGTTGTCTTATCTGGCTGGGCTGTTTGGGCAAATTTTTACAGTCACGAGGCGCGCAGTATCCACCAAATCGCTATGTGGCTAGTGGTCAGCTACTTTATTCTTCATGCTTGGGTTTATATCTTGCAAAAAGGCCGTGGGGTATTTGCCGCAGTATTGCCAAAACGATTCAAAATGACACATGTCAGTGCAGTGCTGTGCTTAGTTCTCTTGGGCGGGTTTGTTCACACTCTTACTCTAAATGCCAGCCATCAGCTTGATGTGCACACCATTGCCGATACCACTTTCATTGAAATTGATGGACAAGGTAATGAACCTCAATGGCAAGATGCTGATACATTTACTGTCACCACCATAGGTGGAGCTAACTTTGAAAATGGCAGTACCGATGTCTCTATTAAAGCACTAGCAAATCAATATGAAAGCTACTTTCTTATTTCTTGGCAAGACAACTCAAAAAGCACCAATCATTTACCATTATTAAAAACCCCCACTGGCTGGCAAGTACAAGAAAATGGCTTTTATCGATTTGACGAACGTACATTTTACGAAGATAAATTTGCGGTTATGCTTTCCGATGGCTGTGAGGTTGCTGGTGATAAAACTTATTACTCAGGTGACAAGCCACTCAAGAACAAGCCTAAAAATTGGCATGGCAAAGGGTATCATGCCAGCTTAGATGGCAAGGTTCGAGATTTATGGCATTGGAAAGCCGTGCGAACCAATGACATGTACCTCGCTGATGATAATTTTATCGGACCGCCCAGCAAACACCTCAAAGGCAAGCGTCGTTACTCTGCGGGTTACCAAGCGGATGGAAAAGAGAGCGGTGCTTATGTCATGAACTGGCAATGGTACAGCACCAAAGGCATATCACCTAAACGCTTACCTAAAAAAATGCAGTCACACCAAGCAGTGCTACCCTGGTTCGGTTCAACTCCTTATCAAAGTGCGCAAGATACCTACCCAATAGGTACATTTTTACCCTCGGTTTTGTATCGTTCTAACCGTTTTGAAGGAGATAGAGCTGACGTGCGGGCTAGAGGACAATGGCACGATGGGCGTTGGACTTTAGAGCTCGTTCGCAAACACAACACCCACTCCAAATATGATGTACCACTGCAAACAGGAACCTGTATGTGGGTCTCTGCTTTTGATCACGCACAAATTGCCCACACCCGCCATATTCAAGCAATAAAACTGAGGTATTCACTGTGATACAGCGACTAATTATATCAGCCCTGATCCTAGCTGCTTTCATCGGCATTTGCTTGTTGCCGCAAGCTCAGCCTAAATTGAGCCAACATAAACGCTTCACCAAAATTACCCAAGGAGGTGACAAGCTCTCTCCATGGCAAGGCCCATGGGCATGCGTGCACGACAAGCAAAATCATATCTTGTGGGAAGTCAAAACCGACAACGAAAGCATTCATGATGGTTATTGGACTTACTCTTGGTTTGATGGTGAAAAAGGTAAGCAAAACTTTGGCGATTGTTATTTTGAGCCAAACCGCTGTGATACCCATGATCTTATTCGTCAAACCAATCAACAAGGGCTGTGTGGCGTGTCAAAATGGCGATTGCCTACAGCCAAAGAACTGCATAGTCTCATTCAGGCGCCGACATCTCCGGCATTACCGCATATCGCCAATGACTTTTTCATACATATCAAACAAGGAGATTATTGGAGCTCCGAGCACAGTCAGCCTTTGGCTAAACAATATCGTCAAGGCGGCCAAGGTGCAACCGCCATTAATTTTCATTTTGGTAAAAGTTACACACTACCCTACCGAAATGCCGCATTTGTAATGTTGGTAGCTGATCTACCAACTGCAAATATCCAACCGCAGTTAAGTCGTCGCGAAATAAATACACATCAGAAACAGGAATGAAAACTATGAGAGCCCTCCATTTTGGCCTCGCTTCAACGTTAATCATGGCAGGAAGCTGCTATGCAGGGAGTGATTATCACCGCATAGTTTGGGATGGCAACCCAAGCAGTCAAGCAACTATTGGCTTCACACCAGCCGGTGGCTCAAATCACGTCGTTAAATATGGTACTAGTACAGACGAGTCTAGCTGGACAACAAAAGCTGTGACTGCAAGCCACACTTTTGCAGGAAGCCTAAGCAACCAATTTGTGAAACTAACCGGGCTGCCTGCTGATTCAGCGATTTACTACCGAGTGTGTGATAGCACTGGATGTGGTCAGCATTTATGGTTTAAAACGGCACCAACATCGACAACAACGGGCTTTGTTGCCATCGCCGGTGGTGATACCCGCACAGGCTGGACCACACGTCGTTCAGGCAACCAAATGGTCGCCAAAATCAGACCTTTGTTTATCATGCACGGTGGTGATTATACCAATGCCAACTCAGCCTCTGAGATGAAGGAATATCTTAAAGATTGGCAGCTGACCTTTTCAAGCGACCTGATTGGCGGACAAAACTACAAACGTGTATACCCATTTGTCGCTACGCATGGCAACCATGAAGATGATAACTATAAAACCCTGTGCCAAGTGTTTGGGGTTGATTATAACAATGACGGTCAATGCACCAGTGCTGATACCTACGGCGCTTTCAACGTGTCTAACTTGCTTCGTGTCTATACGCTAAATAGTCAATATAAAAACAGTGGCTGGTCAAGCTACGCAACAGCAATGAACAACTGGCTAAAGCAAGACTTACAGAGTCAAGGTAACAGCGCAAAATGGCGCGTAGCTCAGTACCATAAACCTATGTATCCTCACTACTCTGGCAAGTCTGACAATACAATCTTGCATACGTGGTGGGCTAATAACTTTTACGACCACAGCATGAACTTGGTAGTCGAGTCCGACACACATATCAATAAAATCACTGAAGCGCTCAAACCTTCCGGTAGCAACTTTGCAAAAACCACGACAGGCGGAACAGTATACGTGGGTGAAGGCAGTTGGGGGGCACCAGCACGCTCAGCGAATGATCCTAAATCTTGGACCATTGACTTAGCCAGTATCCAACAGTTTAAGGTGCTCTCTGTAACCCCCAATAAACTTGAGGTAAGAACCGCGCAATTTTCATCTTCAACTAATACCCTATCTCGTGAGCAGCGTGCAGCAGACCCACTTGCATTACCGGGCAATGTAAACTGGTGGTACGCAAGCGGTTTAGGTGATGTGCTACCACTTGTACAAAGCACATCTGGCCGTTCAATTATTGATACGCCTGACTTACCAAACCCGAATGTTCTTGAAAATGACGTACCAGCGACAGGTTTGACTGGCGCAAAAGGCAGTAAAACCATTTACACCATGGAAGTACCTGCAAACACCAATCAACTATCATTTACTTCAAGCGGTGGTACCGGTGATGTAGATATGTATGTGAAGTTTGGTTCTGAGCCAACAACATCCAGCTATGATTGCCGCCCATACAAAGATGGTAATAATGAGTCGTGCTCTATCACAAATATTCAAGCGGGTACGTACTATGTCATGCTAAATGGGTATGCGACCTACAGTGGTGTTTCACTGGTTGGCTCATACAGCACAGTTGCCGATCCGGGTAACAAACAACAATGGACAGGCCTGTCGGCAAGCAAGTCAAACTGGACTTATAAAACCTTTGAAGTACCTGCTGGCAAAGCTAAATTAACGGTAAAAATAAGTGGTGGCACTGGTGATGCTGATCTGTATATTCGCTCAGGCAGCCAGCCAACAACCTCAACGTATGATTGTCGCCCTTATGAAAATGGCAACACTGAAACGTGCACCATTACCAACCCAACTGCAGGCACATGGCACCTTGGTGTTAGGGCTTATGAAACCTATAACGGCGTGACTTTAAGCGCAGAATATTAAGCTATACGTCGATTGCCCCTTGCGAAGTGAGCGTTTGCCCATATTATGTTGGGCATATTCACAAGGGGCAAGTTATGAACTTTTTACATACAATGGTGCGCGTAAAAAACTTAGACGCATCACTTAAATTTTATTGTGACCTACTAGGGCTGGTTGAAATTAAGCGCAAGGACAGTGAAAAAGGTCGCTTTACACTCGTTTTCTTGGCTGCACCTGGCCAATTAGAACAAGCACAAGACACCTTTTCACCTACGATTGAGCTCACCTATAACTGGGATACGGAAGAGTACACTGGTGGCAGAAACTTTGGACACTTAGCATTTGCTGTGGATGACATTTACGCACTATGTGACAAAATTCAACAAGCTGGTGTGACAATAAATCGCCCGCCAAGATGCGGACATATGGCGTTTATCAAATCACCTGACGGTATTTCAATTGAACTACTGCAAAAAGACAAACCACTAGAGCCGCAAGAGCCTTGGTTATCTATGCCAAACACAGGGTCTTGGTAAGCAACTGAAAAAAGCGGATCTTGAATCCGCTTTATTAAATCAGCTTTTTTATTCAGGGATGTGATACGAGCTCACTAATTCCTTCATGTATTTTTTAAATGGAAGCGATCCCGTTGTCTTTTGTAAAGGTCCAAACTGGTACTTATTATCTTTTGGGATCAGTATCGCTCGATAATATTTTTGATGGGATTGATGTGACAAAGACAAGCTGGTCCACCAGCCGTTTTTCTTAGCAAAGTAAAAAAAGGTGGGACGGCTTACCACGGCAAAGTCGAGCTTTTGCTGTAAAATCAGCTCAAGTAATTCTTTTTCACTCTTAGCGTCCACCCTCGTCAGCTTCTCCCTTCGCTCAGCTTCTGCCAATTTGGGGTAATAATAGCCTTCAACACCGCCATATTTTTTTCCATGCAGCGACGCTTGGCTTTGATAATCAAACGGTTTTTTTATGCTGGAGACAAATTCATCTGTGTCATAAAAAAGCGGGTCACTCCAGACAAACTTTTGCTGATCAACGTCGTCAAACCATAAAGGGTTCACGCCCAATACAGCTCCTGCCAGCGTGTTCCGTTCAAGTTGCTGCCGGATCTGCTCTTTGCTCATCAACACCAGCTCATATTGCAGCTTAGGCTGAAACTCGTTTAACAGATTGACAATGTCAAAGTACAAGCCCTTTTTATCCGCCAAACTCTCGATATAAGGCGGTTTGTTATGGTAAGTAAACAAGCTTAATCGTTCTAACTGCTCACTTTTCACACTCATTGATAAAAGGGCAAAGACACCCAGTACAAATAACTTTAGCAACATATACCCTGACAATGACTAAACAGCTCTAGTTATAATTTATCCTGTCGCTGTTTAGTCATCAAGTTTTACACAATAAAGTTAGTTGCAATAACCTTCATTGTACCGAACTAACACTGTTGCCCCTTGGTGCATACCAAAGACTTTAAGGTAACCCCAATATTGGCTTTGCCCGGTCAGATTAATACACTCGCTGTTTCCTTCTAATGCAGAACGCGCCTCAACATTGGTGTCATTGGGCCAGCCTTGGTTACTGTATTCTAAAGTTAAGTCACCACTGCCATGCGCTGTTTGAATACTAATACTGCCCTGCTCTTGCACATTCTCTAGGCTAAACCACATAGGTGCTTGACTTGTTGCCAAACAAACAGGCGTGCCCGCGCTTAGCCTGCCGCCAGATAAACCACCTTGGGTAGCACACAGATCAGGTAAAGTAGAGGCTGGCGGTGTAAAGTCAGCAACCAAGGTTACATTTTCAAAGCGGTTATATCCGCGCAACATGATGAAATAGTCACCGGTTAATGGCTGCGCGATCTCACATCTTTCGGCATTGCCGCCAACATACGGACGACAATCGTAACTATCCAGTGTCGGTAATTGTCCTTGTTTAACATAAAGGTCAGCATCGCCTGAACCACCTGACGTCGCGATCACTAAATCAGTGGCGCCTGGCGGTATAGTGAGTTTAAAGTACTTAAATGCATCTTGCTCAGCTGCCACTGTGACAGACTGCCCTTTAAGCAGGGTCACCACGTTATTGGCCGTTTCTGATACTTCTACCGAGGTCGACACACTGGCTTGTGCACCTTGCGGATCGCTCACGGTTAGCGAAACTGTATAGGTACCCTGTGCACTGTAGAAATGAGTCGGGTTTGCACTGGTACTTTGCGCACCGTCACCAAATTGCCATAAATAAGTCAGTACTTGCCCTTCCGGATCTGTACTTCCTTGACTGCTAAACTGGATGTTATTACCAATCGTGCCTGAGTAGGGCCCATTGATAGATGCAACGGGCGCTTTATTGTCGTCACTTCCTGCAAGTGCTAATGTCCATTGCGTAAACTCCTGATCATAGCGCTGTGCCCAATCATCGACTGTTGTCTTGTATCCCGACCAGTTTCCTTCTCTGGTATGGGTAAGCATGACTTTCAACTCTTCAAAGTGGCGTTCAAACATAAAGCGCACCGCTAAGTAACCCCAACGATAAATTCGGTCTTGATCAAAACCTGCATACGTCGTCGCAAATATCTCATTCAAACGATAGGTGCTGCCATCTTTTATCGTATCGATGGCTGCCTGGTTATCATTTAAGTTAGCAACATACTCGGCAACCCCTTCACTCCACCAAACAATCGCTTCAGTTGGCGCATTAAAATCACCATACAAATCAAATCGGCCATCAAGGTAATGTACATATTCGTGCTCTAGGTTCCAAACAAAGTGGTCCGCTTTGGCATAGCTTGCCTCATAGGCAATAAAATTAGCCTGATTACCGACTTTACTGGGGTCACCCTCCAAGTACATGCCGCCATTATTGGTATCAATCTTAAAAATTGCTTTAGCATATTTGCCATAGTCACTGCTGCTATCAAAAATATTCACCTGTAACATGGTATTGTTGTCATCTGCCACGGGGGTTTGGTTGGTTGCAAGCATCTGATGAAAACGCGTCTCTTCAAGCGCCATGGTCTGACACGCCGCGAGGTGCTGCTGAGCAGTCATATTTTGTGAACGGATCCGAATTGTTGGACTACATTGATGTGTTTGAGACAATGCCTTTTGCGTCAGTATTTGTTCAAAATTACAAATGCCAAAGGTGTCACAATCAGCGTAATACGTTGCCACATCTGCCGCAGCGAGCCAGATCCCATCTCCATAACCAAAGCTTTCAAAACGGCTAAATAAGTCTTTCAACGCCGTATCAACCATCGGCTGAATTGGGGCGTTTTTATAGGTTTTTAATCTCGCTAACTCACTGGCTGAGTTGATGATCAGGTATTCGGCATCTGAGCCAATCATCCAGTTTTGTTTTGTAAATTCAGCAAGCATGTTTACCAGCTCACTGTCTGATTGCACCTTAGCCACAAACTCCGCATTCCACTGCCCACGATACAGTATGGTAAAAATGCCATTTACCGCACTGCGCATATACCATTTATCCTCGTAAGACTGCTGCCACTTTAATAGCCATGCTTTAACAACTGGCAAATAGACATCTTGCATTTCGGAAGAGTCCATTGACGTGATCACTTCTTTCAATACTTTGCCATGGGCATCTGAATTGTTGTAAAAATGCGGGCTTTTTACAAACTCGTCTATGGCGGCACGTACCTCAGGTTTTAGACTCGAACCAAAGCTCACCGAGTCATTGTAAAACTCCACATAATACCCAGCGCGAATAAATAGAAATAAAGCTTCCAATGGTGCACTGCCATTTCCGTCATAACTCGTCGCCAATGACTTTGCACGAATTGCTGCTGCACGCATTTTTTCTGTGGTAAATACGGATGTTTGAAGGTTGCTCGATGCACTAAATAACTCATTAACACAACTTGCGCCTTGCTGCACAACCAGATCTGCAATACTCGCTTCATTCGCTTGCGCCAACAAATTAATGTCACACTGCACGACAGCAGCCTGTGTCTTCATTGTCATAAGGGCAGAATTAAGAACACTATCTGACTGATTGAGCAGTGCATTTTGTGCAGTTGGCGCTTTGTCATGCACGACTTGACCATGCTCATCACCGTGATTTAGGTGTTGCAATAGAGATGTTTGCAAAGGTTTAAAAGCTCGATCATTAACTTGATGAGCAAAAGACTGTAAACTACACGCCACCAAGGGTAGCGCTATAGCAAGTGATTGTATTTTCATAATATTACCTTTTAAAATGTGTATCCAAACCCACTAACTGGGCACACTTTTTTAACACAATAGCAATATTGCATACAATATATTTTATATAATATTATTTCATAAATAGCAGGATAAATTCTTTATCTTGATATTTGAAATACTGGATTATTCCTATTGGAATGGCATTGCTTTAACACTTAAAAACGAGGTAAAGCAAATAAAAACAGGTGGTTATAGAAGTTTTTGGACGAAATATGTCAAAGGGGCAAAACGGCCATTAAGCTGTGGTCGTTTTGGAAGGTTAGTCAGAGGTATTTTTATTTACATATTGAATATTCACCACCCCTTGATTGCGCATAGTCACTAACAGTGTTTGTTTTTCCAATCTCAATGGATATTCGCCATCTGGTAAATTCTTGCTCGCTAAATTATTTAGCCCAGTAATTAAACCGAGAGTTTGTGCCTCATCATGGGAAGGAATATGGACTTGTCCACGGGCCTTAAAATAATCAACGCCTTTATCAACTGCGCCTTCCACGACAGACTTAGCAATTTTTCTGCTTGCTTCATTTTTCAGCGCTTTAAAAAATAATGATTTAAATATAGTTGCGATCATGGCAGTGCCTTAATGCTGAAACTTAACTTTATTGTGACATATGAAATTATTACACTCCATTACACTCACTGATTAAAGCAGCTTTTAGATTTAAGATCCGTCACGAATTAGATACAAATCGTTTCTAAATGTTTCCTATATATACACTTTAAATTGATGCTCATAGTAAGGCTGCTTTTATATCTCGCCAACGTGTATTGTCGATAAGCGGGTCATGATCTAACTTCATAAAATGCGCTGTACCACCAAGCTCATTAAAACTAGCTACTTTTGCATGGCGTGCAGCACCGTGTGTGATCGCTGCCAATGCGTGTAAACGTGTGAGGCATTGTCCAGGGTCTAATGTACGCTCATCGCAAGAGTAGTTTTCTGGCATCGCTTCAATATCGCGCTCGGTAGCTATTTCGGCTAATCGTAATGGACACAAAGGCTCTCGCGGAAAATCACTATGCAGGCATAAATTGCTACCGTTGTGTAAAATGCGATTGCAAGGCACAAATAATTCATCATAGTGATAGTCGTGCACCCATTTATATCCACATGTTGCCAATCGGCCGATAGCAATGGCGACAGACCCCCTCTCATCAAGGCGCTCTAATTGAGATGTTTTCATTACCTCACAGTGATCTACCCGCGCAAGCTCGTCAATATGAGTTTGATAGGTGTAATAAGTGGAAAAACGATGTTTGTCCGAAGTACTTTGAGTGAGGTTATCAAACAATAATTCTACAAAGTGGCTTTGTAACGCGACCTCAAAATGACTGACCCCACGCTTCTTTCCCTGATCTACAATCGTATTAAATGTATTTGGTAGCGTACCTAGTTGCCCCAATAACTCCTTATCACTAAACGCCCAAGGCAAAATAGACATGCCCTCTGCATCAACATAACCCAAAGCCTTAATCGACTCGATAAACCCACTAAACGCAGGTGATCTGCCAATGGCACTTTGTTCAATTCTTTCTAAAAGCTTGCTATTAACAAACGCCATAGAAAAGTTATTACTTACAATGCAAACGGGACGCTCTAAGCCCAACTCATCCAGTGCAGCAACATTTAAGGCACTCAGTGGTTTGCCCCAATTAAGTAGATAGGGATCTAACCCAAAGCAAAAAAGACAATCAACTTTATCCAAGCTGCTGTTCAAATAATCCAATGTATTGAACACATAGGATAAATTGTAATCGTGCATCACACGTTTAGCACTGCCACATAAACCAAATAAACCAAATAAACCAACATCTGCATAGCCACGACACAATGCGGACTCTACAAGGTAGCAGTGCACAGTAACACAACTCGGAGTAATCACTTCTCCCTCTTGCAAGCTATGAACTCTTAGCATGGTTGGACGCCTTTTCACATCCTGATAGACCGCGTCAAATGTACCTATGCTGAGTAGTTGGCCATTGCAAATTGATAGCGCCTGCACTTTAGAATCTGAGTGTAAGAAGTCTCGATAGATAACGCCTTCATAACGGCTATCGTACACATCGATAAACATTTCAGTATTCGCACTGGCCGAGCCACTGCTGAAATTTGAAAATACATTAGAGCTATATTTATCTGCCAGTCGATTAAGCCAAGTTTGAATAAACGCGCTTTCCATTGGGTGATTTTGCAGCATGGGATTAAGAAAGTGCATAAAAAGATCACTCCTAAGCCAGTCAAGGGCAGCTCAACGAAACAGATTCGTTTATCGTGTTAACTGTCTAAGGCTAGCCAACTGGTTAAATAAAGAACATTACACCATATTACAGCTACGCTTATTCTCCATAAATAACGGGCTTAACATCTAGCAATGTGCGCGTCTTGGTTTTTCATGTACACTAGCAACCAAGTGTATTAATCCAGCATTATTTAATTTATTCAGCTACTTGGAAGTGCTATGGCGAATTTCTCTACACATTTAAAAGCGTCCACCATTGTCAGTGCAACGCTCAGTTCATTGCTATTGAGCATCGCAGAGGTAAATGGCTTTCAAGCGCTTGGGTTATTTATTGTTGGCGCATTAGCTGGGTTATTACCTGATCTCGATTCAGATAAGTCCAAATCGCTCAATAGTCTGTTTAGTATTTTTGCCATTTTGGTAGCGGGAATTTTACTGCTGAATTATCAATTTAACTCTGTCATCGAGACCTGGCTCATTGGCGCACTGATCTATGCTGGCTTTATGTATGTGATTAAGCCTATTTTTGAGCACTTCACAGTGCATCGCGCCACGTTACACTCAATCTCGGCGGTCATTATGTTTTGCTTGCTCACATTTCATGGCACCATTTTGCTTGGTATGAGCTTACACATCACTGCACTTTGCTGTTTATTTGTGTTTGTCGGTGCAATGACGCATTTAATCCTAGATGAGTGTTACAGCGTCGATATAGACAACAAAGAGCTCAAAGCTTCCTTTGGCACAGCGATGAAACTCATTGATTTAAGATACCCTTTAACTTCTATATCCCAACTAGGGATAACAGCTATGTGCCTATATTTCGCAATGCCTTACTTTGACGATATCTCTTATTTAGTAATGAATTGGCACGACAAATTACAGTCTCTGAACTTTTTACCTGATTTAGACAACCTCTCTTGGCAAAGCTTAATTTCATAAGATGAATTGACGCCTAAGCTTTGTAAACACAAGCTATGCAAACAATACTGTACAATTGAATTCGACGCAGTAATTTCGTATAGATGCCAAGTTGTGGTAAGTTACGCGCTCAAAATTATTCGTTACCTTAAATTAAAGGATATCCGATGGCTGAGTTTTTTAATCAAATCAGCGGCCTGTTGTGGGGACATATTCTTATATACCTCCTGATCGCAGCCGGTGTTTTCTTTACAATCCGACTTGGGTTTATTCAATTTGCTCAATTCCCGCATATGGTCAAAGTCATGGCCAATAGCCGAAGCGGCGCCGGTGAAGGTATCTCTTCATTTCAGGCATTTTGTACCTCACTCGCAGCACGTGTGGGCACTGGTAATATGGCCGGTGTGGCGGTCGCCCTTTATTTAGGTGGTGCAGGTGCTATTTTCTGGATGTGGCTTATCGCCTTAATTGGTATGGCTACCAGTTTCGCAGAAAGCGCACTCGCTCAGCTTTATAAAGTAAAAGATGAAGATGGTAACTACCGAGGCGGGCCAGCTTATTACATGCAGTATGGTTTGAACAAGCGCTGGATGGGGATATTATTCTCACTCTGTCTTATCCTTGCTTTTGGCCTAGTATTCAATGCAGTACAATCAAATTCCATTGCGGCAGCATTTGAAGTGGCATTTGATGTACCTAAATATGTAATGGGCATTGTGCTTGTTATTGGTTCTGCGTTCATCATTTTTGGTGGTCTGAAAACCATCGCACGCTTTGCAGAGCTCGTTGTACCATTCATGGCATTAGCTTATCTGTTAGTTGCCCTGTACGTGTGTTTCAGCAACGTTGAGCTACTACCAGATGTGTTCATGCAGGTGATTAACAGCGCATTCGGTTTGGAACAAGCAGCTGGCGGTGCAGTAGGCTATGCCGTTATGCAGGCGATGATCCAAGGTATTAAACGCGGCTTATTCTCTAACGAAGCCGGTATGGGTAGCGCCGCCAATGCTGCTGCAAGTGCAACACCCAATCCAAATCACCCAGCATCACAAGGCTACGTACAAATGCTTGGTGTATTTGTCGATACCATTGTGATCTGTAGTGCAACTGCAGCCCTGGTTTTATTATCAAACCAGCTGGTGCCTGAATCAGGTGTTACCGGTATTGCATTAACACAGGCCGCCCTTGTAGAACACGTTGGTCAATGGGGTGCAATCTTCATAGCCATTGCTATTTTCTTCTTCGCATTCACATCGATCGTTGCGAACTACAGCTACGCTGAGACTAACCTAATGTTCTTGCAAGAAAACAAGACTGCCATGATGGTATTCCGTCTGTGCGTATTAGGCATGGTAATGTTTGGTGCTGTTGGTGAACTTGGCCTGATTTGGACACTGGCTGACATCTCAATGGGTATGATGGCCATTGTGAACGTTGCTGCATTATTCATGTTGTCGGGTATTGTGATCTGGCTTGCCAAAGACTACAAAGCCCAGCTTAAAGAAGGTAAAACACCTAAGTTTGACCCAAGCAGCCGACCTGAAATAGCAAAAACGCTTCCTAAAGGTATTTGGCGCAAGTAAATTACCACTCACCTTAATCTAAAAAAGCGGCAGTTAATCTGCCGTTTTTTTGTTCTCCTTGCCATTCAAAGCCATTAAATCCACTAACTTATATTAAGAGACCATTAACAACAGGATGAACACCATTCTTAGAAAGACAACAATTGTTATAGTATAACATTTCAAATATAATGCGCGGCAACCGTCACACAAGTGTGAAAAATTGGAGTATGTAATGCAAAGTGATAATCAGCCGATCTCGGCTATTCCAACTAACATCATCACCGGCTTTTTAGGGGTTGGTAAGACCTCCGCAATTAAGCACCTACTTGCGCAAAAGCCTGAGGATGAAAGATGGGCTATCTTAGTCAATGAGTTTGGTGAGATTGGCATTGATGGTAATTTACTCAGCGGCAAAAAAGACGAACAAGTATATATTCGCGAAGTACCCGGTGGGTGTATGTGCTGCGCATCTGGCTTGCCAATGCAAATTGCACTCAATCAACTACTCAGTGAAGCTAAGCCGCACCGCTTACTCATTGAACCCACAGGGCTTGGACATCCCTTAGAAGTACTGCAATTATTATCAAATCAATATTACCAGCAACTACTTAGCCTTGAAAAAGTCATCACCCTAGTCGATGCACGAAATCTTACTGATACCCGCTACACAGAGCATGCCACATTTAATCAGCAAATCGCCATCGCTGATGTCGTGGTTGGCAATAAGCTAGATTTATATCAAGGCACTCAAAAAACACAGCTTGAGCTATTTTTGGCCGAAAAAGGGTTTGATAGTAAGCAATTAGAGTTTTGCTCACACGGACAACTCAACCCCCAGTGGCTTAGCGGAAAAACAATCAATAACGCAAAACCGCCTTGTCATCACCACCATCACCATGATGCCGATCCCGCAAGAGACATTAACGCAGAGCCTTTCCCTGAAGATGGCTTCCTAAAAGCTCAAAATGAAGGGGAAGGCTTTGTCAGTGTCGGCTGGCGTTTTGCCCCCGAGCAAGTATTTGACCGAGATAAGCTGAGAGTATTTGTCACAAGTGTCGACGCGGAACGTTTAAAGGCGGTGTTTATCACCATGGATGGCATTTTTGGCTACAACAAAACAGCCGATGGCACGACAGAAATAGAACTAGACGAATGTATTGAAAGCCGCATTGAGATCATTGGTGAAAACCTAAGCCCAGATCTTGAAGCTACTCTTCTTACTTGTTTAGTAGCCCATCAATAAACACTTACTGACAATAATTTATTAGATTAATTTCAACAAAACTTTAAACAAAGGAGGAGGTTACAAGCATCCATAAAAACCAGCTGTAAAACAGCTTTAATAAGCGAATCAAAGAAAGAAAATAAAATGAAAACAAACACATCAATACTCATTGCCGCATTTGCAACACTGGTATTTTCAAGCGTTACCAATGCATCCGCAATAAATCAAACGAAAGGGAACTTTGAAGACAAGTTCCGACAATTAGACGAAGTGTTGCCAACACCAAACGTGTATCGCAATGCTGCGGGGGAGCCAGGGCAACAATACTGGCAACAAAAGGTAGATTATAAGATCAAAGTCTCACTTGATGAGCAAAAACGTCGATTGACAGGTCATGAAAAAATCACCTACCACAACAACTCCCCTTATCGTTTAAAGTACCTTTGGGTGCAGCTCGATCAGAATATCTTTAAAGATGACTCCATTGCCAATATGGCAAACAACTTTGGTGGCGTTGGTCGCCGAGGCCCTTACACCGAGCACGGTGATGAAAATAAGCCAGCAAAAATCAGCTTAGGTGAGCTCAGACGCCAACAGTTTATGACGGACAATGAACTAGGCTATGAAATAAGCGCAGTCACGGATCATCGTGGCAAGAAACTCAGCTTTACCATCGTCGGCACACAAATGCGAATAGACTTACCTAAGCCACTGAAATCAGGTGACTCGGTTAAATTTGCCATTGATTTTGCATTTAACATCGTAGAAGAAGACGCTGTATCTGCCCGCTCAGGATATGAGCACTTTGCTGATGATCAGCGTCCAGGCGGTAACGATATATTCTTGTTAGCGCAGTGGTTCCCAAGACTCCATGCTTACACAGACTATGAAGCATGGACTAACAAAGAGTTTTTGGGCCGTGGTGAATTCACATTAGAGTTCGGCGATTATGAAGTTGAAATCGATGTGCCTGCCGACCATATTGTCAGTGCCACGGGTGTATTAACCAACCCAAAAGACGTGTTAAGCAAAACCCAGCGTAATCGTTTAAAAGCTGCCAAAACGGCCAAACGCCCAGTCTTTATCGTTACCGAAGAAGAAGCGCTTGAAAACGAAAAAGCGGGCACAAACAAGCGTAAAACTTGGAAGTTTAAAGCAGAAAACGTCCGTGATTTCGCATGGGCGTCATCGCGTAAATTCATGTGGGATGCACGCGGCTACCAGCAAGGCGGTGAAGAGATGCCATTGGTTATGGCCATGTCTTTCTACCCAAAAGAAGGCGGCGACCTGTGGAAAAAGTACTCAACTGAGTCTGTGATCCACACCATGGAAGTCTATTCACGCTTTTCTTTCGATTACCCCTACCCAACTGCACAATCAGTCAATGGCCCTGTCGGCGGCATGGAATACCCCATGATCACCTTCAATGGTCCACGCACCGAGCTGCAAGACGATGGGACACGTACCTATTCTCAAGCAGAAAAACGCTTTTTAATTGGCGTAGTGATCCATGAGGTCGGGCATATTTATTTTCCGATGATAGTTAACTCTGATGAGCGCCAGTGGACATGGATGGATGAGGGCTTAAACAGCTTTTTAGATGGCGTAGCAGGGCGCGAATGGGATCCAAACATTCCTTGGGGTGTTGAGCCAAGAGACATTGTCGGCTACATGAAATCTGAAAATCAGGTACCAATCATGACGCAATCTGATAGCGTCTTGAATTTAGGCCCCAATGCCTACACTAAGCCCGCTGCCGCATTGAACATTTTGCGTGAAGTGATCCTCGGTCGTGAGCTGTTTGATTTTGCATTTAAAGAGTTCTCAGAGCGGTGGCGATTTAAACGCCCTACCCCATCTGACTTTTTCCGTACCATGGAAGAAGCCTCAGGTGTTGACCTAGACTGGTTCTGGCGCGGTTGGTTCTACTCCACCGATCATGTCGATATCTCCATCGATAAAGTTTATCAGATGCGCTTAGATACTTATGATCCTGACATCGATTTTTCGCGTCAGCGTCAGTTTGAACAAGATAAGCCTTCTTCATTATTTGTTGAACGCAACAAAGCCGAAGGCAAAAAGTTGTGGGTAGAGCTCAACCCAGATATTAAAGACTTTTATGATGACAATGACAGATTCACCGTCACCAATAAAGAGCGCAACGAGTACAAAGAGTTCTTGGAATCTCTTAAGCCTTGGGAGCGTAAAACACTTGCCCGCGCACTAGAAGAAGACAAAAACTATTATGTACTGGAGTTTTCGAATATTGGCGGTTTAGTGATGCCGATTTTACTCGAGCTAACCTATGAAGATGGCAGTAAAGAGAGCCAATATATCCCTGCTGAGATCTGGCGCAGAACGCCTAAGCACGTTCGCAAGCTAATCGTCACCGACAAAGATAAAGTACTGACCAACGTAGTTGTCGACCCAGGTTGGGAAACGGCCGATGTGGATGTAGAAAACAACCACTATCCACGCCGTATCATTCCTTCTCGTGTTGAAGCGTATAAAAAAGCCAAGAGTAAAAACAAGGTCAAACGCGACATCATGCAAGATATCAAAACAGAGCTTAAAAATGATAAAAAGGAAGTAAGTAATGACTAACTACCTGCATACTTTTATTATTACATTGGCTTTATTGCTCAGCGCGGTGGTTTTTGCACATCAACAAAAAGCAGCTGAAACCACGGTTTTATTCAATAAGAACTCAGACCAATTAGAGATCATGCATCGCTTTTATCTGCACGATACTGAGCATGCGGTCCAGTCTTTATTTGATAAAAAAGCCGATATCCTTAATTCAAAAGCAACCCAACAGCAATTTGCAGATTACGTCGCGAAGCACTTTCAGTTGAAAGCACTGAATGACCAGTCAGTCGAATTAACCAATGTAGGTTTTGAAGTTGAAGGTAAGTTTTTTTGGGTTTATCAAGAAACAACTCTACCCAAGGAAGTACAAGGCTTAAAAATGTATAACGGCTCACTGAGAGACCTTTGGCCTGCACAGATCAATATGGTCAACGTGGAAGGCAAAGGCAAGGTACGCACCTTGTACTTTAGTCGCAATGATAAGTGGCTCGTGACCAAGTTTTAGGCTTGAAAACACCTAATGACAATCAGGGAGCTGCCTAATGGAAAGCTCCCTTTATATTTTATCTTACAAAGATGTATGTTGTGCCGTTAGTGATTTTACTCGTCACATTACCGCTTTTGAAGAAACCACCGCTGTAGTTATAGATATCAGCATAGTTCAGCATAGAATAATCAGAGCCCTTACCATCACAGCCTTCTATTTCATCCCAGAATAGTCTGAATACGCTATACCCTGTCATGCCATGGTTTAGGCCAAGTGTATCTTGTAATGGGATACAACGCGCGGTCTTTAATTTATCCATATCAGCAATAGAATAATAGCCAGCATCACGCATCGTCATCATCATTTCTTGGCTATTGTTTTTAAAGTGGAACCACTGAGGATCAGTCAAATGGAAATTATCCACAAACGAAGTGATATTTTGCGTCTCGGTATAATGTGACGCGTAATTGTTTGCACTGCTGTACTCTTTACCCGGCACATAACGAATGGCCATTAATGTCCAGCCACCGCCTTGATTTTCCATATCACAGAAAGTAGTAAATTCAGCCAAACCGCCCACACCATCCGGATCTAATGTATAAAACCCTGACAATGCACTTGGATCGCTCTCTAACACTGCCTTACAACTGCTGTTGCCAATATTAGGTTGCACTTGTTTGTTAGCTCTAATTGTCGCGGTGTCATTGCCATGCAACGTAATATCTTGAGCAAATAGGTGTCCGTCGATATCTAGCATGTTGATCACTTCATGTATATGAGTGAGCTCAGCATCTTTTGACTGTTCTTCTTGTAAAAACAGCTCATGGTTTTCAAACTTAATCGTCTGCTCGTTAACTTTAGCTTGGTTTAAGTTGTAAGTTTGCCCTGAGTCCAACTGACCCGTTTTGTTAGGTGCGTACACAGCCAAATAAGCAACTTTTTGTGAAACCCGAGTATTTCCAGTTGTTTGTAATTCTTGATATTGAATTTTAGCGTTAAAACCGATCTGGTTAACATTATTGGCTCTGGCAACGTATGCAAAACCACTGTTATCAGATTGCGGACTTAAAAATAAATAGGGTACTTGATCATACTGCTGAGAAAACTCAAACGTTTGGCTGGCAGTACTCATATCAAGTACGCCCACTTCCCAGATTGACCCATCGGCCATAGTATGGATACCAGCCCCTAATGTAAGCGTTGAGATGGTCTCGTTGGTATGCGTGCCATCTAAATACTCCCACTCTTTATAACTTAAGCTAAACGAGCCGTCAGAGTTCTTTGTCAGTGAAACTGCACCGGGATCTGCATGTAAATTGCTGACAACACCAGTTACAACCACCTCATTGGATGTTGTTGGCACCAGCACAGCATTATGACTGACTGTATTTTCAACCAAAACAACAGCGTTTACAGAACTTGCAGCAAATACTGCCGCAGACAATAGAGCGAGTTTAAACATTTACTTTTCCTTATGTTTTACTAGGTATGAGGTCGCATCATTGCAAACCTCGCAATTATGCTAACAAAACACGTCCCTTTTTGACATACGAAAAAGTTATTTTATTAAGGAAAATCAATATATTAATAATATTATATTAAAACAAATACACCATAGTTACCGCAATCATAAATACGACAAACCCTTAGCGAAAAGCACCTCATTGGCCTAATTTAATAGGATAAAACACAACACTCAGTATGCAAAAACTGCTTTATGATCATTTAATGTCCAAACAAACCAATTAGTTATTGCCTTTTAAAATAAAATCATTATAGTGACAACCAAGTCGGCATATAGCGCAGCTTGGTAGCGCACTGTCATGGGGTGTCAGGGGTCGCAGGTTCAAATCCTGCTATGCCGACCAACTTTTCCTTACCCTATTCAATAAGTTATATCAATTACTCGTCTTGTTTTTCGCACTTAGTTTTTTCAATTATTAACTTTATATCGCACATTTATCGCACCACATTAATCTAAATTTATTTTCTCATTTTCAGGTTAAATTAGGTGTTGATTGGGGGGGATATATAGGAAGACAGCTAATGGCACCTTTGTTACCTTCCTCACGATAGAATTTTATAAAAGCTTTTCAGAAACAGTTTGTAATCGACGGGCAATGAATCTTGGCAGCTCATATATGACCTTATGCTTTCAGCAATTGGCTTAGGATTGTGCCACTATACCTAACAGGTGGTTTGAACTAAAAGCGGACGGCCACTCTAGCCCGTTTTTGGACAAAAATGAGATATGAACCAGAGCACACTCTGGCTTTTAGGAGGAGGCCAAATTCACTTACCAACTACACTATTCAGTGGTAGGAATGGTCCCATTTTTTATATATTCAATAGTAGCTGTGATCTTGGTTGCGTTGCTAAAGAGCCTTGCCAAGTAAGCACTAGGGTAATGAGTATCAATTAAGGTTTCTAGTTGGCTTAACAGTGTTTCGAAGTTCTCATCAATGCTACCAGTGTCAAGTTCAATCAATGTAGTCGCTCTCCTTAAATTATTAACTTGTTCCATCAGAATAGCGGCAATTACGCGGTTAGCATGAGTCAAAATCCCATAGCGCTTTTTGGCAGTTTGCTGATCTGTTTCAGATAGCTTTATTTTAATCAAACGTTCAATATATCGATGATGTTTTACTACGTTAATTAACTTAACGCCACTTATAGTTGGATTGAAAACAGAACGATATTGATTCCCCTCTAGATTTTCGAAGAACTTACCTCGAGCGCTTTTCAAAGTAGCTAAAGTAGTAGCGTTCATTGTGAGACATGCTAACCCATCAAGAGCCTCATCAATATCTATGAATTTGTCACCTGTTGGAGCTTGGCTACTTCTTAGTAATTGATACGTATACTGCTCAACTGCTAACTCATCTCTCAAACGCAGTTGTTCCACATGCTGCGATGCAAAGTCGCGTCCCAACACGCGGTTCTGATGGTTATTTGCCCGAGTAATTAAATCTATGGTGTCTTCACTTTCACCATGTGGGATATGAATAAATCTGATCTGAACCTTTATGTCAGATAGTTGGGTAGGGTCACTTTCTCCCACATACCCTATGCTACTAACTGTTTGAGCACCATTTATAATACTCACATCTGAAAAGTTAAAGCGCCCTCGTGTTCTATCTCTATCGTTATTACGTCGATAAGGTTGCACATCTCGAACTAGTACAGTAACGCCATTATTGAAGAACCAAAATTTATCAGGGTTATTCTGAGCTGTATCCCTAATAGACTCGTTCACATCAGTCTTACCTAAAAGGTTTCGAATATTTTTGGTAAATAAATCTGAAGAATGCTGTTGCCACCACTCATAGATTTGATCTCCTCCAACTGTTCCATAATATGCTGTGTAGGGAGCTGTGATTTTTCCATACTCTTCTAACTCAACATCTGCTATGTCAACTGAATTGGAGTGTTGTACCCGCATCCATTCAGTGAGATCTTCTGCGGAGACTAGATGTACTTGAAATGGTAAGTCATTCTCTGGGGTATCATGACCAACAATAGCCGCAGCATTTAACTCTCTTTGCCACTGCTGCATATCAATTAAAATTTCTGCGGCAGCACCCCGTTTGCCTGT
This sequence comes from Pseudoalteromonas luteoviolacea, assembly GCF_021654285.1. Lineage (GTDB taxonomy): Bacteria > Pseudomonadota > Gammaproteobacteria > Enterobacterales > Alteromonadaceae > Pseudoalteromonas > Pseudoalteromonas luteoviolacea_J. Next base: position 30,183 of record NZ_JAKFZS010000004.1, on the reverse strand, counting down.
ATGAGCCATTACAAATTTAAACCTGTAATCGATAGAGTCTAATGCTTTAGCTATATCGGCTCCTGATGCTTGTAGGATTTGATCAAAACGCCCAAAGTCACACTCTTGTAAGTGTTCACAAGCATTCTTGAAACGTAAAAAGTCTGCCGTATTCCAAGTAGCGTTTCCTGATTGGTTAAACTTAGATTGTACGACCACTACTATTTTTTCTGCGTGGTTCACAAATATACCATCTATGCCACCATCTTCAGCACTATCGCAAACACCTTGAGCAGATTGAACGTCATCTGCTTTTCCTAAGTAATGGATAACAAAAGCAGCTATAGCTCTACTAGACATCTTAACTGAATAGTCAGAATCAGTTTCACGACAGTTTCGTTTGTGTATATTTTCTTCAAAACGTTCTTTTAGTGAGTTACCTATTCGTTGTGCAACGACTCCAGCCGTAGCTCTTGCAGCAGCAGCGTTATCTTCTGGTGTTAAATTGTGAACTAATGCCATTCAAAGCCTCCTACTTATTGATATTCCTATTGATTAACTTTAACACGAATACTTGATCACTAATAGTTAATCTGAAGCTGAAATAAACAACCTTTGTCGATTCTCTGATTACGAGCCTCACGATTAACAAGATTTTTTGGAACCATCACTTAATTTTTTAGGAGTGTAGGATTTGTACAGCAGTTTGCTGACTAAATAGTTCTTATTATTACTTAGTGTGCCCTAAAAACACTTTGGGGCAGAAACGAGTTAGCTTCAAGGTCCACTTATGGAGCTTTGCGACTTTCAGGTTTGATTAAATACTATTAACCTCTTCCTGGTAGACCAAGTTAAGACTTACTTAAATAAATTACACCTTTCGTTGGTTTGGAAATTCCGGTATTTACCCTTAGCTAAACCAATACCGTTTCACAGTTCGTAACCCTAATCCAGCCCTCTCGGCAACTTGCCTCTGAGTTGGCTTTTTGCCTGTTTCATTGATCAATTCGTTAAAAGCTTCTCGCACGTTCTCTTGAGAGTTATTTCTCTTCTTAGTAGCCGTATCTTTGGCCGCTTTTTTCTGCCTTTGCTTTATTTCGTCACTTGATAACTTAACTTTGGGCGTCGTACACAAGTATTCAGGACGGTAGTCAAGTAAGTCTTCTAGGTATTCAGCTAGTGTGTCTTTTTTGTATTTGTAGAAAGTGCTTTTTGCCGTTTTTGTCAGTCCGTCTAACTCTTCGAGTGAAAAACCTATCAGCTCATCATTTATTTTTACCAGCTTTTCAAAAGCAGTGTCTTTATTTAAATGTTGCAAGGCAACAAATAGGATGAAAGCTGTTTTATCACGTTTGCCTTTAGGAACCTTGCCTTGCTTACGAAAATGAATTTGAAGGGTGTTTATACATTTGAGCCACCAATCCTTAATGTTGTGACCGTAACGCCTTTGAATTTGTTGTTTCGGTTTATTGCTTTTAGGTTCAATTGGCAACCTAACAACTCTCAATTCTTTTTCTAGTCTCAAGCTATCTCTTAATGACTCCAAATTGAGATAGTTTAGTAGCTCTTCAAATTGGTACTTAGGGCCACCGCCAAAAAACCTCGCTTGTAAACCTGTTCGCCCATGAACAGATCCTGGTATACGCAGATTTCCATAAGCCCTTTTTGATGCGGTCGTGTCGATGTACCATAACGAGCGTATGCTTTGTAAACTTTCAATTAATATGTTTGCTATCGCTTTCCACAGTTCTTTATTAACTTGAGAAGCGTCAACAGGAGCGTAAATCCAATATAAATGAATCCCGCCAGAACCCGAGCAAACATAGCCTGTAAATGGTGGTATCTTATTCTTTTGTAAAATTTGAATAACTTTTTCAATTAAGTCATGTTCAAGCTCTCGCACCTTGCTTGCGTCAACTTTTTCAGTAACATCAATATCAACCCAGTTAGCCCTGAAAAGAGCCAAATTTATCGCTCTTGGCCAACTAAAAAACTCGTTTGGACTATAGTAATTGTTAACCGCTTCGCTTTTACTGTTCAATACTCCTTGAACATATCTAGTTGTTTTTATTTTAAAAGTTTTTAAATCTGTGACCTTGCTGGACTTTTGGCTTCCCAATAAAAAGATCTTTTTACCTGATTCGTGGTTATGACTAAAAAGTGCCCTCACATATTTGGGTGAATGAAAATCTATTAACTCGTAAAAGTCTTTTGGTGAGGCAATAGCATACTCAGGCCACGACAAAGGTGGCCTTTCTTGTAAGGCAAGCATATAATTTGAAGATGCAAAGTGCGGTTGGGGTGTCGCCGGTCAAGCAGCCCCTTTCGCCTTCCTTACATCTTCACCCCTTCAAAACGAGCTAGCCATTGCTCAACGGTTTCCCGTATGAACAAACGTGATTTTCCCAACTTTATTGAAGGTGGTGCTAAACGCTGTACTTGGTAGCTCTCTGGATTTTCACCAGCTTCTATTGCTTTAGATTGAGCACTAATTCGGTTGTGGATTGTACGTGGTGATAATTGTAGTAGGTCAGCTAAGTCTTTAACTGAAATAGTTTGAGATGATGACATGACAGTCCTCCAATACGTTTAATGGAGCGAAGGGCATCATTCATGCACGTATGCACGATGCTGCATATGCAGCAATGTCTTTCCTCTTTACGTATTGAAGGCAGCTATAAAAGCGCCTGTTTTCAGTCACCGAAGTGACTCCCCTCGCAGTAACGCAGCAAACGTGCGCATTTGTGAATATAAATGATTGAGTGTGAGGTATCAAGAAATTGGGAGTAACTTTTGCGCTAGTAATTTACTAGTCTTCTAATTTAAGATAACCGTTTAAATAATTGGATAAAAATATAAGCAGACAGTGCACTTTAACGATACTCAACCCAAAATGTGCGCTACGTAAGGAAACCATGAAACAAAATCTACATTGGCGCTATTATCTCTCGTTAGAATCAGATGTATGCGCTTTGTCTCGATACATACACTTTGCCCCTGACAATTTCAAAACATACTCTATAGAATTGGCCAAACTCTATCTTGCAATTTGTGCTGAAGTTGAGGTGGTACTCAAAGAGATATGTGATATATGCCCCTCCACAAAGGGGAAAAATGCAAATATAAATATTTATCGTCAGTGGATAGTGGAAAATCAACAAGGGTTGATAGCGGAGGAAGTGCTGTCCTTTGAGTTCGAGCTAAAATACATCCCATGGAAAGCATTTGAAGAGGGTAAATCTCCCTCTTGGTGGTCAGACTATAACAGCGTTAAACATGAACGCAGAAAACACTTCCACAAAGCCAACCTCGGTAACGTATTAGAGTCTCTCGCGGGGCTTTATATTGCGAACCTATATCTAGAAAGGGAGTTATTAGAACGATCTGGCTACAGTCATTTTCCCAAGAGTATTGGTGAAATCTACTCAGGGCTTCCTCTTGGCCAAAAACTATTTCAACCTTTTGGGCTGCACGCAGACTTGATGAACTGGGGTTAGCCCACAATAAGCAACGATACTTAACATGGAAAAAGTAATGGATATTAATAAGTTAAAGGAATACTTTTATAACAACTTGGGCACCATATTTTGGTCATCAATATTACTACTTGGTGGGTCGATTTTTACTATCTACTATGCCCATATCCGCTACATGCCAAGTTTTGACTTTCAATCTTCGTCGATGCTCTTAGGAGCAAGTGCTATTACCGCTTTCTTTATGCTTGTGATTATCGTTGTGGTTTTTATCTTACCTGGTGAGTATTGGTATCGAACCTTCGGCAAAAGAATTCAAGAAAGTACACACTCTAAAAGCAAAAGTGAAAATTACAAAAATTCCCTTTGCGCAAGTTTATTTCTATTCCCACAAGCGACTATGTTCACATCTTTGTTTCTGGTTGAGAAGCCATATTGGAAAGGCCTGTTAGAAATAGGAATTATTTTATTTGTCACAATGGCTTACATTTCTACAAAAACAGTCTCCCTCTTGGAAGTTCCTAAAAAAAGTCAAAATAAAATGGTTGAGGCTATAGAATACTGCTGGGCATCATTTATAAGCATTGTCGCATCATTATACCCTCTGCTGTTACTTACTTCATTATCAGATAGGGCTGTTGATTTACAGTCAAACGAAATGACCATTATCGCAATTGTTACAATACTAGGTATAAATACGATAGTTGCGATGAGGCCAAATAGGATCTCAGCATTCATATTCTATGGGATTATTTCATTATGCACCCTTTCCATAGTGCTACTCAGCTTCAATGCAAGCACATCGATCTCCAAAGCTGTAATACAGCTTTATGGATTTGGGAACTTTGAAGTCAAAACCCTAACGCTTAAAAAAGAAGCATGTAACTATTTAAAAGCCCAAAACCTACATGCCATTAACAGCTCAACCGATTTTTGTATCTACAAAGACGTTATTATCTTATCTAGCCTTGGTGAAAACTACTTCATAGAGATTGGGGAACTAGAACACATAGTTGCCAAAGACCTTGTCTTATCTTGGTCTAGAGAAAGAAAAACAAGTAATGCACAGGCTGAAAACGACGAACTTGCAAAGGAATAGCATGTTTTGTGTAGTCTAAAGGGCTGAACCAATCCATATTTCAGCCCTCTTTATAACTTAAAAAAGATGTAACTCTTAATAATAAAACTCTCCCCTATCATCGGCTTCTCGTGCTTCTTGCTTCGTATATTCATCACCATAGAAGTTTACGTTACCCATCCCATCATTGTGTTCATCAATAAACTGGTCTTGGTCTGATTTTTTATCGTCGATCATGACTTCAAGCGCTATTAACGCGGTTGCTTTCAGTGCTTTTAAAAACATAGTTTAGCCTCTCACATTAAAACTAAGGATTCCTGAGTATCAGAATACCATTAAAGCTAAGAGACTCTTAGTTTTCAAGAGTTAATTGATTTACGATGAAAACAAATGACGAGTCGCCCTTTCCAAAGCGCTTAAAAGAGGCTCGAAAGAGGAAAGGTTTATCTCAAAAACAGTTAGGTATTTTGGCAGGAATGGACGAGTTCTCAGCCTCTGCGAGAATGAACCAGTATGAAAAAGGGGTTCATGCGCCTGATTTTAAAACAGTCAAAGCACTCGCTAAAGTTTTAGACGTACCAACTGCCTTTTTGTTTTGTGAAGAGGATGGACTTGCTGGGAGAATAGCTGATTACAAAGGTAGTTAACTCACCATTTTATTTGACCTGACCTACCATTTGAGGCTTTTGAATTAGCCTACACCTTACATATATCCTCGCCTGCAAATTTGCTAAAAACCAAGCCCTTTTCACCGAGGCATCATGAGCAATTTCCTCCTCTTTTAAAAGGGGCTACGCCCCCCGCTATGTCGAAGCGATAAATCGCTCGCTTCATAGCGGGGGGCTTGGTTTTGCTGAGCTTATACGCAGATTTTTATTCGCAGATTGAAAGCTGTCTTATTTAACGCTAACCTAAACTTGATTTAGCCCTTTGGGCATTGAAGAAAAACGGCGCTGCTCAGCTGCCGACAACTCATAGTGAGGACCCTCACTGTTTTAATATTTATGTCATGCCGCGCCACATTTATGGCGCTTTTCAAATTCGGCGCTTCATTGCTGCCGCTTCCACGTATCTGAGGTTTTTATTTTAGGCGAGATCAGTCCGAGCCTTGCGCAGTTGCGCTTAACTGGGGCGAATAGGCTTTAGTGCCGCTGAGCAACTGTGTTGCCAGTTAATCTTACAACCAAGGAACAAGCATGACTTTTAACCCCAATATTGAAGTCGCTTTATTAAAAGCGCAAACAAAACTACGTGCCCGTAAACGTCATAAATCATCCAAACTTGATAAGTACCGAACTCAACTTTGTAAACTATATGACGCGGGTGCAACTAAAGCTGAGTTACAACGCTGGCTTGCCATGAGAGGTATCGTTGTGCAGTGGACGACTGTTAAGCGGTGGCTCGATAAAAATGCCTAAATTTGCCAAAGCCAGCACACAAGCCAAAAACGTTATCAAAGGGTTGACCAAAGCAAAACATATACGCTCTTTAGGCACAGCTAGAAACTACGAACAGGCGCTAAAAACGGTTGCCAGCTGGTCAAAGGATATTGGTATAAACGGCATCCAATCTATGAGCATTGAACAAGCCCGAATTTATCTCGACTACCGAGCTGAGATTGTCGGCCAAAAAGCCCTAGATATGGAGCGTCAAGCAATACAAGCTATGATGCAACTAAACGGTAAGCTACAGCCAAAAGCAACACTCTATCGAGTTAAGTCATGTTTAGAAGAAATCAAGCGTTCTCGGGCTTACACTAAAGATCAAGCCAGAGCTATTTCACATCGGCAAACAGCAAAGCATCAACTCGCTACACAAATCGCCTATGCCGCAGGTCTGCGCGCCCATGAGCTGCTAACACTTGCCAAAACTAGTGAGCGAAGCCCAGACAAACGCCCTGCCTTAGATTCAAAATGGCATGGTCGAAGCGGCGAGCTATATACCGTGCAAGGTAAAGGCGGCTTAATTCGCCATGTGCTAATTCCAACCACACTCGCCAATAAGCTAGAACAACAACGTTTAGCACAACCTATCACGGTAGTAGACAGAAAAATTAACTACCTTCAGCGCTATGATATTGCTGGCGGTAAAAAATGGTCAGACTCTTTCTCTAAAGCCTCAAACCGCGCATTGTTATTTTCGACTGGCGCGCATGGTCTTAGACATAGCTATGCTCAAGAGCGGATGGTTGAGCTGAAAAGCTTGGGGTATAAATATGAAACGGCCTTAGAGAGCGTTTCGCAAGAGATGGGGCATTTTAGGGCTGAGATTACCGAAGTTTATTTATCGTGACTGTTTTATATGACAAAACTCTAATTGACACCTAAACTCAGCAAGCCACCAAAATTGTTACTCCATAGCTTAGCATGTCTACTTTTTACATTTCATCGTCAATATGATGTGCATTTTACAGTCAATTATATCTATTGAACTTCCGAACTTATATCTCTCTTTGGCATTAATATATGTATCTTTTTTACTTTTATCCATGGGAGTGATACTCCAATAACGCCCATTTAATTCTTCATGAGGGTTAACTACTTCTAATTGCTTTTTCTCTATTGAATCGTAAGCTGTTACTACTGCAGCTCGAGGTAAAGCATTTTGCCAAAGTGTAGCAGCATTGATTGTTTGTCTAGAATCAGACAATACTAGATCAAATTTACTTGCTAAGTACGAATAAGCTTTTTCAGATAACTTATTTCCTCGATGGTTTTCATCAATGAATGTGGAGCGTATCTGAACCCCTTTAAGGTATCCATCATTATAAGTGGTAACACCGACAGCACCTATAACTTCTCTTTTTAGTTCATTCAGTTGGATACCTGTTATCGTTGATAGGTGTTGAACTAGCTCTTTGGAGCTTACAACACCATCACGCTCATCCTTAAAATCTTCTAATGAATCAATAATCCACTCATCCATAGCATAAACTAAATTACAGATGAGAATTTGTTCATCAAGCTCTCCTTTAGGGCATTTACTTAAAGCAATTTGATATAATGAATATACTGGGGAGAGGTAAAGTTGTGTTGAGGATTCATCTATATCTGTTATAGATAAATCTTCTAATTTATATTCGAATTTTTCTATTAGCTGAGGCATTAAAATCTAAACTTCAATAAGGTTTAGACGAAACAAGAATTATAAATTTCACCACTATAACTTATTGAGTTATCGTTAATAAAGTTATTAAAAGCTCTTTTTGCTTCAGTCCTAAAAAGCTTTCGACTACCTTTATCAACATCACCGACCAAAGACAAAACTAGATGATTGTTTTTGTACTCAGCTTCAGCAATAATAGCCATTTGACGGTCTTTGCTATGAGTCAATTTGAACAGTACAAAGCGCTTCGTCATTACAGTTTCATTGATAATTCTTACATCCAAATTCTGCTGTAATGTATTAGAATAGAAGGTAAAAGCACGTTTAGCATTAAGTAAGCGTATCGACGATCTTTGCATTTCCCCTCCTAAATTAAAGCTAAAAATTGGATAATTACTGGTAAGAGTATAACAACTTACTACCCTCTAAGAGGTCTGACCAGTTTCACTGTGCGTTTGTTCCACTTTACTAATGCGCTGCGCCTCTTCCCCATATACTCCTGCAAGTTATATACCTTTTGCATTCCCTGCAATTGGTGATTGAGTATCTTTTCAACCACTATCGGATCAGCGCCAATATCATCATCACCTAAGCGAGTTGCCATTGTTCTGCGCAGGTCATGGGGAACAAATTTAGGCACGCCTAGCTCTTTTTGCTTTCGGTTTACGGCTCTTGAAAGAGAGTGTCTATCAATAGGCTGCTCACCTACGGCGCTCGTGGTGCAGGTGGTACTTGGGAACACGTACTTTGAGCCTAAATAACTGAATGAAGCGCGCAGTTCATCAAGCATAATGATCATATTTTGGGTGATTGGCACTTTATGGATTCGCTCCCCGCCTTTGTTTTGCTTTACTCGCTCGGCGGGAATAGTCCAAATCATTTTATCAAAGTCGAATTCTTGCCACTGCGCGCCTGTCACTTCTATCGGTCTGCAACCAGTTAAGACGATAAACTTAAGGGCATAGATCACTTGCGTGCTTACGCCTAGCTTAGGCAAGCGTTCGAATACTTGTATCAGCTCTTCAAATTCAAGAGCGCGTGTACGCGGCTTTTCAATACCGCCAACGTTCTTTTTCTTGGCGGTGCTAATGGGGTTGCCCTGCATTAGGTCACGCTCAACTGCAAAGTCGAACATTTGTTTAAGAATTGAAAGGGTTTTATTGGCTTGAGTGCCTGCCCCCCTGTCGGTTATTGGGTCTAATACTTTGCTCAAAATGTCTCGACGGGTAATATCTTTTAATTTAACGCCCCCTATCGCTGGTAGCACGTCTTTATAAAACATACGCTCAACTTCTATGGGGTCTTTGCGATTAACCTTGATATAGCGCTCTAAGAACTCTGAAACTAATTCTTGTACCGTTGGCGCTTCAGCTTCTTGTTTTTGCGCTTTGGTTCTTTCTTTTTGTTCAATAAATACATCAATACCGCGTGATACATCACCAATGTATTGCTTTGCTAGCTCACGAGCTTTAACAACGCTCAAGGCTGGCGCACGGCCTAATGCTAAACGCCTTTCTTTTGAGCCTCGGCCACCTAATCGATAATACAAATAGTAAACTAAAGAACGCTTCCCATCTTTGTTAGGCTTGCCAACATTGAGGTAAAAACCTGATAGCTCAGTATCTGTTATTCGGGTGATCTCTAGTGGAATATTTTTGATCACCGACTCTGTTAATTTTGCTTTAATTGACGCCATTTATCGCACACCTAACACATAGCTAATAAATTTATCGCACAGTTATCGCACCAACTGGTTTTAACTCACGATTCATCACGTTGCTTCACTATGTATAATTTACAGCGTAATTATTAGCAACAGCAATAAGTTAGATTTTATTCGGACACCTCACGATGGGTCACGCTTGTCCATGATTGTACACGTTTGAACACAGTTAATTTTTATGGGGTGTCAGGGGTCGCAGGTTCAAATCCTGCTATGCCGACCAGCTTTCCTCTCCCTATTCAATTACTTATATACCCCCTATTTTCATTCTTAGTTTCTAAGGTATTTTATTTTTATTGCTTTTGTAGCGCTTTGATATCTGTACAGTGCTTAGTTCAGTCATTTTTCATACTGAATTCAAATAAATAACCTTAAGCTCTTTGAGCCTACAAACAGGTATTTGTTATCTACGCCACCAAATTACTCATTTGTACAATGAAAACTTTAGCTTTGATGATATTGTAGCGTACAAAGTTCATATCTTTAGAACGGGCAGCCTTTAAGTCCTTCATAAATTAAACCCCAAGATTGAATATCTCATTATACCTTCTATGGTTCAAAGAGGTTCAAAGAAGTCCTTTGAAACATACTTTTTTTGGCCATTCTTAAACTAAATATTTAAATTAAAGGTTAAATGAACTATGGGAAAGTTTATGTTTTGGATTGCAGTTATTGGATTCGCGCTATCTGTAATCATTCCAGCTATTGAAGACGCCAGCATCCCGAAGTTAAATGACGAACAAACCCAAAGAGTTTGCAAAGCAGCAATAGCAACAATTTTTAACAAGCCTATCGATATAGTCAAAGTTTCTCACGTTACTGGTGATGTTATTTACCTAAAATACACTCGCTCTGAAGACCAAACCGTATGGAAAAGTAAGTGCTATTTAAAAGGTAAGCGAGTAGTCTGGGGATCAGTAGGAAATGGGACATCTGGCCGCTGGCGTTTACACCAATACGACCCTGTTGTAACTTGGACCTTAAAGTCTGGCCGTATAGTAATAAAAGACAAAATTTCTGAATCAAGCGAAACTACAAAGGTTTTTAGTTTATAAACCTTTTTAAAATTTACAAATTAAAGTATAGCTGACATATATGGAAACTCCATTTATGTCAGCTACACTTTCACCTCTTTACAAAGATAAATATTATGGAAAAATAAAATCAACCATTATAAATTAAACTTGAAAACAACCAGATTTATATTAAAGTACTATTGTAAGAATATAATAAGAAAGGGAATTCATGGATATAAAAAATTCATTGCGAAATTCACAACATAATTTAGTGAATAATAATGCAGCTTTAGAAAAATCGAAAGCTACAACCATTGAAGCACAATCTCCTGTAGAAAAGCTCAATGCAGCCCCAGCATCGATTGAAAATACGTCAGTTGCAAGCGAGGAGGAAATAAAAAGATTTCAACAAGAAGCGTATGACTATAATGTTAAGAACTTTGAAATTCAGGACAACACACAAGCGGCTTTTGCCACAACACTAAAAGAGTTTGAAAAGTTTAAAGATACACAGTCAAGTTTACATCCTAATATAGATTTAAGCTCGCTCGATCTTGCTCAAGAAGAAGATGGTACACTTCAATTGGTAGGTGGAAACATATCAGCCACACTCCGTGCCAACTTGGAAACGCAAATAAATGCCAATGATGAGCTTAAAACTGCTTATAAACAAGTGCATGAAGGTATGGCTGATATTGTTCGTTATTTTGATGTAAATAGTAATGCAGAAGCCAAAGACTTTTACGGTAAATTTAGGCTCAACGAATTAAGTAGCAGTTTTGAGAAGCAATTTCATGACGATGGTTTTGGCCAGGATTATCATACATTAGAAGAAAAAGTATTAAGCAGCTCTTTACTATTCTCCTATAAAATGACTGACGCAATAAACCCAAGAATAAATATATCAGTATAAAATTGCGTGGGAAAAGACTGAAGTAGGTTAATTAGAGCATTGCCTTCCAAGAATTAACATCAAGTTCAATTAACCCAACTTCAAAACCACCTAAGAATACGAAAGTAAAACATCGGATTTAAACCAAATTTAAATGCAAAATCACTTTATTTATATAAAGGAAAAACCACACCATTAAAATATGATACTTTAGATTAATTAATAACAGTTATGTGAACCACTACCTAAATGTATAATTTCCTAAAGTACACAAAGATGCGTAAGGATAAAAGCCTCATCACTCTAAATAATACTTAACAAGATTGATGATAAACAAGTATTGATAGTACCAAACTCAATTTATATCACCTTTAATCCCCTACAGATCCCAAAACAGAAAAAAACACTCACCATTCCGATATCTTAGTTTTTAAAGGCTTTGTTGCTCAAATAGGCCCTTGTAGTGCCAAAAACAGCGAGATGTGACTTTTTCAATCTTGAATACAGAGTGTGTCATCCGTGGCCTCCTCTCATTAAATTAAAATAGCTATAAAATATTGTTAAATATATTCTCTCTGTAACCGATATAGTAAAGATAAAATCATGTAATAAGGAATATGACATGAAAATTGTTGCAAATGCGGGGCCACGCCTGCATGCAAAAAATAATCAGATTAGTGATGAAATGAGACATATCGCCCCAAGCAGTCAAAAGGGCCTCAAAGTAGATCCAACTAAACATTTCATCAATTCAGAGCCGACACACCCTGCTGAACTGACGCAAGCTAAGTCTGACAACGGTAAACTCACCGCAATAATTTACAAGGCCAACGGAAAACTCGACCTCCCCCCCAGATACGAAAAACACAGAGACTTACTTGAAAGTGCCATCAACTCTACCAGCAAGCTGTATTTGCACGAAACCCCAGCCGCAGCGAACAGGATCGCAGAAGAATATGAAAAAGTGTCTGCAGATTTGTATGAACAAAACCCGCAACTAACGCATAAAAGCTGGGGCTTTTCAGTTGATGAAACGGGCAAACTGGTTGCTACAGGCCACTTGAGCCAAGCAGACAAGCAACTTGTTGAAGAGGCTTTAAATAGCAATGACGAGCTAGTCAGTGCCGCCAAAGACTTTAAAACCAGCTTTTTGGAAGGACTAGAAATTGAGCGGGGTAGTGCCGGTACAAGTCAGTATTGGGGCAAATATGATGTGAACGAAGGCAACTTTGCTCAGATCATCGATTTTAAAGAGATGATCGAACAAGGCAGTAATAACGAGATCGAAAGAGAGAAAAGTGGCTATTTGCTCAATAAGTGGGAATGGACGATCAATATAGCCGACCAGCTACAGGCAAAAGCAGAACCTACTTTTGCTAAATAATTATAAGGAATAAACTGTGGCATCCAGTTCAATCTATACAAGCTTTAAGTCGATTAAATAAAATTAGAATATACTTCAATGAAATAAGGAATATGGCATGAAGATTGGCAGTAACCAAGGAGCAATGCAATATACCAGCAATCAAACTCTTTCAGAGATTTTGGGGAATAAAGCACCTCATCAAGGCGTGGCTAAGAGCGCAGATGATACGCTCAGCAAAAAACTGGCTAATGATATATTCACTCCCTCAAGCACTGACTTTTCAGAATATGAAAAAGTAAATTACACACCGGATGGCCGCTTAAACCTTCCCCCAGATTTTGAATCGCACCGAGGCGTAATAGAAGCGATTTTTACCTCTATGGATAAACTTTATAGTGATGCCCCTAAAGCGGCTCAGCGTATGTTTCAGGCATTCTCTGGGTTAGAAGATAAAATACTGCGTGGTTCACCCGAATTGAGTCATAAAGACTGGGGATTTTCGGTAAATGAGCAAGGTGTTCTAGTTGCTACGGGCCAATTATCTAAAGCACAGCGTGATGTGATAGAGACTCACCTCAACAGTAACAATAGTCTGGTAAAGGCCGCGCAAGATTTCAAAGCCCATTTTATCGAAGGACTTGAAATGCAAAGAGGAGACTCGGGTAAAAGCCAATACTGGGGCAGATATGATGTAAACAATGAAAACTTTGCCGATATTATCGACTTTAAATCGATGATGAACCAAATAGCAAACGCCAATGAGAGTAAAACGGGTGGATTTGAATGGCGCTCAAAAAGCCAATATGCGTGGGAACAAGGTATGGTTGCACAATTGCAGGCCAAGGCTGTGTCTAAGTTTTCAGCTTAAATGCTCAGTCATCATCAAAGTTAAAACACCATTATTTTAATAACTAAAATAAATTTAAACCTTTTGTGATTATGGTGCGTCAAACAAGACATTAATAAGAATAAAAGGAATAACGCCTCAATGATGAAAGTTTTAAAAATAATGTGCGCGCTTACAGCCGCTTCATGTATTGGTATTTTTTCGGCAAATTCACTAGCAAGCAGTAATACTTCACACGCTCTACAACATACCATTTCGGCTAAGCAAGCCAGCGAAGATTTTGATCAATGGTTCAACTGGTTGCACCAAACTCATCCCGATTTATCACACAGTGTGCAGGATGTAGATAAGTTCTACGACACCGTTACGCAAATAAAAACCGAGTTAGACACGCCGATGACTGCAATGGCATTTTGGCAAAAAATAGCACCGCTTAATTCAATGCTAGCTGATGGACATTTAAAAGTAGGTCATGGTTCATCTTCTCAGTGGAGACAGTGGATAGCCCAAGGCGTAACACTATTCCCTTTCGAAGTGAATATTAAAGATGACGGTCTCTACGTAGCCCGCGATCTAGGCGAGCAAAGTAGCAAGTATCAAGGCGCAAAAATACAGTCTATTAATGGCACAGACGCAAAAACACTGTTAAAGCAATTACTTGTAAATACCCATGGTGATACACTCGCATTTCGCAAAGATGTATTACAAAGCCAGTTTAACCGTTTGTATTATATGACCTTTGGTCCACAATCATCATTTAAAATAGAATATCAGCAAAATAATAAAGCAAAACATGTAACGCTCGGTGCAAAAGCTGCCATCCCAACCGCGCTGGCCAAATCGTCGTTCTCCGATGAATTTAATGTTTCTTACCACGATAAAACAGCAGTTCTCCAGGTAAACACGTTTGCTTGGGATGACTTCAAACAGTTTTTAAACTACATGGACTCAGTATTTACTGAGATAAAAGAAAAACAAATTAATCATTTAATTATTGATATTAGCCGCAATGGTGGAGGTAATGATGATATGTGGATGGCAGGTATTATGCGCTATATCGCTGATAAGCCGTATCGCCACTTTTCTACTTACCGTTCAAAAGTGCTACTAAAATACAGAGATCCTGGTCAACTCGTTGGTGCAATTGAGCAAGGCGAAAACACCCGTTTAATCGAACCGGAAACGCACTTACCTAATTTCTATCATGGCAAAACGTCTCTTCTGATTGGCACGGGCACTTATTCATCGTCTATTGTGTTTGCCAATACAGTGCAAGATCACCAATTTGCTCAGCTAATTGGTAAACCAACTGGTGGCCGAAGCACGCAAAGTGGCGGCATTCAATTTATGCATTTAAACCATAGTCAGCTTCAGATGATTTCACCACGATTTATTCTCACTCGTCCAAGTGGCAATCAACAAATGACACCAGTCCAGCCTGAGCTGTCTATTGAGCAGCTTGCGCTTCCAAAACAAATAAAGACGATGCTTTAACATCGCCTCTAAGCAAACGTCATGTGTCACAACATGGCGCTTGCTTTAATATTCATCGCACCACCGGCTTTCATGAGCCCCAAATATACGTTTATTGCTATCTAACTCTCTAACATAATTCATAAATTTAGGGCCTCGTTGCCCAAGCTCTTCGCCTTATTCAAGGTGATTAGATGTAACCAAGCCACTTCTGCACCCTCGTGTATGGGTGCATGACATCCAACTAAAATCTTTTATACGTATTCTTTGCAGCCTCAAAATTGAATTGAGTGTCACATATACCTTTACGCCTTTTTATACTCATCACTAATCTGTAATATCACTAATCTGTAATATCACTAACTTGTTGGAGTGACTCAACAGGTATGAACCTAAGACTCCTTCTCGATAGCTGCGATAAAATCGTTCAAGAACTACGTAAAAGACATGCATGAACACACCATTTATGCCATCCTTATTTACCCATTATGAAAACAACTTAACCGCTAACCCTTCTATAAAGACCGTTTAAGAACGTGACTCGCTGTAACCATTGCCTTATGCACAATAGTTGGGCATAGTCTGTGCAGGTTACAAAGTTATAATGGATGCACTCACCTTTCAGGATAAAGGCCCACATAGTTTAAAATTATGTGTCATTTCTTTGTGTCATTTTATTAATTTAGGATATGTATTAGGGTTCTAATTATGCTTAAGATGCCACACTCTGTACTTTGGGTTTATGCGCTTTCTACAGCCACACTTTCAACCTTTGCCAATGCAAATAGCTGTGAGGGAGAGTTGTTTTCTATTAACTCTGGTCGCGGTGCACCAGGCGTATTATTTAGCTTGCAAGAGCAAGACAAGGC
The DNA here is from genome assembly GCF_021654285.1 of Pseudoalteromonas luteoviolacea. Taxonomy (GTDB): domain Bacteria; phylum Pseudomonadota; class Gammaproteobacteria; order Enterobacterales; family Alteromonadaceae; genus Pseudoalteromonas; species Pseudoalteromonas luteoviolacea_J. The sequence goes on along the minus strand of NZ_JAKFZS010000004.1, from coordinate 14,362 downwards.
CGCCAAAGCATTGTCTATGGCTGAATTTAGCTCAGCGGCGATGGCTTACGATTCAACGCTTAAACGTATGTACTACACCTCTTCACCAATGCCATTTGAATATAAAGTGGATTTAAGTGAACTAGATGCGCCCGCAGAGGAGCTTGCGCAGATCCCCGTTCAGGGTGACCGCTTTAAGTACAATCGCTTAGCGTACTACGACTTTGAAACCAAAACACATCACAGAGTGGACGGTATTACTAAATCGTTGATTGGTATGACATATGATGCGCAAAACGATCAACTGTTGGCTAATAGCTACAGCAAGCTGTATAGCATTGACAAATCAAACGGCAATGCAACAACCTTAATGCACTTTGACGGTGTTGAAGGTGAGTATCGCGGTGACCTTGTGATCAAAAATGAAGAACTATATTTGGTCACTTCAAGTGCTGTGTACTTGATTGATCGTAGCGATCCGCAAAACTACAGCATGAGCAAGCTGTCTGACCATAATTTAATTGCTGTAACAGGCGCGACCCTTGCGCAAAATGGCGACATGCTCATTAGCCGTACAGTCATAAATGATCATGGTCATCAGAATCAATCTGAGCTTTATAAGCTCAACCCAAACACGGGGGGTACGTGTTTAGTGGCGACTTTACCACTGCGTATCAACGATTTGGCGACCAATACCGACAGCTCAGTTGCTTGCTATACCCAAGACCCGTGCGCGTTAGACAATAAAATTACTTTGCTTTCTAACACCATTGTGAACGACTTGGATCACACGTGGCGCACCTATGGCCTTGGCAATACAAACTTTTATGCGCCCGCTGTATTCACTTCAGCGCCTACCTTTAATGGTGGCCATGGTGGTGCAAACCGCTTACAAAATGTGTCTCCAACTTCATTCGAAGTGGCATTTAAAGAATGGAATTATCTCGATCAAGTGCACCCTAATAGAGAGTCATTTGATTACATGGCACTGGAACAAGGCCGCTATACAATGGCCGATGGCACCGTATTAGAAGTAGGCAGTTTTGAGTTATCTGGCACTAAAAACTTTGACAGCATTAGTTTTGAACAAGCGTTTTCTGCTAACCCCTATGTATTTTTACAAGTGCAAACCTATGAAGGTGGCCACACCATTGCAACGCGTGTAAAAGATATTTCAACAACGGGCTTTAAAGCCGCATTCTTTGAGCAAGATACGCTAAATGAAGGCCATACCACCGAAGCAGTATCTTACATTGCGATTGTCCCAAGCACGGGCTCGACCGGTACACTCGACACCCAAGCCGGCGCAAAAGGTTACAGTTTATTCAGTGCCGATATTGATCATAATGGTGGCCAAATTGGCGAGCACTTTTACGTGTTAGCCGAAGAAACCTCTAAAGATGCAGAAACGGCACATACGCTTGAAACCTTACACGTGCTCGATGTTGCAGGTGTAAGCTTAGTTCAGCAAGTGAGCAGTAATGGTGGGGATAACTTAAGTATTCGCCGTATTCAGCAGTAAATATCTTATCTTAAGCAATAAAAAAAGCCTGTACAGCTATGCACTGTACAGGCTTTTTATTTTCCGCTCATCGTTTGCATTCTTGTGCGTCCTGAAAGGCCTTTGAGATCACAATACTAAACGAGGTACACTGCCCTATTGGCGACTGGTTTTATACCAAGCTTAATAAATATAGGGAGAAAAAAACTTACACCCAACGCAAATTTATCATATGCGATATTTTTAATGGCTTAGACGATGCAACCAGTATGAGATTTATTTGCGTGTTTTTAACCTAAACAAGCGTTATCGATGTGGCTATGGGTGCGGCAATAAAATGAGCATACAATGACAAGACTGGCAAATGTTTGCCTGTTTGGTCTGAGCTTATACGCACCTATATGGCTACTGGAACAATAAAACCCGAGTGGCCCGAAATTTGCTAATTTACTCTGTTCGTTTTATCTGCTTTTGGTTGAGAGGAGCAACTACGCAGTCAAGACACTCTAGACAGAATCTCAAAAGGAGCTGAATTATGCAAATTTCCCATTACGCAGGTGCGGGAGAACCCTATTATAATCGCACTCAGTCTATTAAACATGATCAATCAGTCAAAGAGTCGAGTACGCCATCGGATGAGGCGTCTTTTTCTACTCGTCTTGAAGGCAAAACAAATTTGACTTACCTAATTAAGCCGGAGCACGTCAAAGTAGTAGATAAAGATCAGTTCGCTATGTTAAATCAAGACATGAGTCCGCTGTCTTCCAAACATACAGACTTGGCCGACTATTATAAACAACAGGGTGAACAGCAGGATGTTGTTGGCATGATCAACGTTGATGGTCAGGTTATGGCCTACTTGCGAGGAGATGGCTCTTACGCAGGTCGCAGTGGAGTACAGGATTTGTTCCGTCAGGCTGGCGGCGATATGGCTAAGTTGAAGTCGTTGGTTGAACAACATTACCCAGGAAGTGGTGAAGTTGAGTTTTTTGAGCAAGGCGAAGGGCCAACAAATGCAGAGGTCTTTGAAATGTTTAATGGTAGCTCTTACCAAGACTACGCTCAAAAGCAGATCGCCATTCATAAGGAAACTGAGTTCAACGAGATGTTGGCACAAGATCAAGCATATCGAAGAAAGCTGATGTTCGATCAGACACCTCAAACATCGGTATTTCGTGTCGGTGGTCAAGTGGTCGGTAGTATGGATGATCAGGGGTTTGCTGATGTGGGTCAGGCGTTGACTGCCATGGCTGATCAGCGAGGCATTCAACGAGAACAACTCAAATCTCTGTTTACATTAGACTTTGATAGATCACCAGAAGACTTTAAAGCAATGCTCAATGACGTGTTTGGTGATGATGTGCAACTGGAAACCTTCAGCTCACAGCAAGCCCCAAGCCGCGCTGAAGTTCGAAGCATGGGTTTATAGATACCATGAAACGTGGTGCGAGGGCTGCCAAATCAATACGAGCCCATTAGACGTGAAGTCTCGAACGTTGACCCGCTTAAAATCATATAGAAAAGCCAGCCAAGTCTGGTTTTTTATTTTTCGATATCGCCTGCTTGAGCATAGCCGAAGTCTAAATTGATACGAAGAATTAACTTTGGCACTTAAATCAACCACTTTGATCCTATGATTACTTTTGATTACACTGCCCTTTTAATTAACTTTTTAATTACAACACCACTCTCTTCGGATACTATCGGTGCCGGATATTCCCTCCTATTGGATGGCAGGATATTTTATTGAAAGGTTAATTTAATACATACATCAAAAGGAAAGTTGCAAATGATTTTAGCTAGGTTTCTAACTATGCTCTTTGCTGTTTTCACTTGCATTTCATATGCAAGTGAAAGTAGTAGCAATACATTTACGTCCCAAACGCTGGGTAATTTAATTCAACATGGTGACTTTGAAAATGAAAACTTATTTAAGTTTCCATCTAATAGCAGCAACGTCGCCTATTTAACAGATCAATCTCCGATCAACGGAAAGCAAAGTGTAGAAGTTAATTTTACGGACTTTGATACCTATAGTCCTTACTTTCACAGATATGTTTTCCCTGAAAATACTCAACTTTCAAGCTTACACTTCAGTGGCTTAATAAAAATGGTGTCAGGATTTGATACAGAGTCCATTATTGCCGAAGCGCATTTGACTTATCATAGCGATGGGATATACCCGTATACTTATGAGCGAGTAACACTCTCACCTGGTCATAACTCAAACACATCATTCAAAGTTAATCTCCCATTGGATGAAACCAGAAAGATAAAGCATGTGTATTTAAAGTTTATGCACAATCGAAATCAGCAAGATCTAACCGTATTGCTTGATGATTTGGCGCTTCATGTTATTCCAAAAGGGACTAATAACCTGATCCCGCATGGCGACTTTGAAAGTGAAAACTTATTCAAATTCCCTTCAAATAGTAATAGCACCGCGGGTATGACAAGACAGTCTCCTATCGTCGGCGAACAAAGCGCAGAAGTGCACTTTACTGACCCTAACGTATATAGCCCTTACCACCACACGTATACTTTCCCAGAAAACACGCAGCTTTCTAGTTTACACTTTAGCGGGCTATTACAAATCACCGCTGGCTTTGACACTGAATCAGTCGTTGCTGAGGCACATGTCACCTATCATAGAGACGGCAAGTACCCTTACACTTATGAGCGAGTGACACTCTCTGGCAATGCAGTCACACCTTTTCATGTGAACTTACCCTTAGATGAAACCAGAAAGATAAAGTTAGTACATTTAAAGTTTATGCATTATCAAAACAGCCAAGACATGTCTGTACTTCTTGACGATCTTGCCCTTCACGTCGTTCACACAGAGCGTCCTAATTTAATTCCTCACGGCGATTTCGAGCACGAAAATTTATTTATATTTCCATCAAATAGTAGCGGCGTTGCCCACTTAACAAATCAATCTCCTATTCGTGGAGAGCAAAGTCTCCAAGTCCAATTTACGAATTTTAGTGTATACAGCCCTTTCTACCATACTTATGTATTTCCTGAAAATACCCATTTGAAGAGTCTGAATTTCAGTGGGCTGTTGCAAATGCTGACCGGTTTTGACACTGAATCTGTGATTGCAGAAGCACATGTCACTTATCAACGTGACGGTCAGTATCCCTACACTTATTCGCGAGTAACTTTATCGGGTAATGGTAATTCCGTGACACCATTTGATGTCCATTTACCATTAGACGAGACCAGAGCGATCAAGTTGGTGAATTTAAAGTTTATTTATAACCAAAATCAGCAAGATACAACCGTTCTATTGGATGATTTAGCTTTGAAGGTAGAAGCTAAATAATACATTAAGCACAATATTTTTATATGTTTTCTTATACAGGCAGCCATCGCTGCCTTCTCATCTTAATGTGAGCACACACTATATATGTAAAGGTGTCTGTCAATGAATAAGTAACATGGGAAATTGATAGCCAAAAATTTTAATTTTTCATATAGACTAAAAAAATAAAAAAGCTTAATCACTTTTAATCACCCATAAATTTTCTTAGGTATGATTTTTATATAAACAATAGTTTTTTATTTAAAAACCACCAAAATAGATTTAAGCATTGACAAGAATTTAAAACCCTCAACATGAGCAAAGTGGCTCACATTGAAGTAAACCTTAGAGAAGAACATTAAATAAGTTTAATGTTTAAAACTGGATAATTTAATTTTTGATAATTATTATGAAGTGTAACTAGACTAAAAATAATAAATATCATGGCCTATCTAATACATTTTTTAAGTATCTCTCTTATCACACTTGCACTGACATTTCCAACTGACGTAGAAGGGAGTAGCAGTACTGATCCCATTGAATATTGCGAAGACTGCGCTAACGGAGTGAATAAATTTCATTTTTTTTCCGAAATATTAGAGAGCCGCCAAAGGGTCGATGTTTACCTGCCTGAAGATTATGATCTAGGTGCTGATGATGTCCGCTACCCAGTGATATATACCCTAGATGGCTGGACACTTTCTGAGTTGGTGGGCGGAGTTGTTAGGCACCTTAGCCAAACTGCTTCAATGCCAGAAGCAATCGTTGTTTCCATTGACCAACACTATGCCAAAGGTATAACACCACAACTGTACAACAATCAAAGTGGTTGGTCTGATGATCCAAAAGATAAGGCATTCTGGTCTGATAAAAACGCCGCAGATGATTACCTTAACTTCTTAAAAAACGAACTAATACCATTTATTGACAAGCACTATAGAACCAATTCTTTTAAGGCGTTAATAGGCATGTCACCCACAGCAAGCTTTGCCATGCACAGCTTGATCTCCGAGCCCGAATTATTTAATGCGCATTTTCTGTTTGCTGCAACAGATGTCATTGGTATGGGATATACATCTGAAAAGACCTTGATAGATAGTTTGGTCGAAACATTAAGTAAAAGGCCTGCTCATAAAGGTATTTTATACGTTGCATCGTCAATGCGAGAGGCAGACAAACAACCAGCCCAGCAAAAAAATGTAGAGAAATTAACGAACGCCCTAAAACCATTTAAAAACTTTAAAGTAAAGGCTGAACACATAGAAAACTATGGTCACTACCCTATGGCTGTAACTGGGCTACTATCCGCGCTTGATTTAGTTTTCCCTAGAGCAAAGTTCGACTCAAGCAGCATACTCAATCACATGCGTGAAAACCCACAGAATGGCACTGTTACAGAGCAATTAATGCAACATTATAAAACCCTTAGTGATTATGTTGGTTTCGAAATAAAACCCTATTCCAATCTCACAAGAAACGCCAATAGCCTGCGTGCAGTAACGAGAATGTTACGTAAAGAAGGTCGTTTTGATGAAGCGATTGAATTAGGAGAGATGTGGGTACAACAACAGCCCAAATCTGCCTATGCATACTATAAACTCAGCGAGAGCTACCTGGCCGCTGGTATATATAAGGCCGCAAAAAAGCAAAACTCAAAAGGCCTAGATATTGCTAAAGCAAATAAAGACCCTAATATAGAACATTATATAAATCAAAAAGTAAACATTGAGAAGCAGCTCAAAACTCAAGCTCAGGAAATAAATAATGATTAGGATTTATGCATAAATTATAATAGATTCACGGTTTTAGCACCATTTTACTTAAATCTAGAAAAATATATAAAAATATATAGCATGAATATTTTATTAATTGAAGACGATAAACAAATAGCACAATATATATCCAAAGGGTTTAAAGAAGCAGGTCACCATGTTGAATGGGTAGATAATGGAAGAACCGGGTTTACACTCGCAATAGAGCACCCGTATGATGTGTGTATTGTCGACAGAATGCTGCCAGAACTCGATGGTATTGCGATTATTAAGGAGCTTAGAGCAATCAATAACTCAGTCCCGATTATCATTTTATCAGCCCTGTCTGACGTGGATGAGCGGGTAACTGGCTTAACCTCAGGTGCAGACGATTATTTGGTTAAGCCATTTGCATTCAACGAGTTAGAAGCCAGAGTAAATATCTTAGCGAGCCGTAATAAAGCTTCACAGACAAACGACACATCTACAATTCAATTTCAAGACATAACACTAAACCTCATCTCTCGCGAAGTTAGTGCTAATGACTCAATTATCGAATTAAAAAACAAAGAATTTTGTTTATTAGAAGTTATCATTCGTCAACCTAATAGAGCTTTCTCACGCACCATGTTGATGGAAAAAGTATGGGGCTATAACTTTGATACGAATACCAACATAATTGATGTGCACATAAGCAACCTCAGGAAAAAAATAGAATCGGTAAGCACAAAGTGTGTGATCAAAACATTGAGAGGTGTTGGCTACACATTGGAAAAAATTAATCATGAGTAGTTATATCGGCAGACTTGCTTTGATTTATGCCGGTATCTGCGTTGTAACACTCGTGATGCTTTTTCCGATTTATAAAGAAATTGAATCACAGCAGAAAGAAAATATTCGCAGTATGTTGGCCCCCGATTGTCCTTACTGTAAGTTACGCAAACTATATATTAAAGACGGTCCCTTTGCGTTGAAGCAATATCTCGATCAAAACGCCAAATGGATTAGTGTTAAGTTTTTAACGCTCAATAAGTTAACATGCTTTTCATCGTCTGTTTGGTTACAACAAGAGGTGAGTAAAGCCGCAGAACTCATAAGTTCAGACAAGTTATATGTCACATTCAATATTAACCCGTCCGCAGGTAAAAAGCTGACTCTCGTCTATTTAGAGCTCGGTAATTATGTAGTGGTAGAAGAAAAGCTTTTTAAGCCAGCAAATAAAGCAACTGAAGTCGCAGATCAAGCAAATAATTACTTAGCACTTAGCCTATTAATAACGCTAGTTATCATATGTGCTTTTTTGTTGTCGACACTGTACATAGCACGAAAAATCTATAAAAAAATAAACAATATCAGCCTTATCTCCGAGTCCATTAGCAAAACAGGAGATTTATCCAAAAGGATACCGGTCAATGAGGACAACAACGAGTTTAATCGTCTTGCAAAGCAATTGAATCAGACTTTTGCAACCATTGAAGCAAAAGTCAGCGACATAACTAATATGTCCAACACCCTAGCACATGAGCTAAAAACCCCATTGACCCAACTCGCACATCAGATTGAAGCGTTAAATATTCCTCATGACGAATATATCACTTTAAAAAGTAGTGCTGATAATGCGACCGAAGTATTCAACTCCATACTGCGGATCTCGCGTTTAGAATCAGGCAATGCACGACTAATAAAAGAGCTATCTAATATAGAAGAAATTATCACGGATTCTGTTGATTTGTTGTCGCCACTGGCAGATTTAAAGCAGCAAAACTTGCAGATGAATCTCAAACAGATAAAGGCCTTTGTAGACAAAAACTTAATTTTCCAAGCCGTGCTGAATCTTCTAGATAATGCAATCAAGTATGCACCTGATCAGTCTGATATTACGATTTCAACAATTATCAAAGAGCACACATTAATGATTTCAATCCAAAATGCTTGCGGGCCTATAGAACAGAAGGAGCTTGATAATTTGACAAGCCGATTTGTAAGAGGCTCAAACGCCAACAATAATGATGGGCTTGGACTAGGCTTAACGTTGGTAAATGCCATTGTCGCTGCACACCAAGGAGAGTTAAAGCTTGAGGCTACAGCTGAAGGGTTTAAAGCTTCATTATTAATTGCTTTTAAAACTGAATAAAAATCAACAGTAAATATTCACTTACCAGAGCCTTAATTACCCCTATTAAGGCTTCCACTCCTAGTATAAATCATAAAAATATAAACAAATTAATACCCCCACCTTATATAACACACAACTAAATTTATATTTATTTTCGCAACGTGTGATCCTCATAAATGCAACTATCGTAATAAGGCCTGCTAGTGAAAAAAATTCATTGGCCATTAAAATCAAACAAGGATATTAAAAATGATAAAAATAAAGAGTAATTTACTAAAAGTACTATCACTCTCAGGATTAGCTGTACTTGCCACTCCGTCTTTTGCCGCAGTTGATGTATTCGCTGCAAACTCTGCTTGTAAAACCCTAGTAGGTACGACGGAAACAGCTGGAAGCGGCGGGATTTCAAATGGTTCAGGCGGACTTAGAGCGACCTCTGATCTAACAATTATTTCTTGTGTATTACCAACTAACACGCCAACCCCCGGCGTCGAAGCATTTATTTTAGATAAAGAAGTAGGCCTTAGCTTCGGTAGAACAAATAGCCAAATACCGAGCTTTAATGGCACTACGGCATGCAGTTTAACGGCCTATGACCTATTTGGTAATGTGAGGTTTTCAGACACCGACTTTTCAGATCAAACAGGTAAACGTACCTTATACGTTAGATCAACTCGTTCAAACACAAATGGATATTATGGCTTTGCTTGTCGTTTAAGCCGCGGCGATGAATTATATATGTATCAACTTTACCCGAAAGGACTTGAGCCGGGTACATTCTAAGTATTAAAAACTAAGCTTATTGTATATAAAGTGTGAGTGTACTCACAGGTGCACTCACTTGTATGTCAGACTTATGTACTCTTCGCTTTAAAATTAGACCTTAATAATAACAATACGATAAAAACGTTCAAGGTAAGCTCTCTATGAAAATCATCGTCTGTATTTTTTTTACAGCAGTTACCACTGCTTTTTTCACAATTAACTACTTAAAAATAGACCGCCAGTCAGGCCTCTCACAGAGTGTTAAAAAAAGTGACTCAGAATACCTTTTAGAGTCAAGCAAAAACAGTGAGCAAACATTTACCAACAATGTTGATAACCAAGAATCGACACGAGGTAGTATAGACTCACTGATTGAAACACAGACCGCATTACTCAATACCTTAAAGAATATGAATAACCGACTCACTGAATTAGAAAACCGGTTAAACCTACTCGAACCTCAAGCTACGCCATCGGCCCAGTCATTAGCTCGACCTATTACCCAGGCACAGCTTCAAGCTGCAATCTCAGACAGCAATGCGCGACAGGACTTTATGCAAGCAGAAAACACGTTTTACAGCCAAGGCCATGATCCTGCTTGGGATACACAAATGACCTCAGCCCTTGAAGACGTCGAAACAGTCCTGCGCAGCACGTTTGATGATTCAGTACAGATCAGTGCCCAAGAATGTCGCAGTGATAGCTGTCGAGTGGAGTTTTCACTAGAGCGAGACGACATCAGTTTGCATCCCCTGATGCTGGCTGCGCAAGGTAGTAGCAAGATGTTTTTTGATGAGCAAATCATCAACGGCCAGAAAAAAACCATCGTTATCTATCAGCGTTAATATGTAACTATATTCACGAGCATTAAAGCACATAGCACGCTCCAAAGATTGCTAGTGCTTTAAACCCTCTTTAAGCTTTTTTATACAGCCTTACCTAAGTATAGATTTAACTTTGTCCACACAATATTACCGGTAAAATTGCAGAGGTATTTGACACTGTTTTACCGACTAAATTCGTATCAAATTCATAAATTGCGTCCTGAGAAATTTAATTGATATCACTAAGCACTTTGGTTATGTTTTGTTCAAACCACAAGGAGAAGAGATATGACAATAACAGAACATACTTTGCAAGACGTTTATGATTATGCAGTTGTATTGACAAATCAAAGCTTTGAGTGCAACGAAGCATATATGCAGCATACTGTGTTGCCTTGGTATTTTGTGAGCGCACTATCACGCGCTGCCGAAATGAATGTAGTAGACCAAGAATTTGCCAAAAATAAAATCAGCGACTTAAAACTCAAATATCACCTTCACAAATCAACACCTCTGGTTACATGTGACTCTGAAATACAAGTATATCAAGGCCAACATAATCAAATAAAACACGCTTTAAGCCTAGTTATTCCATCAGGTTATATCTTCACAGGTACCAATATGTTCCCACAGCTTTGTGCATCATTTGCCTCAAAAAACACTATTGTAAATACTCAACCAGCCCAAAATACGCAATATAATATTTCGGTTATTGCAGAGCAGGCCAATGTATTAAGTCAGATAAGTAAGACCAATGGGGTGTCAAATGAAACAATTTCTAAGTTAATTGACGCGCTACGATCAGATGATAAAGATGCTTTTGACCAATGGAAACAAACTGTTGGCAAAAGCGTAGCCGATAAAATCATTGAAGCAATTATCAAGTTACTGCTCTTTCCTGCAAGCTAACGTCGTTATTGACTATCTAAGCAAAGGTTTGTGGTTTGAAAGTCTCGAGCAATGCCGCTTTTACGATTTCAAACCCCTTCAAGGCTCATTGCCATACTAAACACTCGCTAAAAACGGATAAGTAAACAAGCAAAAGTGCATGAGGTTAAACACAAAGTGTATATAAATAGGCACTAGAATATTATTGGTTTTTTGATAGCCATAAGCACAGCCGACGCCCAACAGCGTCGCGATTAAGGTATATGCAGCCCCTGCTGGAAAATGCACAATACCGAATAAAACACCTGAACATACTATCGTAAGCGCTTGCTGATATCTTTGGTGTTGAAAAGCCTTGTGCATCTGAGTTTGTATAAATCCTCTAAAAAATGCTTCTTCTGCATAACAAGTGATAAATAAATTAGTGACTATCCAGCCTATTAATATGGGGCTCAGTTTTGGGTCCCACTCAACTAAGCCAGACACAACACCACCCGCTAGTCCACATAAAATGACCAGGGTTGAGACCATCAAAACCTGACTCATACCCTTGTTATTGCTAGCGCGCATACGTGGCACCACAATCGACATTAGCGCAATAGCGACCATGAGTTTGTCAAAGTTTAAATGTTTAGAAAACGGCACTGCGTTTTCGCTGACCAAATAGGATTCAATCACTAATGGATTATTAAACCCGGGGAATGCATGAACAAAAAATAAGATAGAAACGACAAATATGCCTATGCCAAGCAGCCAGCGAACTCCACTTTGTTTGCAGTAGTTAAACCCATAACTCATTAAAAACAAACTTAGCACGCCAATCACACCATAAGTCTCAACAACGCCAAAACTATAAGCGCATAGAAGCGAAATCAAGGCTAATACGAGTGCAGTGAGTTGCATAGCAAAGGTCACAGCACAAATCGCTAACAAGGCAGGAAGAAAAGATAAGATTATGCTTGTACTCAGAGTTAAGCCAAACAGTTCAAAAAGTGAATTCATCTCAATAGCTACTTAAATTTTCACTCATTTGGGCGAAAAAATGCTGTTATTACAAAGTGGTGCATGAGAGTGTACGATGGTTCTAGTCAATTGAATAGTAAAATATAGCCCAGCAAAACTGGGCTCAGCTCAATTAGCAAATTTGCGCTGTTGGGCAAAATACTGGGGCAGTATGACAAGCACCAAAGTCGCGACTATAGGCTGATGCACCACCGCCAATTTGACGTGTTTGCTTATCGTTTAAATTTTTAGTGCTGCTTAATTGTTTTAAGTTTACTTTGTTCAGCTTCATAATAAGTCCTGTTGTTAAATTAAATTGTTTTTATATAGATATGCAGTAAGTACACCGCTTATCCAAACAAGACTGTGTTTAATTAATGTACACAATGCAAGCTTGAAATGTTTCGATTATGTATCTTAATTTTTAGGCAATTGTTTTATAAGTCATTTATTATATTGAAATTTTATCATGTTGGGTAAAATTGACAGCGCGACACAAATCAGTCTATTCAAAATAATTCATTGCACTCAGAGCATAAAACACGCTCTCCAAAACCAAAAAAATCGATGCCGATAAAATTCGGAATTATTTCTCTAAACAAAACACTCCGTTATGTATAGCATCAGCTAGTCACACACTGGTATTTGCATAAGCTGCAGATTTACATCTCTAGCTCAAACTGAGTATCGGCAACCACGTTACCATTTATCTGCAATTCAACTTTGTGTACACCAGGGTAATAAACGCGCGTCGTGATGGGCTTAATTGTATGACGTTTTTTAAGCGAAGTTTGGCTGTTAGGCGCTAACTCTAGGGTTTTCCATTTAAACACTTTTGGTGATGTCGAACCATTGGCTTTTTGATGGTGCACAATATAATCAATCATGAGTGATTGCGTTTTATTATCGCCACTCTCAATGTTTGCCATCAATTCAATGTAGGAACCAAATTTAAGTTTGGGTGCAGAGGTACTCAGTTTTACATTCGATAACTGAGCCACTCTATAACCAAGCGCCTCTAAAGTACCAACATGACCATTTTTTACCAATGTTCGACAGCCATGCTTTATCAGTGCAGTTCGCTCAGGACTTGCATTTTGTAACCACTCAATGGCCACTTCACACACCCTATCGGGGTGGTCCTTAGCGATGTCATTCAAGTTATTTGCAACAGAGCGCCTTACATATTCACTGGGATCATCTTTGAGCAATGACAGCAACTCAATGACGGGCTCTGGATCATGAACAAACTTTTTTAAGCGTAAGCCCCAAGGAAGTCTTGGGCGACATCCCTCACTTGCAAGTCTTCTTACGTCAATATTGTCATCCTGTGCCCATGTCTTCATCACTTCTAAAGTACGCTCTGGCTCTGCTTCCAAAAAGTATCTTATTGCAAATTCAGCTGTATTTCGTTTTGTCAGTGCTTTTAATAAATGCATAGAGCGCTTAAAATCTGCCCTGCCCCTTTTAGCCACATAGTCAGCCATAGGCAAAATTGCCCAGCCAGAAATACCATTTTTATCGCTTACCGCAGAGCTCCACTGCCCTTCGATTTGATCTCCCAACGACAGCTCAATAATGCGTGCTGCTTGTTCAAAGTCTTGCGGTAGATACATCTCCATTACGTCACAAATTCGGTTACTGCGCTGTTTAAACTCAAGGCTATTAAAGTCAAGACTAATTTCTTTTATAAACGCGTCATAAGAGAAGTCAGGATAAATACGTTGAAAGTGGCGTGCCATGGTGTGCACTAGGTCTAAATCAAAAACGTTTTTGAAAGGTTCTGGCATAATATTTAAACACTCTAGGGCGCATTGCTTCTGTTATTGAGTAAACATACATGCAAAGCAACACAAATAAAAGCGCCTAAAAGCACTAAGAAAACAAACCTTAGCCTCTCACTTAAATAAATACAGCTCAATTATTATCAACTGCTATTACGGTATTAAGTCCGTTTATGTCACCTATAAAAGCTCTACTTTTTGAGAAAAACACAGGCGTTAAATTAAATTTAAAAATATGTAGCAAAAAAATCTATTAAATTAAAAGAAAAATACCACACATTAAAATATTAATTAAATTTATTATAAACCCATAAAGGGTACACACTTTGCATGATTAATAAAAATCAGTTTTTTATTATAGAACATGAATTCAATAAGGAATACTTTTGCCGCACCATGGAAAATTTGGCAGCAAAATACGGCAATTGACAGTAGTACAAAAAAG
>NZ_JAKFZS010000039.1 GCF_021654285.1 Pseudoalteromonas luteoviolacea | reverse complement strand
GTGGTGATATAGTCATTTACGACATTTCAACGTGTTGTATTTATAACATCAAGCAACATAGAAATATGACATATAAGGAGAGCACAGTGTTTAATATAAGAAGTTTATTCTTTGTTGGAGCGGTATCCATCATTGTTTCTGGGTGCGGTGGTGGCAGTGATACAACACCTGATCCGAGATCGACAGAACCCACGCCGACAAGACCCGCCCCAACTCCGCCAAGTGATTTAGAGCCGTTGGAGTTGTTGGAATTAATTGAAACGCAAAGCAAGCAATATGTGCTCGATTCAGTTCGTTGGATTGAAGAGCAACAAATTGATTGTACTGAGCAAGCTCAAGCGCACGAAATGTGTGATGTGCAGCGTGTTAGTTTTAGCGATGGTCAATTTGAACAATCACGTACTAAACAGACTCAAACTATTCTTGTCTTAGATTATGGGATGGATTTCCACTCTGTGTTGAGATACCGCTCAAGAGTTAAATCCACCTATAAATATAACCCACAGTCAAACTCCTTTGTAATAGACGATCCATATATTCACACTTCAAAGCTTGGCGTTAAGTTGTTAGGAGAGGTTAACCGTTTTAGTATTACAGATGAGCGATTTACACAGCCACAGCCTACCTTTGTGCCTGCGGCTTGGTTAACTGAATTATCAAACAAGTACCGAGCTGTTGTACCGCAAGATAGATATGACAGAGAAACAAATCAAGCTATATACTCTCACGGTGTGCAGGTATTTGGTTACTTGGCACAGCACAATCCTCAAGCAGAATTTGTGGTTATAGACACGTCCACGTTCACGCCTTTTTTAAATTATAAAGACGCGCTTTGTAATAACGACCTTGCTACTTTTTCTGCCAATATGAAGAGTGCTGCTCGTTCACTAACCGCTGAGATTATTGAACAGTATGGGGTCGAGTTTATTAACTATTCGGGTGGGTTTACTTTAGAATCAGTGGAGCAAGCTCTGCATCAACATGGTTGCCAAGACGCACTAAATGCAGAGCAGCGAAGTCAATTCTATATGGCGATTAAGCCTGTGTATGATGCGCTATTTGATGCATCTAATACATTAGCCTTTCATGCTGGGAATGAGTTTGCTGAGCAAAGCGGTGACGCTTTAGATTTAATTGATTACCCCAATCGTATTCGAGTTTCATATTACTCTACAAAAGACAAAGACACAGATTTAGCACCTTACGGTCAATCTGGTTGGGAAAAAGTTTTTGTTGATCATCAAGCGTATTTTAATGGTAGTCGTAGTATTGATTTGTTCATTAACCTTGGGTACACCCCATTGGTTGGGGGAGGCGAACAAGTGACCAATAGCACGCCAAAAATGTCACCAAATACAATAGGAATGAGCTATGTCGTAGATTGGAATCACTACTCCTCGTCATGGACAACGCCAGTAGCAACGTCATACGCGATACATGAGCAAGAAAAAATAGCGGCATCTACAGGAGATGATTTACTTGGTCCACAGCGGTTAAAATCTAAATTACTTGCATACGATTGCCTGAGTGTAACTGAACATATGGAGCATGAAGCACTGCTCGCATTTATAGCTAGCGCAAATGGAATTTGTAAAATACAAGATCCGTTGCGCCATAAAGCGGATGAGCTAAACCGTATCGGCTATCTTAGTCGATAGTCATTTTTAGCAAACAGAGCACAAGTGAATTTAAGAGTGATTGTGCTCTGTTAGTTGAGTCAACTAAAGTGACTCAGCGGATTTGACTACTTTTTGCGGCGCTTCTCGCCAAGAAAATCGGCCATCATAAGATTGACAAACTAATGTTGTATTTTCGGCATCCGCTAAATATATCTGGTTTGTTTTTGATGCAGGGTAGCTAAAGTAATCACTGCATTTTGCACTCTGCCCGGGGCCCACGATGACCCGCGTGCCGACTTTTATTTTACAACTGACGAGCATATCTAAAGGGGAGTAGCTCGGGCAGATCACATTGTCTCGTCGATATTGAGAGATAGAGCCTCGAGGTTTGTCGAAGGTCCACCACTTTCCAAGTTTTGAACCACTGTACTCACTATTCCATGCACGCCATATGGTGATCTCTTGGGTAGTGACGAATACCAGCCCCTTGCATAAGCCACCTTGCTGCTGCGGCATAACCACACCTGACGGAAGCCTTTCATCTGGCAGGGGCACAAGCCCTGTATGCTGCTCTACCTTGCCAATGCAGTCATTATTTGCAGTTTCAAGCGCGCTTGACTCGCTCGTTAAACTGGTCGTATTACAGCCAAAAAGCAGTAAAAAGCTGGAAAATACCGCAAGTTTTCTTAATTTACTTGTGGTTGATTGGCATCGAGATTGTTGATTTGGCAAAGACATTTCATTGGCTCCCTGTGCTTTTCATACCGTCAGTTTAATGTGCATTGATAAAAATGTATCTTTCATTGCATTACACGAACATTTATTAGGTCAAACAAGGTATTAACGCTTGCTAAATACACTCTGCTGTTTTGCTTGGGTAAAGCCAAGTCTGTTATAAAATTCATGTGTTTCAACACGCTTGTTGTTACACCTAACTCTAAGCTCCACATTAAGTTGTTGAGCATATTGATAAGCTTGCTCAACAAGCAATTTACCCACCCCTTGTTTCCTGATTTTTGGGTCAACGACTAAACCGCCTATTTCATAAAACATATTAGAGGCTAGTCGGTGCGCTTTAAACCCGTGAAGCCAGCCAGCAATGTGTCCATTTACCTCACATACCCAGACATCATCATTGGTTGATTCAAGTAAATATTCCAGCCGCTGCTGAGCTTCGTCAGAGGTCGTATTTGAGTAGCCTAAAAAGCGTGAGAGTTCATTAATCTCATTAGCGTCAGTGATGGTCGCTTGGCGCACATGTGCCATTAAATACTCCTTATAAAAACATGGACTTCGATAATACGTGTTTGGATGTTTTGCGCACAAAAGAATAAGCGATTGGGGCAGTGTTGTTCAAATAGAAAGCGACAAATAGCACTTATTGTCTGCACCTAGTACAAAATAAATGAAACTCATCATATGTGAAGCAAAGGTGCCCAAATAGCTGGTATCATAAAGTACATAATTATCATGGGCGTGAATTAGCATTTGCTCTGCTGTTTGGTTAAATAAGATGGCCAACGCTTATGCTCACACATCACAACGAGACACTTTATGCATCAAGCAGATATACATCAGACGCTAGAACAGTATTTTGGATTTAGTGCTTTTAGGGCAGGCCAAGCACAAACCATTGAGCAATTAATTGGTGGCCAGTCTAGCTTGGCGATATTTCCAACGGGCTCTGGAAAATCCCTGTGCTATCAGCTAACTGCATTACATTTGCCCAATCTCACGTTAGTGGTTTCTCCACTGCTTGCTTTGATGCAAGATCAAATTGAGTTTTTAAATAAAAAGGGGATCCCTGCTGCAAGTTTAGACTCGACGCAAACTTATGAGCAATCACAAAGTGTGATGCAAGGTGTGAGAGATGGCCACATCAAAATTTTGATGGTGTCTGTTGAGCGTTTTAAAAATGAGCGCTTTCGGGGCTTTATCAAGCAAGTGCCCATTTCTATGCTGGTGGTCGATGAGGCGCACTGTATTTCAGAGTGGGGTCATAACTTTAGACCCGATTATTTGAAGTTACCGCAAATTCGCAATGAGCTAAATATTCCTTTGGTCCTGCTATTAACGGCAACCGCAACAAAAAAAGTAAAGCGAGATATGGCACATCGATTCTCCATTGATGAGCAGCATATTGTGCAAACCGGGTTTTATCGCGCCAATTTAGATTTGAGTATTCAGGCCTGCACCGAGAGTGAGAAGCTACCGACGATTTTATCGTTTTTAAGCCAGACACAGGACAGCGGTATTATTTATGTTACGTTGCAGCAAACGGCAGAAGAAGTCGCAAAACAGCTACAAGCAGCAGGGCAAGACGCAGTTGCCTACCATGCAGGGTTAAAAGATGACGCAAGGCAGCAGATCCAACAGCAATTTATGCACAATGAAAAGCGTATCATCGTGGCCACTATCGCGTTTGGTATGGGGATTGATAAATCAGATATTCGCTTTGTTATTCATTATGATTTACCTAAGTCTATTGAAAACTACAGCCAAGAAATTGGTCGTGCTGGGCGAGACGGGCAGCCGTCAAAATGTATCACACTGGCAAATTTAGACGGGGTTTCAACCCTTGAGAACTTTGTGTATGCAGACACGCCTGAGCTTGGCAATATTGAATCACTACTTAATGAAATTCGCACGTCAATGTCTCAAGGGCTTTGGGAAATGCAAGAGCTGAGAGTGTCTAAGGCGACAAACATTCGCCTGCTTGCGCTAAAAACGGCGCTCGTTCAACTGGAGTTGTTTGGTGTGCTCGAAGCAAAATATGCATTTTATGCTGATTTTCGTTTTAAATGGCTACACACAGAAAACAAAGTGCTGAACTCCTTTGACGCAAATCGCCAAGCGTTTATTCAGCAGATAGTTTCAAATACCGACTTTAAAAAAGTGTGGGGAACAGTTGATATGGCCGCTTTGGTCAATCAAGGACTAGAGCGCGGCCGCGTGGTTGCAGCACTGGATTATTTGCATGAGCAGGGCATGATCTTGCTTGAATCTAAGCGTATGATGCAAGTCTACCAAGTGGATGAAACTGCTTTGAACGCCCCTGAGCTCGCTAACAAATTGAGTGATTATTTTTCTGATAAGGAGCTTGGGGAAGTAAAGCGCATTGCAGCCATGCTGCGCTTTTTTGAGTTGCAAAACTGTTTGTCTAATAACCTCGCCAGATACTTTGACGATCAGCAAGTGCCGCAAAGCTGCGGGCACTGTAGCGTGTGCCGAGGTAGCTCTGCGCAACTGCAATTTAGTCAAGAGCCGCTTTTCCCAGATGATCAGCAATTAAGAGATGACATCAATGGGTTAAAAAACTATCTCAACCAAGCTGGCATTGAAGCGACAGCCCCAGTACTGGTGCGTTTTTTAACTGGCATGACAACGCCGATGTCTACAGCCAATAAGTTTAGACAGAGGTCTGGTTTTGGTAGTTGCAGTGCTTTGAGATATAAGCAGGTTGAGAGCAAGCTTTCTCAGCTTGGACTAGTCTAGTTTGGTTACAATCGCCTAGCACGAAAAAAGAGGCCTTGTGGGCCTCTTTGTTCAGCTGACTAGAATTTTATTATAGTTGCCATGTTATGGTGGCACGAATATCACGGCCAGGCTCTGCAACACCGGTGTCAATTGGGCCGATGGCTGCGTAAGTTGCGTGGTCGTAGTAGAACTTATCAAAGATGTTCTTAATGGCGATATCTAGCTTCACATTTTCGTCGTTTGTGATGTACCAAGTCGCTTTTAAATCATGTACACCGTAACCTACCTTTTCAGGCAGCTCTGTGTTATCCCAAACATAAGTACCTGAATCATCCAATCTCTGAACTAAGCGAGCTTGCCAAGCCAACTCAAGAGAATCTGTCAGTGAGTAATCTGCACCGAGTGTCAGTGTATCACCGACAGACGTGCCGATTGACCAATCTTGATCCGAAATCGCGGAGCCAGCAAGTGCCGGATTAACGTGCGTTTTCCATTCTGGGCGGCTGCTGTTGAACGCTAAAGACACAGATACACGGTCAAAGCTGTAACGCGCATTGATGTTTATGCCTCTGTTTTCTAAATCACCGACATTGCTTAGGAAGTTTGCAGGTTGGCTTTCAATGTTTTTAGCAGTAGACACAGCATCATCAATGGTCGACATAAAGACATCAGCTTGGACAACAAGGTTGTCACCCAGATATTTGAAGCCCACTTCGATGTTTTCAGCCACTTCTTTACGTAGGTTTTCATCGTTGTCATAGTAGCCAAGTACAAACAACTCTTTTACTTTTTGGCCACGAACAGCCTTAGCATACCCAGTGTTTACTGATAATTCAGGCGTTATCTCATAAGTTAAGTTCAGGTTAGGACTAAAGCCGCTTGAGTCAAAATCAAACCCGTTATCGTCTGTTAGTTCATATTTGTCGTATCTTACACCAGTACTTATCTGGAATTGATCCGTCACTTGGAAGTAATCTTGGATATATAAACCCAGTACTTTGCCTTCTTCTACCCCTGATAGCTCATAGTTAGAACCGACATCTTCCAAAATTGCCTCATCACTTCTGTAGTCGAAGCCTGCAACAATTTTGTGTGTTTCAAATAGTGCCGTATTTTTTAGATCAAACCCTTGTGAGTCATACTCTGCAAAATAGGTATTTTGGACAACAACACCGGCTCTATTTTCACCTTCAGGATGAGCATGCGTGATAGAGTTCTTCGTTTGATATGCAGAAAAAGCGATATCAATGAGGTCATCTTGTGGCGCATAGAGGTAGTTTAATGTACTTGTAGTACGCTCACTTTCTTGTGGTAATGCAAAGTTCTTACGGCTTGGGTGCCAGTGAGCACGAAGTAAACGCGTGCCATCATCATGGCGGACATCATGGCTTAAGCTAAACGATTGTGTACTGGTCAAGTCACCACTGATTTTTGCAAACCCGACTTCTTGCTCTGATTGTGAGTAAGGGATCTCGTCGCCATTACCGTCTTCCATGTTTTCAGTGTCGCGTTTGATAAGTGACACAAGTGCATCAATGTCATCAGTTACACGGCCATATAGTGTCGAGCTTGCTTTAAAGCCCTCGCTATTGCCGTAATAGCCAAGCTTGAACAACGCGCCAAACTGTTCATCTGGGGCAAGTAAGTCTGAAGCACTTTTGGTTTTAAATCTCAGTGCGCCACCAAGTGCACCTGACCCCGAAGTTGCATCACCAGCACCAGCAACAACATCAACTTGCTTCAAAAGCTCAGGCTCAATAGATAAACGACCTTGGTGGTGGAATAAGTAGCCTGCTTGTAATGCGCCATCAATACTGACATTAAGCATGGTGTCTTCAAGGCCGCGCACGTAAATTTTCTGTGCGACTGGGTTTGAGCCACCCACAGACACTTGTGGTAAAGATCTAAAAATGTCAGATAAGTCGTTGGCTTGTAACTGGGTTAGATCAGTTTGGTCAATGATCATATCGGCGTCAGAGACTTTTCCATGAACTTCGATGATTTCAATCTTTTGCTGTTGATTGTCTGCCAAAGTAGCGGGAGACGCGAATGTTGCTGCAGCGACAGCAAGGGCGATAGATGTGCGAGAAAAACCAAACTGCATTGGTGTGTTCCTTTATCTTAAATGAAAATAGTTATCAATACGCGTGTATTATTCATGGTTCTGTCCCAAAACAAAGCACTTTTACAACTGTTACATTTACAGTGACATATTGGCATGTAATAGGGACTAAAAAACCATCGTTAAAGTGCTATGACGATACACAGCCCTGAATCTGAATTGTTTTGTGCGTATATCTGCCCGTTGAGTCGCTCCATTTGGCGTTTGCAAAGAGCAAGCCCCAAACCGAATGAATCACTATCGGGCTGCGTATGTGAATAGCCGTGGCTGCGATAGAAGGGTTTGAAAATATCAGTCAGTTCATTGTCTGACACACCGGGTCCATCATCAATGATTTGAATGGTGGTATTGTCGAGCGTCACTAAGATGCGGCTCTCTGCAAAGCGGCTGGCATTTCTTAATACATTCTCAATGACTTGGCCAAGGACTCTGGCATCAGTATTAAGCGTTTTGGAGTCGGGCAATTCTAGGTTAATTTGTAAATGAGGGGCTTCGAACTTCACCTCTTCAGCAATACAGTCAATTAAGTCGACCAAATCAAAAGGGGTGTTTTCGGTATCTGTATGTGGGCAGAAGCGTTCATTTTCGAGCCAAGTGAGTGTTAAGGTGTTCTCCGCAAGTTCTCGCATGGTATGGGTGTTTTTGGTCACGCGATTGAGCATATCTTGTTGATCTAAGCCTGATTTATGGCACTCCAGCGCGGTTTCAATACGCGCGATCGGTGTGCGAATTTCATGAGAAAAATCAGCAATAAACTGCCTTTGTGCGCGAATGGTATTGGCGGTGCAGTTAGCCATTTTGTCAAAGGTGGCTGCAATTTGCGTAAACTCGGCATCGCGACTAGAGATTTTGTCGCCAATACGGCTATCTAAGTCTCCATCGGCAAAAGCGCGGGTGCTTTGCTCTAGTTGTTTGAGTGGCTTCATAATGGCGCGATATAACAGCCAGCAAATACCGGTTAAGACTAAAAAAGGTACACAAAATTGCAGCAAAATATAGGCAATTTGCCAATAATTACCCGGGCGCATGTGACTGGGTAACTGGATCAAAAAGTGGGTTTTGTCATCTGCAAACGGAATGTCCATGACAGGGTTACGAGCAAAGTATAAGTGGATTTTCCATCTTACATCACGACCAAGTGTAAACTCGTCTAGGTAGTACTGTTGAAGCTGCGTGCCTGCCAGTGGCGTCAGTTCGCGCTGTACCACCGCAGCCCAAGTATCATGGTCTCGCTCTATGTTTTTTACATATTTACTGAGTGCAGCCATGTCTCCTGACAAATATAATTGCTCCGCTTGCTTGCCCAGTGCGATGAGCTCTTGCTGATGCGCTACTTTAATTTGGCTCATCCTAAACTCAGTGTGATTGACCAAGTAGTCAATCACAGCAAAGAGCAATAAAGATCCTGCAATAACCAACGCACACAGGCGTAAAAAATATGATGCTCTAAGATTGAACATGCAAACGATACCCTTTGCCATGCACTGTGGTGATAGACTCTGGGCTGAGCCCTACTGCAACGAGCTTCTTACGCAAGCGGCTCAGGTGCATATCTAAACTACGGTCATATCGGCTGAATTGACGTTCAAGCACGCTTTGATATAAAAACGCTTTACTGAGTGTCTCTTTATGGTTGTGTGCTAACTGCCATAACAACTTAAATTGAATGGCAGTAATGTCTAGCGGCTCTGTGTTATAGGCAGCAAGCTGTTTTTGTCTGTCTAAATGTAGGTCAGACAACGTAATTTCAAAGGGCGTTTGCGCTTGTGTGTGGCTAGCATGAACACGTCGTAAAATGGCTTCGATGCGTAATACCAGTTCATCAAGGTTAAAGGGCTTAGATAAATAGTCATCCGCGCCCAAGCTTAAGCCCTTTATACGTTCTTGCTCAGCACCACAGGCGGATAAAATCAACACAGGCGTGTGTTTAATTTTTCTTAACTGGGCCAAAATTTCATAGCCTTCCATGCTCGGCAAGCGAATATCTAAGATAATGAGGTCGTAATCTACTGCGAGTGCTTGGCTAAGTCCTTGTTCTCCATCATGAAGACAGTCTACCTGATAGCCTCTGTTATTAAGTAGGGCGCAAACTTGCTGGTTGAGAGTAATGTCGTCTTCTACGACTAAAATACGGTTGTTCACAGATCTGTGTCTTCTAAAATGAGAATGATTGTATTTTAAGATTATTGCACTTGTGCATACAATAGTGACTAGGTCGAATTGTGAACAGATGTTTGCTGTATGAGTTTTTTTCAAATGAAATAGGCTGTATTTGAGGGTGGTACTTAATGCGTGACTAATTTGGCGGGCACTGTGTGCATTGCATGTTGATATGTAATGTTGAAATACAGTCTCGGATACAAACTAAATTAAGGAATGACACATGTTAAGGTTAATATCTATTAAGTTATCACTGTTGGTGGCTTTTCTCAGTTGCAGCAGTGCGCTGTTGTCCAGCACCGCGTTTGCAAAAAGCTATCAAGCGACGCACCATGCCATTGTTTATGAAGGGCGAGTCAGCAAGCATTATAGTAAAGGTCAGGTTGAGTTTAACTGGCCGGGCACGCAACTCAAAACTAAGTTGGTAGGCAAATCACTGAAGGTGACATTAGCAGGTTATGGCGATCAGTTTGATGTATTGGTGGACGGTCAGCTACATAAAAAAATTGTGACCAATGCAAATGGCAATTTTGAAGAGCATGTTGTTTTTACACAGCAAGAAGCCAAAATGGTCGAGATTGAAATCGTCAAACGTTGGGAAAACTATGGTAACAATACCAAAATACTCAGCTTTTCAACGGATGGCCGTTTAGAGGGGATTTGGCAGCAGCAACCACATATTTTATTTGTCGGAGACTCAATTAGTGCTGGTTTTGGCAGTGAGTCTACTAAACGCCAGTGCACTTGGCAGGAGATAGTTGATAGCAGTAATGCTAGAGTGGCTTTTCCTTATTTGACAGCATCTATGCTTGAAGCCAGCTTCACACAAGTATCTTATTCAGGGCTGGGCTTAATTCGAAATTGGAGCGGTAACGATCCGCATCATGACCTTCGTACTTATTTAGACAAAGTCTCAGCGGTATTTGGCGATAATAAAGCTTATGAAGATACACATCCTGATTTGGTTGTGATTGAGGTGGGCACGAACGATTTCAGTACAGATCCGCAGCCTCATGAACCGTGGGCAACCATTGAAGAAGTCAAAGCGGACTGGATCTCTACCATGGTCGAGTTCGTCAATAAGGTACGTTATCGTTACCCGAATGCACCCATTATATTTATGCCAAGACCCGCTTACCCCTATGATTTCATTATTCCTGCTACATTAGAGGCAAAAGCCAAGCTTGAAGAGCAGGGGATTGATAAGTTGTACTCGCACACTTTTTCATCGCCATTAGAGGGGTGTATTTGGCATCCGACTGAGGCAGAACATACTGATATCGCGAATAAACTGTCTGCGTTTATCAATTCGAATGACTTGTTAGATTAAAGGCGATTTAAAGCAATTTTACATAAGCCTACCTTTTGCATAAAGGGTAGGTTTTTTGTTTTTGCTATTTTAGTGAGTCGATACAGCAAGAAATATCAAAAAAACACAGTCGGTATTTTTTAAAGTACACCTATCAACGCAACATACACAGGTGTACTTATGAAAGTAACTAAAAAAATCATCATCAATAAATCCGCAGAGCAAGTTTGGCATTTGATTGCCCATGAGTTTGATAAAGCCCACTTATGGATGGGACCTATTCCTAACTCTGTGGCAATGGGTCGTGGCAATAGCAAAACAGGTGCACCGATGGAAGGGCGTATTTGTGATTTAAACGCCGATCCTAATGGCGCGAAAGTCAAAGAAGTTATCACCGACTTTAATGAGCAAAAAAAGCAATTGGCATTTGATGTGTTGCCCGTAAATAACCCTAAAATTGTGCCAATTAAGCAAAACCATGTATCCATGTCTGTGCGTGCACTTGGTCCAAACCAAGCAGAAGTAATTTGGGTTGCTTCCCCTGTGCTTAAATTATTTGCTTATCCATTTTACCCATTGTTAAGGCTGGTATTTCCCGTGGCGTTTGGCAAACTACTCAAAGGTCTTAAAAGGTATGCTGAGTCACATGTGCTCAAAGCAAATACGGCACAAGCGTAATTATTATTAATGAGGTATGAGATGGACCGATTTTTTAAAAGTATTGAGTACATAGAAGCGCATCTATACGACAAAATCAGTGTGCATGAAATAGCGACGTCCGCTCATTATTCAACTTACCATTACAGTAGGGTGTTTAAAGCTTTGGTTGGAGATACACCAAAAGAGTACTTACGCAAAAGGCGTTTAACGCTTGCTGCAAAACGATTACTCATGGACGATGTCGGTATTTTAGACTTGGCCATAGAGTGCCAGTTTGAATCACAAGAGGCATTTACCCGCGCGTTTAAGGCCTTATTTGATATGACGCCAGCGCAATATCGCAAAATAAATGAGCCGTTTAGGTTGTTATATAAAAAGCCGGTAAGCCAAGAAGATCTCGCTTTTTTACAAAACAACTTAAGTATGGAGCCTGAGATAATCGAGCAAGCTGCGATGAAAATTGTTGGCATCGCCACTCAGTATGATGATGGAGACTTAAGCCTACCTAAGTTATGGTCAGGGTTTAGACCCTATCGGGATAAAATCCCTAATCGTGTTGGCAGTGACTTTTTTGGCATTTATGAAAATTATGAAGAGTCGGAAGAGGTAACTCGGTTTGTTTATATTTGCTCAGCACAAGTTGAAAACTTTGATGATGTCCCAGAGGGTTTGATAACCCGTGAATTAGCTGCACAAACCTACGCGCGCTTCACTCACATAGGACCGATTGCAAAAATGGAAGAAACCTTGCGTTATATTTGGGGTAGTTGGTTGCCAAAAAGTAAGTATGAGTACGCTAATAAGCCCGATTTTGAATTACTGCCTGCAAATTTTAACGATGCAGATCCAAACAATAAGATTTACTTAAATATTCCAATAAAACCCAAAGCCTGATTTATCAGGCTTTTTTATGCCTGAATTTTAAATACAGCAAAAAATATCAAAAGTGCTTTTCGCGCTTCATTTAATCTAGCCACATTGAGTTTTGATGTTGTTAAATGAAAAGGGGTTATTATGATTAAGCGTGTTTTAATTACAGGTGCAAACGCAGGTTTAGGTAAAGAAGCGGCTTTACAGCTAGCAGCACGCCCAGAGGTCGAAGTGGTTTATTTAGGCTGTCGAGATAAACACAAAGCCGCTGTGGCGCAACAAGAACTGGAGCAAATCACAGGGCGGAATATTTTTGAGGTGCTCGAAATAGACGTCAGTGACATCGCTTCTGTTGAGCGCGCTGTACATGATTTACCGCAGAGTGTAGATGCGCTCATTATGAACGCTGGTGGCACAGGGGGTAAGCGTTTTTCGGCAATTAATAGTGCTGGCGTGACAGAGATCTTCGCGGTGAATTTACTTGGCCATAGCGTACTAACAGAGAGGCTTTTAAAGTGTGGCAAGCTGACACAAGTCGCTGTTTATGCAGGCTCTGAGGCTGCCAGAGGAGTACCCGAAATGGGCATGCCCAGACCTAACTTAAGCACTTCATCTGTTGAGGAGTTTATGCGTATCTGTGATGGCTCTGCGTTTGCAAAAAACCAAGATGCCACAGCACATTATGGCCCAATCAAATACATGGGCGCGCTGTGGATGTCGGCAATGGCGAGGCGTCACCCTCATGTTAGGTTTGTAACCATGAGCCCAGCTGCGACCAAAGGCACTGAAGGGTTTAACACACTTCCGTTTATCAAACAGTATGCAATGAAAGGCATGATGCAAGTCATGTTGTGGCTTGGCAAAGTGCACCGAGTTGAGACAGGCGCAGCGCGTTACTTAACGGCGATATTTGATGCAAATTTAGAGTCAGGTCGGTTTTACGCCAGTAAAAAAGGACTAACAGGCGCACTTGGTGCGCAGCATCATGTAGATAACCCACAATTTCAAGACAATGCGCTACTGGCGATTGAACGATTTACAGTTAAATAAACTAAAACGCCCACAATGAGTGGGCAATGTGTAGAAGGTTATTTTGCAGGGATGTATTCGCCAACGCGTTGCTGTCTAGGGTCAGAACCTTTACTTGAATTACTGCCTGCAAAGATCTGTATGAGTAGCTTTTTATTATTAATTGGCTGTTTTTGTTGCTTTATTTTTGCGTTTTGCATAGTTAGTCCTTCATGCTTTTTTAAGGCGCAAAAATTGCGCCTTTGAAGTGGATTATTCGGTAAACTTAATGTGATGCCATTCTCTATTAAAATAATCATCAACTCAGAAATAAAATAAGAGCTAATCGTGTTTTTTAGTTAGTTTCACTCTTTTTCAACTGAGAGTGCTTCTTCTTAGCGGTGAGCATATACACTGGCGAACAAACAAATGCCAGCTAAACCAATTAAAATAGATTTGTAAATTTCAATATTGTAATACATATGTGTGACTCCCCAAAGGTGGCTTACTTGTTCTTCTGGGAACCCAAGCTTATCCAAATTACGTACGAAGTTTTCACCTAATGCGTATAAGTCTACAAAGAGGTAAAGCATAAACACATAAAATAAGCTGTTTGCCATATCAAATAGCTTTGGTTCTTCTCTTAAAAAATAAATGGCAGATTTTCTGCAGTATAAACAAAGGCATACATCGAATACGATTGAAGTGGAAAAATACCAGGTGTTTTCCGTAAAGCCTGTATACTGCCCGTAGACAAAGTTATCTAATAGGCTTGCTGCTATAAGCTCCATTATCGTCAATATTAAAATATACAAAATGAATACACTCATTTTTGGCAAATGAGTCGTTTTAAAAAAAGCAAAAGCCAAACAGGCTATAAATATGGTTGACTCATAAGTTGGCGATTTCATGTTGTAAATGGCAAAAGCAACCGCGATAAAGATAAGCAATAACTTGGTAAATGGTTTCACTCAACCTCCTTGGAAATCATCTGGAATAATCGTTACTGACGGGTAGTCAATGGCTACGCTTTGCTGTTTAGGTGCAGAGCCTTTACCTGTATTAACTCCTGCACATATCTGTTTAAGTTGCTCGTTATTGTTAATCAGGTGTTTTCGTTTTATTTTCATGTTTTTCATCAGAGGCCTCTAATTCGGGTTCTTTTTCGATACAAGCGTTATTGTATTTTCCAGCAACTCCAGCCATGAGCCGTTTTATAAAAAGCAAAAGCCAAACAAGCTATAAATATACTTCCTTCATAAATAGGCGTTTTCATGCTGTAAATGGCAAAACCAACCGCGATAAAGATAAGCAATAGCGTGGTAAATGGTTTCACTCAACCTCCTTGGAACTCATCTGGAATAATTATTATTGGCGAATAGTTAATGGTTACGCTTTGTTGCCTAGGCGTTGAGCCTTTACCGGAGGTCATTCCAGCAGCATAAACCTGTTTAAGTTGATCATTATTATTAATCGGTTGTTTTATTTTCATGTTTTTCATTAGAGGTCTCTAGTTCGGTTTTTTTTCGATACAAGCGTTATTGTATTTTCCAGCAACTCCAGCCATGAGCCGTTTTATAAGAAGCAAAAGCCAAACAGGCTATAAATATACTTCCTTCATAAGTTGGCGATTTCATGTTGTAAATGGCAAAAGCAACCGCGATAAAGATAAGCAATAACTTGGTAAATGGTTTCACTCAACCTCCTTGGAAATCATCTGGAATAATCGTTACTGACGGGTAGTCAATGGCTACGCTTTGCTGTCTAGGTCCAGAGCCTTTACCTGGGTTTCTGCCAGCACAAACCTGTTTTAGCTGACTTTTATTTCTGATCAGGTGTTTGTGGTTTATTTTCATGTTTTTCATCAGAGGCCTCAAATTCGGGGTCTTTTTTGATACAAGCATTATTGTATTTTCCAGCAACTCCAGCCATGGAGGCCAAAAAACCATACACATCTATCTTACACCCATTGTGTAACTTAGTTAACACGCTTTGAGGAAACTCAGAAGTCCCATTCAAATAGTTGTTCATTGTACTGCGTGATACACCCGCTTTTTTGCAGCCTTTTGAAACAGAGCCTTGTTTTGCAATGAGTTCTTTCCTTACAAAGTGCCTCAGCTTTTCCCCGAATTTAAACGGGTCAATTTCATCCATAACCTAAACGCCACTTTAATAATTAAATGCATATTAACTTTCTGTGTTTGTTTTATCAACAAATGTTGGTTGTGGTAATTACGAGTAAGTTGTCCAGATTCTGGAACACGGGTTCTGTTAAATTATGTTTATTCATTATTTTATAAGGTTTGAAAGGAAATCATCATGGCCCTTGAATATGTTATCGAATCTAACACCAAAACGAATAAAAGCTTTATACACAACAGGCCTGTTAGGCAAATGCGTGTTTCGCAGTTTAAAACTAATATGCAAAAATCAATTCGTCGATTAAGAAAAAGTAAAAACTTAACGCAAAGGCAGCTGGGTAATATTCTGGGTGTCGATCAGGCGACTATCAGCAATTTTGAGAGTGGTAAAACGATTATGACTTTAGATCTTGCTTATGAGCTAATTCTCGTTTTTGGCTGTGACTTTTATGTTGAGTGTGATTTATCCGGGATTATGAGTTTACCTAAAGCGAGTTAGAATTATCTTTAATAGTCTCTAAATAGAGCTGAGAAAATAATTATTAAAAATAAGCCCTGAAGATAATTTATGGTCGAGATAATGCTGCGGCTTGGTAAAGTGCCCAGCATTATGTGTTTACGGGCTTAGATACACTAAATTTCAAGACAACGCGCTGCTGGTGATTGAGTGCTTTGCTGTTAAATAAATAAAAACGCCCACAATAAGTGGGCGATGTTTTTTGCGTTATTCAGTAGCGTAATATTATTCAGCAGGTGCGACCCAAAGAACGCCTACAGATTTTTCGACGACTTTCACTTGCACGCCTTTTTCAATTTCCGTTTTACTTTTCAATTGCCATTGAATACCTGAATATTGATAAAAGGCTGGGCTTTCATTATTCAAGTCTTGCTCTAGCGTAAAACTAATATCCGCAAAGTCACTGTCTACTTTTTTGCTATCTTGTTGTGACTGCATTGCTTTTAGTGGTTTCCATAACACACCAGCAAGCAAGGCTGTCAGCACACCATTTATCCATGCGGCATTTAACAAACTTGGCTCAACGAGCCCAAAGTACATGAATACGCCACTGGTGATAAGGGACAAACCTAAGAAAAACAGCACAAAGGTTGCAAACCCCAAGACAATGACTTCAATGCAAAGTGCAACTAGGCCAAAGATGATCAGTGCTTGGGGTAGATTGTCAGTTATAAACGTCATAACTTACCCATTTTTCTTGCTATTTAATGTGTTAATTATAGACATACCTTGCGCTACAAGAGAGCTTGCATCAGTGCCATTGTCAGGAAGTAACACGACGGAAGACTCTTTCGCGATGGCTTCTTTCGCAGAGATTGCCTTGGTAGCTAAGTCTAGTTGAATCGCTTTTTGGCCTTCTTCAGTATTGGCTGCCTCACCGACTTTTTTAAGTGCATCAGCTTGTGCTTCTGCAACGGCTATGATGGCTTTTGCTTCACCTTCTGCTTTGAGAATTTGCTCGGCTTTTTCAGCCTCTGCGGCTAATACTTGTGCTTGTTTTTTACCCTCAGCAACATTGATTTCGGCTTGACGGTCGCCTTCAGATTCTAAAATTTGCGCACGCTTTACACGTTCAGCTTTCATTTGCGCTTCCATGGCTTCCATCACAGAATTTGGTGGCACAATATCTTTAATTTCATAACGAAGGACTTGAATACCCCAAGGTTCAGACGCTGCATTGATAGCTGTTACAATATTGGTATTGAGCATGTCACGTTCTTCAAACGTCTTGTCCAGCTCCATTTTACCTAGCTCACTACGCATGGTTGTTTGTGCTAATTGAGTAACCGCAAAAACATAGTCATCAACACCATACGTTGCTTTGTATGGATCAAGGACTCTGAAGTAGAGTACCCCGTCAACCACAAGCGAGATGTTGTCGCGGGTGATCGCTGATTGAGAAGGCACATCGGTCGCTTGCTCTTTCAAGCTTCTATCGGCAGCAACTTGATCGATAAAAGGGATAATAAAATTTAAACCGGCTTCTTTGGTTGATTGATATTTACCAAAACGTTCAATTATCCAAGCGCGATTTTGCGGTACAAATTTAATTGAACCTTTTAAGATAAAAATGACAAAAATTAGCAGTACAGCTTCGATGGTGAACAAAAAGTTCAGTATTGTCGTGACTGGATCCATAAAGTTACATTCCTTATTAATAGTCTTATCTATACCATAACACGATGTCGGTAAGAGTTAAATTTAACTGTTTAGGCTGATGTAGTTATACTTATTTTTCTGCAGAAAATAACAAGTGTACGCGCTTGTTTGTCATTATTTTGTTATAAAAATTACCTATCCTAGATACTACAGCAGAACATATTTTTTGAGGTATCGACATTGACCGCGCAGTACTACGAGCAGAATGCACTTAAGTTAGCCAAGCTCTATCAGTCAGACAGTTTCGAATCATTGCATGCAAATTGGCTAACTCATCTAACGCCTTATTTTAACCGGCAAAAGTTACAATTTCTGGATATTGGTGCTGGTGCGGGCAGGGATGCAAAATTCATAGTCGAACAGAGCCAAGGCGCCGAAGTTGTTGCAGTAGAACCCGTCAGTTCAATCAATAGGTTAGGTCAAGCTTACACGAGAGATTTACCCATTGTATGGCTTAGAGATGAGTTGCCATGCCTATACGAGGTAAAAAAGAAATTTGAAGCATTTGATGTGATTTTGGTCAGCTCAGTTTTTAACTATCTAGATGATAGCGCTTGTGTTCAAGCACTCTTAACAATTAGGCAGTTGCTTAAACCTCAAGGGTTATTGATAGTGAAACTAAGGCACTGTAATGACAGTGCGCATCTGAAAGAGCGTGGGTTGACGAATATAGACATCGACACATTATCTATCATGGCGCACAGTGCAGATCTCGAGTTAGAGCTCACCACTGCTCAAGAGCCTGATGCGCAAGGTCGTGTGCATACAAGATGGCAAACTCTACTATTTAAGCCTATTTAATGATGAGTAGGCTGATAACGCGTTTTAGATAGCAAGGATTTCTTTTTTGTTACTCGCCGACCACACTTTGTTGGCTGCGCTTTGTTGGTTTAGCCAAATATAGTCAGTGTGTTCTTCATCACACAAGGTGACTTGCACATCATTCGGGACGCAAACACTAAACACATGTTCTGAGTTTATTTTGGCGTTGCTTTCATACCGGTGGCGCCATTGAGGCCTGATCTCATACTGATTGATGCTGTTATGTTGCTTAATTTTGATGCCCAAAGCATGGGCGTCTATACCGGTTTCTTCTTTTAATTCTCGATACGCTGTAGTGAGCGGCTCTTCCCCTCTGTCTATACCGCCTGTTACAGACTGCCAAAAATCAGGGTCATCTTTTCTTTGTAAAATTAAAAATTGCTTACTTTGATTGTAAATAACGACAAGGACAGATAACGGTTGGCGTAACATTATATTTTCCATAGGTGTAAGTACCAATTTATTATACCAAGTGATACGTACAAGCGTGAACTTTTGGGCATCTTACCTATAAAAAAGACAAAAAAAAGGCAGGCCAAACGCCTGCCCAATCTCCAATAGCAATAAACTTTGCCAAGGAAATACCCAATAAACCAACATCCTTATCAGTAAGCTCTACTTCTCGGGAGTTCTAGGAGCCACTTAATTAAGTGGTGTCTCCAAAGGAACAACTTCATCCTACATGGATGTATTCAAAATGTAAACTATTTTGGTGCAAAAATTTGTACTTGTATTAATTTTGTATTTTTTGTTTATAAATATTGCACTTTTATGCGTTTATTCATACGCAAATTAAAAACCTAACAATTACAGCTGACTATGTATTAGGTTTGTAGGTTTGTTGTGTTTTTTACCTTTAATGGGTAAAATTTGCGTGTTTTTAAGTTTATGATTTAAAGTGGTTTTTGTTTTATCTATTTATATGTAGAGTGTTTTTTAATTTCTTTTTGTTAAATAATTGTTTTTATCGGCCTTGATTCTACAGCTTTGAGTATCTGATTTATTGGCTCTTAACTGGCATTCAGACAAGCGCTGCAGTACTAGGTAAATTTTAACTTAACTTGGATTTCATTATGTTCTATACCATGCTTAGACGGGACTGAAATAAAATACTGGCATTATGTTTATAGCATTTTGGTTATCTGTGGTTGTTGTGATGTCGCCGAGCGAAATGTTCATGACCCTCAATCAATTAAAAGAACTCAATAGTAAAAATCCGCAGCACGCCGCGCAGGTTTTTCGTACTGTAAAGTCTAGGTTGCCTAAAAAGCCAAGCCGAGGGCTACTTGATTTATATCTTGCTGGTTTAGAGGCGGGTGTCCGAGTAAATGATGCAGATGTTGTCCAGCATATTGTGGCTGTGCTTGAAAGTGACCCGTGGAAAGAAACGGTTGAGGGGGCTGAACTTGATATTGTAACCGCTGTCGCCATTTATCACAGGCGAATTCACGACTATGCCTATGCAGAGATCTTAAACGAGTGTGCTATATCTTATGCTGCTGATCCAAAAGAGTTTGCCAGAGTGGCGAATAACATGGCTGTGGTGTATCGATACAGTGGGCAGCCAGCAAAAGCGCAAAATATTTTGAATGAATCTTTGATGCTCGCCGAAGACAGGGAAATAGTTGCCAATATAAAAAATAACTTGGGTAATATTTATTTTGATCAAAAGAAATATCGTCATGCTCAACTTATGTATATTCGAGCATTTCGTTATCATTCAGAAGTTGGGCAGTCGGGTTATGCGGCCGGTACCGGACTTAATTTGCTAAATACCCAAATATTTTTAGGCGATTGGCCGAGTTTTGAACGCTACCGCTCATCTGTTGCGTTAGAAGTGAAGCAGAGCGGGCAAGATATGTTTAAGTTTTTTTTCATGTGGCAAACTTATCTCAATGAGCACCTGAATTATGATACTCCTTTATCTGAAAAGAGAATCTCAACGTTAATTGATACAATCCCACTATTGCTTAAGAGTGAACTAGGGCCGTCTTTGGCTTATTATTCGAGTTTATTTCAAAACGATAGATTACGCAGCACACTTCTTAGTCAACTTGAAAAAACACCGGATATCAAGTCAGTACAAGAACCCAATGGCATTCGGGTCAAGCTGGAAAGACTTTGCACAACTAGAATAATTGCAAAAAATCACTATTTCAATCGTTAATATAAATTGTCATTGGTTAAATTTTGATTAATAATTTAGTTTCCTATTTCGGAAAATATGTAAAGGAAACTATAATGAAGTTAATTAAACACGTAGCGATATTGTCATCTTTAATCGCACCCACCTTATCTTACGCCGCGATTCCATACCACAATGAGACATATCAATATACTCAACCAAATGGAGAGGTTGTATCCATTACTCTACATGGCAACACCTACTATGCAGAGCAAAGAGCACATGATGGTAGGTTAGTTGTTTACGATAAAAGCTTAGGTGGTTTGTCGTATGCGTTAGTCAATAAAGCTGGCACTGATATTGAGTCACTCGGTATCCTTGTATCTGATAAAGGACATATAGGAGAGCAGGTTACACACTTTGACATCACCACACAGGCTGGCTTATCTGCAGAGGCCATTCAAAATTTGGTTATTCAAAAGCAAGATGAGTTATTACCCGCGATTGAAAGCCCGCTTTTATTGAGTACACAAAGTGCCAACGTTGAAACTCAAGTAACTGGTCAGATCAAAGGGTTAACCATTATTATTGATTTTCCTGATGAGCGCGGCAGCATCACGAAATCTCAGGTTGAACGCTTTTTGAATGATCAAAACTACACCGAATTTGGCAATGCCCAATCTGTTCGAGGTTACTTTCTTGAGGTATCTGATAACAAGTTAGATTACACTAATACAGTTACTGCATATTACACTGCAAAAAAAAATAAAGCCTATTATGCAGACTCAAGTTTAAGTTCGACTGTACGCTCTCAAGAATTGATTAAAGAAGCGTTAGATTGGCTTGAATACCAACAGGGGTTTGATTTTTCAACATTATCTACCAATAGCAGCAATCAAATACGCGGCCTCAATATTTTTTACGCGGGTAATTCAGATAGCTCATGGTCAAAAGGGCTGTGGCCGCATATGGCGAGGTTGAGCCCAAGATTTTGTGCCGATGGCGTGTGTACTGACCGATATCAAATTACGGATATGCGTGCCAGTTTATCCATAGGTACATTTGTGCATGAGTCGGGGCACTTGATCACTAATTGGCCTGATCTATACGATTACGATGGCAGTTCTCATGGCTCTGTTGCTAGTTATGGTGTTATGGGATTTGGTGCGATTGGCACAACGAATAAATTTAAACCGACCCCGCCTGTTGCACATTTCAGAGCAATTGCTGGATGGGATACCGTGACTGAGTTAAACCCTGCGGTCGATCAGAATGCACCAAAAGGGGTGCTTACGCATACCTCAGGTGCGCATACATCCTATAAATGGACCAATCCAAGTAATCGTAACGAGGCATTTTATATCGAAGCTATCCACCAATCAGGTCAAAACTCTGAACAGCCCGGTCAGGGATTAGCGATATGGCATGTCGATTCGAGAGGAAGCAACTCTAATGAGTGGTACCCTTATATCCAAATGGAACATGCTGATGGCAATCGTGACCCTGAGAATAAGCGCAATAGAGGTGACGGTACCGACCTATTTATAGCAAATGGGGAGTTTAGTAAATTATATCCAAACAGTTTATCTTCAAAAGGGACTAATTCACTTTGGTGGAATGGCTCTGATTCAGGGCTCTCTATTTCTGGTATCTCAGATCCAGCTAAAACCATTTCGTTTACCGTTGAATCGTCTGTTGTTGAGCCGCCTAAAGGTGAAACTTATCGCGGGACGCTTAGCAATAAAGCACAGCAAATTCAACCTAATGGTAGTTGGTTTCAATATGCTGGTGGCACTATATCCCTTGATTTAACAGGCCCAAGCAATGCTGATTTTGACTTGAAACTTGAGCGCTGGCAAGGTGGGGGATGGACACAAGTATCAATCTCAGAAACACCTACATCAGTTGAGTCAATTTCGTATAGTGCTGCAAATGGATACTATCGCATAGTTGTGTATTCATATTCAGGCGCAGGTGATTACACTTTAATTGTTAATAAGTAATGCCTTAGTGTAAAAGCTCACAATCACAAGTGGATCAGATGCTTAGCGTGGGGTCCACTTTGTAAATCCTCATCAACAAAAACTTCTCTTCAATATTTTGTGCACATTTCCCTGTTAAATCTCTCTTACATCACCGCAACGCGCTGTTTTATTTGCAGTGATTAACATAAACGAATCTCGCAAGTTAAAATTTAGTAAAATATTTGTTTGATCTGAAATTGAAAATCATTATCATTATTACCTGTAAGGGGGACTTTGCAGTATATAGCGTGCTTTTTACACACAAATTGATTAAGGAGTAATTATGTCTCGTAGATTTTTATTGACTGGCGCGACTGGGGTCGTGGGGCTCTCAATGATAGAGCTTTTATCACCAAATGATGAGATTGTTATTCTAGTAAATCAACGATCTTTTAGTGAGTTGCCTCAAGGGGTAAGTCAGCAAATTCAGGGTGATATCCGTAAAGCCAATTTTGGCTTAAGTGATGAGCAAATAGCTCAACTTGAAGGTATAGATTGTATCGTGCACAGCGCGGCACTGACAGACTTTACCGCCGATCCAGATGTGTTAGCTGGGATAAATGTGGCGGGTCTTAAACACGCCATCCAGTTGTCTGAGCAGTTAACCGTACCGCTTATCCATATAAGCACTGCATTTGTAAAAGGTCGAAATGGTCATGATTTTAATAATTATGAGCAAAGCAAACGCGAAGCAGAAGCTTGCCTCAGCGATAACATCACAGTTGTTCGTCCATCTGTGATCATTGGCGACAGCGCACTGGGTTTGATGCCTAAAAAGCAAGGGCTACATAACATGCTTAAACTTGCCACCAAGGAAGTTATCCCGATAGTCCCTGGAGATGCGAACACATTGGTTGATGTGATCCCCCGCGATATTGTCGCTAAATGTATTTTGACGATAGTGGATAAAAAGCTGTCAGGTGAGTTTTGGTTAACCGCGGGCACCTTGGCTAAAACACTAGGCGACTTGCTTACACTAGGTGAAGATGATGATATCACATCACGTTATGATGTGCGTTTCAAAGCGCCTAAGCTAATGAGCCCAACCACCTTTGAGAGGTTGGTTAAACCCGTATTTATGCCGGCACTGCCAAAACGCTTTAAACGTATGTTTGAAGAAACGTCTATTTATTTAAAATATCTTGATATGTCAGAAGGTTTTCAATCTGATGTACCGCATCTAGCTGAGGTTGCAGGCGAGTGTTACAACTATGATGTACGCCATACACTGGCTAAAAACTTGGTTGCTTATGATCATCAGCATCCTTTGATCACTGAGCTTTCGGGAGCGCAGTGACGTGAGAGAGGAAACACTCGAACTACTTAAGGCGCACAGTAACCGCTCAAAAGCACGTTTATCTAGCATGATGAGCTTACCCATAGAGCAAAGTGCTCATTGTGCTGAAATTGTCGACGAAAAAGGCAAAACCTATTTAGACTTTGGTGGGTTTGGGGTCTTTATTTTGGGACACAAACATCCGCAAGTTGTGGCGGCCGTCAAATCGCAAATAGACATTATGCCAATGAGTTCACGCACGCTTGTGAGCCCAAATTTGGCTTCTGCCAGTAAAAAGCTGGTAGATATTTGTCCTGAGCCTATCCAATATGCCTTTTTCACTAATTCTGGTGCGGAATCGACAGAGCTGGGGCTGAAGCTCGCCAGAGCCAATGGGTGTAAACATATTATTGCCGTAACGGGCAGTTATCATGGAAAGTCACTAGGTGCTTTGTCGGTAACACACCGCGATGAATTTCGCACGCCATTTGCGCCACTGTTTGACAATGTTGAGTTTGTCGAACGAGACAATGTTGCGGCACTAAAAGCGGCGTTTGCTAAACACAAAGAGCCTGTCGCTTTTATTACTGAGCCTGTTCAAGGCGAGGGCGGTGTTTATGCCCTGAGCTATGAATTTTTGCATACTGCCAAGCAGTTGTGTGAGCAATCAAAAGGTCTATTTATTTGTGATGAAATCCAGTCTGGGCTTGCTCGCACTGGCAGTATGTGGGCTATTGATAAACACAACATAGTGCCGGATGTCATGCTGGTAGGCAAAGGCCTCAGCGGTGGTGTCGTGCCGTGCGCAGCTGTGGTTGCTACAGAAGCTGCTTTTGCACCGTTAAATAAAGATTTTATGCTGCATTCAAGTACCTTTGGCGGCTCTCCGATTGCGTTGGCTGCGGCTGAAGCGACGATTGATGTGTTGCTTAAAGATCAAATTGCAGAACGAGCATCCAAGATAGGTCAAAACATAGTAACCAAATTAAAAAGCATTGCGGCGGTACATAACAACAGTGCTTCGCAGGAAATCATTGTGCGCGGTGAGGGGCTTTTGATCGGGATTGATGTTGGTAGTCCTGCTCGTGCAGGCCAGCTCACTTTGTCACTTTTACATCATAACATCCTGACGAGCCACTCATTAAGTAATGCGTCTACGGTGCGCTTAACCCCATGTGCTTTTTTAACTGACGAGCAGTTAGCACAGCTTTATACCGCGTTTGAAAACGCAATTGACAAGATTTAAGGAAATACCATGAGAGACGTAAAATATACCCAAACAGTTAATGCATCGGCGGTAGAAGCATTTGAGAAAATTGCTGACTTCAAATCATTTGAAAGTCATTGTCAGGCGGTGATCTCCGTTGATGTGACTGAGATTAATGAGACTGAGTCTGAGTCAAC
Source organism: Pseudoalteromonas luteoviolacea (assembly GCF_021654285.1). GTDB lineage: Bacteria > Pseudomonadota > Gammaproteobacteria > Enterobacterales > Alteromonadaceae > Pseudoalteromonas > Pseudoalteromonas luteoviolacea_J. Next base: position 18,763 of record NZ_JAKFZS010000039.1, on the reverse strand, counting down.
TTGGTTGGTGCATTTTCACGATGGAAAAATGTCGTGGCGCGAACGCGATATATTCAACAAAAATGACTTGAAGATTGAATTTACGCAAATAGAAGGAGATGCAGATATTTTTGAAGGGTTTTGGTCTATTGAAGCTCTTTCAGAAGGCCAATGCACAGTGACATTTGATGCGCGTTTTTGCATGGGGATCCCAACGCTTGCGGATATTTTAGAGCCAATTGCGGAATCTGCTATCAAGCAAAATGTTGAGCAAATGTTGAGCGAGCTATTCGCCAGCCAGCAAGAGGCCGTTGCATGAGTACATTCCAAAACGCGCAGCATTTGCTGCGCGATACGTTGCCAGAATTGGCAAATTATTTGGCCGAAACCCCCTTTGACGCGCTAGAAGATGAGAAAAGCCAAGCCATCAATATATTCAGAGACACAGGTGGTGCACCTACCTTGGTGAAGCAAAAGTATGGTGGAAAAGGTCTGGATGCTTGGCAAGCCGTGCAATTGCAAATGGCCATTGGTGGCGCATCACCATCGTTAGCAATTGCTGTTGGCATGCATCAGTTTTCGATTGCGACTTTGCAAGAAATGGCGAAAGTGGGTAATGGACTGGAGTCTTTGATGTTAGAAGGGATCTCTCGTTCAAACTTATTGGTGTCTTCTGCTTTCAGTGAAGGGCAAATAGGTAAAAGTATCTTAAAAAGCTCAATTGTCGCCAAAGAAGTGGACAAAGGTTATGTGATTTCAGGCGTCAAAAAACCGTGTAGTTTAGCTCACTGCATGGATTTATTGACTGCCAGTGTGCAAGTTGAACCTAAAGACGGTGAGCCTTACTTTGCTGTTGCCATGATCCACAAAGCATGCGAGGGGATCTCGGTTGAAAAGTTTTGGCAAGCACCTTTTTTACAAGCTAGCCAAAGTGAAGCTGTTGTTTTAGAAAACGTGTTTGTGCCGCATTCAATGTTAGTGAATGTAGATGAAAAGTCTGCTTATCAGTCACATGTCGCCGGTTTTGTATGGTTTGAACTCATTACCTGCGCGTCATACTTAGGTATGGTATGTGGTTTAGTTGAGCGTGCTTGTGAGCTTGGCAGATTGCAAGGTGCAGATAAGGCACAGGCTCACATTCAATTAGAAGCATGTGCATTATCGTTAAAAGCAATCGCAGCAGACATGAATGAGCAAACTCAAGACACATTGGCACAAGTATTAAGTGTGCGCTACCACTTGCAAGACGTATTAGCGAATGTAACGCAAAATACGCTGAGTTTAGTTGGGGGAATTAATTACATTAACAATGGATACTTTGCGACGATTGCGCAGGTAGTACATGCATTTAATTTTCATCCACCTGCCAAGCATGCCATGTATGGGCCTTTGAATCAGTACTTCGATGGTCAAGAGTTGGAGATGGTGTAATGCGTATAGCGCTGTGCAATATTGAAAATATGGCCACACAACCTGCCATCCTTCAGGTGTTAGAGACGCACAAGGATGAGATAAAACTGGTGATCACCAGTGATCCGTATTCTAAAAAAAATGGCGGGTTTTTAGCGCAAGCGTATAAAAATATGCGCTTTAGAGGGTACGGATTCACAGAGTATCTTTTTGTGAAAATGGTATTTTTATCTCTAATACGCCCGTTGTTGAAATGCTTTGGTGTGGATGTGTTGCCCAGTATTGAACAGCGCTGTAGCGAGCTGGGTATTAAGTATATCAAGGTAAAAGATATTAATTCAGCCGGTGTGGTTGAGCTTGTTAAAAACCAAAGTATTGATTTGCTGAGTATTTATTATTTTGACCAAATTTTACATAACGAGATCATTGGTTCTGCAACACAAGGTGTAGTCAATTTTCACCCAGCATATTTGCCAAAATGCCGAGGTTTGTTCCCGATCATGTTTAGTTATCTTTATAACGAAGAAAATTATGGTATTTCTGCACATTGGGTTGAAAATAAAGAGATTGATGCTGGGCCTGTGATCGCTCAAAGTGCGATAAAGGTGAGTGGTGCGACATGTTTATTGGAGATAGATAGACAAGTGAGTAACTGCTTTCCGGCTTTATACGCGCAAGTATTAGAGTTGTTGAAGTATCAACACGTGGAAGCGAGGGATCAATCTCAGCAAAGTAGTTACTTTTCATATCCGACACGAATACAGTTGCGAGAGCTGAAAACGACTTTGCCTTTGATAAAGTGGCGATGGGTTTTACGTAACATGGGTAAGAAAAGTACACAATGATGGGTTTAACAGAGACTTATATGAAAATAAAATTGAAATTTATTTAGTATGCCTAGTATAAAAATCAAACAAGGGTACAATGAACACGACTTTAGATAATTTATTCTAATTTCGATTGTACGACAACATTGGATGAGCGGGCCTTTATCGTCCGCTCTAGGTGTTTTAAACGCTTTATATTTGAGTTTACATACATATGACACAATGCACTAAACTCTAGGCTGGCTCAGCAAGTATATAAAGTATAGAAATTCGCAAGGAACCATTATGAGAGTTTTATTGGGCTTAATGTTGTTGATGAATGCGCACTGGGCATGGGCAGATAACCAAGGTGCTGAGAAAAAAGGGCTGCCAGTTGCAGCTTATAGTTTGCAGCAAGCAACTGGCTTTCATCAATTTCGTCAGGTAACAGGGCAAGTCGTTAAACATCAAGAAGCTGAGATAGGCTTTGAATTTAGTGGTGTTTTAGAGGCTTTGTATGCAGATCAAGGCGACACTATCAAAAAAGGGCAGATACTTGCTAAACAAGACACCCAGTTACTTGAAATTGAAAAGCTAGAGTTACTTGCCAACCTAGACAAGATCAAAGCCCAACTCACACTGGCGCAGCAAGATAGCGAACGATTATTAAAGTTGAGTAAGTCGAATTACTCCGCCCAGCAGCAACTAGACCAAAACCGCTCTCAAATTGCGGTATTAAAAGCCGAAATTCAGGTGCTTAATGTGAAGTTGAAAGGCATGGATGTAAGGTTAGATAAAGCGCACCTCAAGGCGCCGTTTGATGGTGTTATTGCTATGCGTGAGGTGTCAATAGGTGAGGTTGTGGGGCCCGGTCAAATTGCGTTACGAGTATTAGAGCAGAGCAATTCAGAAGTGCGTATCGGCGTGCCGCAAAATTTGTTATCAAATATACAGCCGATGATGCCTATTACGATTGGTGGTAGTGTGTATCAAGCGCAAAAACGCTCCGGTGGGACCAATTTAGATCCAATTTCAAGAACCGTACAACTGCGTTTTTCTTTACCAAGCGACGCTGTTGTTTTTTCTGGTCAGATGGCTTCTATGATCATTGCGAAAAAGCGCGAAAAATTAGGCTATTGGGTACCAATGAGTGCGTTAACCAACGGCACGCGTGGTACTTGGCAGATATATCAAATTGAGCAAGGGCATTTACAACCGACAGCGGTTGAGGTGTTACATAGCGATGGGCAATATGCGTTTATAGATGGCGACTTGGAAAATGGCACTAAGATTTTAGCCAACGGGACACATAAAGTCGCTGCAAATATAAAAGTAGATATCGTCCAGTCGGTTGCGACCCGAGGTGAGCAGCAATGATAGCATTTTTGCTCAAAAACGTTCGATTTCAGGTGTTACTCATTGCGCTGCTACTGGTGTCTGGTTTTGCTGCACTAAGCAGCTTACCGCGAACAGAAGATCCCCGTATTATCAACCGTTTTGCCTTTGTCACGACGTATTTACCGGGCGCGTCTGCTGCCCGGGTCGAGGCTCAAGTTACTGAAAAAATTGAGCAAAAGTTAAAGCAACAGTCCGAGATTAAAAACCTTATTGCAATGTCACGTGCCGGGATCAGTGTATTAAGTATTGAACTTGAAGATGCCGTGACAGACAGCACGCCGGTGTGGTCGAGAATGCGAGACTTGCTTGCTGATGTGCAAATAGAACTGCCAGAAGATGCCTCGTCACCTTTGCTCGAAGACGATAGGGGATATGCCTATACCAAAATTGTTGCACTGACCATAGAGCCGGATGAAACTGAGTCTTTATCTTTGCAGCAGGCCAAACAAATCGCCGTGAATCGCTACACCAAAGAGCTTCGTAATCAACTACGTAATCAAAGCGGAGTTGAGGTGGTTCACTTATTTGGTGTGGCAAATGAGGAAGTGAGAGTCACACTTGACCCAGCTAAATTAAAATTAGCTGGCTTATCATTCGAGCAAGTAGCGCATGCGGTAAAAAATGCGGATGCGAAAGTCTCTGCGGGGATGATAAGCAATGCGCAAATTCAAATGCAGGTTGAGTTGAGTGGCGAGTTCAAGTCCATTCCACGCATTGCGTCGATTCCTATTCAAAGTGATAGCCGCTACGGTCAAGTACAGTTGAGTGATATCGCTACCGTAGAGCGTGTCTTGGTTGAACCGCAGCAAGAAATTGCCTGGGTGGATGGGCTGCCGGGCGCGTACTTGGGTATTCGCATGCTCCCTGATGTGCGCATTGATAAGTTTTCTGATCAGATTGATGCCCTATTAAACGAATTTAGTAAAACATTGCCAAATAATATCCAACTGCATAGCCTGTTCGACCAAAAAGGTTACACAGAGGACAGATTAGGCAGTTTATTAGATAACATCTTGCTCGGTTTTGTGCTGATTTTGGCAGTACTATTTGTCACACTGGGGCTGAGAGCCGCCATTATCGTTGGTATGGCACTACCTTTGACCGTCATGTTTACTTTGGCCTGTATGAATATATATGGCCTGCCTATTCATCAGATCTCGGTAACTGGATTAGTGGTTGCGCTGGGTATTATGGTTGATAACGCCATTGTGATCACTGATGCCATACAGAGATACCGTCAGCAAGGTTTGGCTGTGATTAAAGCAGTGTCAAAAGCGGTGCACCATTTTTGGCTACCACTATTAAGCTCAACACTGACCACTATTTTGGCATTTATGCCAATTGTGCTCATGCCAGGTCCATCAGGTGAATTTGTTGGCGGCATTGCACTGAGTGTTATCTTCGCGTTGATAGGTTCCTATCTTATTTCGCATACCTTGATTGCCGTATTTGCAGGTAAATATGTACAAGTTGATGCGCAAAATAGTTCAGGCTTTTTAACACAAGGGATCAGATTAAAAGGGCTTAGTCAGATCTTTGAACAGTTACTTAGCCGCTCTTTGAATAGGCCCGTTTTAACAGCGCTGTGTGTCATGGTGCTCCCAGTGATTGGTTTTATTTCTGCTGGTAAATTGACGGAGCAGTTTTTCCCGCCAGCGGATAGAGATATGTTCCATATAGAAATTCGCTTGTCCGACAATGCCAGCATACATGCGACCAAAGCACTGGTGAAAAGAATGGATGCGCATATTTTAAACCACGAGGGGATCGAGCGTTTAGATTGGATGGTCGGACGTAACATTCCAATTTTTTATTACAACTTGATGCAAAGAGACAAAGGCGCGCGAAACTACGCTCAGGCCATGGTCAAAGTGACAGATTTTGAGCGTGCCAATGAACTGATCCGAACTTTACAAGTTGAACTTGATCGCGCATTTCCTGAGGCACAAACCTTGGTTAGGAAGCTAGAGCAAGGCCCGCCATTTAATGCGCCGATAGAAATTAGAATATTTGGCCCAGATCTCGATAATTTAGCGGAATTAGGCCAGCGGGTTAAGCAAACCGTTATTGCACACCCTGAAGTGACACATACGCGCACGACATTGCAGTCCGGTGCCGCAAAGGTTGAGTTATTGGCTCAAGAGTCGCAACTAATTCACGCAGGTGCACAAGCTCAACGTGTTGCTGCCCAATTGCAAGCTCAGTCTCAAGGCGTGACGGTCGCAAGTGTACTAGAGGATACTGAAACTGTACCTGTTAACTTAAGATTTGATAATCAATATCGCGATGGGCTGGATGGCCTTGCTAATGTGGAGATCATGGGCAACCAGCCTTTATTATTGTCGGCATTTGCAACGAGTCATATTGTGCCTGAGCAAAGTACCATTCATCGTCGTAATGGCGAGCGTTTAAATGTGGTTGAAGCATTTTTACAAGCGGATGTATTACCTGCTAAGGTACTGAAAGATCTCCAACTTCAACTTGAAAAAGAGCAGTTTACTTTACCTGTTGGTTATCGTTTAGAGATCGGTGGTGAGTCTCAGCAGCGAGATCAAGCGGTGGGCAGTCTGCTGGGTAAAGTTGGGGTGATTTTTGTTGTACTGATTACTGTGTTGGTACTGACTTTTAATTCTTTTACAACAACAGGACTGATCCTCATCACAGCCTTTCAGTCTGCCATGTTAGGGATTTTAAGTGTGTACATCGCGGGCTTCCCATTTGGATTTACCGTGATCATCGGCTTGCTCGGTCTAATGGGGCTAGCGATTAATGCAGCTATTGTGATTTTATCTGAACTCAGGGCCAATGAAGCAAGTAGCGTCGATGACATTGTAACTGGTGTGATGACGTGTGCTCGGCATATTACTTCAACAACCATCACAACTGTTGGGGGATTTTTGCCGTTAATTTTAGCGGGAGGGAGTTTCTGGCCACCGTTTGCAATTGCAATAGCGGGTGGCACCGTATTAACGACTGTATTGTCGTTTTTCTTTGTGCCAAGTTGTTATTGGTTAATGCAAAAAAAGCGCACGACTTCGTTTATTGCAAAGCTTAAACGTATAGCGACCTAGGTAATCAGATTAATCCTATATGGCCAGTAATTATACTGGTCATATCTCACTGTATTTTAAAATAAAAAGTTTTCCTCCATTTTATTTGCATATTCTCTGACTAGACTTGCGGTATTCAAGTTACGACCTTGAATAATACCTTCCAAGCAAGCAGAGTCACATGGATGTGACTTTTTATTATCGTTAGTTATATTCTCTCCATGTATTCTGGTTTAAAAAATGCAGCTATTATTTTTAGTTTAAAGCTGCATCAAGATGACTATAAAACAAAGTTTATTTTGGATTATGACATGTCTCAGCATACTGCCTAGTGTGCCATCTACAGCCAACATCTACCTTAGTTGGAGGGTAGTGTGGATAACCGCCACCTATTTGAGGTGTTAGTTTATTACTGAGTGCTTGTTCGTTTAACAAACGTTTGAGTGGCTTTTTAGAAATGACTAGCTTCATAGCTTCTTCCTTTTAAGTTTGAGTTTAATTTCACTCAAAAAATTAGCAGGAAGGGTAAATATGATGAAATGATAAAAGCTATATAATTATCTTATAATTTTGTGATTCAAAGGCTTAGAAAGCTATTGTTTATGCCATAAAAAAGCCCAAACTATTTTTAGTTTGAGCTTTTAAATCAAAAAAATTGATTAGTACGGGTTGTTACATGTATGTACTTGCATGTGAGTGAACCAGCGACAGCCTTTTTCAAACACTGTGTATGGGAATGGATTATTACCACCTGCAATATTTGGTGTTTGCATTACTGGGATAGCTTTGCTGTCATTAGAGAGTGATTTAATTGCTTTTTTATTTATTTTTAATTTCACTGCATTATTCCTTGTTGAATATATAGTTCATTATTTAAGTTATCAGAATTTTAAAATTTGTTAAAGGTCTTTGTGGTGTTAAATGAGTTATTTAGTAACTTGTTAAAATTGTGACAGTCAAAGTGGTTTGAATTCGGACAGTTAGCTACTTTAATGAGCTCCGCTTCAATTGCTTGTAACCGGCTGATTTTTAATGCGATATCTTTTGACTTTTGGAGCAGCATATCTCTATCTATCTCAATGCTTTTGCCGCTAAAAAAAGAGGCAATTTCATCCAAAGTAAACCCAGCAGTTTGGCCAAGCGCAATAATAGATAGCTGTTCTATAATATTATCCGCGTAATACCTCCGTAAACCTTTTCTGCCCGCTGGTTTGATAAGGCCTTTTGATTCGTAAAATCTCAGTGCAGAGGCATTAATACCTGTTTTTTCAGTTACTTTGCCTATATCCAACATAACTATCCCTATCTCTAATGTTTTAGCTTTTGTTACTTTGTCACATAAATGATAACTTGTTAAGTGCGGATAGTTGATATAAACGTCAAGAAGGTTAACGAATTGAATAAATAGTGATTATATCTGGATGGTTAAATCTTAAAAGGTTAAAATGTTGCAAGTTTATAAATTATATTGTTCTCTATTTAGAGAAAAAACATCCATTTAAGTTCATCAAGGAGGTGCTGTTGGAGTGAGAACTTGTCATATTATGTAGAATCAGTATTAGCTAATGTCGTAGCTCATCGTGGCTTTCAAGTTTCCCTTTTGTTTGCTTTGATATATTTTATTTATGATTTGATTTTTAGGGGGGTTATAAAATTACACCGTAAGCCTTGTGAGAGGAAGGGTGAGATTGACAAACGCTTTTTGTCATGGAGTATCACTTTTTTTGTTGTGTTTATTTTGCAATTTACAGATGAACCAATTAACAGTGCATTGATAGATGCTGATATGGAAGTCATGTTGAGACGTCGGCTATTTTATTTTTTTAAAATGTGCTTTGGCTTTACCTGCATAATGTCTGTTTACATACTTCATTCCCTGTGTCGCTGCGTTTATTCGCCTGCTACAAGGTATTGCATTTATATCTTGTTCACCACTATGACCATTAACTTTATTGAGCTAGTACTAAGAGGTTTCCTGAATCTCAATGTGTTTATTCCGGTATACCGCTTTTTTGGTCTATTACATTATGTTGCATTAACGCTAGTACTTTTATCATATCCATATTATCGGATCAGGGTATTACGAAGGAAAACAATTAGGTTAGAACGAAAATTGACCTAATAAATCTATTGTTTATGGATATGGTATTAACCTCGGCACATTAAACTGATTCTATAAACGTCCAATTATGTTGTTATTTCTTTTCTATGAAAATATGCTGTATCTTCCTGTACCTCAGCTTTATAGGCGTTATACTGGGAAAGAGGTAGCTTAACCCATACTGAGGTTTTAAAGTTCAACGCCGTTAGCGTAAGTAATTAAATACTTTGCACTGTTTGGGTTTTCTTGCCAATTTAGCTGTTTAGTAACTGTGATTTGTACGCCATAGTATGCGGCCATGCCAGCCAGTACGCCTTCAACCAGATCGAACATTCTACGTGAAGAAGTATAAATCAGCTGCGCTTCAAATAAAGATAACGTCTTGTATTGGAATTTTGGCGGCAGCGCATCTGGGTAGAGCTTTTTAAGTTCGATATGATGTAAGTCATCCAGTTGTTGCAACACATACGCTGGGTGTGCGTAATCAGTGAAATGCTTTGGCAGTAACCCTGACAGCCTTGGGTAAAGCCATTTACCAAAGCTAAAATGCGCTTGTGCGAGTGTAATACCTATTTTATTGATGACGATATCGACCAATTCAATAAGGTGCTCGTCAGGGTAGTTTTCTGTTCGTACAAAGGCAGTGTTTGTGTCAAATGTGCAAGCTTCAAAAGCGTCGTATAACACTTCTTCACTGGCGACTTCAGTGACAAACTCTTCAAGTAACATAAAAATATGACCTTTCATTATGCAAACTCCGGTTTGAATGGAAGACTAATGGTAAAGCGTGTACCTTTACCTTCTGTACTTTCAACGGCGATTTTACCTTTGTGTTGCTGAATGATTTTATAAGAAATTGAGAGGCCCAATCCGGTGCCTTTTCCGACCGGCTTAGTGGTAAAAAATGGGTCAAATATATTGCGTAGATTTTGTGCTGAGATCCCCATGCCGTCATCGGCAATAGTCACGTAAATATGTCGCTCATCAAAGCTGCTGCTGATGTCAATTCTGCCCAGCTTCTCAATTGCTTGACCAGCATTGATTAATAAGTTTAAAAACACTTGGCACAGCTTGTTACCACTACACACTAGCTTTGGTAATTTTCCTAGCTGGGTGTTCAAGGTCGCGTGATGTTTAAAGCTGCTCTGAGCCAAATTTATTGCTTGATCGAGGACTAGGTTGAGATCCTCTGGTACCATTTCTTCGTTGTCGATATGTGTGTAGTTGCGTAGCTCAGTAACAATTGACGCAATTTTATTGAGGCCGCACAAGGATTCATCCATCAAGTCTGGAATATCGTCTTGAATAATGGCGACGTCGTAGCTGGATTTGAGCGCTAACATTGCCTGCTCGTTTGGTACCATTTTTTCAAGATCGTCCTGATACGCCAGCAAAGTAATGAGATACATTTTAAGCGTCTCAATATTCGATTTGGCATAGCCTGTGGGGGTGTTTAATTCATGTGCAACACCAGCAGAAAGCTGCCCCAGAGAAGCCATCTTCTCTTGTTGGATTAGTTGCACCTCTTGCTTTTTGAGCGCCTCAAGTGCTTCACAAAGTTCTTCATTTGCTTTGTATAAGCTGCGAGCTCTGGACTCGAGTAAATCTTCAGCGTGTGCTTTACCTGCTAGCGCACGTTGCAGCTTTTTCTCAAGTAGCGCGATGGTTTTACTTGCTTCTAGTGTTGTCATGCAAATCCAATCTAGTCGTTACATTTACTAACATCAAAGCAAGAATAGCTCCAATTTAGCTATATTTGGCTATTTTGTAATTTATACGTATAAAAAACAGTGAGTAAGGAAATGCTAGCCTCAGTTTGATGGCGAATGAAAATGCGCTTTTTGCATATTGCAAAGACCTAGAAAGGCGAAATTATTTCTCAAAATGCGAAACTTCACGAGGCAAAGGCGAAGAGTCTCAATTTGCGAAAAGCAAAGCTGTTTTGCAAACTGGTACTGGCAAATGCTGCCAAAATGCATACCGTTGGCGCCAAAAAAGGCTAGGAGTGGCCGCCTTCACTTTTCTTACTTATTTGCTTTTTAGCTTCCTCTTGAGTAGGCAAGTAAAGGATTAAAAATGCCTCTATATCAATCATATTGAGGAAATAAAATGATGTTTAAAAAAAGTACACTCTGCGCAGCTTTAGCATTGGGTTTGTCAAATTATGCGATGGCGGGCTGCGGCGGTTTAAGCGACGGCGCAATCGCTTACATTGACGGCGATACACTAAAAATTCATGGCACGAATAGCAGTGAAAAGTTCACATTTAGCGTGTCTGGCGATAATTTAAAGGTTACTCGAAGAGTGGGCAACAGTAGCAGTTGCGATAACTTTTATTTGAGTCAAATTGACGAGGTTTATGCCGTGCTTAACGGTGGTAATGACACCTACAACGGCAAGGATGTCAATGTCATTCGAAAGGTGTATGGCGGCGATGGTAACGATCACATCACTACTGGTCGTCAGAGCGACTATATTCGCGGTGGAAATAACAACGATACGATTTTTGGTAACAGCGGTAACGACACCATTTTAGGTGACAATGGCGATGATGAAGTGGATGGCGGTTATGGTAATGACTCTATCCGCGGCGGTAGCGGTCATGACAAATTATTGGGCTCGTACAACAACGATACGATTTTAGGTGACAACGGCGGTGACCTTATCATGGGTGGTCAAGGCGAAGATAGACTGTACGGTGGTAATGATAATGATTACATTGGCGGCGGGTGTGTGCTTGAAAACGCCAATGGTGGTGATATTTACGATGCACCGCACTGCGACCACAGTAAAGATGGTGCAGATAAACTGTACGGCGGTAATGGTCATGATGTACTAAGCGGCGGCAGAGGCAGCGATACCTTATATGGTGATGATGGCGACGATTACCTTGCGGGTAACGAAGGCCGTGAAGACCGTTTACATGGCGGCGACGGCGATGATGCGTTATTTGAAGATGGCGACGGAAATTCGAACAACAAGCGCTGGCACAAAGCCTGGGGTAATCACGGCGACGATATCCTCGTGACTAACGGTGAGTTTTCTGATCAAGAAGGGGGTAAAGGAAACGATGTGATCATCGCGCTTTCAACGGGGTATGATGCCAAAATTGAAGGCGGCAAAAACGGCGATTACATTTGGACTGGCGACAGTGCGCCACAAGGTTCGTGCGGTCAGGGCAATGACAAAGGTATGTTCTTACTAGATAAATGCGAAGGCACGACTTGGGTAGATGACTATCAAGGTTTGCTGTCAAAAGTGGATAAGCGCAGTAACTTTGATAACCCCTATTTTGATGCCGCTGATGCCGTAGTAGAAATGGATAACTCGCACTCAGGCTTTAAAAACGGTTGGCGCAGTTATAAAGAAAACCAAAAGCCCCATGCCTTGTACGACATAGTTTCATCATCGGTGTTTTACCGCTGGTTAGATAACCGCTCGACCACGCCTTGGTCATATTACGAGTGGAAAGTGTCTTTCAACCCAGGTAATGGCATGTATGGCACATACACTCACTGTATGGAAAACAATGTGGCTTATAACTGTGTATGGCAAATCGGCCAAAGCCAGCAATGCCATAACAAAGACGGCAATATAATTTCATGTGACTAACCTGATCTGGTAATTAGGTTATCAACCCAAGCCCACATTTGTGGGCTTTTTGGATGGGGGGGGGGGGGTGGCTATGGTATTGGAGAATAGATTATGGAGCTCTGTTGAGTGCGTGCAGTTGTGTATTAACTTAGTTTTATAAAGCAAATGGATTGCGGGGCAAGCCCGCAATGACGGATGTTAAGATTTGAACAGAATCCCAACTGCGTCATCCTGACGAAGGTCAGGATCCATATGTTGTTCACTCAAAGGGCCAACATTCAGGTTGTTTAAAAGAATAGATTGCGGGGCAAGCCCACAATGACGAATGTTTAGATTTAAACAGAATCCCAACTGCGTCATCCTGACGAAAGTCAGGATCCATTTTCTGCTCACTCAAAGCGCCAACCATTCAGGTTGTTTAAAAGAGTAGATTGCGGGGCAAGCCCGCAATGACGCATGTTAAGATTTGAACAGAATCCAAACTGCGTCATCCTGACGAACGTCAGGAACCATTTTCTGTTCACTCAAAGGGCCTACCATTTAGGTTGTTTAAAAGAATAGATTGCGGGGCAAGCCCGCAATGGCGGGCGTTTAAATAGAAAGCAGGTTTCAACTCCCGTCATCCTGACGAACGTCAGGATCCATTTTCTACTCACCCAAAGCGCTGACTATTGAAATTGTTTAAAAGAATGAATTGCGGGGCAAGCCCGCAATGGCGGGTGTTTAGACTTAAGCTGAGTTTCATCTGCGTCATCCTGACGAACGTCAGGAACCATTTTCTGTTCACTCAAAGGGCCTACCATTTAGGTTGTTTAAAAGAATAGATTGCGGGGCAAGCCCGCAATGACGAGGTTGGGAGTTATATATGTCTAAAATTGAGCACTCAGTTCTAACCCTACGTCACCCGAAACTCTATTCAGGGCCCATATCTGTTATTCTCACCCGAAAACTCAACACATCAAACAAAACATAAATGCAAATAACAAAATAGATGTAATTGCATGTAATGGGTTCTTTTAGAATAAAAAGGTTATATTAAAAAGTTTTCTAAATTTTAAATGTTGCTTCTGTCACATTAAATTCAAAAAAATCCCGAATATCCGAGCTAAAACACTATAAATAGTGTGGGAAATCGTGTTAAATGATGGCAAGCTATAAATTAATTAATACAAAGTTATTTGTTAATAGCAATGAGTTAGAAGTAAGCGGTTAAAGGATTTTTGAATCGCGTGTAGCAGGACCTATCAAAGTCAGTCATTGTCTATACGTGCCACCGCAGAGTATTATTTTTTAAGGTGATCGATGTCCGAGTCTACTTTCCATTATTACAGTCAACATGCCCAAGAATTTGCAGATGCTACTCTGAATGTAGATATGCAGCCACTGTACACGCCTTTTTTACAAGCACTACAAGACAAACCCAATTCGCAGCTGCATATTCTCGATGCAGGATGTGGCAGTGGCCGTGATGCATTGGCATTCAAAAAGCAAGGTTTTCAGGTAAGCGCGATGGATGCCTGTCCTGAGCTCGTTGAAATTGCTTCCAACCTGCTAAACCAACCAGTGCAACACGCACACTTTGAATCATTCAATCACGTCGCAGAGTTCGATGGTATTTGGGCGTGTGCCAGTTTATTGCATGTTGAACATCGACATTTACCACGCGTTATGCAAAACCTTGAACAAGCACTCAAGCCCAAGGGGGTCATGTACGCCTCATTTAAACATGGGCAAGGTGAACGAATACACGGCGAGCGGCACTTTTCAGATCTCGATGAAAAAGGCTTAGCGCAGTTACTTGAAGGACTACCTTCACTTGATGCCATCAAAGTATGGGTGACTGAAGATAGGCGGCCCGGGCGAGAGAACGAACTTTGGTTAAATTGTTTACTTAGGAAGGATTAATCAAGTGAATAGTTTTAACCAAGGAAGAACACATCAACTAAACACCCAAAAACAACTCTATACCGGAGGGGATGATCCGCTCCTTCCTGCGCTGCTGCAAGCTATCGAGCACGCTGATGAAATAGAGATTTCCGTTTCTTTTATTCAGCGTTCAGGGCTGAATTTAGTGTTTGATGCCCTGTATACCGCGCTGAATAATGACACCAGCCTAAAACTACTTACCTCTGATTATTTAGGGTATACCTGTCCGCAGGCACTAAAAGCGCTTATATCTCTACAAAGCTTGGGGGCTGAGATCAGGATATTTGAGACTAAACCCCAAGATAGCTTTCATATGAAGTCATACATTTTCACCAAAACACAGGGTGAAGACGGTCAAATATATGAGGGCAGTGCGTTTGTTGGCTCGAATAATATTAGTGAAGTCGCACTGACAAGCGGACTCGAATGGGCTTTTCGGCATGACTATTTACCTGTGTCACCAAGCACTAACGATGATGCCTTTTTTGAATTTAAACGGGCGTTTGAGGCCGTATTTAACCATCCACAAGTGAGCAACCTAACTGATCAGTGGATTGAAGCGTATCAAAAGCGCAGAGTTAAACCTGAATTTCGCGCTGTGAGTGCAGGTATCAATGAAGAGTCACCTGAGGTGTTCCCACCAAGGCCAGAGCAGGAAGCTGCACTAAAAAAGCTCACCCAAACCAGAGCCAATGGCTATAAACGGGGTCTTGTGGTACTGGCAACAGGCATGGGAAAAACTTGGCTCGCGGCACTGGATGCACAGAAGGTAAAAGCTAAAAAAATCTTGTTTGTTGCACATCGTGACGAGATCCTTTCACAAGCCGCTAAAGCCTTTACTCATCTACTTGGCTGCAAAGTTGGTTTTTACAACGCAAAGTCTAAACACATCGAGTCAGATTGCTTGTTTGCATCAGTACAAACACTTGGTAAAACCAGTAATTTAGCTAACTTCTCTGCGGCGCATTTTGATTACATCATCATTGATGAATTTCATCATGCGAGCAGTAAAATGTATCGCAATGTTTTGTCGTATTTTACCCCGCAGTTTTTGCTGGGCTTAACCGCAACGCCTGAGCGCACCGACCAAGCTGATGTTTTGGGCTTGTGTGACAATAACCTCGTGTATGAGCGTAACATGGTGCAAGGCATCGAAGCGGAAACGCTTGCGCCATTCCATTACTACGGTATTTGGGATGAAAGCGTAGACTACACCGCTATACCATGGCGAAATGGTAAATTTGATCCAAAGAGCTTAGATAATCACTTTGCCACAGAGCAAAGAGCCAAGCATGCATTACAGCACTACAACAAGCTTGCACAAACGCGCACGTTGGCGTTTTGTATTTCCAGAGTGCATGCCGATCATATGGCGGAGTACTTTAATCAGGCGGGGATCCGCGCAGCATCAGTGCACGGTGACTCAAAGGTCAAGCGTTGTGAAGCGCTGGCACAGTTGGAATCTGGCAAGCTACAGGTCATATTCAGTGTTGATTTATTCAATGAAGGTACTGATATCCCAAGCATTGATACCGTGATGATGCTCAGGCCAAGCGAGTCCAAAATTTTGTTTTTGCAGCAGCTTGGCAGAGGGCTCAGACGATGCCCTGATAAAACCCATTTAGTGGTGATGGATTTTATTGGTAATCACCATAGCTTTTTAAACAAACCCTATGCTTTGCTTGGCGCACATTCACCCAAGGAATTGGCGACAAAACTAAAGCACAACGAGCAGAACTGCACATTACCCGATGGCTGTTTTATTAATTACGATTTGGCCATTACCGACTTTTGGCAAAAGCTTGCTAAAGCACAGCGCACCACAGCACTTGAAGACTATCAGAATCTTACTGAACTACTCGGGCATGGCCCCAGTGCCAGCGAATTTTTCCATGAATATGGCGATATTAAAAAAGCCAAACAGCAAGGCAGTTGGTTTGAGCTGGTAGCAAACGCAGGGCTTAGCAAAACCATCACCTCACAGTGGCTTGCACCTTTCCAAACATTCTTACATAAAGGCGTTGAGCAAACACCCATGACCAAATGCTTTAAAGCTATTTTGCTGGAAGCGTTTGTTGCATTGGACGGGGTTTCAAATCCCCCCAGTTTAAAGGTATTGGCCGATAAAAGTTATGATGTGCTGATGCACTACCCGCAGTTGCGTGCTTTAGACATTGCAAAAAAAGATCAAAGTAAAACCAAAGGCAGTGCAGCTTGGTTTAAGTATTGGTTAATCAATCCGATCAATGCGTTTACCGACATTGCCAAACCAGCGCACAAGCGCAAAGACCATCATTGGTTTGTGGTTGAACAACCTGTAAATACTTCCATAGAGGATGCGTTGTTTAAGCTCAACATCGAGGTTAATGAGCAAGATGTAGCGCAGCTTTATGACTGCATACTTGAACTAAGCCAATATCGACTAGCTAATTACCTCAAAAGTAAAAGTGACAAGTTAACCGAGTTTGAACAACAGCAAGCAAATAGCACTATTCATCAAGAGGTTGAGGGTAAAAACGACAGTTCAACAGGCGCTGAACTAACCTCAGTGGATAATACCCCACCTCACGATAATTCAGCGGATGAGGCCGATATTGTTCAGCTGCCATATTTCCCAAATTTAAAAATCGCGTGCGGTCATTTTAAAACGGGCGACACCAGTGATATGACAACCCTGCCAGCCCCTGAAGGCTGCGGTAAAGTCGACCCTCAAAAACACTTCTTGGCGCACGCCAGCGGCAATTCCATGAACGGCGGAAAGCACCCGATTCTAGACGGTGATCTACTCCTGCTTGAGCGCATCACACCCGATAACGCAGGCTCGATCACCAATACCACCATTGCCATAGAGCGCTTTGATAGCGCAGGTGATGAGCAATTTTTATTACGTGATGTACAAAAAAAGATAAATGCGCAAGGTGAAATAACTTACCTACTTGTGGCAAGAAACCCAGAGTATACAGTCATGGAAGCCAGTGATGAGTTTGTAACGTTTGCGCGGTTGAGAGATATTATGAGGTTTAAAAAATATGATACAAACTAGCTTGGGTTATTTGGATGGGGGTAGTTGGGAAAGGTTAATCCAATCAGTCTTTAAAAGAAAGTATGAACAGTATCAGGAGATGGTATCTTCGCCAGGTGATTTTGGCGTGGAAGGTTTTGTTTTAGATAAAGGAGTTTTCATACAGTGTTATTGTCCAGAAAAGGAATATGATACTAATACATTGTATGAAAAGCAGCGAGATAAAATAACTGAAGATTTAAATAAGTTAAAAACCTATTCCTCAGAAATATTAAAAAGAGTTGGTGAATCTAAATTCAAGACATGGATATTTATTACGCCTACAGTATCAAAAAATGAAATTCTATCACACGTGAGAAAGAAGGAAAAAATGGTTAGAGATTTTGGTTTACCATTTATTGATGAAGACTTTATAGTTCTTGTGCATGATATTGATACATACCTTTCTGAAATAAGAGAAATACAGGTTGCTGGTGGTAGAAAAATCAGTTTTTCAAATAATAATTATCACACTATCAAAGACCCAGTATTAACTACTGAATACGATGATAATATTGAAAGTAAAAATAGAGTTAGAAGTGTTATAAATCAGATTTACAATGAAGAAACTCATCAACGTCTAAATGAGTTAACTAAAAGGCAATACTTAAAGGGATATGAAATATTGAAGGGCATTCATATCCAAGCTCCTGAGGTGTACAGCAGAATACTGAAAATTATAAATCAGTTTGAAGATGAAGTAGAAGAGGAATCTTCTACTTGGCAAGGAACTCCTCAAGAGCTTATTAGTTGCATGAAAGAAAAGCTTAATTCAAGGTTTGATAGAGATCAGCAGTTAGCAAAAGTTGAATATGAAGACCTTCATGCGATAACGACCCATATGGTTGCGAGGTGGATAGCAGAGTGCCCTATGAGGATTAACTCATGAGTAAAATAGAATTTAATAGAAGAAGGGCTGCTGTCATTCCAGACTTGAGGCCGATGTATAAGATTGCAAAAATTTTGATGATTCTAGCACTATGTTGTTCAGGTAAAAAAGCCAGTTTACTCAAATTACATCTTCTTAATTGGGCGTTATTGGATAGCCAAAGGTTCAAGGCTCTTAAGTTATCCGCTGAGCAAAAAAAGTTACTTCTGGGTGTTTGGGGAATAGACCCCTCTTTAAATATGGCTCTTCAATTTGCGGTTTCAGAAAAGCTAATTTTACGACTAGCAAACGGCTCATTTCAATTAAGTGATTTAGGTTTAGAGTTTATGAATAAGAGTAACATGATAGGTTTGTTGCCTGAACTCTCCTTGGAAATGAAAGCTCTTGGGAAAGGGATTACTGAGAAAATGGTGAATGAAGCTGTAAGGAAGTGGAATAATGAAATTTGATAAGTTATTAGTGAAGCTGTTAGCTGACGACGGCTTGGATTATGGTTATGAAATAGAATTTGAGTCCGGATTGAATATTATTAGAGGTGATAACTCTTCT
>NZ_JAKFZS010000038.1 GCF_021654285.1 Pseudoalteromonas luteoviolacea | reverse complement strand
AACCATCGACCAATGGATTAAAAGTCCACTGCTCTACCAACTGAGCTAATGACCCGCTCGGGAAGTTTTAGACTTGAATGGTGGGTCATGATGGACTCGAACCATCGACCAATGGATTAAAAGTCCACTGCTCTACCAACTGAGCTAATGACCCGCTCAAGAAATTTTTAGCTTAATAGTGGTGGGTCATGATGGACTCGAACCATCGACCAATGGATTAAAAGTCCACTGCTCTACCAACTGAGCTAATGACCCGCTCGGGAAATTGATTAAGCTTAAATGGTGGGTCATGATGGACTCGAACCATCGACCAATGGATTAAAAGTCCACTGCTCTACCAACTGAGCTAATGACCCGCTCGGGAAATTTTAAGCTTAATGGTGGGTCATGATGGACTCGAACCATCGACCAATGGATTAAAAGTCCACTGCTCTACCAACTGAGCTAATGACCCGCTCTGATATCCAGGGTTAAGCTAATGGTGGGTCATGATGGACTCGAACCATCGACCAATGGATTAAAAGTCCACTGCTCTACCAACTGAGCTAATGACCCGCTCTGGATATGGATATGCTTAAATGGTGGGTCATGATGGACTCGAACCATCGACCAATGGATTAAAAGTCCACTGCTCTACCAACTGAGCTAATGACCCGCTCGGGGATATGAATAACACTTAAAATGGTGGGTCATGATGGACTCGAACCATCGACCAATGGATTAAAAGTCCACTGCTCTACCAACTGAGCTAATGACCCGCTCGGGATATTTTAAGCTTGATGGTGGGTCATGATGGACTCGAACCATCGACCAATGGATTAAAAGTCCACTGCTCTACCAACTGAGCTAATGACCCGCTCATATCAAAATTAAGCAAAAGTGGTGGGTCATGATGGACTCGAACCATCGACCAATGGATTAAAAGTCCACTGCTCTACCAACTGAGCTAATGACCCACTCATTGCAGCAAGATGTTTATAACGTATCGCCTGCTGCGGGCGCTTATAATACTTATTTAAAATTCTAGTGCAACTGAATTACGCTGTTTTTTTTAAATTTTATGTCTAAGCGCCTATTTTTACACCACAGTGTTCATAAAGCAGCTTATTACAGCTTAGATAAACGCTCTGTTGCTAATTTTGCAGCAGTGGTGCTTGGGTATTCTTTTATCAACGCATTGAACAATTGCGTCGCTTTTGCCTTGTCTCCGGCATTCGCAGCCAATGTGCCAAGCTTCAACATCGCATCAGGGCGCTTATTTGAGTCAGGGAACTGCTCAACAACAATGGTAAAGTGCTTAATCGCTTCAGCAGGCTTGCTTTTTATAGATTGTAGCTGGCCTAACCAATAATGCGCATTAGGAATATATACTGACTCTGGGAATTGTTGCAAAAAGCTTTGAAACTCTGGGATCGCCGCATCATAGCGCTTATCCTTCATGATCAGAGCAACCGCGCGATCATAAGCTTCATTCTCAGATAGGTTAGAGCTCACCGCTTGCTCGCCGACAGTAGGAATAGCCGTCGCAGCAATGTCAGATTTGGTTTGCTCATACACTTGGCTAACGCGGTTTTCAATTTCTTGATAAAGCTCACGTTGGCGCTGCAATACTTTTTCCAGTTTATAGCTTTGCTCGTCAGTAAAACCTCGAACTTGGCTAACTTCGTCTTGCAATTGCTGCAACTGTAATTGAAGGTCTGCCTGTACTCGATTACGATTTGTCATCATTTTTTCGAGTTCGGCAACGCGCTGTTCAAGCGACTTTTGATTATTTGCAGCATCATAAACAGTAGCGGGAGCTGCCAAAACCTGGGAGCTCCCGCTAAGAAAGATGATGGCTGCCAAAATAGTTTTCGGCTTCATAACATCTCTTGTCTAAATTAGTATACCAATACCGCGCGACGGTTCTTAGCAAAAGCTTCTTCTGTGCGCGACTTAACCATTGGCTTTTCTTCACCGTAGCTCACTACAGAGATTTGGCTTTCAGAAACACCTAGGCTCTCAAGGTATTTAGCAACTGACTTACCACGGCTTTCACCTAGTGCGATGTTGTACTCAGGTGTACCACGCTCATCTGCGTGACCTTCAACAAGTACTTTTACACTTGGGTTTTTCACTAGGAAGTCTGCGTGTGCTTGTAGTAACTCAACATATTCGCTACGTACTGTAGAGCGGTCAAAGTCGAAGTATACGATTTGCTCTTGACGCAAATCAGCATATTTCTTCTGTAGCTTCTCTTCTGCAGTCATTTGAGGCTTAATTGTGCCTACATCAACCTTGTCATTGCTGTTAGAAGAAGCATTTGTCTGCTGGCTATCACCACCATCAACATCACCAGATGATGAGCTACATGCAGCTAAAGTCATTACAGGCAACGCTACCAATAAAGCCTTTAAAGTTTTGTTAAGTTGCATCGAGTATATTCCTATATCTTTATAAGTCTAACCAGTAAATATTACTGTAAAAACGGCGACCAGGCCGGTGCCTTCACTTGCCCGTCAAGTACTGGCAATCTCGCTTTAAAGCGACCGTCCATCGACACCAGGGCCAAAACCTGCTTATTATTATGCAGGGTACTGTAAATAATCATAGAGCCGTTCGGCGCAATACTCGGTGATTCATCGAGTCTCGTACGAGTTAACACCTGAAACAGCCCTGAATCAAATTCTTTCTTTGCTATATGGTACTGACCTAATGTGCGATTTACCATTACTAATTGCTTACCATCTGGCGTAATTGAACCCGCTAAGTTCATATCACCATCGAAGGTGACGCGTCTAGATCTACCAGTATCTAAATTTAACTTATAAATCTGGGCATTACCACCCCTTTCAGACGTATACACAATTTCTCGGCCATTTGGGTGCCAACTTGGCTCAGTATCTATACTTCTGTGCTTAGTTAAGCGCTTTTCGACGCGTGTTTCTAAGTCAATCAAGTACACCTCTGTCGCACCGCCTTTGTCTTTAGATAATACGACCAGCATTTGTGAGCCATCTGGCGAGAACTGTGGTGCACCGTTGATGCCTGGGTAGCTGGTTAACTTTTCACGTTTACCAGTGTATATATCTTGAACATAGACCTGAGATTGACGATTTTCAAAGGTAACATACGCTAATTTATTACCATCAGGTGACCATGCAGGTGACATCAGTGGCTCTTTTGAGCGCAGTAAGACTTGCTCATTAAAACCGTCATAATCAGCAACCACAAGCTGATAAGGCTTATCTTGCTCTTCTCGCACAATCACATAAGCAATTTTCGTTCTAAATGCGCCGCGCTCACCAGTCAGGGCTTCATAAACTACATCACTTATCTGATGTGAATAGTATCTAAATGAATCACTGTCAATCACGCTCTGACGGCTTTCCAAAATATGGTCTTGGCTTTTCATTAACTTGCCGTTGCTCATCATGCGCGTTTCACCACCTGTGATCTGCGCACGTAAAACATCAATCAATTCATATTTTACCAAATAACGATTCGCTGGCTGTTGGGTGATGGTTCCCACAATGATCGCTTCAACACCTAAATTAACCCAGGCGTCATAGTCTACTTCTTCATCTGTGGTTGGCAGTTGCGGCATCTGATCTTCCGATACCGCTTTAAACTTACCACTACGCATTAAATCTGCTGCAACAACCGAACTAATCTCTGAAGGGGCTTCACCGTTACCGATGTATTTAAATGGCACCACACCTAAAGGGCGTGCACTGTCAACGCCCTCAGTGATGACAATTTCTAACGCCGCATGGGCAAGTGTTGTCATACTGAAAGCAAAAACCAGAACTATGTTTTTTAAATGCTTTAACATGGTTTTCCTTTAAAGATTGGGTTTAATCGTTAAATTAATATTCTTAAGTTGTTCAAACACATCTTTGTCTTTTGAAACAGGCAGTGTATCTGCCATGCGAACGGCCCGTAGTGCCGCTTCACATACTAACTTATCTCCGCCTAACGAATTAGCCTGAGTAACCAAGCCATTGAAGCCTAAACGAATGTTCAAACGACACTGCTTACCCTTCATTTTTTCGTCTATTAATAGGTTAGACTGAATACGCTGCATGATCAGGGCTTTATATTTGTCCACTTCGCCAAGTACTTGTTGCTGCCTCACTTTCGCACGTGCAGCCTGCTCTTGTGCTAACTGCTCTTGCAACAGCTGCTCTTGCAATGCTTTTTGACGTGCTTGCTCAGCGGCTTCTGCTTTACGTTTCGCCTCTTCTTCTTGACGCTTACGTTGGGCTTCTGCTTGTCTTAAGCGATCCTCTTCAGATTTACGTTTCTCGGCTGCCGCTTTTGCAGCTTGCTCAGCTTGTAGCCTTTCTTTTCTGGCCTTTTCTGCATCAGCGCGCTGCTTTTGCTCGACCTCACGGGCTTTTTTCGCTTGGGCTTCAGCTTTGCGCTTTTCAGCCAGCTTAGCTTGACGTTGCTGTTCAAGCTTTTTAATGCGCCTTGCTTCCGCTTCACGATCTTTACGTGCTTGTACCGCGCGACGCTCTAAATCACGGATACGTTTTTCTTCTGCACGCTTTTGAGCGTCTTCAGCTTGCTTGAGCTCTGCAATTTTGCGCTCGACTGCACGCTGGTCCACAGAAATAGCAGAAACCGCTTTTTCCTGCTCTTCTTGCATAACTGGGTTTAATTGCACCTGCATTACCGTAGGCTTAGACATTTGCAAATTAGCTGAGGCAAACAACATACCCGCTAACGCGATGTGAAGCAGAAACGACTTGATAATTCCGCTTGTTAACGCATCCATTAATTATCCTCAAACGATTTGGTCATCAGGCCAACAGAAGGCACACCGGCATTTTTCAAAAAGTCCATAAGCAACAAAACTTCTTGATAGGAAACACGACCAGAACCTTTGATCATCACTGGCGTATCCGGATTTTGTTGCAACTTTAATTTAATTACCGCGGCAACTTCAACTGCATCCATTGGCGCTTCAGGATCGGTACCAACAGACACGTAATAACGGCCTTCTGCATCGATACTGGCAATAATAGGCGGCGCATCTTTAGTCTCGACTAAATCAGACTCCTGCATTTGTGGTAAATCCACTTTGACACCGTGGGTAATAAGCGGTGCTGTCGCCATAAAAATGATCAGCAGCACCAGCATGACATCAATGTAGGGAACAACATTGATCTCTGCAACCGGTCTTCTTTTTTTAGGCTGATACATTGGCTTTCGTCTCCACTAATGTGGCAGCTTGACGATGCAAGATATTGGCAAACTCTTCCATAAAGTTGGCGTAGTTTACTTCTAGCTTTTCAACGTGTTTTGCGAATCGGTTATAAGCCATTACCGCAGGTATCGCAGCAAATAAACCCATTGCTGTTGCAATCAGTGCCTCTGCAATACCGGGCGCGACCATTTGCAGCGTTGCTTGCTGCACATTACCCAAAGCGATAAATGCCGTCATAATACCCCAAACCGTACCGAATAGACCGATGTAAGGGCTAATAGAACCAACGGTTGCTAAAAATGACAAACTGGTTTCTAGTTTTTCTACTTCACGGGATAAAGCAACACGCATAGAACGGTGTGTGCCATCTAAAATCATGTTCGCCGAGCCTGTATTATTCTTTTTATGTCTTGCAAATTCTTTGAATCCTGCCACGAACAGTGCTTCTAACCCTTTAGAACTGCCTGAGCGAGCGGTGATTTCATTGTATAATTTGCCTAAGTCCATACCTGACCAAAATTGTTGTTCAAACTTTCGGGCTTCGCTTTGCGCTTCTGCTATCACCGAACGGCGCTGGAATATAATCGCCCATGACGCGATGGACATACCAACGAGTGTCAACATAACAAGTTGAACCAACACACTGGCTTCTAAAATTAGATCGATGAAATTTAAACCCGATTCCACGTTTTAACACTCCTAATAATATTGTGTACCCGGCATGGCGCCTTTAAACAGATAGACTTCAAGCACGACAAAAGGTTCAGGTAGTTTAACCACACAAATAAGGCCTTACAACGACAAAGCTATAAAATTAGCTTAAATGTCGATAAATAGCACAATGTCTAAGTTAGCAAGACCTTTATAACCCCATATGTTTGTTTCAGCATTTAAATCATTTTATTTTCCGCTTTTACTGATTAATTAACATTTTTATTCCTAACCGACAAAGCAAGCGTAATTATTTACTCAGAATGCATAAAGTAAGGGATTTATTCACTTTGCGCGAATAAATGCTCAAAACACCATTGGTAATACCAATTAACAACAAATTATCTAATATTCACATTTTGCGCATAAATAGTACAAATTCATTTAAATCAATTAGATACACCTACTGATATCAGCATATTCTACCAATGTAAAAAATGGTAAATAGCATTCGCATTAGTTATTTTTATCTGAAAGATATAATTTTTCTAGTTTGATAATAATCCATAAGATCTCTAATATACACCCTGTACTGAGCGCACTGCTTAACGCAATGCAAAGCCAGTTACCGAGTGATAGAGTTCTGATTTACTCTGTTGCTTTTGATGAGAACCTTTTGGATAAAACCTTAACAGACTCATCAGTTCCCTGGATTACTTCCTTCAACTTGTTGTTTTCGCCCGCACATATGTGCGGGCTTTTTTTTGCCTGAAATTTAAGTTCAGATTGAAGGGCTAGCAAATTCAAATGAATACAATTAAAAAAGCCATCGTAAGTACGATGGCTTAATCGCTGCTATTCTTTAGAAAGGTCAAAGTGTAGATATGCTCGGTCGGATACTATTCGCCCTCTCGGCGTACGTTGTATAAAGCCTTGCTGGATCAGGTATGGCTCTATCACATCCTCTATCGTCTCTTTCTCCTCACCAATTGCCGCAGCAAGGTTATCAAGGCCCACAGGTCCGCCGGTGAACTTCTCTATAATGGCCAGCAAGTACTTTCTGTCCATATAGTCAAAACCACATTTATCGACGTCAACCATATCTAATGCTTGGTTAGCAATGGTTTTATCAACGCTGCCATCACCTTTTACATCAGCAAAATCACGGACACGACGTAACAGGCGGTTTGCGATCCTCGGCGTACCGCGTGCCCTTTTGGCAACTTCACGGGCGCCTTCTTCGGTTGTTTCTAAATTTAAAAAATGTGCAGAACGGCTGACAATTTGTGACAAGTCATCCACTGAGTAAAACTCAAGCCTTTGCACAATACCAAAACGGTCTCTGAGCGGTGAAGTCAACGATCCCGCTCTAGTCGTCGCACCAACCAATGTAAATGGCGGTAAATCCAATTTGATAGAACGTGCTGCTGGCCCTTCTCCGATCATGATATCTAACTGATAGTCTTCCATCGCTGGATATAAAATCTCTTCCACTTGCGGACTAAGACGATGGATCTCATCAATGAATAACACATCACCTTCTTCAAGGTTGGTCAACATAGCAGCCAAATCACCCGCTTTTTCGAGTACTGGGCCTGATGTTGTTTTAATGTTCACACCCAACTCATTGGCTACAATATTTGCAAGGGTTGTTTTACCTAACCCAGGCGGACCAAAAATCAATAAGTGGTCCAGCGCTTCTTCACGTGTGCGCGCAGCTTCAATGAAAATTTCCATTTGCTGTTTCACATGAGGCTGCCCCGTGTAATCACTCAGTAGTTTTGGGCGAATCGCTCTATCAATTTGTTCTTCATTACCCTGAACTTCGGGCTCAATTAGTCTGTCAGCTTCTATCATAATTACATCATAGACCTAAGCGCTTCTTTGATAATGGTTTCAGTATCTAAACCATCGCCTTTAACAGCTTTAACTGCTTTTTGTGCCTGAGCAGCTTTATAGCCCAGCGCCACTAGCGCCGCAATGGCGTCATCAGCGGGTAAATTTCCCACAGTAGGATCGTCCTGTGGCGGGATAACAGCCTTATCACTAAATGGCGTAAACAAGTCATGACCAAAGTCTTTTAACTTGTCTTTCATTTCTAAGACTAGACGCTCTGCGGTCTTTTTGCCTACACCTGGAATTTTAACTAACGTAGATGCATCACCATGATTTACGCACTGCACAAATTGCTCAGCTGACATACCTGACAAAATAGCGAGCGCAAGTTTGGGGCCCACACCATTTGCTTTAATCAGCTCTCTAAATAAAGCACGCTCTGTTTTGTTATTAAACCCGAATAACAGCTGAGCGTCTTCACGAACAACAAAGTGTGTGAAAATCGCTGCTGGCTGACCCGTACTTGGCAGCTCGTAGAAACAAGTCATCGGCATTTGTACTTCATAGCCTACCCCATTTACATCAATGAGAATTTCTGGCGGCTGCTTTTCTAATAAAGTACCACTGAGTTTACCTATCATAATTATCTTAACCTTCCACGAACTGTCTTTTTAGCATTGCCTGCTAAGCGAATTAAGTTTTGTTCAGAGTGTGCATGACAAATTGCAATTGCCAATGCATCGGCAGCATCTGCTTGTGGGGTGCCCGGTAATTTTAAAATGCGTTTTACCATTTCTTGCACCTGAGACTTATTTGCTCCACCGGTGCCCACCACAGCCTGTTTGATCTGCCTTGCCGAATATTCATGTACAACCACATCTTGCATAGTGGCTGCAACAATGGCGGCACCTCTAGCTTGTCCAAGCTTCAGCGCTGAGTCTGGGTTATGTGCCATAAATACTTGCTCTATCGCAAAGCTGTCTGGAGAAAACTGTTCTATCAACTGACTAATGCCTTGAAAGATCATTTTTAATCGAGTCGGAAAATCATGCTCTCCAACTTTAATACAGCCGCTACCTAAGTATTTAAACTTTGCACCTTGATGCTCAATAACACCATAACCTGTAAATCTCGAACCAGGGTCTATGCCCAAAATAACTGCCAAGGCACTGCCCTCTTTGCTTTTTTCAACATCATGCCAAAATACTGTATGGATTTCCAGTTGTTAAACAAAAAAGGCGGCTATTAAAGCCGCCTTTTCAAAGTAAGTCAGTGACTACTGCTCTTCACTTTGTTCTTGCTGTGCTTGTACTGCAATTGCAAGCTCAGTCAGTGCATCTGGGTTTGCAACGCTTGGCGCATTGGTCATTAAACAAGACGCCTGAGTTGTTTTAGGGAATGCAATCACGTCACGAATGTTATCTGTACCACATAGAAGCATTACTAGACGGTCAAGACCAAACGCTAAACCAGCATGTGGGGGTGTACCGTATTTTAGTGCGTCAAGTAAGAAGCCAAACTTATCTTGCTGCTCTTGCTCTTCAATACCTAAAATTCTGAATGCTGCTTGTTGCATCTCGTTATTGTGGATACGAACAGAACCACCACCGACTTCATAGCCGTTAAGCACCATATCGTACGCATCAGAAATCGCCACAGCTGGATTTGCTTCTAACTCTTGTGCGCTGATGTCCTTTGGTGCTGTGAACGGGTGATGTACCGCGTGCAAGTTACCTTCGTCATCTTCTTCAAACATTGGGAAGTCAACAACCCAAAGTGGCGCCCACTTGTTCAGATCAGTGATCTCTCTGTCCAAACCAACTTTCAGACGCAGTGCACCCATCGCTTCGTTCACCACGTTGCGCTTATCTGCACCAAATAGAATGATGTCACCTGTTTGCGCGTTAGTGCGCTCTAGTAATGCACTGATCACATCTTCATTTAGGAATTTAGCGATAGGTGATTGCACACCTTCCATGCCTGCTTCACGGTCATTAACCTTCATCCAAGCAAGGCCTTTCGCGCCGTAAATACCTACAAACTTAGTGTACTCGTCGATTTGCTTACGAGATAATTCAGCACCGCCTGGGACTGTTAGTACTGCAACACGACCTTTTTCATCGTTAGCAGGACCCGCTAGAACTTTGAACTCGACATCTTTAACAATATCAGCAACGTCAATAAGCTCTAATGGGTTACGTAAGTCAGGCTTGTCTGAACCAAAACGACGCATCGCTTCAGCATATGGCATGGTTGGGAACTCACCAAGATCAACGTTTAGTAGCTCTTGCCACATTTCACGGATCATACGCTCAGTGACTTCACGCACTTGATCAGAACTCATGAATGACGTTTCTAAATCGATTTGGGTGAATTCTGGTTGTCTGTCAGCACGTAAATCTTCATCACGGAAACATTTTACGATTTGATAATAACGGTCGAATCCAGACATCATTAACAACTGCTTGAACAGCTGTGGTGATTGCGGCAATGCGTAGAAGCTGCCTTTGTGTACACGGCTTGGTACTAAATAATCACGCGCACCCTCAGGTGTTGCTTTCGTCAGTACTGGTGTCTCAATGTCTAGGAAATCATTAGTATCTAAGAAACGACGCACGAAACTTGATGCTTTTGCACGTAGCTTAATACGATCGCTCATCTCTAAACGGCGAAGGTCTAAATAACGGTACTTTAGACGACGCTCTTCTGAGTTTTGCTGGTTAAAGTCTAACGGCAAAGGCTCAGAACGGTTAATGATCTCAAGGCCTGTGCCCAAGATTTCAACTTCACCGGTTGCCATGTCTTTGTTAACTTGGCTGTCAGGTCTTGCACGCACACTACCTGTCACTTTCACACAAAACTCTTGACGCAGCGTATTTGCAACGTCCATCAAGCCTTCAACTTCTGGGTCAAAAACAACTTGAACCAAGCCTTCACGGTCTCTTAAGTCGACGAAAATTAATCCACCTAAGTCACGGCGCTTATTGATCCAACCACATAATTCGACTTCTTGACCTACGTGGTCCTTATTTAAATTTCCGCAGTATATAGAGCGCATATCGTTCCTATTTGCTTAGGCTTGCATGAAAAAGTGCTATCCAGCCTATAGCTATCGTAATTAACAAAAATAATCGCCAATTATATAAAACTGGGGGGCTTTGTCATCCTTATAAAGCAAGGAATCTTCGCAAAGTTGATTTTTTTAGGTACTCTCAATTTGTTAAACTCGAAAAAAACACTAATGAAGAGAACTATGTTGTATTTAGGTTGCCCACAATGGAGCTCATCGCACTGGAAAGGACGCTTTTTTAGTCAGCACTGTAGTAATGCCAACATGCTCAGTGAATATGACACCATGTTTAATAGTGTTGAAGGCAATACAACGTTTTACGCTAACCCAAAACCTGACACCGTTTTACAATGGAAAAATGCCATTTCCGATGATTTTAGGTTCACTTTTAAGCTACCTAAACAAATATCGCATGAGCTCGCGCTGCAAAATTGTCACAAAGAGCTAGAAACATGGTTAACCCTCTTTTCGCCACTATTCGAAAAAATAGGTATGGTCATGCTACAACTACCTGCTAGTTGTGGACCCGAGCATCTCCCAAGGATACAAAACTTTGTGGCTCAATTACCCAGTGAACTTTGTCTAGGTATAGAAGTACGCAACTTAGCATTTTTTCGTAAAGACGATAATGAAAAGCGCTTAAACCAATTTTTGATGAGTAAAGGCATTAATCGCATCATGATGGATACGCGCCCTTTATTTAGTGAAGCGCCAAGCACACCAGCGATTGAAGATGCACAACGTAAAAAGCCCCGAGTCCCTGTCAACGTCATTGCAACCGGTGAGCGGCCTATGTTGCGTTTCGTAGGTTGCTCTGCACTTGAAAATAATCGCCCATTTTATCAGCCTTGGCTCAAAAAAATCCATACATGGCTCGCTGAAGGTAAAGAGCCCATCGTCTTTTTTCACACTGCGGACAACTACGACGCACCACTGTTAGCGCGACAATTTATTCAAGACTTAGGAATTGACCACAAGGTGCTACTGCCTTTCCCTGCGGAAAAACAACCGCAGCAACAAACATTATTGTGAAATTTGACAGTTCGAACGTAAACTGGCATGTTGGATTTGGTTATAATAAAAATAGTGAAGGATTGACCATGCTACTAAAACTACAAAAAAAACGAGTAAAAACCTTATCCTATGACAAAGCCAGCTTACCTGACGCGCAAACGCATGATGTTGCGGGCGGAAAATCTGGTGGCAATTCACGCGCTTCGGACTGTTGTCAGGCAGTCTTTGCCTTACCAGGAGGCAACTCACGTGCCTCAGACTGTTGCACGTTAGAAACCAATTAATGCTATGTGGTGAGTGCCTAGCACTCACTTCCACCTCTCTAACGCAAAACCCCTTCTAACTAGATATACTCCCATTTTTAAAGTTAAAACCTCTTCGAGGTACCCATTATGTTTCGCACGCTACAGATAATTTCAACGCTCTAACATAAATAAAACCGTTTACTTTAGGTTTTGCAACTAATTGTGAAGCCTCACACGCTTTAATAAACCAATAATACACATTGGCGTTCACCGTAAGTACTTGACATAATTGAAAGTCAATGGCAGCGTAAAATTGGTTCTTAAATTAAATAAGAAGGAAAAACCATGTTACTAAAGCTACAAAAAAAACAAGTAAAGACACTATCACATGACAAGGTTCGCCTGCCAAATGCACAAACGAAAGGTATCGCTGGCGGACAAGCTCATGCTCAATTGCCTCCTACAGAAGATAATAGTGGTACTTCTAGCTGCTGCCAGATCTGCTGATAACTAAATTAAGATTTAGCTTTCTACTACATATCAAATTGATAATTTAGGGTGTTTCAACACCCTCTTCACTCCCTGTACATATCGAGCTTTTCCATAATAAATGAATGCGATTTCACTGGAATACCTTTGCAAATGTTATACTCTGTCAGTGCAAAACGTATATTTACTGCAGCCACTATGCCCAAAGCAGTTAATTTAAGCACCCAAGAAGTTATAATACTTAGCAGAATGTCCGCAAAATTATATAAGCACAACAATGCAGCAATTAAAGTATTTCCAGCACTATCCTGACAGCTTACAAGCACAAATTGCTTCTTTGATAAAAGAGCATAAATTACAAAGCTATTTCAAAAATAAATACCCTTGCAGCCACCAACTACAAAACCAGCAAGCGCTGTATCAATACTGTACTGATATTAAGCAGCGCTTTTTGAAAAATACCCCAAGATTAAATAATGTCAGCTTCACTAAACATACAGACATGATGAAGGGGACGCTTGGCACACACACTCACAAACAGCATCGTCATGGCCAAAAACTCAAAGCACGTTACGACATAGCTTTAAACAACCAACTAAAATATGCGCCCGAAGCCATATTACGCGCACTCATTGTTCACGAATTAGCGCACTTTAAACATGCCGAACATGACAAAGCGTTTTATAAACTGTGCTGTAACATGGAGCCTGATTATCATCAATTAGAGCTAGATTTACGCCTCTTTATCGTCTTAGATGAGTTAGCACTTAACTTTTATAAATGATCTGAAGCAAAGCAAATCAGTGCTAACCCAATATTGCCTCACACACGGCACTGCGGGCTAAGCCCCTTTTGCTTGGCAGCTCTATACAAGGTGTTCGCCTCAGCCATTTTACTGTTGAGCTTTTCAATACGGTTATCCGGCGATGGGTGTGTAGATAAAAACTCCATTGGCCTATCTCCGCCTAGTTTTTCCATGTTTTGCCAAAGCTCAACGGCACCAATAGGTTTAAAGCCCGCCTTGGCCATAAGATCTAGCCCTATCACATCAGCCTCACTTTCATGTGCACGGCCAAAAGGTAAGGTTAAGCCCACTTGAGCACCAACACCAAGCCCCTGCATTATGACGTTGCGCGACTGCACGTTATTCATTTCCATCATGGTATTGCCCAATTGCAAGCCAGCCTGAACTAACCCACTTTGTGTCATTCGCTCATTGGCATGCTGCGCAATCACATGTCCTACCTCATGACCCATTACCGCAGCAAGTTGATGCTGATCTTGCGCTACTTTTAACAAACCTGTGTGAACGCCTATTTTGCCACCAGGCAGTGCAAATGCATTGGCACTGTCATCTTTGAACACCACCACTTCCCATCTTTGTTCTGCATATTTGTTAGGTAGCTGAGCGATAAGTGCATCGGCTATGCATTGCACATATTGGTTCGTTTTAGGATCTGCTTCTATCGCTTGATCTGCCTTTATTTGCTCAAAGCCTGCTGATCCCAGTTCATTCATTTTTTGCTCTGAGTGCAGCATTATTTGGGTTCTTCCGGTCGGCGATGTTTTACAGCCAGCTAAAAACATCGCTGCAATAACACAAGCAACAACTCGTTTCATATTACTTCCTACTCATTTCTTTTATCGCTACTCTATTTATCAAATTGCATATCAATAAGACAGCACCCTCGACCAAAATAGAATAACTCTATTGCTGTTCTATTAATAATAAAGCACATTGGAGTTGAGGTGAAAAAAATCCAATAAAAAAGCCCGCTTGATGCGGGCTTCTTTGGACCAAATAACGGTTTATTCAGCCGCTTTTGATACCATAACCATTGCAGGGCGAAGTAGACGACCATTCAACTTATAGCCTTTTTGCATAACAGCTAATACAGTATTTGGCGCAACATCATTACTTGGCTGCATAGACATTGCTTGGTGGAATTCAGGTGAGAAAGCTTCGCCTTGCGGGTTAACTTCTTCAACGCCAAACTTACCAAGTGCATCAGAGAAGCTCTTCAGCGTCATCTCAATGCCTTCAAGAATAGATTTCGTTGCTTCGTTGTCTTTATCAGCAAATTCAATAGCGCGCTCAAGGTTATCGATCACTGGTAATAGTTCATTTGAGAACTTCTCTAGTGCAAACTTATGTGCTTTTTCAACATCCTGTGCCGCGCGACGACGCATGTTTTCTACTTCTGCTGCAGCGCGAACTACGCCATCTTTTTGGCCTTCAATCGTTTGCTTTGCAGCTTCAAGCTCAGCGTATAAACCAGCAATTTCTTCTTCAGGGCTTATTTCGCCTTGTTCAGACTGTGGCGCTCCTTCCTGTGCTTGCGCTTCAGCAGCTTGTTCTACTACTTCTTCTTGTGCAGTTTCTAGTTCCTGCTCTGGTGCTTTTGTCTGCTCAGACATGAAAGTTACTCTCCGATTCTTTACAACTGCCGTAATTATGGGGATTGATTTTTTAGTTTCAAGAGTCTTTTTGCTCTAACCGACTAAATTCGTCAATTATTGCTTCAATTGGTGCCTCAGCTGGACACACGACACAAAATCGACTTTGATATTCTTGGTCCATAAAATAAGGCACACTTAAAATAACGTACCGCGATAAATTGTCCGCATCTACTTCACTACCAAGTATGACAGATAACCCATCACGAAAAGCCAGCTTGTCTTCTATCTGATGTAAAAAAGGCACCCCTAAACTAATCTCATTACTCTTACCGAGTCGATTGTAGATATGCCGCTCTCCAACCACGATGCTATTATCAGTACCCAACTGCAAACTGAGTTCACGCGTCCACTGAGTGAGTAGCGCCCGACAATCTGGCATCGCCGTATTGGCCATCGCGCGCATTCGATGCAGTCCCTCTTTTAGCGTGTGCTGACTAAATACAGTGTTCATCCACAGTGCAAATTGATAACGCATTTCATCTGAGTTGTCTGTGGGCTTATTGATACAAATATTCTGTGATTGCCCCGCTTTATCAATAAGCAGTACCAACCAATGCTTGCGGTCAAAGTCCAACACTTCAACGCGAAACACTTGTTGACTACTAACTTGAGGTAAGCCTACCACACAACACACCTGATAATGCTGACTCAATGAATGCGCTAAAGTGACTAAGTGTTCCTGCTCTGGCTGCCAGTAGGTCGCTATGTTATCGAGTTCAAAATATTCTTGTAGCCAATACTTAATGCCAACGTCAGATGGCACACGCCCCGCCGATGTATGGGGTGAGAAGAGTAGTCCATGATTTTCTAAACGCGCCATCGCATTGCGCACCGTTGCCGAGCAAATGGCCATACCTTTCATTTTTGCAATTTTACTCGACGCGACAGGCTGCCCCTCACCATTACAGTAAAGTGTCATAACCGCGGAGAAAACTTGTTTATCACGAGCACTTAATTTCATAATTCTTTATGTTGGGACGAATTTCAAAGTTTCAAGCGCTTCAATTTTAAGATAATCTTGGAGGGAGTTTACATACCAAGGATTTGCGTTAAAAATGAGCACTCCATTTAACACCATCGGCCTTATTGGCAAACCGAATCATGACGGCGCGGCTCAGACCTTACATCGCCTTTATACATTTTTGCAAGCATTGGGCTATGAAGTTTTTGTAGAACGTCGAGCAGGCAAACAACTGGACGTTCTACAAGATGAACAGTTGCTCGACCTTGTCGAACTTGGAGAAAAGTGCGACCTTGCTGTTGTGGTAGGTGGTGACGGTAATATGCTTGGCGCTGCAAGAGTGTTGGCCCGTTTTGATGTTGCAGTGATCGGTGTTAACCGCGGAAACCTTGGCTTTCTAACCGATTTAAATCCACATGATTTCGAACCCGCACTTGAACAAGTACTCAGTGGTAAGTTTGTTGAGGAGCATCGCTTCTTGTTAGAAGTGGAAGTATATCGCCATGCTCAGCTAAAAAGCGCCAATTTGGCAGTCAATGAAGCTGTACTCCATGCCGATAAAGTTGCGCACATGATCGAGTTTGAAGCCTTTATTGATGAGCAATTTGTTTTCTCACAGCGCTCAGACGGATTAATAGTAACCACACCGACAGGTTCTACTGCATATTCATTATCTGGTGGCGGGCCCATTCTGACACCAGAACTCAATGCAGTTGCCTTGGTTCCCATGTTCCCACATACACTATCCAGTCGACCTTTGGTCGTGGATGCAAATAAACAAATAAAACTTAAACTCAGCCCTGAAAATACCGCAAGCCTGCAGGTCAGTTGTGACAGTCATGTAGTTTTAGCACTACTACCTGGAGATGAAGTGGTGATTAAAAAAGCAGCACAAAAACTGAGACTTATTCATCCAACAAGCTATTCCTACTACCATGTTCTTAGAGAAAAACTAAATTGGGGCAGTAGGCTTTACTAAAGTGAATTTGTTAAGCAGAATAGGACAGATTTATTTTCTAATTTAGGGAAAAGTAAGACAACATGACTTACATAGTGTTTGTATCGATAGTATTGCTCATCACTATCCTCGGCGTATACATGGTCATTGAAAACAATCGACAAAAAGCCCGTGACGCTGAGAAGAAAATTTTTAATGAGCGCGTAAAAGACATTACCTCTTTGTATAAAAGAAAAATAGCGGAGTATGTTGACTGTAAACTGATCAGACCCAAGCATGCACCAAAATTTAACGCTATTGTCGGCAATTTTTTCGTAGTTCAAGCGCATAATGAAGAAAACTTGGCACGCCTAGAAAGAGTTAGTGAGCATTTATTAAGCCAAGTTGGCTCAGAATTAAACAAATGCCGCAGCAATGACACGGTAGATTTATTAACCGAACAACTGTTTTTATTTGCTGCTGAATTGCCTTCAGCTGGTATTGCTTACAACAAAAACTTTTATACAGAAATTCTGCCAGCGCTGATATCTCGAATACAGACACCAGATTCTTACGAAGCGATACAGCCTGAGGCTGAGCCAGAAGTAGGAACTGAACCTGAAGCCGTGTCTAACGATAGCAGTGAACAAGCGCCCCCTCCGTCAAGACAGGCAGCTGACGTCATCAATTAAAAGTTGATTTTTTAATAAATGCTGTATAAATTAACAGTAAAATACTGTTTGGATATACAGCATGCTTACTAGTTTGCAAATTAAAAACTTTGCCATAGTCAGTGAACTTAACATCGATTGGCGTTCCGGCATGACAGCCATTACTGGCGAAACCGGTGCAGGTAAGTCGATAGCAATTGATGCCCTATCCCTTTGCCTTGGCGAACGCGCTGATGCAAATGCGATCCGCCCTGAAAGTAGTAAAGCAGAAATTTCTGCGCAATTTGATATTCGTAAGCTGCCACAAGCACAAAAATTTCTGTCTGAGTTACTGCTCGATGATGAGGAGCAAAACTGTATTTTACGTCGCGTGA
Source organism: Pseudoalteromonas luteoviolacea (assembly GCF_021654285.1). Taxonomy (GTDB): domain Bacteria; phylum Pseudomonadota; class Gammaproteobacteria; order Enterobacterales; family Alteromonadaceae; genus Pseudoalteromonas; species Pseudoalteromonas luteoviolacea_J. The sequence goes on along the minus strand of NZ_JAKFZS010000038.1, from coordinate 28,493 downwards.
TCACACGAAATGGTCGCAGTAAAAGTTTTATCAATGGCTCCTCAGTAACGGCCGCTCAACTTAAAGAGCTGGGCCAAATGTTGATAGCCATTCACGGACAGCATGCTCACCAATTGCTGTTGAAGCCCGAGCATCAGCTTGGCTTACTCGATGCTTATGCAGGTCACCATAACCTGCTAAGCGCGGTCAAAACCCAATATAACCACTATCACAAATTGCAAAAAGAACACGCCAGCTTGTTAAAGCAGCAACATGCACAAGCAGCAAAAAAGCAACTGCTTGAATATCAAGTTGAAGAGCTCGATGAATTTGCGCTTCAAGAGGGTGAGTTTGAGCAAATTGAAGCTGAACATAACAGACTCAGCCACGCCCAAACTTTAGTGGAGAGCTCGCAACGTGAGCTAATGAGTCTGTATGAACAAGATGACCAAACAGTACTTGGCCAACTTCAACACAGTGTACAAACTTTTAGTGAGCTGAGTACGTTAGATAAATCTTTAGAAGGTATATCTCAAATGCTCAGCGAAGCGGCTGTACAACTAGAAGAAGCCTGCCGAGAGATCCGTAGCTATGGTGAAAGCGTTGAGCAAGATCCTATCCGTTTACAAGAAATCGAAGAGCGGATCACGCAAGCGATGGCGCTTTCAAGAAAACACCAAATTCAACCAGATCAGCTCGCGGCTCACCACTTTGCTTTAAAGCAAGAGCTAGATAACATCTGTTCAGATAACGCGCGTATCGACGACTTAGAGCATGAAATTGCAGAAGCATTACACGCTTATCACATTTCTGCTAGCCAACTAAGTGAAAGCCGTGCCGTTGCTGCGAGCACACTCAACACGCTGATCACGAACAGTATGCACGAACTTTCTATGGAAAATGGCCGTTTTGCCATTGAGCTTAGCAAAGAGACAGATCGACGCCCCAATGAACTCGGTATGGATAATATTGAGTTTTTGGTATCTACTAACCCGGGTCAGCCGATGCAGCCACTCGCTAAAGTTGCTTCAGGTGGTGAATTGTCAAGAATAAGTCTAGCAATTCAAGTGATTATCGCAAATAAAGTCACTACACCTACTTTGATTTTCGATGAAGTAGATGTGGGTATCTCTGGCCCTACTGCGTCTCAGGTAGGAAAGCAATTGCGTTTATTAGGTAAATCAACACAAGTTATTTGTGTAACGCACTTGCCGCAAGTTGCCTGCAGTGGTCATCAACAGTTTTTTGTGCAAAAAGCAGTTGAAAATGCGCAAACTTACACCTCTATGGTGCCGCTAGACAAGCAAAAACGAGTAGATGAAATAGCCCGCTTACTCGGTGGTGACAGCGTAAGTAATACCACGCGAGCCAGTGCCAAAGAGCTACTCAGTGTACAGGGCTGTTAAAGCCACGGTAGACAAGCAAAGAGGTATCCAGATTGATACCTCTCATGAAATGATTAGGGCGCGCTTGAGGTCATTTTTTTAAGGGTCCGATCTTTTTTCACAAAATGGTGGAACAATGCAGCCCCGGCATGCCCGACAATCAATATCCACATAAGCCATGCACCTAAAATTTCTTTATGAATAAAATCAATCGGCTTCTCAAACTCTTTGAAAGTCAGCCCCCAACTTTCAACGACAAGATATTGAAACAGCGCTGTATCTGAAAACTTTGGTATATCGAATAAAAAGAAAAACTCAGTATGCACTCCCGTTCCAATATACCCAGTGATCGGCGCGATAATCATGATCGCATAGAGGGCGTAATGGCCTATATGCGCAGCTAAATGCTCCAAATTAGTACCTGGCTCAGGCTTTGGTGATTTATTCATTGCTCGCCACACCAATCTCAATACCACAATGCCCATTATCGATACGCCAAATGATAAATGTAATTGCAATACCGTCCAGTTTTCAGGCGTTTTGGCCTCTGTAAACCACTGGCGATAATAAACGCTTACGTATGCTGCTAAAAATAACATAGCCATGAGCCAATGGATCCATTTGGCAATACTGCCATAGTCTGTATCGCTATTTTTAAACGCCATAAATACCTCAATCATTTTGCTACTTAAGTTTAATCTTAAAGCTTATGATAATGCTAAACACAACCCTTGTATTGCGGTTAATTATGGACAAGGTATCCAAAAAATTAGAACGTAAGGGCAATGGTCAGGTGTTAGCGGCTCTAAAACAAAAAAAGCCCCATCATTAGAATGATGAGGCTTTAAGCAAAGTACTAAGTTATCTTAAGTTTTTGGTCATACTTCAAGGTAATCTAAAATACCTTCAGCGGCGTTTCTGCCTTCAAAAATTGCCGTTACAACCAGATCAGAGCCTCTTACTGCATCACCACCAGCGAAAATCTTGGGGTTACTCGTTTGATGTGTAAAGGCTCCCTGCTCTGGCGCGACGATCCCGCCCCAGTGATTAATTTCGACATCATACTGAGCGAGCCAATCTAGGTTGTGTGGTTTGAAACCAAACGCAAGGATGACAGCATCTGCATCTATTATATGCTCTGAACCTGCGACTTCCTGAGCTCGTCGACGGCCATTACTGTCAGCCTCACCAAGCTCTGTTTTGATCATCTGCACACCTGTCACATTGCCCTGCTCATTTAATACTATGCCCTTAGGCTGCACATTGAATTGAAAATTAACTCCTTCCTCTTTTGCGTTTTTAACTTCACGCTTAGAGCCCGGCATATTTTCTTCATCACGACGATAGGCACATACCACTGATTTGGCTTTTTGACGCACAGAAGTTCTTACGCAGTCCATGGCAGTATCACCACCACCCAGCACCACTACACGCTTGTCCGCCATGCTAATATAAGCTTGCTGTGACTCATCATAGCCCATCACACGATTTGTATTACCAATTAAAAATGGTAAGGCATCATATACCTGTTTAGCATCCTCATTCTCCAGGCCTCCGCGCATATATTGATAAGTACCCACACCGACAAACACAGCGTCATACTGGGCAATTAACTCGTCCATTGTCACGTCTTTGCCAACTTCCGTATTTAACTTAAACTCAACCCCCATTTCAGTGAAGATCTCACGACGCTTTTCCATTACTGTTTTTTCCAACTTAAAAGAGGGAATACCAAACGTAAGTAAACCGCCAATCTCTGGATTTCTATCGTATACGACTGCTTTAACGCCATTTCTGACTAAAATATCAGCACAACCAAGCCCTGCCGGTCCCGCCCCAATAATGGCAACCTTTTTGTCTGTCCAAGTAACATACGAAAGGTCAGGTTTCCAACCTTGGGCAAAGGCCGTATCGGTAATGTACTTTTCGATATTACCAATGGTCACAGCCCCAAACTCTTCATTCAAAGTACAAGACCCTTCACAAAGTCTATCTTGTGGGCATACTCGTCCGCATACCTCGGGTAAGCTATTTGTGCGATGAGATAACTCTGCCGCTTCAAAAATCCGCCCAGTGCGGATCAGTTTTAACCACTGTGGAATATAGTTGTGAACTGGACATTTCCATTCACAATATGGGTTTCCGCAATCTAAACAACGGTCAGCTTGTGAATCCACTTGCTGCCCTGAAAAAGGCTCGTAAATCTCAACAAAAGAGCTCTTGCGTGTTGAGATCGGTTTCTTTCTTGGGTCAACACGCTGAACATCGATGAATTGGTAAACGTTTTCGCTCATAACTCCTCCTTTACTGCGCCTGCACTCTAAGTTCCGCACTACTGCGCGCTCGATGTCCAAGTAAGCTCTTTACATCACTTGACTTAGGTTTCACTAACTTAAACATAGGTACATATAATTCAAAGTTAGCAAGTACTTGCTCAGCTCTATCAGAACCTGTGCATTCCAAATGCTCAGCAATCATGCCTCTTAAATGCTCTTGATGAGAAGGCAAGTTATCTAACGTCAATACCTCTACTAATTCTGGATTAAAGCGTTTATCCATATCGTTTTCTTCGTCTAAAACGTATGCAAAGCCCCCTGTCATACCGGCACCAAAGTTCACGCCAATTTGACCAAGCACACACACTACGCCACCTGTCATATACTCGCAGCCGTTATCGCCTAAACCCTCAACGACAGCGTGCACACCAGAGTTACGTACACCAAAGCGCTCACCGACTTTTCCAGCAGCAAATAACTTTCCGCCCGTTGCACCATATAAACAGGTATTTCCAGCAATCGTCGCTTGATGAGACTTGAAGCTAGAACCAAGTGGTGGCCTGATCACTAACTTTCCACCTGCCATGCCCTTGCCAACATAATCATTTGCATCACCAACAAGGGTTAATTCCAAACCACCAGCATTCCACACACCGAATGATTGCCCAGCAGTACCGTGTAGCTCAATTGCCACTGGATCTGCTGCCATTCCCTGATTTCCGTATAAGTTTGCAATATAACCTGACAACATCGCGCCTACTGATCGATCTGTGTTCTTAATCCGGCTGACCAGTGAAGTGCCGCTCTTGTCGTCGATGGCTTGCTGTGCCTTATTGAGCAAAGATTCATTTAACTCACCTCGATAGTGCGAGGTATTTTCCGCACTACAGTACAAGGTTTGCTTACTTGGGTTATTCGGCTTGGCCAAAATTGGCGATAAATCCAGCTTTTTCTGCTTACTCGTCTTGCCTTCAAGTACTTCCAGTAAGTCAGTGCGACCAATTAAGTCCGTAAGTTTAGTCACGCCTAAGGTAGCCATTAATTCACGTGCTTCCTGTGCAATAAACTTGAAGTAATTCATCGCCATCTCTGGTAAGCCATGGTAATGACGCTGACGCAACGTATCATCTTGTGTGGCGACACCTGTGGCACAATTATTTAAGTGGCAGATACGTAAGTACTTACAACCTAGCGCAACCATAGGACCAGTACCGAAACCAAAACTCTCAGCTCCTAGAATAGCGGCTTTGATGATGTCTAAGCCCGTTTTTAACCCACCATCAGTCTGCAAACGGATCCGATGACGTAGGCCGTTTTCAACCAGTGCTTGCTGCGTTTCTGCAAGACCTAGCTCCCACGGACAACCCGCATATTTAACCGATGTAAGGGGGCTTGCACCCGTACCACCGTCATAACCTGCGATGGTGATCAGATCAGCATACGCTTTAGCTACCCCTGTTGCGATGGTGCCGACACCTGGTTCTGATACTAACTTTACCGAGATCATCGCCTTAAGATTAACCTGCTTCAAATCAAAAATAAGCTGAGCTAGATCTTCAATGGAATAAATATCATGATGCGGGGGAGGTGAAATCAAAGTAACTCCCGGTACTGAGTACCTGAGTTTTGCTATATATGGCGTGACTTTTTCACCCGGTAATTGCCCACCTTCACCTGGTTTTGCACCCTGCGCTACTTTTATCTGGATCACATCGGCACTTTGCAAATAGTGAGGTGTAACGCCAAAACGACCTGAGGCAACCTGTTTGATACGAGAGTTTTTCTCGTTGCCAAATCGCAGCTTATCCTCACCACCTTCTCCTGAGTTTGAAAAACCACCTAAACGGTTCATCGCTATTGCCAGCGCCTCGTGCGCTTCGGGAGAAAGTGCACCAATACTCATCGCTGCAGAGTCAAATCGCTTATACAAAGCCTCTGCAGGCTCCACCTCTTCAATTGAAACCGCGTTATGTGCTGGTTTTAATTTCAATAAATCTCTTAAATTAGTGACTGGACGATTATTAACAATATCTGCGTATTTTAAATAGTCTTCGTATTTACCCGACTTAACAGCTACTTGTAATGATTGCACGACGTCTGGATTGTAAGCATGATATTCACCACCGTGGACAAATTTAAGCAATCCACCATGACTCAATAACTTACGTTTGCTAAACGCCAATTGATTTAACAACTTGCTCTCAGCTTCAAAGTCGCTAAAGTCTGCGCCTTTTATACGACTCACGACTCCCTTAAAGCAGAGTTCGACAACATCGTCAGCAAGGCCCACTGCTTCGAACAACATAGAGCAACGATATGACGCAATGGTGCTAATGCCCATTTTCGACATGATTTTATACAGGCCTTTGTTTATTGCGTTGCGATAAGACAGCGTCACATCTCGATATGATTTTTTAATCACGCCTTTATCACATAATGAAACGAGCGTTTCGTAAGCCAAGTAAGGGTAAATTGCTGTCGCACCGAAGCCTAGTAGTACAGCAAATTGATGCGGATCTCGCGCACTGCCCGTCTCCACAATAATATTAGAGTCGCAGCGCAGGTTTTCATTCACCAAACGCTGTTGAATGGCACCTACCGCCATGGCTGCCGGTATTGGCAATTGGCCTTTAGCAATATCTCTGTCGCTCACCACAATCATCACACAGCCACTGGCAGCTTTTTGCTGAGCCTCATCACACACGCGCACAATGGCATTTTGCAAGCCTTCGTCTGGTGCATAATTAAGATTTACTTTGCCAACTTGATAGTGAGCGTCATCTGCTTCAATGAGTTGCTTGATATCTGAATACGTCAAGATGGGTGAATCAAACTGCAATCGCTTCGCGTGACCTGTGGTCTCATTAAATACGTTTTGCTCACGACCGATGCATGTTGCCAATGACATCACGTGATTTTCACGTAATGGATCAATTGGCGGGTTAGTTACTTGCGCGAACTTTTGTCTAAAATAATCATAAATTGAGCGAGTCCCTTGCGAGAGCACAGCAAATGGCGTGTCATCTCCCATTGAACCAGTAGCCTCTTGGCCATTTGCGCCCATTACGCTTATCACCTGCTCAACTTCTTCATTACTGTAACCAAATTGCTTTTGATAGGTCAGTAATGTTTCCTCAGAAAAGTCTCTTTGCCCTGCATCTTTCTCATCGAGTTGCTCAAATGGCGTTAAGCGCTGTACATTTTGTTCGAGCCAAGCTCTATATGGATGCCTTGCTTTAAGATCCTGGTCAATCTCTGAAGATTGCCAAATTTTACCATGAAGCGTATCAACAACCAGCAGTTCACCAGGCCCTACTCGACCTTTTTCAACTACCTCATCTGCTTCATAGTCCCAGATCCCAATCTCTGAAGCGACTGTAATAAAACCATCTTGTGTAACCACATAGCGCGCAGGTCGTAAACCATTTCTGTCAAGGTTACATGCTGCAAAGCGACCATCAGACATCACGATACCCGCAGGTCCATCCCAAGGCTCCATGTGCATTGAATTAAAATCATAAAATGCACAAAGGTCATCATCCATAGCACGGTTTTTTTGCCAGGCAGGCGGTACTAACATACGCATAGCTCGGAAAATATCCATTCCACCCGCTAAAAATAGTTCTAAGATATTATCTAAGCTTGATGAATCAGAACCGGCTTCATTGACAAAGGGCGCTGCCAGTTGCAGATCGGGTAAAAGAGGCGATGAGAATTTATACGCGCGAGCACGCGCCCACTGCCGGTTACCCATGATGGTGTTAATCTCACCATTGTGTGCCAAATAACGAAATGGTTGTGCTAGTGGCCACTTAGGCTGAGTATTTGTTGAAAATCGTTGGTGAAAAACACAAATGGCGCTAGTCATACGCAGATCAGCCAAATCTAAATAGAAGTTTGGTAAATCTGCAGGCATCATCAACCCTTTATACACAGTGACAAGGCCAGAAAGACTAGCAATATAAAATTGCTCATCCGATGTAATGCGTTTTTCAATTCGCCGCCTTGCAACATATAAGCGGCGCTCTAAATCTTTTGGTCGCCAGCCTTCAGGCGCACTGACAAACACTTGTTCAAATTGCGGTAATTGTGACTTAGCAATTGGTCCCAACATATCAGGTTGAATAGGCACCACTCGCCAGCCGACTATACTTAGCGTTTCTTTTTCTAGTTCTTCATTAATAATACGTTTAGCAGACTGCGCCAATGCATCATCAGCGTTTAGGAAAACCATACCAACTGCATAGTTTTTGCCTAATCGCCATTCATTTTCGGCTGCTATCGCGCGAAAGAAACTATCTGGCTTTTGCAACAGTAAACCGCAGCCATCACCTGTTTTACCATCTGCTGCTATCCCACCTCGGTGCTGCATACGATCAAGACCCGTGATCGCTGTACGTATTAATTTATGGCTTGCTTGGCCTTGTGTATGTGCAATCAGACCAAACCCGCAGTTATCTTTTTCTAATGCCGAGTCGTATAACATAGACCCCTCCCCTTGCTACACCTGCCAGCTTGAATGACTTCGACGATTTACTGGCAGATATTCAAAATTAGCGCTGAAATCAAAGAGAGTCAACAAGGTATCGAATAAATATTCACTACATTGAATATTTTTCAACGACCCTATAACGTAACCAAAATTTAATATAATGCACTAAATGGCCTTTTTAGTTCCTTAAAAAGAATTGACACCGGTATCAAATGTTAAACTTTTGATTTATAGAAAAGAAAAAAGAACAGTTTACGTAAACGTAAAGAAATGAATAAATGAATAAATATTCACTGAAGCAATATTTGATATTTCTTCAACATATAGGGAGGTAAACACGGGTTTTGAGTTTAGAGATTGGAAAGTAAATACTACGGACACAAAAAAGCCCGAAATAAATTCGGGCTCTTCAGAAATAGCGGCATGATTACTCTGCTGCTTCTTCTTTATTTTTAGCAGCTGTCTCAGTGATCAGTGGTTGAAGTTCGCCTTTTTGGAACATTTCAATGATGATGTCACAGCCACCGATTAACTCGCCTTCTACCCAAAGCTGTGGGAATGTTGGCCAGTTTGCGTAATGTGGTAACTCTGCACGGATATCTGGGTTTAAAAGGATATCTACATACGCAAATTGCTCTCCACATGCCATCAACGCCTGCGAAGCTTGAGAAGAAAAACCACAGTTAGGTAACTTAGGAGATCCCTTCATATATAGAAGAATTGGGTTTTCTGCAATTTGCTGTTTGATCTTATCAATGGTTTCCATATATACCTCAAATGACGATATTAGCTGTTCGCATGCAACATTTTGCTCAAAATTAACGCATACGAAAAATTCACACTACAAGTCTTGGCCTCGGGCATTGCTGTTTACCAAAACTTGAGTAAAATACTCAGGAATTATAGTATCACTATATAGCACTAAAACGTACTTAAAAGTGCCCTAGCAATGGCATCTTTTTTAACTGTTTAGAGTATCCAACATAAAAATGGAGATTAAAATGGCTTTTGAACTACCGTCACTTCCTTATGCTATCGATGCATTAGAGCCACATATTTCTAAAGAAACTTTAGAATTCCACCATGGCAAACACCACAACACATACGTTGTTAAGCTGAATGGCCTAGTAGAAGGTACTGACTTTGCAAACAAAACTCTAGAAGAAGTTATTGTTAGCTCTGAAGGCGGCGTTTTTAATAATGCAGCACAAATCTGGAACCACACTTTCTACTGGCACAGCCTTGCACCAAATGGTGGTGGCGAAGCTAAAGGTAAAGTAGCAGAACTGATTGACGCAAAATGGGGCTCATTTGCGGCATTCCAAGACGCTTTCAACGACAAAGCAGTAAATAACTTCGGTTCAAGCTGGACTTGGTTAGTTCAACTAGCTGATGGTTCTTTGGACATCATTAATACATCAAATGCAGAAACTCCGTTGACACAAGATGGTGTAACACCACTTATTACTGTTGACCTTTGGGAGCATGCTTACTATATCGATTACCGCAATGTTCGCCCTGAGTACTTAAAAGGTTTCTGGTCGCTTGTAAACTGGGATTTTGCTAACCAAAATCTAGCTTAATTACAACAGTATAACTGTACCAATTTAAGCAATAAACAAGGCGCGTAAGCGCCTTTTTTACCCCTCATCAAAAACCTCTATCACATTAAATTCTCATATTTTTTAAGCAAATATCCCAGAACCTGACTAAGCTTTAAGTACGCCTAGCATTTTAGCCCACGCATTTTATTTAACAGGTTATTGGAGTTTGATATGACAATATTTGAGCATTACCAATCCCGATACGAAGCAGCAAAAGAAGAAGAATTCACAATTGCTGAATTTCTTGAAATCTGTAAAGAGGATAAGGCTGCTTACGCCAGTGCGCCTGAACGGTTGCTCATGGCGATCGGCGAGCCAGAAATGATCGACACATCAACAGATGCAAGACTGAGTCGACTATTTTCAAACCGTGTGATAGCACGTTATCCTGCTTTTAACGAATTTTATGGCATGGAGGATGCCATTGAACAAATCGTTTCATACTTAAAACACGCCGCTCAAGGTTTAGAAGAGTGTAAACAAGTGCTGTATTTGCTCGGGCCCGTTGGTGGTGGTAAATCATCTATAGCTGAAAAGCTAAAGTATCTAATGCAACAGGTGCCTGTTTACGCAATTAAAGGTTCACCTGTTAACGATCACCCCTTGAGCTTATTCAACCCTCAAGAGGATGGTGAGTTACTAGAAAAAGAATACGGCATTTCGAAACGTTACCTTAAAACGGTTATGTCTCCATGGGCTACCAAGCGGTTACACGAATACAACGGCGACATCAGTAAGTTCAAAGTTGTCAAACGCTACCCTTCAATTCTTGACCAAGTTGCGATTGCCAAAACAGAGCCTGGTGATGAAAATAATCAGGATATTTCTGCACTGGTAGGTAAAGTGGACATCCGTAAACTTGAACATTTTGCCCAAAATGATCCAGATGCTTATGCCTATTCTGGGGCGCTATGTTTAGCAAACCAAGGCCTAATGGAATTTGTTGAGATGTTCAAAGCACCTATTAAAGTGCTGCACCCACTATTAACTGCAACACAAGAAGGTAATTACAACGGTACTGAGGGCATATCCGCATTACCATTTAATGGCATTATTCTCGCGCACTCCAACGAATCTGAGTGGCAGACCTTTAAAAACAACAAAAACAATGAAGCATTTTTGGACAGGGTATTTATCGTAAAAGTACCTTATTGTCTGAGAGTGTCTGAAGAAGTTAAGATTTATAAAAAGCTGCTTGAAAACAGTGAGCTTAAAGAGGCTCAGTGCGCACCAGGCACGTTAGAAACGCTGGCTAAGTTTTCATCTTTATCACGCATTAAAGAGCCAGAAAACTCTAGTATTTACTCAAAAATGCGCGTCTACGATGGTGAGAGCTTAAAAGATACCGATCCGAAAGCGAAGTCTTATCAAGAATATCGTGACTATGCAGGTGTTGATGAAGGTATGAATGGCCTCTCTACACGCTTTGCATTTAAGATTTTATCTCGGGTGTTTAACTTTGATCACGCAGAAGTCGCCGCCAACCCAGTGCATTTATTCTATGTGCTAGAGCAGCAGATTGAGCGAGAACAATTTAGTGCAGAAGTACAAGAGCGATATTTGAGTCACCTAAAAGGCTACTTAATTCCACAATACGTTGAATTTATTGGAAAAGAGTTGCAAACCGCATATCTTGAGTCTTATTCTGAGTATGGCCAAAATATTTTTGACCGCTATGTCACATATGCAGACTTTTGGATCCAAGACCAAGAATATCGCGACCCGGATACTGGTCAACTTTTCGATAGAGCAGCACTCAATGCAGAACTTGAAAAAATTGAAAAGCCGGCAGGCATTTCAAATCCGAAAGACTTCCGAAATGAAATCGTCAATTTTGTCCTAAGAGCACGAGCACACCATAATGGCGATAACCCCGTATGGACGAGCTACGAAAAACTTAGAACAGTCATTGAGAAGAAAATGTTCTCAAACACAGAGGACTTGCTGCCTGTTATTTCTTTTAATGCCAAAACATCGGCAGAAGATCAGAAAAAGCATGAGGACTTTGTTAACCGGATGATGGAGAAAGGATACACCCAGAAGCAAGTACGTTTGCTTTCTGAATGGTATTTAAGAGTTCGGAAATCACAGTAATCTAACGATTGGAGGGTGGTCAATGGCACATTTCATCGATCGAAGATTGAACGGTAAAAATAAAAGTACGCCAAATAGGCAACGCTTCATTAGACGCTATAAAAAGCAAATTAAAGAAGCGGTGTCAGATGCTATTAATAAACGTAGTGTGACAGATATTAGTAGCGGCGAGAGTATATCGATACCGCAACGTGATATTAGTGAACCTGTGTTCCATCAAGGTAAAGGTGGAAACCGTGAGCATATACACCCTGGTAACGATCAGTTTAGTACTGGCGACAAAATACAACGCCCTCCCTCTGGTCAAGGGGGAGGTGCAGGAGAAGGCAATGCCAGTGATCAAGGTGAAGGACAAGATGATTTTGTCTTTTCGATATCTAAAGACGAATATCTTGATCTGTTGTTTGAAGATTTGGAGTTACCCAACTTACAAAAGAGCCAACTTGATAAACTGGTACAAATGAAAACGCACCGAGCTGGGTTTTGCAACGATGGCATGCCCAGTAACCTGGATATTGTTCGCTCGTTAAAAGGCTCTATCGCAAGACGAATAGCAATGACAGCCAGTAAACGTAACAAGCTAAAGGAGCTCGAAGAAGAGCTTGAAGCATTATTGGCTGAGCCAGTGCCACCACAGCACAAAATAGAGACACTTGAAGCAGAGATCGAGACTTTAAGAAGGCGCATTGCCGCTGTGCCTTTCATTGATAATTACGATCTCAGATTTAGAAACTATGAAAAACGCCCACACCCCACCAGCAAAGCCGTTATGTTTTGTTTGATGGATGTATCAGGTTCAATGGACCAAGCAACTAAAGATATGGCAAAACGCTTTTATATTTTGCTTTATCAGTTCTTGACTCGAACCTACAAAGACATTGAGGTTGTGTATATTCGTCACCATACACAAGCAAAAGAAGTGGATGAACAAGAGTTCTTTTATTCTCAGGAAACAGGCGGCACCATAGTATCCAGCGCATTAAAACTAATGGACGAAATCGTCGCTGAGAGGTATTCCCAAGGTGATTGGAACATTTATGCAGCACAAGCATCTGATGGGGACAATTGGGCAGATGACTCTCCTCACTGTACTGATATTCTTGCAAATAAGCTCCTTAAAGTAGTGCGTTATTACGCTTACATCGAGATAACAACGAGAGCACATCAGAGCCTTTGGAGAGAGTATCAAGGATTATCTGCGGCCTATAACAATTTTGCTATGCAGCACATACGCTCCGTAGAAGATATCTACCCTATCTTTAGAGAGCTCTTTAAAAAGAATCGCCAAAAACAGCAAGGTGCAGCATAAACAGGAGGGGAAGCGCTAATGACCTATAACCCTTTGAATGATGGTCCAGACTGGACTTTTGAAAGATTAGAGGTATATCAAGCCGAGATTGCTCGTGTTGCCGAGCACTATCGACTTGATACCTACCCTAATCAAATCGAAGTAATCACCGCTGAGCAGATGATGGATGCCTACTCAAGTGTAGGTATGCCGATCGGTTACGCACATTGGTCTTATGGCAAAAAGTTTATTCAAACTGAGCAAAATTACAAGCGTGGTCAAATGGGACTTGCGTATGAAATTGTCATTAATTCTGATCCCTGTATTGCATATTTGATGGAAGAAAACACTATGCCAATGCAAGCATTGGTGATGGCGCATGCTTGCTATGGACACAATTCTTTTTTCAAAGGCAACTATCTATTTAAAACATGGACTGATGCCTCTTCGATAATCGACTACCTAGTATTCGCCAAAAACTATGTCGCAGAGTGTGAGCAAAAGTATGGCATAGAGGAAGTCGAGAACTTACTAGACTCATGTCACGCATTAATGAATTATGGTGTTGATAGGTACAAACGCCCACAGCAAATTTCTTTGTTTGAAGAACAGAAGCGGCAAAAAGAGCGTGAAGATTATTTGCAATCTCAGGTTAATGAGCTTTGGAAAACAATTCCACAAAGTAAGCAAGAAAACACTGAAGATTTACCTCAATTCCCTTCTGAGCCTCAAGAAAATATACTGTACTTCATAGAGAAAAATGCACCGTTACTGGAATCTTGGCAGCGAGAGATCATTCGGATCGTAAGAAAGATCTCTCAATACTTTTACCCACAAAGACAAACGCAAGTCATGAATGAAGGCTGGGCTACTTTTTGGCATTACACCATCCTTAATCATTTATATGATGAGGGTAAGTTAAGTGATGCGTTTATGTTGGAATTTTTGCAAAGTCATACCAATGTGGTTTACCAACCGCCCTATAATAGTAAGTTTTATTCGGGCATAAACCCCTATGCACTTGGATTCAATATGATGGTTGATATCCGGCGTATTTGCGAAAACCCAACTGCAGAAGACAAAGAGTGGTTTCCTGAATTCGCAGGTAAAGACTGGTTAGATACACTTCATTTCGCGATGGAAAACTTTAAAGACGAAAGTTTTGTTAGTCAGTTTTTATCGCCAAAAATCATTCGTGACTTTAAGTTATTTACAATATTGGACAAAGAGTCATCTCCTCACTTAGAGGTGAAGGCTATCCATGATGAAGCTGGCTACCAGAAAGTAAGAAATAGTCTATCTGCGCATTATAACCTCAGTAATAACGAGCCGAATATCCAAGTGTACAAAGTAGATGTACGCGGCGATAGATCTTTAACTTTAAGATATGTGCCTCAAGATAAAATTCCACTAGCAGAATCGAAGATAGAAGTACTCAAGCATTTATACAGGCTCTGGGGCTTTGAGGTAAGGCTTGAACAAGTAGAAGATGATGGAAGTATAAATACACTAGGTCAATGCCCGCCAGCAAGCACTGACAGCGATTAAATCAAAACGGACTTACAATACATATACTTTGATACAACTGTATTGTAAGTCTACTTTTAGTAACCTGCTACCACACTTTTTAATCAATGGTTCATTTGATGTCATTCAAGTGACCATGCCTAGCACTTCAAAAAGCAGCATTGAACTTAAAAACTTTTATAGACATTAAAAATTAGAAAATAGCTTGCTTATACGCCAAAATAACAAACATTCACAGCAATCAATAAATAACATTCTTCATAGCGCACACCTATAGGGAAAACACGCTTTGTGTTGATAATTCAAGTGCGGTTCCACTAGTCTAGCATTGTGATTTCTACCTCGTCACCATAAAGCTAAAGTAGGGAAGAACTGGTATCATAACATTGAATGTAAGTAACTTTTCGACCGTCGTAGTTCTTTAAAAATAAAAACTACGACGTAACCTCGTTAAATATTAACTGTGATATGATGCTTAAAATAATTAACTACTGTGACATGCTGGGGTCATACACAGTAACTTTATTTCTGCCTGTCTCCTTTGACTGGTACAGTGCAGTATCCGTTGCTTCAATCCATTGTTCATGCTTTTCAAACGCATCATGATAACAAGCAATACCCAAGCTCACGGTCAACTTAATTTCTTTACTATCATAGTAAATAACAGAGTTTTCTATCATGCTACGAAGTCGCTCTGCAAAAATCAATGCGCCATCAGCGTCAGTATCGACAAGAGTCACCGCGAATTCTTCGCCACCATACCTACCAGCAACATCGGTTTCACGTAATGTCTTTTTCAACAGATCAGAAATATGCCGTATCGCCTCATCACCGCCACTGTGACCGTATACATCGTTAATTTTTTTAAAGAAGTCGATATCAAACATAAGCAGGCAACTTGTACCATGATTACGCTTTAATCGCTTGAATTCAGTTCTTGAGCATTCTTCCCAATATCCTCGATTGGATAACTTCGTCAAAGCATCTGTACGACTCATTTCTTCTAATGTTTTATTGGCTTTTTCTAACTCAAGCTTATTCATCGCTTCGTCAGTAACATCATACAGAATCACACAGATATGTCCCACTTCCCCTGTCAAAGTGGTAAGAGGGATAAATGTTGCGTTTTGGTACATATACTCGGCCTTGCCTGTTATTGGCCGATAATTTTTAAACTTGAAGATATAAGGTTGCTGCTCCCAAATAGTAAATGAGCGGTTTTTCAGCACAAAAACAGGCTCGGCTTTTCCACGAAACCAGGACTCATCAATGCTGGGAAATAAATCAAAAACATCTTTGTCTTTTACTGCACTGGGCAATAGACCAGAGTGATTTTCCATAAAGCCGTTCCAAACACACACGCGATAGTCTCTGTCTAAAACAACTAACCCAACATCTACCGTGTTAAACATATCCATTAACCAATGGATTTCATTCATATCAAAATCAGATGCAGGCATAATTCTAATCTTCTAATAAGTATGCGACTTTGTATCTCAACGTCTTCAGAGAGTCTTCTGTGAACAGCAACATCAAATCGCAGTTAATATTATGGTGTTCAATTCCGTAGCTAATTTCTATTGCCAATGTCCTCTGCCACCTTGATTTGTTGGCCTTAACCAACTCAGATACTTCACAGTGCTGACCAAGAACAACGGGGTGCCCTTGACTAAAAGGCATGTCTAATTGCTTAGATAACCCAGTTAG
The DNA here is from genome assembly GCF_021654285.1 of Pseudoalteromonas luteoviolacea. Classification (GTDB taxonomy): domain Bacteria; phylum Pseudomonadota; class Gammaproteobacteria; order Enterobacterales; family Alteromonadaceae; genus Pseudoalteromonas; species Pseudoalteromonas luteoviolacea_J. The sequence goes on along the minus strand of NZ_JAKFZS010000038.1, from coordinate 12,141 downwards.
AATTGCACCGATCAAGATATTACTAATGTCCATTAGTAATTCCAGCTCAACCTTCTGGTTTAACTCCCCGTCATACTTCATCAAAGATGCAATTTCTTTGAAACTAGAGTCATTTAACAGCAGCAGTGCCTCTCCTGAAACCCCGCCGCCAATAAACCCTTGGCAAACGCCAGATGTAGAGGCATTTGCATCTATGGCTTGCAGTGCCATGTGCAGTTCATTGACCTCGAGAACGTTTACATTAGGTATTGGCAGTTCCACGAACACATTGAGTAACCTTGCAAGTAAATCACCGGCCTGCCCCATCGCAACATTCGCTATTTCTTGGTAAATGTCACGTAATTCAGGCTCAACTTGCTCACCCAGTTTATGCACTAAACTTTCTCGGATCGCCTTATCTTTAATACCATGCTGTGTGATTATTTCTTCCAACTTTTTAGCATCACAAGGCTTTCTAATAAAGTCTATGGCACCGAGTTCCATGACTCGCTGATGGGCGTTAGGCTGAATATCTCCTGATACCACGACAGTCAGTACATTTAAGTCTTGCTCTTGAATTGCTTGCAGTACTTCATACCCGTCCATATGTGGCATATTAAGGTCTAAAAATAATATTTCAGGCGAGATTTGTTTAATTTTTTCAATACAATCCAATCCATGTTCTGCAAACTCTACTTTGATGTCCCAATCGTCAGGTAAAGAACGCGCGAGCTGCCTTCTTGCAAGTTTTGAATCATCACAGATTAGGACGGGTGTAGACATAAAAGCTCTCTATCTATTGGGTGCACTACCCAAAATTCTAATTATAGTTATCAAACAGCAGTATTCAGATTAAATATGTTAATCAATGCATGATTAATTTACAATCCAAATTACTACCAAAGCTTGGTTATATAAAATCAGTATAATACACTGTCGTGAATTGCGAAAAATTTAAAAAGGAATACGTTATGCGTAAAGTCCCCTTTATTACTACAACCATATTCGCACTGAGCTGCTTTTCTGCCAGTGCATCCCTTGGTGAGAACCAACTTGATAAAGGAAAAGTCACAGCTGGCGGCAAACCTGTAACCCTACTTGGTTCAGGTGTAGCAACAGGTGATCAAGCGCCTAATTTTAAAGTCGTCAATGCTGATTTTACGCCTGTTACGCTTTCTCAATTTGAAGGGCAAGCTGTTTTAATCAGTGTAGTACCAAGCTTAGATACCGGCATTTGTAGTTTGCAAACTAAGTACTTTAATGAAAAAGTTGCAAGTAACTATCCGAATATTGCAATGCTAACAATAAGTACCGATTTGCCTTTTGCTCAAAAACGATTTTGTAAACAAGAAAATGTCGATAAAGTCCAAACACTTTCTGATGCGGTGTGGCGCAATTTCGGGGAGCAATATGGTTTATTGATTAAAGATATGGGCTTATTAAGCAGAGCCGTATTTATCCTAGATAAAGATCACAAAGTAAAATACAAGCAACTAATAAGTAATTTAGCTTCTGAACCAAATTATCAAGAAGTGATAGACACCTTGAAAACACTTTAGTTCAAGCGTTTTCAATACTAAATAAAAGAGCCAGCAAATGCTGGCTCTTTTATTTAGATCGATGGGGCTAACTAGCCCCTGTAATGAAAAAGCACTCTTTCAACTAAAATCTGCTTTAAACAATTATCTCTTTGTCTGCTATTTACTAAGATCTAGCATTAATTTGTTCAAGCGCGTTACAAACCCAACCGGATCTTTTAGGCTACCACGCTCTGCAAGCAATGCTTGGTCAAGAAGTACTTCAGACCACTGCGCAAATTTATCTTCATCTTGCTCATCATTTAAATGCTTAACCAATTGATGCTCTGGGTTAAGCTCGAAGATAGGCTTACTCTCTGGAGCAGATTGACCAATTGATTCCATCAACTTTTGCATCTGAGAACTCATATCATGATCATCAACAACCACACACGCTGGTGAATCTGTCAGGCGATGCGTAAATCGAACTTCTTTTACCTTATCACCTAATGACGCGGTGATACGCTCAACAAGACCTGCGACTTCTTTCTCGCTCTCTTCTTGCGCTTTTTTAGATTCTTCGTCTTCTAGGTTACCTAAATCTAAATCACCGCGAGTAATAGACTGGAACTGCTTACCTTCAAACTCTGTTAGGTGTCCCATCATCCACTCATCAACACGGTCTGACATAAGTAGAACTTCAATGCCTTTCTTACGGAAAATCTCAAGATGTGGAGAGCTTTTAGCTGTAGCAAAGCTATCTGCAACAACATAATAAATCTTATCTTGACCTTCTTGCATACGTTCAATGTACTGCGCTAAAGATACGTTTTGAGTGCTCTCATCCGTATGTGTTGAACTAAAGCGAAGTAATTTTGCGATAGCTTCTTTGTTTGCTGCATCTTCAGCAGGGCCTTCTTTGATAACCTGACCAAACTCATTCCAGAAAGTCTGATATTCCTCAGCTTTGTTCTTACCCATTCTGTCTAGCATTTTAAGCACACGTGATGTACAGCCTTTACGGATAGCTTGGGTTATCTTATTATCTTGAAGAATTTCACGCGATACGTTAAGCGGTAGATCGTTAGAATCAAGCAGACCTTTAACAAATCGCAAATAGCTTGGCATAAACTGCTCAGCATCATCCATAATAAAGACACGCTGAACATACAGTTTTAGACCTGTTTGACGGTCTCTATTCCAAAGATCAAAAGGCGCTTTCTTAGGGATATAAAGTAAACTTGTGTACTCAGTCTTTCCTTCTACTTTGTTGTGAGCCCAGGTTAAAGGCTCTTCCCAGTCATGGCCAACATGCTTGTAAAATTCTTTGTATTCGTCTTCAGATACCTCTGATTTGTCACGCGTCCAAAGCGCTGTCGCTTTGTTAATCGCTTCCCACTCACCAGGTTGAGCTTCAACCTTTTCACCGTCAGGGCCTTCTGACTCAGGCACTGGCGCTTTAAACATTTCAACAGGAATCGAAATATGGTCTGAATACTTAGTAATGATTGAACGCAAACGGAATTCATCTAAGAACTCATTTTCATCTTCGCGAAGGTGTAACACAATTTCAGTACCACGCTCTGCCTTTTCAATTTCGACTAAGCTGTACTCACCTTCACCTTTAGATTGCCATTCAATCGCAGATTGCTCTCCAGCTTTGCGAGTACGGACAGTAACCTCATCGGCAACAATAAACGCAGAGTAAAAGCCAACACCAAACTGACCAATTAACTGAGAATCTTTAGCCTGATCGCCTGTTAAATTTTGGAAAAACTCAGCGGTGCCTGACTTAGCAATTGTGCCCAAAGAATTGATCACTTCATCACGAGTCATCCCGATACCATTGTCAGAAATGGTAACCGTATTAGCATCTTTATCAGCACTTACTCTTACTTTAAGTTCAGCATCCCCTTCATACAAATCACCATTTTGCAGGGCCAAATAACGCAACTTATCTGCCGCATCAGAGGCATTAGACACTAACTCACGTAAGAATATCTCTTTATTAGAGTATAAAGAGTGGATCATAAGGTTTAATAGTTTACCTACATCTGTTCCAAACTGGTGATTTTCTTTGTTTTTAATATCAGACATCGACTATATCCTAATCTATTGGGTACTCAGGTTTTAACCTGTTAATCGTAATATGAAAAGATATATTGTGCTGTGGCGTTATATTTCAAGGGGGAAGAGTAGATTTTTTTCAGATTGTGTTCTTCTTTATGAAAGCTTAGAGATAAACACTCGCTTATTGGTACTGCACCTTTTTATAAACAAGCACAGTACACAAATTAGTCTAGAGTCTGGGGGAGTTACGCGCTTCTCTTGTCTTCAAATGTATTGCTCTGAACATCACACTGCTCAAGTAACATTAAGAAATTAGGCTTGCCAAACAACATCATCACATCTAACAACTGAGAAGCCGATAATTCAGTTTTACCAGATTCCCAGTTAGATATGGTCGCCTGATCAACAGGAGTAACCAAGCTTTTACCTAATTGCGCTTGAGTTAAGTTCATATCTTGACGCATTCTACGTATCGTCATTTGAATATAGCGCTTTGCATCTTGTGTTTGGGCTCTACGAGAGCGCTCATTTCTAGAGATTATACTCATAACATATCCATATTATTACATCACTACTCTGACATATTGCCAAAACACACAGGACTTTATGAAAGCTTATATTTAAGCCACACGTCAGAAAAAATGATTAAAATTAACCCCGACCCAATTAGACAACTAGTTACATTTAATGTACGCTATCTGGGTCAACTGAGTAAATAATTGATCGGATTGGGTTATATGTCAACATCTTTTGCAACAAGATTGAAACAACTAAGGGTTTCTTTAGAAGAATCTCAAATCAGTTTTTCTGAAATATTAGATATACCTACAGCCTCTTATCGTAAGTACGAAAAGGGAGAGCGAGAGCCGACTTTATCAGTAATTGAAAAGTTTTTTTCACACCCGTTAACAGAAAACCACGCACATTGGTTAATCACTGGTGAGCAGCGCCCCAATGCGACCACATCTAACCAGAATGTAACACATGAAAATATAACCCAATCGTATAACAAAGATTTTGAAACACAATTCATTAAGACAATAAAAGAAAGTCTATTGTTTATTTGCCACTTAGGTTGGTTTAAAACAGGAAAAGAAGTTAATTTTGAGAGTTGTGGAAAAATTTTACTTCGTGACTTGGAGCCGTTTCTTGATAAACAAACTGATATTCAAAATAAAAAGGCTGGTTAATGTATATAAATTAATGCCCAGATAAATGCACCAATGATTTTTTAATAATACACTTATTTTACAACTTTTAAATTTGCGTGCTGATGCTCTTCATCAGATGGCTTTAATTGATAGTCCTTAGATTCATCTCTAAAATCTTCAACGCGCTTAAGCGCCAACTGAACAGCATCATGTTTTGTCATATCGTTATCGATTTCTAACGCTTTCCCTAAATCCATAACTATCTCGTACGCTTCATCATAGAGCTCCTCAGGTACCCCTTCATCTGAGTTAGGCTTGATAAATAAGCTTCTTGTTTTTTCTTCTAACGTATTCAAGTTATGACCATTAATAATCGAGGCAAGAATAAAGCAAATAACAAGGCAATGTATCAGTAAAATAACGATCAGAAACGACATACTAGTACTCCCTTGTATACTTACGCTGCATAAAGAAATTAAATGGGTATTTAGCAACTAAAACGCATTGCGCAGTGTTAAGTATCAATATAGAAACCATATAGTACGGAGCAGACCATTCAATATCTAAATATCCGTGAAGGACGAGCTGGAAGGTTTTTATAATCATAGCTGTATATGACAAATAGCAGGCATACCTTGCATCCTGTGAAAAAGTACACTCCCTAATAGCATGTAACAAAGTCAATGCAATAATAAAAGATGCACTACCACATGCTGCAATAAAATAAAATATTTGCCTTCTAACTAATTCATCAATTTGCAAATCAAGTAAAAAATCTAAAAGTTGCTGAAACAGGATAAAAATGGCAACAGTTGTTAATGTGGTCAAGAAACAAGAATGTAACTCATGATCAGATTTGCTTTTTAAACTTTTATTACCAGCAAAAACAAGCTGTACCCAACGCTCTTTAAAAAGGTAAAAGAAACTAAATACTATAAAACAGCCAAATCCAGTTAAGATCCAATCTATTATACCTATCAATTCATTCATACAGTTAAACTATTGTTTTAAATACACAAACGTAAGCATTGCCAGAGGTTTGTCATGGCATTGCTACGTTTGAATACTAAAAGAATCGACCTCACATATACTTAATCTCATGAAAAACTTCATTTATATAACAGAGTTTAATTCTACTAGGCATAATAATATTATTTAACTACCCATAAACTGGCTTTCTTTTGTTCAATAGGCTTCTTCGCTACATCATCCAGTGAATGTCGCTGACTTAAGTTATCATGCTTTTGATTTCTGAACGCCTCAACACGCTTAAAAACGCTCTTTACGCCATTGTATTTAACCATATCATTATCACATTCCAATACAACAGCAAGATCATCAACTATCTCATATGCTTGATGGTAGTCCTTTTCGGTAATTTCTTTTTCTGTAGAAGCTTTGTTTTGTACAACCGCTTTTTTTATTTTTCTCTCAATAAAATTTAAACTATGTCCTTTAATTATCACTGAAATACAGATAGCGATAACAATAATATAAAGCAATGTAGCGGCGATGAGCATTATCACAATGAAAACCTTATATATCCAGATAAGATAGAGGATTAGAGCAGCACTTTTGGTTGTTATTTAACGATAATGTATCTATAAAAACCAAGAAGATAAGGTCAAATAACAAATTTTTGGCCATCTAATCATGTAAAAACTATCAGCTACTCGATAATAAATTTCTCTAAACTTAATTGCAACTTTTAATTTTACAACTTTTAAACAAACCTAACCAAAAGACGTTAATTAATACAATACCGTTCAAAAATACATCTGAATTAGACAAAAGGCTAACAAAATATGTATATATTACAGTATCTTTCTACCTGAAAATGCATGCATCAATGTCATACCGTCTACTAAGTCAAGCTCTCCACCGACAGGCATACCATGCGCAATTCGCGATGCTTTTACATTTAAGTTACTGCATAACTCAGCGATGTAATGTGCAGTTGCCTCCCCTTCTACGGTGGGGTTTGTAGCCAAGATAACCTCTTCTATTTGTCCTTTTTGTAAAGTCAGTTGCAATTTGTCCAAGCCAATCTCTTGCGGACCAATACCATCGAGAGGAGATAAATGCCCCATTAACACAAAATATAAGCCAGTATATTGGCCTGTTTGCTCGATAGCTAATACATCCGTTGGCGACTCAACAATGCAGAGCAGCCCTGTGTCTTGACGCTTTACACTGCTACAAATATCACAAATTGGCGTTTCAGAAAAAGTACGGCACGACTCACAGTGTCCAATATCTTGCATTGCTTCTGTTAGACAATTACCTAATTGAGAGCCACCTTCTCTGTCTCTTTCCAATAAATGAAACGCAATACGTTGAGCAGATTTAGGTCCAATCCCCGGTAAGCATCTTAGCGCTTCTACTAAAGCCGCTAATTTAGGTGATAACTGCATATTTCCTCAAGTTAGGTGTTCAACACCAATTACTTCTATCTTTAAAATGAGATCATAAGTCATCACGCGCTTGATTGAAAGTTATCAAAGTAGCGTCACTGCCAAGCGTTCAAAAATCATCATTGAATGCTCACTCTTTATTCGAATATTTTTGGGGCTTACTATTTTTTTGTTTCTTAACTCTCAAAAAATAAGCGGTGAATACACCACTTAAAAACCCAAATAAGTGACTTTCGCTACTAATATTTTCAGAAAAATCAAATAATGTACCGAGGAAATTGATATTTGCATAGTAAGTAGCTGCAGCTAATAAAGCTAAACTGATCACACTTAGTAAGTTTCGTTGAAAAAAGGCCAAACCAATCAAGAAACCATAATACCCCATAACAATACCCGAAGCACCGATATGATTGCCGCTACCTGCAAATAACCAAACAAACAACCCAGTTAATAGCATTATACTCAAACTGGCAGTCTCAAACTTGGGTAAGCGACTAGCTAAATAGCTACAAATAAACAAACCCACTAGATTCCCACTCAAATGTGACCAAGAATCGTGTACAAAAGGCGCTGTGAGAATGCCTGTAAGGCGATATTGATTTAGAGGAATAATACCTAGCTTATCGACAGGCAACCCTAACGAGTCTACAAACATCAAGATAACCATTACCAAAGATGCATAAAGAACGTATTTAAAATTATTTGGAAAAAGAAGTTTTGAGATGCGCATTCCAATTTATCTTACTGCTTGATGTAATTGGAATAATATAGCGGCTTGAAGAAGAAGTCTTCATAATTTGCAAATGACAAATAAAAGCCGCTATAGATAAGTTAGAAGTTAATTCGCTTCTAATTAGAACGGCATTTTGAAGCCGAATACAAAGAGCCTTTTTGGGCTCTTTTGTCTTTTTTAACTGACTGTAAAGTATAGGTATTTTTTGTGGTGATTCTTTGAGCTTCTTTCAAACTCTTTAAATTCATGTCCCATATATGTCCCAATGGTATCAATCGACTTTAAAAGGTGTGCTTTTCATATGGGGCGGCTTGGGTGTGGGGTTAAGCCTTTCTTGCAAGTTATCAATAGAGACTTCCAAGGCCTTTAGATGATCATGCAAACCTCTTATATGCTTATTAATTTCAACTGTCTTGCGAGGTTTCGCTAACTCCCAATCAACCACTAATCGCACAGTCATGCATAACACTTTAATATCCACAAACAACTTGTTCAAACTGACGTCATCTAACAGTATGCGATCCATTTTCATACTATCTAAATAAGCAATACAATCATCAATATCCTCTATTGGTGATACCATTAGCCTAAGGTTTATACTCATATGAAAATAGTAGTCTTGCAGATAATCGCTCTCGAAGTATCGTAATGTTCGTTCAGGTGTATTCTTATTTAATTGCTTGAGGTTGCTAGGTAGCTTTATTTGAACTTTATCAGTTTCTCCTACGGACGCTAAATCTATTGTCTTTGATAGATTTTCAGCTTGAATGTCGCTTAACAATAACTCATCGATTCGCACCAACTTAGATTTAATCTTTTCAGTAAGTACTTCTAATGCGTATTGCTTCTCTTGAGCTTTTAGGTTTTCATGAGCGAGCAATAAATTATCACGGTGAATATCTTTAGTTTCTTTAATCTCGTTTCGAGTTAACTCTAACTCCTTGACTTGTAAACGAATAGAGTAAACCAGAATAACAATTGTTAAGAACGTGAGGATTGGATTTAATATCCCACCAATAAAGTCACCAAAAGCACCAAAATCCCCTTGATTGCCAAAGCTACCATTAAAGTTTAAAAAATAAGTAAGTAACAACACAGCCAATACCATTGGGATAATAAACTTCACAGATGTAATGATGACTTGCAAAGTTTTCTTTTCTTGTTGTGCTATGTCGGTTTGGTCCTGCTCTTTTTGGCTCATAATATAGTCCTTTTCAGTGATGCAGCCAATTATGCCTACCTACTACAAAAGCATCAATCAAACCCACCAATTATTGCTTTACCTCAACCTATAGATATATACTGTATATATAAACAGTATAGGTAACGTATGAAAGTAATCCCCATCAAAGCGAGCGCTGGAATCACAGGTTTCGGTCACGGCGCTGCTGAGTACACAGAAATTGAACAAGGCATTGATAGCTTAGTGATGCCAAATGCAGGCGCTACTTTTATCGGCATGGCCTCTGGAAGCTCAATGCAGGGCGTAGGTATCTTTGATGGTGACTTACTTATTATTGACCGAAGTACGCGCCCACAAGAAGGCGATGTGATTGTTGCGTCTTATAATCGCGAGTTCGTATGTAAAATACTGGATTTTAAAAATGGTCGTTTGTTATCTGCGTCACCAGAATACCCACCAGTGCAAATTAATGACTGTGACGATTTTAGCTTTGAGGGTGTTGTTACAAGTTCAGTTCGTATGTTTAGAGCGGGTCGTTTATTTAAGTCCCGCTTAAGCTAAATTGAGTTGCCTTTTAAATGACGACTAACAGTTATAAATATTCCAATATAGACAAAGAAAGCGTGGCTCTAGGTCCTGCTTTCTTCTTTTTCGGCTAAGTGAGAAAGTAGCTCGGTCACATCGTTACCAGCCTTAACTTTGTAATAAGCCATCTTGTTAACTATCACAGTGTAGTCAATTCCTAAGCGCTGAGCTATAGCGCTTCGAGTCATGCTTTCACCATTAAAAATAAACTCCGCATTCCGCTTTTTTCTACCTAGATTGTCAACTAACTCAGTTACATCGTCACCATCCGAAAGCTGCTGAAAAGGACGAGTAAAAGAACTGGGATCTCTGTTTGTTCTTCTTGCGATTTCAGATTTTGTGAGTAATTCACCGTTATAAACATATTTATTTATATATTTATTTTCGGCATCTTGATGAGCAAAGAACTGTTTCATATGTTCAAGGTCAACTTCTGAGCCTAGTGTTACTTGATTGACTTCTAAATACTCCTTTACTCGCTTTCTTGAAAAGCTTGAGGCACCGCATAGTCCATGAATTGAAGTTGGTTGACCATTTAAAAAATAAGCATGCCTCACAGTTATACTTATACTGTCTGCTGTCACGACTTCGCCATCTTCAATAATTACATCATAGTCATTTGATGAAAAACCTAGTTCAGCAGCCTTTTCCACGATGTCTTTAACTGAAATACTGACATTTTTAGACTTTAAAATTCTGATTTTTCTATAAAGCCGATTGTACTCTGTGACTGATAGTCCATACCTTTGATAAGCAGGCTGGCGATCCAACTGCAAAATATAATCATTAATAAGGTGAGTTACATCATCGCCTGAATTTGAGTTTTGGCAAATGTTACAAACCGTTTTTATACCGATTTTAGACAAATCAGATATATCGTCGGTTGTAGCTTTTATACCTTTGTATATATATAGTGTGGGTTTAGGCCCTCGCCTGCCATGATCAGTGAAATCGACATGATCGATAGATTGTCCAACCTCAACATCCGCCGCAATAATGCGTTTATTTATTGTTTGATGAGAGATTGATAAGCTTAGCTTTCTGCGAATTTCATCGAACTGAATCACTTCCCCTGCGTATTCATAATACCGTTCAGTCACTCTCTGTTTAGGTTCAAAAACTCCACCTGGCACAGGTGAACTTTCCAATTGACTTAAGTACTGATTAATTCGGTGAATAGGTCTTTTCGTCAATCGCTCAAGGCTTTTAACTGGGCCTAATTTTAGCCTAATCAAAAGATGATTAAGCTCAAGCAGCGCTTCAAATGGTGGGTATCTGTTTTCAACATACAGCCATTTTTCAATGACGTTTTTACTTACATTATGTATTTTCATTAAAACAGAGGTGTGTACATCAAAGTGGTTAACTACTTCTTTGTACACCTCTTTTCGTTCCTGCTTAATGTCACCCATAACCTAATCGATAATCCCTTTTTGACGAAAGATTTCTTCGTTTTTCGCATCTTCTAGCTGCTCATCAGTAAGGAAATTAAACCACTTATAAATATAGCTTTCTTTATTTAATGGGGCGTTTGCATCAAGCTCGACTTCACCACCTTCAGCAAACAGGTAAGCAAGAACGCTTTGGTGTAGGCGCCAGTGCACTTTATTGCATGCTGGATAGTCATCAATAAAATAAATATGGCCGTCTTTGCGCTCGCCATTTTTTGGCTCGAACATGTGATACCAACGCAAAGGACCTAAGTCTCCGAGTTCGACCTCTTCTACAGATTTATCTATTAACTGATTACGAAGCGAAGTAAGTCCGTACATCTCATAGTCTATTTCGCAAGGTATTTCATTTCTTCCAACTTCCCAATATTGCCATGTTCTGTTTGTCACACCCCCGATAAGTTCCGCCGCTTCACTTACATCAAGGCACAGCAATTTACGCAATGCTTGTAATTCAAAATTGTTTAGTTTTGACCAACTCATGAATACTCCATATAAAAAGCGGCCGTAGCCGCTTTAATATAATTAATCTTCGTTTGACAACATTGACTCTATATCGTTTGCCTCTGCGTATTTAGAGCAAAAATCATTGATTAAAGTTCTCAAATACTCATTTTCCCAATACTCTTCGCTAGCAACTAATTTTGTAAATCTTTCATCTAGCTTTAAAATATCCAGTAAATCATCAAGACCTGAGTTTGCGCCATCGTTATCCCAGTGCGGCTCACCTTTGCCATCTCCGTTCATATCGCTGTCTTGATAACAGATAACAAAGCCATCAAACCAGACAGCGACTTGATTGTATTCTTCTTGGAAGTCTATAGAACCTGTGAACTCTTCAAGCATTACATTTAAGAGCGCTTCTTTATTTTCAGTGTAGAACTTCTGAGCTTGTTCGAATGTTTTAGATGTAGTCATTGTTTAATCTCTCTTTAGAGTTGCTTCGCACCGTTGCGTAAGCTTCGAATTAAGTATGTTCGCAATCGCGAACAAAGGCAAGTTATTTTTTAATCTTTTTGTGTTTTTTTTCACCAGCCCTGATTTGGCGGGGGTTTCAG
>NZ_JAKFZS010000037.1 GCF_021654285.1 Pseudoalteromonas luteoviolacea | reverse complement strand
AAGATGAAGTTCGAAGATGAAGTTCGAAGATGAAGTTCGAAGATGAAGTTCGAAGATGAAGCAACTCACAACATATTTAAATGCCAATGTCAGTGCAGTACTTTTAATGTAAGTAAAACACTAATGACATATAACGATTTATATTAAAGGGAAAATTTTTTGGGCTAATGAGATACACACAACCAGAATTGGAAGCTATTGCATTTTCGTTAAAAGAAGATAGGAAAAAACCAATATGGTTTATCATCAACTGATTCATAATACCATTTCCATAAGATAACCTATAATTTATATTATGTTAAATTAAATAAAGTATAAGCTTGGAGGTAGATACATCTTCACTTTCTTTACAACAGTAAATGTATTTTCATTTTATGTCCAATACTTGACGGTATCGGACATAGCTGTGGTATCTGTGTAAGGGCATGTGCTTTTACATTACCTAACTTGGTTTATTGAAATTGAGCCACATACTTTCTTAAAAACTTTACCCAGCTATCAAGATTCAAATTCTTAGAGATGTTTGAGAAATTAGCAGCACAGGTCATCTGAATTACAATTTATTCGGCCGCCAACAGTTTCATAGGCATAGGTAATGTTTTTCTGTCTACTTTCAAATTTAAATACATATCTGGCCAAGATAAATTACACCTAAACCACGACAATTCTTCTTCAGCATAAGATTTAGGTATCACAAACTCCACTTGATATTCATGGTTTTTAAACTAGTTATAGCATTTTGATGCTTTTGCCGTATGTGCATTTTTCCCAGTCATTAAAACCATGACATTAGCTTCAACATCCATTACTTTTTTAAGTCTTGATATGGTCCCAACTATACTATCATTAGGTACTAAAAAGGATTTTGTATGTCGTCCAAATTCTCTCAGGTGACTTTTTCTATCCATTCATCATATCGCTCCTTCATCATTTTAAGTATCTCCACTCACTCACAACTCAAATAAAATTATACTTTAGCGTAATATTTCTCAAGTTAACCTCCTGCCTAAGTAAATAAATGGTATATTTAACATAATATGAATTTTGCTTTGAAACTTGTTATATCATTGTTCCATCAATTCCAAATGCTTCTAGCCTTTATTTCTAGTCGTTATTGATTTAGGATCTACATTTTAAGTGGCAAAACTTTGTTAGTAGAAGAAATATCAAAGGCCATGAATTGACGATAAGAGGTATGCCACATGTCACCGGAATCAATGACAGATTTAACAATTACATTCATTATTCTTTTAGTATCAGCTGGAATGGCTTTTCAAGGGAAAGTGCTTAAGTCAAATCTAGCGAATAAAGAAAAAGAAGAGGCAGAAAAGCTTAACAATCGTGCAAATCTTTTAATTATGTGTGGTGCTTTTGTCGCAATTATTCAAGTAATTAAGCTAACCTCATATTTTTAAAAGGATTAGCTTCGTTTTGACTTACCGCCTTCAACTGTTATCGATGCGGAAGACGGTAAGTTTCTAATAGATCATAAACACTATTTAAATAAGTGTACTTTATAAATCAAATCTTTGTAGTTAACTGCCCTACTGTTCCAAAGTATGTAAAATCTCTTTGGCTTTTTTGTTTTTGATAACAAAGAAAAAAATTGAAATGAATAGACCAGCCATTAATACAGCTTCAGTCAGTAAGTTATTCAACTCAAAACCATTTTGGTAGATAAGTGCTATGTTAAAAACCATAAAAATTAAAATAAAAGCCCATGTTGCTTTTATGTTCAAATTCCATCTATAAATTTCGTTTTTAATCAGTTTCTTATGGATTTCGATTGAAGTACTTATTTCTTGGCTTTTGAGTTGCTTTAAGCTATCTAAACGGCTTCTACTAGCCAGAATAAAAATAATGACAGCCCACACAGTTACAAAGCTTATCCAGGTAAGTTTAATAAACTCAAGTCCATTATTCAAAGCGGATGTAATTAGTAGATAAGTAAGTACGATAAGAGCAAGCATTTCAATACATAAATTCAGCCTTAGTATGACGCCCTGCCTTTTATGTCGTTTCAGTACTTTGTCCATTTGCGGCATAGGCTTTTTATCAGTAGATTGCCAAAGAGATGACAACTGCTCAAATTCATTATTATCCATTAATTCATACCCGCTAGTAATTTTGATAATTGCTCTTTTGCTCTGTGGAGTCTAACGCCGACATTAGCTTCACTTATCCCCAATACCTCACTCATTTCTATATTATTTAAGTCTTCTAATTTCAGTAACATAACTTGTCTTAAGCTAAGAGGTAATTGATTCACAGCTACAATTAATTGCTTCTGCCTTTGTGCTTGTAAAGCGCTTTTTTCAGGTGTGGGCGATTCACAAAGCATTGCTTCATCAAGTTCATCTTCAGAAATTTTACTATGTCGCCTTATATGATCAATACCCGTATTATGTATAACACGGTAAATATAGGTATTGAGCGAGCATTGGTCATTAAACCCTTCTAACGAACGCCAAACTGACAAAGCCATTTCTTGTGCTAATTCATCTGATAAAGCCGGCCGATTTTCATATCCCGCTGCTGCCCTGCTTATTTGTGGCCAAAATTTCGCAATTAGTGCTTCTTTCTCTGTGTCCTTGGTGATACTTACCAACGATTTACGCCTCCAAGTTGTTTTTATTATTAGTCGTTACAGAAACGCAATCATTACAAAAAATTTAGATGTTTTATATTTCCTATTGTTGCTGATTGTATAACGAATAAAAAAACTTAAAAAGTTTGTAATGAATCTGTTTTGTATACGACTAACCAGATCAAACAACTCATTTACTTAATTATTAAGGAAGCAAAAATGCAAACTTTGAAAAAGTTACAACATATGAATAAAAAGCGCGTACTAAGAACAATTTGGCTTGTCGTTACTTTAAGTTGGTTCGCAATGTTTGCTGTACTTTTTAGTACTGAGACCAAAAGTATGCATATCACCGCAGTTACTATTGCAGCAATCATGACTGAATTAGCAATATGGTGCACTGCTGCAGTGTTAGGTGTTGCTGTTGTTGACGGTAGAAAAGCAATTATTCGTGCGATTAAAAACAAACTCACCGGTCAGCGTGACCTTAGTAATTAATCTATTAAAGGTTCTAAATATGAAATCATTAAATATAAATGAAAAAAATTTGGTTGCAGCTTGGGTGTTATGTATTTTTTGTTGGGCTAATACAGCACTTGTCATGTCTTTCTCTCCTTTTACATTCCTTGAAGTGAGTGCTCTTTGTTTTGCTGTCGTTGTAACACAACTCACAATTTATTGGACAAAGAAGGTAGGCGAAAACAACCCTATGGTTGCGTCAGTTTATAAAAATCTAATAGGTGATTAAATTTATAAAGGGTTGGAGCTAACTAGTTCCAACTCTTTTAATTATCCATATCTAAATGTTTACTTAATGATTCATACAAAACTGTTTGATCTATGGGCTTGGCTACATGAAATGTAAAACCACTTTGGTTATATTTTTCAATATCTGTACTCATTACATTGGCAGTAAGTGCAATTATTGGTATATCTTGATTTTCAATTCTTATTATTTCACAGGCCTCGATACCGCTCATTTTTGGCATTTGAATATCCATCAGGATGATATCGGGTAGCCTTTTTCTATATAATTCAACCGCTTCAACACCATCTTTCGCGACATCAAATTGAGCCATTGTCTTTTCCAGCATTGCACTTATTACTCTCATATTAATGGCATCATCTTCAGCAACTAAGATATAAGCGTTTGACAAATTGGGGGCTTCCAATGTCTGGACAGTGCTCGGTGTGCAGCTGCGAAAGGTTTTCTGTTGAAGGTTTTTCAGTGGTAATGTAACGCGGATGTCAGTCCCTACCCCTTCACTGCTATTTACCTCTATTTGGCCATCCATTAAGTCTATCAAGTTTTGCGTAATAGCCATTCCTAACCCTGTTCCTCCAAACTTTCGAGTTATTGAATTGTCAGCCTGTTTAAAACGCATAAACAAATTATTTAGGCCAAGTTTAGACATACCTATCCCGGTGTCTTTTACCTCAAAAATAAGTTGATATTGTTCCTCACTTTGCATTTGGTCGATATTGACAGTTACGGAACCTTTTTCGGTAAACTTCACTGCATTAGAGATCAAGTTTATCAAAATTTGTCTAATTCTAACTGGGTCGCCTAGCCACATACTGTGTTTAATTTTATCTGTGCTAATTATGTGAAATGATAGAGATTTTCGTTTTGCTTGTGACGAAAAATCAGATTCCAGTGGTTCAATAATGCTATCTATTGAAAACTCGGTTACTTCTAAAGAAAGCTGGTTTGCTTCAACTTTCGAAAAATCAAGTATATCACTAATAATGCGAAGCAAATTTTTACAGGAGAACAGTGCGATAGACACTGTTTCTATGTGACGCTTGTCAGTTATACAAGATTGAAGGTGTTGTAGTGAGCCCATAACACCGTTTAATGGTGTTCTAATTTCATGGCTCATATTGGCTAAAAAATCTGACTTTGCTTTTGATGCCTGCTGTGCTTCAATCGTTAAGGTATGCTCTTTTTCAAAGGCAGCTTTTAGCCTAAAAAAGTATAATACTAATACCCCAATAAATATCATTACGCTTATTACATTGACAGTATGAGCAATCACAAAGTTATTGTTTAGTTGTTGTTCTTCTTTACTTATTCTTGTTCGGCTATCTAAGTGAAACCTAGACAACGCGGCCAACGCGTTTGTATCATCAACTTGCACTGCCCACTTGAGGCACCTTGCTCAATCAGTTCTAATGTCAGCGTGAGGTTTTGTTCGTATTCAAGTACTACGTTTCTGATTATTTGTAGTGACTTGCTGTCATACTGCTCATACCTTTCAAGTTTTGTGATGAGCGTTTTAATGTCGTAGATAGACTGTCTTAGCTTTGATTCATAACGAGATCTGTCTTTACGTAAAACTAGGTTTTTAAAGTCATGTATGAATCCGCCATAACCTAAATGCTGAACAAGATCATCATGCAAATAATAAACTTCGTAAATATCTTTGGAATAATAACGCCACTGTTCTTCAACTTTGTGATAAAAAAATAACGAAACCAAAGTCAGCCCTACGCCGATTAAGATCACAAGAGAAAACTTTAAACGTAAGCTATTCAAAGCATTACTGGGTTTTGTTGTCACGTAAAACAGTCCTTATCACCTTACACTATCGCTTAGGCCATAGAAATTTACCATTAATCTCTTACACCATTAGGTGTCTTAGTTATTAATACTAGCCAAAAGATTATCAGTCTGCATTTCCCTGCATTTAAAAGTTTATGATTGTTATGGCTTTTGATTTAAATCCGGTATGTCTAACAAAAAGTCAGTGCTGCCTATCTCAATTCCAAGTTGGTTAAACAAGGTTGATAATTGGCCTCTGTGGTGAGTTTGGTGATTAAACATATGTGATACCAACTCACTAAATTCCCGGGTGCTTCTTTCACCAAGTGAATTGCTATAACTTAAGGTTTTGTGAAAATCGCACTCTTGAACTTCTTTATTCAACCAATGCAAGATTGTTTGGTCCATACCCTGCCTGACAGCAATCAGGTCTTTAAAACTATTATACAAAATTTCATCAAGGGTAGTTGGATAAGGCAACTCGCTAAGTTCAGAAAGAGATTGGTAGCGATTAGAGTGCTTAGAAAATCTTAATAGCCACAATAGATCACCTATGATGAGGTGATTAAAAGTCCCGAGTATTGAACTAAAAAATACTCCTTTGTCTTCAATTAACTGTTCATGAGTTAAGGTTTGCGCAGCTTTGATTAGTTGATTATTCATTCTTTGGTTATATAAAGCCATTAATTTGAAATGTTTGATATGCAGCATACTCTTTCAATTTACCTTGTTTAAATAATTAGTTTTAGAATAGGTAATGCAATCTATTTTAATAGTCTTGATTTGGCTTAAATGCAACATTTCATTAAACTATACATTTATTCTTTTTAGTTAGCTTATGTTATAATTCTTCGCTACCCAACTGATTACATTAATAATTATTATATGGAGTTAATTTTTAGTGTCAGATTCAACTACAAATGAAAATATTCAAGAAGCTGTTAATAATGACGCAGTATCATTAGTTAAAATTTTAAATGATATTAGAGAGGTTCACCCAAATACAGAGTGTATTACAGGAGAAATTATCTCTCTATATTACTATAAGCGCCAATTTAATAAAAAAGAAGAGAAAAAAACACAAAGTTTCGATTATGCATATTGGTGGGTTGAAGTAAAAGATGAAAACGGCAACATCATACAAACCTCAATATCAAGTGAATCAGATTTACTCCAAAACCTAAAGAAAGGTGACTTAATTAGTCTAATATCTTTACTCGATACACAATTAACATACGATATCGTTACCTCAGAGGCCAGAAACCTAGTTACAAACAACTCTATCGCAGAGGTAACAGTGATTCATGGTAAAAAATCAAACCAGTGGATAATGAATAACACAGCTTACCCTCACCCAGGATGGAGTAAGCCTTGTTTTTTCACTTTTGGACTTCTATTAATGCTTTTTTCATTTTTCGAGCAAAATCATAAATTAATTATGTATGGAATGATTTTGACTCCTATCGTTTTTCTAATCGAATGTCTATTTTCGTTTAAATCGTACAATAAAGAAAAGTCGGCTTATAAGCTTGTTTTAGGTAATTTGGATAATTTATCAGACTTACTTGGGAAAGCAGCACGCACACAACGACCCCTTTCAAATTCTCCTTCTATTGAAAAGGTAAATAGCGAACTATGTATAGAAAAGTCTCTGGCTGCCCAGGCATTAGTAGGTAAAAAGCGAAAAGAGCAAGAGAGACTTGCTTCTATGTATGTTAAAGAGTACACAGAGACATATGAACACAACTGCATGTATGATTCAAACTATAAAGCAGATGTCTATTGTAGGCTTCATGTTGCTAAAGTCATTGATACTAATAGAAAAGTTAATGTTAATAATGGCAAATATGAGGAGAAAACTTATTCAACAGAAAAAGTTTACAACACGGAAACAAATTATATTGACGGTCAGTGGGTAAAAGAAACATCTGTTGATTATGTTCAGGTTGTTGATACCCATACCTATGAAACTCGAAGTGCAAATATGGTCGGTCATGCAGTTTTAGAAAGCCTATCAGGGAAAGTACTTACACAGCGTTTACCTGAAAAAATGTTAAGTAACCTAGATATAGGTGATTGGGTAATTTTTGCTGACTCACATGCTGTTTTTGAATCCGGGAAAGAGATTTATTCTTTAGAATATTTTTCAAATATAGATAAGCACACTTGGGACTCTGAAAAATCATTTATGGAATACGAAGATACAAAATGTGAAAAAATGCTCTCTGCCATCTTTAAGTTAATTGGTATGTGTGTTTTAGTCGCAATTGCTGTACTTTCTTATCAATCAGATTGGTCATTATTTCCAGCATTAGCATTGATACCTTACATAATATATTACTTCTATAAAAGAAATATTTTTTGCAACCTTTACAACAAAAACATTGATCATCGCCGTGATGTTTTAAACAAAATATCTGTTTCTATTGATGGCATTAATGAAGATAGAGACCAGATTAAAGCTCAGCTGAGTAAGCTGTGATCATTAAATTATTAGCCAACCTGATATACCGGTTGGCTAATGTTCGCTTAACGCCCTTCTAAAATTTCATAACTACTGACTTTGAGCAATTGCTTAATCTAAAGCTTGCGATAATACATTGGCTACAACCCTATTTTAAAAGATTGAATGCAATAAGGTAAATTAAAGCGCTTCGCTGGGTTTGGCCATGATCGTACGTTTATCTGCTGCGCATTATTTCTATCCGGCACCAATCATGTGTCATACGTCGATCACAACCTCAGCATCTTCAACATTAGATGAGACAAAGTCTTTGTTGGAAAACAGCTTAGAACTAGAATATCAAAAACGGCAAACTTATGCATTTCCGTTCAAAATAACGGCAACAAAAAGCCGCTTGTTTACTCCTAAATTGTTTTCTTATCTTATTATCTAAGTGGTCTTCGGTTGGTCCAATAATTGCTTAGTTATTGTTATCAAGATAAGGAGATCCATCATGATTTTGCATGCAAGCCACTATAATACAACTAATACCACAACGCAGTATCAACAAACACAAAAAGTTAATAATCAAGAACAAGGAAAGGTTATAGTAGGAAGCCCTCAACCAGAGCATTCGAAAAACACTGGCGATAAAAAGCTTGCTTGGGAAGCATTTACTGAAAAAGTAGAATCTGACCCTTCGTTTGCGTCAGATATGGCAGAGGCTGTGTCATTTATACCTGATAAAATGCTTGTAAGTTTAGCAGAGGCGCCGCCATTAACAGACGTAAAAGCATTTACAAAATGGGCTAGTAAATCAGATGAATTTGACAAAGAAGCAGCTGTGGTTACTGAACAACGTATAAAAATTTATAATAAAATGAAAGATGAAGGAGAGACCGATGCTGATATTTTTAAAAGAATCATGGATTTTAATCGCGACTTACCTTTAGATTACCAAGTAAAGGCAGGCATGTTAGCAATAGATACACATGCATAGTTCACAATGTATGGGGGTTCCTGCCTATATTGTTTTTCTTACTTCAAGCATATACGTTGACATAATCCGGTGTGTGTTCTAAAAGCTTGTCGTAATTATCGGGGTGCGCCAGGTTTTTACTTCCCCAACTTGTTGCCATCTTAAATAATTCCGACTGTTTGTCTCGCAAAGCAACTAACTCTGTCATGATCTCTTTAGCCGACTTACCCTCTCCTTCTCCATGTTTGATGATTGCTAATTCTTCCTTGTGAAATTGCTCAGCTTCCTGATTAAAATGGCTGATCGCTCTTGATACACGGCCATGCATTTCTTCGACATTATGTGAATTTAAGATGTCTTCCATTCTAAACATGGCTGTTGGGGGGCCGTATTTCTTGATTGCATCAATAGATTGGGCAAGCTTTTCTTCACTTGCTGAATCTATATATTTAAGGTACTCGTTTCTATTATCAGGCTCTTGGCTCGTGCTAACTGAACCTGATGTTGAGCGTTGAACACTTGTAGGTTTATGCTTGATTTCATAAACACTTTGAGTACTGACCTGATCACTCACATTCATAATAATTTCCTTTTAAATATTTATCTGCCGCATATGCAATTAAAAAGCTTCATTACTTTTCTGTCCATTAATTAAGCAAGTGCCATTCCAAGATGTAATTACATTTTTTACCAATAAATTTTTTGAAAGATGTTTTACGAAATTAGGTCCAGAGTCATACGTTTTCTTATTTATTTTCAAATTAATTTTAAGTGTTTGTAACTTTTAAAGACTAAATTACATACACGCTGTAAATGTGCATTTAAATAAAAAAATAAGGAAATCTATAATGAAAAAACTAGCACTACTTTCTCTTTTGTTACTAGCGAGTACCACACAAGCTAAAGAAGTCACTTGCTCAGATAAAATCAGTAGTATCAGTTTGCAGTCAAATGGATCAGTTTGGATTTGGCCTGATAGACATGAAACCCTTGAGTTGGAGCCTACTCACCCTAACTTCTACGAGTATCTTGGCATGATGTTTTATGCAATGAAGTCAGATAAAACAGTTGTCTATAAAGCTGATAACGGAGAGCATATTTCAAACAAGTGCCATGACACAAAGTTTGGTTTATATCCGCTGCATGATGTTCTAAGAATGAACTAACTATCATCGAAATGAATTCTGAAATGCACTTGCGCTGTGAGTGCATTATTATATTCCCATTAAAATATTTTAACGAATATAAATTTAAAATTTTAAGGTAAAGGAGGAGTTGTTTAGATACAATACTCTAAAAACAAATGGAATTTATGACGTGATTAAAAAATTTGCCCTCTCTACCTTTTTATGTCTCTCTTTTCACTCATTTTCAAGCCCGCTGTTAAATGTAGAATTAACTACAAATAAAGCTGAAGTCTGTACCGAGTTCTTCGCGGCTTACCAAAAAGAGTATAAACAAAACGCAAATGTGGATTTTAGAAGCTGGCTGTCACCATCATTTGGAGATGGCACTCAAATAAACCATAATAATATAGATACCTTTAACATCCCAATTGAATCAAACTTTTCCGTCAACAGTGCTCCATTTTCTTCGTTTAAACTATTCCCATCCTTTAAATACCATTTTCAAATTAAAGATAAAATTAGACAAGAGCTTTACATTACTCATTTAGAGTCTGTGAACAACCTTAGTATTTTATACACAGTTAAAAAAGTTTTTTCACAGAGCCCAAACAATTGGCAGCGCACTTTTTACATTGCAAAGCGTCATAACATTGCTCAGTACTTAAATAGTGTCGCAGTAGACAGACCATTTAGCATTGATCGTGAGCTATCTGAAATCCTGCAAGTAACCGATATTTCTTTCCCATTTGAACATCAGGGAAGTGCGTATTACATTAAGGACAATAACAAGGTTATTGCACTTACAGAAACGCTAGAACATGAGGTTGTTTGTGAAGTTGAAGAAACCAGATTACCAGTATTAATATCGCTGAACGCGCTAAACAAACTGGCACACCAATCTATTATGACAAAAGGCAACCCTATGTTGATGGGGTCTTGGGGAAGCCCTTATTTTGTAATAAAAAAACCATTTGAAAAGTATTTGAGAACACCTAGCTCATTGAAAGTAAAAGGTGAAGGCGGTTGTGATATAAACGCTGCTATCTGTGCGAGGAAAAAACAGGTTGATAATATCTTGGCATTATTTGGCAATGTGGATGCGTGGAGTCATCGTGAGTTGATCACACTAAAAAACCACATGGCAGACGCACAACTACAAGTTGCTCATTTTTACATGTCACATCATAAATATGACAAAGACAAAGCCCAATTTTATGCGCAAACATTGGTATATCAATTCTTAGGAAGATTACTCTCACCCTATCAAGGTTATATGGATTTAAAAGCGGGCTCACCTCAGTATTTTAAAGCGCAATATTTACTGAACCACCAGGAGGCAGAAGAATTTGCTCAAGTAGCAGCCTATAAAAACTGGTTTAACAAAACATATTTAATGTTAGCTGCACATTTTAACGACCTTGACGCCGTTAATGCCTTAATAGCTGCTGGCACGGATATTAACGCCGTCACTTTTATTGATGAAGACGATGAATACAGTAGTTCGGATGCTTTTATTAATGATGTAAAAAGGCTTAATCGTTCAGCGCTCACTTATGCAGCGGAGAACGCTTCTTTAGAAGTGATCAATGCACTTATCACTGCTGGAGCGGATAAATCGCTAGTCGACTCGCAAGGCAATGACTTATCATTTTACTTTGCAAAAAATCCAAGGCCAAAGGTGGCAGCCCTAGCAACGGAGTTTAAGTTACTTAAAGGTCAAAAAATTTATGATCAAATTACGGCTAGTTTTGATTGTAAATTAGCAACATCAAAGCAAGAAAAAGCGATTTGCTCCAGTGCTGGACTCGCGCTGTACGACAGAGAGCTCGCAGCAGCATATAAAAGGTTAAGAAACACAGAGCATGCCGATCATGTTCGTCAAACACAGCGGCTTTGGCTGAAAAATCTCAGACAACATAGTAAGGGCTTTAACCAAAAAGAGACTCAAGGATACTTGAAAGCACAATATCGTGCGCGTATCCGCGCTATGTATAACTTGCTGAGTATTCATCAATCAATTGAGGTTGCTAAAATGTTAAAAACATCCTAGTGTAGATTTGATACTCACATTCGGAGAAACTCTATGAAGGAAATTATTTTAGCATTGGCTTTAGGGGTTACAGGTGTCGCAATAGCTGCTGATCATGTCTCCCATGATAAGCATGAGCATAAACATGGATATAACTGTGGCCATGCAGCTGAGTGGCATGTTGACCATTTTGATTACAACCACAGTGGTCATGACCATCACAATCATGCGGGCGAAGTTCATGAGGCAAAAGTCAAAGTTCATGAAAAGCATAAACACGGCCATGGCTTAGATTGCGGTCATAAACGTCGTCTTGAACAAGGCCGTGTGGAATATAATCATGATGGACATTGGCATCACCAGCACGGTGAACATTTCCATGAAAACCATGGTTAAATAGTGTTCAATATAAAGCCCAGAGATTATCTGGGCTATTTCTAAAATATAACCTATCTATTACTACACTACTCTATAAAAATTGCTTTTTAACATAATTTTATTGTGTTGTATTTTAACCTAGGGTTGGCTTAGCACACTCGGCAACGATAAACGTAAACATATAACTGAAATAACACTTTCAAGAACACATACCTCTACTTATTGAACAAAATTATAAATTCACTATAAATTTGATCGATGTTCTATTTTTAAGAACGAGACTATAAAAAATATCGGGATTTAATCAATCAACCATTCTAATATATAGAATAAATCTCATTTGAGAGCTTTATTTACCTGCTCTTCCTTCACTTTGCTTTTAAACTTTTCCATTAGGTTTCGCAATTTTGGGGCTATGATATTTTGACAAAATGGTCTGTTCGGCGCGGTATAAAAATAATCTTGGTAATGCTCAGGCGATAGCTTAAATTCATTAAGTAATAGTGCTTGCGTAACTATGGGCTGCTCAAATTGCTTTTGAAGTACTGATAATACACCTTTTACTTCAGTTTGTTGCTCGGTGCTTTGGCAATATATAGCGCTTCTATACTTGTCTCTTTTTGAATGGTTTGAAGCTGAACTGTGAGAAAAAAGGTGTATTTCAACCAAATCAGCTAAGGTGATGATGTTTTTATCAAATGCCAAGTATACCCCTTCAGAAAACCACTCGTTGTTTTCAAAGCTATTTATCCAGCCCTGCTCGACTTTCTCAACACCAATCAAAGAGCGAAATATCGCTTCAGTACACCAGTAACAGCTCCCTCCTAAACCCAGTTTATTTTCCATACCAGCCCCTAATAAATACAAAATGCTGTTTATATGATTTCGCATAACAAACTCACCCCATAAAAAGGATAATTTATTCGCTTAAGAACTGCCCGCATAATTAAAATAGGTGCAGTGAAACTCAAAGTCTATATAATTAAGCGTTTTTTGGGGGCCTAAAGTTTGCTGTCTCGATACAAATTTACACTATTTGGCGTTATAGCTGTACTACTGTGGAGTGCTGTTTTACACTTCGTACGTATCGTGACTGAGGACTTTGGCCCGGTTGGCGGTGCAGCGCTGGTATACACCTACTCTGCGTTATTCCTGGTAGCCTTTTCCGGGCTCCCAAGTATCAAAAAATACCCAAAACGTTACGTTATTATTGGCGGCTTTCTTTTTGTTACATATGAATTATGTCTTTCACTGTCACTTGGCTTTGCTAACTCCAGAGAACAATCCGCACAAGTACTCATTGTTAATTATCTCTGGCCTTTATTCACCATTTTAGGCGCGGTAATTTGTAAACATAGTAAAGCCAGTCTCCAGTTATTGATCCCTGGCAGTATTATAGCCTTCATCGGTGTGTGTTTTGTCGTTTCGGGTGGGTCAAACCTGTTTGCAGGGATGTCGGCAAATATCATGAGTAACCCATTGGCATTTGTACTTGCCTTTAGTGGTGCGATTATTTGGGCAATATACTGTAATTTAACCAAGACTATGTCTAACGGCGAAAACGCAATTACGCTATTTTTTATTTTTACAGCATGTACACTTTGGCTAAAATGGTACCTATTGGATGCTGGCTTCTCGACAGGCTATTCCTTCAAAAGTGTCTTTATGCTGGTGCTGGCCGGTGGTGGAATGGCGCTAGGCTATGGCCTTTGGAATAAAGCCATTATTGGCGGCAATATGATCTTACTTGCTGCCATCTCTTATTTTACCCCGGTTTTCTCCGGTATATTCGCTGCTATTATTTTGGGTGTAAGTTTGGAGCAAAGTTTTTGGTTGGGTGTTGTCGCTGTCACGATTGGTTCTTTATTATGCTGGCAATCAACACGTTATAAGAATCAACAAATTAGCCAGGTACAAACTGTGCTAGACAATACTGAATAAATATACATATAATTTGATACAAACATACCGCTTGGATCAACAATATATGACGCCGTTAGTCGATACGCTAAAACAACTCAGATATCTCATCGCCCATTTAGATGATGAGACCTTGCAAAGTGAATACCCCGCAATGGCAGAGTTTTTAAATGATAATCGGCTTGAAGAAAATGTATGTTTGGACGAGCTAAAGTTTCTTTATCAATTCTTATACGTTTATGGGCGCAAATCAGAGGCCACATTCAACCGCTTTAGAAATGAGATAGAGCGTTTTCATCTTTGGAGTTGGCTCATTCAAGAAAAATCTGTATTTGAACTTAAACGTGAAGACATAGAAGCGTATGTTGATTTTGTGGTCGAGCCAGATAAAGCTTGGCTTGCAGACTCTGTGCAGTGGCGGTTTAAAAATCATGAAGGTACTAGACAAGTTAACCCTAATTGGCGCCCTTTTGTTTTTAAAGAAAACGGCGTGAGCCAGCAAACGATAGCATCCATGTTCACGGCGCTTAATGTCTTCTATAAATTTGCGATTTTAGAGGAAAAAGCATTCGCCAATTTTGTGCCTGTTGTTAAAAAGAACTGCCCTTATTTGGTCGTACAGTCACAAATTAAGCTTCCTGATACACTAAGTGATTTACAATGGGAGTATGTTTTTGGTGTAACTAAAGACTTGTGTGAGCAAAACCCGAAACTTGAAAGAAACCTGTTTACCCTTGCATGCCTAAAAGGACTTTATCTGCGTATATCAGAGCTATCTGAGCGCCCGCAATGGTCTCCTGTAATGAGTCATTTCTGGCAAGATCAGGATGGTTTTTGGTTTTTAAGAATTATGGGTAAAGGCAATAAGCTCCGCGATGTCACATTGAGTGATGACTTTGTTGAATACCTCAAACGATATAGACAGTCGCGTGGTTTAACCTCCCTTCCTCGTGTTGATGAACCACACCCAATTATTCATAAATTGCGTGGGCAAGGCGGCATGAATGTCCGCCAATTAAGGCGTATCGTACAAGAGAGTTTTGACTTGGCCATTGATAAGTTGAAACAAGATGGTTTTAGTGAGGAATCTGAGAATTTAGAAGCTGCGACCAGTCATTGGTTAAGGCACACTGGTGCCACTCATGATGCCCAAACTCGACCGTTAAAGCACTTATCTGAAGATCTTGGCCATTCAAAAATTGCAACAACTGACCAGATCTATATTCAAACGAATATAAAAGAGCGCGCAAAGTCTGGCGTTAAGCGGAAGTTGTAAGCTCGATTGTTTTATCTATGCTGTACATCATTGTATGTGCAGCCGCTTAGTATTCATCTAATCGATCTTCAGTCTAAAACTGATTCATTCCTTTGATAAAATTAGATTATAAGTAATATGCACTTATGTTGAACATCATTAAAGCATGTTTATGTATGATGTGTTCTTTTTGGTGGGCTTTAAAGGGCCGTAGGGCCCTTTTTTTATCTCTTGAATCTTACCACAAGCTCATGCATATCTTTAGCAACCCGAGTTAGCTCTTCGCTAATTTCTTGGCTTTCTTGTGAGCTCATCACACTTGAATTAGCCAAAGAAGCAATATTAACGACTTGTTTATTAATATCCTCAGAAACAGTCGCTTGTTCTTCTACAGCAGCGGCTATTTGCATACTGTTCACGCTCATTGTTTCAATCAACGAGTAAATATGCTCAATTTTTTGTGTTGAAGCATTTAACTTCTCAATACCAAGTTGAGATTCAGTCTCACCACGCTGAGCAATCACTTCTGACTCTTGCGTACTTTGCGTTAACTCATCGATGATTGCGTGGATCTCTTTTGTCGATTCCTGCGTACGCTGTGCTAGGTGTCTAACTTCATCAGCCACCACCGCAAAGCCTCTTCCCTGCTCTCCTGCTCGAGCAGCTTCAATGGCCGCGTTTAAAGCAAGTAGGTTAGTTTGCTCAGCAATTTGTTCAATGATTTGTGCCGCATCTGCAATTTTACTTGTTTGACGTGCCACACCAAGTACTGAGTCTTTTATGTCAATCACAGTTGAACCAAGGCTTTCAATTGACGCTTTAGTCTCTTCAGAGCTTTTAGCCCCTTCTTTTGCAAGCTCAAGCGCATCGGTTGCATCCGCAGAGGTAGATTGTACGTTTTGCGAGACTTCATGAATCGTCGTTGCCATCTCATTCATAGCAGTTGCTACTAACTCTGTTTCTTGTTGCTGCTGAGTAAGCTGCTCGGTTGTTGAACGACTTTTATCTGTTGTTTGTTCTGCACCGGTGGTAACTTGGTTTGACGCATGTTCAATTCGTGTGATTACCGTGTCTAAATGCGCGTGCTCACTCAATAGTTTTACGTGCAATTCAGCCATTTTCCCTTGCCAAGGTGAGTACACTTGTTTAGATACATCATCGCAAAAGCTGTGTTTTAAAACTTGGTTAATTCTTTCGAGTTGCTCATTATCTCGATATCGGTTGTATCCGAAAATCGCGACACTATTGAGCATAAGCCAAGCAAAAGCACCTGATTCAGAGCCAAACGCGTACAAAGCGAGTGAGCTTGCAAATGCGGCAACAGGCCAAATAGTTCTTAATCTTGGTAGCTTAATCGCTGATTTAGCGCCACTTTGAATCGAGCGATACAAGGTCTCTGCCCTTGCAATATTTTCACGGCTAGGACATGTTCTCACCGATTCATAACCGATAACTTGTCCATTCTCCGTCATTGGAGTGACATAAGCATCTACCCAATAAAAATCACCGTTTTTACAACGGTTTTTTACCATCCCCATCCAAGGCTTACCAGCTTTTAGCTGCGTCCACATGGTTTTAAATGCCAGTTCAGGCATATCTGGATGTCTAACTAGATTATGAGGTTGGCCAATTAATTCTTCTTTTGAGTAGCCACTTATATTTATAAAATGCTCATTACAGTCAATGATTGTACCTTTCAAATCAGTAACTGAAATCAGCTTATCTTGTGGTGCAAACCGCTGTTCACGATTTGTAACTGGTTGATTAACTCGCATTTAACTTAAAACTCTCTGCAAATTACGCTTAAACTCGACGCTGGATAGAGGAACATACGACTTATACCTAATATAAGCAACCTATTTTCACTCTATTACTACAATTTTAAGACGTATTCACATGATTTAAATTAAAAACGCCGCAGTTAGATCCAAATAAGCGTGTTTTACGTATACGCTTTACTGTAAAATACTACCCGTTTTAAAATGCCACCAAGGAGTGCTAAGTGTCCAGATTTTCGGCAATTACTGACAACCCTCATGAGAACCGTTTCAACAGTAAAGTTGGCGTACTCGTCACCAATTTGGGCAGCCCTGATGCAGCAACCACACAAGCCCTTCGCGTTTATCTAAGAGAATTTCTATCAGATCCACGTATTGTTGAAATTCCCCGCATTATTTGGATGATGATACTGCACGGTGTCATACTGAGGATCAGGCCAAGTAGATCCGCCAAAGCATATCAAAGTATTTGGACCGAGCAAGGCTCACCACTTATCGATATCACGAAGAAACAATGCCATAAACTGCGTGAATATTTAAAAGACCAAGAACATAATGATGTTGAAGTAGTGATGGCGATGCGTTACGGCAACCCATCTATTGAAGCCGGTTTAGAAGAGTTACGTGAAAAAGGCATCACTAAAATTGTTGTACTACCACTTTACCCTCAATACTCGAGTGCAACGACCGGCTCAACATTTGATGCAGTCTCTCGGGTATTAACTAAATGGCGCTGGGTACCAGAGCTTCATTTTATCAATGGATATCACGGCAATGAGAAATATATTGAATCTCTAAGTAACTCTGTTCAAGAGTATTTAGAGCACAACCCAACACCGGATAAAATATTATTCTCCTATCACGGTACGCCGAAAAAGTTTTTGACCAATGGTGACCCGTACCATTGCTTTTGTCATTTAACGACAAATGCTGTTATGGCTAAACTCGGGTTAGACAAAGATAAAGTAATGACCACTTTTCAAAGCCGATTTGGCCGTGAAGAATGGCTGAAGCCCTACACTGACTTCACACTCAAGGAGCTTGCTCAGTCAGGTACAAAACACATTGCCATCCTAAGCCCTGCATTCAGCGCAGATTGCTTAGAAACGCTGGAAGAGCTAGAGGAAGAGAATAGAGAGTATTTTATTGAAGCTGGCGGTAAACGATATGACTACATCCCTGCACTTAATGACAGAGATGACCACATAGAAGCGTTTTACGACATTCTAAAACAACATATTTAAATAGATGTTATTAGAGAGCTAGGTAATTCTGGCTCTCTCCGTTTGACTTGCCCGTTAGACAACTAAAATAAAGCTTTTCATTTATAAAATTGTATTTAATGACACCAAGCAACCAAATTAATATCAAACCGTACAGACTTAAACAGGTCAATTTTCAACCATTAAAACTCAGGAAAATTAGGTTTTAATGGATTGAATGTTTTTATACCCTGTTAGAAGTTAAATTCAACAAATCAAACCCAATAGCGCTTTCACCGTTAAACTCTTCTAAAAGATGTATGCAAGCACCGATTGGTCTTGCCGGGCTATAGTAATATCCTTGGATATGATCGCACCCGAGTTCATTTAGTACTCTCAGCTGCGTTTCACTTTCAACTCCTTCAGCAATTACTTTGATCCCCAACTGCTTTGCCATATCAACTAAGCAAGAAATCATGATCTGCTTGCTTTTATCTTGCAGCAAACTATCAACAAAGGATTTATCAATTTTCAAGTAGTCTACTTGGTTTTCAATTAAGTGACTCAAAGACGAGTAACCGGTACAAAAATCATCTAAGGCAATTTTTACACCCTTATCCCGTAAGTCTGCGAGTAATTTCCATGTATAGTGATTAGTCGCCATCGACTCAGTCACTTCAACAGTCAAACTATTAAAAGGAATATTGGCGTTTTCGATAGCTTCAGTAATTAAATCAAACTGATTGTTGCTTACTTTAAATTCATTCACAGATCTGTTCACCGATATGCTCACGTCATTGTAGCCCAATGAATGTATTTTATTTAAATCCTGACACGCTTTTTTAAGTACAAAGTGCCCTATTTGCTGGATTAAACCAAACTCTTCAGCTATCGGTATAAATGCGCCTGGTGATATCATACCTTGCTCATCATCAAACCAACGAACGAGCGCCTCAAACTTAACAATCTTACCTGTTGATTGATCAACAATTGGCTGATAATACACATTAAGCAACTCGTGCTTAATTGCATTTCTTAGTTTGTCTCTAAGCGCAATCTTATTAAGATAAGCATTTTGTATCTCTTGATTGTGCAGCGCTATATTGCCTCTATTTGTCTTTTTTGCACTTTCTAGCGCGTGTGCAGCATTGCGAATAAACTTAGCTGCGGTAATGCGTTTGCGATAATCTAGCTGTGCAACTCCAATGCTGGCTGTCAGCTCTATCGCTAATTCGTTAAACACATAAGGCTGTTTAAGTTTGTCACAAAGCTTAGAAGCAATGTCATAGGCACTTTGTTCATTGGTCGCATCTAGCAAAATTGCAAATTCATCCCCACCATAACGTGCGATTGTATCAGCGCGCCTCAAGCCATTTTTTAAACGCCTTGCGACTGAAATAAGCACCTTATCTCCAATTTCAGGACCATAAATATCATTTACTTCTTTAAAGTGATCCAGGCCAATAAACAAAAGAGAACAAGGCTGCAATGTACTGCGATTTTCTGAAATTCGAGACTCTAGGATATCCATAAAGCAACGACGATTAATTAATGCCGTTAGTGGTTCATGATTAGCGTAAAATGTTAACTGCGCTTCGTTGCGTTTCCAGTCAGTGATGTCACGGAATATCGCAACATAATTTACGATTTCATCGTCTTCGTCTCTAACAATATTAAGCGTTAGCTCTTCAGGGAAGATTTGGCCGTTTTTTCTGCGGTTATATATCTCACCTTTCCAAGTCCCCTCTTTACTCAGCACTGCCCACATTTTTTCGTAAAATTCTGCACTGTGTTTACCTGAAGATAAAACAGAGGGGTTTCTGCCGAGAAGTTCAGTGTCAGAGTATCCAGTTAAACGTTCAAACGCTCTGTTAACCATCACGATACGGTTTTTATGATCGGTTATCATGATGGCTTCAGTAGCATGTTCAAACACCACATTGGTCAGTTCAAGTTGCTTATTGAGTGCATAAATATATGAGATATCCTGCACAGATGCACAAAAAATGCGTTCATCTTCTTGCTCATCGGAACGTTCAATATGCCCGATAACTCTAAACAACCCTTTAAACTGACTTCTGTCTCGATGAGAAACATTAATATCAATATGGTTTATCTGTCCATTTCTGAGCTTTTGCATCAGGACTCTGAGTGCTTTCTGATCTTTGATTTTTAAACTCTCACAAAACAACTCAAAATCAATTTCTTGATCTGGTGCGTTGATGAGAGTTTGCATCTCTTGACTAAAGTTATGGATATTCCTGCTGATGTTCCAGGACCAAGAGCTAAGTCTTGCTATGCGCTCACCTTTTGCAAGCTGCTTAACTAAAATCTCTTGTGATGTAAGCTCTAGATTATGATTAAGCTCTGCACCCACCAGCAAACTTAACTCTCTAAACCAATGTTTGTCGTCGCTAGAAATTTCTATCTTTTCATCAAACAAGCAAACCATGATACCGATCGGCTTATGGTTCAACGCTCTAAGCGTTACACCTAGGTAGCCGTCAATATCAAATATTTTTAAGATCTCATCCTCAGCGTACATTTGCTGTAAATTACAGCTAATAGAGCACACAGTTTGGCTGTCTTTCGCGTCTTTGCAAGGCGTCCCTTCAAGATCATAAATGATGTAATTGGACTTTTCTCCATTGACAGAGTACGCCACTGTTTTAACTCGCGTATCTGAATCAATGAATTTACCTATTAAACAATGAGCTGGTTTAAACTTCTCGTAAATCAAGTTTAGTGCCAATTCGTAACGTGCTTCGCTACTTGGCAAATTATAAAAAGTACTGAATGATAGCGTCATCGTTTAACAATCTTTTAATAATTATAGTTATTAATATGAACCGGAATTAATACAATTAGCAATGATAGATAATTAATATTTTAAGATATGAAGATAGATCAATAAAATATCAATAACAAGATTAAGAAATATATATTCAACAATATTTCAACCTTTTAATACCCATTTTACCAAATATGGATACAAACATATTATTTTTTGAATAAGAATACCAATTAAAACGCAAAAAAAAGCCGTCTTATTAAGACGGCTTTTAATTAATAAAAATTAAATTTATTCAATAATGGGTTGCACATCTAAGCCATAACCAAAGCTTACTGCAAGTATTAATACGATTGATGCTGCTAGCAATAGCTTACCAATCAATGGCAAACAGAATCTGAACCAGTGTGTATATGGTACACCAGCCATACCAAGAATACCCATCAATACTGCGTTTGTTGGAATAATCATGTTCGAGAAACCATCACCGAATTGATATGCTAACACTGCGACTTGACGCGGAACACCAACAAGATCACCCACAGGTACCATCAGAGGCATAGTGACATAAGCTTGACCAGAGCCAGAAGGAATAAATGTATTTAAGAAAGTTTGTATTACTAACATGCCCACAGCGGAAATTTCCGCGGCAACATGAGATAGCGGTGAAGACAAACTGTAAACCAGAGTATGAAGAATTTGACCATCTTCAAGGATAAGCGCGATACCACGTGCTACACCGATTAATACAGCAGTCGTAACAAGCTCAGAAACACCATCAATAAAACGCTCAGCAGTCTCGTCTGCTGATAGTTTACCGATAACCGCAATCACAACACCCCAAGCAACAAATAAGCCACCTAACTGGTATAAGTACCACCCTTTAGTAGCAATACCCCATACTGCAATACACAAAGTAACGATAAAGCTGAATAAAACAGCTTGGTGACGGCCGTTAAGTTTAGGATAGTTTGGTTTATCTTGTCCCTCAAGTGGGCAAGGAACACCAATCATCATTGATTTGCTTGGGTCGTCAGATACTTTCTTAGCGTAGCTCCACACATGATGAAAACCAATCAATACAAAAGGAACAAAAATAGCCAATCTAAGTTCAATACCGGAATAAACCGGGATATCTGCAATTTGCTGTGCAATAAGAACAGTAAATGGGTTAAACGCTGATACACCGTAGCCAATTCCATAACCCGCCACTATCATTCCTACAGCCGTCATCGCATCTAATTTCATTGCCTTACACAGCGCAACTAAAATTAATACAAATGGAATGTATTCGCCTGCGGTTCCGATTGTGCTTGATGCCAATGCAAAACAGAAAACCACCATGAAAATTAGACGCTGAGGCTTGGTACCATGCTTTTCCAACAAACGACCTATCAGCGCATCAACGGTACCTGTTGCACGAGCAATACTCAGTACACCACCTACGATTAATACGAAGAAAATAACATCTTGTGCTTGTGCAAATGCTTTAGGAATTGCGGTGAGGAGGTCCCAAGGAGTTAGATATTCTTTTTGCTCAACCTCTTGATAAGTACCTGCGATAACGACTTGTCTTCCGCTTTCGGTTACGCTTGTTTCAAAAAAGCCCTGAGGTACCACCCATGTGGCTAACAGGGCAACCACCATCATGCCTAGTAACAGCACGAGCGTATGTGGCACTTTCAAAGTCTTTCCCATTTACTACTCCAAATCAATAATATTGTAATTTGGCGCGCATATTACCCACATTTAAGACAAAGATCATTGTCTAAGCTAAAAGTTTGTAAATGATTAGCTGTTTTATGTACAAAAAGACGATTTATGCAGCTTCTAGACAACAACTTTTATTTCTTCCACTTTGCTTCGCTTGATATAGTGCTTTGTCAGCCATTTCAATTACCTTATCTATTTGCATTGAGTTATTTGGCCACTGAGAGACACCAATAGAGACCGTTACTCTGATCTCATTAGGCATAGTGTGATTTGAAATTAACACTCTCAGCCTTTCAGCCGTGGCCATGGCTTGTGAAACAGACTGATTCGGCATGAAAATTAAAAACTCTTCCCCACCTACTCGACAACAAAAATCATCTGCTCTTGCATTTTGGAGCATTAATTTCGCAAGTTCTTTTAGTACTTTATCGCCGGTACAGTGACCATGACTATCATTGATTGATTTGAAGTGATCAATATCAATGGCCAGTACTGAAAACCCGACTTTAGATTTAATTGTATTTTCGAGCCAAAGGTCTAATGAAAGTCTATTGTGTAAAGCTGTAAGTTTGTCTGTTTTTCTATCTGCATCAAGTGCTTTAATTACTTGCCGAACCGCACGGTGACTTTGTAATAAAGCACATTTAAGGTTGGCAACCTCATAATACCATGCACTGACTCCTGCACCGGATACATTCTTATTTTCTACAACTGTTAGTTGCTTTGCCAATACAGTCAGTGGTCTAGCAATTAAAAAACCTACAACGAAAACCCACCCGAGAATCACAACAGTAAAAGGTACGCTTGAGTAAACGACCGACCTATGTGTAATGGCAAGTTGATTCAAAATTGAAATCAGCGGCCTTTGACTAACAACTCCCCATCCAGTCATTGGAATAGCAGCATACCCTGCAATCATCTGTTTATCACTACTATTTACCAATTCCATAGCGCCTGTTTGACCCTTTAAAACGCGGTCAATTACTGCGTTGTTAGATACTTGCTCTCCAATTCTATCTGGATCAGGGTGATACAAAATACGATGTGCTTTATCTACCACGTAAGAGTATGAACCATCTGCATAGTGATGCCTTCCAAGCAATCGATTAAGAATGGTATCACCATGGAGATAAATGCCCCCCGCAACAAAGCCAAGATACTGTCCCTGACTATCAAAAAGCGGATACGTAGGGCTGATCATCAAGTTGCCTGCGGGAGACACAAAAGGGTCAAGGACTATAGGCTTTTGTAACATTACTTTATCTAGTTGCTGTGAAGAGATTGACAGACCTAATACCGGCAGTTCAGGACGCACCGCTATGATTTGACCAGCAGCGCTCACCACAACCAAAGAGTCAAAGCTGTTTGTTTGCGACAACAAACGTTCTAATTCAGCATTGACCAGTCTTGTATCACCTATATTCTCAGCGATATGAAACGCACTTACATTTAACTGACTATTCACTGATTGCAAGAAGAGCTGCGTGACCCCTGCAAGTTTTGCAGCATAAGTTTGATTTGCATGTAAGGTGTCCGTAATAAATGCTTCTTTGTGAACTTGATAGCTGGCAATCAGCGTGTTTAATAGCGACAGTACAACACCGCAAGTTGCCAAAGCTAATATGAGTTTTTTTAAATCAATTCTAAGAATGCGCCTTAGCACGCTTAGTAAATTTCTTTTAGCCATATACAAAATATGTTTTCCCTGCTCTACTTGTATTTTAAAACTCTCATACAGGTAAAAAATTAACCTAGGTCAAGAAGCAAATCATTAATACAACTTTAATATTAATCCTTTAGTTTGAGTAACTTTCTTATCCAATAATAGAAACCAAAATCTATTCCTGTTGATAACAGCGACTTAGGTGAACAGGCAGAATAAAACGTTCCAAAAGCATGGTCTGAGCTCTCTTTTCAATTTATAATGTCGCCTTATATTTAGCTTAGGTTTATTTAATGGGTAAAAAGAGAAAATCCAACCCCTTGGTTACACACTTCACCATTGCGGCAGTCGCACTCGCTTTTTTGTGGTTAATGACTGAGGATAAGGATGTATTAGTACTCGGCAATTCTTTGGTATTGGTGTATGTTGTGTACGCACTCGCTTCTAGGTTTGTCGCTACGAAGAAAAAAAGCAAACATTCTTCGAAATAACGAAAAAAGGAAGCAAATAAAAATAACAAGGAAACTTATGAAACAACTTCTCACCATTCCCTTCGTGTTTTTAACGGCCTGTACAATTACTAAACCAATCGAGCAATCGACATATAAACTATGTGAACAAACGTTATACCAATACACCGAAATTAGAGATAAAGGTACGACAGAGCAGTACGTCAGTTTGTTTACTGAAAACGCAACCTTTAATGTAGACAAACTAAATATATCCCTAAGTGGTCACCAAGCACTTGCTTCAAGGTTTGAAAATGCCAGAGAAACAAAGAAATCGATTCACCTTATGACTAGCAGCCGAATCTTTTTAGACGAAAACTCAAACCTTAATGCCAACTCTAACTTCATTCTGTACCTACAAAACAAAAATAATGACGGTGATACAACGGTCATAGCAGGTCGTTATCTTGATAAACTCTCTGTGACAGAAAGCGCCTGTAAATTCAGCCACCGTGAAGTGATCGTGGATAGAATTGACACACTCTAACGACATGTTTTTTTCACATTGCTTCTAAAATAGCAAATTTGGGCTACATTCTATTAAGCTATTGGATCGCGTATTCAACATTAGCTGGAAGCGAGCATGGGTATCAAACAATAATTACAAGGAATTGGCTGGTTGGTAGATGCAATAGCAAAACTGTTTTAATAACCTTGTAGGCATTGCTATGAACATGTATAAACCATTCCAAGGATTATGCTTGGGTTTGGCATTATTATCGTTGTCTGGCTGTTTAGATAATGATGATGACGATCCAGTCACTAATCCTACCCCTGTAGATCAAAGCACCAAAGTCACGGTCACCCCATCACTCGGTTTGATAAAAAATGCGGATGTCCAATTACTCACATTGGCAAATAAACAAGCAGTAGAAGGTGCGACCGGCTCAACCGGAGAAGATGGAACAGCAACCATCACTGTACCTAGCGGTACAACTGGCCCTTTCATTGTCGAAGTAAAACCAACCAGCGAGTCTGAGTATTTCGATGAATCCAAAGGCCAATTTTTGCCGCTGCCGTCGACCACAACATTACGTGCAGTCATGGCATCATTGCAAGAGCAAGTCGGTGTCACCACCTTAACTGAGATTGCGGCTAACTCGATAATCTCTGCAAATGTGGTCGATGCAGACTCTGTGAATGCAGTCAACGAGCAAATAAAAAATGCATTAGCGCCAGCACTTGATAACATTTTACAGGCACCGCAGCTGGTATCAGAAAACGTGGCAGGTTCTATTAACAATGACCAAGCAGGTATTTACGCAACAACGCTTGCAGGGCTTGCTAAACTAGGTGCCACTCAAGACAATCCCGCGATTGCAATTTTAAACAGTTTAAAAGCTGATTTTCTAGATAACGTACTGGATGGAAAAGTAGGCGATCAAGTATTTGAAAATCCAGTTTACAATGCTGACACTTTTGTATCTGATTTATCAAGCCAAATTAGCTCATATGCCAGTAGCTTCGGCGTAGAGGCGCTCTCAGCCGATGTAAATGGAATATTCTCTTTAGATAGCATCAAGAAAACACTAGAGGGTCTAGAGGAAATATTAAAAGATCTCAATTTAGATGACATTTCATTTGATTTTATACCTGGTGGCCTCATACCGGGTGGCGATGATGATGATGATGATGATGATAACGACGATCAAGGTAATGATGATGCGGTTCCTACTTTGACCATTACCGGAACCTCTACTACCGCAGGTGTCTCTGTTAATTTGCCTGAAATTAAACTGGAGAATGTACCAGCGCCAAATCCTGAAGATTTGGATGCAATAGAGAAACAAATCAAAACTCAAATCGAGTCTCAGGGCATAACCGTCTCGGACTTTTCATTCAAACTCGTTAGCGCAGATGACAGTAAACTTGTTGTCAGTGTTCAATACACAATTTCTACACAAGGTGTCACTTCGACATCAGATCTCACTTACACGTGGACGCCCGGTTATTCAAGTGACGGAGATGATCATTCTGATGATAGCAGCGATATGCTACCTGATGCACTGAAAGGCAAAGTTTTTACACTCACCTTTGCAATGAGTGATAGTGGCTCTTCGTATAGTGATGGTCAGGTCGTAGAATTTACTTTTTCAAGCTCAGGTGCCCTATTTATCGACCCTAGTCCTGACCCTCAGATACAGATTCAGACGTTTGAAAAAGTCGGGGCTGAATATATTTATAAAGACGAGCAAAATGGCTTTAAATACGCAGTCTCAGTATTAAACGAGAAGCTGCATGAAGTGAATTTAAGTACACTTGAAAGTGCTTTCTTAGGCCAATTCACAGAGAAATCAACAGACGGTCAAATAGAAAACCTTGAGTTAATTACTGGGTTTGCGAATACCTATTCAGTGGCAGGAACAGGACACAGTCGAGGCACAGTGGTTATTGAATCTAATGGTACAATTGATTTTGATACAGGTGTCCGTTATGAGCCTTCGATGATAGTTGCCATTTTCGACAGACGTAAAGGGACTGATGGCACTGCTTTAGAAGAGCCTAGGATTCAAGTCAATTACGGTGCTGATGATGATGGTCCAGTCATTATGTTATTCCTAAATGAAGACTTAGAAACTATTAAGATGTTCAGATATCGACATATTAATGAAGATATGCAGGTTGATGTAACGGTTGCAACACCTACCGGTGGGTCCGGAGGTTAGAGTTACCCAATATCTGCTTGGTGGGCAAAATGCTTTTTGTGCGTTTAGTCCACCAAGTACTCCCCTCCTTTGCTTAGCAAGGAATCAGGCTGGAATTTACAAGCTTTTAATTGCAGACAGTCTTTTATCAATGTTCTGTTTTACCCAATTTATGACCTATGTTGTTTCTTTATTGTGTCGTAAAAATTTTTAAGGAAAAAAGTAGAGTAGAATTAGTACGAATAGATAAATGAAAATTTACATTCCTCAATTTGTCTGTAGAAATTTGTGTGCAAGACAAATTATAAAGCAGCGTTCGATAAAGATTAAGTTATTGTAATAAAATGAAAAATAAATTAAACAATTCATATTGT
Organism: Pseudoalteromonas luteoviolacea; assembly: GCF_021654285.1. Lineage (GTDB taxonomy): Bacteria > Pseudomonadota > Gammaproteobacteria > Enterobacterales > Alteromonadaceae > Pseudoalteromonas > Pseudoalteromonas luteoviolacea_J. Next base: position 23,207 of record NZ_JAKFZS010000037.1, on the reverse strand, counting down.
GATACTTTATTACACTCTACAACACTCTTTTGTCAAGACGCGAAAGTGTCAATTGTCTGAAATATATTTGCGGTGAAAAATCTATTTCTGTGATACATTCGTATATTGAAAAAACACTCTGGGTTTGATGACGTGAAGTGGGTAGATTCCATTTTGGGTGCAGAATCTAATCACAGGCTTTAGTGTGGTTTTGGCCACTTCAAGTCATGATAAATTGTAAACTTTTCCGCGGTTAGTGCTTTTGCATTTGCCGCCATATATTTTGGTGTCGAGTATTATTTATGTCGTATTCTACGTTTAACAGAAAACATAATGACCAACTAAAAGAGCCAATGTTCTTTGGCCAATCTGTTAATGTATCTCGCTATGATCAGCAGAAGTATCCAATTTTTGAGAAGCTAATTGAAAAGCAACTTTCGTTCTTTTGGCGTCCAGAAGAAGTCGATGTAAGTAAAGACAGGTTAGACTTTCAGGCATTGCCTGAGCATGAAAAGCATATCTTTTTAAGTAACTTAAAATACCAAACGCTGTTAGACAGCGTTCAAGGCCGCTCACCTAATGTTGCGTTATTGCCAATAGTTTCAATTCCTGAGTTGGAAACATGGATCGAAACATGGGCATTCAGTGAAACGATCCACAGTCGCTCATACACACATATCATTAGAAACGTGACTAAACAGCCAGAAGTTATTTTTGATGACATCGTAGAAAACGAAAAGATCAGCGAGCGTGCTGATTCAGTTACTAAATACTACGACGAGTTAATCGAGAAAGTATCTATCTACAACATGTATGGCGAAGGTAAACATCAAATCAACGGTGAAACAGTTCACATTAACTTGTTTGAACTTAAAAAGTTGCTTTACCTTTGCATCATGTCAGTCAATATTCTTGAAGCCATTCGCTTCTACGTCAGCTTTGCTTGTTCTTTTGCATTTGCTGAACGTGAGCTTATGGAAGGCAATGCAAAAATCATCAAGCTAATCGCACGTGATGAAGCGCTTCATTTATCTGGTACACAGCATATTCTTAATATTATGCAAGAAGGTAAAGATGACCCTGAAATGTCAATCGTTGCAGCCCAATGTGAGCAAGAAGCGATTAAGATGTTTGTCGAAGCTGCAGAGCAAGAAAAAGAATGGGCAGAATATTTGTTTAAAGATGGTTCAATGATCGGCTTAAACAAAGACATCTTATGTCAATACGTTGAGTACATCACAAACGTACGTATGACTGCTGTTGGTCTACCTGCTCAGTTTGAGAGCAAGAGTAACCCTATCCCCTGGATCAATGCATGGCTTGTGTCTGATAACGTTCAAGTTGCGCCACAAGAAGCAGAGATCAGTTCATATCTAGTAGGTCAAATCGATGCTGAAGTCAGTGCTTCAGACTTTGGTGATTTCGACCTGTAATGGAAGAAAGGCCAGAACTGAAGATTTCAATTGAAGACCATGATGAGCCGCTTAAATTTGCGGCTCAGTCACCTTCTCTACTATGCACTTTAGAACAAAATAATATCGATATTCCTTATCAATGCCGTGAAGGTTACTGTGGTGCTTGCCGAGCTAAGCTTGTTGAAGGCCAAGTTACTTACAATCAAGAACCATTGGCATTTGTAAGGGATGGAGAGGTTTTACTGTGTTGCTCAAAGCCAATTACAGATGTTGTCATTAAGTTAGCTTAATCGAACAACATCACTTTGGAAATAATCGTCGCCATTACTGATACTGATGGCGCCGTCTTCAATAATTACATCCCAGTGCAAGCTACGTGTTAATGCATCCACCAGCTCATCAACGAAACGCGATTCAATCGCAAAAATTTTTAGGTTATTAAAAGCAATAAGGTGAGGTTTTAACTCGTCAAACCATTGTTCATTATGGGTGTTAAAAATGATAATTTTACTGTAAAGGCGCGAATACCTCTGTAGTTCACTCAAATCTGGACACGCTACAAAAAGCGCGTTTTCTATTTCGCCATTTTCGAGTTCGTGCCAAACGTCTGGGTGGTGCTTCTCTCTGCTATTTAACCATCGAACCTCACTTTTATATGACAAGGCACAGTAAGCAATCAGCTTTAGTACAAAATGCTGCAGCGACTCCGCCTTTTGAAGCGCTGCTGTAAAAGTCTCAAGGTGATTAGCTTGATGAAATAAATCAGCAATTTTCAATCTTACTTTGAAGACAAATGGCCCTGTCATCGTTACGCCCTATAAACGTTTTATTATTTTAAATATAGGAACAGACAAGCATAATTCAAATATAAAGTTATAGTATAACATCATTGTTTTATATGTTTTGCAGTGTTATATTATTACACGTTCACAATCACATACAGAAAAGAAGTACAATGTTTAAACAATCTTTGATTTCTCTGAGTATCAGCGCAGTAATGCTGTCAACGTCAGCTTATGCTGGTGAGTTAAGCGGTAAAGTAGTTGATAACACCAACCTTCCTATTAGTAACGCGAATGTTCATCTACACGGTAAGTCTCAAACCATCAAAACAGATGATAATGGTAACTTTACTATTGCGGTAGATGCAGCGTCTGAGCTTCACGTTTCCAAAAACAACTTTATCGATCAACGTTTAGACGTAAACCCTGATTCTCCTTTTGTTACTGTTACACTGACACCAAGTTCTATTGAAAGCATCGTCGTATATGCTTCAGCGCTTCATAAAAGTAACATGGAGATGGCATCACCTGTGACAGTGTTAAGCGGTGATAAATTAAAGAATTCAGCAAAGCCAACTCTTGGCGAGACATTAAAAAACCTACCTGGTATTAATGCGAGCTACTTTGGTCCTGTGTCGTCAAGCCCAATTATCCGTGGCTTAGATGGCCCTCGTGTGAAAATCACACAAAATGGTTTGGACAGCAGTGACGCTTCTCGCATCGGCCCTGACCACGCAAATACGAATGACGCATTAAGCGCAGAACAAATCGAAGTACTTCGTGGCCCAGCTACCCTACTGTACGGCTCTGGTGCAATCGGCGGTGTTGTAAACGTTGTTGATAACCGTATTCCAACAGATGTTGTCGAAGCGCCGCAAGGTGCTGTTGATTACAGCCATGATACAAATTCAAATACCAATACAGTTGCTGCACTATTTGAAGCTGGCCATAACGGTTTCAACTTCCACTTTGATGGTGTTAAGCGCAAAGGCGGTGACTATGAAACTCCGAGCTTTAAGTTACCTGGAGATCATGATGAACACCACGAAGATGAGCATGATCACGACCATGAAGAACATGGCCATGACGAGCATGAAGGTGAGGAGCATGCAGCTGAATACGCAGAAAAAGTAGATAATACGTTTATCGACTCTGAAGTATTTAACATTGGTACAAGCTATGTCACTGACCACATGACTGTAGGCTTCTCTTACGGTAGCATCGAGACAGATTATGGTATCCCTGCACACAGTCATGATCACGGACATGACCATGATCACGGGCATGACCATGATCACGGGCATGACCATGATCATGATGAACATGGCCACGACGAGCACGGTCATGATGAGCACGACCACGACGACCATGGTGGCGAAGATGCACACGGTCACGACGAAGAAAACCACAATGTGTTTGCACGCGTAAAGCAAGATCGTTGGCAGGCATTGTTTAACTATGCCCTTCATAACAACTGGCTTGAGTCGATACAAGTACGCGCTGGTTACACTGATTATGAACATGCTGAAATTGAAGCTGGCATGGTTGGCACAGTATTCAAAAATGAAACTACTGAGCTAAGAACCAATTTCGAACACCGTATCGGCGAATGGCATGGTATTTTTGGTTACCACTACTCTGACAGCGACTATGAAGCAGAGGGCGCAGAAGCATTTACGCCAGCAACTAACACAACGACACATGCGTTTTACGTATTAGAAGAGCGTGAGTTTGGTGACTTTACTTTAGAATTAGGTGCGCGTGTTGAAAACTATGAGCTAACTAGCCGCATTACTGAAACACATATTGGCCACGAAGATGATCATGGTCACGATGAGCACGATCATGACCATGACCATGACCATGACCATGACCACGGCCATGAAGAGACATTAGTTAAAACGACTCAAATCTCAGATTACACGCTTGAAATGACGAATGTGAGTGCATCTGTAGGTGGTGTTTATACTTATGCGCCAGGTCACAATGTTGCTGTAAGTTTATCACGTTCAGAGCGTGCACCACTTACTGCTGAGCTGCTATCTAACGGCCTTCACATTGCAACAAGCACATATGAACTAGGTCTTGGCTATCACATCGAAGGCACAGAAATTCATTTTGAACCAACAGACATCGAAAAAGAAACTGCGACTAACTTAGACATTAGTTTCCGTCGCTTCATCGGTGACTTCGGTTACACTGTGAACTTCTTCTATAATGATATTGCAGATTTCTACTATCAAGAAAAAACGAACTACTTCTTCACATCTGAACACGGATTAGAGGTTGCAGATCATGAGCACGAAGGTGCACGTGATGTTTATCAGTTCGTTAGTCAAGATGCAGAACTATACGGCCTAGAATTCGACGTTCATTACCAAATTAACGACGTCAACCGCGTTAAAATCTTTGGTGACCACCTACGCGCTAAGCTAGACAATAGCCAAAACCTACCGCGTATTCCTAGCAACAAGCTTGGTATCAACTACGGATATGAGAAAGGTCCTTTCTCAGCGGATATGACAATTACCCGTTACCTAGAACAAGACGAAATCACATCTTATGAGACAGTGACTAAAGGTTACACACTTGTAGATGCAAGCATGAGCTACGACTTTGCAGTTCAAGGTATCGATATGGTTGGTTATCTAAATTTAGAAAACTTGACGGACGAACTAGGCTTTGTGCATAGCTCATTCATCAAGGATCAGGCGCCTCTGCCTGGGCGCAATGTTAAGCTTGGGGTCAGAGCTTACTTCTAACCAGTTCCTTTCTTTTATAGAGACCCAAAATGCTGTCCTTCGGGGCAGCATTTTTATTTTAAACGCTTTCCTTTTCTTTTGACTCTTCATTCTTCTTTTCATAAACCTGTGCTACCTAGCCCATACCAGCGACACGCGTTCTCGGATTTATTTGCGTTGGTCTTCCCAACAATAAGTTATTAGGGTAAATCACAACCTCTCTATCTTCAGTAATAAATTGAGTGTTAAAAACGCCGATGTCAGCAATATAGCCCTCGATGTAATTATCACCGTCAATCACTCTTATAAAATTGCCCCGCCTGTATGCGCTGTGAAATAACAATACAAAATATGCTGTGATATTGCTTAGTACGGACCAGTTAGCAAATAATGCCACACCTGTCACAGTTAAAATTGAGGTAGAAACCAACATCATACCACTGATGTCTACACCCCAAACCACCAGTAATACCGCAGTAACCACAATGCCACTTAAAATCGAACGGTTAAATAGGCTTTTTTCAGAGCGTCGTTTTTTAATCCGCCTTCATCTACGCTTTTATCAATTTTAGGAAACAGCTGTCGCGTCAATACTACGTAACACAGCACAACAATAACGGGCCAAAATAGTTCTGCCTGTCATTTTTGCTCTTTTTATCAGTAACTTATGTATTTCATCTACTTTTTGGTTAAGGCGCATGTTCTCAAGCTCTGACTTTAGGTTAACCTCATAACTTTTGCTAAATGCCAGTCTATCTTTCGATGTTTGCCTGTTCTGCGACATCATAATGATCGGTGCCTGAACAGCTGCAAGCGTTGACAACACGAGATTCAGCAAAATAAAAGGGGATGGGTCAAATGCCTCTTCCTGTGTCAGCCACACCGTATTTAACACGACCCAAAATACCATAATTGACACAAATATAATGATAAAACGCCAAGAACCGCCAAACTCAGCCACTTTATCAGCCATGCGCTGACCAAACGTCAATTCATCATGAAAGCTCTCATTGATATTTGCGACAATAACTTCTTGCGAAGAAATACTGTCGACGACACTTTTTTCAACAGGGCCTAACTCATCGCCTTCGGTACCTAAAGACGCTTTTGCAAATGTTTCAATTTTGTCACTTTTCATAATTACACCTCGCTCGACATAACAAATGTTTGTGATACTTCAACATAAAATAAACCGCTTAACGCTTGCCTTCCTAACAACATCAAGTATGTCATATCAGCTCTATTGGTCAGCGTTACTTCTATATCCCATTCAAAACCACCCATTTGAGCACGCGTCTTAATCACATAGCGCTGCTCACTCATGCCATTTGATGACTTTACCTTTCTTACATCATGAAGTGGCGCACTACATCGGATCACTTTATCTACATTGTGCATCTCTGGATGAATATCAAACTCAACGCCGGGCTTGCCTTGTACTGACACTTGCTTGATATTATCAACATGCAGTGATGAAGTTTGCGCGCCGGTATCAACCCTTACAGGTAAAGATGAAATACCAAATTCCGGTAAGTTAATCGCCTCAATATGCCCAATAATCATTTTATCTTTCATAATAGCTGCTCACTTGATTCTGTATTGACAACTAACTCTTGCTCAACATGTTCAATCTTTTTCGATACCTGCTGACTAGGTCCTGAAAAAAACGCAATATGAAACATCGCTTCACATTCTTGTACTAATGGAATATTTTGCTTTCCAATGATCACGCCATCTTTCATTGCAATAACTTGCCCTAAAGTCTTACCGTAATGATTGCCAATATCGGCTAACACATCCCCCATTTTTACCTGATCGCCAAGGTTGAAATAATTAGCCACGATCCCACTGGCACTGGCTCTGATCCAACTACTGTTATCAGCAATAAAGCTCGTCGCTTTCTTTACTCTTGCTCCCCTAGAAGGCATCATTTTTAAATAGCACAAGACATTCACAATACCTTTTATACCCATGCGAATAGAAAGCTCATCAAATCTCAGAGCTTCACCAGCCTCATATACGAGCACTCTGGTATCACATGTTGCAGCAGCTTCAAGCGATCCCTCCAAAATTTCAGAGTTTAGTACCACTGGGGCACCAAACGACTTTGCCAGCTCAAGCGTGACATCATCTGCTAAATTCGCCCGTATTTGTGGCAGATTTGATCTATGGATCGCCCCTGTATGCAGATCAATACCATAGTCACAATGCGCCACGACTTCTTTTAAGAGCGTATTAGCTAGCCTTGCAGCCAATGAGCCTTTATCAGACCCTGGAAAGCTGCGATTTAAGTCTCGTCTATCTGGCATGTAGCGAGACTGGTTCACCACACCATACACATTCACAATCGGCACCGCGATAAACGTTCCTTTTGTTATCTTGAAGTTTTTTAGTGTAAGTAAACGTCGGATTATCTCCACACCATTTAACTCGTCACCATGTACAGCTGCACTGACAAACACTGTCGGTCCCGGCAATGTGCACAGGTAAATGAACATCAGCATCTGTGTATAGTTTCGCAACGGGTATATCAACTTGACAGGTTTGACCCAACAAGATGTCTTTACCACCTATGGTTATTACTGACATACGTTTACAGTCCTATTTGGTTAACCTTTGCCACGAGTACGCGTTGAATTAGGCTTTGCATTTTTTTCGATGAACTCAACCAGCTTACCAGCAACATCAAGTCCAGTTGCGCTTTCAATGCCTTCTAGACCAGGAGATGAGTTCACTTCCATGACCATAGGCCCATTGTTAGAACGCAATAAATCTACACCGCAAAAATTTAGCCCCATCACTTTTGCTGCATTCACAGCAGTTTCTCGCTCTTCTTTTGTAAGCTTTACAATCTCAGCGGTACCGCCTCGGTGTAAATTACTCTCTTTGGAATTAAGAAAGCAGCTGTTAGCTAGGTTAATAGACATCGCATTCATATTCGAACCCCCTTACATTGAAGAAATCGTTACGGAAAAAGTCAGTACAGTACCGTTACAACTAGTATCAACCCAGCAAGATTTAGAGGTAGACTAAATCGAAAGCATAATCCAAGTTGATTATGGCGAGGCTGTGAATAGTCAATTTGTCCGTGATTTTTGCGACAACACGACGATTAAACACACCATGAGCCAGCCAAGAATCGCTTTAAGTTTTATTACCGAAGCTGGTGGTACGGCCTATCTACCAAAGCAGATGTGCTTTGACTTGATCCGCAAGAAAAAAACTTTTTTTGGTCGAACAAGCCCCTACTTATACCAGAGAAATTTTTGCTATGTACTTGGCAAAAAGTAACAAGACAAAACTTATCAAAGACTCTTTGATGCTTTTTCCATATTTACGTAATTAACCGCCATCAAATTGATAAATTTTATTTATCATACGAACTTGTCATATAAATTTATTTTTCTAAAAAGATAAAAATTTAATTAGAGATCGAATTAAAAGAAACATAAAAAGATTAAATAAATAGGACTCAAAGATACAAAAAACGATATGATTTGAAATTTATCTCTATATTTGCCATGATAAAAGGCAATAAAACCTTAGAGCTCTAATCAAAAAGCTCAATGAAATTAGTTCAGGTAAAATGAGAAGAAATTCGATGGATGTAGATAGCATATTGGAATTTAATACAGTTAACAGGCTCACGTCCGCCAACTTGATCCATTCCACTCTAAAAGAACACACTATAGACTCAATTGAGCAAGAAACGCATAAACACTGTAATACTAAAATTAGCTATATCATTAACGAATCTCAGTTTGGCCTGTTTTCAAATAAAGATTATCAAATAGAAGCAGCCGTCCCTAGCTATTGTGGTTCACATGACGCTTTATATATCGCAAAATACTTTGATATGACAAGAGCACAAGAAGTGGGTAAGTTAGAGCACGACTCTGTTTTAGATGTGATTACATCAGCGCCCAATGAACATGATGTAATACCATCGGGTTTGTCTATGATTCGACTTGCTCAACACAATGATGCAATTGATATCGCTAAATTACAATTTAGTACCAACTGCCATTATACAACCTTTAATCAAGGCGAACGGGCGATTATTGACGATATGCAACAAGGCAATGATTACCTTGTATTTGAATTTTTAGATAATATAGTCGCGTACGTGAGGGTTACATATCTTTCTCATGGCGATGTAGCCAATATTTCAAACATAGTGATTGCTGATCATCTAGATACGTTAGATGTAAAAAGAGACCTAATCACGCTCACAAAGTCACATTTGAAATCCTTAGGTATCGTTTTGCTTCAGTCAAATTGTTTATCTGACAATTACGACAGAAACAAAATACTCCACCAAGCCGGGTTCAATTTTTCAGGCCGATTAATAAACCAAAGATATCAGCATGGTGAGCTACAATCTGTCAATGTTTGGTCAACACCGCTTACCTAGCAACCTGCGAACACTGTCTGTGATCTTTTAACATGATCGTTAAACTTAAAATTAGCTACAAAGCACGTAAACGATAAAAACTTTAACGTATCGAGAAAATTAATGAGCTAACTAATTCAAATTAGCTCATTAATTTAATGTAAATCACTCACCCGATTTGTTGGTGACAACAAGCCAAATAGCATGGATCATTCCTGGTAGGCCACCAAGTAAAGTCAACACAATATTGATAAAAAAGTGTAGACTGAAGCCGACTTGTAAAAATGCACCAATTGGTGGAAGAAAAATCGCAAAAATTAAGTTTAAGATACTTACATTACTTGAGCTCATATTCACTCTCTACCTTATTAAACCAAAGTTAAATCCTGCTGAACTGGACGCTAGCTTACTGGCTATTCTTAAAAACCGCTAATAGCCACTTTAGAAACAAATCACGTTGATCATGTACGCTAAACAATAAGCTACTGCACAAAAGATAGCTGATAAACCGGAAACTACTAACTAATCACAACCTATTTTTTAACTTTTAAATAACAATAGAAGTTAAGTTAAGGGACTTGCTAAAGTTTTAAGAAATACACAAGCCAAGATTAACGGCTTAATAAACTAATTCGTAGTGAACTGCTAAGTGAAAAAAGCTGTAAAACCGAAGAGTTGAAACGGAGAGAAGTTAGCTGCAAACACATCTACACTGGGCCATCAAAGTTGTCGACTTAGAACTATTTACAATCGGCCCGCTAAAAACCATAGCGATGAAACTTTTTCGAGAGCCAACCAAAAGTATCTAAGCATGTATGAAACTAAAACCAGCCTCAAAAATAGCCAAATATCAACTTCATATAGAGAAAAGGACTTCACCGGTATTTAGAAATTTAATTATAGCTAAGCCTGCAAGGCAGATTAAAAACCCTATGACTCTTGCCTTAAAACCTGTTACTTTACTCTTTGTCGATTTAATGAACTTCATATTTTCACCGCCATTAGTAATGCCAGATTGTATAGAAAGCTCTCCTTTTAGTATGGAATTTAGACCCAAAGCAATTAATACTAAGCCAAAAAAGTCATCTGCTGTGAAACTCATAAATTTACCCCGACTATTAACAAGGGCCTATGATACACTCAAGGATGTACATCAAGCAAAAAGATTCTTGAAGCTATGAGCAGGGCACATTTTCAATGCCCTGTTTTTAATTTGTTCTAGTATGGTCTACAGGTATTTACGGGATAATATGAAAAATAAGGGCACCCTTGCTGCACTCTTGTTGGTGGAATAGCACTCGCTCCCCCCCCTACTAGAGGTGTTTGCTGTGAGTCTATCACTTTATTATCACATAAATTTTTAAGGTTCTTTTTACTGATTTGTAGTTTCATATCAATTTCCTTTGCATGTTTAAAAAACGTTCGAAATATTCTTCACACAAAGTCTCTTAAGTGTAAATTGAAAGAATTTAATACACTCATTGTTAAACTACATTAAAAGCACAACTCGGTATTCTAATTAAAGATAAACTACTTGATTTTTATAAGAATATAATAAAATTAGAGTGAACTTTAAATCACTTCTTATGTGTCACTGATCTTTGTTTATTACAGCTTGAATCTGACTACTTATATTTTTTGCATGTTGACACGCAGGATGGCCAATTCCACTTTCACAACTGACTTTTAGCACTTCTAATGCCCGAATAAAATTCCTCTCTACACCTTTTCCTTGTGCTAAGTAAGCACCGTACATAGTGCATCCCCATTCATCTTTATCACTGCAAGCAAGTTTGAAAGTCTTTAAGGCACACTCTAAAGATGAATCCCCATTGTGGCTAATCAAACCTGAAGCTCTATTTGTACAACCACTTACTATACCCAATTGACAAGATTTAGAAAATAATGCCTCCGAGTGATAGCTGCTTTGTAATTTATTTTGAATAACATTTGCTAGCGAAGAGCAATAATTACCGTCCCCTTTATCACAACGTTCTAAGCAAGAGCTAGGATTGATTGAACAATCATCTATATAATTTTTATAAGGTAAATTTGACTTAGGAAAATAGTCTGTGGGGCACTTTTCCATTAACTTAGTATAACTTTCCTTTGACTCAATTTTATTTAAAACATCAATCAAAACACTTTCTGCACTTACATTTGTAGAAAAAACCAAAAACAAAAACAAAATTATAAACTTCATAATCCCTCATCAATAAGCTATTTATTGAGTAAAACACCAATCGTATTCTAAGCCAATGCTTAATAAAACCGATATACTTCACTATTAATCACGTAAACTGGCTATCCTTATAACCAAAGTGGAGTCTGCCCTCAAATAAGCCCTTACTTTGTTAGCATGTTAAGACTTTAGTTCATCCCTAAGTTTCATTAGAAGAAAACCCAATCTATTTTTTCCTTTCCCATTGGCACCGATGCCCCAATATTTATCAAACGGAGAGTCTTCAATTAGTTCTTTTTTACCCGTTGCAATTAATAAGTCTCTCAACGCTTTGTCTTGAAACTTTTTGCGTAAACCAACAAGCATCACTTCCTCTTTGACGCTGTCCCAATCCGAACGAATAGGAATTGCCCTAGTTTGACCCAAATCTTTTGCCTGCTTGGGTGAGCCACAGTTCTTTATTTTGTCAAACTGTTCTGTACCGATAAACTTCATAGCTTGAAAATAATGTTCCATGGTTTTCCAATAGTGACCATCTAGCTCAAAACCAAATCCTGCAAAGTTGGAAAGCTGGTAGTACTTGTCGTTCTTAGCGAAAAATTTAATCGTTTTTGCCATATGCTCTTAAAAACCTCACATCTATCTCCGAGTTATCTTTATACATTTACACTGAATGGATTTTACCAGACAATACTTATAATCATATCAGTAACTAATTAAGCTTCAACCAAAATTATTTTTAAACCTTCAAGATCGCATTAGTTAATACTTTTAATTTATATACCTTGACTCTACAAAAAAGCGCATAAATTTAAACAACAATTTATTTTCCAATAATTTAAATCGAAATATATATCCCCTCTTAATCAATGGTGAAATCGATTACAACGCATCAGTAGACTATAAAATATAACGGTGTTCAAGTATTTAACTTCTATTTTTCTTAGTGTGTTTCTCGCTGTGAATTTATCCATAGGATCATGCTTTCTATAGCATCAGGCGAAAAATGGCTCTTCTTGATAGAAAATAATGCATCAAGAGGTAATTCAGGCTTTAACAACCCATGCGTAGCGTTGCTAATTACCACCTGCTCTAGATTAGCTAAAGGTTGTTTTGAGTTCGCAAAAGCGTAATCAAATTCAGTTTGACTTTGCTCGATATCAACATGAATATCGCTATCACCATACATGGCGAACATTGGTAGGTTGAGTTTACTAAAACCTTCGGATATATCTGCATCTATGTTTTTTCGAACAAAATTAAACCTAGCTTCATCTTCTAGTGGCTCTGACATAAAAGGATCTTGATGCAAAGACGCAGCCAAGTATTTATCATAACCTGATTTGATTAAATGGTACTCCTGTTCACTCAATTGCTTGATACGTTCTAAAGCTGTTTCATCGTCAGCATTAATTTTTCCTTCATCGACCAAACGGATCCACATACTATATTGGCTCTGAGATAACCAATTAGCTGCACCACCAACAAGAACCATAAACTTGATTTCAGTTTCATTATGTAAATTAGCAAATACCCAACTAGCTTGGCTAAAGCCAATTACACCAATCTGATTTTGTTGATAGCCTGCTGCTCGCAGATAATCAATGGCATCTTGCACCTCTGCAGCTCTGTCTTCCATAGATTGGGAAAGCCAGTCGCCTCCAGAGCTCCCAACACCTGGTTTATCCCACGAAAAGGCAGCTATCTTTTGCTCATTCAATGCATCAATAATGGGTAGATAAAAGCTATTTGCAGTACTGTCCATATCGCCATCCCCGTGAACAAAAATCACAATAGGATCAGAGACTGAATGCTGCTTTGGTATGTAAAGTCGAGCAGATAACTGGTTACCGCGTGAATCAAACGTATGTGTTGTATACTGGTTCTCGTTGACTGCCAATTTATTGTTACAAGCAGATAATACAGATACAAAGATAAACGCAGATAAAATACTTAAAAATTTATTCTGAAGCATGACTAACTGTTTCCTTAACTGATAAAGTCAGAGAAACTATAAAACTTTCTTATGTGAGAAACTGTGAGTAGTCGTAAAAATGAATAAGGTAATTGAAAGCTATACAAAAATTCGCTTTTATTTATAGGCCTTTTATCAAAAAGAGCAATGCAATTATTCAAAAAGTTATAAACTCTGATCTAACATGTCATGAAGTTTCAGTCTCCTTATCGTTTTATCTCATGTGAGACAAAACGTCATGTAGTAATTTTAAGTGACCTCAGTATATTTTACATATTAATTATTTACTTTTAAGTAATTTTAACCGCATAAAAAAGCCCCCAACTTTAGTGAAAGCGGGGGCTTTTAAATCATAAATTCTATGAGTTACTTCTCAATTTCATTTATTATATATTTCCAAATAACTTCTGAGCCATACCCTGACAAATGAGAGCCATCTGTCATGAATATTGATTTATTTTCTACAACATAATTACAGATACCTTGGTGACAGATAGCAGGCTTTGGATCAATAAAATATACATTTTGATACTTCAATACAGAATCATAAATGACTTTATTTATCAATGATGCTGAGTGAATAGGCTTTTCTTCAGAAGAACAAGAAAAGCTGTCACTAATATAGTGTTTTGTTTTCATACACTTCATTATTGACTTATTTTTAGGCTTTGGTAACTCTCCTACAATATATATCTTCCTATCTAATCCATAAACCTCTATAAGCTCTTGGATTTGTTTGTATAGATCAACTTGATAATCTCCTGTTAAGTTGCACATTTTATTTGTGCATTTAAGCTTATCAGAACCTGTTTTATCCCAACTATGCGCAAGTATTATCGGCGTATCTTCCCCTAGTGCTACTTTATAATTGTCTTTACATTTCGCTTCCCAAGATAAGTAATTTCCGACTCTTGTTGAATGCGAGTTGGGGAAAGACAAACACATTGAATACCACGAATGTTTGATTTTTGTACCTTGAGCTAAAACGCCTCTAACATAGTGGTTTGCATTACTGTCTCCTATTAACAAATAATCGTAATGATCACTTGTATTCAATAGATATGTACCTTCGCGTATAAGGTAATCATTACCAGTGCCTCCATGGATCAGAGGGTTAGACTCTAAATCAACCCTTTGTGGAAAACCTTGGTATTTGAAAATGATACTGCCAACAATACCAAAAGAGACAATGAGGAGACCATATTTTGCAATGCTTATTTTTGGTGAATTAGATTTTACTTTTCTTCTCTCTAATAAAAGGTTACTCACATAACCCAAGAAGATAGATAAAAGTATAGCTAAAATTTTATAGTCTTCATCAAATGAGTAGTAGCTAAAAGAAACAGCTATTGGCCAATGCCATAAATAAATAGAGTATGACCATTTCCCAATTTTTTGAAAAACAAAATTACCGGTAATTTTACTGTCATTTACATGTGACTGAATTATTAACCAAGTACCAACTACTGGTAATAAAGCGAGATAGCCAGGCCACATACTTTCTGATGAGATTAAGAAATACGATAAAATGATTAAGGCTAAACCCATGCATTCGACAATTCTTTTCTTGTCATTTGAAATATTCAAAGGGTACAAAAAAGCGAGAGCACCAAACATCATTTCCCAAGCTCTTGTAGGTAACAAATAATACGACTGTTCTGGCCATTTTGCTGTTGCGATTACACTAACGATAAACCCTACTACCGTACCAATCAGGATAGTTAGTTTAAGTGCGTTTAATGACATAAACCTTTTCAAAAATACCAAAACAACTGGGTATATTAAATAGAACTGCCACTCTGCTGAAAGGGACCACGTATGAAGGAAAAAGTTTTCTTCTGAATCGAAATACCCCCCTCTCATGCTAAACATAAAGTTACTGAGGAACGTCATGCTAGTCACGACATCACGGCCAATAGTCTTATAGTCCCAAGGAGTGAGTAAAAAATAACCAAGAATCAACATTGATAAACAAAACGCTGCAAGTGGAGGGATTATCCGATTAGCTCTAGCAACGTAAAATTTTGAGATGGAAAAGTTGCCCTCTGTGATCCCTTTAAATATTATTCCGGTCATTAAGAAGCCTGAAATAACAAAGAAAACATCTACTCCAGCAAAGCCACCTGGGACCCAATTGGGGTTAAAGTGAAATAGCACAACAGCTATAACAGCTACTGCCCGTAAACCATTTATATCTTTTCTAAACTGCACAAAGGAACACCAAAATAAAAAAATAGTATTCATTTTATACTAATAATCGAGGAAGAAAAAGTAAGTCTGTACCAATTTATTTACTATCAAAAAGTTACGAATTATCAACAAATTAAATTCAATAGAAATTGTAATTGAAAAGAACCCTCGTAGAAAACTAACCAACTGATTTTATAAGATATTTCAAAAAATATTAGTTCATAAATAATTAAGCCTCTGACCTTTTTCGTGTTCAGGTCAACAAATAAAACGCAAGCAAGACAACCATGACAAAGAAAATTAAGAACAGGACTGCCTAAAACCAAGAAGTAATAAAGCATAGCAATATTGCTATTCGGCTCAGTGACGTCGCTATTTAGCAATTACACAGCGGGCGTGGAAGTTCAAATAGATATTCTGATTTTTCACTTGAAACTTACCTAGCACTTCGCTCTGTTTTAATTTGCCACCTTGATCACTTGAAGGGTTTGTTACTTAACTACTGAATTTATTGGATAAACCTATTTAAACCCCTAGAGTTCTAGCTGTTTGTGCTAGCGAGGCAGAAGTTTAATATACAATATCGGACCAGCCAACACAGGGGGTTATAGGATAGTACTGATCTAAAAGTTTATAGTAATGACGAATGACATACCCTAAAACACCGAGCCAACAAGTGCCGAACTTGGCTAAAACAACACTTAACCATAGATACACAAAGTAACGTTATCGTCAGTGCAGAGTCTTCGACAGTGAATGTATCTGATGGAGAGGTGCTTTGTAATTTATTGCGGACATGACGTCGAAATGTTGACCGAGTGACAGGAGGTAGAGCTTATGATACGCATGATTGCTATGATAAAATTGCGGGTAAAGGTGTCGTGGCATGGTTCACCAAGATAAAATGCCCAATATTGGGAGAAAGGATACTTCATAAGTTTTCAAGATCAGTAGCCTCTTTTGTTTCTATTATGATTTTTAGAGACTTTCCATTACGCAATTTGTAAAATTTAAACTCGGTTTTTACTCTAATTATAAATGTACCCCAGCCCTTTAATCGGATTGAACCGGTAGAATCATAAGGGGCAGCCATTGATTTCAATGTAATTAGAAAGATTTTTGCGCAAGCTCCTTATTAGTTTTTTGATCAATACATGCAAACTGCTCTTATAACAAGCAAAACCGCTAGGTAAAATACTAATACAATTAGAGTTAATTGAGAAACATTATAAAATTCAACCATGGCCTTTTTAATCACCAACTAACAGTTCGAATATACCATCTATGCAGCGCCCTATTAATCTAAAAATCCAAAAAACAAATTCTGCAGGAAGCTCTATGATAAATTCTAAAACATCTAAAAATTGACTATCACCATTTCGTTTACCTTTACGTTTACTTGGCCAAACAACATAACTTATAGAATAAGAAACCACGCCATAAAACAAGTAAATTACCGGTAAAGGCATAAAAAAGGTGAGAAAAATCAGAACTGTAGAAACTAAAAATATAGTAATCGCTATTAAAGCTCTTAGATTATGCATAAAGCCAACTCCTTTTTACACCACATTGAAATTAAACTTTCATTAAAATAATTTACACATTAGACACCAAAGCCACCTAAAAATAACCCAGATTAATTATAAAAATATAAACTTACTTAAAGAATTAGCGATTTGGAATGTAAAAAACCCTAGGTACTATGTCAGTTACCTACGTCGAGCACCCTATTTTAATTCAGGAAATTAAGAAATATAGATAACACTATGATTGAAATGAACAGTTAATGCAATACTATTCAATTACACACAACACCAAGCGAATATAAATCAATCAAAACGTTTATTTTCAAATCAAAATAATTTAGCTCTTAAATAATTGATTATCCCAATAATTGATTTTTGAGAGGGTTGTGAATAATTTTTATCTTTCATTACTTTAAGAACAGCTTGCCAATCTTTGATTTTTTTGACTTGATAGCTTTGAGGATAAAATATGTAACCTTGGAATACTCTTTATATTCGCTTGTGGACTCTAGCGTATATATAAATTTATCAAGGTCAGCTACTTCGTTGGTTTCTACTATAATTTTCAAAGCCTTTCCATTTCGTACTTCGTAATATTCAACCCCTGTTTTGGACCTAATTATAAATGCATCCCTGCCCTTTAATCGGATTGCACAGGTAAAGCCATAAGGGGCAGCTATTGATTTTAATGATATTAGAATATACTTTTCTACAATCGATTTTAGAGTATTTTTATCAATGCCTCCTATCTGCTCTCGATCACAGACAAAGTCGCTAGGTGTAATATCCAAACTTTTTTTCAGTATCTCAAATATAGAACCTTGAACAATAGACGGTTGTGCAGTATTAAAGCTTTCAGAGAGGTTTGAATTGAGCATGACTATTTGACTTTTGAAATCTTCATTATCCTCTACAGAGGTAATTACTAGCTCTGGATTTTCACCGAAAAGAAAAGCGCTTTCTTCCATGTTTTCAGTTACGACAATTGGGATGTCAAAACCATCAAATCTAATTTTATCTAGACTTGTAATGTCATGTACTGTGTAGTTAGACCACTTTAAATAGGCATTTGGTTGAGATTTAACATTAGTTTTAATTTGTTGGCACTGACTGTAAAAGTCCATTGCGCAGATGGACTCTGAAAATAGGACAGTACAGACGACTAAACTGTGGTGGTTCATTGATTACCAAACATATTTATTAACAACAAAAGCAGCATAATACCTAACTATAAGTATAGCTTATCGGTCTGGAGCCTAACAATCGAATTAATCACTGTAACAATCACTCTGCGTCTTGAATAACTAATAAATTATAAGAGGAACTATAGACATGCTATTGATGTTTAATTCGACTCAATGCGACGGGTGTGATCCCTAAATACTTAGCAATATCATTTTGAGTAAGTTTTTTAACGAGCTCTGGTTGGTCTTTGCATAAATTCTCAAATCGCTCAGTTGCGGACAAGGTAAGTAACTCATACTCTCTTCGCTCTTTTTTGAGTGACAAAGACAATAAAATTTGGATAAACTCCTGAGAGATGGAAATGGACTTTTTGCTTAACGCTAATAATTCATAAAAAGGCACTTGAACAAGTTCACTGCGCGACAAAGCCTCTAAACTAAAAGTGCTTGGGACTTTGCAATGAGCTGCATTTAGACTACCAATAATGGTGCCAGCTTGAATAAATGATTTAATGGTTTCTTTTCCATCGGCCGTGATATAAAAAGCCTTCAATAACCCGCTTTTTACCAAGTACACATAGTCACACAATTCACCTTGAGCGAAAACTTGCTTCCCTTTTTCAATCTCAAGGGGAATACCATTTTTCGCTATGTAATTTTGTAGTTCCATTTTGCATCCTTTATTTTATTGTACGAAACTATAAGCACTTGAGATCTGAAAACTTTAGTTATCTACGAATATATAGAACAAGCTCTGATTGAATTAGTTTTAGTTTAAATTATTCTGTGATTTTTAACATAGGTTAATGCCCCACAAAAAGTCCCCCTTTAAAGTATCAAGCAGATTCACCACTGGAGATACAAACGTGAACTTAGTGAATAAAGTAATCGTGATAACAGGCGGAACGTCCGGCATTGGCCGTCAAATTGTCGAGCAGCTGCAAGCCCAAAATACCATTATTGTCGTTGCCAGAAACAGCGACCGACTTGAACAACTCAAAAAGAGATATAAAAACGTCACATGTTTTCCTGCAGACCTTTCTGATCCCGGAAGTTATCAACCGCTGTCAGAGCGTATACAAGCTGAATTCCCCCGCGTTGATGTATTAATCAATAATGCGGCTATACAAAACGAGCCCTTTTTCACAGATCCTGATTTCGAATACGAGAAAATTACACGGGAAATCAATGTGAACTTTACAGCAGTCTGTGCTCTATCCTATTTATTGATCCCTGCACTTAATGGCAACGAAGCCCAATCTATTATATTAAATATCAATTCTGGGCTGTCTTTTGTCGCTAAAAAAAGTGCAAGCGTCTATTGCGCTACAAAAGCAGCCATCAACCTTTTTTCACAAAGCTTAAGCTACCAATTAGAGCATACAAATATAAAGGTATTACAGGCATTTATTCCTTTAGTAGACACCCCTATGACCCAAGGCCGAGGTGAAAATAAGATATCAGCCGAGTGCGCTGCCAAGTCAATTCTTAAAGGGTTAAAGCAGCAAAAACCCCAGCATGATATCGGCAAAATTAAAGTTTTAAGGATTTTAAATACCCTGACACCCAGCCTGGCTAAACGACTCTTGAAAGGATCTTAATGACCATGTGCAAACTATATAAATCAATCATTTTTGGAGTACTTATGATGACTACTGAAGCCGCAATCGCTAAGAGCGTACAAGTGAAAATTAACGGCGTAGATACCAGGCGATCAGGACAAATCATGGTGATGTTGTTTGAAGATAATGGCTTTCCTGTCAAACACAAACAAGCATTGCAAACTCAGTTTCACAGCCCTGAAAGTGAATCACTAACCGTCGAATTTACAACTGCTAAAGCAGAGTTTGCAATCAAAGTACTTCATGATGAAGACAACTCGCAAACTACTTCGAAAAATTGGACTGGTCTCATTCCTTCTGAAGGACTTGGCTTTTCCAATGGAGCCAAAATTAGCTGGCGCGGGCCACCCAAGTTTAAAGACGCAAAACTTTCATTGGCTGACATTAACACGCCAATTTCAATCTCTATAAAATACCCATAATCTCTAACGACGGAACTGTTTTGTATGAAATCACTTTTAAAAATGATGCTGATATTATTTTGCTTTTTCGCATCGACCTTTATTGTTCTCAAAGTAAGCGGTGTCCTCAGTATCAACGACATCAAAACTTGGCTTAACGCAGCAAAAGAGCTGAATGTGTACTTAGTTGCACTCATTGTGATTGGGCTACTTTTTTTAGATTTATTCATCGCCGTACCCACACTCACACTTATTTTATTAGCTGGTTTTTTTCTGGGTCCCTATGTGGGCGGGCTCAGTGGTATTATTGGCCTGATGCTCGCTGGTACAACAGGGTATGCGATTAGCAATAAGTTTGGCAACAAGCTGTTTGATACGCTTGTTAAAGACCCAAACGAGAGAGCCAGTGCCATCGCACTATTTCAAAAGCGAGGTCCGGTAGTGATCTTACTTTCAAGAGCGACACCAATATTGCCTGAGATTTCAGCATGTATGGCTGGGATGACCAAAATGCCATTCAAAGAGTTTATTATTTATTGGATGATGAGCACTATACCCTACGCATGTATTGCAGCGTATGCAGGTTCAATCAGTACATTAGAAAACCCCAAACCTGCTATTTATGCAGCGATTGGGTTAACTGGATTTTTCTGGATATGTTGGTGGATGTTCAATAAGCAAACACGTAAAGTTAAAGCCGCGTCGCCACATTCTTAAAGAGAAGGCTGGCAAACTCAATTTCGCCAGCCACATCTATTAAGCTTGCGTGCCAAATATTTTATCGCCTGCATCACCTAGACCAGGCACTATATAACCATTTTCGTTCAAATGACTATCAAGCGCTGCTGTATAAACGTCCACATCAGGGTGCGCTTTTTCGACCGCTTCGACACCTTCAGGTGCTGCAACCAATACAATGGCTGTAATGTTTTTACAGCCAGACTTTTTAAGTAAATCAATTGTCGCGATGAGTGATCCGCCCGTAGCCAGCATAGGATCGACAACCAAGGCCCTTCTTGAGTCTAGGTTACCTACTAATTTCTCAAAATATGATACTGGTTCCAGTGTTTCTTCATTTCTCTGTAATCCAACAACACTGATTTTTGCAGCGGGTAACAACTGCATAACGCCATCTAACATACCAAGGCCAGCTCTTAAAATCGGCACAAGTGTGATTTTTTTGCCTTTGATTTCTTGTACGTCTAAATCTTCACCAGTCCAACTTTTTATCGTCGTTGTTTCCGTTGGTAAATTTCTTGTCGCTTCGTAAGTAAGCAAGTTGCCAACTTCCGACACCAGCTCACGAAACTTTTTGGTTGAAATACCATGCTCTCGCAATAAGCCTATTTTGTGTTGTAATAACGGGTGTTCAACAACATGAAGTGCCATAACTTGCCCCTGTAAAAATTATAACTCAGTAAAAAATGAATTTGGTTCGTGACGAACCGGTTTAGTACATTGAATTGTTGGTGTGCCTAGATAAAGATAACCAACAATCTCATCTTTCTCGTCTAAGCCAAGTTCGCGTTTAACTGTCGTGCTTTGCGCAAAAAAGCCGGTTCTCCAAACACCAGACAGACGCTGTGCAAATGCCGCTTGCTGCATAGCAAAACAAGCACATGCTGCACTTTCAATTTGCTCAACACGAGGGACTTTTGGATGTTCTTGAAAAGGAGATATAGCAATGATCATCATAGGTGCGCGGTGTGGTAGGTCTTTCGCACGGGATACTGTGCGTTCGTTTTGCTCTTCTTCTACCGCTGCTTTGTAATATATTTCACCTAATTTATCTCTCGCATCTTCATTGACAACGATAAACTTCCATGGTGCTAAACCACCATGATCTGGCACTTTTAACGCGGCTTTTTTAATAATTTCTAGTTGCGACTCAGTCGGGCCTGGAAAGGATAAATTACTGTCAGATTGACGTGTCATCAAAAGCTCGATGGCATCCATATATAATTCCTTAATGATAAACAAACACTTATTATTTTAACGTGAAGTGTTAGGGAAAGTTTAGCACTTTCCCTAATATTTTTATGCCCTTGAGCTGAGTTGCTTAGCTATCCAGTAATCCAAACTGAAAAAACGACCCCCTCCGGTGAAAAATAAACTTAAAAACATCGCAAAATAAATTGCGGCAAACTCAATGCCATTATTTAAAATCACGACATTGCCCTTCTCGTACAGGAATTCAGGAAACCCATGGGTGCTAACAATGGACTTAATCCTGTCTAATCGGTCTGCCACTTCTAAGCTATTTTCAAGACTTGCTTTTGCAGTATCACTGCCAAGCCAAGCAAATACCTGCGCAGCACTGGTATCTGGATTTGCTGGCGCAACCGAAAACCAACCATTATGCCAGTGTACTTGTGTAGCGGCGATAAACATGGTCACCATTAATGGGATAGATACCAATCGAGTGAGTAACCCAATTAGAATTAACCAGCCGCCTAAAAACTCCGTCCAGCCTGCTAGAAATGCCAACAAGTCTGGAAATGGCAACCCTAGCCCCCAGTCAGGATTACCAAACCAAGCAACCACGTTTTCATCTGCTAACATGCTTTCGAACAAGCTTGCATCTTCTTTCGCTAAATTGAGTTTGTTATATCCTGCGATAATCATTACTGGCGCAACAATCAACCTTAAAATAAGTGGAGCAAGCCCACTTAAGATATCTGCTTTTTCGATGCTAGTTTGATAAATGGATTGAATTTTATTAATCATATAACGATTTACACCTTTGATAGTATTCATACAGTGTAGACCGTAGCGCAGTAACTTTTATTGCAGGGTAAAAAAAACGACACCCCGTGC
>NZ_JAKFZS010000036.1 GCF_021654285.1 Pseudoalteromonas luteoviolacea | reverse complement strand
TATATTGATTTTTTACTGATTTTTATTTCCTTATCTTGGATAATATATAATTTATTTTATTTATTAATGGGTTTTTATTTCGCTTTTTTAAAGTTTGGTGGGTTATCATTAAAGCTCTAATGGTGTGCTTTTGTAATTTAAGCATTTTAGATTTTCTTTTATTGCGATTTGTGATCTGAAAATAAATTTTATGTGGTGATTTTTATATTTGTTGTTGACATAATTTATTTTAAATGACATTTTATTTTTAGATTATATATGCCTAGTTTAAAAGGAGATAAAATGAATAAATATAAATTATTATTGGCATTAGGTTTGGGTTTAGCTAGCATTTCTGCACAAGCAGCTGTTGTTGAATGCCTTATTAGTGGTACACCTACACCTCAAAGGTATACGGAAGAGTCGTGTGCTAGTCAAACTTCATCTCAAAAGTCAGCGGTTAACTTTAGGTTGAAAAGTAGCAAACCTGTTGCTCGAGTAACATGGAGCTATCGCGGCTATAAGGGGCGATGGGATTGTGGTACTGGTACTAGTTGTCGTTTCAGTAATTATTCTTCATATCCGGACGGTACAGTGACAGCTTGTGCTAAAACAGTGTTATATACAGATGGTACTTGGGAAAACTTAAATTCATGTGCAACGGGCATGTATTGGTATCAGGGCTCACCATTTTTCCCTGAAGCAACAGAGTAGGGCTAAAAGAGCATAAGCGTTTTTTCTTATGCTCTTTAATTGTAAATATTACTTATTTGCGATGAATCCTAAGTGATTGCAATTTAATATAAATTCTCGTTTAACTCTTAGTTAATCATTAAAAAATCAAACTATTATTTATAGCTCGCATCTTACTGATTTACGCTTTTTCATCATAGCTTTCACAGCGAGATTCAAATTTTCTTTTTTAATATAACGTTCTGGCAATGGTTTTATAGTGTATACAAAGTCACCAACAGACCAGTCGATTTGGTTGGTTATATATTGTGGGCTAATAACTGCAATTTTGAGGTCAGGATCAAGTCGCTTAAGCGCATCGACGGTGCCTAGGTGGTAGTTACTGTGGAAAGCGCCATTAAAGTGAATTACTTGGCTATTTTCAGATTGTTTGAGTGCATTAAAAATTGATTCCGCCATGGTGTTGTCACGTGCCAACTGAGCGTAAAAGCTATTACTGAGTTTCACAGGGCCAGATTTAGTCGTCTTTGAACCGTGATGGCGCATAGCGGCCATAAACTTTTCTTGGTACGCTGATGAACTGGTGGTTATATCCTCTGCGACCCATTTTTTCTGCGACGCTGTAAATTGTTTAATATATTCAGGGCCTTTGCGTGCAACGCACCTAACAACGTTTAGCGGGGTGTTGGCGGCAATGGCGTCTAGCTTATTTTCACGTGCAAATTCAACTAAAGGGCGGTAGTCACTTTGATAGTTGTCCCAAGCATTAGCTTGTTTAATCAATGTTTGCTCGCCAATTTCATTGTTTAAGTATTGATTTAATATATTTTGTTTATCGCGTGTAAATTGCTCAAAGCTCAGTTTTAAGTTTGGGTTTTGTTGGAATATGAGGGGCAGTAAACTTGCCTGTAAAAGGTGAGAGGCGCTGTGGCTGTGGTATTCACCCATAAAAATTACGTCTGCGTTTTTTAACTTCTCAGTTAGCTTTTTAGTTGTGATAGGTTGCTCATTACTTGCGTCGTACAACGTATAGCCATGTAACATGGTTAGATGATTCGAGTGGGGGGTATCTTGTTGTGTTGTCATGCAGCCCTGAGCTAACATTAAAGGGATTGATAGCATCACTGTGGCTTTAAAGCGCTTGATTTGTTTCATTAAAATTCCGGTTACTTAAATTCAAGTTGAAGATTTTAGCACTTGTAATGATAACTGTTCTCATTAACTGTGTCGAGCTTGATCAAAGACATAGAATTTTTCTTTTTAATCTTGTAAATAATTGAAACCTAATGAAAATCATTGTTGTAACTGATATGTGAAATGTGTTCCTTGAAAAAGGAGCCATTTATATTGAAAAACATTTTATTATCGTCATTACTTATCTCGACACTGACTTACAGTCAGGCTTGATTTTCTTAAGGGTATGATATTACTAAAGATTTTTACTGCGCATCGCCATTCAATAGCGTGTGGACCTTCTGATGGCAATCAAAAGGTTTTTCGTCATTTACGTTATATCCCAATCAAACCGATACAGGTCAAATTCAGCACTGGTTTGATGATGTGATCGATAATGGTTATACCCCTAACGTTGGATTTAATTAATCGATTGTATTGAAATACGGTATAGCACATCAAACGCTACCTTTGCGCCCGGGCTCTAGCGGTGAAGTTGCTGTTGCTCGTTTTACGGCACCAGCTAGTGCTGTTTGCAATTGACAGCGCATTTTTAGCTGGAAATACAGGCTCTATGACAGTTGCAATCAGAGTTAATGGAAACTCTGTTTGGATAAAAGTAAATGCTGGAGTCTTTGAATTTGTTGAAGAAGTGACAGACAGTTTTGAGCCACTTAACTATTGCTTCGAATTTCGCTTCTGTGTTTATTCAAAATACCTCCTTAGGAATAGGTGGGTTTTCTTTGAAATTACCCATCTTCACATCTCAACTATGAGTCGTGAGCCTGTTATCTGAGCTAGGTAATAGCTTTTAGTGCAACACAAAATAAACATAGGAACAGTTTTAGTTTTGTTTTTTCTTACTTTGTTCGGTTAATTTTAATTGTTAATGCCTTTTATTTTAATTGTTTTTACAAGTTACTATAACTTTTGAGTATTAAATGCTTCAGTCTTTTTTATTGGTGTTGTTCTTTCAATTATATTTCCTTTTATTTTTTCTTTGGTGGTTTTTATATCTTTAATTATCAATATTGTTAACCTTCTCTTATCATGGCTCTAAAGGTTATCAAGCCTTATATTTTTTAAATCGGTTGTGAGGCTATGTTGACAAACTAACTTCTTAGGTGGCAGCTTAATAATTGTTAAGGGGATAATTAAAGGGAAATTCAAATGAAAAAACTTACGTTATTAACAGTATTAACATTAGGTATTGCTAGTGCTTCTGCGCAAGCATTAGTAGTTGAATGCTTAGTTAGCGGAACGGCGACAAAGCAAGAGTTTACAGCACATTATTGTTCTAGCGCTACAAATACATTAGATAGCGGTATCTTATTCAACCTTAAATCTAGTAAACCTATAGCCGATGTGACTTGGTCTTATGCTGGGACTAGGGGGAATTGGAGGTGCAACAACAGTACATATTGTTCATATCAATCATATTATGGCATTGAATTTGGCATGGTTGAAGCTTGCGCAACACGTGTTTTATACAAAGATGGTACTTGGGAAAATACAGACGTTTGTGCAGAAGGTGAGTTTTGGTACACCGGTGGTGGTCCTATTGAATTTGGTGCCAAAGGTTAACGCGTATAATCAAAATCAGCCATTGGTCGCCATTTTACTAGATTAATGAAGGCGGCTATTTTAATACTGTTTTAATTAAGGCTGGTTTATTCACTAAACTAAAAGGAATATTTATGAAGCAACTTCACTTATTAGCATTTATAAGCTTTGGTGTTGTTAGTATATCAACTCAGGCTGCGATAGTAGAGTGCTTAATCAGTGGTACACCGACCCCACAAGAATATACGGCCAATTTTTGCTCTAGTTGGACATCGACTACTTCGTCTGCCGTGGTTTTTAGATTAAATGCAACTAAACCTATTGCGTCAGTATCTTGGTCTTATTATGGTTCCGCTGGGAGTTGGGGAGACTGTAGAAATGGTCAGTATTGTATATTCAGAAATGACAGAAGAGAGCCGACTGGTAGTGCAGAAGCTTGTGCAACACGTGTACTATATAAAGACGGCACCTGGGAAAACGTGAACTCTTGTGCATATGGTATGTTCTATCATGAGAGTAATCCAGTTAAGCCGTCTATTGTAGAAATTTCAGCAGCGCTGCTTGACGAGAACATGTCATATTAAAAGTAAAAGCACTATTTAAACTACTGAATTACCCTTTGAGATTTCCTTGTTGTACCAAGTTAATTATTTTGGTTGTGAAAAAGGGGATGTAGCTTTCACATGCTAATTTTTAACTTTATTAAACTGTCAGTTTTTTTGGTTTGATTTAATTGTGTTTTCAATTTCACTCTGATTTTATTTTGTAATTACGGTGAGATGAAAGCTAAATTTAAAATACTTAGATAAGGAAATAATCATGATAAAAAATGCTTTAATACTTACGTTGGGGCTTGGGGTATTCACCTTATCCGCACAAGCTGCGGTTGTCGAGTGTATAGTCAGTGGCACGCCCACACCTCAAGAGTACACAGCGGATTTTTGTTCTAGTGCAGTCAGTTCCACTGCGTCAAGTGTCAGATTTAGGCTTGTTACAAGCAAGCCTATCGCCGAGGTATCTTGGACATATAGCGGCTCGTCAGGAAGGTGGAACTGTGGAAGAGGGCAGTATTGTACCTTTAGTAATTACAATGATGAGCCTAGTGGTGGCGCTCAAGCTTGTGCAAGGCGTGTTTTATACAAAGACGGTACATGGGAAAATATAAACGCTTGTGCATATGGCATGTTTTGGTACGGTAGCGGTCCAGTGATCCCGTTTACTGATGAAGCTTCATCTGAACGAATAAATTAAAGCCTGATATCATATACTAGAGTTTGATGAATAACTATGTGAGTACTCAGGGTAATAGAGTACTTACATTATTGGTTGGTATATCAAAGATAATGGGGGAATGTTTTATCTAGCCTATTACTTATAAATGTTCAGAAAAAAACCATGTTATCATTGTCATCACTTAGATCTTTTTCGGTTGTGATAGCTGCTAAATCATCGACTAATTCATTAACTAACGACAGGCTTTTATCATCTTGCCGATCATTTAAATGCTCTTGTATATCTTGAATGATTGAGTCCATGTGCTGAAGCTTGGCAATTTCATTCAGTCTGATGTCAATGGCTTCGACAACATAATGAAAAATATCAATCAATGAGCCTTTGCTGTAACTGTCGGTTGGCATGTTTTTGACAATGAGCTCGGCTTGATGATATTTAAAAAAAGTTGCTTGACCAAACGATTGTACGTTTGCACTATTCACCTCTAAATCATTGAATAGCTCAAGTTCCATATCGCAAATGGCTTCATCATTATTTTTAAAATGATATTCAGTGCCGTCCGTGAGCTTTAGACGGGCAATGTAATCTAGCTCCCAGCTTTGCATTAATGATGATAAATACCCCGAAAATTTGTTGATATCGTTCAGGTTTAAGCATTGACGGTAAAAGTGTATAAGTGCGTTGTGATCAAGCTGCGTTCTAAAAGTTCTATCTGTTTGTATTTGCGAGTCCTTTTTTGCATGCTTAAGTGCGCGTAATCGCTTCGCTTGGTAATCTAACAAGCTGTCTAATTTTAATTTTAAAACCTCTTTGCCAATGTCTTTTTGTATGTAATTTTCTGCCCCAGCTTCAAACGCTCTTAGTCTCCATTCTAAGTCAGTCTCACCACTTAAAAACACAGTGATCGTATCCTCTTTTTTGGGCGTGTTTATCCTGCGGCAAAACTCTATGCTGTCGCCATCGGGTAAATAAAGATCTAGAAGATAGATATCGAATTGCTGTTTATCTAATGCTTTATTAGCTGCTTCTAAGCTATTACACCATGTAAAATCAGCTCTATCTCCACTTAGAAGTTGTACTAGGTTTGCATAAACTTGGTTGTCTTCGACCAAAAGCACAGAGAATTTTTTCATGGCATTTAACTTGTGAATAGACTGGACTGAACCTTGATAGATAAGTATGCGCTGCAATACGACAAAATCAATTTCTGTACCTGCATGTTTCATGGTAATGCTTTGGAAAAGCACTTTAGATCACATTTATTTAAATTTGTAATTATTTTTGTAACATTTTCAGAGGGGGCACGGTCTGCTTTTGAGCGCAAATGAAAATAAGGAAAATAGTATGTTTGAGCTAGTTACCGATGTGATTAGAAATTTTTATATTCTCAGCTTAGTTTTAGGGTGTATTGTCAGCCTATTACTTTTCTTGTCTAAAACGAAAACACTGGCATGTAGCCTCATAAGCATTTGGATATTATTGTTTGTGACTGAGCTGACTCAAGTTGCGTTTGTCATGACAGATATAATGACATATACCAGCTTTATATCATTTGATGCTTTATATGGATTGGTTTTCTATTTTTATGTTCGCTTTCAAGTAGAAGCAAAAAAAGTCTCCTTTGAGGATGTTTTTCATGCACTGCCAATCTGTGCAAGTTATTTGTTTAGCATGACCTGGGAGTTTTGCTTTGGTGTTGTCTGTGCACTGTCTTACGCAATTTATATTGTCTATTACTTAAACACGCATCGGCCAATCCTTGAAATTGAAGTCACTAATCGACACTACGACAGTTATACTTGGCTTGTCGTGATGGCTAGATTTCAGCTTATCTGTTGGTGTTTAGTTTTTTTACTTTTGTCCGTAAACGATATTTTCTCTGTGCCGGTTAGTAAACTTATTGCCTTAGCAAGC
Source organism: Pseudoalteromonas luteoviolacea (assembly GCF_021654285.1). Classification (GTDB taxonomy): domain Bacteria; phylum Pseudomonadota; class Gammaproteobacteria; order Enterobacterales; family Alteromonadaceae; genus Pseudoalteromonas; species Pseudoalteromonas luteoviolacea_J. Next base: position 46,874 of record NZ_JAKFZS010000036.1, on the reverse strand, counting down.
TATGTGCCTATGAGCTTTTGGCTTTTTTATTTGTCCTACTTTAATCAAATCAAGCCGCTTTATGTACAAGGCAATGTGAATGAGCTCAGTGAGAGCATTGACAGTCCTCAAATACATAATAGTCAGTGCAAGTCATATGAACAGATTATTCGACAGCTTAACAGCTCAATGCGCAGTGATAAGCTCTTTTTAAATCCTCAATTGAGTATTTCAGAGCTTGCTAAGCATATTAACTCAACAACTGCTGAAGTCTCTTGCACGTTAAATACACATTTAAACATGAACTTTTATGACTTTGTAAACCGTTACCGTGTTGATGAAGCTAAGCTTTTATTGTGCAAAACTCAGCACAAAGTACTTGCTGTCGCTTTTGATGCGGGCTTCAATAGTAAATCCACGTTCAATAAGTTGTTTAAATCTTATACTGGTTTAACACCAAGCCAATTCAGAAAAGAAGCCTGTGGCTTATTTCATGATGATTCACAAGGTACCGGTAAATCTCTCAATCATTTATTGGTAGAATGATCCGTTTACTCTTAAAAAAGCCATCAAGTTGATGGCTTTAACCGAAGAATGATGGGAGATGTTCGTTACTATTGGTTAGAGAAGAAGTTGCTACCTGCTCGATAGTCATGTATGCCTGTTGTAGAGCGCTTAAAGCCACCTGCAACGGTTGAAGCTTCACCATTTGCTTCGTTGAAGCGCCCACCAAGTACAACCGCTGCTGGGCTGCCTGATTTGTTTTCGCTACCACCTACAACAACTGCATAAGGCGCGTTTGCAGTCGTCTGATTGAATTGACCGCCACTGATTGAAGATGCAAAACCATAAGCAGAGTTGTGTCTTCCTCCTACCACACTCGCAAACTGTGCATATACTCGGTTAGTCTCGCCTCCAGAAATACTGGCCCAAGTTGCATCAGAGTATATGGTGTTGTTGGTTCCACCGAAAATACTGGCATGGTCCGCTTCAACAGTGTGATTGCTCCCAGACATAATTGCTGCGCCATAACCGCTGATGTGGTTATTTGAACCTGCGATGACGCCTGACTTTCCTGTAACAGTGTTATTTTTACCTGTCAAAATGGTACCTGTAGATTGATAGCTATGGCCATCACCTAAAATTACATTGTGTGAGCCTTGACGGTCTAGTTCAGGCGTTTGGCTACCGTAGCGAAGCGTATTGTAGCCTAAGATTAAGTTACCAACACCATTGGCTGTGCTTACATTATTTTTTTCGTGTGTATAGCCCGTGCCATTGGCAATATGCAGGTTGCAACCGTTAATAATTAATGTATTACCAACTTTACTCATGCACTGTAAAATTGCGCGAAGTGCTTGGTCGCTGTCAATTGGGTCGTGGCCATGGTCGTGTGAGTTGGCAAAGGTCACGCTGCTGACTAGTGACAAACTTAATAGGGCAAATGATTTTTTTAAATTCAACATGTTGTTACTCCAAAATAGGTTGTTTTTAGGTTATTTGTCAGAAAAGAAGTAGCCGGCTTGATAGTCGTCATGACCACCAATAGTGCGGCTTAGACCGCCGCCGATGCTTGAAGTAAAGCCATTTGCACGGTTAAACTCGCCGCCAAGGACTGCGCTGAGCTCACCATTTGCTTCGTTGTTTCGGCCACCTGTAATGCTAGAAAGCGGGCCTTCAGTGAAGTTATTCTGGCCACCTAAAATCATAGAGCTTTGACCTTTTGCTATGTTGTTTTCACCCCCATACACGGAAGCGTAGAAGTTTTTAGCCGTATTGCCTTTACCACCTGCAATCAAGGCATAATTATGAAATGGAAGCGTGTTGTTCTGTTGGCCACCTAAAATGGCAGAGAAGGTCGCCTCAGCGGTATTTGATTCACCGCCCCAAATTACACTGTGTGGTCCAGATACATAATTATTCACACCTGCAACGCTAGTTGCATCTGCAAATGCTGAATTATTGTCACCAGCAATCAAGGCACCTGCAGAGTTAAATTGATGTCCATCACCAATAATTAAGTTATGGGAACCCGTTGCAACACGTTGCGAAGGAATCGCTTGGGCATTGTATCCAATGATCACATTGCCTTTGCCATTTTTAGCTGTGTTATCTTCAGAACCATTAATGACTTGCACATCACAGCCACTCACAACCAGGGTATTATCGACTCTTTCTAAACAAGACAGGATATCAATTAAAGCCGTTTGTTCTTGTTCAGTAAGTGTTGCTTGTGCGTTTAAAGAGGCAGCTGATAGCGCAACAACTGCAATTTTTGATAGTATTTTCATGTTCGTTATCCTTAAAGTTCTGTCTTAATTAGTTTTGTTGGTTTAGAGCGTCAGCTCTGTATGGGTCTTGTGAATTGAAAATACCCGCTCGGAACTCATGGTCCTGGGTTGTTTGTCTGTCAGCGCCGCCTGCGATGGTTGAACGGAAACCTTTAGCTGTATTGCGTTGTCCGCCTAAAATAGTGGCTGCTTCTCGTGCTGCGGTGTTGTAACGGCCACCTGCAATAACTGTTTGTTGTACAGTGGCTGTGTTGTTTTGGCCGCCAAGAATGTTGACTTGCAGCGCTTTAACGACTTTGTTATTTACACCACCTGCAATGGTACTGTATTGGCCATCGAGGTCATTACCTTGACCGCCAAGAATAACCATGGCATGAGAAAACTCATCTGAAATTGTGTTGCTATTACCCCCTAAAATGCCGCTTAAAAAAGCTCTGTTTGTATTACCTAAACCACCAGCAATGGTTCCTCTTTCTGCATTTGCCCCTTCAATTAAGCTGCTCGACCCAGCAACCAAGCTTGACGGCGCATGCACGGTATTTTTGGTGCCCGCAATCAAGGATCCAGAGCGTGTGTACGTATGTCCATAGCCTATAACAAGATTGTGCGATCCTGATGTGGTAACAACTGGGGCGAGTGGATTAGAGCCGCCATCGTTGTAGCCAATGATAAGGTTGCCCGTACCATTATTTGATTTAGTTTCCCCGAGACCGTTAGTAATTTGTAAGTTACAACCATGGATATGGATAGTGTCATTAGACTGAGACATACAGCCTAAGATGTTCGATAATTTAGCACGTTGATCAGCATTCAAATGATGCGCGCTGGCTGAGATTGATATGCAGGTTAGCCCAGTTATAATGGCTAGTTTTTTAAATGTGTTCATATTAATTGCTCCAATTTAATATTGTTCTCATCTTGCTTCTAGTGTGCAGATAGCTTGATGAACTGTTTGGTACTTGTTGCTAAGCACTGGAGCCACTTTATCGAGAGTGTGATTCGGATACGTCCGAACTGTTTTAAGAAGACCCTTTTTATTTTAGTTTTCATTAACCTTATGAATATATTAGATTTATTTTATATATATTAAAGTGCATATAAATGTGGACTAGAAAATGAGCCGTTTTCAGGCTGGTCTTGCTGTACTTTTTATGGTTAAAGTAAAGGAGAGGATAAAAAAGGAGAAAATATGGTTATATCTAATATCAAGTATGTAACGTTAGGATGTTTAGTCTCATCCAGCGTATTGGCAGAACCTGTATTTTCGGACTTTAGTGATAAAATAGACATACCAAGTGTCAAACCGGTCATTGTTGAAAATCAAACACAAAGGCAATTTAGCAATTATCTCGATGATACAAAGGCTCAGAAGCACCAGACTTCTATTGGTGCAATATATTCAGCGCTGACGCCAGACGAGCAAATCAAATATAAATATCAGAAAGGCATTTTACGAGAAGCAGTCAAGTTTGAGTCGTTATATGAGTATACTTACAAGGTGAAAGTGTCAGCTAGCAAGGTTGAGCAGCAAACACACTATATATTTTGGGAGTAGAAGAGAGCTCGATAAAAAAAGCGATTTGCTGTTAAGGCCAGTTAAGCAGCAAATCGCATAAAGGTTAGATTAGTTAAATTTAGTCACATCCTTTTTGGATTGGCGTAGTCCACACTCTCACGACAAAGTCATTGTAGTCATTGTCGTTTTGATCTTCCCAGTATTGTTTGTCACCATATACAGTGTAATTAGTGGTTAACTGATTACTGTTTCCGTTGATTGCTAATACATAATTATAACTACTGCCGACTAGCACATCGTAACTACCAGAGCCGCCGTACTCGTCTAGCAGTTTGACATAGCTGCCGTTAACTTTGACGCCCCAATCGTTATTATAACCGGCGCTTTCACTCACGAATTGATAGTTGATACGGGTATATTCGTCTGGAATACACTGTGGGTCATTTTCAAGTACGGTACCTGGTAATGACGCAGAGCCTGTCACATTCTGATCTGCGGTAGCTTGAAGGGTGAATGTTTCGTCGCCTTCATAATCTTGGTCGTCAGTTGTATCAATGACTATATTCGCGGTGGTATCACCGCTCGGGATAGTGATGCTTGTTTGGCTTAGGGCCAAGTCCGCTGAACTGGTCGTACCATGAGTGATACTTAAATCAATAGAGATGTCTTGATAGTAATCATTACTCAAGGTGACTTGATACTCTAGCTGTGCCCCTTCAAAAGCAGAGTCTTTAACAGCTTCCAGTGTAAAAGTTGGAATAGGGTCAGTTTCACACGTTGGCGTAGTGTAACAAGCAACTTCATTGTGCGTGTTCGTGGCTAGATCGTTGAGTCTCACAGGTACAGTCGCCAGTAGGCAAGTGTTACCTGACTGTGGATTCATTTTATAAAGCTTGGAGCGATTCACATGACCATAGTCGTTGATCAGTGTTCGGCTAACTACGACTTCTCCAGCTTGGTTTAACGTCGCACCGGTTGCGGCAGTTAGTGAGTGGTTTGCAAGCTTGGTGACTTCGTATGTAGTTCTATCAATTTGATACACAGATCGACTGGTAATTAGATAGAGGTTACCGTCTTGAATGACTAAGTCTCCCCTAAATTTGCCCTTCAATGAACCTAATGCGCCTAATTCAGTGGCTGCACCAGTATTTTTATTAATTTGATATAGCTTTTTAAAGTCAGTACCAAGTAGGACGTTACTGTCAGGATCAAATACCATACTCAACACTTGTGTGGTTCTGTCAACCACGGTGTGTGAGTTGGTATTAAAGTCGTAATAAGCAAGACGTAAATACTTAAAACGCTGCCCTTCAATAGGTAAGTGCGCCTTTTGCTCTTCAGTGAGGTCTGTTAAGCCACTGATGTCTACTTTGTATTCAATGGGTCTTGGTGCCGAAATGTAATACATACGCTTATCTTCACTGTCATAAGCTAACGCGGAGGCGCTAAATTCGGCAAGGGTTTGTGCATATGCACTATTATTCTGCTCATTTAAGCCAAATAAAATCCCCACATCGCCACGACCAGCATTGATGCCGAATAATTCGCCGTGACAAGTATTTGCAAAGCCAAGGGTGGGCAATGACGCAGTTGCGAGGGTTAAAATGGTTAGTGATGTTTTTAGCATGGTAACAAACTCTGTTCAGTTTATCCTAAGCAAGCTAACACAACACAAAGTAATCACACATCTACATCCTCTGTACGATGTGCATTCTTATTCCTTCGAGACAGACGCATCCATTATTATCTTTGCAATCTCATTATATCATCCTCCCTTATGAACAAAATTACAACAATAAAATACAACTAATGGATTAAAAAAAGCGAGTTTTAACTGTTTTTCTGTGATTCCAAGTAGTTAGGTAGTAGCTCATCAACAATTACTTTTGCAGGGAGTGTATAGCGAACACCTTGGAACATGACAGAAGTGTGTTCATCGATGCCTGTAATACCAGTTAAGGTCCAACCTTCGCCTTTTTCTGGACACAAAACTTTCGTAGTCGGGGGGATCACCTTAAATTCGTCACTTTTTTCCGTCATATTTTTATCTTCACTGGACTTTCAAATAAGATGGGGTAGTTTATACCAAAATAATAAAAAATCGACCCATAAACCAGATGGAACTACGAACAAAAAGGCTGATATTACGCCTCGTTTCTTATAGAGACTGTAACGCGCTGCATAATATTTTAAATGACCCAAAAGTGAGTCACTATAACGACTATGGTACTGACTTATCTTTGCAAGATATCAAGGCCATGATCCAAGGTGATTTAGAGCTTTTTTATCAGGGGGTTGGAGCTCGTTTTGCACTATTAAAGGAGGGGGTTGTAATTGGCTCCATTGGTTTGTTTGACTATCAAGAGTCAACATCAGAAATTTCAATTGGTTATGAACTCGCCCCTGAGCATTGGGGTAATGGGTATATGCGCGAAGCGGCTAGTTGTCTGGTTGATTCATTGACAAACGTACTCCCCAAAGCGCTTATTGAGCAAATTAATGCCAAAGTTGATAAAGAAAATAAAAGAAGTATTAAGTTATTAAAGCATTTGGGGTTTGAGCAAAAGCATAAGCAATATCGCTTACACCTTTGCCAAAATCAATCACAGATGCGTGCCTTATAGGCCTTTTTTGCTAAATAATGTCACGCGATCAGAAACTAGTGTCACAGTAATGTTCTTTGATTCATTTCCCCAAACACAGTTAGTATGCAACGTTTTTTCTTCGCATGAATCTGCTGAACCGAGGACCTTCTCAAGTTCTGCTTTTTCCATACCAACAGATATTTTTTCGTAGTTTTCTATACTGACTTTTGAGCAAGCAGTAAGTGAAAGTAAAGCTGCAATGACTAAAAGTTTTTTCATGCTATTGATCCTGTTAGTGCCTATATTTTCTTATCTGGAAAATAATACCCATTTTAGGGTGGTCTAAATAATGTATATCGCCACTATAAACACGAGTGAACTGAGACATTCTAGCTGATACCAGCTCACCAGTGTCCGACATGTAGCGATAGTCAAAGTTACTCGTCACATATAAGTAGTGGCGAATATGAATTTTCATCGTGCCATCTAGCTCCCACAATGTGTCACCGCCAGATGTTAGGTTGGGCTTTGGCTCGGTACTGAGTAAGCTGATAAAGTTATCGTTACTCGACTCATTATAGATGTAGCTGGCAGGCTCAGCATACTTTTTACCGCCATACACAACAACGTTGGGAGCGCGCTTTTTGCTTTGATCAGGAAAACGCCAACCAGTATGTAAAATAGCTGTATGCCCTTTACGTTCAAGCTTTTTGCGTATTGACTCAAACTTAAGTTGCTCAGGTGCCAACAAATACATAGATTGCATATGTTCAAGAGGCTCACTGACAGGCACAACAGGTAGAACGTCATAGCGCTCTACATAGTTAATGTCGTCATCGCAATACCAAGAGCTTTGGGCTCTAGTAAACTTTTCAGTGACACTGCGTGGGTCATAGTTTGGGTCGCCTGACAAGCAAGACTGATGACCAACATTATTGTAACCCTGCGTGAGTAAATCTAATCGCTTCTCAGTAGGTAACGGTGGTGTTTCAATTGAAAAGTCTTCCCTAATGGTTGACGCATCTTTTTGAGAAAAAGCGATTAACTCAACTTCAAACCAGCGTACTGCAAAAGCAGGCATGGCTGATGTGCTCAATGCTGCTAATAGTCCCCATTTAACGATTGATTGCTTCATGCAACAGCCTTTTTCTGAAAGTCATTCATCATGGCATTAATGAGCTTCAAACGCTCTTGGCCATTTTTTTCTTCTATATTAAAGCGTAGTTTACTCGCGCCTTCCATACGATATATGGCAGGGTTGCTTTGTATCAAGCCGATGATGAACGTCGGGTTAACACTGGTGTTATTACTAAATTCAAAATAGCCACCTTTTGGATTCGCTTCAATTTTCTGTATTCCGATTTGTTGTGCTTTACATTTTAATAGCTGTATTTCGAAAATATTTTTAGCAGCATCTGGTAATAAGCCAAAGCGGTCTATTAGCTCAACCTTTAACTCGTCCAGCTCATTTTCAGAAGACAGAGTAGCAATGCGCTTGTACATGCTCAGGCGAGTATTCACATCATGGATGTAATCATCAGGCAGTAGAGCGGGTAGTTTCAAGTCCACTTCGCTTTGTTGTTGTAACAAGTTTTCAAGCGTTGGCTCTTTGCCATCTTTGAGCGCTTGGACGGCTTGCTCTAGCATTTCCATGTACAAGGTAAATCCAACAGTTTGGATTTGACCGCTTTGGTCGTCACCTAGCAGCTCACCCGCTCCACGGATCTCTAAATCATGCGTTGCAAGTGCAAAACCAGCGCCTAAGTCTTCAAGAGATTCGATAGCTTGTAGTCGTTTTACCGCATCTTTGGTCAAGCTTTGGCTATTTCGAGTGAGTAAATATGCATATGCTTGGTGATGGCTACGACCAACTCGACCACGAAGCTGGTGTAGCTGTGCTAAGCCAAGTTTGTCAGCACGGTCCATAATGATGGTATTCGCAGTTGGAATATCTATACCTGTTTCTATGATGGTGGTACATACCAACACGTTGTGCTTTTGATGGTAAAAGTCACTCATCAAATGCTCGAGCTCGCGTTCGCGCATTTGACCATGTGCAACAGCGATATTGGCTTCTGGTACAAGCGCTGAGATATCCGCTGCGGTTTTTTCGATGGTCTCAACGTTGTTGTGCAGGAAGTAAACCTGACCACCACGTTTGATCTCACGCAAGATGGCTTCACGGATAAGTTCGTCATTGCGCTCACGGACAAAAGTTTTAACTGCCAGTCGTTTTGCTGGTGGCGTTGCTATGATAGATAAATCACGCATACCACTCATCGCCATATTAAGCGTTCTTGGAATTGGCGTTGCTGTCAGCGTTAAAATGTCGACGTCTGCACGAAGCTTTTTAATCTTTTCTTTTTGACGCACACCAAAGCGGTGTTCCTCATCGACAATCAATAAGCCTAAGTCTTTAAACTTTATGTTTTCTTGAATGAGCTTATGGGTGCCAATGACAATGTCAATTTTGCCATCTTCTAAGGCATTTAATGTTTCTTTTTGTTCTTTTGTGCTGTTAAAGCGAGACAATACGCCGACTTCGATAGGCAGATCTGCAAATCGGTCTTTGAAGTTTTCAAAGTGTTGTTGTGCAAGTAGTGTGGTTGGTACTAGAACAGCAACTTGTTTATTGTCGTTTATGGCAACAAAAGCGGCGCGCATGGCGACTTCTGTTTTACCAAAGCCCACGTCACCACATACGAGCCTGTCCATTGCTTGATTAGTTTGCATATCACCAATGACGGCCTCGATAGCGTTGCGCTGATCGTCTGTTTCTTCAAATGGGAAGCTATTGCTGAAATCTCTATATGCGCCACCATCAAGTTTAAATTGATGGCCTGGTTTACTTTGACGCTTAGCGTAAATATCTAATAGTTCAGCGGCGACATCTCGCACTTTTTCAGCGGCTTTGCGCTTGGCTTTCTCCCAAACATCTGAACCTAATTTATGGAGTGGGGCAGAGGCTTCTTCACCGCCAGAATAACGACTCAGCATATGTAAAGATGAAACCGGCACATAAAGTTTGGCATCACCAGAGTAGATAATGGTCACAAACTCTGTGGCAACCCCCGCAGCATCAATGGTTTGCAAACCAAGGTAGCGACCAACACCGTGGTCTAAATGCACAATTGGCTGGCCTTCTTTTAGCTCTGCTAGGTTGCGAATCAGGGCATCTTGTCCTTGCTCGTATTTGTGCTTACGACGTCTGCGTTGGGATACTTTAATCCCCAGTAACTCTTGTTCAGTAATAAGTGATAAAGGCTTCGCGCCATTAAGAAAGACAGATGCTTCAAGCGGACTGACAACCAACCCAACATCTGTACGGCCTTTAGTGAATGCTTCAAAGGACTCGAATTCTTTTAGTTTCAAGCCTGTTGGCTTTAAAAGCGTTAATAATGATTCTCGACGACCATCTGACTCAACACTGAAAAGTACTTTACCTTTTTGTTGTTTTTGTTCAGTGATGTAACTCACAATGGATGAATACGGATCTGCTTGCTTGTGGTCAATACGCACATCATCAATAAGGGCAGAATTAACGTTTGTATGGCCCGCTTTTGTCCCAAGTGATGCTTGGCTTAATCGAATTCTCGGGTAATGTGAAAACGCCTCAAAAAGCGACTCGACATTAAGGTAAAGTTCTTTTGGTTCAAGCAATGGTCTTAATGGATCAACTCTACGGTTTTCGTATCGCTTACTGACATCCGACCAAAAGTCACCAGCGGCGTGCTCGATGTCGCCTAGATGCATGAATACAGCATCTTTTGGTAAATAATCAAAAATGGTCGCCAGCTTGTCATAAAATAACGGTAAGTAGTATTCGATACCTGCTGGCCAATTACCACGTGTTACCTGCATGTAGATGGAGTCTTGTTCAGAGCTTGCTCCAAAGGTTTCGCGGTATTGAATACGAAAACGCTCAATGTCACTGTCGTTGGTTGGAAATTCGTGTGCAGGCAATAAGTCAATTGACTTTATGGTCTCGCTTGAGCGCTGTGTTTCAATGTCAAAAAGACGAATACTATCTAGCTCATCATCAAAAAAGTCTAATCGGTAAGGGTGCTGACTACCCATTGGGTAAAGGTCAATGATAGATCCGCGCACAGCGAATTCACCATGTTCCATCACCTGCTGTACGTTACGATAGCCCGCTTGAGTAAGGGTTTCTTTGAGACCTTGCGCATCTAACGTGTCGCCCACTTTAAACTGCAGAGCATTGCCATAGATAAATTCAGGCGGCGCGGTTCTGAGCATTAATGTTGCAACAGGGATGAGTAGCACCCCCTGTTGCTTTGTGCGTAGCGCATTAAGACTAGCTAAGCGCTGAGAAATAATATCTTGGTGCGGCGAAAAATGGTCATAGGGGAGGGTTTCCCAATCCGGAAAAACCATGACATTGTCTTCACCAAGTAAATAACCGAGTTCAGTTTCTAAGCGAAGTGCACTGGGGGTGTCTGGCGTGACTAACACGACAAGGGATTGATTCTTTTTTACTCCCTCGCTGATAGTAATTGCCAAACTACTACCGAGTAATTGACCCCAATGGATCTTATCCTTTGCTGATTTTACCCAAGGTAGCTCATTCCACTGCACTAATGCCATTCTTAACTCCTAACTACTTAATCTCTGTATATTTTACATAGGTCTTGATAATGATCTATACGTCTATCACGTAAATATGGCCAAATACGGCGAACCGACTCACTGCGGTCTTGATCAATATCGACGACAAGCACTTCTTCTTGATCTTCAGTACCATGAACAAGCAGTTCACCCTGAGGACCGGCGACAAAAGAATTGCCCCAGAATAAGATACCTTCGCTTTGCGCACTTGGATCAGATTCGTGGCCAACTCGGTTCACACTGATAACAGGCACGCCATTAGAAACAGCATGTGCGCGCTGTGCAATCATCCATGCATCACGTTGACGAATCTGCTCATCTTTATCATCACGCGGGTCCCAGCCAATCGCCGTTGGGTAGATAAGCAACTCAGCACCTGCCATGGCCATTAATCTTGCGCCTTCAGGGAACCATTGATCCCAACAAACTAAAACGCCTAGTTTGCCCACTGATGTTTGGATTGGTTCAAAACCTAAATCACCCGGGGTAAAGTAAAATTTTTCATAGAAGCCTGGGTCATCAGGGATATGCATCTTACGATACTTTCCGGCAATGGTACCATCTGACTCAATGACGACTGCGGTATTGTGATATAAGCCCGTTGCTCGTTTTTCAAAAAGCGAGGCGACAATAACAACGTTGAGTTCTTTCGCAAGCGCACAAAATGCATCCGTACTTGGGCCCGGTATGGTTTCAGCTAAGTCGAATAAATCCGTGTCTTCAGTTTGACAGAAATATAGGCTACGGTGAAGCTCTTGTAATACAACTAATTTTGCACCTTGTGCTGCTGCATTTTTAATGCCTGAAATGGACTTTTCGAAGTTACTTTCTAGGTTGTCGCTATTAGCGTGTTGGATTAACGCGACTTTCAAATTATTGTTGCTCATTTGGGTTCCTACTTAAAAAGCCTTGAGGTAGTTGCATTGTGATACAGTGCAAGCTGCCAAATTGATGAATAATTGGCAGGCAGTCAATGCCAATAATGGTTCTTTCAGGATGTGCCTTTTGCAATTGAGTCAGTGCGAGTGCGTCTTTTTCATCCCCATAAATAGGGAGCAACACAGTATCGTTAATGATCAGATAATTCGCATAGGTTGCAGGTAAACGCTCATTCTCATCATTGTATTTAGCACTTGGCCACGGCAAAGGCACTAAGTTATATGGTTCACCTGAAGGAGTGACAAACTCTTTAAGTTGAGACTCCATTGCATTGAGTGCCTGATAATGTTCGTCTTGTTCATCGTCACATTGCACATACACAAGGGTATTATTTGGGGCAAATCTGACTAGCGTATCGATGTGGCTGTCCGTGTCGTCACCAGCAAGGTAGCCATGGTCAACCCACAAAAACGAAGTTGCGCCTAGCTCTTTAGTAAGCTCAGCTTCAACTTGCTGCTTGTTTAGGTGTGGGTTTCGATTTGGATTCAGTAAGCACTCTGATGTGGTTAACAAAACTTTGTGCTCGTTAATCTCGACACCGCCACCTTCTAAAACCAAGTTGACTTGTCGAACTTGGTTACGTTCGTCTGCAATTTGCTGACACATAGCGGCATTGATCTGGGTATCTAAATCACTTTCGTATTTGTTTCCCCAGCCGTTAAAGATGAAGTCTTTAATACTGAGTTCACCGCTTATATTGACTGTAGTAAGCGGGCCATGATCACGTGCCCAAGTATCGTTGCAAGGCGCATCAACAAATACGATTTGTTGCATATCTACGCTGGCATCAATCAGTAGGGTGGTAATATGGTTTTTAAGCGCTTCGTCGTGGGCAACGATAACCACTTTTTGAACCTGTGATATTTGCTGACATAGGGCGATATAAACAGGCTCAACTTGCTCAAGAATATCAGCCCAGTCAGTATTTTTGTGCGGCCATGTGACCATCACCGCATCTTGCGGTGACCATTCAGGTAATAACGTAAAACTCATGACGATAATAGATTTTTAATTGCTAGGGGCTAAGTGTATCACTGCACGGCGCTGTGTCAGCTATTTTGATCACTTTCGGTGTCTGATTGACGCTTTTTTAATTGCCTTGTTTGTGCATGTAAGCTGGCTCGAACTAATAGCTCTTGATCTGTGTCTCTAATTTGAGTGAAAGCTAGGGTATATTGAAGTGCATCATCATCTTGTTTTGAAATCTCAATCACTTGGCTATAGCAAAAAATGGCACTGGCTTCATATTGCAAAAAAACTTTAGTTCTAAAGTTTTGTCCTATTTGAAATTGCTCATTGGTCGTGACCTTGATCCCACCACCGCCATAACTGTCGCAATAGCTGGTTTCATCTTCAGGTTGTTCATTGGCAAGAATGTGGCTCATGATGAGGTCAATTTTTCTCGATTGAGCTTGAAGGTAAGCAGCTAAGTCTGAAGCAACATCACCTAGATTTCTTAAAGGTCTGAGTGCGTTTAAATCTAGCTCATTAATTTCATTAGCTAACCTGAACAAGGGAGGTATTGCGGCTTCAAGCTGAGCTTGGTTTTTAGGCACCATGTTTTCATCAACAGGGAATAAGTTGATTTGGTTTGCTTCGTCTATTTGAAAATATTGGTCAAAGTTTTCTTTTAAGTTCGTTTGCATTTATGTATGCCGATATTAATGTGGCTAGAGTAGCTATACCTTTATTCTCGCCACTCTAGCCATTTAAATCAAGATGTTAACTAATTTATACTTTAAATTGCTCTAACATATCCTCTTGTTTTGCGATTTTATCAACTTGTGACTTCATGGTGTGATCCACCACTTTCGCTTCATCGACAACGGTATTTGATAGGTTTCGTATCTCAGACGCATTGTGATCGACTGCTTCTACCACTGTTTTTTGCTCTTCCAACATGCTGGCAATATTTACATTTAGCTCAACAATGTTGTTAATTGACTCGCGAATGGCATGGAGGGCATCTTTTGTTTCTTCCGCTTTGACAACGGTCTTTTCAACAATAGTTTGACTCTGCTTCATAACCCCTACAGCATTTTCAGCGCCAGATTGAAGTTGGTCGATCATAGACTTAATTTCTGTGGTGGCCTCTTGTGTGCGCTGGGCTAAGGTTCTCACTTCATCTGCCACCACAGCAAAGCCTCTGCCAGACTCACCGGCTCTGGCAGCCTCGATTGCGGCGTTAAGAGCGAGTAGGTTTGTTTGCTCTGCAATACCATTAATGACAGAAAGTATCTGCTCAATTCCAGACGAAGATACTTCTAGTTCATTGACGACTTCTACAGCACGTTCAATTTGTGATGAAAGCTCACTGATGGAGCTAGTTGATTGCACGACTATGCTCTCACCATCTTTTGCCAAACCGTCAGTAGTCTTAATTGCGTCAGCAGCAAGTTGTGCTGTACTTGCAACCTGTTGCTCTGTATTGGACATATTGGCAGTCGAGTTGACTAGTTCATTAAGTGCCTCAAGCTGTCTTTGTATGGCTTGCGTTGCGTGATTAGCACCGGCAGATGTTTGCTTGGCATCGTCGAGTACTTCGTGTCCTAAAGTTTGAATTTCGGCAATGATGTTTTGCAGTCGAGAGGTAAATAAATTGAAGTTTTCTGCTAAGTCCGAAAACTCCGGTTCACTCGAAGCTTGCAACCGAACTGTAAGGTCTGCGTTACCCCTGGCGATATTAGACATCGCAGCGTTAATCGCTTCAAGTGGTTTTAATAAGATATTAATGACGTAAGATAAGGCTAAGAAGCTGGCAATAACTGCGATGATAGAGACGACTGTTGCGTTGTAGGTGAGCGTTTCCATAGCAGAAAACACTTTTTCTTTTTCGAGGGCGACACCGACGTACCAATCATATCCTTCAACTGCTTTAAACATAACAAGATAGGTGATCCCGTCAATTTCAATTTCCTGTGATGATTCCCTGACAACTGTGTTACCTAAAAAGTTACGTGCAGGTTGGCCATTTAGCGATACATCTGGATGAGAAATGGTGCTGCCGTTGGAGCTCACCATAAACGAAAAACCGGCATCAAATAAATTAAATGAATTAATCATGTTGCCCAGTTTCGCAAGGCTGACATCATAAAAGATGGCGCCGTGAAATTGGCTGCCTTTAAATACCGGTGCACCAATTGACACAACAATCTCACCACTGACGGCATCCGCATACGGATCTGTCACGACTAAATTCTTTGCCGCCTTTGCATCTTTATACCAAGGGCGAACTCTTGGGTCCCATGTCGAACCAGGGTTCCAGTTTGGGTCGCTTGCCACATATTTACCTGAACTTTCTTCACCGTAGCCGATGAGTAAAAACTCAGAGGTTAGCTTGGGCTGAGAAATCATAGGCCGTGCCTTTTCAAGGCCATCGACCTGAGCGACTAGCCCTGTAGTAAGCGCTGCAAGGTTCATAGCGCCCTGCATTTGAGCTGTGACAGTATTACTGATCCCTTGGATCACTTCTTCCATACTGTGAGTGACTTGTTCTTCTAAGTTTTCTTTAAGCAGGAAGTATTGCTTGACCGACAGTAAAAATAAGGCAAGCACTAAAACACTCGCAGAAACGGCGACTACTTTATATTTAAACTTCACTGAACGTCTCCCAGATGTGAGCTTATTATTAAAGGTAAATCATAAGCGAATAGTTGCAATGATTTACGGTAGTTTAATGGTTTTATTTACAATTTAGCATCAAAACTTCAAAATAAAGTACGTTATGTTGACTCCAAAGTACTATATAACTCATCCAGTTCTTCTTCAGACATATTCACAAAATCTAATACTTCATCACTAATCGCCTGCCATTCATGATCGTTCTCGATGGTGGCGGTATTTTTGAATAGAAAATTACCGTGACGAGCAAGCTTTAAAACTGAAAGAAGTTCCAAAGCAATACCGTCTAGCTCGCCAGAGCGGAATATGCCATTGGCATCATGTTGGTAATAGATGACGTTGATCATAGGTTTTGGCAACTTCCATTGCTGCGCAAGTAGTGCGCCTATGGTGGCGTGGCTAGTATTGTATTTACCAAATTCAAACTCAGTCGCTTTGCTCCAACCATGGGTTTTCGCAACGTCTATCACCTCGATGTAATCATCAAAATGTACACACAATAAAGGGATCCCAACGGTATGGAATAACCCAAGCATGTAAGCATGGTTCGATAAACCGGGTTTGTTTAACTTCAAGCAGAGCGTTGAGCAAAGCTGCGCAATATCGCTTTGATCTTGCCAAAAGTTTTCTAAAGCTGGTGGCGTTTCAACAGTCGCCTTAACAGCAACCGCTTTAACAAGCGGTATTAAACGCTTCAGGCCAAGGATCATGATGGCTTGTTCAA
Source organism: Pseudoalteromonas luteoviolacea (assembly GCF_021654285.1). Taxonomy (GTDB): domain Bacteria; phylum Pseudomonadota; class Gammaproteobacteria; order Enterobacterales; family Alteromonadaceae; genus Pseudoalteromonas; species Pseudoalteromonas luteoviolacea_J. The sequence goes on along the minus strand of NZ_JAKFZS010000036.1, from coordinate 30,593 downwards.
GAGATTCAATTTCTTTACTACGGCGAAAGGCTGCTGAGTTGACGACTTGGAGTATTGCGGCGCTGATGGCAACGTCACTTTGTAAAATTTGGGTGATTTTATTGATGTTTGGTTCAGGGGATTTTGTTTCTTGTGAAAATTGAACAAGTGCTTCGGGTCTTGGCGGGATGGATATAGACCTGAGGATCTGTTTTTCTTGTTGGGTTAAAGATATGGCCATAACTTCTCGCTCACTGCATTATCTTACATTGATAAGAATAGCCAAGAATTGTAAAAACGAGAAAAATAGAAAGGGGATGGGAGGGAACAATTGATTTAAAATCAAAAAGGCCCGCGAAAAGCAGGCCTTTTAAATATTCAATGCTGTTTGCGATTATGCGTTTTCAACAGCTGAACGTGGCTCAACAAATTCCATATTGAAACCTTCAGCAACTTCTTTACAAGTTACTTGGCCCTTAAGAACGTTAAGACCGTTTAAGAAGTGTTCATCAGAAAGAAGCGCTTCTTTGTAGCCTAGGTTCGCAAGCTTGATGATGTACGGCAGAGTTGCGTTGTTAAGTGCAAATGTAGAAGTGCGAGGAACTGCACCTGGCATGTTAGCAACACAGTAGTGAACAACATCGTCAACGATGTAAGTTGGCTCTGCGTGTGTAGTCGCTTTAGAAGTCGCGATACAACCACCTTGGTCGATTGCAACGTCAACGATTGCAGCGCCAGGCTTCATCGCTTTGATGTGTGCTTCAGTTACTAGCTTAGGAGCAGCAGCACCAGGAATTAGTACACCACCGATCACAAGGTCAGCTTCAACAACGTGCTTCTCTAGTGCATCAACTGTTGAGTAGATAACTTTTGCTTGGCTACCGAACTGAGCGTTAAGGCTACGTAGTACGTCGATGTTACGGTCAAGGATAGTAACGTCAGCACCCATACCAACAGCCATTTGCGCTGCGTTGCGGCCAACCATACCACCACCGATAACAACAACTTTAGCCGGCTCAACACCAGGTACGCCACCTAGTAGCATGCCGCGACCTAGGTTTGATTTTTCAAGCGCCTGAGCACCTGCTTGAATAGACATACGGCCAGCAACTTCTGACATTGGCGCTAGAAGTGGAAGACCACCACGCGAGTCAGTTACAGTTTCGTATGCAATACAAATTGCGCCGCTCTTAATTAGATCCTCAGTTTGTGGAAGATCTGGTGCTAGGTGAAGGTAAGTGAAAAGAATTTGGTCTTCACGTAACATTGCACGCTCAACAGCTTGTGGCTCTTTTACCTTAACAATCATTTCAGCTTTAGCGAAAACGTCTGCAGCTGTAGGTAAAATTTCAGCACCCGCTTGGATATAATCTTCGTCAGTGAAACCAATGCCGATACCTGCATTTGTTTCAACAATAACCTGGTGGCCGTGGTTAATTAGTTCACGAACACTTGCTGGAACCATACCAACACGGTACTCGTGGTTTTTAATCTCTTTAGGTACACCAATAATCATAATAAATCGCCTCAAATAAGAACGGATAACATTTTTGACTATTATAATTATGCAAAGCTAGTGTGTCCTACCTTTTTTGTGGTAATTTAAAGATGAATTGACTATAAACTTTATAAAAATAGGATAAAACACTTTTCATGCATACTCAGCTAGATAGAACTGATAGAAAAATTTTAGTCGAATTACAAAAAGACGGAAGAATTTCTAATGTTGAATTAGCCAAACGAATTGGATTAAGTGCAACACCTTGTCTAGAAAGGGTAAAAAAACTAGAGCGAGAAGGGTTCATAAAAGGATACAAAGCAGTAGTTGACCCAGTTAAGCTTGGCCAGGGGCTACTGGTATTCGTTGAAGTGACCATCAATAAAAACTCGCCAGATGTTTTTGAGCGCTTCAACGAGGCGGTAAAACAACATGATGAAATCATTGAATGTCACCTAGTCTCTGGAAATTTCGACTTTTTACTAAAAACCCGTGTAACGGACATGTCAGAATATCGAGGTGTGCTGGGGGAAATCTTGCTTAAATTACCGAATATTAATGAAAGTCGTACTTATGTTGTTATGGAAGAGGTAAAAGGGGAGGAGGGAGAGATTATAAAACCTTGTGCACCTTAAAGAATTTCTTGATATGGTGTAACCTATAATAGAAGTTTACAACAAAAGATAAATACAGGTTGAATGTAATGCGCTTAAATGGTGTTCAGCGCCTACTAGAAACGGGACTTATTGTTAGCACAGCTGCTGCAATTTTTACGCTTTGCGCCTTAGTTTCATTTGATCCAGCCGATCCGGCGTGGACACAAGCGGGTGAGTTTGTACAAGTCAATAATATCACAGGTGCAGCAGGCGCTTGGGTTGCTGACATTTTATTATTGAGTTTTGGTTGGCTTGCCTTTTGGGTACCAGCTGCAATGCAGCTGTTTGGTTATGTGTTATTTAAAAAGCCTCACAAAATTTTGCAGCTCGACTACACAACGCTTGGCTTAAGGATTATCGGCGCAACGCTCTTAATCGCGTCTTCAAGTGCCATCAGCAGTATCAATTTTGATGATATATACACCTTTTCTTCAGGCGGAGTAGTGGGAGATGTTGTGGCCGGCGCGATGATGCCAGCATTCAACTTCACAGGCACCTCAATTCTACTTTTGTGCTTTTTCTTTGCGGGTGTTACCTTGCTCACCGGAGTTTCGTGGGTTGAAGCGGTTGATTATTTAGGTGAAAAAGTCGTTCAATTTGTGAAGTTTTTATTTAGAAAAGCGACTACAAGAACACCTAAATCCGAGCAAACCTCTGCACAAGTCATTGCAGCTGAAACTGAGCAACCACCTGAAGTAGAACAAAAGGGAAGTATCGATGCCAGAGAGCAAATTGAAGAAAGTGAGCGCGCTCAAAAAGAGCCTGAGGTAGTTGTAGAAGAGGCTAAAGAATCTGATGAATTACAAGCTGAAAAACCGCTAAAATTAAAAGATAAGTTGTTTTCAGTTGTTGGCCGTAAAGACAACAACGAGCAGATGTCTCCTAAAAATGTTGAGCCTGTATTTGAGCAAAAGCAGGAATTTAACGATGCGGTTTCTGCAGATGTTTTTGATGAACTTGATCATATTCTTGAGCAAGAAATTAATTTCTCTGCTATTGATGATGAGTCACTCGATACGGTTGCTGCCCTTAATGCGTTGGACGATGCCGCAGTGAAAGAAGAGCCTGTGACTAAAGTGGTATCGCCAGCAAGGCCAATTAAAAAGCCAACGCCAAGCTCTGAGCAGAAGCCAGCTTACCAACCGCCACCTTCTGCAAAAGAGCAGTTTGAGGCTTTGTTAGAAGCGCAGCCACCTAAAGACCCGCTACCATCTCTTGATTTACTTGATAGACCAGATAAAGCAGAGAACCCAATTACTAAAGAAGAATTAGACTCTGTATCACGCCTTGTTGAAGCCAAATTATTGGACTTTAACATTCAAGCCGCAGTTGTAGGGGTTTACCCGGGTCCTGTCGTTACGCGTTTTGAGCTCGACCTTGCACCAGGTATTAAAGTGGCCAAAATTACTGGTCTTGCAAAAGATTTGGCGCGTTCACTGTCAGCAGTAAGTGTACGAGTTGTTGAAGTTATCCCTGGTAAAACCTATGTCGGATTGGAGCTACCGAATAAAAACCGCGAAATAGTGAGGCTTTCAGAGGTCATTAACGCCCCTAAATTTGAGCAAAATCCTTCACCATTAACCATGGTTTTAGGTAAAGACATTGCAGGCGAACCAGTTGTGGCTGACCTTGCAAAAATGCCACATTTATTGGTAGCTGGTACAACCGGCTCCGGTAAGTCAGTTGGCGTTAATGTTATGATATTAAGCTTACTGTATAAGTCACCGCCTGAAGACGTTCGTATGATCATGATAGACCCTAAAATGTTGGAGCTATCAGTGTATGAAGGCATTCCACACTTGCTGTGTGAAGTTGTGACAGATATGAAAGAAGCTGCCAATGCACTTAGATGGTGCGTAGGGGAAATGGAACGTCGCTATAAGTTAATGTCTGCATTAGGTGTCAGAAACTTAAAAGGCTACAACCAGAAAGTCACAGCAGCTAAAGAATCTGGGCATCCTATTTTAGATCCATTATTTAAAGATACGGATGGTATGGCTGATGGGCCAGAGGAGCTAGATAAGCTACCAAGTATTGTGGTCGTTATCGATGAATTTGCAGACATGATGATGATTGTTGGTAAAAAAGTTGAAGAGCTCATTGCGCGTATCGCTCAAAAAGCACGTGCAGCGGGGATACACCTTGTATTGGCAACACAAAGACCGTCAGTTGATGTTATAACAGGCTTGATTAAGGCAAATATACCGACACGAATGGCGTTCCAAGTTTCAAGTAAAATTGACTCGCGCACCATACTAGATCAGCAAGGTGCAGAGAACTTATTAGGTATGGGTGATATGCTCTACTTACCACCTGGCACGAGTGTACCGATCCGTGTTCATGGTGCGTTTGTAGATGACCATGAAGTACATGCCGTTGTGAATGATTGGAAAGCGCGTGGTAAGCCAAACTACATCGAAGATATTTTATGTGGTGAGGCAACGGAAGAAATTTTATTACCTGGCGAGCAGCCTGAAGGTGCTGACGATGAGTCTGATCCGCTCTACGATGAAGCCGTTGGCTTTGTTATTGAAACTGGTAAGGTATCGGTTTCAAGTGTGCAACGAAAATTAAGAGTTGGATATAACCGAGCAGCACGTTTAGTTGAACAGATGGAGATGTCAGGTGTTGTAAGTGTGCCAGGTCATAATGGCGCGCGAGAAGTATTAGTACCGAAAGGTGGAGCAAATTAAAATGAAGTTTAAAACAATAGCCTTAGTACTAGGTTTAAGTTGTGGCTTTATGTCACAAAGCTATGCTGGCGATGCCGAGTCTCTTAAGGCAAAGCTAAAATCGTTAAATACATTCAAAGCAAATTTCACGCAACAAGTGAAGGACGAAGAAGGCACATTATTACAAGATGGGACAGGCAATATTGCGCTAAAATATCCTTCTAAAATTCGTTGGCAGCAGTTGGAACCGGACGAAACGCTTTTAGTGTCCGATGGTGATAAGACTTTTTATTTCGATAGCTTTGCTGAACAAGTAACTGTTATGAATACAGCCGGCTTAATAGACACCACGCCCTTTGTTTTGTTGACGACACAAGATAAGTCTCAGTGGGCAAAATATGATGTCAGTAAAACAACAGTTGGCTATCGTGTATCGCCAAAGCCTGATGTCGAATCTCAAGTAGAGCAATTAGATATTGTGTTTCAAAGCGCAGGGCTTGCAATTGACTCTTTGAGCATCAAAGATGCTTCAGGCCAGATCTCGACATTTAAATTTGCAGATGCAAAAACAAATTTAGAAATGGACGATAAGTCTTTTACCTTTAAAATTCCGCATGGAGTGGTCATAGACGACCAGACAACAGGTGAGTAATTTCGGTTTTGATTTTGCCCCAGATGTTAGACCTTTGGCCGCTAGAATGCGGCCAAAGTCGTTACAGGGCTATATTGGACAAACACATATTATTGAAAAAGGCTCTGTACTTTATCGTGCCATTGAACAAGGGCGATGCCATAGTCTGATTTTATGGGGCCCGCCGGGAGTTGGAAAAACCACATTAGCCGAGATCATTGCAAATCATGCTGATGCTGAGCTTGAAAAACTATCTGCCGTGACAGCAGGTGTGAAGGAAATTCGTGAAGCTGTGTTAGAAGCAAAAAGTCGACTGTCTCAATCAGGCAGACGAACTTTACTTTTTGTCGACGAGGTCCATCGCTTTAATAAGTCTCAGCAAGATGCCTTTTTACCTCACATAGAAGATGGCACGTTTGTTTTCATTGGTGCGACAACGGAAAACCCGTCGTTTGCATTGAATAATGCTGTGTTGTCTCGTGCCCGCGTGTATACACTGAAACCGCTATCGCAAGATGAATTGCTGTTTACGCTTCATAATGCCATTGATCAAGACGAGCAATTGAGCCAACTTGCTATCCATATTGAACAAGAAGCCTTGGTTGCGATAGCACAAGCGGCTGATGGTGATGCAAGAAAAGCATTAAACCTGTTAGAGCAATCGGTTGATCTTGGCCATCGTACTGGCAGCGACATAAAAATTGACAGTGATGTTCTTTCCCAAATTTTACCAACTCACTTAGCCAAGTATGATAAAGGCGGTGATATTTATTATGATTTGATTTCTGCGTTTCATAAATCGGTTCGTGGTAGCAACCCTGACGCAGCACTTTATTGGTATTGTCGTATTATAGCAGGCGGCGGCGATCCGCTTTATGTAGCAAGACGTTTGCTTGCCATTGCCAGTGAGGATATAGGAAATGCAGATCCAAGAGCGCTTCAGGTCGCACTGAATGCGTGGGATATTTTTCACAGAGTAGGGCCTGCTGAAGGCGAAAGAGCGATTGCGCAAGCGACCATTTATATGGCCAGTGCTGCCAAGAGCAATGCAGTTTATACCGCATTTAAGCAGGCGAAAAGGGACGCTGAGACAGACGGCGATTTACCTGTACCGGAACATCTACGTAACGCGCCAACAAAGCTGATGAAGGAAATGGGGCTTGGGGCAGAATACCGCTATGCACATGATGAACCTGGTGCCTACGCCGCAGGGGAAAACTACTTTCCAGAATCTGTATCAGACAGACAATACTACTACCCAACTGAACGTGGGTTAGAAAAGCAAATTAAAGAAAAACTCAATTACTTAAAAAGCCTCGATAATGCGAGTGCTCAACAAAGGTATGCTCAAAAACCAGGTAAAACGTAAATGGAAGTGCTCAAAACTTATCTAATGATTGCTGTTGGTGGCGCATTTGGTGCCTGCTTACGGTTTTTTATTAGTGATATTGTGTTAAAACTCATGGGTAAGGGATTCCCTTTTGGGACATTGACCGTTAATATTCTTGGTTCATTGTTGATGGGCATTCTTTACGGATTAATCGAAAAGCAAATAATCGCGGTATCTCCTGCCAAGGCGTTGATAGGGGTTGGCTTTTTAGGTGCTTTGACGACATTTTCAACATTTTCCATGGACAGCCTCTTGTTGTTACAACAAGGCCAGTTCGTGAAGATGGCACTGAATATAGCGTTGAATGTCGTCGTATGTATATTTATGGCCTGGATAGGTCTTTGCTTAGTCATGCAAAAAGGTTAAAAGAACAAACATGTTAGATCCAAAGTATTTAAGACAGGACATCGAAGAAGCTGCTGCGCGCTTAAAAAAACGTGGCTTCGAGTTAGATGTTGAGGCAGTTAATGCGTTAGAAGAACAACGCAAGACGTTACAAACAAAAACACAAGAATTACAAAGCGAGCGTAACAGCCGCTCTAAAGCGATTGGTCAAGCTAAAGCAAAGGGTGAAGATGTTCAACCATTGTTAGATGCAGTTGCAAATCTTGGTGATCAACTATCAGCAGCAAAAGCTGAGCAAGATAAAATATTAGCTGAGCTACAAGATTTAGCGTCAACATTGCCAAACTTACCTGCTGAGGATGTGCCAGCGGGCGCGGATGAAGATGACAATGTTGAAGTTTCTAAGTGGGGGGAGCCTAAGCAGTTTGATTTTGAAGTAAAAGATCACGTTGATTTAGGTGAAGCATTAGGTAAAGGCCTAGACTTTGAAACGGGTGTTAAATTAAGTGGTTCTCGTTTTACTGTTATGCGTGGTGGTGTTGCACGCATGCACCGTGCACTTGTTCAATTTATGCTTGATACGCACACTGACAAAAACGGCTACACTGAAATGTATGTACCGTACCTTGTAAACAAAGCAAGCTTATACGGCACTGGCCAGTTACCTAAATTTGCTGCGGATTTGTTTCACACTGAAGTACTCGAAGAAGATCAAGATGGCTACAGCTTAATTCCAACAGCTGAAGTACCATTAACAAACTGTGCCCGCGATGAAATTTTCGACGAGAAAGAGCTGCCTATCAAGATGACAGCACATACACCTTGTTTCCGTAGTGAAGCGGGTAGCTATGGTCGCGATACGCGTGGTCTAATCCGTCAGCATCAGTTTGACAAAGTAGAATTAGTTCAACTAGTCAAGCCAGAAGATTCAATGGCTGCACTTGAAGAACTTACTGGCAGCGCTGAGGGTATTCTTCAAGCACTAGAGCTTCCTTACAGAAAAGTGGTTTTATGTACGGGCGATATGGGCTTTGGTGCGGCGAAAACATACGATCTAGAAGTATGGCTTCCTGCTCAAAATACATACCGTGAAATTTCATCTTGCTCTAACATGCAAGACTTCCAAGCTCGTCGTATGCAAGCGCGCTTCCGTCGTGCTGGTGAAAAGAAACCAGAATTACTTCATACATTGAATGGTTCTGGCCTTGCTGTAGGCCGTACATTAGTTGCAATATTAGAAAATTATCAACAAGAAGATGGCTCGATTATCGTACCAGAGGTACTTAAGCCATACATGGGTGGTTTAGAGATCCTTAAGTGATCAACCCAAGTGATTGATATCAGGCCGCTATCTAGCGGCCTTTTTTATGACAAAATAATGAATGTTTTTTTACGTCTAAAATGGTTTTTTCTATTCTTTATTATCTGCTTTATAGATTGTAAAGTGTTTTAAATGAGATTTAATGCATAAATATTGCAAATAAAAAATTCACAAAAAGTTCTTATCTACTCTTTGTTGCATGTCCTTTCAAACTATGATTAATTAGAACTTGAGGTTTGGCCATTCCTTCTGAATAAGTCTTGCACGCTTTTGAAAAAAGCGAGCTGGAGTCTTATTGTTACCATTATTGCAAAATTGATATTTGATTCTATCCAAGATAGTTAGGCAGGTAATGCACGCTCATAAATCGCAGTAAATATTTTTCATATCAAAGAGGTTGTATGTGCTTTTGCATAACACGCGAAAAGAGTTTGCAAATTACAGTTGCGTTAACTATTTATTAAATGTGGATGTCGATAAGACGAAGCAATCAAAAATTTGAAGGTGAGGAATTTACCTATGAAGAGACAGAAAAGAGACCGTTTAGAAAGAGCACACTCACAGGGATTTAAAGCAGGTTTAGCAGGGCGGTCTAAAGATTTATGTCCATATCAACAAATTGAGCACAGATCAGAATGGTTAGGTGGCTGGCGAGAGGCCATAGACAATCGCAACATGTTTAAAACATAAAACAGAGCCAACAGAAACGAATTGAAAAAATAAAGCCCCGAAAGGGGCTTATTTGTTTATAGCGCTAAATTAGAAAGCGCTTGTATCTTGGAATAGACCTACTTTTAGATCTTTTGCTTCGTAGATTACACGACCGTCAACTTCAACAACGCCGTCAGCAAGACCCATAAATAGTTTGCGCTTGATAACACGCTTCATGTCTACGCGGTAAGTTACTTTTTTAGCCGTAGGTAAAATCTGACCAGTAAATTTAACTTCACCAACACCTAGTGCACGGCCAAGACCAGGGCCACCAGACCATCCTAAGAAAAAGCCAACAATCTGCCACATAGCGTCTAAGCCTAGGCAACCTGGCATTACAGGGTCGCCACGGAAATGACAATCGAAGAACCAAAGGTCAGGGTTGATGTCTAGCTCAGCAATGATTTGACCTTTACCGAACTCACCACCGTCTTCGTTGATTTCAACGATACGGTCCATCATCAACATATTATCGATTGGCAGACGGCAGTTGTTTTCACCAAACATCTTGCCTTCAGCACAAAGGATTAGTTCTTCTTTTGTATAGCTATTTTTAGGTTCCATAGTATTCATTCTTCATTTTTTAATTGCGGGTACTCTAGCGTACAGTTGTACGCTAAACAACTCTGAACAGTTAAATTTTTATCTCAACAATACGTCAAAAAGATTAAAATCAATTCTCTTTATGAATAACGCGATTTTTAGTTGAAAAAACTTTATAATTAGTTTGTTTGTTAGTAATTTAATGGAAATTTATGATCCTTTTTGTAGATGCCTTGACGGTAATAGACTTTTCTTACTTGTGTGCTAAGCGCGGAGCTGTTGGAGAAAGTTGGATAGTTGATATGACTTTACATGGTCAACTCAATGAAGAATCAATGGTTTTGGACTTTGCTAAAGTAAAAAAACAAATCAAAGCAATTATTGATAACACAATAGATCATAAGTTAGCCATTCCTTCTGCACTGAATTGTCAATTGGAAAATCGAGATGGTCGCGTATCTTTTGACTATGAGTTCAGTGGTCACCACCTTGCCATGAATGCACCTGATGAAGCTGTTTGTGTAGTCGAAGGTGATAAAATTGATGAGGCGTCTGTGATTGCTTTCTTAAAACAGCAGATCCTCCCACAAATGCCAGATAATGTTAAAGATATTGAAATTACGCTTCGTCCAGAGCAAACAAGTAGCTTCTACTATCATTACAGCCATGGCCTTAAAAAGCACGATGGTAATTGTCAACGTATTATTCATGGGCACCGTTCTTTAATAGGTATCTTCTTTGATGGTGTCAGTATGCCTAGACTTCAAAAAGAATGGTCTCAGAAATGGGAAGACATTTATTTGGGCACACAAGAAGATTTAATTGAGCATGCTCAATTACAATATATTACAGCTAGAGAAGATGATTACTCTTTTGCTTATGAGTCATCTCAAGGCTATTTTGAAATGTGTATTAGCAAATCACGTTGTGATATTTTGCCGTGTGATACAACAGTTGAGTGTATTGCTGAATACCTTGCTAATGAAATTAAAAAATCAAACCCAGACAAAGAAGTTAAAGTGAGAGCTTATGAAGGAGTGGGTAAAGGAGCAATTGCGTATGCATAAACTGCTGCTGGCACTTAGCGCATGCTTTGCATTAAGTGCACAAGCAATTGAACTGAAGGGGCATCTAACGCAAGGAGGTATGGTTACTGGCCAACTTGAAGGAATTAAATCAGTTTCTTTCAATGGTAAAGAGTTAGATGTTACGCCTGATGGCCAATTTGTGTTTGGGTTTGGACGAGATGCTAAATCTGATCACTCTTTGACTTGGGTAGATAAAAATAATCAAAAACATACTAAAAGTTTTTTAATTACGAGTCGCGACTACGATATTGATCGTATCACGGGCGTCGCAAAAAAGTATGTATCACCCCCAAAAGAAGTGCTTCAACGTATTCGCAACGACTCTGCGAAAGTTGGTGCCGCTAGGGCAAAGAGCAGTAAACTAGAATTCTTTGGTATGCCAGTTTATCGTCCTGCTAAAGGTCGAATCTCAGGTGTATATGGGAGTCAGCGGTATTTTAACGGTGAGCCCAGAAGACCACATTTTGGTTTAGATATAGCCAATAAAACTGGCACGCCTATTTGGGCGCCACTGCCTGGAAAGGTAGTGCTTGCTGAGAGTGAGCTGTATTACAGTGGTGGTACGCTTATTTTGGATCATGGCTATGGCATAACATCAACGTATATTCATATGAGCAAGCTGCATGTCAAAGTAGGGGATATGGTTTCAACCGGTGATGTTATCGGTGATATTGGGGCAACTGGCAGAGTAACAGGGCCGCATTTAGATTGGCGTTTTAACTGGTTTGGCGAAAGGTTAGACCCTGAATTACTTATGATTGATAAACTAGCAAACAAAAGCAGTAAATAATGACAGAACAACATAAAGACGCAACCATCGCGAAGCGTATTGAAGATTCAACAACCTCAGTAACTAAAACTGTATTCCCAGGAAGAACTAACCACCACAATACCCTTTTTGGTGGTGATGCGCTGGCTTGGATGGATGAAGTTGCGTTTATAGCCGCGACACGTTTTTGTCGTAAGCCACTTGTGACTATTTCATCTGACCGTGTAGATTTTAAAGAGGCAATTCCTGCTGGTACATTTGCTGAGTTAGTAGCAAAGGTTGTACATGTTGGTAATACAAGTTTGAAAGTGGAAGTTCAGATCTTCTTAGAAACGATGCACAAAGATGATAAGCATTTAGCGATCTCAGGTAATTTCACATTCGTAGCTGTAGATGACAACCATAGACCAACACCTGTCGTGTGTGACAAGATGCTTAATGGTTTTAAGTAAAGAATAAAACTGTGGGGCTGTAAGGCCCCAATTTCTTTCAGACTTTAACTTATCGATTTGAATCTTTTATCACTGGCAGTCTTATGATATCGCCACTGTTATATTAATTTGAATAAGCTTTTTCCCTCCTAAACTTCTAGCTTAACTTCCTATTTCTGTCATACAGTTAGTTCGCGCTGTATTTAAATTAAAAACACTTACTATGAATTTTTTATGAAAAAAATTACATAACAGGATGGGCTTTCTTGCCACTGAGATATTAAAAATTGTACTGATTTGTTCATGAATGAGATACGAGGGGAAAATGTTAGCGCTTTTTGGCTGCACAAAATGTGTCTTGCTAATTGATTTCTGAACCTTCAGACGTTTTTTATAAGTATTACTTCAATTTAATGTGCAGTATTTTCATGGCTTACATAACTCTTTTTTTAAAAAAAGTCTAAGTCTTCTCACATGAATACACTCTTCTGTTAATCCTGATCTACACTTGTCTTTGGCTTTCATAAAACAGTAAGGAGCTTGTGATGATTACAGTACATAGAGAATATTGCTTATCGGGCGAAAGAGGGTTACATGCCCATATTGAAGTCTTTCCAACAGGGCAACTAGACATTGATATTATTGAACTTCACGAGCATCACTCGACTGAATTCAATAAGATAAAGTATGAGCATACTGGGCCGGATATTGTGGTTACAGGCATTGAGGGGACAACAAGTTGGCAAGTTGTTCTTAAAGAGCGAGATGCGAGAGAATTGTCACATTTGATTGCTGATGCTAACGAAGAGTACGAAATTTTGATGCGTGATCTAGGTTAACCAAATTATTTATATATTGTTTAGATCTGCTGTTTGAAAACTCAATAAACGCCCATAGACATCTTTCGTTCATTAATAAATGAGAAAGGCTAGCTGTGATCACATTTAAACTCTTACGGAAGTGAGAACGACTAGCCTAGCATATGTATCCATATTGCTTTAAAAAATTTTACGCTTTTTCTGCGGGGCTAGCGCCTTTTATCACCTGCTTACTTTCATCTTGTATCTATAATTGAATAATTTTCAATACATAAGAATTTTTTAGTCTTTAATAGTCCAATGGATACTTGGAATGTTCCAAAATGTGCAGTAATTTTCTTTAATTCACTATATAATTTCGTTTTTTTTAATAAACATCAATGTAGTTTCTTTTCGCAGAAATGGGCTTGTGTAGGTAAGTTGGATTGTAGTGTATGCCTGATTCTGTTTTCTTTTTAATTTTGATAATTGGAACCTTACACCATTGGATTGGCTATAAGCTAGTGTTAAATGAAAGGGCGCTTAAACGGATACAGCCAAAGCTTTTATTAGGCCGGTTTTGTACTAAAACTGTTTTGCTAAATATGTGGCATTTTTCGACAGCGTGCTGGTTTGGCTTTGCAGCGCTAATATTTGTTTTCTCTGTGTTTGAGAGCCCTAGCAAAGAAGTAACATTGCTGGTCACATTGAGTGTTTTCTCATTTAGCGGATGGCTATCATCATCTTCACGAAAGTACAAAGTAATATATTGGGGAGCTTTCTTATCTGTTGCGTCTATAAGTTTCATCGTTGCCAAGCATTAAATAACCCTAGCGTATAGAATAATACGATTTTTCCATTTCCTACGTTAAAAGCTAGGTACTATAAAACGCTGACACTCAAGAGAAGATTATAAAATTTAGTTGTTGTGTTTATGCTCCCTAAGACTTGGAATGTCAACGTTGATGTTTTTAAGTGAATTTAGTACTTGTTATTTCATGGTGTTGTTTAAAATCGACTAGATGTAGCCTCAATTTTCACTTAAATGCGTTTCATTTAAAATGCGTAAGCTTGAATGAGAAAATAAAATCTATACTTTAGTATCGCTAGTACTTAAAGGTATGAATCAACATAAAATTTGAAAGCTCGAGGGTTTTTGATTTTAAGGCATTACTTATCGTGAAGTGTTAAATGCCAGTAAGAATATATTCTTACTGGCATTACCATTAAATAATTTTGAAAGCGCCTTTCATTATCGCAAAATGGCCTGGGAATGAACAAAAGAAATTATAGTCTTTATTTTTACTCATACCTGTAGTTGAAAAAGTAATTGACGTCGATTCGCCACCGCCAATTACAGGTGTAAATGCAAAAACCCTTGGATCATCAGGCTTTACATAGCTATTTTTAACGCCAGCTCTCATGCCATCAGAAGCAACTGCTTTAACATTTTTCTTCTCTGTTAACACCCAGTTATGACCCATAACTGTTGCAGCTAGTTTGCCTGTATGAACCAGTGTTAATTTTACTGCTTTACATTTTTCTGACACTGATAGTGTTTTTTCTGAGAATTGCATCATATCATTTGATTCAATTGTCAACTCACATTCATTAGCTGAAGCATGAAAAGCTGAAATACAAAGCGCGGCAGCCGCAACTTTTTTAATAATTTTCACTGATGTTACTCCTTAATAGAAATTATTCTCATTATCCTAGAAACCGATTCTGGAGTAAATCATAATTATTTTAAATAGTCTGGATTAATTTGATCTTGATTATTTATTGGGTCGTTTTTGTTGTTTGTTGTCTTTATTTTTACTAACTAGCAACAAGCTAAAGCCAAGATCTGTTTTAAAAATTTATGTTTAATGATCGCGAACAAAGTTTTTTCATGGTCGTGTAAAAAAATATTCCCAATATTGTTATTTTTCTTGATGTTGATTGTTTTATTTAATAGATAGGTAATTTTCATATGGCCTTATTGAGGTTTTCTGCTCAAAAACCAATCAATTGCATAATTTGATTTATTGCTTTTTTAATTTTAATGAATAAAAAATGAATTTTTGTAAATAAGTGGTTGCAAGTGAAGGTTTCCTTGTGTAGGGTGTTTACATGTTAGGTACATAGTTACTATCGCAATAGGGATTCACCGCATTGGATGCGGATAAAAATAAGAATATAGGAATCAACATGAAAAAAATGTTCAAACTAACTTCAGTTGCGTTTGCAGTTGCAGCGCTTTCTGCAACGGTTGCTCAAGCACAAGAAACAAAACAATACATCTTAAAGCAAAGTGATTTGAGTATCTTTGCACCTGAGACAAGCCGTTTTGCAAGAGCAAATATTGCAGAGAGCTTTAGTGCAGACGCCTCTACAGAAGTATTATCTGCAGATACAACAGGCACTGTTGTAACTATGGAGCTGACACCTGAGCAAGTTGCTAAGTTAAAAGCATCAGGACAATACGCTTATATCGAAGAAGATTTCGAATATGTGCCATTTACTCAAGACTTCGTAGGTGAAGCGTCTCCTTATGGACTTGCAGAAGTTCAAGCAAACCTATTACAAGATACTAACGCTGACTTGTTCAAAGTCTGTGTTATCGACTCGGGTTATGATTTAGGCCACCCTGATTTGCCACAAAATGCAACTGGCTTTACTGATTTACCAGGTTTAACTTGGTATCAAGATGGTTCAGGTCATGGTACTCACGTAGCAGGCACAATTGTTGCGATCGATAATGGCTTCGGCGTAGTAGGTGTATTACCAAATGATAAGGTTGGTATTCACAATGTACGTGTATTCGACAATGACGGTAAACAAGGCCTTACATCACGTATTGCTCGTGCAGTAGATAACTGTGTTGAAAACGGCGCTAAAGTTATCAACATGAGTTTAGGTGGTGGCAGTCCAAGTCAGTATTTCCAAGAGCGCTTGCAAGCTGCATATGACAAAGGCGTGTTACTTATCGCTGCTGCGGGTAATGATGGTAATGCAACAATGAGTTATCCAGCGAGTTACGATACTGTCGTTTCTGTAGCAAACATTGATGAAAACAGAGTGAAAAACCCATCTTCACAATATAACGTGCAAGTTGAAATTGCAGCACCTGGTACTGATGTATTATCTACCGTGCCAAGAAGCTCTGGCATTCTTGCTGCTATTACAGTAGGTACTGATGTAGTTAAAGCTGGCGGCATGACACACTCAGTAGAGGGCACTGTAAGTGCAGATCTCGTTGACTGTGGTCAAGGTTTAACAGCATGTGCTGCGACACAAAGCATCTGTTTAATAGAGCGCGGCGGTGCATCATTTAAAGATAAGGCTGCAAATTGTCAAGCGGGCGGTGGTGTAGCTGCAATTATCTTCAACAACTCACCAGGTGAATTTGGTGGTACGCTTGGTGATACAAACCATGGTCTAACTATTCCAGTGCTTTCTTTATCACAAGAAGCTGGTACCGCACTTAAAACATCTGTTGGCAGTTCAGTTAAGGTCGAACTTAATGCAGTTCTTGATTATGGACTTATGACTGGTACATCAATGGCAAGTCCACACGTTGCAGGCGTTGCAGCATTAGTTTGGAGCCAACACCCAAGCTGTACAAACGTAGATATTCGTAATGCACTGAATGCAACTGCAATTGACCTAGGCACAGCTGGTCGTGACGACGAATACGGTTATGGTTTAGTACAAGCGAAAGCTGCATCTGATTATATTGCAGCAAATGGTTGTGGGGGTGCTGTTGATAATCAAGCGCCAGTTGCAGATTTTACTTTTAGCTGTAGCGCATTAGCATGTGATTTTAATGCGACTTCAAGCCGTGATGCAGATGGTCAAATCGTAAGTTATGACTGGAATATCGGTGGCTTTAATACAACAGGTGCCAGAGTTTCACACGCTTTTGCAAATGCTGGCGTATATCAAGTTTCTGTTACTGTGACTGACGATGCAGGTGCTACACACAGCGTGTCAAAATCTGTAACAGTTACGGATGGCGCTGATAATACAGGCTGTGCAGGTCTAACTGAGTGGAGTGCATCAAAGACGTATGTTGCAGGTGCTGAAGTGTCTTACCAAGGCAGTAAGTATCGCAGCAACTGGTGGAACAGAGATGCAAACCCAGCTCAGAATTCTAATGTCGGTAACGACTGGAAAGTATGGACTGACCTAGGTAAGTGTAACTAATTCCTTAAAAACCTTGAGATGAAAAGGTAAAAAGGCGACATTAAATGTCGCCTTTTTTATTTGATAGCGTCCAGAATTTTTTTAATGAGCTGCTGTTTATTAAAAGGTTTGTAAAGAATTTTATCTGTTGTTAGGTGCTCAGTATCTTCGCAATCAATAAAACCAGAAATAAATAGCGTAAGTTATTTTGAATCGTTAATGCGGATTGAATAAACTCTATGCCGTCAGAGTTTGGCATAATGACATCGCTCACCACGAAATCAACACAGTACATGTTGTAAAACAGATAGCCCAGCATAGCTTAGTATGTTTCGAGCTTATCAACATACTGTTTCTTTTTAGTATTTGGTTGAATAGTTTAGAATACTAGCTTTGATGTTTTGAAAAGAGTTTGTAGGGCTTATAAAATGGCGCCATTAACTTGAATGAATGACGCCACAATAAATCACGTAAAATTAAAAGCGATATTTTAAGTTAGCTGTGATGGTACGGCGCTGGCCATAGAAGCAATCGCCGCGGTATAAACAACTGGTGATCACTGTCTTGTCTGTTAAGTTGTCGATGTTTAGGCTTAACTCATAGTCGTTAAACTGATAGCCAACCATCATGTCATATAACGTAAAGCTATCTGTGGTAAGCGCCTTATGGTATTCAACATTACCAACAGAAACTGAGCGGCTACCATCAAATGTTTTACCAACATAACGAATACCTGCACCGAACTTTAACCCCTCTAACAGGTTGTCTGCACGGTAAGTTGCCCATACTGATGCCAAATGCTCTGGGGTTGCTGACAGAGGCACATCATCAGTGCCAGCTGTTAATACAGCACCAGCCATAATTTGCTGCTGCCGATCCGGAGCCTGTTGAGCTAACATAGCTGCCTGAGTAAAGATTTCTTGTGCAGATAGAGGAGTGGTATCTTGCTCAGATTCTGTGTACGCATATGAAGCATAGACATCTAAATTTTCCCACTCTAGTTGCGCTTCAAGCTCAAAGCCATCAACTGAGACTTCACTATCTTGTACATGTTCAAGAGGGGAAATTTTTCTCACATGATTTTTATCTGTAATATGGAAAACACTAGCAGTAATTAAGTGTTCAGTGCCAGCAGGTTGATATTTCACACCGTATTCTATTTGCTCACCCTCTTTAGGCTTGAAGCTTCCGCCTTGTGGCCTTGAACCATATATAGGCTGGAATGATTCCGAGTAGCTAACATAAGGTGAGATACCATTTTCAAATTGGTATAGTCCGCCAATTCGACCTGTTAAAGCACTTTGTGATTTTTTAACTTGCAATAGACTTGCAGCATCACCTACTTTTTCCCACGTTTTTTGCTCGAGATCGTCGTGACGAAGTGCAGCGTTTACAACAAGGTTGTTGTACTCAAACGTCGCTTGGATATATCCACCCAATTGAGTATTTACTTGCTCAGGTGCGATGTCTTTTATTTCTGTTGGTAATGGATCATTTAAACCGTACACAGGGTTGTATAAATCTAGCTTGGAAGAGACAACACCGCGTAAACGACTGGTGCGCGTTTCTGCATCTTGAAAATCAATACCAGCAACAATGTTTACTTCTACGTCACTGAATTCGATGTATTGATGTAATTGGATATCACTTAATAAGCTCTTTGACTCGCCATCTGACATACTAAATACACGGCTAATAGAACGCTTATCAGCTTCAAACTTAGGTGGCCAAGAATAAATAGTACGGTACTCAGAAGAGCTATCACTATAGCGAGTAGACCAGTTAACTTGCGTGTCTTCAGCAATACTGTGCTCAACAATTGTTGTGATTGCAAACTGCTCTGTATCGTAGCGGTCCCAACCCGGCTCACTTACAAATCGCTCACTCGGTATTTGGCCGTATTTAGCAGGTAAAATGGTGCCTTCATGTGGAAAGAATTGAGTTGAAGATCCTGACTCATTTTCTTGTATCTTGGTCAAGATTGTTAAACGCGTATCTTGGTTGATATCCCAAGCAAAACTGGGTGCAAATACCAACGTATTGTCTTCAACAAAGTTTGTTTGAGTATCACTATTACGATATACACCGACAAATCTTGCTTGATATTCATCGTTTTGACCAAACGCAGTGTTGTAGTCACCGGCTAGCTGTGCGCGATCATAGTTACCCACTTGTGCCCAGATCTCGCCTTGAGTTTCGCTGTGTGGACGTTTTGATACTGAGTTTATAATACCGCCTGTTGAGCCTTGACCATAAAGAACAGAAGAGGGGCCTTTTAAAATTTCAACGCGCTCAAGTGTATATGGATTAGTACGAGTGTTGTTGTAGTTTCCAAACTGCATTTGTAGGCCGTCTACATAAATTAGAGGGTCTACACCACGTACTTTTGACCAATCACCACGTGTATCGACACCATATGGGCCATTATATACACCAGCTACATAACCAATTGCATCTTGTAAGGTTTCTGCACCAAGATCGGCGATTCGCTTTGACGTTAAAACAGAAACTGATACAGGTGTTTTTGTGATAGGTACATCTGATTTTGATGCACTTGCACTAACATAAGAAATAAGCCCTTTCGGACTGACTTCAATCACTTCCAATTCATTTTTTTTTGAATCGTCAGCAAGTGATGTAGCAGAAAAAGCAATCGCAAGTGCTGAAAGAAGCATTGGATATTTGGTTTTAAATGAGCGCATGATTTTCCTTTATTATTAAATAATCGCGCGAATAGTATTGCAAGTGATAACGATTATCAATGGTGTTTTTGGGGTTTTTGTTATAAGAAACATATATGTAAGAAATCACTTAACACATCACCATGTCTCTTCATTTTAAATTTACATACATACCTTTAATTGAAACGTTTTTGTCTGGATTAGCAGGCGGTTAAATTGTGGTTGGAATCGATATTTAAACTGATAATTAAGGTTGAGTTTGATTAGTTACAGCGTTGTTACTGTGTTTCAATAACCTATATGTTTGCGGTTAATTGTTGGAAATACAAGACTATTGGTAGTGATTAACTGGTTTTCTATGGGATATAATCCAAGGTAGGTTATTAGAGGTAAAAATTAATTTGAATTGGCAAGCTTTAGTCGATAATCGACAACGATTTTTTTGGGTTTTGCAGATATCTGGTTGGATCGGTTATGCGCTGGTTAACTATATAGGCTCAAAAGTATTTGAAATGCGAGACATCTATGTATTTGTCATCGTACTCAATGCGTATGCTGGTTGTTTGATGACGGTGCCACTTAGGTATCTCTATCGTCGAGTTTGGAATGCAAAGCCTTGGATTTTGATATTTGTTGTTTTTAGTGTTTCTTACATTACAGGTACGTTGTGGTCAGTTGTACAAAAGTATAACTTGTGGGAAATATACCGACATGGCTATCGTCCAGAAGAATGGTTTTATTACCTTCAACAAGGGTTAGATTCAGTTTATATCGTCTTGTGTTGGAGTGGCCTATATTTTGGTATTAAATATTACCAGTTACTTCAAAGTGAACGTCAAAAAGCACTAAAGGCCAATACCATGGCCCATGAAGCGCAATTAAAAATGCTTCGTTATCAGCTCAACCCTCATTTCTTATTTAATACACTAAACGCAATATCAACATTGATATTAGTGGAAGAGAACAAAGACGCTAACCAGATGGTGTCTAGATTAAGTGACTTTTTAAGGTATACCTTAAATACAGATCCAATCAAAAAAGTGCCACTTGAGCAGGAGCTTCACGCATTAAAATTGTATTTAGAGATAGAGAAGGTTCGCTTTGACGAACGTTTGGCGATAGATTTAGATATCACTGAGCAAGCAAAAAATGCGCTTGTCCCAAGTCTGATATTGCAGCCACTGATTGAAAACTCCATTAAATACGCGATAGCTCATATGGATGAGGGTGGCAAGATTGAAATTAAAGCGCAAGTATTTGCCAATGAACTATTGTTAGAAGTTGGAGACAATGGTCCAGGGGCTGAGCTTACTGATGGCCAGCTGACCAATGCAAGCGGTGTTGGCATCGCAAATACCAAAGACAGATTAAAAACACTTTATGAGAATAATTACTCGTTTGTGTTATCAAATAATTCGCCTTCAGGATTGAAGGCAAACATACGAGTTCCGTTTGAAAAGGCCGAGAAGTGAAGTAATGAGCAAGATTAAAACGATAATTGTTGACGACGAGCCACTAGCAAGAAAGGGCTTGGCAGTCAGATTAAGAGAATTTGATGAAATAGAAGTAGTCGAACTTTGTAACGGTGGACAAAAAGCCATAGACATTTGCCAGCAGCAGGATATTGATTTGGTCTTTTTAGATATCCAAATGCCCGGGTTAAATGGTTTTGAAGTAGCACGAATTCTAAGTGAAAGTGTTAAACCTTTGCCTGCTATTGTCTTTGTTACAGCGTTTGATCACTATGCGGTCAAAGCGTTTGAGA
The DNA here is from genome assembly GCF_021654285.1 of Pseudoalteromonas luteoviolacea. GTDB lineage: Bacteria > Pseudomonadota > Gammaproteobacteria > Enterobacterales > Alteromonadaceae > Pseudoalteromonas > Pseudoalteromonas luteoviolacea_J. The sequence continues at coordinate 9,149 of NZ_JAKFZS010000036.1, read as the reverse complement.
TCCACGCTTTGGATTATATTCTAAAACCAGTTGATGACAACAGACTAAAACAGGCGATCGAAAAAGTGCAAAGTTATTTAAAGAACCAACAAGATAACGCCCACAAGAAAAAGCTAGCCAGCTTTGTGGCGGGGATAACAGGTAACAATTGCGAAGAAATTCTAAAAAAGCTAGCCACTGGTGATGCAATTGAAGACAAAAAGTTTCCTGAATCTCTTGCTGTAAAAGAGCAGGGCGAAATAATCAGAGTGTCGACTGCAACCATCCAATGGATTGATGCTGCGGGTGATTATATGTGTCTACACTGTGCTGACGGACAAACGCATATCTTACGCAAAACAATGAAAGAGCTGGAACAAGAGCTCGACCCGAAACTGTTTGTACGTGTACATCGTTCTGCCATCGTAAACACGGGCCAAATCAGTAAACTAGTGACACAAAGTAGTGGTGAATATTTGTTGGTATTGGATAACGGTCAAGAGCTCAAAGTTAGCCGTAGCTATAGAGATAAAGTGAAGTCAGCGTTGGCAAGCTAGCGCATAGCACTTTAATATCGTTTTGCCTTAATGTCTGATACAAAAAAGCCCAACTAATTTAAGTCGGGCTCAGTATGTATCAGGAATCGTAATGATTATACAGTGACGATTTTCAATGTATTGGTAGCGCCAATAGTTTCCATTAAGTCACCGTGAGTAAGAATAACGGTATCACCTTTTTCTAAAGAGCCACTTTCAACAAGCGTATTTAGCGCATCATTAACAAGCGAATCTGCTGTGCAACTTGTTGAATCAAAGTACACTGGGTAAACACCGCGATATAGTGCTGTTTGACCTAGTGTCGTGGCATGACGAGATAGCGAGTAAATCGGCAATCCAGAGCTGATCCTCGACATCAGTTTAGAAGTGTTGCCTGATTCTGTTAATGCGACAATTGCCTTCACTGAATCTAAGTGGTTCGCTGCGTACATTGCAGATAGCGCTAAAGTCTCTGATGTATCTGCAAACATACTGTCTAGTCTGTGCTTAGAAATATGTGTTTCAGGTTGAGATTCTGCACCTAAACAAACGCGAGCCATTGTTGCTACTGTTTCTTCTGGGTAATCGCCAGCCGCTGTTTCAGCTGAAAGCATAACTGCATCTGTGCCGTCTAATACTGCGTTTGCAACATCCATTACTTCAGCACGCGTTGGCATTGGGTTGTCGATCATCGACTCCATCATTTGTGTCGCTGTAACAACGGTTCTATTCAAAGAACGTGCGCGGCTGATAATTTGTTTTTGCTTACCAACAAGCGCTGCATCACCAATTTCAACACCCAAGTCACCACGTGCAACCATTACTGCATCTGATGCTAATACAATATCGTCAATTGCTTCAACTGTTTCAACAGCCTCTGCGCGTTCGATTTTAGCAAGCAACTGTGCGTTAGACCCCGCTTTTTCTGCAAGGCTTCTTACATAACGCATGTCATCACCGCTACGAGGGAATGAAACTGCAATATAGTCTACGCCGATTTCAGTCGCAGTGATTAAGTCTTCTTTATCTTTATCTGTAAAGGCAGGAGCTGTTAAACCGCCACCTAATCTGTTGATACCTTTGTTGTTTGACAAGATACCACCAACGGTTACGGTACAAATTACTTTTTTACCGACGACTTCATCAACGGTTAATTGAATCAAACCATCGTTCAATAATAGAAGATCACCCTTATTTACGTCTTGCGGTAATTCTTTATAGTCAATGCCCACTGCTTCAACAGTACCTTCACCGAGGCCTAGTTCAGCATCTAGTGTGAACTTTGCACCTACCTCTAGGTTAACTTTACCTTCAGCAAAAGTAGAAACACGGATTTTAGGCCCCTGTAAATCTGCTAAAATTGAAACATGCTTATCTAGTCTTTTAGCGATTTCGCGAACAGCGTCTGCTCTGTTTTTATGATCTTGCGCTACACCATGGGAAAAGTTTAGTCGTACTACATTAGCACCCGCGCGAATGATTTTTTCTAAATTATTATCTCTATCTGTAGCTGGTCCCAGTGTGGCAACTATTTTAGTGCGTCTAAGCATCAGATTCTCCTGTAGGCTGCTCTTGCTAACATCTTTTTCAATTGAAAGTGGTTAAATAGTGGCCTTTTAAACCTTAATTAAGCAAATATTCTCAGATAATTACGCTTTTCTGTAAAGTTTTGCCACTAAACCCTTTTTCATACACAAATTAAATTATATGATCTGTATGACGTGATTATGACACCGGTGTCAGTAGTCGTCAATCTTAGAGTGAAAGAAGATTAGCTTTAACACTCTGACTGATAATGTGTTTAGCCTGTGTGTAGAGCAAAATTTTGCTTGTGCTAAAACACGAGATGACTAAAAAAGTACTAAACTTCAAATTGTTTGATAGTTAAGGTGGCCCGAGCAGAATATTGTTGAATGCTCAGGTATAATGTACCGGACATCGTGTAGACGAATTTAAGTGTGGTTGTTACCGAGGAGGAAACTTAATGCAAGTTGCATTAGTTGGTTTAGGTGTAATGGGCAAAAACCTTGCACTGAACTTAATAGAGAAAGGTATGACATTAGTCGCCTATGATAAAAACCCAGATGCAGGCGCTGAATTAATTAGCTGTGCACAGTCTTTGGGTGTAGAAGAGCGTCTCCATATCGTATCGGATCTCGGTGATATGGTTAGAAGGCTGGAGCCTCCTCGTTCGGTACTACTATTAGTACCAGCAGGCGAGCTAGTTGACTCAGTATGTAATGAACTAATAGAAGCCGGCGTGTCAAAAGGCGATATTATTGTTGATTGCGGAAACAGTAATTACAAAGACGGTATTGCTCGTAAACTTAAGTACCAAAATAAATTTGAGTTTGCCACCATGGGGATTTCAGGTGGTGCAGAAGGAGCAAGACATGGCCCAGCTATGATGGCTAGTGGCTCTGAAGGCGGTTGGGAGCGTTTGGTTCCTTGGTTTGAAAAAGTTGCTGCCAGCTACAATGGCGAGTCATGTTTTGCGCGTGTAGGTCAGTCTGCGAGTGGACACTTTGTGAAAATGGTTCATAACGGCATTGAATATGCGCTAATGCAATTAATTGCTGAAGTTTATCACTTGCTTCGCATCGGCACAGGTCGCTCACCAAAAGAAGTGGCTGAGATTTTTGAATCTTGGTCAGAAGGTGAGTTGAATAGTTACTTATTATCGATCTCTCGTCACATTCTTAGCCTAGAAGACAGCAACCAAACACCATTAGTTGATCTGATTGACAATAAAGTCGGTGCGAAGGGCACTGGCCTTTGGACCGCACAAAATGCGTTAGAATTGGGCATTGCAGTGCCTTCACTGGTTGCTGCAGTACAAGCGCGTCACTTAACTAATACCATCAGTACGCTTGCAGCGAAAGAGATGACTTACCAAGCGAAAGAAACCAAAAAAATCGATATCGATTTGGATGAGCTTAAGTCAGCATTTTATTTTGCTAGCTTGCTTTGCTACCGTCAGGGTCTTGCGTTAATCAAAGGTGCTTCACGTTCACATCAGTGGAAAGTTGATCTTGCCAAGACATTACAAACTTGGCGTGCCGGTTGTATCATTCGTGCAGATTATCTTGATGACATCGCAAAGGGTGTTGATTTCATCGATACACTTGAAGCAGAAGCGCATGCACTAAGAAGTATTACAGGCCAAGCAATTCAGACTGGTTTGGCTTTCCCTGTACTTGCTTCGACACAAACTTATATTGCAACGCTAAGCACGCCTAGCAATGGTCATCTAGTTCAAGCACAACGTGACTATTTTGGTGAGCATGGCATTAAAACACACAGCGGTGAGACTTCTCATTTAACTGATTTAGTCGATTTACCTGAAAAGGTACGTTAACTATCGAAAAGGCCACGTTATGTGGCCTTTTATAATTGCTTGCGTAACTAGAAATGATTATCTAGTTAATTCACCTCGCAAATTATCCTGCATCAAGTGACGAATTGTTTCTAATTCTAGATCTTGACTGAATAAGTAATGTAACTTTGTTAAACATGCCTCTAGCGTCATGTCATAGCCGCTGATCACACCACAGTTTAATAGTGCATTACCAGTTGCATAGCCCCCCATATTCACTTGACCTTGTATACATTGCGTTAGGTTTACAATAACAACACCACGTTCAGACGCACTCTTCAGGGTCGCTAAAATATCGTCCTGTTGTGGGGCATTTCCTACGCCAAAACTAAGTAAAATAAGTGCTTTAACATCGGATGACAGCACATTTTCAACCATAGTGGCGCTAATTCCAGGATAGAGGTGCAGTACCGCAATTTGCTGAGATTGAATAGAGGTGACATCTAAGTCTTGATCGACATACGGGCTCAACTTGCCTTCTTGGAGCTGAATATTAATCCCTACCTGAGCAAGCGGGGCTAGGTTAGGGGATGCAAAAGCATCAAACCCATCGGCATGTGCTTTAAGCGCACGATTACCTCTGAATAACTTATTGTTAAAAAACAAGCTGACTTCGGCAATAGGGTAGTTTGCTGCAAGGTACATTGCATTTAATAAGTTAACTTGCCCGTCTGATCTAAGTTGAGACAGTGGGATTTGAGAGCCTGTGACGATCACGGGTTTTGTGAGGTTTTCAAACATGAAAGACAGGGCTGATGCTGTGTATGCCATGGTATCTGTTCCATGCAATACTACGAACCCATCATAGTCATCGTATTTAGATTGAATATCTTCAGCGATTAATTGCCAGTGCAAAGGTGACATGTCTGAAGAGTCAATGAGCGGACAATATTCATGAATATCAAATAACGGCATTTCTTCACGTGTGAATTCGGCGTTATTCTTGACAGTTTCTGTGAGATAACCAGCAACGGGTACATACCCTTTGCTTGATTGCTTCATTCCTATGGTACCGCCGGTATAGGCAATATAGATTTTTTTTCTTTTCATAAAAAAAGCCCAGATTTGAGTCTGGGCTTATTATACCAACTGCAGCATCACATTGCAGTTTATTCATTAACCTTGTAGCTATGAACTATGGGGACACATCACACATAGTACACAAGCTATATATACTGTTTGGGTCGTTATATAGTTCAATCATATTTGCACTTTGTTGCACTTTATTTATGAGCTGATTGATACTTTGCTGAGTTACTTTTTGAAGCGTATCAGACTGTGTTGCATTTGGCAGTAAAGATTGCACTATTTCAGCACCAAATATTTGTTGCATTAATAGCTCTTTTTCACTGAGAGTTTGCTCAACTGTGAACACTTCATAATGTTCTAGACTTGCAAGTGCAGCAGCGGATTCGATAGCCTCATCTTTCGTGCCAAGCTTGTCTATCAAACCAAATTCTAATGCTTGAGGGGCAAGCCAAACACGTCCTTGAGCAACTTCATCCACTTTTTCTTTGTTGATGTTTCTTGCATCAGAAATCATAGATAAAAACTTGTCGTAAGCATCTTCAACACCCATTTGAATAATATCTGCGTATTGAGGATCGATGCCCCGTGCAATAGAAGAAGACCTAAGTTCTGTCGTTGCAACACCGTCGGAATATAAGCCAAGCTCTTTTAAAGAGTTTTCAAATGTAAATATAGTGCCGAAAACCCCGATAGAACCCGTGATGGTTGAAGGCGATGCCCAAATTTCATTGGCGGATGCCGCAATCCAATAACCGCCTGATGCAGCAACAGAACCCATAGAAGCTACAATGGGTTTCCCAGCCTCTTTTATGGCTAATACTTCATTTCGGATCTGTTCGGAAGCAAACATGCTGCCGCCACCTGAATCAATACGAAGTACAACTGCTTTTACATTGCTATCAAGACGTGCTTTTCTGAGTAAGGCTGCCGTAGAATCCCCACCAATCATACCAGCTTTACGTTTGCCATCGACTATTTGCCCTTTGGCGACAACGACAGCGACCTTGTCGGTGAACGGGTTAGGTTGAGTGGGGAAGCCGGAAATTGATGCTAAATACTCTTTATACTTTACTTGCTTGTATTTATTGCCTTTGGCGTCAGTACCTACTAATTCAACGAGTTTGTTATTAAATTGCTGGTCTGTTTTGAGTGAATCAATCCAGCCATATTTTATCGCAAATTGTGCAGAGTCACCTGATACAGTTGACATTTTTTCACCAAGTTGCGTTAAGGTCTCATCGAAGTTATCCGTGTCAAATGGTCGTCGCGCAGCAACATCATTTTTGTATTGTGCCCAGAGATTATTGAGCCAAAGTTTGTTCGCTTCTTTAGCTGCATCTGACATATCGTTTCTGATAAACGGTTCAACCGCTGACTTAAAAGTGCCAACTCGGAAGATATGCTGCGTTACTTGTAATTTATCTAGCGCATCTTTGTAATACATTGGGTAAGTACCAAAGCCTTTGATGCTTACGCCTCCATAAGGATGCATAGATATTTCGTCCGCCGCCGCAGCTAAATAGTACTGCGTTTGCGTAAAGTAAGGGCCGTGTGCATATACGGGTTTTCCCTGCGCTTTAAATTCATCAAGTGCCGTTGTGATGTCTCTTAATTTGTCCAAGTGCCCATGATGCAAGCCTTTAAGGTCAAGATGTATTGCTTTAATACGATTATCATGGGTTGCTTTATTAATGACTCTAATTACATCATCAACTAGCACTTCCATTGGTTTATCGCTTGGACCGAATGCATCATCCAGTGCTGCATCGACGGGGTCGACGTAAGTTAGCTGTTCTACTAACTTGCCTGAAAGATTTAAACGTAAAACGCTATCTTGAGGTACGAGGATTTCCTCTTCTGAAGACATCATAGCAACAACAACGCCTATGATAAGTACAACAAATACCAAGTTTACAAGTAGCCTGCGAGAGAAGTTCAACGCATGCCATATGCCTTTAAATAGTTTTGCGATCAGCTTCAATGTTTTTCCTCTGGTTTTAGTACCGAAATGCTCTCATTAATATCATAACTTAGTTGTGCGCTCAGTGTTACTTTTAAAACGTAACGAAGTATTACTTCGCTCACTTTAGTCGCAAATTTGTGGAATTATTATAAATTTATCTACTTTTAAGTAATAAATTTTTGCTTTTTACTTGCCAAAATCTATAAATTGGTTAATGTTCACAGGTAGGACCAGTTACATTGGGGCGAGCAATGTTAGAACAAAAACTAAAACTTAAAAATTCTGAGCTACGTAACCGCTTGGTCATGGGTTCAATGCACACAGGACTTGAAGAAGGGTGGCACAACCGAAAAAGGCTGCGCGCTTTTTACGAGGAAAGAGCTAAAGGCGGTGTTGGCCTAATTATAACGGGTGGATACAGCCCAAATATACGTGGTAAACTTACCCCCATCGCGTCATCTTTTAATTCCCGCTATGATGTGATTAAACACAAGGCATATACAGAAGCTGTACATCAGCATCAAGGTAAAATTTGCCTACAACTTTTGCATGCTGGGCGCTATGCATATCACCCATTCAATGTTGGGCCGAGTAAAATTAAAGCGCCTATAAATCCATATACACCAAAGTCCATGTCGATAAGCATGATCAAAAGCACGATTAAAGATTTCGCTAAATCAGCCTACATGGCAGAAAAAGCGGGATATGATGGTGTTGAAATCATGGGCTCAGAAGGGTATCTAATCAACGAATTTATGGCACCACATACCAATCATCGTAAAGATGAGTATGGCGGTACACTCGAGAACCGTATGCGGCTGGCCGTAGATATTGTAAAAGCGGTCAGGGCACGCGTGTCTGACCAATTTATTATTGTGTTTAGGTTGTCCGTGATGGATTTAGTGCCAAATGGTTCCACCAGCGAAGAAGTAACGGTGCAAGCCAAAGCCCTTGAAGCCGCTGGTGTTGATATTTTAAATACGGGTATCGGTTGGCATGAAGCACGTGTGCCGACCATCGCCAGCATGGTGCCTCCTGGTGCATTTAGAGAAGCGTCTAAGCGTTTAAAAGACGTTGTAGACATTCCCGTTGTCGCGGTAAACCGTATAAATACACCTGAACTCGCGAATAATATCCTTGACAAAGGTGAGGCCGACCTTATTTCAATGGCAAGGCCTCTGCTTGCAGATCCTGACTTTTTTAACAAATACGCAGAGAATAAGTCTGAGCAAATCAATATTTGTATTGGATGTAATCAGGGGTGTTTAGATCATGTTTTTAAAGGCAAACGAGCAACTTGCTTGGTGAATCCTCAAGCTGGCTTTGAATTAGATTATCCCCTCGAGAAAACCTCAAGCCCTAAAGATGTATTAGTCGTTGGAGCGGGGCCTGCTGGGTTGTCAGTTAGCTGCTATTTGGCTAAAAAAGGTCATCAAGTTACATTGATAGATAAGAATGAGCATGCTGGGGGTCAATTTAATCTTGCAATGCGGATCCCAGGTAAAGAAGATTTTAAATTAGCGCTTAAATACTTTTTAAACGAGGTGACACGACTCGGCGTAAAAATGGAGCTTGGCAAGCCTTATAACAATAAAATGGATGTAGATTACGACGATATTGTTTTTGCGACTGGAGTTAGCCCGCGCTTGTCTAAAATTGAATGTAGCGATGGCAAACGTGTTTTGGCATATGATGAAGTTATTCTCAAAGAAGTGGAGCTTGGCGATAAAATCGCGATTTTAGGGGCTGGTGGCATCGGTTTTGATATGGTCGCATTTTTAACAGAGCCTGAAAACCAGTCCATTGAAGAATTCAAAGGCCAGTGGGGTATTGAACAGTCTGTTGTTCAATCAACAGAACAGCGAAAAATATATATGCTTAAACGCAGTTCGGGTCGCTTTGGTTCAGGTTTAGGCAAGACGACAGGTTGGATCCATAGAGCTGTGGCTAAGCACCACAATGTCGAGCAGCTTGCAGGCTGTGAATATGTTTCTTTTTCAAATAATGGACTAGTTGTACGTATTGATGGTAAAGAGCAAACACTTGATGTGGATACAGTGATCGCTTGTATTGGTCAAACTTCAAATGAGTCTGATTTTGACAAAGAAAGCCTGCCAAATAATCATCACGTGATTGGTGGAGCATTGCTTGCAAGTGCCATTGACGCAAAGCGGGCTATTTACGAAGCATTACAAGTCGCAAGAAAGATATAACCTTTCAAAAAACAAAACGGCACGGGGTGTTAATGCCGATCAGTTAGGCATTA
>NZ_JAKFZS010000035.1 GCF_021654285.1 Pseudoalteromonas luteoviolacea | reverse complement strand
CTTTCAGATAATAAGTTAAAAACTACACCTTCCGAAGGAAAAAATAAATATAAAAAACCATTAAATAAATTTAATTAAATAAATAAAAACCAACCCAAAAACCACCATTTTACCCACTTTAAAAATCAACCAAAGACATAAAAAACATTAAAATATTAATTTTTATTACAGCATTGACCAACCAAAAAAGTCATTGTATATTTTAACCAATCTCCAACCCAAGGTGATTAAAAATAGTATAAAAGGAAAATTAACATGACATTAAAACTAAATAAAAAGAAAGTAAAAGAGCTTTCTCACGATAAAAGTCTCAACAAAAACCAAACTCATCGAATTGCTGGCGCTAGCTCAGGTGGCGAAACAGATCGTTTATATAGATGCGTACCACAATAAAATTACATAATTATCTGATAATTATAAAAGTTTAATTCAGAACTTTCTGTTAAAACCAAAAAATCAATTTACAAAAAAAGTCAACTTAAATTATAAAGTATGTATAGCCCTCTACTTAGAGTCAGTGCAGCTTATTTAAAATGAAAAACTGGAATTATAAACCAAAAAAAATCATTAAAAAAATTTAAGTAAAATAGGTTTTACAAAACAAATAGATAAAATTAATTTATTTAACAGCCGTATCTCATACTGAGTATCGGCTAAATATTTAAAAGGAAAATTAAAATGACATTAAAATTAACTAAAAGTAAAATCAAAGAACTTTCTAATAATAAAAGTCTAAGTAAAGAGCAAACTCACGCAGTTGCTGGTGCAAGCGGCACTATTGGCGAAACTCACCCTGAAACGCCTTGTAGACGCCACTAATTACTTAGTTCGTTTTTTAGTAGCTAGTTTTAAAATTAGCTACTTTTATTAATCCGAAATGGTATAAAATTAATAAAAATCAAACACCCTATTTATTGAACGTTATTTTTATCATATATATCTTAAATCTTATTTCCCCTTTAAGTTAATAAATATTATATACTAAATAATTACAGTACCGCCTTCTCGATCAATTCAACACCCACCATATTTACAATAATCTTTTTGACAGTTAATTTTTCCGTACGGCTATATGAATAAGCGTCTTGTTAATCAAATAACCCCCAGAGTTCCGTTAAAGCTCACATTGAATCAAACTTATGAACGTAGCAAATAACGAACAGCATAGTGAAGTTTGAGTATATTTCTTGCTTGCCTAAAGCAATAACGACACAAGAGTAAGGAAACAAGATGAAAATTGATGGTTCATACACTGCGTATACCCCAACGAACACCCATGTAAAGGGAAAAGCACAACACGGCAGCTCATTGCCGCAAAACACCACATCACAGTCAATCAATACAAAAGCCATCGATATGAGCAATATCGGCATGAATGAGCTCAATGCACTGATACAGGCAACAGGAGACGATAGACTGCTGTTCAGGCTCCCTCATGACATCTTTAAATTGGTTGATGGTGAACTCCAAGGTTCTAGCAGTAGTAACTTTTTAGCACAAATTGAAAACGAAATCGCCTTTGAGCAAAGCAGAGGGAGTGATACCGGTGAGCTAGAAAGTTTTTTAGCTGTCCTCAAGGAATATCAAGGTTATCCGCTGCAATCGAATGTCGCAGTGACTGCCTGAGCGTACAAAGGCTACTGAGCGTGATTATAAGTAGATTGGGATTCACTTTTCACAACGATACACCCGTGTAACAAACAAAAAACCCGACAATCGCCGGGTTTTTTCAATTCAATAAGAAGTATTAGTTACTTCTTTTTAACTGCTTTTTTGTTTGGCAGGTCAGTGATTGACCCTTCGAAGATTTCAGCAGCTAGACCGATTGACTCGTTCAGTGTTGGGTGAGCGTGGATAGTCAGTGCCACGTCTTCTGCGTCTGCACCCATCTCTACTGCTAGGCCGATCTCACCAAGCATTTCACCTGCGTTGATACCAACCATTGCGCCACCAATAACACGGCCAGACTCTTTATCAAAGATAAGCTTAGTTTGACCTTCAGTACGTGCTGAAGCAATTGCACGGCCAGATGCTGCCCACGGGAATACCGCAGTTTCAATTTTAAGACCTTGCTCTTTCGCTTCTTTCTCAGTTACACCAACCCATGCAATTTCTGGATCTGTGTAAGCGATTGAAGGGATACACTTAGGATCGAAGTAGTGCTTCTTACCAGAGATAACTTCTGCAGCAACGTGTGCTTCGTGTACCGCTTTGTGCGCAAGCATAGGCTGACCAACGATGTCACCAATCGCGAAGATGTGGTCAACGTTCGTTTTCATTTGCTTGTCTGTGTTGATGAAGCCACGCTCATCAACAGCAACGCCAGCTTTGTCAGCGTCAAGTAGCTTACCGTTTGGTGTACGACCAACAGCAACCAATACTTTGTCATAACGAACTTGGCCTTCAGGTGCTTGCTTGCCTTCGAATGAAACGTAGATACCGTCTTCTTTCGCTTCAACCGCAACTACTTTCGTAGAAAGCATCACGTTGAACTTGTTCTTAACGTACTTCTGGTAAACCTTGATGATGTCTTTGTCAGCAGCAGGTACTAGCTGATCAGCAAATTCAACAACGTCGATGTCTGAACCTAGTGCACGGTAAACCGTACCCATCTCAAGACCGATGATACCACCACCTAGTACAAGTAGTTTGCCAGGCACGTCTTTAAGCTCAAGTGCACCAGTTGAATCAATGATACGCTCATCTTGTGGGATGAACGGAAGGCTTACTGGTTGTGAACCTGCTGCAATGATTGCGTTATCAAACGTCACTGTCTTAGTGCCGTCAGCGCCTTCAACTGCGATGGTGTTAGAACCTGTGAATTTACCGTAACCGTTAACCACGTTAACTTTACGCATTTTAGACATACCAGCTAGGCCGCCAGTAAGTTGACCGATTACAGACTCTTTCCAAGTACGGATTTTATCTAAATCGATTTGTGGAGCACCGAAAGTTACACCGTGAGAAGCCATTTCAGCTGCATCGTCGATAACCTTAGCGACGTGAAGAAGTGCTTTTGAAGGAATACAACCTACGTTCAAGCAAACACCACCTAGGGTATCGCGAGATTCAATCAATGTAACATCTAAACCTAGGTCTGCTGCACGGAATGCTGCAGAGTAACCACCAGGACCACCGCCTAGTACAACAACTTGAGTTTTGATTTCGTTGCTCATGTTATTACCTTAACTATTATTCGAACGGGACTCTACTCAACTGAGTATCCGCACCCAATTTGCCTGCCAGCCGCCAAATTAGGACAAAACCAACAGAGAGAGTTTTTTGTGCGCGAAAGTGTATCATTCGCACTCACTAATGTCCCGTCCAATTATCAGACAGGACACTAAAAATACAACAAAACCGCACAACTTAGGCTGGGCGGTTTTGATTCACCTTACATCACTAGCTGACGAATATCGCTCAGGTAGTTTGCAAGTGTCACAGTAAAGCGTGCTGCAAGCGCCCCGTCAATTACACGGTGGTCGTATGAACAGCTTAGCGGCACCATTAAGCGCGGCTCAAACTCTTTACCATTCCATTTCGGCTTCATCTCAGACTTAGATACACCTAAGATTGCCACTTCTGGCGCATTCACGATTGGCGTGAATGACGTACCACCGATACCGCCAAGGCTCGAGATTGTGAAACACCCGCCTTGCATGTCAGCAGCAGTCAGCTTACCGTCACGTGCTTTCTTAGACACTTCCATCAGTTCACGAGAAAGTTCGATGATGCCTTTTTTGTTCACGTCTTTGAATACCGGAACAACCAAGCCATTTGGCGTATCAACCGCGACACCGATGTTCACGTATTTCTTCAGAATTAAGCTCTCACCGTCTTCTGATAGTGAAGAGTTAAACGTTGGGAACTCTTCAAGTGCTTTTGCAGCTGCTTTCATTACGAAGACCAATGGCGTGATTTTCACACCCATTTTCTTCTTCTCAGCCAGCACATTTTGCTCTTTACGGAACGCTTCTAGTGTCGTGATATCTGCTTCGTCAAACTGTGTAACATGAGGAATTTGTACCCAGTTACGGTGTAGGTTTGCACCAGAGATCTTTTGAATACGAGATAGCTTCTTCTCTTCAACTTCACCAAACTTGCTGAAGTCTACTTTCGGCCAAGGAATTAGACCAAGCTCGCCACCACCAGTGTTGCCACCTTTAGATAGCTGACCTGATTCAACTTGCTTCACTAGCTCTTTCACATAGTTCTGAACGTCTTCTTTAACAACACGGTTCTTACGACCAGTTGCTTTAACGCGCGCAAGGTTTACACCAAACTCACGTGCTAGACGACGTACAACTGGTGATGCGTGTGCGTACTGATCGTTGGCAACAAATTCATCTTTTTGTGCAGATGCAGGGGCTGCTGCCGGAGCAGGTTTTGCCGCAGGAGCCGCTACTGGTGCTGCGGTTGGTGCTGGCGCAGCTACAGGTGCTGCTGCCGCTGGTGCACTGCCTGCTGTTTCAAATACGAAGATTAAAGAGCCTGTCGATACTTTATCGCCAGCATTTACTTTGATTTCTTTCACAGTACCTGCAAATGGTGCTGGTACTTCCATAGAAGCCTTATCGCCTTCTACAGTGATTAGAGACTGCTCTTCTTCGATTGAATCACCGACTGATACCATGATTTCAGTCACTTCAACTTCATCACCGCCGATATCTGGTACGTGTACTTCTTTCGCTTCTGCTACCGCAGCTGGTGCCGCCGCAGGTGCAGGTGCTGCTTCAACAGGTGCCGCAGCTGGCGCACTGCCTGCAACTTCAAATACGAATACCAAAGAGCCTGTTGACACTTTACCGCCAACTTCCACTTTGATTTCTTTCACAGTACCTGCAAATGGTGCTGGTACTTCCATAGAAGCCTTATCGCCTTCTACGTTTAAGATTGACTGGTCAGCTTCAACTGCGTCGCCCACAGCAACCATGATCTCAGTCACTTCAACTTCGTCGCCACCGATATCTGGTACATGTACTTCTTTAAGCTCTGCCGCAGCGGGTGCCGCAGGTGCTGGCGCTGCAGCAGGAGCCGCTGGCGCTTCTGCCGCAGCAGGTGCTTCTGCACCGGCTGCGTCAAAAATCATAATCAAAGAGCCTGTTGAAACTTTATCACCTTCAACAACTTTGATTTCTTTAACAGTACCCGCAGCGGCTGCTGGTACTTCCATTGAAGCCTTATCGCCTTCAACTGTGATCAATGACTGATCCACTTCAACCGTGTCACCTACGCTTACTAGGAGCTCGGTTACTTCAACCTCATCGGCACCAATATCTGGAACATGAATTTCAATTGACATGTTTTTGCCTCTTATGCGTAAAGTGGGTTAGCTTTTGTTGTGTCGATATCAAATTTCTTGATAGCGTCAGCAACAACTGATTTTTCAACCTTGCCCTGTTGAGCAAGTTCGTTAAGTGCAGCAACAACCACATAACCTGCGTTCACTTCGAAGTGACGACGTAGGTTTTCACGGCTGTCTGAACGACCGTAACCGTCAGTACCTAGCACCTTGTATGAGCTGCTTGGCATGAATGCGCGTACTTGATCTGCATAGTTCTTCATGTAGTCAGTCGCGGCAATCGCTGGAGACTCACCAAGTACAGTTGAGATATAAGGTACTTTTGCATCCGCTTCTGGGTTAAGCATATTGAAACGTTCAGCGTCTTGACCGTCACGAGCAAGCTCGTTGAATGACGTCACAGAGAATACATCTGAACCAATGCCGTACTCTTCGCTTAGGATTGCACCTGCTTTACGTACTTCGTTCAAGATTGTGCCTGAACCCATAAGTTGTACGTGTGCTTTCTCACCTGCATTTGACTCAAGCTTGTAGATACCTTTACGGATACCTTCTTCAGCGCCTTCAGGCATTGCTGGCTGGTGATAGTTTTCGTTCATCAGCGTTAGGTAGTAGAACACGTTTTCTTGCTCTGGACCGTACATACGACGGATACCATCTTGCAAGATAACCGCCACTTCAAATACGAACGTTGGGTCGTAAGAAATACAGTTAGGGATCGTACCCGCTTGAATGTGCGAGTGACCATCTTCGTGCTGTAGACCTTCACCGTTTAGCGTTGTACGACCTGCTGTAGCACCTAATAGGAAACCACGAGCTTGTTGGTCACCTGCCATCCACGCCATGTCGCCAACACGTTGGAAACCGAACATAGAGTAGTAGATGTAGAATGGGATCATCGGTAGATCATTTGTGCTGTATGATGTTGCAGCAGCAACCCATGAAGACATTGCACCTAGCTCATTGATACCTTCTTGAAGTACCTGACCAGATGTTGCTTCTTTGTAGTAAGAAACGATGTCGCGGTCTTGAGGCGTATAGTTCTGACCGTGTGGGTTATAGATACCGATTTGACGGAATAGACCTTCCATACCGAAAGTACGCGCTTCATCCGCAATGATTGGTACGATGTTTTTGCCAACACCCTTGTCTTTTAACAAGATGTTTAGTGCACGTACATAACCCATTGTGGTTGAGATATCACGCTTTTGCTCTTCAAGTAGCGGCTTGAACTGCTCCAATTTTGGTAGCTCAAGTGCTTGTGTGAAGTTAGGTAGACGCTGTGGCGTGTAACCGTGTAGCGCTTTACGGCGTGCGTGTAAGTATTCGTACTCTGCAGAGCCTTCTTTAAGCGTTAGGTACGGTAAGTTTGCAATTTCTTCGTCAGAAACCAGATCTTCTAGACCTAGACGTGAACGCAAGTGCTCAACGCTAGACATGTCCATTTTCTTAACTTGGTGCGCAATGTTTTTACCTTCCGCAGCTTCACCCATGCCGTAACCTTTTACAGTCTTAGCTAGGATAACTGTTGGACGACCTTTCTCATCTTGCGCCGCTTTATAAGCTGCGTATAGTTTAGATGTATCATGACCACCACGCTTAAGTGCGAAGATTTCATCATCCGTCATATCAGCGACAAGTGCAGCTGTCTCTGGGTAACGACCAAAGAAGTGCTCACGTACATACGCGCCATCTTTCGCTTTGTATGTCTGGTAATCACCATCGATTGTTTCGTTCATTAGCTGAAGAAGCTTACCAGTTGTGTCTTTCGCTAGTAGCGTATCCCAACCTGAACCCCAAACAACTTTGATTACGTTCCAACCAGCACCTTTAAATAGGCCTTCAAGTTCTTGAATGATCTTACCGTTACCCATTACTGGGCCGTCAAGACGCTGTAGGTTACAGTTGATCAGGTAACATAGGTTATCTAGCTTCTCACGCGCTGCAAATGAGATTGCACCACGTGATTCTGGCTCATCCATCTCACCATCACCTAGGAACGCGTATACGCGCTGTTCGTTAGTCTCTTTAAGACCACGACCTTCTAGGTACTTAAGGAAACGTGCTTGATAGATTGATGCGATTGGACCAAGACCCATAGATACTGTTGGGAATTGCCAGAATTCAGGCATCAATTTAGGGTGAGGATATGAAGAAATCCCTTTACCGTCGACTTCTTGACGGAAGTTATCTAACTGCTCTTCAGTTAAACGACCCTCAAGGAAAGCACGTGCGTAGATACCTGGTGAAATATGACCTTGGTAATAGACTAAATCACCACCGTCCTTCTCGTTTGGCGCACGGAAGAAGTGGTTGAAACACATTTCATAAAATGCTGCTGAAGACTGGTAAGACGCCATGTGGCCGCCTAACTCTAGGTCTTTTTTAGACGCACGAAGTACGATCATGATCGCATTCCAACGTACGATAGAGCGGATACGGCGTTCAATCGTGGTATCACCAGGGTATGCTGGTTCTTGGCCTGCCGGAATGGTATTTACATAGTTTGTAGTAATACCTGTAGGCATGTCCACGCCATCTAGGCGGGCTTGCTCTAGCACTTGCTCAAGTAAGAATTGCGCGCGTTCTACGCCTTCTTCTTTCACAACTGACTCAAGCGCTTGTAACCACTCTTGGGTTTCTAACGCGTCAACGTCAAACTTATTGACTTCAGACATATGGAGTGTTCCTTATGTTTTAAATGCAAATTTATTCAATGCGTCAATGACGCAATCAAGCATAATTGCTCGATTTTGCTTAAAAGACCGAATTTACCTAACTTATTGCTGCTTAGTGCGACGTAAACTCCGCTCAATACGAGAGCGTTCTCTACCCGCTTCAAGTAATGCTTCTTCGATGAAGGCTAGGTGTGCGTTACTCGCAAGCCTCGCCTTTTCCGGATCTCCCTGGATCACGGCATCCATCAATACCGCTCGGTGCTGTGCAAGCTGTTCGCTCACATCTGACTTTTGCACCAACACGGTTAAATTCTGCAATACATTTTGCTCAAGTAACGTTTGCATTCCTCTCACTAGGTGCAGTAACACCACATTATGTGACGCTTCTGCTACAGTGAAATGAAACGCATTGATTGCTTTGGCTTTTAGGGCTAAATCATCCCCCACCTCAGCGATATTGTCATAGCTTTGCTTTACTTTATCCATGTCATTGTCTGTGCCTCGAAGCGCAGCATAATAAGCAGCGATACCTTCTAAGGCATGACGGAATTCAAGTAAGTCAAACTGAGACTCAGGGTGTTTACTGATCAAGTCAAAAAGTGGATCAGTTAATCCTTCTTCTAGCTGATTTTTAACGTACGTACCGCCACCTTGGCGACGCGTCACTAACCCTTTGGCTTCGAGTTTTTGAATCGCCTCTCTTAACGACGGGCGGGATACTTCAAACTGCTTAGCAAGTTCTCGTTCGGGAGGAAGCTTTTCACCAGGAAGCAATGATCCTTCTAAAATCATGTTTTCCAATTGCTCTAAAATCACATCCGAGAGTTTCGCAGCTTTAATCTTCAAAGACATTGATAACACGCCAGTTTGGGTTATATCCACCAGCTAAGTAAGAAGTCCCTACGTTACATCGTAAGTCTTTAAAACTTAGCAATATTTACTTAATCATTTAGTATATTGTGACCAGATAGGTAAATTGGTCATACCAAATTTGGACAATAAGTTATCAAAATCAAGCTCGGCTGTCAAAATTACACCTTTTCATCGCTTTTAATATCCTTTTTTTGACATCCATTCAGATTAAACTTTATACAATTAAAAATGATTGCAAAGAAAAATAAAAATGGTCAGACCAGAGAGGAGGGAGAAGTATAAATTAAAACCGGTTGGCACATTTAAATAGTATGGAAATAGACAGTGCTGTATAAAATGGATAACACAAAAGGGGAGGAGAAGCTGTCCTAAAATCAACGTCAGGGTGGACAACTTCTCGCAAGATTAACTCGTGCTCATCTCTCTTTCCTCTTCTTCGCTTGTGATCATTATGTATTCTTGGCCAAGTGCACCTTTTAGGTACAGCTTAACCCGTCAGATTATCAACTAAGAAGTTAAGGTAATGGAACTGTCAAAAAATACAGTAATTGTAATAAAGAGCCTTCACAAATTGCAGCATCAGCTTGCTCAACTACTTTGGGCTTACCATGAATAGCGACACCTAAGTCAGCAGCGGCCATCATGACAAGGTCGTTCGCTCCGTCACCAATCGCAAGTGTCTGCCCTGCACTTACTTCATAGCGTTCACGTAAGGCATTTAACACCTCAGCCTTTCTCTCAGCATCCACAATGTCTCCGACAACACGGCCAGTAAGACGTTGTCCATCGATTTCTAGCGTGTTGGCATATACATGGTCTAAATCCAATCTAGATTGCAGCGCCTCTGCAAACCAAGTAAATCCACCCGATGCAATTGCTAATCGCCATTGATGTGCTTTTAACACCTCACACAGGGGTTTAATACCCGACATTAAAGGTAAATCATCTTTAAGTGGTGAGATCAAACTCAACTCAATCCCTTGTAACTTTGCCACTCGCTTGTGCAGGCTTTCACTGAATGCTAATTTTCCGGCCATGGCCTCTGCGGTGACTGAAGCGACTTCATCATATACATCGGCTAAACGCGCAATCTCATCAATGCATTCTATTTCAATGGCTGTTGAGTCCATATCCATAACCAGTAGACCTGGAACATCCAATTTAGGGAAACAAGGCAGTACGGCGCCTTGGCAGCCAAGCCTGCCAGCAGCTTGACGAACATCTGATTTAGGCAACTCACCAGGTGGAAAGCATGCCATGATGGCGACACCCGCGGATAAATCCGCATGTGCTTGATACACACACACTTGCATAGGCACGATGTTTATCAATGCCAGAGCGTTTAAAAACTCGCTTAAAAGTGTTCCTGTAATAGCCTTACCAAATAACGAGATACAGTGTGCTGACTCCTCTGCTAATCCCCCCTCTTTCACAAATTGGGCATTTTCAAATTCATACCACTTTGATAAGGTAAGTTGATTTTCAACTGGGCGGACATCAAGTTGGTCGAGATCTAGCATATTTTGCATTGGCATTGAGCGCTCCTAATAACGATATAGGCTCTTTTTAACATCTAATGAAAATAATGTCAGCCAACAAGCTGTAACTATGAAAAATACACAAGCAAACACCTTTTTACAGTCATCAAAAAGTAAACGATTACTGAGACTTATTATCGCAGCGGGTTGTTTGATTGCGCTGTTATGGATTGCAACCAATACCAGTTTTCGCTCTCACCAGCTACTTCATACAAATGCCAACCATACAGGACAAAGCTTAATCAATCAGTTTGCATTAAATGCGATTGAACCCCTGACGAAGATGGATACGCCCAGACTCAGAACGCTCAGTAATCATCTCGCAAGTGATGAGTTCGTCTTGTCTGTGGCGGTTTATAATCACAAGGGAGAATTTGTCATTGGCAATGATGGCATTACTCAAGCACCCATGATTGCGGGCTTGCCTGATGGACTTGCTGGGATCAACCCGAGTAAAGATGCCATTGTCAGTACCATTGTCGATAACGAACGTACAATTGGCTTTGTCAGCATTGAATACCTGACTGATGCCGCAATGAATGAAAGCCACAAGCACTTTCACCAGCTTGGCCGTATCGTGCTCCTCATGCTCATTATTGTCGGGGTGTTTACTTGGCAAATCGGCAGAGCATTGACGCGACGTGATGTCAAAAAGCACATTAACAACAGCGCACAAGAGGATAAGACCGAAAAAGATATTAACGAATGATGGCGCGCTAGCAGACGTCACTTAATACGATGACGACATCAACACACTTGAATTCGTTAAAGCGAGAAAAGCTCCCGGGACGAAATATACAAAGCTTGCGCAATAACTTCTGGTGCTTCAGTTCGCAACTGACATACCTGTTCAAAAATATCCACCAAACGTATGGGCACATTTATCTGCCCTTGAAACCCACAAACCGGCATTGATGGCGCATCGGTTTCTAATACGAAATTAGATAATGGCAAGCTGCTAACGACATCACGGGTCTTTCTCGCACGTGCATAAGTTATCGTGCCACCAATACCCAGTTTAAATCCTAGCTTTATATAATACTCAGCTTGCTGCTGTGAACCAGAAAATGCATGGATCACACCACCAAATTGAGGGGCGACTTGCTTAAAAGCTTGTGCAATTAAGTGATGACTTTGACGATGATGAACAATGAGTGGTAAACCTAATTGATTAGCCAGCTTAATATGCTCTTTAAATAAGACTTGTTGCAGTGCTAAATCATCGCAATGACTATCGATACCACACTCCCCAATGGCGACCAGCTTTGCTTTATGTTGCTCTGCCAGCGCAATCAGCTGTGGCATGTCTTCTAGACTTCGTGCAGTCAAAAAGTACGGATGTAAGCCAAATGCAATATGACAACTTGGGTGCTGCTGTTGAAACACCAATAAACTTTCACTTTGTACAAGTGATATACCTGGCACCACAAACCGCTCAATGCCAGACGCTTTCGCATCTGACATATATTCAGTTAAGTTATTGGCAAGCTCGTCAAAGTCCAGGTGGCAATGACTGTCTATAAAACGCATTTACGGATTTAAACGCTCAATAGACCAACTGCCATCGGCTTGCTTCACATACATAAAGCGGTCATGAAGGCGGTGCTCACCACCTTGCCAAAACTCTATTTTATGTGGCACAACACAGTATCCGCCCCAAAAATCAGGTAAGGGAATATCGCCTTTAGCAAACTTACTTTTCATCCCTTCAAATGTTTGCATCAATGCCTGTCTCGATGACACTGGACGCGACTGCTGAGAAGCCCAAGCAGCTAGCTGGCTCTCTTTTGGGCGAGATAAAAAGTACTTTGCCACAGCCGCTGTGCTCAAAGGCTTGGCTTCACCATAAACAATCACTTGTCGCTCAATTGCATGCCAAGGGAAATGTAGAGAGATTTTATTATTCTCAGACAAATCTTGTGATTTTTTTGAGCCCGTATTAGTAAAAAATACGAAGCCATTTTTATCTAGATTTTTGAGTAATACGATACGCTGTGAAGGCTGACCATCTTTATCAACAGTAGCAACCACCATGGCTGTTGGATCGGCACTGAACTTGGCATCAACCGCTTGCTTCAACCAAGTCTCAAATTGCTCAATAGGATCATCTTGCAAAGTCTCTCGGCGCAGCCCACCTTGCACATATTCTCTGCGGATATCATCTAATTTCATCTTGGCGATTCCTTAGCATATTTCAACGACTTCTCTTTGCGCTCAAAGGAAGTATTACATAAACAAAAAGCCGCCTAGAGTGGCGGCTTTTTCAACATCACACATAGATAAAGCTTACATTTGCTCCATCACTTCAATGCCTAACAAATCTAGGCCTGTGTGTAGTGTCTTAGCCACTAAATTACATAGCATCAAGCGACTTTCTCTCGCTTGCTCTGTGACATCGTCTTTCAAAATAGGACACGCCTCGTAGAAAGACATATATAAACTCGCAAGCTCGTATAGGTAACCACATAATACGTGTGGCGTCGCTTCATTGATCATTAGATCAAGCACTTCTTCCAACTGCAACAGCTTAAGCGCAAGCGCTTTTTCTTGCGGCTCTGTGATAGCGATATTACCAGCCAAGGTTGCACTATCCACATTTGCTTTACGGAAGATACTCTTAACACGTGTATATGCATATTGAAGATATGGTGCTGTTGCGCCTTCAAAGCTCAACATCGTATCCCAGTTAAAGATATAATCACTGGTGCGATGCTTTGATAAATCGGCATATTTAACCGCGCCAATACCTACTTTACGGGCGATCTCCGCACGTGCTTCTTCTGACAGCTCAGAAGCACGCTCAGCCAGTTTATCTGACGCTCGGCCGACCGCTTCATCCAACAAATCTGCAAGCTTAATCGTACCACCTGTACGAGTTTTAAATGGCTTACCATCATCACCCATCATGGTACCAAACAAGCTTGGCTCATAACTGGTTTTTTCTTTTAGTAAACCTGCTTTACGCGCAGTGATCTCAACTTGATTGAAGTGAAGACCCTGACGTGCATCCACAAAAATCAAGATACGGTCAACATCAAGCTCATTTGAACGGTAATCACACGCCGCTAAATCTGTTGTCGAGTACAAGAAGCCGCCGCCTGATTTTTGTACGATAAATACTGATGGTTCACCATCTTTATTCGCTAATTCATCAAGAAAGACCACTTGTGCACCTTGGTCTTCTACCGCAATGCCTTTTTCTTTAAGCAGTTCGATCACACCATTAAGGCGCGCGTTATATGCACTTTCTGCTTTGATGTCTTCACGGCCAAGGGTTACATTCAGCTTTTGGTAGACTTCTTCAGAGTGTTTTACTGATGTATCGATGAATAATTGCCATAACTTTTCACAGTGCGCATCGCCACCTTGTAATTTCACAACATAGTCACGGGCTTTATCCGCAAAACCTTCTTCATCATCAAAGCGTTTTTTCGCATCACGGTAAAAGCTTTCTAAATCAGCCAGTGCCACCGCTTCTAGATCAATGCCTTGCTCAAGTAAATCTTCAAGGTGTGCGATCAGCATACCAAACTGAGTACCCCAGTCACCCATGTGGTTTTGACGGATAACATTATCACCACGGAATTCAAGGGCACGTACAACGGCATCACCAATGATGGTCGAACGCAAATGACCAACGTGCATTTCTTTTGCAAGGTTTGGCGATGAATAATCCACAACAACTTTATGTGGCGTAGTGTGTTCTGCTACACCAAGTTTTGCATCTTGGTTAGCTGATTCTAAGCTTAATGCTAAAAACTCAGGTTTTAGATGAATATTGATAAAGCCAGGGCCTGCAATTTCAGTTTTTGCAGCAACATCGTCGATATCTAAGTTATCAATGATCTTCTGTGCAACTTCACGCGGATTCGTTTTTAGTGCTTTTGCGGCGCCCATTGCGCCATTGATTTGGTAATCACCAAATTGCGGGCGAGTAGATTGTGTAACCGCTGGGTTTGTGCCTTCTGGAATGCCCGCAGCTTGCATTGCTGCATTGGCTTTTTCAATTAATAGAGTTTTGATATTCATTGTTTATCCTGTGTTCCTTGCCAGCCATCAAACCAGCAAGGTTAAATTCAATTTAAGCGCTTATTAGTGTTCACGTGTATGATGGAACTTAACATCAGGATAGCGTTCCATTGATAAGTTTAAATTGACACGGCTAGGTGCAATGTAAGTTAAGTTATCACCACCATCAAGGGCCAAGTTTGCTTCGCACTTGCGTTTGAACTCAGCCATCTTCTTATCGTCGTCACACGTCACCCAACGGGCTGTTTGTACCGCTACACTTTCGTAAATTGCATCTACGTTATATTCAGCTTTTAGGCGCGCTACAACCACATCAAACTGAAGCACACCGACCGCACCAACGATTAAGCTATTATTTTGTAGTGGTCTAAATACCTGTACCGCACCTTCTTCTGACAGCTGCACTAAGCCTTTTAACAACTGCTTTTGCTTAAGCGGATCTTTTAAACGAATGCTACGGAATAGTTCTGGCGCGAAATTTGGAATACCACTGAATTTCAGCTTCTCACCTTGCGTGAAGGTATCACCGATTTGGATTGTACCGTGATTATGTAAGCCAATGATGTCGCCAGCATATGCCTCTTGAGCACGCTCACGGTCACCTGCCATAAAGGTTACCGCGTCGGAGATACTGACCTTTTTGCCAATACGTACATGGTCCATCTTCATACCTTGCGTATATTTACCCGATACAATACGCATAAAGGCAATACGGTCACGGTGTTTGGGGTCCATATTCGCTTGAATTTTGAATACAAAGCCTGAGAACTTTTCTTCTTCAGCTTTTACTTCACGCTCTTCAGTTTGACGCGGCATTGGCGTAGGCGCCCACTCTGTTAAACCGTCAAGCATATGGTCAACACCAAAGTTACCCAATGCTGTACCAAAGTAAACGGGTGTTAGCTCACCCGATAAAAATAACTCATGGTCAAACTCATTGGATGCACCGATCACCAACTCTAGCTCTTCGCGAAGCTGCTCGGCTAACTCATCACCGATTTCAGCATCTAGATCTGGATTGTCTAAACCCTTAATGATGCGTTTCTCTTGGATGGTGTGGCCTTGACCCGTTGCGTATAAAATCGTTTCATCACGATGAATGTGGTACACGCCTTTAAATTCTTTACCGCAGCCGATTGGCCAGGTGATAGGTGCACACATGATATTCAATTCTGTTTCAACTTCGTCCATCACTTCCATTGGGTCACGGATATCACGGTCAAGTTTGTTCATGAAAGTCACGATAGGCGTGTCACGTAAGCGAGTAACTTCCATTAATTTACGTGTTCTATCCTCAACACCTTTTGCCGCATCGATCACCATTAGACATGAGTCAACAGCAGTCAGCGTACGATAAGTATCTTCAGAGAAATCTTCGTGTCCCGGAGTATCGAGTAGGTTTACCAATGCATCATTATACGGGAACTGCATCACCGAGGTTGTTACCGAGATACCACGCTCTTTTTCCATTTCCATCCAGTCAGATTTTGCGTGCTGGTTTGAACCACGACCTTTTACCGTACCGGCTTTTTGTAACGCCTTTCCGAATAAAAGTACTTTCTCTGTGATGGTGGTTTTACCCGCATCCGGGTGAGAAATAATGGCAAAAGTACGGCGAAGCGATACTTCTTGCTGGATACTGTTGTTTGACATTGAAAACTCTACTTTTGGCTTATCTGAGTGTGACTATTCGCTGATAACACTCGGCTGTGAACACATATCCGCGTATTGTCTCTGATCCTGACTATTTTAACAACTTATCAGCGTATAAATTGCCGATAATCTGCGTTACTTTTACACTAACAAAATCGATATGCTCGATATTAAGTGAAATACGGCTATTTTTGACAGCAGAATATCAGCTAACAGCCAGTGTCATATTTAAATTATCAATTCATCACAAGCGCCCCACTATACAAATGTGCTCAAATTGCTAGGATAAGCGCCATCAACACATAATAAAAAACGACCAATGACAAAACTCTTTTTAATTCCTAAGCCTAAGCCGTATGCAACCCTAAGACTATTTTGTTTTCCATATGCTGGCGGGGCGCCCAATATCTTTATGCCGTGGCTTAATAAATTGCCTGATAATGTTGAGCTTATATTAGTACAACTACCAGGGCGCGGAGCACGGTTAATGGAAACGCCCCACAATAAAATGAGTTCAATTATTGATGAGTTAATGCAGCATCATAGTTTTATCACTCAAAAGCCCTATGCCTTCTTCGGCCATAGTTTGGGCAGTAGAGTTGCCTATGAACTCGCGCTAACATTACATAAAAATAACCAAACACTGCCTTTAAAAATAATCGCTTCAGGCAGTCGCGCACCGCATTTAGAAAGTCACAAAACCCCCATCTATCATTTATCTGAGCCTGACTTTATCGCTGAGCTGCGCGAACTCAACGGCACGCCAAAGGAAGTCCTAGATAATGTGGAGCTCATGGAATTATTTTTGCCTCTACTGCGTGCTGATTTCGAAATTGCCGATTGTTACCGAGCCGAAGAGCAGCCACTACCAGTACCTATAAGTGTCTTTTTCGGCCATGAAGATGTCGATGTTACACCACCTATGATTGATGCATGGCAGGCACTATCAGCGCTACCAATAACCAAACATGCCTTCAATGGTGGACATTTCTTCATCAATTCACACAGTGATCTAGTCGCTAAATCTGTTTCGCAGTTAATAAACACACTCTAATCAAAATTGTTTAACCGTCTTTACCTGGCCCGCTAGCGCAAGTTTCAATCGAAATGAGCGCTCACAGTGAGCATCAGTAATAGACATGGGTACAAATTAACATTTACTATATAATAGTAAGTTAACATTCAACCTATAATTGTAATCGTAATTAGACCGAAATTAAGACTGATTACTAAATAGGGAAACTTATTTAAGTATGTAACAGTTTAAGCCATCTCATTGATAAAAAAGGAAGGCAAAAGTGAGAAACGCATTTGTTTTATCTGTGCTGATATTAACACTAAGTGGTTGTAAGAGTTTAGTTGAGAAAGGAAACAATCTCTTTCAAGCTGGTATGTATACACAATCGGCAGAATACTATGAGCAAGCGCTGCAAGAGGATCCACATGATATTGAGGCACAAAAAGGCCTGCGCCAAGCACGTCACAAAATTTTAGATAAAGGCTTAATTGATGTGCGAATGTTACGCTTAGGGAGCAACCCAACAGGCGCAGCAATGAAGTTAGAGTCTCTATTACGCAACCAAATAGCATGGCACATCGAGCCATTTGGCCCTATTGCCAACACGCAAAATGAAGAAATAGGTTATGCCACACTTTGGTTAAAGCAGCGTGCGGCACAACTAGGTCAATCTAGATTCCCCGACCAATTTCGCTTTTTTGAACACAGTTATGCTTTTCTGATAAGTAATGCTCAGTTACAAAGCCAATTTTCAACTTACAGGGCCGCACTACAAAATAAAGCACACGCTCAGTGCACTCGCATGTCAACTAAAACAACGAATGAACGCTTTTACTTACGCCAGTTTACTGAAAAATATTGTATGGCATGGGACTTACCGCAAGAGCTAACCACCATTACACAAGATCCTACGCGTTATTCAAGTATTCAGCTGACACCTCGCTTCAAAGTGAATTTGCACCGTACCAGCAGACAGGCAAATGCGCTCAAAACCGCCTCGTCAGAGTTAAAGCAAATATTTCGAGAAAGCCTATGGTATAACCCTGTGGGGCAAAACACATTCAAACTCAAGTTTGACGCAAATCTAGAACACACAAGAAAAGCAAAGCTTGTAAATAGACATACTCACTTCACACTCGTTGAAGAAAAGCAAAGCAAAACTAACCCTTCTGATACATTAGACGTTGAAGTAAAAAAAGCATTTCGCTATCCCGTTACCGAATTCACAGAGCAGTTTAGTGTCAATGCAAAATATGAAGGTGTCATTGCTCAACAACATATAGAGTTTAGTGTCGATGACAGTCAAACACACTATACACAGAGTCATCAGGCTGATTTTCCTCAACTCAATATCAAGCCAATGAAAGCAACCTTTTTAGATGTAGACAGTAAACTTGATAAGCAACTAAGCACACTACAACAAGATTTTAAATCTCAGTTAGAGCGAGTGTGGATTGACACCCATTGTAATGGCTTAATTGGTGCACAATACGGTGAATATATCTTACGTTGCGGCAAAAGCTCACCCGACAATGAATTTGTAAACAGCTGGTTTAAAAAACAATTTGGTTTGACTTACCAAGAAATGGCGACCCTATACGCGCTATAACTTTAGTCTTTTTTATCGACAAGGCAATACGGCTTCACCAATGGCTCACCTTGTCGATAAAAAGGCGATGGCGTGTTTTTTCTCAACAGTCGCCAAAGCACCAATTTCAATACCAAATTAGCCACCACCCGCTTATGTGACCAAGGTCCTTTGATTTCTGTCGGGATCGCTGCACTTGCAAATTTACAAAATACGCTGCCTGAGGGCGGACCCACAACATCATCTAAATTTTCTTCAATGCAACTGTGTAATAACCCAACCAGTGGCCAACGTGCGTTCATCGTATTTCCAAGTGGACTATTACAACAGTTTGCAAACCATCGATGCACGCCTTTTCGCGTGACGGTAAGACAGGCAATTTCTTCTTGCCCATGCGTAAATGTAAGCTGTGATGCGCTCACTTGAAACACATCTGAACCGCCATATTCATTGAGGACATTTTGCTGTGCTAAGTGTTTCGCAAAAGCTTGGCAATCATCACAATAACAAACCACACGATTATGAAAAAGCCGATTGCCACATGACACAACACCGCGCACTTTGCCACATTGGCACTTCACATTCACATACTTATCCATCGTATTCTCCATCAGGATTAGGTTTGTTCATATTGCTGTTTTGCATGTACCATAACAGTGCTTTACAACACAATAAAATGCAAGTGGCGCTTGGCCTAGAGCCGGCTTCATGCTAGTTTGCTGCAAAACAAAATAAATTTGGAAATTACTATGCCAAAGGCCAGTGAAATAAAAAAACATGCGGCAATTGAATACAATGGTCGCGTCATGATTGTACGTGATATTGAGCGCTCTGTACCACAGGGTCGCGCAGGTGGTAGCCTGTACCGTATGCGCATGTACGATGTTGTCAACAATGGTAAAGTGGACGAGACGTTTAAAGCAGAAGAAATGCTTAAACTAGCAGATTTAACGCGTCGCCCTGCGATGTTTTCATATATCGATGGTGAAGAGTATGTCTTTATGGATGAGGAAGACTACACCCCTTACCACCTCAATAAAGAAGCGATTTCAGAGCAGGTTTTATTTATCAATGAAGATACTAAAGGTCTATCTGTTGTGGTTGTTGAAGGCAGCCCAGTATCGGTTGACTTACCTTCCAGCGTAGAGCTTGTGATTGAAGAAACGGCACCATCAATTAAAGGTGCATCTGCCAGTGCGCGTACAAAGCCGGCAACACTTACGACAGGCTTAATTGTCCAAGTGCCTGAGCACATTTCAACAGGCGATAAAATCAAGATCAACACGACTGAAGTTAAATTCATGAGTCGTGCAGATAGCTAATTTCATCTATCAAAATAAACAAGCCGGTTATTCCGGCTTTTTTATTGTCTTTGCAACTTAACCCCATCCTTTTTTCTGCTTTATTTCTATTTTAGTGCAATTAATACTTTGAATTGTTGTTATTTTGTGCCAATAATAAATGGAACGTTCCAAACAATAACAATCAAGAGAATGGGAGTTAATCATGAAAAGGTTTGCACTTTGTGCTTTAGCACTTGCTATCCAATCTGTCTCTATACACGCGCATACAGGCCATACACATTCGCCGTCACACACAAATGAAATCAACGAATGGCAAGATAAAAACAACTACAAAAAAGGCCAGCGAGTCACGCATCAAGGTGCAATTTATCAAGCAAAATGGTGGTCTGAAGGCGACTCACCTGCCATTAATACTTCAGGGGCATGGCAGTTTGTACAATTCATCAATCATGAAAATAATACCCCAACCCCTTGGTTGCATGCTCAGGTATATACCAAAGGTCAAATCGTTGCTTATAAGGGAGAGTTGTTTGAAGCTAAGTGGTGGACATTGAATGAAACCCCAGATGCAAGCCAAGTCTGGACTAAAGTTGCCCATGATAAAAAGAACGATCCAATTTCACAAATGAGCCTAATTAGCAATGACGTTGTGCTCAGTGAACAAAAAGCGGAGTCACCTGCAGGTGAGGCTATAGATAATGCCTTTGATGGCGATCCCCGCACTAAATATGTCACACTCAAACCACAGGGGTGGTTGCAAGTCTCTTTAGCACAGCCACAGAGTCTGGCGAAATATCAACTCACATCAGCAAACGACGCACCGGGTAGGGATCCACACACATGGACGCTGCAAGGATCTAACGATGGCGAAAACTGGCATGTCATCGATACACAGTCCGAGCAAATTTTCACTAAGCGTTTCGAGCAAAAAACCTATCATTTAAATGCGGTCAAGCCTTATCAACATTATCGCTTTGAGATGACTCACAAAGGCACGGATGATTGGGGTTATGATTTACTACAAATTGCTGAAATTGATTTATTTACTAACACGCAACTACCTATTGCCGGTATTGCCAGCGATGCAAGCACCGTATTTATTGGTGATGCATTAACGCTGAAAGACACCAGCCTCAATCAACCAAATAGCTTTGAATGGCGATTTGAACAAGGCACACCAGCGACTAGTTTGGCCAAGGATCCACAAGTCACCTTTAATACACCCGGTGTAAAAACAGTAGAATTGGTCACACATAATTGGCATGGCCAAAGTGACACGGCTAGTCACAAAGTAAAAGTGGTTGACCCTGCAAACCCTTGGCACGGATTTGCTTACCCTGAAATCAAATTTGCCCACGAAGATACGCAAAGCGAAGGCTATAAGCGCATTCACAGGCTATTTCCTAATTTAGAAAAAACCATCAATGACGTTACATTACAAGTAAACCAATATTTATATAAGCACTATGGTGAATCACCTGAGTTTGACTCTGTCACATTTAGTCTTAAGTGGATGGATACCCTAGCCTATCGAGCTGGCTCTGGCCGAAATATGGAAATTGCGTTCAGTACCAAATATATTACGGAATCTTTAGCCAACGCTAGCGATGAAGAAGTTATTTACGAATTGCTCGGTGTATTTTGGCATGAGCTTGTTCACGGTTATCAACACTTTCCAACCGGCGCAATGGCCGATGGTAATGAAACTCACGCCATTGTTGAAGGCATTGCCGACCTTGTTCGGATCCGAGCTGGTTTCCACGCCACACGCAGCCCCTCACCATCTAAAAACTGGCTAGGTGGTTACACCAATACCGGGTTCTTTTTATCATGGATCCAAGACAATTATGATGATGATTTTACCTATAAGATCAATCAGATGGTGCTAACGAGTCAACGTGAAGCTTGGGAGTGGACATTAGAAGAAGCACTTAAACGCATCTTAAATCAAGATATCAATACCCTATGGCAGAAGTACCAAGTAACACTCGGCGCTGCACCTGAAGCCCCCGCAATCCCTGAAGATCAAATTAGCTTGGTGAGTTTAGGCACAGATATAAGTGCCTCAGTACAGCCTGCAGATCCTATCTATGACATTGCAAAAGCAATCGATGGCGACCGTTATACTAAATACCTGACGATAAATAGTCAGTCTGAGGTAACCTTTTCTACCCATGGCGCAGGAAAACTTAAATCCTATAGACTCACTGTCGGCGATAACCAACCAAGCAGAGATCCAAGTGCATGGACCTTATTAGGGTCTCAAGATGGTGTCACATGGCATGAGGTGGATAGTCAATCTAGTCAAGTATTTAGCCAACGGTTAGAAACGCGAGAATTCCTAGTCGACCAAGTACCTAGTTATCAATACTTTCAATTCAACTTCACTAATAGCGGACAGCAAAGCAATGGTGAGTCAGTATTTCAAATCGCCGAAATCGACTTATTAGCTGATAAAGCCACAGTAACTTTACCCGTCGTATTAGAAAACTTTGTTTTGCTTGGCGGTGAGCTCAGCGCTGAGCATGAAGGGTTTAGCCAGTGGGGCGAGGGCTATCAAAGTGCATTTGATGGCAATTATGAAAACAAGTATGTTGCGCTCACGGACAAGGGCTGGCTGCAATTTAATGCCAGTCAACCTCGTATCCTCAGTGCATACAGCATAACAAGTGGTAACGATGCGCCAGAACGAGACCCGTCAAGCTGGACGTTACATGGTTCAAATGACGGCGTGCATTGGCATATTATGGATACACGTCAATCTGAACAATTTACTGAACGCAATCAAACACGTACTTTTCGTATTGAAAACACCACTGCGTTTACCCATTACCGTATTGACTTAACGCATACTGCGACTGACAGTAATGGCAATAACTTACTTCAGCTATCAGAAATAGGCTTTTTTAGCGCTAAATAGGCAATTAGTGAAGGCAGGGTTTTTACCTTGCCTTTACTCTTGGTAAAACCTTACACAGTGACAGTGCCTTTTATTTAATCCCAAACATCATCCGACACAGCGCAAAAACTTGAGAAATCAGGCAAGCCATCATATGATCCAATATTGCACAGTGAATGGATCGTTTGACGGATTTTTAAAGCTAATATGGATATCGGGAAAGATGAAAACCAGTAAGCTCAGTATCAGGTTACTTTGGTATATAACACCACTGGTGATTTTGCCTTTGTTGTTTTTAGGTGGCTTTACGCTCACCAATGTTACGAGCTCTACTCAAAAACAAGCAAAACTGATAGTTGGCCGTTTTGTTGAACAGCAGCAACAAAAAATGTTCAACTACATGGAAATATATCAATCGACCACAAAACTGCTTTCCACATCCCCTGTGCTCAGTGATTATCTACTCTCTCCACCTGATAAAGAGCCACTGCAAAAAAAGCATTTAGGCGCACTGCTTACATCATCTGATGAACAGAAACTTAAAACAAAGCGTTTGGGTGCGCTTATGGATGTCTTTGCAAGTTACAGTGAAGCCTATCCAGATATTCTCAGTATCAATTTGGTCGATGCAGATGGTAAAAGCCATGCTTTCTATTCGAGTAATTTAAGTTTTGCACCCGATGATTACCCGTTTTTTGACCAAGTGCTCAAAAGCAACTTAAGACAGCAACAGTATATGCTGCCCGCTAAAGAAGGCGGAACGCAACTCTATTTTGTGCAACAAATTTATAGCGTTAACTTTCATCTGAAAAGGCCGCAACGCCAAGGCTATATTATTGTCCGTGTCGCTCCTTCAATTATCAGCAGCAGTATACTAGAGGCACCTTACGACAATACCTTAAACCTGCTAGTTTCTACTCAAGGAGAGGTACTGTTCTCCTCTGATGGGCAGTTCACATCGACTTATCTGTCTGACGAGGAAATGGCCCAGATAAGCTCCTTGGCAGATAGAGGCAAATTAGACTCCGTTGTACTGCCCTCGGTAGATGGATTAAAGCGCATGACCTACAGCGCGCAACTCAGCGGCGGCTATTATTACATTTCCACGATTCCCAAGAGTATTCTCTACCAATCTGGGAAAGCCATCAGCTTAATCACCGCTTTAATCGTCATTCTCTCTGTAGTGACCTTGCCAGTGCTCATCTTTATTGTGGTTCGGAACCTGCTGCTTACACCGATTGAATTACTTGGCGAGGCAAGCCATCGTGTCGGTGACGGGGACTTGTCTGTCTCGCTACCAGCCCATGACGACGACGAAGTAGGCATCTTGTTTGATGATTTCAACCACATGGTAAAGCAGATCCGTGATTTCCAAGGAGAGTTAGAAGATTATAAACTCCATCTGGAAGAAAAGGTGGAAAGCCGAACCCGAGCGCTGGAAGAAATGAATAGTCAGCTTGAAGTCGCCATCACCGAAGCTGAGCAAGCCAACCAGCTTAAAAGCCGCTTTTTAGCCAATATGAGTCACGAGATCCGCACCCCTTTAACTGCAATCATGGGCTTTACTGAACAGCTGCTGCACAACCCTGGCGCTAAAAATTCAGATTTACACTTAGACACCATTTTACGAAATTCAA
Organism: Pseudoalteromonas luteoviolacea; assembly: GCF_021654285.1. Taxonomy (GTDB): domain Bacteria; phylum Pseudomonadota; class Gammaproteobacteria; order Enterobacterales; family Alteromonadaceae; genus Pseudoalteromonas; species Pseudoalteromonas luteoviolacea_J. The sequence goes on along the minus strand of NZ_JAKFZS010000035.1, from coordinate 29,865 downwards.
AGCATTTATTAGAACTTATCAACAATATTCTAGATTTGTCTAAGATCGAAGCTGAAAAGCTCGCGGTTGAAAAAAATCGTATTGAGTTCCTGCCTTTATTAAAAGACATTGAATCCATTATTCTGCCACTCGCAGAAGAAAAACAGCTTGAGTTCAATCTCAATTACGCCTTCCCACTGCCAAAAGTGCTCCACAGTGATGAGACACGCTTAAAACAGATCTTACTTAACATTGCCAGTAACGCCGTCAAATTTACTGAACAAGGGTTTATATCAATTAACATTGATTTTAATACTCAACATGACCAGTTTATCTTTGTTATCAAGGACACAGGTATTGGCATGTCAAAAAGTGAGATGGAACGTGTATTTAAACCTTTTGAGCAGGCGGATACCACCACCACAAGACGGTTTGGCGGCACAGGGCTTGGTTTGTGTATCTCCAAAAACCTTGCCCAATTACTTGGTGGCGATGTACAGGTCAGCAGTGAGCAAGGCAATGGCAGTACATTTACTATTAGCATCTCGGCGAATCATGCAAACCAAGACATTGAGTGGATTGAATGTGACACCCACACTCACAGCCAAACCAGCAGCTCGCAAAAACTCGCAGAGACTCAGCTCGAAGCAACAATACTTTTAGCAGAAGATAACAAAGATAACCAAGAGCTGATCTCCTTATTATTAAGCTCTTGGGGGCTCAAACCCGATATTGCCAATAACGGCGCAGAAGCAGTAGAGATGTCTCTCATCAATGATTATGATTTAATCCTGATGGATATGCAGATGCCAGTGATGGGGGGCTTAGAAGCGACTGAGATGCTTAGGCATGCCGCTTATGATGGTCCGATTGTCGCCCTGACAGCGAACATCATGAAGCACGATATTGATACCTACTTAGCAGCAGGGTGCAATGCCACACTGGGTAAGCCCATTGATAGGGAAAAGTTAGGCGCGGTATTACTCGAGTTTTTAGAGCTCGCCAGCGAAAATGCCTCTAAGTGGAATAACCTGCTTAAAAGTGAAAAGTTCCTGCAGATAAGCCAAAATTATCTAGAGAAGCTACCTGAGCAACTAGACCTTGTAGAAGCACTTTATGAAAACCAAGAATGGGAATCGCTGCGCGCCCTGGCGCACAGCTTGAAAGGCAGTGCTGGCTGCTTTGGTTTTAGCAACATTCACAGTGCTGCCGGAGATTTAGAAAATAGCTTGCAAGGTAATAACAAAGCACAGTGGCAATACACCACACTGCAGCTTACTCAAGCTATTCAATACACGTTAGACAATGAGAATGTGCAGCTGCAGGCTGTTCGCTAAGCGCTTTATTCACTCTGTGAACTGTAGCCCCATTAAAATAGCATCTTCTTTACCAGTTTGTGTCGGGTAGTAGTTTTTTCTTCTACCCATCACATTCAGACCCACCTTTTCATACAAAGCAATCGCTGGTGCATTCGATGCTCTAACTTCAAGGAATAGATTTTCCGCCTGCTCATCTCGACACCAAGTGATTAAGGCCTGCATTAACTCCGTTGCAATCCCTTGGCCTTGGCTATTTGGATGCACACAGATATTCATCAAAGTATAATCAGGTCCCGCTCGCTCAGCGATAAAGTACCCGACCAGTCCCAGCTCACTATCGCGACACATATTAAAGTAACGTCCACCAATACATGAGACGAGTGTTTTTTCGCTCCAAGGATGACTGTGGCACGCGTTTTCAATCTCCATGACTTCGTCTATCGGAAATTGCCCGAGCGCGTCTTTATGTAGATATTGCATGAGATATCACCTGCCATAAGTGTTGCTTTTGCTGGGTATTTAATGTGTCACTAGGCAGTGTCAGTATACTGCCGTTTAAGGCGATTGAATCCCCTGACACCACCACTAAGTCAGTACAATTTAAAGCAAGGGAAATATCTGCTGTCAATTGCGCTGGCAGCTGCAAATGGATTGGGGCATTTTCCCCATCTTCCGAAGTCGCTTGTGTGTCATAGCGCGCTTTGAGTTTGAGTGGTGTTAAGCCAAGTAATTGAGCATGTATCGGATGCATGATAAAAACACTTTTTATACTGAGTCTAAATGGTAGTAGTAAAAGATTCAATTACGTGGGAAAAGTAAGAAGTGGCAGGGGCGGCAGGACTCGAACCCGCAACCATCGGTTTTGGAGACCGCTGTTCTACCAATTGGAACTACGCCCCTGCAATGTCGACGCATTATAAAGAGCTTTTAGAAAAGGTAAAGAGGAAAAGTGCATTTTTTTGTTTGTTTGCGCTTTTTATAAACAAAAAGGCGAATATTTATTATATTCGCCTTTATTTCATTCAATTAGCTTGTGCTAATTATCATTATTCCCACTCGATAGTCGCAGGCGGTTTACCTGAGATATCGTAAACGACGCGAGAAATACCATCGATTTCATTAATGATACGGTTTGATACCAGACCTAAGAAGTCATATGGTAAATGTGACCAACGCGCCGTCATGAAATCAATTGTTTCTACACAGCGTAATGACACAACCCAGTCGTACTTACGCGCATCACCCATTACGCCTACCGATTTAACCGGAAGGAATACAGTGAATGCTTGAGATACTTTGTGGTAAATGTCTGCTTTATGAAGCTCTTCGATGAAGATAGCATCTGCACGACGAAGTAAATCACAGTATTCTTTCTTAATTTCACCAAGTACACGTACACCTAGACCTGGACCTGGGAATGGGTGACGGTAAAGCATGTCGTAAGGTAAACCTAACTCAAGGCCAATCTTACGTACTTCATCTTTAAACAACTCGCGAAGTGGTTCTACTAGACCCATTTCCATATCGTCAGGCAGACCACCTACGTTATGGTGAGACTTAATCACGTGCGCCTTACCTGTTTTAGATGCCGCTGACTCAATGACGTCTGGGTAAATCGTACCTTGCGCTAACCATTTAGCATTTTTCAACTTTTTAGATTCAGCATCGAATACGTCAATGAACGTATGACCAATTGCTTTACGCTTATCTTCAGGATCAGAAAGACCAGCTAGGTCATTTAGGAACTGCTCTTCAGCATCTACTTTGATGATATTCAGGCCGAACTTATCACCAAACATCTCCATCACTTGCTGACCTTCGTTTAAACGAAGTAAACCGTTATCAACAAATACACACGTTAGCTTCTTACCAATCGCACGGTGGATAAGCATAGCCACAACCGATGAATCAACACCGCCTGAAAGACCTAAGATAACTTCGTCATCACCGACTTTCTCTTTGATACGCTCAACCGCATCTTCAATGATCTGCGATGGTGTCCAAAGCTTCTCACAGCCACAGATATCAATCGCAAAACGCTCTAACAAACGAGTACCTTGCTGCGTGTGTGTCACTTCTGGGTGGAATTGCACACCATAGAAACGTTTTTCTTCCCAAGACATTGCCGCGTGTGGACACGTATCCGTTTTCGCACTTGTTACAAATGTGTCAGGGATTTCAACTACTTTATCGCCGTGGCTCATCCATACGTCAAGTTGACCAATGCCATCTTCAATGTGATCTTCAATCGCTTCGAATAAGGCACAGTTTCCAACTTTTTCAACTTTTGCGTAACCAAACTCTTTCTTATCAGAGCTATGTACTTTACCACCTAGCTGCATCGCCATTGTTTGCATGCCGTAACATACACCAAGTACAGGTACACCTGCTTCAAACACATACTCTGGTGCTCTTGGGCTATTTTCTTCTGTGGTTGACTCTGGACCACCAGACAGGATGATACCCTGAGGGTTGAATTCACGGATCTGCTCTTCCGTTACATCCCACGCCCAAAGTTCACAGTAAACGCCAATCTCACGTACACGACGTGCAATTAACTGCGTGTATTGAGAACCGAAGTCTAAGATCAAAATACGGGAATCATGGATGTCTTTGCTCATTGATAATCTCGTTAGTTAGGAAACGATAAAATTAGTAAAGCACAGCTAACCTGCTTTACCAGAATTAAAAAGGGCTAGCAGCTGCTAGCCCTGACAATTTTGCGGGCTCAACGCACGTTGGCCGGCTTAACCTAAGCGATAGTTAGGCGCTTCTTTGGTGATTTGTACGTCGTGTACGTGAGACTCACCCATACCTGCTGATGTAACACGTACAAACTCAGGCTTGATGTTCAGTTCAGCGATCGTAGCACAACCTGTTAAGCCCATTGCACTGCGAATACCACCAATTTGCTGGTGAATGATCGCAGCAATTGGGCCCTTGTATGCAACGCGGCCTTCAATGCCTTCTGGCACAAGCTTGTCTGCTTGGTTGCTCTTCTGGAAGTAACGGTCTGAAGAACCTTCTTTTTGGTTCATCGCACCTAGAGAACCCATACCACGGTAAGACTTGTAGTAACGGCCTTGATACAGTTCAACTTCACCCGGTGACTCTTCAGTACCAGCAAGCATTGAACCAACCATGACGCACGCTGCACCAGCAACAAGCGCTTTAACAATGTCACCTGAATAGCGAATACCGCCATCAGCAATGACTGGAATATCACGATCTTTTAGCGCTTCAACAGCATCTGAAATAGCTGTGATTTGTGGTACACCGCACCCTGTAACAATACGTGTTGTACAAATTGAGCCAGGGCCAATACCTACTTTAACGGCATCTGCACCAGCATCGGCAAGGGCAAGGGCACCTGCGCCTGTTGCAACGTTACCCGCAACAATTTGTAGCTCAGGGTACGCTGCACGCGTTGCTTTAACGCGGTCAATTACACCTTGAGAGTGACCATGAGAGGTGTCAATCAATAAAATGTCCACACCTGCTTCAACCAATGCAGCGATACGCTCGTCAGTACCAGCACCAACACCTACAGCAGCACCAACACGTAAACGACCTTGTGCGTCTTTACATGCGTTCGGCTTTTCTTGTGCTTTTTGGTAATCTTTAACAGTGATCATGCCTTTCAGTGCGAAAGCATCGTCAACCACTAAGATTTTCTCAATGCGGTGCTCGTGCATAAGACCAAGGATCTCTTCACGACCTGCGCCTTCTTTCACAGTTACCAAGTCTGCTTGTTTTGTCATCACTGACGACACAGGCTTGTCTAGCTGAGTTTCAAAACGCATATCACGGCTTGTCACAATACCTTCTAACTGGTTATCAGCACCCACTACAGGGAAGCCTGAAAACCCTTTTTCTTCAGCAAGGGCAATTGTTTCAGCAATGGTTTTGTCAGCTGTCACAGTGACCGGGAAAGTAACAATACCCGCTTCGTAAGTTTTCACTTTACGAACATTGTCGGCTTGCTCTTCGATGGTCATGTTTTTGTGAATAAAGCCAATGCCGCCTTCTTGCGCTAAGGCAATCGCTAAGCGTGCTTCAGTTACTGTGTCCATTGACGCAGAAACAAGTGGCAGATTAAGCTCGATATCGCGTGTCAGACGAGTTTTAAGACTCGCTGTGTGCGGTAGAACAGTTGAATGAGCGGGTACTAATAGTACGTCGTCAAAAGTAAGGGCTTCTTTTGCAATTCTTAGCATGTGTGCGGCTTCTCTCAAGTGAATTCTGAGTATAAGGAATTGCGTGCGCATTTTATCAGCGTTCCTTATGTGAGTAAACAAAATTTAGCAAAAAATGTGCTAAAGTGTCTGTGAATTTTTTATGGAGCTCGGTATGTCGTTGCCACAAAACAACAAAGTTTATACAGTTTCGCGTCTAAATCGCGAAATTCGCGGTTTATTAGAACAAGGTTTCGCTTCTCTTGAGTTGACGGGTGAAATTTCAAACTTTGTCGCCCCCGCTTCTGGCCATTGGTACTTTTCACTTAAAGATGAAAAAGCGCAAATTAAAGCGGCAATGTGGCGAGGCAATAACCGATATTGTAAATATCGCCCAGAAAATGGTGCACAAGTACAAGTCAAAGCCCGAGTCTCTGTGTATGAACCCCGTGGAGATTATCAGCTTATCGTCGAGCAGATGGCACCTGCCGGAGAAGGCTTACTGAAGCAACAGTTTGAAGCGCTACAGATGCAGCTCGCCGCTGAAGGGCTCTTTAATAGTTTCCATAAAAAACCTCTTCCGCAACAAATCAATCGCGTTGGTGTTGTCACCTCCGCAACCGGCGCTGCCATCAAAGATATTTTGTCTGTGCTAAAACGCCGAGCGCCTCAACTAGAAGTCACCATCTACCCCACCCTAGTACAGGGAAAAGGTGCAGGTGCGCAAATCGCAGAAAAGATTGCACTAGCAGACAAGCGCAGTGAAGTCGATATATTGATAGTAGGTCGTGGAGGTGGCTCGCTGGAGGACCTGTGGTGCTTTAACGAAGAAATCGTCGCCCGAGCTATTTTTGCCTGTAGTCTCCCTGTGATAAGTGCTGTAGGCCACGAAATAGACACCACCATCAGTGATTATGTCGCTGATTTACGTGCCCCTACTCCCTCAGCAGCCGCAGAGTTAGTGAGCCCCGATAGTAGTGAGCTGATAAGTTATGTAAAGGATAGAAAGCAGCGCCTAACAACTGCATTAAAACGCAAGCTATATGATGAGCAACAACATATTGCACGGCTGCAACAGCGATTAAGCCTGCAGCATCCTCAGAACCAATTGATGCAACAAGTGCAGCGCGTCGATGAATTGCAGCAACGTTTGATCCGAGCATGGCAATATCTGCAACAAAAACACCATCACAAAGTGAATGTACTTGACCATACGCTACTAAAATTCCACCCTGAAAAGCGCTTGAATGAAGCCAAAGCAAAGCTACAGAGATTGGAATCAGCCTTGCACAATACCATGAAACAACAGCAAAGCCGCCAGCAAAACCAGTTGGCGCTACTTGCTGCCAGATTAGACAGCGTTAGCCCTCTGACTGTGTTATCTCGCGGTTATAGTATTACTCAAAAAGGCAAACATGTGCTTAGTTCGGTATCAGAGGTCAAAGTCGGCGATGCGCTTATTACACAGCTCGCTGATGGGCAATTACATACTAAAGTCACTGCAATTAAAGAGAAAGGCGAGTAAGTTAGTATTCGCTTTTTAATTGCTCACTGGTTTTTAGACTCAGGTGTATTTGCATAACGCCTTGGTTTTGTACGGCTGTCACCGTTTTAAACTGCTTCATCCAAGGCATGTTAAGTAAAGCATTGTGGAGCTGCTGCCACCTTGATGAAGTAGTATGTGATTGCGCGGCAAAGTTGAGCTGACAAATATGCAGCTTACATTCTACAGATAGCATCTCTACATCATCATGCAGACTTGCCTCATATAAAAAATCTTCTGCAAATAGCTCCACTTCCGAGGCCCACACGTCATCGCGCCGCTGGTGTGCGAATATATTTTTCAATTGATTTGTGACGTTATAACTTGAAGGTGAGGACTCTCTGGAGTGCGATAACTGCGCTTCCAAACGCATATTTTCTTGCTCTAACTGTTGATTGCGTTGAACCAGCTGTTCAAGTTCTGTGGTGTGAGTTAAAACAGGCAGCGCATTACTGTGCGTTTCTCTTTTTGGAACAGAAGGAATAGCTTGTTTCAGTAGAGGTTCTGTAGCCACTTCTCGTGTGGCTTCATTCAAATGAAGTACTTTCTCTGACGGAGCATCTCGAACGCCCAGCTCAGTATGGTGTATTTCATAAAACCCACAGGTTAGTAAAACACCCGTGGCAAACGCATACACCAAAGAGCTCTTCGAGCGCATCAGACAAAGCGCAACTTAAAGCATGGCGCTGGTATGAGAGTCGTTAATTCGACTAATCGCATCATCTAAGAAGTTTTGATCCATGCTCTCTGCAGGGCATGGACAATTTGGTTTGCCGACCACTTTGGCAGGGACCCCCACTACCGTGGTATGCGGTGCAACGGCTTTTAATACTACCGAGCCTGCGCCAATGCGCGCCCCTTCACCGACTTCAATGTTACCAAGTACTTTTACGCCAGCACCAATCAAAACACCGGCACGGATCTTAGGGTGACGATCACCTTGCTCATTACCCGTACCACCGAGCGTGACCGACTGCAATATCGATACATTGTCTTCAATTACCGCGGTTTCACCAATGACTATACCAGTCGCATGGTCAAGCATAATACCATGGCCGACTTTACAAGCAGGATGGATGTCAACGCCAAAAACTTCAGAGGTGCGACTTTGAATAAAGCGGGCGAGCTCTTTGCGTTGTTGTCGCCACAGACAGTATGCGAGACGGTGTGCTTGTAATGCATGGAAACCCTTCAAGTTTAATATCACGTTAAGATAACTATCGGCAGCGGGGTCTCGATCTTTAACAGCTTTTATATCATGAGCCACATGAGTCAGCATTCGGTCGCAATCAACAAACGCTTGATCAAACAATTCTCGAATCGTAAATGCAGACACAACGGCGTCTGAGAGCTTATTTGCCACAATAAAACTCAACGCTGCTCCCAAACATTCGTGATTGAGCACACTAGAATAAACGTGACTGGCGAGTAGGGGCTCTCTTTGTACAAGCTCCTGGGCTTCTTCTCTCAATTGTTGCCAAATTTCGTGTCTCATAATTTCCACATGTCTGTCATTTACTGTCGTTTCTTATCTTAGCGTGCATCACCCTTTGATAGCACTAGCCAGCCTCGAATTTCTAGTTATTAATTATAACTTAAGGTTCCTATAATGGTGCTTTTTTTACGCGTATGCAACTTAATGCCAATCAATAAAAACGCCCCGCATAAGCGAGGCGTTTGCACTGTCATACAGCTTAAAGGTTTATTTAAATAAATCCTGTGCTTGTATGACTTCAATGTTGCTTGCAGGCACAGACAGCTTATAACTCTCTACTATCTTGTCTTCATCAAGCAAAGCCTGCGGCTTGCTGACATTGTACTTCAGCGGTGACACCTGCTCGCTAGCAAGACGCTGCTTCATGTCTTTACCGTCACCTGTCACAAACACATAGTGCATATTGTCAGTTTGTAGATTTTCACGGATCACACGGTTGACGTCATCTAAGCTCAAGCTCGCAAGCTGTGAACGCACTAGGTTTACAAACTCATCGGTATTATAGAATTGGCTATCCAATGCATAACCAAGTTGTCTGTCCTGACTCGCCACCAGCTGAGGCACATAGTTGTTTAAGAAATTACGCGTTGCTTCAAAGTCTTTTTCACTCATCCCTTGCTTAATCATCTTATCAAGCTCATACACCGCGACACGAGTGGCAAAATGCGCGTCGTTATTTGAACGCAGTGGACGTAACCAAACTTGGAAGATCTGCTCAGAGCGACCTAAGTTCGCATCAGGCATAGTTTGGTACATACCGCGTGGGAAGTATTCTATGTAAGCATAATCGCCATAGTTCATACCACGAGTTTGACGAATTCGGTCAAATAGGAAAGCGCCTGAATTACGATGCTCACCAAAGTATGAACGTACTAACCATAACGCAGTCCAATCTTTGCTACTACGTACAGTATCAATTGGGAAACCAAATGATACCGCCGTTGATTTAGCGCTTTTCTCGACTACGGTCGCATGGATCCCTTCTAGTGCAGGCGCATCAGCAACATTTAAACGCTTTTCTTCACCTTTTGGTAAACGCGTTAAGTCTTGTATCAATTGCGCCTTCAAATCGTCATTTAACGCACCTGTTAACCCTAGATTTAACTTCGCCTGAGTGAACTGACTGTGATAGAAATCCTTCACATCTTGCAATGTTAGGGCTTCTAAATCTGACAAGTCACCTAAATTGAGACTTTCATAGGCATGACCTTGATATAACTTATGATAAAGCACCTCTTTACCCAGCTCTTCATCATTGGACGACTTTAAGTCTGAATTAATGTTATCAATCAGCTCTTTTTTCAGGCGGCTAAAGTCATCTTCTCTAAAGCCTGGATTGAGCAGTTGCTCACCAACTAATGCATACCACTGCTGTGCATTATCTTTATGCACACGACCACGCAATGCAATCATCTCTTTATCTACTTGATGAGCAAAGCTACCCGCTAGCGGGTACATGGCTTTTTGAATTTCTTTATATGACTTAGTTGCACTGCCACCTTTGGCCAGCATTGCTGCGGTCAAAGCAGCAACCCCTTTTTTCCCTACCGGATCGGCCGCCGCGCCCGTGTAAAATAACCAATTCACATCAACTAATGGTGAATTTGACGTTTTATCTAGTACAGTAAAGTGTTGCTCTGTAGGCTGATTTAGCTCAGTCGTCAGTGCGTCAAGCGCTACCTCTTTATCAAAACCAGTGATGTCCGCTTTTGCTGACATGGTGACGGTATTACGTCCAGAATCAACAAAGTATTTGTTTGCGATGCGGCGAATATCTTCTGGGGTGACTGTGTCTGCAGTTGCATACATTTGGTTGATCACTTCGGGATCACGCTCAAAGTGCACATAGCTTGCTAACATCGATGCAATTGCTTTTGATGAGTCTAAATCATTGGCAAAGCTATAACGCTTATTTGATTTAAGTGCCGCCAGCTTACCTTCATCTACCAATTCCGTACGTGCCGTCGCATAAGTACGGTTAATTGCATCTCGCACGGTCACAAGGTCTTTTTCGTCTTCAACTTTAACGAACACATGTAAAAGGCCAGGATCTTTTGTTTCTGCATTATAGGTAATCAATTGTGTCGCAATTTGCTTATCCACGACCAACTCTTGATATAACTTAGAGTTTTCAGAGAAATATAACTCGGAAATTAAGTCTACTGCCGCGCGATCTTTTTCCGTTGGCTGCCAAGCAGGTCCTTTGTACGATACTAACAACCAGTGACCCGGTTGGCCCTCATTGACGACATGCTGGTATTTTGCTGCTTGCTGCTTTGGCTCGACTGGGATCTCTGCTTGATATTCACCACGCTGCCACTCACCCCAGTGCTTTTTCACCATATTTACCGTGGCTTGTGGCTCTACATCACCTACGATGATGATGGTCGCATATTCAGGCTTATAAAAGCGCTCGAAGAATAAATCCGCATAGGCCATTTGATCTGGCATTGCCTCTATATCTTCAAAAAAGCCCATCGTAGTATGTTTATAGGTGTGCTCATCAAACGCTTTTTCACGTACAGCACCTAATAATTTACGAAGCGGATTGGCATTATTTTTAAGGTATTCACCTTTTACGGTCAACGCCTCTGTACGGAATTGCTCTTCGCTAAAATGTAGGTTTTGGAAAATATCAGACTGGATCTCTAATACTTTTTCTAAATGTTCTTTAGAGAAGCTTAAATAATAATTAGTGTAGTCGTTGGTTGTATAGGCGCGGTTATCAACCCCTGAATTTTTGATGATGTCTTTGTAGATTGCTTCAGGATATTTTTTAGATCCTTTAAACATCATATGTTCAAAGAAGTGTGCAAACCCTGTTTTACCATCTTCGATTTCATTGCGCGAACCAACTGATACCGGGATCTGTAAAGATACGACATCAGGATAATCAGTCTTAACCACCATCACACGTAGCCCATTATCGAGCTCTTCCAAGACATAATCTTGAGAAAACACTTTGTTTTCAGCATTGTTAACCGCAGCTACGGCATTGTTTTGTAGACTATTGGTCTTGTTTGCGTTATTTGCAGCGCAGCCACTCAGTGCCAAGGTAACAGCAAGGCTGGTTGCCAAAAGCTTAAATTTCATATGCGTCCCTAAATTTATCATTTTGTCTCTGTATGCCAGTGCAAAGCACAGGTTTATTTCCTGATTATGCCTTAAAGAAAGCAAAAATCTCATATATCTCGATAAATGGTGAAAAAACTTACCTCGGATTGCATTAAAAATTTGCATCATAATGTTCTTTAATTTCAGTCCTTATGAAAAAAAATCATATTTAATGAAGTAAATTCAATAAAAAAATCTATCTAGACGTCTAAATGGCTGCTATATTTACCCTGTAATGATGAATGAGCGGGAATGAGGACATGGCTTTAACGCTGCAAGAGAAAATATTAGACCCTAATCAAGGCGTCTATTTAATTGGTACAACTCCACCTAAGCTAGGCACAGACAACGAACAGCTTCAAACAATTGCCACTAAGCTGTTAAATCGATTGCATGAAATCGAGTATGATGGGGTGGTTATTTACGACATACAAGATGAAAGCAGTCGTACACAGGTACCAAGGCCTTTTCCTTTTAAGCAAACGGTCGACCCTTGTGAATACAGTAAATTAGTCCGTGATTTATCTAATCTAGACGTGATCACCTATAAAAGTGTTGCACAACGAGACAAAGAAGAGTTCACCCAATGGTTGCAGAAAACAAAACAAGATTTTGGCTTGAACAACCTTGTGTTAGTGGGCAGTCCATCTTCAAAAGGCGACATAAAATTAGGTTTGCCTGAGGCTTATCAAACTTTACGTGAGCATACACAAGACTTTTTCTTGGGTGGTGTCACTATTGCTGAGCGCCATGCAAACAAACGCAATGAACATGAGAGACTCATCGACAAAACCACCAAAGGCTGCGAGTATTTCATATCTCAAGCCGTTTATGATGCGCAAGCAACGATTGATTTATTAACCAGTTATGCACGTACTTGTCGTCAGCAAGGCAATGAACCAAAGCGCATTATTTTGACCTTCACCCCTTGTGGTGGGCAAAAGACACTCGAGTTTATGCAGTGGTTGGGTATCTCAGTGCCAGAAGCAACTAAATGGCGCATGTTAGATGCCGACAATACACTCAATGAATCAATAAAAATTTGCCGTGAGAATTTAGATTTAATTTTACGAAGTTGCGCGCACTTAGATATTCCACTTGGCCTAAACATTGAGAGCTTAACCAACCGCAAAGAAGAAATTGATGCCTCTATCAATTTGTATCGCCTACTCAAAGCCACCATGGAATTACAACTGGCAGAGAAACAAATCGCTTAATCATTTCAGTACACCATTCATCTCGTAAAAAGCCCCAAAATGGGGCTTTTTTTCATGGCGATTCAGCGCTTAAATCGGAGACCCAGGTGGCATGGCCAAAGGCGCATAGTTTGCAGGCCACTTACCTTCTTTTAAGAAATACTGAATATGCTCGCCTAAATAGAGCGAAAACGCATCGGCTTTGCTTGGGCTTGAAAACAACGACTGTTCTGTCGTGTTCTGCGCGACTTGTCGCAAATAATAGCGAAGCTGTGCTTGCACCTCTGGTGCAACCTTATCGCTCAGACTTAGATCCGCCATGCGATAAGCCGTTAAATACTGCACGCGTTGGTTTAACTTTTTCGCCATAGTCGATTTTGCATTGGCTTCAAATACATGTGCATGGACCTTTGCCAATACTTCATCACTGCCTAAATAGCGGTCATTGCGCGCATACTGCTGAGCAACGCGATTTAAACGCTCGGTATTCAGTAATAACTTGAGTGTGTGTTGGGTTGCCATTTCTGGTAATGCCATAGCATCTAACGTCAAACCAGTTCTGCCGTGAACACTTTCGCGATTTCTCGACTCACCGTAAGCCTTGGGTGGGATCACCGCCAGTACAGACTCAGGAATACTCAGTGACTCAGAAGATAATGTCTCCAATAGTGCCTGCAATGCATCCACTTGCTGTGCTTTTGCCACAACATGTGCACCTTTTACTTTGTCTTCACCGCGTACTTCATAGTCGTAATCAACACCGCCTATCAACTTCACAGCAGACTCAACTTGATACCTATGGAATAAATACAGTGGCACCAACTTTTCTTCTAACTGTGATAAAGCCACGCCTTTTTTGATGTTATTAGGACCAAATTGAGCCAGAGCTTGTTGGCGAATGCCCATCACACGGCGCAGTTCAGCTGTTGGGTCTTCACCGTTATCCCACAAGTGCGCCGCAGGATGAGCACCACCTTGCGGTCTTGCGTCTGCATCAGAGATATACGCCAACCCCATGTCGTTGGTCTGCTTAATCACCTGTGCCAGCGCTTGCGCTTCATCTGTTGCGCGATAGTCACCATAACCATATTTTACAGCTTGAATATCCCATGCGCCCATGCCAGAGGCATAACCTTTGCTCACATCAAGCTGTCCATCATTGGTAAATTGCACCAGAGGGTGCGGATAATCCATAACGGATGCGCGGCCATCTGCTGATGCAGCAAAGTTATGAGCAATACCTAAAGTATGGCCAATTTCATGTGCACTGAGTTGGCGAATGCGATCCAGCGCCATATCATGTAGTTTTTTGGTCACTTCATCGCCTTTGATAAAAGGCGCAGCAAGCGCTTCTGCAATGAGAATATCTTGACGCACTCTCAATGATCCCAGTGTCACATGTCCTTTGATGATTTCACCGCTTAACGGGTTGATAATAGATGCGCCATACGACCAGCCACGCGTCGCTCTGTGAACCCATTGGATCACGTTATAGCGCACATCCATCGGATCTGCATGCTCGGGTAACATTTTCACTTCAAATGCGCCTTTGTAACCTGCGGCTTCAAATGCATCATCCCACCAGCGAGCACCATCAAGCAATGCGGTTTTTACCGGCTCTGGCACACCGGGATCTAAATAGTAAACAATCGGTTTCACTGGCTCAGATACTTTTGCCGTAGGATCTTTTTTCTCTAGGCGATGACGCGGAATATAGCGCACATACATCGAGCTTCCTAAAGGTGCCGAGTAATCTTTGTGCTCAATGCTCCAAAACCCTGACTGAGGGTGGAACTGACGTGGTTGATAGTTTTCATCAGGCAACTCAATAAGTGAATGGCGTTGATGTACCGTGATGGCATAAGGATCTGCCACAGCTTGGCGCACATATTTACCGGGGTTGCCGCCTTTAAACGTCAGCACAGCCTCTAACTCGGTGTTTTTTACAAAAGCCTTTGAGCGCTCAGAATAAACCGCACTGCGACTTGCATCTAGACTGTAACTACCTTGCTCAGTGGCTTTTAAGCGACGCGATACACCATGTACATCAGATAGCAGGTAAGGCGTGTAATCAATTAAAACACTGTCACTGTCCTCGGCAACGACTTTAAAACCATGCAAAATACTTGATGCAAATGCCTCTTTAACACTTTGCTGCTCGGCATGATTATCTGCACTGGCTCGATAATACGTATTGTTAGCACGCAACATGACTTTATTGCCAAAGCGCTCAAACTGTACCAAATGTGTACCACCCAGCTGGCCTCTATCCAGCCCGATATCATTGGACCCAACACCATAAGGCAAACTATGCTGTAGTAAAAAAGGCTGTGCAAACTTATCTACATCTAGGTAAATTTTACCGCTGCTTTGATCTGCATAAAATGAGTAAAACCCAGGGAAATGGTTAAACTTATCAGTAAATTCGTCAATAGACTTAATTGCTGCCTGCGCATGCGTTATCATAGGCAGCAACAAAGCCGAAACGAGATAAGGGGTAAAACGTCTCTTAATCATAATTTTGTCTTTGTTATTTTCATGTTTT
This sequence comes from Pseudoalteromonas luteoviolacea, assembly GCF_021654285.1. Taxonomy (GTDB): domain Bacteria; phylum Pseudomonadota; class Gammaproteobacteria; order Enterobacterales; family Alteromonadaceae; genus Pseudoalteromonas; species Pseudoalteromonas luteoviolacea_J. The sequence goes on along the minus strand of NZ_JAKFZS010000035.1, from coordinate 14,499 downwards.
GTGATTGTTTTTTGGCTAGTATATAAAATTGTATACAAAAAACAGTGATTCAAGACGAAATTCAGCGCAGTTCGCAGTGCCTCTCTCACATTAAAACCACTGCGACCCGACAAACGTTATCAGGATTTAAAATATGCGTAGATTACCGCCGGTGTTATTTGAAGATGGATGTTCTAGAGAGTTAGTTTCTCTTATCCGTACTCTTTTGGCCGCTTGTAAAGAGATCTCCTTCCGTGTAGGACAAGGTGCACTATCAGGTGTATTAGGTTCTACCCTAGATGAAAACATCCAAGGTGAGACCCAGAAAAAATTAGATGTTTTATCAAATCAGCTAATTAAAGACATCTTGTTAGAATCTGGCTACGTAAAAGCAATTGCGTCTGAGGAAGAAGACTATACTGTTGCAGGCGATCCAAACGCCAAATACATAGTGTCTTTTGACCCACTAGATGGCTCTTCAAACACAGATATCAACTCATTAGTTGGCACCATTTTCTCGATTATGGAAGCACCAGAAGGCTCAGATGCAGCTGATCCGGCTATTTTTATGCAACCAGGTAAAAACCAAGTTGCGGCTGGCTATGTACTTTATGGTCCTTCAACAACACTCGCTTTGACTACAGGTAAAGGCACACGTATCTTCACGCTAGACAAAACACACGGCAGCTTCTTATTAACCGAAGACTTTGCAAAAATCCCTGAAGATACGCAAGAGTTTGCAATTAACGCCTCTAATCAGCGCCATTGGCAACCTGCGATGAAAAATTACATGGCCGATTTATTAGCTGGCACAGAAGGCCCTAGAGGCAAGAACTTTAACATGCGTTGGATAGCTGCCATGGTTGGCGATGTGCATCGTGTATTGTGTCGCGGTGGCCTATTTACTTACCCTGCGGATACTAAAAACCCTGAAAAACCTTACAAGCTAAGATTACTATACGAAGCAAACCCAATGGCAATGCTTGTAGAACAAGCTGGCGGCCTAGCACACACAGGTGAGCAACGCATTCTAGACATTGAACCAAACGCAATCCACCAGCGAGTGGCGGTTATTCTAGGTTCAAAAAATGAAGTTGAAACTTGCTTAAACTATCACAAGTAACTTCATCGTATGAGGTCATTCTAACAGTGTTAATAAACGTGTGAGTTTGGCCTCGTCTATTCCGCCCATGACATCTGGATCTGACAGAGCATAAAGACTCCCTTCCAGTTCACCAACTACATACTCCTCACGCTGCAATAAAACACTCGCCCATAGCTCTAAATCTGCAATACAGATCTCTCCATCAATAGTGTGCTGCAGCACTTGTTTAAATGTGGCTACCGACAAACTGTACATACCCACTTGCTGTTTGGCACCCAACATAATGGAGATTGCATCGTCACGATGCTCGCCAAATTCTGCAAAACAGCTAACCGCCTCTGAATAATTCACTCTGTCCTCATTGATTAACTCGCTTGAGCTATGTCTAGTTCAATACCATTCATATAACCCAGTAATTGTGCCTGACTGACCTCATCTATCGCAACATCAGCAACACTTTGCCCTTGAAATAAAATAACGGCACGGTCACACAAGGTATCAACTTGTTGTAAATTATGACTGATCAGAATTATGGCTATCCCCTGTGAGCTAAGCAAGCGGATCAATGTCACCAAGCGCGCACATTGCTCTGCCCCCAAAGCCGCCGTTGGCTCGTCCATGACAATGATTTCAGCACCAGCATACACGGCCCTTATAATCGCAACCGCCTGTTTTTGACCACCAGATAGCGTATTTAACGGCGCGTTGATATTGTTCAGCGGCATACCAAGTCGCTGCAATAATTTTTTTGCTTTTCTTGCCATGGCTTTTTTATCTAACCAACCTAGCAGCCTTAACACGCTATGTTGATGCAATATTTCGCGATTTAAAAATAAATTTTCAACCACACTGAGCCCTTGTACCAGCGCCAAATCTTGATGGACGACGGCTATTCCTGCCTGATAAGACGCACTTGGTGTGCATAAAGTACGCTCAATTTGACCAACTTGGATCTTGCCCTGATCAGGCTGAGTTAACCCAGCCAAACACTGCACAAGGGTCGATTTACCCGCCCCATTGTCTCCAAGCAAGGCAACCACTTCACCACGATTAACCGTAAAGTTAACCCCGCTAAGCACATTAATACCTTCAAAGCTCTTATATAACCCACTGACTTTTAGGGCCATTTGGTCTAACGCAGTACGCTTCATGATTTTTGTGCCCTTGATGTGATAGCTACAGCCATAATTAAAATACCACCTTTTACCATCATCTGCTCATTACTAGAAAAGCCGCTGAATATAAGCGCATTATTAATAGACCCAAGCAGCCAGACCCCCAGTACAACAGCGAAGATATTAACCTTGCCACCAAGCAAACTGCAGCCACCAATGATCACAGCGGCGATAGCGACCATCAAATCAGACTCGCCAATTGTGTATTTGGCACTTTGCATTCTTGCCGCATATAACAAACCAGAAAACGCACAAAACCCACCACACAGTGACATGGCAATAATACGGACTCGAGATACATTTAATCCCATCCGGTGTGCTATCGATGCGTCTACTCCAACGGCAAATAAATGACGCCCAAAACGAGTTTGAGTCAAAATTAACGCAGCAATCATCACTAGCCCTGCAAGCCACAATAAAAAACTAGGCATACCCAATACTCTGCCATGGCTAAATAGAATAATAAACTGGGTATCAATAATTGGAATAGACTGAAGATCTGAAAGCTGCCTTGCAAACCCAGTCAAAACCCCCAGCGTGCCCAAAGTGACTATTAACGGTGGCAAAGCGAAACGTTCACACAAATAGCCGTTTATTGCCCCAACACATACGCCCAAAGACAAGGCAAATACAACGGCCACCGGTAGGCCATAAAGCGGTAACAACAAAGCAGCAGCCATACCACAAAGGGCTACAATTGCACCTATTGATAAATCAATATAGCCAACAGATAAAGCGAAGCTTAAGCCGATTGCCATAACCGCAATCGGCGCGGTTTGGAGTAAAATGTTCAATAGGTTTGTCGTGGTAAAAAAAGCAGAACCGGACAGCGACAACATGAAAACCAGCATCGCGCTCGTAAACGCATAATATATGAATGTCTGTCTATTGAGCTTACTGAGCATCGCTCCCCCTATCTTGCGTCAGAGTATCCGTTTGAGATTGCTTTAATACTGTTTGTAATATTTGTGGTAGTGGAGTCTGAAAAGCAAGTTGCCAAGAAGCAGCAATATTATTGGCAGTCACCGCATGATAACTCACTTGTGTGTATAAGGGTGTCGTAACGCCAGTAGCAGCGCCTGCCCCAATTCTTGCCATTAAGGTTCCGATCTCGAACGGACGATCAGAGACTGTGCCATACATGTTGCCATGCAAGGCCATATCAATAAGGTTGTTCGTGCCCAAATCATGGGTGATCACTTTAATGTCTTTACGATTTGCAATCCTAAGTGCCTCAATCACCCCTTCAGCAGCAGCATCCCACGATACATAGATGGCGGAAATATTTGGGTTCTGGATGAGCATGGCTGAAGTGAGCTGCGCTGTTTGATTCTTTCTCACAAATCCTTTTTGTACGCTCAGTTCGATATCATCGTATTGCGCAAGTGCATTTACAAAAGCAGCATCGCGTTGGTTGGTAATATAATAGTCGGCCTCGTGATAGATCATCCCTACTCGACCATGATGTGAGATAGCTTCTGCAACTAACTTAGCTGAGGCTTGTCCCATTCCCTCAACATTATCACCCACTAACCCAGCATAATCTTCACCATGCATAAAACCAGCTATTGGATTACTGAGCAACACCAATTGCGTACCGCTTCTACTTAATCGCAAATAACTGGGTTTAGAACTAAAACTATCAATACTCAGCGATAACAAAATATCCGGCTCTAAAACAGCCAATGTCTCCAAGTCCGTTATTTGCTTTGCAGGATCATAGTGTGCCTCTGTCACAGCCAATACCTCGATCCCCAAGCGCTCAAACTCTTGTTGGGCACCCAATGTCACCGCATTTACCCATGGACTAGAACCATGCCAAGCCATCGCTGCAGTCAGTTTTGCAGTTTTAACATCGGCTTCTTGCTTAGTTGATAGGACGTAACTAGTATTGCTATGTGCATACTGAGCTGACATCACAAGAAACAAACAAGCCCATGCGCTTATTCGCAGTTTTGCGCAGTAATGAAGATAATATTTATACTTGGAAAAACAGCGCTTCACTCAATAGTTCCTTTAATGAAAACCTGAATAGTACATTTGATCAGCACTCCTATGTTTGTCAAATGATTTTACTTAACCCTGAATGGACTATCTGAGGAGCTAAAGCATTTAAAGTATTCGAAAATAGTGCCATGTGTAATAAGATAGAGTGTCTTGAATATGATTTAGATACGTGTCGACGAAAAAGGATACAAAGTGAAAGGGTCAAATGCTAAACAGAATAAAGCCGTTAATTTACGTTTAGTATTGACGCAAATTGTCACGCTAGGTCCAATCTCTCGCGCTGATATTGCACGAAATACCCTACTGACTAAGCAAACCATCACGAATATGGTTGAAGCCTTATTGGCAGTCAGTCTCGTTGAGGAAATCGGCGTCAAGAGAACTGAGAGCGCAGGTAAACCCTCTAAAATGCTGTGTTTAAATAAACATGCGGCATTTACCTGCGCAATTAGAGTGAGTCCCAATTTATTAGAGTTAGGCTTGTATTACCTCAATGGTGAGTGTCATAGCAAAACAGCCAAAGACCTAGTAACTCAACCTAACGCACAAGACATCAAACAAGAGTTAGAAAAGTTCATAGCGACAAGTGGTATTAGCTTTGAAGCGATATTCGCTGGCGGCTTATCTATTCAGACAGACCAAACTGACGCAGTATCTCAGCATCAAGTTAATCAACATCTGCAATCACAATTAAGTGAATTACTTAATCTACCTATCGCATTAGAAAATACCGCTTCAGCATGCGCAGCTTACCAAATGCTATTTGGCGAAGCCAAAACATTACATAATTTTGTGTATCTGCATTTGGGCAATAAAGTAGAAGCTGCGGTCGTATATGATAGGCTGATCATGCTTGGACAAAACGGGCTGACTGGGGCTATCGGCGATATATTTGTCACCCCCGATCAAGATGAAGGCACCGCGGAGCTTGGGACCTTAAATAAGTACGCGTCGATTAACGCACTAAAAACCTTTCTCGACGGCTGTGATGAGGACACGATCCCCATTGAGCAATTAGATCCATTAAGTCACCCAATGTGTAAAAAGTGGATAACGCAAGCCGCTGAGCCGCTGCGAATTGCGATTCACACTTTAGAGTCATTGCTGAATACTCAGACTATCATCATCGGCAGTGATATCAGTGAAGCATGCCTTGATGCACTTATTTCTTCACTTAGGCCTTTTATTCCGTCTATCGCTCAACTTGGTAAACGGGACATAGTCAGACTCATCAAAGTGCCAAATATCGATAGCATCGCACTGACAGGTATTGCAACATTGCCTCTACATGCCGCGCTTAATAATAAAAACATGCAAACACTTTATATCCCCCCTTTTTGGTCAGGTAATACATTGCAAAGCACGGTTTTTTCACAGTGATATTTGCACAACAAACTTAATTATGAAGGGCCTATCTCAATCGGTGCGCCTTCTAACTTACTCCATTCACTCCACGAACCATCATATACCTGTAAGCGGGTATAACCGCATTCTGTCGCAACTAATGCCAAAATACATGCTGTGACTCCCGAACCACAGCTAAATTGGAGCATTGTCTTGTTTGACTCTGCGCCCAGAGAAGCTAAGCACTCAGCTATTTCAGAGATGGGTTTTAACAACCCCTCTTCAGTCAACAAACTACTATAGGGCAAATTAACACTATTGGGGATATGACCTTGACGCCCTTGACGAGGTTCACTTCCTGAACCCTCAAACCGTTTTGCACCTCTGGCGTCAAACAGTAAAGTATCTTGACAGTTTATTCCGGTTAGGACCGTTTTATGGTTGATAAAAAAGTGCGGCTTTGGCCTTGCTGTAAAATTACCAAGACTTTGAGCACTAGCATAGCCAGAGGCCGTATCAAAGCCACACGCTTGCCATTGCTTTAACCCTCCATCTAACACATACACATGCTCAAACCCCATTGATTTAAACATCCACCACGCACGTGCAGCACTAAACAATCCTTTATCGTCATATACAACAAGCGTATCCGAGTTATTTATCCCCAGTTGCCTGGCCTCAGCTTGAAAAACTCTGCTTGAACACATCATGTTAGGCAATGCAGATGCATGGTCGCTAAAGGTATGACTTATATCGAATCGAAGTGCACCAGGAATAATCGCTGCTGGCTGATAGTCTCCTGACTCGCCGGGCTTCACAATGCCTGAGTCAAGAATAGTCACATCTTCTCTATTTTCGTACAACCACTGACTACTTTTTAAGTTTTTTACCATTTCGAACACTTATTTAATTAGTTTCAGTTAAATTCCAGCACCGCAAGCGCTATACTAGGGGGCTTTAATGCATATCTCAAATAATGTTTATGGGTAATCAGATCATTGATTCAAATCAAGTAGATGGCGCTATCTTAGTTGTATTGCCAAAGTTCATCGGCGATGCGATCAATACCCTACCAGCTTTAGAGCTTTTGAAAAAACTATATCCCACGCAACGTGTGTACGTACTGGGCAGGCCATTTATGTCACACTTATTCACTCGCGCAGCGCACTACGGTGCCGAGTTTATTAGTGATAAACGATACTGTGAAGAAGAGAAGCATAGTCTATTCAAAATGGCCAAAGAGCTAAAGCAGCTTGATATTTCCATCGCGGTATTATTGCGCGGCTCACTTCGAGAAGCGCTACTACTCAAGCTTGCTGGTGTTAAAAACATTATCGGCTATGCACAAAATGCAAGAAGCCCACTACTGAGCCACGCATTAAAACTTAATCAATCTGAACACTATATTTACCGTTATTGCCAGCTTATCAATATTCCTCATGGCCGACCATTCCAGCAATTTAGCGCCCCAAAGTTAATACCTAAAAAAACAACATGCGCTTTAAGTAAAAAACGCAACGTCGCACTCTATCTTGGTGGTTCTGTTAAAGGGGACCGTCATTATCCCCATGACTTGTCGCTAGAGTTACTCAACAATTTAACCATGCGTGATGATATACACTTATATTTATTAGGTGATAAAGCGGAACGAGAGGAAATGGAAACACTCCGATTCAAGGCGGGTGAAAATGGCGAAAAAATCACAAACCTTGCAGGCTCAATGTCACTGGATATATTAGTTGATACCATCGGCGCTATGGACGCGATGATTTCTATTGACTCTGGCCCAATGCACATTGCCTCAGCCTGCGGGACGCCGTGTGTCGCCGTTATTGGTCAAGGCACGTCTCCTTGGTCTAATGTCGCACCAAAGAGAAGTAATTTAATCGCACTGCACCATAATTCAATGTCTTTATCTAAATCACTAATGATCAGAGACATTACCCCCAAAGCGATTACTGACGCGCTCACAACAGTAATCTGAGCATACTTAAACAGCCTTGTGATGTTGCCCTAACCACAGAGTAAAATCATCTGCCTTTAATGGGCGGCTTAAGTAATAACCTTGCGCATAGTCACACTTCATGTCTTCTAGGAGTTTTAACGACTCTACATCCTCAACACCTTCTGCAACCACAGAAAAACCAAGTTGATGTCCTAAGCTAATAGTAGAGCGGACAATGCATTGATCCTGATGCGATCCAGCTAGCTTTAAAATAAATACTTTATCGAGTTTCAACTCGTCAATTGGTAACATTTTGAGACGGCCTAAAGATGTTTGCCCAACACCATAATCATCTAGAGAAATGTGTACACCAATCTCTTTAAGCGCGATCAAAGCAGCAATCCCTTTTTCTTCATTTTCGATCATATCACGCTCAGTTAGCTCAATAGTGATAAGGTTGGCAGGCACTGAATATGTTTTTAACATAGCGACGAGGTGAGGAATAAACTCAGCATCCGCAATATCTTGCGCTGATACATTAATAGCGGCTTTCATTGTGAGACCTTGCGCTGACCACGCAGAAATTTGTGATATAACGGTCCGTAACACCCATTGTGTTAAATCAACGATTAAACCTGATTGCTCCGCAAGATCGATAAACAATTCAGGTGAAACCCAATCTCCATTGCTACGCTTCCAGCGTATCAAAGACTCTACTTTATCAACTACGCCTGTACGCATATTCAACTTTGGCTGAAATGTCATAAAAAGCTGCCCATCATCAGCGACCAGAGCTTGCTTAAGCTCATCGACAATTTCTAACCTTTCTAAATATGCCTCATCTTCTCCTGTTTGATAAAAATAGACATCCTCCACGCCATGAGAAGCATTGTCGGCAGCGATTAAAGCGCGCCGGATACTATCATCCGCGTTATCGGCTTGCTCTGGGATATGCACCACACCAACGCTAAAGCGTAAATTTATATCAAAGTTATGCACTGTATAACTGGGGTTGAGTTTATTCAAAAAGCTGTCAACGCATTGCTCCATCGTTGAGTTAGCTTTGGCTAAAAGTACCGTTAAAAACTCATCTCCTCCGAGCCTTACATTAAGCCCCTCAAAGTCAGCGGTGACCTGCTCGATTCGCTCTGCGACAGCTTGAATACAACTATCTCCAATACGTGGGCCTAATTTATCGTTAATATGCCTAAGTCCTTTGATATCAATTACCAATAGATAGTAAACCTGCTCAGTTGAGAATAAAGCATCTAATATCGGCAATGCCGAAGTCCGATTATAAAAGCCCGTCAAAGCATCATGACTTGCTTGATAGCGGATTTTCTTTTCCCGTGCTTGAATATCATCGCCCATCTCATGAAAAGCATTGACCAGCTGACATATCTCTTTGGTAGGGCGCGTTTCGTGAATTTGCGCGTGATAATCACCTTTTGCAAAGCGCCTCGCCATAACAGTAAGCTGCTGAAGCGGAGTCGCCAAATTACGCGCTAAAAACCCACTGGCGACAAAGCCAAATAACATCGTAATACAAGAAAGAAACACAATCGTCAGAACAAGTTGGTCAAACTCTTCATATTCATCCCGCAAATCAGCGCTGAGTACCAAACTAACAGGCACAGCAGTTAAGGAGGGCAAAGCGACTTCTGCATTGACATAAATAGGATACTCACCAAACCACCGGCTAATTTTTTGATCGTGCAAATAAGTAAACAAATCTCTATCTTCAGGCAATTGAATAGAGCTTGCTTTCATCCGCTCGCCTTGGCTAATGAAACTCATCTCCATCCCCGTTAGCCCCTTTAACTGCTCTGCAATGGGTTCATCAACGACAAAACCAACAATCGTAAATGCAATGGTTCTGGGCGCTTTAACTGGTAAAATGATAGCCTGATACAATTTTTTATCTAACACCACAAATGCAGAACGTTTCTCATATGCGAGAAGCTCTTTCACTAAGGGTCGCATATCTTGCGGTAACTCAAGCTGATTTTGATTGGTAGAAATAAGCTTACCGCGTACATCCAATAGCAGCATCAGCTCTGCATTAATTCGCTGACTGTGGTTATACAGCACGCTACTTATCGTAGAGGCATCTCTAGTTGCGACGGCTTGTTTGAAGCCAAAGTCCTGAGTCAAAACAGATGCAGCCGTCACCAATAATCGTTCTCTGGCAACTAAATACTGTTGATAGACGCTCTGCGCTTTTTGAATATCCTGTTGCACTTGGCGCTCTTTGAACTCACTAGTCGACCACCAGAAGCCCGCAAGGCTGGCTATCGCGGTTATTAATACGAGGCCAACGCACAAAATAATTATTCGGTTTTTAAAACTTGTGCCCATAATGTTCCTTTCAGATATCAACGAGTAGAGATTGCAGACGGTGATATACAGACCCAATTATTGGACCTATATTATGCCTTCATTGATACACAGTTATGGCTAATCCAATTTATAGACCGTTATTTTTAGTAATATATTTCATTTATTTCAACACTCGTCACGTTGCTACTATTACTTGCCAAAAATAAATCGATGCTTGCCTTTAAAAATATAGCTGAAAGCCATCAAATCGTGTGCTCTAGTTGATAAAAAACGAATATTTAATACTTCAAAACGCTCTTGGAACAGTAAGGAACTTTCTACCCGGTTATGTTGTATTGCTCAGTACAGTTGATTGGCAATGAAAATCTAAGAAGGGAGCACAGGTACCTAGCAATCATTTAAGTCATTGACTGCTAGGCATCTTAAAACACTAGTCTATAAGAGCATATTGCTCATCAAGAATAGCGATGACCTCTGCACGAGGGTCTTGAGGAATGACAAGATCTTTGCCAACAATTTTACTCGCAATGCCAACATATGTGTCTGATACAGACATCATCACATCTTGTGGTAATTTATAAGACTGAGCCAAAGATTCTCTTTCAAGCATACGGTCTTTATTTAGCAATACGTCACTGTCTGGTACATTGTTAATTAATAACTGGCGGAAGCCTTCTTTCGAGTTTTCCACAATCTTGCCATCGCGATAAGCTGGGCCATCCCAAATTCGAGAAGAGTCTGGCGTACCAACTTCGTCGATGTAAATTAAGCGAGTTTTACCATCTGAGTCTTCAACATAGCCAAACTCAAACTTGGTATCAACGAAGATTTGATCAAGTTTATTTAACTCTTTAGAAATCAGATTAAAGCCTTCACTGAGTAACTGCTCATAACGTGTAACATCATCAGCTGATTTAAAATTGAATGCATCTAGGTTGTCAGTGATATTAGCACGCGTAATATTTACATCATCAACTTCTGGCACACCTTCAACACCCGAAATAATGCCTTTAGTCGAAGGTGTAATAAGTACTTCTTCTAATTTCTGGTGAGCTTGTAGGCCTTCTGGCAGTTGAATACCGCAGAAATCTCGAATGCCTTTGCTGTAGTCACGCCACATGCTGCCTGTAATGTATTGTCTGGCAATTGCCTCAACGCGAACGGTACTCGCTTTGCGAACAATCCACACGTATGGGTGAGGAACATCAACAATATGATTACCGGCAAGACCTGCTTCATCAAATAGTTTAAACCAGTGGGCTGCAACGCTGTTTAGTGCAATACCTTTACCTGGTACACCATTTAAGCCATTTTCACCTTGCCAGATGCAATCGAACGCAGAAATACGATCTGAAATAACCATGATCGCAAGCTCAGTACCTTTAGGAACATCATAGCCTTTTTCTTCGATTAATCTGGCGCTGTCTTGATCGGTTAACCAATAAACCGAGCGAACTTTACCACTGTGAACTGCACCTTTAGTGCGAATTGGTAGATCGTCATTGACGTCTAGAACTTTGTAGCTACTCATTGTATCTCCATAGAGAACGGTTGCATCTTGCTAAAGGACGCATAATACAGAGGGGGTTAGAGGGGGGTATGATAATCGAGCACAACCAAAATCACAATTGTTTAACGCAATACTAGACCAACCTAGCGAAACTTAGTTTAGTCCTGCGTTGTTCTACGCTAACATGAACAAAACTCGGTACTAAGAGATGGTTACATGATCCAAATATCAGATCTCACGTTCAGTTGGCCGGGGCAATCCAACCCGACACTACAAATCAAAGACCTACAAATAAAAACCGGCGAGCGACTGTTTTTGCATGGCCCCAGTGGCAGTGGCAAATCGACATTACTCAGCTTGCTTGCAGGCATTCAGTGCGCCCAGCAAGGCAATATAAAAATATTGAATGAAGATCTTAGCGCACTCAATGACGCTAAAAGAGACAAGTTTAGAGCCGATCACATTGGCACTATTTTTCAAAACTTTAACTTGCTGCCTTATTTAAGCCCCATAGATAACGTTGTCTTAGGCTGTAATTTTTCTAAGCGTAGGCAAGCAAACTTAAAAACTGAGGGCGCCACTGCAACATCGCAAGCAACACGATTACTCGATGAATTAGGGTTAGATGAGAATACTCAGCACCGGGCTGTAAATGAACTGAGTATTGGTCAACAACAGCGCGTTGCTGCAGCGCGTGCCTTCATAGGACGACCTGAGCTCATTATCGCCGATGAGCCCACTTCTGCATTAGACGCAGATAACAGAGATATTTTTATTAGACAGCTTTTTGAACAAGCACAACAGTATCAGGCGACGATATTGTTCGTCAGCCATGACGCAAGTCTTGCACCTTTATTTGATCGAAAAGTCAGCCTAGCAGACATAAATGGAGCGAGCCTGTGACATTAATCAACCTCGCATTTAAAAGCATCATAAATCGAAAAGCCAGTGTGCTTCTTACCCTCTTTACCATTGCAATTAGTGTCATGCTACTGCTGTCAATCGAAAGAGTAAGACAAGAAGCCAAGCAAAGCTTTAGCAATACAATTTCAGGTACCGATTTGATTGTGGGTGCACGCACAGGAGATATTCAACTCCTGCTATCCAGTGTTTTTCGCATTGGTCATGCAAATAATGGTCTGTCTTGGCAAAGCTATGAATATATCAAAGCACAAAAAGGCGTGGCATGGACAATTCCAATCAGCTTGGGAGACAGCCATAAAGGCTTCTCAGTACTTGGCAGTGACGATAACTACTTCAAACACTATCGTTATGGCAGTAAACAAACGCTGCAATTCGAGCATGGTAGGCCTTATCACAACGCACAAGAAGTGGTTATCGGCAGTGAGGTTGCAAAGCAGCTCCACTACTACCTAGGGCAAGAGATTGTGGTTGCGCATGGCATGGGTAATACTAGCTTTCATCATCATAATGACAACCCTTTGGTGATTGTTGGTATTTTAGAACCGACAGGGACACCGGTAGATAAAACACTGCACGTCCCACTCAAAGCCATTGAGTTAATGCATGGTCCAAAGCACAGTACTGAACACACCACCGGGCGCAAAGATAGCTCTGAGGGTCACGACCACGACCACGACCACGACCACGACCACGACCACGACCACGACCACGACCACGACCACGACCACCAAAGTCATAATTATGAGAACCTGAACAGTCAACCAGGAGATTTAATCGGTCAACCTAAGCAAATTACCGCTTTCTTGATGGGGTTTGACTCTCCTTTCTACACATTACAAATACGCCGAAATATCAATATATACAAACCTGAGGCACTTTCTGCCATTATGCCTGGCGTTACTCTAAGAGAGCTTTGGAGCATGCTAGATATCGTGGAAAAAATCTTACTCCTTTTTTCCGGTGTGGTTGTATTGATAAGCTTACTCGGTATGCTAACAACTTTATTATCGTCACTTAACCAACGCCGCAGAGAGCTCGCAATACTCAGATCTGTAGGAGCCAGACCTAGACATATATTTGCTTTAATGACCAGTGAAGCAGTCCTCATCACCGCACTTGGATGTATGTTAGGCGTTGCACTGTTCTACTTTCTCATAGTAGTCGGCAAAGGTGTATTACAAGCACAATTCGGTATTTCTATCACAATATCCATGCTCAGCAGCTATGAACTACTCTTGCTAGGCGTTATTATGGTCTCAGGTACAATTATCGGTGCAATTCCTGCTATTCGTGCGTATTTTTACTCACTCAATGATGGCATGAGTATCAAAGTTTAAGAGGATTTTTATGTATTCAACTCGATTAGCATCTTGGTTTGTCTCACTCACTGTGATGCTTATGTCTTTATCCGTAATAGCGGCACCACCTAAAGAGATCTTTTGGGACGATTTAATTCCTGAGGGCCACGAGCAGATCAGCAATCAGGAAGCCGCTAGCCATGATGGCGATGATAAAAACTGGGTGCAACCTGATTTAGACGCGCCTGTAGTAAAAGCACTCGATGGTAAAAGCGTTAGCTTACCAGGCTTCGTGGTGCCTCTTGAAGGTAATAGTGAAGTCATTACTGAGTTTTTACTCGTGCCATATTTTGGAGCCTGTATCCATGTGCCACCGCCACCGCCCAACCAAATCGTGCATGTAAAAATCAAAAATGGTGTCCCAATTGACAGCTTGTATGATGCGATAACCGTGACAGGTACCATCAAGGTAGAAAGTCATAAAAGCGACCTAGCGCAAACAGGCTATACAATGAAAGCTGTTGGTGTTGCACCTTTCGAACTTTAATCTTTATCGAGGAAGTAGTTATACTTCCTCGTTCCCCTCCTCCGCAATCATTCTCATCCAATCTCTCCTTCACAAAATAAACTTATTTCTCACTCAACACCTTTAATATGCCGCATCTTGTAAGTTAGATACGCGAAGCTTACCCATCTTGATGCAGCAAACAACCTTTATGGGTGAGAAACCATAGTGCAAAAGGTTAATGACAACGAACGCAGTGAGTACATTTCTTTTGCGCAAGGTGAATATCGTGCGAAAGGTTAATGACACAGCGCGAAGCGCTGGCATTCTTTTCGCGCAAGGTGAAATGAGCCGTTTTGACCTCTGA